>CAVVEB010000005.1:0-458327 GCA_963747115.1 uncultured delta proteobacterium | reverse complement strand
TGTGCTGCCAGCTTCTTCGAGCTTCATTACGTATTGCTAATGTTTTAACTCACTGCCGGAGGGTGCGGCATGGTTCCCGCAATCCGCGGAGCGGGATTCATGCCGCGCCCCACCCTACTCCGCCATCCCGTCGAGCGCGCGCGACGCATCGAGGCGCCCCAGATCCATCAGCCAGCTCCGCCTTCGGACCATGCGTCCACAGGATACTCAACGGATCGACGCCGAAATGTTCGCTCGGCTCGATATCGATGATCCGCGCCCCATGGTAGCGGCCATCTTTCACCAGCGCGCGCAGTCGGCTCGCGTTGCCCGCGCCCGCCCATAGCACCTCCATCATGCGGTACCCGACGTAGCGCCAGGGTGGGAAATTTTCTTCCGCTCGGGCAGCGTGCTGCGAATCACCGAGAGCACGTAGTTTCGTCCGCGGTCCATGCTGGACCCAGCATCCTTGAGCGGTAAGTTCCACGCGAAGCCGCCGTCGCACCAGTACTCGCCCTCGAACAGCATCGGCGGATACAAAATCGGAATCCGATAACCGATATGCGCGATGGTGCGGAAGTCGGCGGCGTTGCGCTCGGTCCGGTTGCCGCGCAGATACGCCTGTCCGTCGGAAAGATTGAGCACCACGAATTTGAGTTCGAGCGCACTCGCGAACACGCGCTCGAAATCCACCGTGGCGATCGACCCAACTGACCAGCCGATCCATCGACATCAGCGAGTTGCCGAGCAACGGATTTTGCGTGATCGAGGGGCCGACTTAGGACCTTCAGCGAATTCAGCTCGCGCCAACTCTTGAGCGCGAGGTCGGTGCCGCCGCTCGCGTACAGCAGCGCATTGAGGATACCGACCGAGCTGCCGATGATGGCGTCGGGGGTGATGCCGCGGCCTATCAGATGATCGAGGGCGCCGGCCTGATGGGCGCCGAAGGCGGCGCCGCCGCCCAATATAAAGACGCGTTTGGACTTCTTGCGGTGAGTCGCAGTTTTGTTCGCCATGGCGACAGAGCTTAGTAACGTGCGCTTGAATCCGCCAGCCGCGCGCGGAGGAGCTGGGAACTGAAATCCGGCGCAGGAAGGGGGAAGAATCAGAGGCTGAAACCTCACGAGGTTTCAGGCTTCCCGTTTCAAACAAACAGGAAGCGCGGAACCCAGTTTTCGTTTCATTTTTTTCCGACCGCGAGGCGTGCCCCTTTCAGGGCCCTAAATCTGGCCGCGGTCCTTCACCCTCTCTCCCCGGCTGCTGGGAGAGACGAGAGTGAGGGAGCAGGCTGCTTCAGCGTGCCGGTCGCCCTGAGCACTGCGAAGGGTCTCCGCGAAGCGATGGATGTCTAGGTTTTCGCAAATTTTCCTTTCTTCTTTCCCCGTTAAATTTTTTGATGTCATCCTGAGGGTCATCCCGAAGGACCTACGCGGAGCGGCCGCGAGGCGTGCCCGAGCGGTCGCCCTGAGCGAAGCGAAGGGCCTCCGCGCAGCGAGATGCTTCTCAAACCCTCGCCCGCTCCTTGTCTTTCGGGAGAGGCGGTCGCGGCGCGGCTGTTGCGATGGCTGCCGCAACAGCCGCGACGTGACGGTGAGGGCTACGCGCGTTTCGCGCGTGGTGCTCAAACACCACGAACTTCCCGCTAGCCCCTCCGCGTTTTTTTTGATGTCGTCCCGACCGGAGCGGAAGGACCTCCGTGCAGCGATGGATTTGGGAAACAGCCGAGCGAGAATAATGTTCATTTGAGGGGGTTAGGATAATCGTAAAACAATGCTAGGTTTTGGTCACTGAGGGTCATTCTGTGGATGACATTTTTAGGCAGGTTGCCGACCGCGTTAGCTTTTGCATCGACGAACTACCGCATTTGGAGGATCTACACAGAGCCCGAGAGCCGTAAGAAGTATATTGAGGTAATGAGAAGGTACAACTCGTTTTTCCACGGGAGTATACAAGCCCATTTCGTTGCCACAATCATCACTCTCTATGCGCTCTTTGAGACTCGTCGAAAAGGTATTGGCTTGCCGATTTTGATTCGCCAGGCGCCGGATGAAGTGCGCGCGCGACTCCAGCCGATTCTCGATGAGGCAAATGGCATCTGGCGAAAGAAGATTACGATTTTCCGCAATGAGCTCTATGCTCATTTGTCAAACGTTAATTTCGAAGCCAAGTTTGCTGATACAAAGCTGACACCGAACGATATCGAACGGTTGATCGAGTTGTCGAAGCAGCTCATAAACGGGCTTTCTCAGGCAGCAACGCGTAGCACCTATGCTTTCAATCTCGATCCCGCAACCGACATGTACAGTCTCTTGGATAAACTGCTGAATTCTTAAGACTTGGAGACTCAGGCGAGAGCTTTTATCACATCGTTAAGCGAAACCGCTCTCCTTCATGCCTCCGTAATTACTTCGACGCTTTGATGGCGTGAAGTGCTATGAGTATCGTGAAGACGACGAATCGCCCCATCACATCTGACTGCCAGATGCCGAAGAACACGGCTGCTTCGAGGGAGAATATGAACCGGGGAGAGTTGTAGCGGTTTCACAGTGAGAGAGCGGGGTTGTAAGTCGACCTTTGCGTTTTTGGTGATTCTTTCAGCATAAAACACTGGGGATTCTGACAAATGGATGTCCTAGGACGGGTCCGCAAGGTTTTCGCGGAAGAACGGAACGACGTTCAGCTTGACAAGTTCCTCAGCGATGTTCGTGACAGTTTAGCGGGAAGCAACCGACAGTTCCTCAGTTATTTTGCGCTGGCCGTCGGATCGATTGTGGCCTATCACCTCGTCGTCTATGGGGGCAGCAAATCGCTTTCGATAAACGGCATCAACCTCTCAGATTCTGAATTATTCAGAAAGGTTTTTCTGGTAGTGCCCGCAGCGGTCCTTGCGGCTCAATCGGGAGTGGGATATTTGCGCCGGTTGCAACGAGAGACATACGACTATCTGAGTATCTCCAGATATCAAATACTGGGTGAGACTGGTCTACACGAGTTGCGACTCCCCGGAGACTATCTACTCGGTTACTTCATACTCGGCATCGAAGGTGGCGTCTTTGGGAAGATAATCAGCCGGCTGTCGATCCTTTTGTTTTCGACCATTGCTCATGCTCTGCCGCTGGCCTATATCGTGATTCAATCGGTTACCAATTTACAGAAATATGGTCCGAATGATGCTGTGTCTGTAGCTGCCTCAGGACTGGCTTTACTTTTGTGCGCGATCGCGGTTGTTGTTGGGGTTCTGGCGGGGCGGATAAAGGCTACCTAGAGAGACCTGTCAGAAGAACCTCGAGATTGTTTGCAAACATCGTGCCTTTATACGCCTAACAACCCTACCGTGTACGTATCACGAAGGCGGGTGTTAAGGCCTCTCCGCGGACCTAATCCGGCGAACGTCCGAACAGACGGCCGAGGGAGATAGTAGTTAAGGAAATCAGAAACGGAAGATCGGAATCGAATTTTCGAGCGGTGCCTCCCCTAGTCGCCATCACACAACTAAAGCCTGCACCACTGTTATGACTCGCGACCGTCCTCTCCCAAATTGGCGAGGGCTAAAGAGCATTGCTCCGCGGAGGATTTGAAGAAACAATTTGCGAAACCCGAACTGGGTTTCGCGCTTCCTGTGTCTTCGCAGCGGGAAGAACATCGCTCCGCGGAGACCCTTCGCTTCGCTCAGGGCGCCTGCTCGAGCACGCCTCGCAGTCGGTCTGAAACCTCGATGAGGTTTCAGATCTCCGCTCTGCGGGGTGGGGGCGCGGCGGGGTTCTCGCTCCCTGATTTGCGAGAACCATGACGCCGACTGGGGGCCGGGCGGGTGAGTATCCCGGTATCCTTGGTCGCGACGCGCATTTTCCGCGAAGTGTGACCGGACGGCGCCGAGCGGTCGCATTGTGCTCCCAAACGCGCGCAATATAGATGATACGTCGTCCTGGGGAGCAACGCGGCGGCTACAAATTGACGACGCCGAGCAACATCCGAGCAACATCCCGGCAACATTTTTTTGGCCGGAAAATGCACTTGCCTCGCTAATGTAGGTCACCGAAAATGACCCGTGGGGCGGCATCCTGCGTCGCATGCCGGGGGGCATAAATACTTGAAGCTATACTTGAAGTTACGCCGAAGTGTCGCTGCGCACAAAGCCGTATCGATTGTAGTTATCGCGGTGGCGATCTGCGGGCTCGCGATGGGCATCGCGCCGCGGCCGGCCCGCGCGGTTTCGGACGCTTCCGCGCCGATTCAAATCCGCGAATCGATCAACGATAACGATGTCGTTGCGCAAGCGGGCAGCCTCCGTCCCGAGGCCACCCTCGCCAATGATCGTGGGCGCGTGGCCGACGATTTTCCACTCGACCATCTGTTGCTGCAGTTGCGGCGCTCGCCCGAGCGCGAGCGCGCACTCGATCAATTGCTCGGCGAGCTCGAAGATCGAAACTCATCGAACTACCATCACTGGCTGAGCGCGAAGGAATTCGGACAGGGCTTCGGCGTAAGCAAGCACGACATCGACACGATAATCGGATGGCTTCGCGCGCGCGGGTTCAAGGTGAATTACGTTTATCCGAGCGCGATGCTGATCGATTTTTCCGCTACGGCGGGAACGGTGCGCGAGGCTTTCCACACCGAGATCCATGCGCTGTCAGTGGACGGGCAGAGGCACTTCGCCAACATGAGCAATCCGACGATACCGGCGGCACTCGCGCCCGCGCTGGTGGGGGTCGTATCGCTCAATGATTTCCGGCCGCATCCGATGTACCGGCGGCTCGCGGACTACACCACCAGCAGCGGTTATCAGTTGGTGGTGCCCGCCGACCTCGCCACCATCTATAACTTCAATCCGCTATTCGCCGCGGGCTATTCCGGCAAGGGACAAACGATCGTAACGGTCGAGGACACCAATCTTTACACGGCCGCGAACTGGACGACATTTCGCAGCACCTTCGGGCTCACCAGCGCGTTTCCATCGGGCTCCTTGACGACGGTTCATCCGGCCCCCGGCGCCAGCGGAGGCGCGGGCACCTGCACCAATCCTGGCGTCAACGGCGACGATGGCGAGGCGGCAATCGATGTCGAGTGGGCCAGCGCGGCGGCGCCCAACGCGGCGATCGAGCTGGCGTCGTGCGCGGACACGAGTACCAATTTCGGCGGCTTCATCGCATTGCAAAATCTGCTCAGCGAAACCAGCACCCCGCCCGCGATCGTGAGTATCAGCTACGGCGAGGCCGAGGCAGTGCTCGGCGCCGCCACTAACGCCTATATCAGTTCGCTCTATCAGCAGGCGGTAGCCGAGGGCGTCTCGGTATTCGTATCGTCGGGCGATGAGGGCGCGGCCAGCGCCGACGCGAACCAATCGGTGGCGACCCACGGCATCGCGGTAAGCGGATTCACCTCGACCCCATATAACGTCTCGGTCGGCGGCACTGATTTCGGCGACGCCTACGCCGGTACGACCGGCACCTATTGGGGAACGGCCAACGGCTCGACCGATGGATCCGCGCTCTCTTACATTCCGGAAATTCCCTGGAATGACTCCTGCGCCGGCGAATTGCTCAGCACCGCTGGCGGCTTTTCGACAACCTATGGAACCGACGGATTCTGCAATGACATACTGGGCGACGCGTATTACCTGACCACCGCATCGGGCAGTGGAGGCCCTAGCGGATGCGCTACGGGAACGCCATCTACCAGTGGCGTCGTAAGTGGAAGCTGCGCCGGCTATGTGAAGCCCGGGTGGCAATCGATTTTTGGCAATCCCGCCGATGGAGTGAGAGACATTCCTGACCTCTCACTTTTCGCCGCGAACGGACTCTGGGGACACTACTACGTAGTTTGCTATTCGGATACGAAATACGGCGGAGCCTCGTGTTCGGGAACTCCTGACACCTGGGCGGGTTTCGGCGGAACCTCAATTTCGTCGCCAATAATGGCGGGAATCCAAGCCCTCATCAATCAGCGCACCGGCAGCCGCCAGGGAAACCCGAATCCAACTTACTATTCGCTCGGCGCCGCCGAGTATGGAGCCAGCGGCAATTCGGGCTGCGACTCGAGCTTGGGGAACGCCGTCAATTCATCGTGCATCTTTAATGATGTCACGCTGGGCGATATGGATGTCGATTGCACCGGTAGCAATAACTGCTACACGCCGTCGGGCACCTACGGGGTCCTGTCGACCTCCAATTCCGCCTATCAGCCCGCTTTCGGGGCCACCGCCGGATGGGACTTCGCGAGCGGAATCGGCACCGTCAATGCGACCAACCTGGTGATGGCATTCGGAGCGCCGGCTCCTACTCCAAGCGGCGGACCAACTCCCACTCCGACGAGAACCGCGACCGCTACGGCAACCTCGACCCGCACCGCCACTGCCACACCAACCGCGACTCGGACGGCGACTGCGACAGCCACCGCCACTCAGACCACGACCGCTACAGCAACTGTGACGGCCACGCCTACGGCCACGGCAACTGTCACGCCGACTGCGACCGCAACAGCTACCGCAAGCGCAACGCCGACCGTTACCGCTACGGTCACTCAGACAGCGACGCCAACCCTGACCGCGACAGTTACCGCCACCGCGACTGTAACAGCTACGCTGACAGCGACCGCAACTGTGACGGCCACACCTACGGCGACCGCAACGGCCACTGCGACCGCAACAGCCACGGCAACTGCGACCGCAACATCTACTGCGACAGCAACGCCGACGCCCACGGCGATACCAACCACCTCGGCGACCGTTCCGGCTTCTCTCTTGTTGGGTAGCTCTCCGTTGGGTGACACCGTGAGCAAGAACATCACCGTGAAGAACATCGGCAAGGCGCCACTGCTGATCTCGAACGTTAACTCGTCTGATGCCGCCGAGTTCGCTCCGGGCGCATCAACCTGCCCGGTAGGCGGACTCGCACCGGCGGCGACCTGCACGATCACGGTCGCGTTCACCCCGAATGTTATCGGCGCACGCACGGCGACGCTGACGATCTTCGACAACACCGCCGCCGGCTCGCAGAAGGTCGCGCTCTCCGGCACCGGCGCCGTCGACATGACGGTCACGCCGGCAACGGTCTCGATCCCGAACACCAAGTTTGGGGTCAAGGTCGTGAAGCTCATTACCATCTGGAATAAGCAGACCAACGCGGTCTCGCTAAGCCCGAGTATCAGCGGCCCCAATGCCGCAGACTTCACGATGACCAGCACTACATGCGGCTCGACGCTTGCCGCAAAGGCTTCGTGCACGATTCATGTGACTTTCACGCCGGGCGCGCTGGGCAGCGAGACTGCAACCTTGTCCGTCGCGGACAGCCCCGACCCCGGCAGTCCCTATGGCGTCACGTTCAACGTGGCAGGCACCATTCCGGAGACTGTCGCCCCGCTGACACTGACTTACGGCACGGTCTCGCGGTCGTCTTCCAAGACGCTCACGACCACGGTCACCAACAAGTCGCCGTTTACGATTTTGATTGGCAGCACCGTCAGCGGCGCCAATGCGGCCGATTTCACGATTACCGGCGGCACTTGCGGTGCATCGCTGGACGGCAATTCGTCGTGCACAGTAGGCGTGAACTTCAAGCCTATGACAACCGCGGCGGAATCCGCGTCCCTCGCAGTCAACGTGATGCCGGACCCGACCAGCCCGCACGCCGTGAAGTTGAGCGGCACCGGCAACTAGTAGTCGCGCCAGTTCGATACTCTTGCCGCGATCCTCGATAAGTGAGGAAGCGTCAACCGCTCGCGCCAATGACAGCGGGACGCATACGCGCTATAGAAGCATCGAGGATTCCCGCGACCCCATCGGCAGGAGGCCTAACCCTATGCGAAGAGCACTCTTCACCTGGACAACAGCATTCGTTATCGGTGCGGTGATGGTTTCGGTCGCGATGGCGCAGCCGAGGCCTAAGGAGATCGCTCGCCTGGACTACTTTCTGGAGCATCATCCACAGATCGCAAAGCAGCTCGCCGCCGACCCGAGGCTCGCCGACGATCCGAACTTTCTCGCTCAACACCAAGGGCTGAAGAATATGCTCATTGCTCATCCGTCGATGCGAGATCAAATCTCCACGGCTGCGAAACGCTATGCGGAAGATTCTCCCGAGGCGTCGAAAGCCGCAGAAGCTTCGACCCCGGAAGCTCAGCCGTCAGCAGGTACGAAGCCTTAGCGACGGTGCGTCGTCAGCGCCCTTGCTGTCGTCGATGTGCCAGCGCTTTCGGGTTTACGATCCGGACCGGCGCGCCGTTGGCAAACGCGAGCACCGCATCTACCGTATCGGTATAAAAGGCCGTCAAGGTCTCGCGTGTCACATAACCCAGATGCGGGGTGACAGTGACGTTGTCCATGGTTCGAAAGGGATGGTCAGATGGCGGCGGCTCGTCATCATACACATCGAGTCCCGCGCCGGCGATGCGACCCGCGCGCAGCGCCGCGATCAAATGGGCCTCGACCACGATCGGCCCGCGCGAGGTATTGATCAGATACGCGCCGGGCTTCATGAGCGCGAGTTCGCGCGCAGTGACGAGGCCGCGGGTGCGATCGCTCAGACGGACATGGATCGAGACCACATCTGCGAGGCGGAACAGATCGTCCTTGTCCACCCGCCGCGCACCGGCCGCCGCTGCCACAGCGTCGGTCAGGTTCTGACTCCATGCGACCACCGGCATGCCGAAGGCACGAGCATACTCCGCCATCCGCTGACCAATCCTCCCCAGCCCCAACAGCCCGAGTGTGCGGCCCGCGAGACCAACGCCCACCGTGTTCTGCCATAAGCCGTCGCGCATTCGCCGGCCCTCGAGATTGAAGTGGCGCACCGTCGCGATCAGCAACCCCCAGGTCAGCTCGGGTGTCGCATGGAAGACGTCGGCGTACATTGGATTGGCGAAATTAGAATGAGCGACGATCACGCCGTGATCGGTCGCCGCGATCAGGTCGAGATTAGGCAGTGCCATCCCGACGATCGTGATCAGCTTGAGCTTCGGTAGCCGTTCGAAGAGGCCGCGCGGCAGACTCGTCCGTTCGCGAATCGTGCAGAGCACGTCGAATGGCGCAAGCGCGATGGCGGCCTCGGATTGAGAGAGGTGGCGGTCAAAGACGGTGATCTCCGCCTTACCCGCGAGCACCGACCAGTCGGCGCATTGGAGAGCAATCCTGGCGTAGTCGTCGAGAATAGCCACTTTGAGCATGGAACCGGATCCTTGCGGCGGCCTTATGCCGCGTTGCGGAACAGATGACCACTCTCGAGCCCTCTCGTCTGCAAGTCCATCGAGGTATCATCAGACCACCATCGTCGATGGACACGCTATCTTAAGATCGAGGTCGTGACATGAAAATCGAATATGCACTTCTGGCAGATGCGGCCCAGGCCGTCGGTGGAAAAATTTTCATTCTCGGCGGAGGGTGGAACGTCTTTCGCAGCGCGAGCTATCCCGCGCCGGCCCAGCTCGCGGTTGCGATGGGCATCGGATTCGCCGGTAATGAGATTGGTGTCAGTTATCCCGTGAAAATCGCGATTGCCGATGAAGCCGGGATTCCAGTTGTCCCTGAATTGAGCGGTCAGATCGACACTGGCCAGGCTACCCCGGACCTTCCAAGGGGACTTCCGATCAAAGTTCCGTTGGCCTGGAATGTGAGCTTCGCCGTACCTCATCCCGGCCGATACGGGATCGTGATAACTGCGGGATCGTCACAGACCCAGCTATCGTTTGACGCCATCTTTGTCGGTCAGAAGGTCCAGTTCGGCTCTGAGTCGCCGGGCCCGCCGACGGAACGAGGAAATTGAGTCACGCCCATGCACCCGCAGGACGGAAATCAGCTTGGTCACGCATCGAGGTTACAAATGAGTATCGCGCTTAAAGGCGCACGGATCTTCGACGGCAAGTCGGACCGGATTGAAACCGGTGGCGTGGTCCTGATCGAAGGAGAAGAGATCGCCGCCTGCGGACCTGACCTGGGAATTCCGGCCGGCGCCGAGCGGATCGATCTCGGCGACGTCACGCTGTGCCCCGGTTTCATCGATGCGCACACTCATCTGTCAGTTGGCGCAAAATCCTACAACGATTACTTCATCGATCGCTTCCGCCAACACGTCGCGGAAAAGGCTTATCAAGCCGCGGTAAATGCCCGCGTCACTCTGGAGGCCGGCTTCACCACGGTGCGCGACGTAGGCTGCCTGTATCCAAACAGCTTCATCGATGTAAGCCTGCGCAATGCGATCGCCAAGGGACAGCTCCCGGGTCCCCGGATGCTGGTGGCAATCAATCTGATCGGCGCGACCGGTGGCCATTCCGATCGCGATGCCGGCCTTCACTTCCACGCCACCGGCAGGGAGTCTGACTATACGGACGGCATTGCGGACAGCCCTGCCGAGCTTCGCAAGGCGGTCCGCTTTAACGTGAAGTATGGCGCCGATGTCATAAAGTTCTGCGCCTCGGGCGGCGTGATGTCGTTGGCCGACGAGGTTGATACGCCGCAGCTCACACTGGATGAAATGAGCGCGGTGGTAGATGAGGCGCATCGGTTGCGCAAGCGGGTCGCGGTCCATTGTCACGGCGACCGGGCGGCCCGGGACGCGATAGAAGCAGGCGTCGATTCTATCGAGCACGGCACTTTCCTGCGTGATGAAACGCTCGAAGCGATGAAGGCGAGCGGGGTTTATCTGGTGCCCACGCTGCTGGTCCAGCATCAACTCGAGCGAGGGTTGGATCGCCTGCCGCCCGAGCTAGCCATCAAGGCTCGTCTGGCAATCGAGACGGCACCTGCGATGGTCACGCGCGCGCTCGCGGTCGGCGTGAAGATCGCGCTTGGAACCGATTCTGGCGTTTGCCGCCATGGAATAAACGCCCGCGAGATGGAGCTTCTGGTGAATGCGGGTATGAGCCCGATCGCCGCACTCCGAAGCGCCACCTCAGTGAATGCGGAACTGCTCGGTCTCGCCGGCAAAATCGGAACCCTGGAAGAAGGCAAACGTGCCGATGTTATCGCGCTGCCTGGCGACCCTCGAGAAGATATCAGAGCCGCCCAAAAAGTGGTGTTCGTAATGAAGGACGGCAAAGTTGTCTGTCACCGCGACCGCTAGGGCAATTCAAAATGCGGGTTGATATTGGCGGCTGCAGGCTGTTCTTCGATGTCGAAGGGGCCAAGTTGCGGCCCGACGGGCCGCGGATGCGCGAGGTGCCGACGGTGCTCTTGTTGCATGGTGGGCCGGGCAGCGATCATTCAATCTTCAAGCCCGCGTACGCGCCGCTCGCCGACCTCGCGCAAGTAGTTTATTTCGACCATCGCGGCGATGGCCGCAGCGACGGGCGCGACGACTCCGCGCGATGGAAGCTTTCGCAGTGGGGTGATGACGTGAAGGCCTTGTGCGATGCGCTGGAGATAGAACGTCCGATCGTCATGGGCGTGTCGTTCGGCGGCTACGTCGCGATGTCTTATGCGTTGCGCCATCCCGATCATCCAGCAAAGCTGATTCTTTGCAGCACTGCGGCATCGCCCAGCAAGAAAGCAATACAGGTCAAAGTCTTCGAGCGGCTGGGCGGAGCGGAGGCCGGCGCGGCAGCACGAGCTTTTATTGAGGATCCCACGCCTCAGGCACTGCGCGAGTTCTGGCGTTTATGCGCCCCGCTCTATCATCGCAGTCCCTACGACCCGGAGAGTGATGCCCGCACCATATGGAATCCGCGCTTGATGGCTGAGTTTCGCCGCGGCGAGCGAGAGACGATGAACTTCCTTTCCGAACTCCATCAGATCAAATGTCCGACTCTGGTGATGGTAGGCGAGGACGACCCGATGACACCGGTGCCGTGCTCCGAGGAAATCGTCGCGGCCCTGCCACCGAACCTGGCGCGATTCGAACGATTTGCTGGCGCGGGCCACGGCATCGTCTCCGATCAGCCGGAGCGATTTTTCGAAGTGCTTCGCAGGTTCATTGCCGCGTGAGCCGGCGCAACCTCAGGCAGCGCCGAGAACGCCGCTCGGGAACTCCGTCCCAGGCGAGACGCTCCGCGTCGAACGGCGCATCGGCAACGCCGCTGGTCTCGTCGAAAAGCATCGTTGCGCGCCGCGCCTCGGTATAGCCGGGCCACGCACCGAGGCTCTCACAACCGGGATCGCCAGACCGCGCGAACGCGAGCCACGCATCTTGCATCTCGCCTGCCAGCTTTTGAGCCGCCGGACCTTCGCCCGCGAAGCGACGCATCCCCGGCAGATGGTTGGTGCCGAAGACGAAGCCGAGTTCTAAAGCGTGGCACGACCCCAGCGCCCCATGCATCGCAGGCGAGCGCCAGGTAAAGAGATAGCTGTAGACGCGGCGGTCGCGCCGTCCATGGATCTCCGCGAGCCGCACGCCCGGCATGCGGAAGACGCGGTCGGTTTCGATCGCCGAAAACAATTCTGGCGGCGAGATCGAGGTGCCGGCCAACGCCCGCGCACGCTCGTAAGTCGCGATCACCGAGCCCGCGAAATCCGCGGTCATCCGCTTGCTCATCCGCGCTGTCAGGCCCGCCTTGTCGAGTGCTTGCGCTCCCGGATCCATTGTGGAGAACAATTTCCATTCCTCCAGATTGGAGCCAACCATCACCGCGACTCCCGCCGCCGATCCTTGCGCCACCATCTCGATCGACTCGCGCGGCATAAGAGTGCCGTCCACCACCGGCTGGTATGCCATCCCGAGGTCGCGATCGGGCGTGACGCCGTCGGGACCCAGCAGTCCCTTGAGCAACTGCGCGGTCGTCAACGCGCGTATCGCATCGACATTGTCGGGGGACACGCTCAACTTCGATAGCACTCTCTCTGCCACCCGGTTCGCGCGCGCGACCGACGACACGGTGTCGCATGACCCGCTCTGAGGGATCGCTTTGTGGAACAGGCCGCGCGCGGACGGCATCCCTAGCAGCGCTCCCACGCTCATTCCGCCGGCTGACTCACCGAAGATCGTGACGTTGTCGGGATCGCCTCCGAATTCGGCGATGTTGTCGCGCACCCATTGGAGCGCCGCGATCTGGTCGAGCAGTCCCTCATTGCCGCTCGAGGGGATTCGCCCCTGAGTGACGTCGTTCAGACGCAGAAAGCCGAGCGGTCCGAGCCGGTAATTGATCGTGACGATGACCACGTCACCGCGCCGGGCGAGAACCGATCCATTATAGATCTCCTGTGAGCCGGCGCCGATCGTGAATCCGCCGCCATGAATCCAGACCATCACTGGTCGCCGCGCGCGATCGAGTCCTGGTGTCCAGACATTGAGATTGAGACAGTCCTCCGACTGCGCTTGGTCGATCTTCATCGCGGCGAGCGCCTGGAGCATGACCGGGTTTTGCGCCGCGACGGCGCCAAAATGCCGGGCATCACGGACTCCTGTCCATGGCGCCGGCTTCTCGGGAGCAAGCCATCGCCGGGCGCCGTCGGGAGCGGCAGCAAACGGCACTCCTTTGAAGACGAGCAGTCCGTCTTGTTCATCACCTTCGAGTTTTCCGTAACAAGTCGATACGATCGCGCTCATCTATTATTTCCCTCGGGCAGTGGCCTCGGCTTTCATGATCCTTCCATCGCGAGGTCGAAGTCCAGCCCAAAGAATTAAGGGGCGGCGAGCTTACACTTCCCAAACCGACGGGATTGGCTTTGGTAGGCAGAGTACCTCGCTCGCGCTAATCTCTAACGCAGCGCGCACTACGGCATACCGCAGAGGGAAACATCGATGAGTGAATTTTCGATCAACTCGACCACCCGCGAACCCGACCTCGAGACCGCGATGAAGGTGGTCTATCAATGGAACTATGACTCCGAGGTTGAGGAGCTGCGGCGCCTGTATGTAAAAGGGCTGGAGGCTCAGTGGATCGCCGAGCGCGACCTCAACTGGGATAGACAGATCGATCAGTCATCGTTGGCCTCCACGCCGCTTGGAATCGGGTTTCCGATCGAGCAGACCTCGTACTGGCGCTCGCTTAGCGAAGAAAAAGTATGGGAACTGAAAAAGCGCATGGCCGGCTTTCGCTTGAGCAACTTTCTCCACGGCGAGCAGGGTGCGCTGATGGTTGCCGCGCAACTCGTCAATGCGGTGCCACATACCGATGCCAAATTTTACGCGGCGACCCAAACCATGGACGAGGCCCGGCACGTCGAGGTGTTCGCGCGCTATATCGAGAAGCTCGACATGGTCCGGCCGATCGCGCCCAACCTGAAAAGTGTCCTCGACAGCACGCTGCAAACCGGCAACTGGCTCATGAAACTGGTCGGGATGCAGATCGTGGTCGAGGGCCTCGCGCTGTTCAGCTTCCGCGAGATGAGAAATCTCACCGAGGAGCCGCTGCTCAAAGAGCTGCTCACCTACGTCGCGCGCGATGAAGCTCGTCATCATGCCTATGGGGTGCAGTACGTCGAGCGCTGCGCGCCCGGTCTTTCTCGCACTGAGCGCGAGGATCTTGAGGACTTCGCCTTCGAGGCGGCGGTTTCCATTATCGGTAGCCGCAATCAGGCGGGATTTATGGCCGCGCTGCTGGAGAGTTGGGCGGAGGCGGGTATCGACACCGTCGAACTGCTCACCTGCGTGCAACGCGAGCGTGAAGAGATCACGCGCGGCCAGCGCCGCGGCCGGCGCCTCGGACCCGTGTCAGGATTCGTCATCCCGACCCTTCGGCGATGCGGGCTCCTGAGCGATCGCCTGGCCGGCCGCTTTCACGAGGTACTGCTGGAAAATCTCGGCGCCAAAGTAGTGGGTGAGAATCTCGCGGAGTTCCTGCAAAGAATTCCGGAGCTGCCCGAAGACACCGCGGCCTGGGTGCTCGGCGAAATCGAATAGCTCCGCCCTCCCGTCTCTATCGCGACGTAGCCAATCAGCCGGCACGCTTCGCCGCGCGTAGGCCGTCGCGGACCGCTCCCGCTCCCCAGTCCTGCGCTCCGCAAAAAATTGTGCCTCGTGAACCTGCCAAGGGCGCCGATAGGTGCAGAAGCGCCTCGAGGGTGATTTGGCGGTTGAAAAGGTTGCCACATCGGACTATGGGGTCTCCTTAGCTCCAAAGCAGTCCTACCCATTTTTGTTCTGGCCTGTGCTTTTCGGGGTTGGCGCAGGCCGGTTGAACCGACCCCATCAACGGAGGGGAAGCTATGAGGCAAAGGGTGATTGTAGCAGCCAGCTTGCTCATCTCGATTGCCGCGCTGGGATTGTCCGCCGCGACAGCCCGCGCTGACGGCGACATCAACGCAGTTAATCACATCATCATTGTCATGCAGGAGAACCATTCGTTCGACAACTATTTTGGCGCGCTGCCTATACGCCGGTGGTCCGTACCATCCGGGGCCCTGTCGGAGCAACGATCACTCCTGCGTTGACGGACTGAGTTGTTTTAACGTCGGTCATGGAAATCTTTTCTGCTTCAACCTCAATCTCGACCAAAACGTTCCGACCGATATTCGCGTTCCATGACAATAACTACTGTCCCGGCCCGGACCTGCAGCATGACTGGCAGGGCAGCCATATGGAGGCCAATTTCTTCGATCCCGCGGCGGCGGTCTTTTTCTCGATCAACGACGGCTTTGTGGACGTCAATGCGGAGACCGAGCAAGTCTCCGGGACGCCGGATTTTGGCGACAACGACACGATGGGTTACTACAACCAGAGCGATCTGCCGTTCTACTACGGGCTGGCGCAGACGTTCGCCATGAGCGACCGCCATTTCTGCTCCGTAGTCGGGCCAACGTTCCCCAATCGCTCGTATGAATTGGCGGCGACCTCGTTCGGCCACGTCACCACCAACGAGATCTTACCCGCCGGGCATCAACCCGCCAACCCCACGCCGCTGAACACCAGCATCGGCTACCAGCCGAAAACGGGGACGATCTTCGATCTGCTCGACGCGGCTGGAATCAGCTGGATCAACTACTACGAGGATCTCCCCACCTCGGTGATCTTCCGCGGCAACCACATTCCATTTCTGGCCGCGCATACCCGCACGCTTCTACCCCGAATCCGTTCGGGGGCAACAATTTCATGCAGGACGCGGCCAACGGCACGCTGCCGCAGGTGTCGATTATCGATCCCTCGTTCGCGCCGGACCAGGTGATCAACGGAAACGTTACGAGACCGACGAACACCCGCCATTCGATATCCGGGCGGGTGAGTATGTTATCTCTCAAATCATCAACGCGGTACGAAATAGCCCGAACTGGAAGGACACTGTCGTGCTCCTGACTTATGACGAGCACGGCGGCGACTACGATCACGTGCCGCCACCGCGCGCGCCGCAGGGCGGAGCCCTCAACCCCGATGGAATCGATCCGGGACTGTGCGAAGACCTGTCCAATCCGCCGATGAGCCTGCTGCCGGGCGAAGGCGCGCAGTGCAATTTCAGCCAGAGCGACGTCGCGGCATCTGCTCGGCATTCACTCCGACTGGGCCGTACCCGCGATTCTGCGCGAACTTCAATCAGCTTGGCTTCCGGGTCCCGTTCGTCGCGATTTCGCCGTTTGCCAAGCCGCACTATGTCTCGCACACCGTCACCGACCACACCTCGATGCTGGCCTTCATCGAGCAACGCTTCCTCAGCGGGGCGCATCTGACGCTGCGCGATGCCAACGCGAACCCGGGGCTCGATATGTTTGATTTCACGAACTCGCCGTCGCTCAACGCCGCCGTATCGACGGCGCCGGCGCCGGTTGTCGGCGAGCACGACTGCCCGTTCGTTGATCCACCCGTTGAGAGTGGCCCGTAGCGAGCGGTTAGGTGCTCGAGACACCGCACCAGCAATGTCAACGACGCGCCGGCCGCGAAGCCGGCGCGTCGTTACCGCGGTTCTGACTGCGATGGCGTAGCGAGATCCGCGCCGGTCACGCCATCGCGTTGTCGGACCGTTGCTCCAGGCGGATAGCGCCTTCTTTCGGCACGACTTCCCGTCCGTGTCTGCGCACCCACACCTGAGTCAATTCAACTCCCAACAGAAAGATCAGCGCGGAGTAGTAGGTCCACATTAGAATCAATGCGAGCGACCCGGCAGCCCCGTATGCGCTGGCTTTCCCCGCGTGTGCCAGGTAAATCGCGATCAGAAATTTCCCGACCACAAACAACGCCGCAATAAACACGCCACCGACCCAAACGTCGCCCCAGCTCAATAGACATCGGGCATCACTTTCAGAATCGCCGCGAAAACCATCGCAAACATCGCCAACGATGTGACCATCTCCCCAAATGCGCAGCGGCGGGAAAAGGCAGGATCTGCGCCAGCGCCGAAATCGCGGAACTCGCCGCCACCGAAATCATCGCGAGGATCCCGGCTCCGACCAGCAGCAGACCTGAGCGGATCCGTTTCATCGCGAAATGCCTTATGCCGGAACCGATCACTTTTACTTTCCACGCTTTGTTGAGGCACTGCTGAAGTTGCAACAGCACGCTGGTCGCGGAAAGCAGCAGTCCGGCAAATCCCAACGCCGTCGCGACTAGTCCTCCAGTATGGTTATTCGCCACGTTGCTGACCATGCTCTGGATTTGTGCGGCTGCCTGCGGGCCCATCGCGCCGCTCAGCTTTGATTCGATCTCTCCGCTGGCAGCCTGCGGACCGAGAACGAGCCCTGCAATAAAGATCACGATCAGCAAGAGGGACGGCAGCGAGAAGAGCGTGGCGTATGCCAAAGCCGCCGCCATCGACGGGCATTCGTCTTTGGAGAAATCGCTAAACACATGCTGAAGAAACTCTTTTGAAGTCGCTAGCATCGGAGGCCTACCTCAGAGTAGCTTTCCGAAGCTACTCAGATCGTAAACGGTTATTTCATCGATGATGGGGAGAAACGCTAGCATATGCGGCCGCGTTTCGGCCCCATCGCCAACCGGCCATCGATAGCGCGAGAGACTGACCGACTTGAGCACATCGCCCCAGGACCGCCGATACTTCGAATCCGACGGCCGCCCGCTCTACAGCGTGAGCCATCGCGGCCGCCGGCGCGACGCACCGCTGATAGTCTTCCGCAACAGTTTTGCCGAAACTCATTGGGAATGGCGCGCCGAAGTGATCGCGACCGAAATCCTCGCCGCGCGCGGCTAGAGACCGGCCTATGCCCGAAACGAATGCCCCGCCACCATGGTCTCGCCTCGATAGCGCGACGATTTCGGCGGCAACGGTTATCGCGGCGGCGCTCCGATTCTGGCACCTCGGCAGTCCCGCGGAACCCGTATACGACGAAACGAGGGTATTGCGGCAGGCTCATGCGTTCCTGAATGGCTGGGCGCCTCCCTATTCGACTCACCCCCCCGCCGGCAAGATGGTCGTCGCGCTCAGCGTGTCTCTGTTTGGAAATTCGCCCTGGGGTTGGCGCGCCGCCAATGCGTTGGTCGGCACGGCACTGGTCCCACTGACTTATCTTTTGGCTCGACGCTTGTTTCTCTCGAGGTTCGGCGCATCGATAGCCGCGGGGTTGATTCTTTGTGAAGGGTTTTATCTGGTTGCGTCGAGACTGGCGATGATCAACATCGTCTACGTCACTAGTTCGGCGTGCGCGTATCTTTTTCTGTGGCGCTTTGTGGAAGAAACGGACAGCCGCAAACGCCGCCTGGATTTGGCGGCGATGGGAGTCGCACTTGGGCTATTCGTCGGCACTAAGGTAGCCATTTCCGAGGTCGGAGTCCTACTCGTCTTATCAGTCATTGCAATCGTAATGATCCGCGAAGAAGTGATGAATTCTACCTCGAGTCATGTCTACCCGGCTCCGATCCGAATCATCGCCGCCTACGGAATACTCCTTTGCGTGACAGCGGTAGTTTATCTGATGTTCTTTCTACCGTATTTCCACACTGAATGGTCGAGTATCGCTAACTTGATTGCATATCATCGACGTGTGCTTCGCCGAAATGTGGGCTTCCCTCGATTCTTTGAAAACAGTTCGCCCGCCTGGAGCTGGCCTCTGCTCCTTTCTCCATATGCTTATTGGAAACGCGACTTGGTGAATGGCAACACTGAAGTAATCTGGTGCGGCGGCAATCCTTTACTATGGTGGGGAATACCCTCCGCGGTGCTGATTGCTTCCTTTCGCGCGTCCGCCCGAAAAAGCCTGGCGTGGCTATTCATAGTCGTCGGATATCTATTTTTTTTCGTGATGTGGTTCCCCATTCACCGCTATCTATTCATCTATTGCTACATGCCGGCATTGTATTTCGGTTTACTAGCCCTGGCTGGGTCACTTGAAGAGTGCTGGGTCGGCAACGCGCGGCCCTGGGAAGAGATCCTGCTGCTTGCTCCGGTTTTTGTTTGTCTGATCTTTTCACTCGGGAAAACCTATGGCGGAATTGCAAGCGGCGCGATTCTCACCGCATTTTTTCTCATGGCACAACGCCATCGCACCTATGGAGGGAAATTCGTTTTTGTTACGTTCGCGTCGGCGGCAATATTGCTGGCAGTTTACTTTTTTCCGATATGGACCGGCGTTCCTATCTCCGAGGCCGGCTATATGGGGCGAATGTGGCTCCACGGCACGGGACTCGTGAGTTGGCTATGATGAGAGGTGCGTTGTGCAATTGCGCGATTACGCTCTGATCATTGCCGGTGCAGGCGCGATGGCGATCATAGTCGCAAGTTCGCATTTTCATGATCCGCCTTGCGCGGATAACGACCCTTCGGCTTGCAGGATCGATCTCTTACAAGGGGATTTGGCCGAACGCTGGTCGGTCTTTGGCGGCTTGGCCGCGGCGCGGGTCCATTTCAAGCGCAACCCGGACAGCACGGTCGAGGTCGAGGTGGACGCGGATAGTAAGTCTCCTTCAAAATTTCACTCAGGCATCAGGTATACCGCAGGGCTATTTTCGCCAGGTTGGTACCAATTCACGGCGGACTTTCAAACCGCATCCGATAACCAGCCGGCAGGGGCGCAGCTCGAAGTGGAATCTGATCGCTGGCGATTCATTGCCAACGCAGCGCCGCACACACGCTCGCGATGGAAACATGCAAATGTTTTCTTCCGGCCATCGGATGCGGATCCGACTGCCACATTCTCGTGCCGTTTTTGGGGCGCGAAGGGTGCGCGTTCCATCAGAACCACATTCAAAAAGATGCAAATCAGAAAAATAGCTGGAGATCCACCGGACTCGAAAACGCAGTTTGATCTACAACAGCAGGAGCAAGTCCGCCTGGGCGGTATGCGCGCAACCGGTCAAGGGAGCACGCGCAGCCTGGCGATCGCGTTGCTCGTCCTCCTAGCGCTCGCAGCAGTTTGTTGGCGACTAAGCGAATAGCGCGCGCCGATGCGGTCAATCGTGCAGTGCCGGCGACCGCGGCAGCCCAGCTGCGCTCAGAAGAGCGAATGCGCGCGTGTGATCGCGGCTCTGGTGACCGAAGACGCAAGGTAATACCGGGATTCAAGCGCACCGGTTTTCTTTGCTCGCTGAATGGCGCGCAATTCTCTTCGGATTTCGCGCTTGTGCGCGGCAACGGTTCTTTCGAATAGAGTCACCGCATAGTCATAGATTTCAAGGTCAAAGCGCTCCTTCTCGCGAATCAGCCTGATGGTTGAGTCCGGAATCAGGTCGTTCGGGAGGCGGTTATGTGACACGCGAAAACTTCGATACCGCTTGATTTTCCAGCCCAAAGAAATCTTCAGCAGCGCCAAGGTTTCGTCGAATCGCTCGGTCAATCCTACCACGGCGAAGCGCGAAGCCAGGTTCTCCTTCGCCTTGTTCAGAACGCTTGCATCACAAACCCGCGAAAAGAGAGCACGCGAATTTCCACCCGCGAGCATTCTGGATTGAAGACTGTGCTCGTGCTTGTGCAGAAAATATTGCTCAAGACTCAGCGTCTGCGCGGCGCGATGGTGACGATGGGGTATAAAGCGGCGGGCAAAATAGTAGTCAGAGATCGCCCGTTCGACCGGATCGCGGAGAACGGTCACGTATACTGCGGGGCGAGGCAACACTCGATGCAAGCCGAACGGCATGTGGCCCTTGAAGACATCCATTCGCTGCAGCCGCTCGGGCCGCCATCGCGTGATTCTTTGAAAGTGCCATTCCCACCAATTGGGTTCGATGCTGCAAATTCGGCGCAGTGGGTATTCCCATTCGATAATCCGGTTCAGGGTAGTGCCGGCGGTTTTGTAGAGATGGATGAAAACCAGAGCTTCTTCCCCCGGTGAAACCGCCAAACGCGCCGAGTCGTATGAGGTTTGGTATGTTAGACTTCGGCAAAAGCATTTCTCAAAACGGCGGCTAGCCTTCTTCGCTGATTAGAGAGCGTAGACGCCGGGGAGCCCCATCAGCCACGTTCAACAACGCGCGAGCCAGATATGTGCGCCTTCAGCGGCGATCTCTCAGGAAGTTAATGTTCCGGTAATTTTCACCGTGCTGTCCTGGCCAACCGTTGATTTACTGGTTCCCCTACCTTTCAACACCTCTTTGCTCGTCGCTTTGCCTGCGACTGAAACGTTGTCGGCCGCCTTGGTGACGTTTAACACGAAGGTCCCCAATTCAACTTGTAGAGCGATACTATCCGTCACCGGCTCATTGTGGCCGACGAAGTTTTCTGCATCGATCGAATCCGCGAAATGATCGTTAAAGAACACGTTGGTCCCGGTAGTTGCTGAAACAGAAATATCCAGCACTCCGTTTCGATTGAGTTTCAACTTGATTTTTTCAAAAGCAAACTTTTTGCACTTGCCCTTATTGGGGCACTCCTTGACCGTGAGCGTTCTCGTGGCGCCAGCTTTCGAAAGCTTGAAGGCCTTGAGCGTACTCGAGTAGCAAAAGCCGGCCGTGGTGCCGATGCCCCCCGAGCCGCTTCCGTTGCCGCCACCGCCGCTGCCACTGCCTGAGACCGAGGTGCCTGACGGGCATGCGATGGTCGAGCCGCTCCCTACAGTGCTACTGAGCGAGGTAGGACTATCGCCAAGGTAAATGAAAAAAGGCGTGCTCTCCGTCAGCTCGGAAAGGGAAAGTGAGGTCGGCAGTTTTACGTTGATCGAGAATTTTCCACCTGAAGTCTCCACGCAAAATGTACTGCCACCAGACCCACCAGACCCCTTGATGCGGTGGCAGTCCACGGCTTTGTCCTGGAAGGATTCGGTAAATACTTTGGGTGGCTTGGAGACCGCGTCGCCGGACCATGCCTGGGGACAAAAGAGCGCGAGCAGCGCGCCGGTGAACACCGGCAATTTGAGGACTTTGCCAACCGATCCGATCAACCGCATAGCTGCTCTCCCTGCGGGGTCGCCGAACGCGCGCTGCCCCGTTTTCCTCGGAAACTTAGATGTCGGCATATACAGATGTTGCCGAAGTGAACGAGACGCGTACCAGAGCATCGCCGTCTTGTCAAACCCGTTGGCGCTCTAGCGCCGCACGCACATCACGGATCGGCCGCAGCGGTAGCGTTGGAGGCAAGAACAGCGCGGCTGATCGACCTGGCGCGATTGCGACGAACGGTAAGCGCTAGGCGCGCCACGATGGAGGGTCGCTGCCGAGCGGCGCGGCCCGCGCGATCCCGTCGCGGCGGCGTCTCCGACATCCGCGCGATCGGCTTCAACCGCGTGGTCGGACGCCAGGCGCTTTCCATATCGACAATCCATGGCGCGATCGTCGCCGTATCGACTTCGAGCGGTGGTATGAATTCTATGCAGTTAGTCATAGAGTGGTGATCTTGATGATCCGTGGCTAGCAGTTCGTTGCGCGGGAATCCCCACTGCATCTCGAAGAAGGCCGAGCGAAGGGAGTCGCTGACATTATGCTCTACATCGTTGTTGGCTGTTCTGCCTTGGCGGCGCTTTTCGCCTTCCTTGCGTTCCTGCGGCTCAACCGCGTCCAAGGCAACGCGAAGCCCATCACGCAGGATCAAGTTGAGCAGGCCCTGCGGGCGGAATGTGATCGCATGCGGGCCGACGTAGCGGATCAAGCCCGCGGGTTGAGACAAGAACAGGGCGAGGGCATTCGCGGGTCACAGACTTCGACACTTCAGGCATTCGGCGAGTTGGGCAAGCGATTCGGCGATCAGGTCAGCGAATTTGGCCTCAAGCTCGATTCCGGGCTCAGGGCGATAGATGAGCGCGCGCAAACGATTGGCACAACGCTGGATCAACAGTTGGGACGAATGTCTGACGAGGCGGTCCAAGGCCGCGAGAATCTGCAGCAGGCTCTCATGACCAGGCTGGATGATTCCGCTCTAAAGGCAACCACCGCGGCCCGCGAGCTTCGCGAAGAAGTATCTGGCGCTGTTCAGACTTTGCAAAAGTCACTGATGGCATTTCTCGGAGAGCAGCGAGCCGCCGAGGGTGAGCAGTTTGAAGGCTTCGCAAAGCGCCTGACCGAGAGTCTCGCTGCAATTGAAAGGTTGCTGCACCGGGGCCTCGCCGATATGGCCGCAACGAGTGATGCTCGGTATCAGGGTATGGTGCAGACGCTCGATGCCAGGTCCAAAGAGCTGATCGACGCCAGTTCCGAAACGGCACGGACGTTGCGCGCGGAATTGACAGCGAGTTTTCAGGGTCTCGCCTCACGTTTGAACGAAACCTTTACTCAACTCGGCGATCATCAGAAGGAACGCCTTGAAACCCTAACGCAAGCGCTGCGCACTCTGACCGAAGGCCATGCCAAGGCGCAGGAGGCCCTGCGCAAAGCAGTCGAAGATCGTCTGGATGCGATCCGATTGGAAAGCGCTACCAAGCTTGAGGAGATGCGGAAGACAGTGGACGAGAAGCTGCAGTCGACTCTTGAAAAGCGGCTTGGCGAGTCATTCAAGATCGTGAGTGAGCAGCTCGAACGCGTTCATCAAGGCGTCGGCGAGATGCAGTCTTTGGCCGCGGGCGTTGGAGACCTCAAGAGGGTGCTGTCCAACGTTAAAGTACGCGGCAACTTGGGCGAGATTCAGCTCGGCGCTCTGCTTGAACAGTTCTTGGCCCCTGACCAGTACATTCGCAATGCGCAGACCAGCGACGATAGCCTTGAGCGCGTTGAGTTCGCGATTCGCATGCCTGGAGGCGAGGACGGCAAGCCGGTGCTACTGCCCATCGACGGCTAAGTTTCCGCGGGAAGACTTCGAGCGGCTTGTAATTGCGGCAGAGAACGGGAACTCGGCACGCGTTGAGGCGGCGGCGAGTGCGCTCGAACCTCGGCTTAGGGGATGCGCAAAATCGATCAAGGACAAGTACATAAATCCGCCGCGCACAACTGACTTTGCGATTTTGTTCCTAGCGACAGAAAGCCTCTATGCGGGAGGTGTTGCGGCGTCCGGACCTCTTCGAGAACCTGCAGCGTGAGTACCACGTGACGCTCGCAGGGCCGACAACTCTTACGGCTATTCTGAATGGTCTTCAGATGGGCTTTCGCTCACTGGCAATCGCCAAACGTTCCAGCGAGGTATGGCAAATTCTTGGCGCCATAAGAACCGAGTTTGGAAAGTATGGTGACGTGGTAAAGCATTTGCGCACTGAACTGAATACGGCCGTAAACACAATCGATACCTTGGACACGCGTACGCGGGTGATGAACCGCAAGTTACGCGATGTCGAAGTTCTGCCAGAAGCAGCAGCAGAGAAGGTCCTCCGACCTGACCTGCCGGAGGATCGCGCCCGAACCGCTCGCGCCCGAACCGCTCGCGCCCGAACCGCTCGCGCCCTAAACCGATTCGCGCCACGATGGCGGATCGCTGGTGCGTGGTGCGGCCACCTACGAAGTTTGCCGTATGCGAGGCGACCTGCTTCAATCCGCTTCGAGGACGCCACCCATGAATTCGGAAATCGAATTGCG
This sequence comes from uncultured delta proteobacterium, assembly GCA_963747115.1. Taxonomy (GTDB): domain Bacteria; phylum Desulfobacterota; class Binatia; order Binatales; family Binataceae; genus DATGKG01. The sequence goes on along the minus strand of CAVVEB010000005.1, from coordinate 433,677 downwards.
CGATCATGTGCTCGTCGGCCCGCTGCGCCGATCCGTCAACAACGCTCGCAACATCGCCGGAAGCATCCACGATGACGCGACCGCGACCAAGCTCGGCTTTCGCGGCGGCACCGTCGCTGGATCGATCCATATGGAACTTTTTCCGCCACTGCTGCTGAAAGCGTTCGGCAAGCGATGGTTCGAGCGCGGCACGCTATCGATGTACTTCCTCAACGCGACCACCGATCGTGAAGCGGTGCGCGCGTTCATCAAGGAGCCGCCGCATGATGCTAGTGATGGGCCGATGCGCAAGTCGACGTCTGGATCGAGCGCGATGACGGCATGCGGGTCGCGGAAGGCACGGCGTCGATCGGAAGCGTCGAGGAGCCGACCGCATTGATGCGCCGTCCGCTCGATCGATTCGAGACGGGTCAGTTGCGAATCCTCGGCGGAATCAAGGTTGGCGATCGCTTCGAGGAGTGCGACGCGATGCTGACGAAAGCTGCGATGGCCGAGCGGATGAAAGTCATTACCGATCCGATCGAGTGGTACACGCAAGCCGTCGCCATGGGGCGGGACCGTCGCAACTCCGGCGGCGATGGTGCAGCTTCTCTATGCGCAACCGATCGCGAGTCTGCGCGGCAAGCTCGGCCATGCGGTCGGATTGTTCGGCGCGATCGAAATTCGCAACCTCAACGGCCCGGTGTTGGTCGAACATCCGTATCGCGTGAGCGGGAGCATCGTGTCGCTCGGGCAAAGTCCGAAGACCGAGTACATGTGGTTCGAGAGCGAGCTGAACGAGCGTTCAGGAAAGCGCGTCGCCGAGATGCGGATGCTGATGCGTTTCGTCAAAGCTTCGTCTCCGCTGTACCAGGAGGCGAGCGCAAGCTGATCGGTCACCGGCGGGCGCATTTCGGGCGCATAAGTGAGCATTTTAGCGGCCAAAACGCGCGCCAGCGACCACATCGGGACGACCAGCGACAACACTCGAGCAACACTTTTGCAACATTTTTAGATGACGTCGCGAGCAGGATTCATCAGCGAGCCGTCGCGGGAACTCCCGTGAAGGCGGAGACCGAAGTGCTCGTCATCGGCGGCGGCACCGCCGGAGTATCGGCGGCGGTCGCCGCGGCGCGCAATGGCGCCGAGGTGATCCTGGTGGAGCGGCTGGGCTACCTCGGCGGCCTCGCGACCGGCGGTCTCATCGCGCTGTTGCTCACGCTCGACGATGGCCGCGGCCGCCAGGTGATCGGCGGGCTGTGCCAGGAGATCACCGATCGATTGCAGGCGCGCGGCGCCGCGCATTTTCCGTCCTCGAGCGAATGGGGCAGCGCCGATGAAAAGCTGATCGCGCGCGACCGGCAATGGGGGCTGGTGTGGGGTCAGGACCGCATCGCGTGCGCTTCTCGGTCGCGTACGATGCCGAGGAATTCAAGTTCGCGCTCAACACGATGGCCGAGGAAGCGAAGGCGCGGATGCTGTTTCATTGCTACGCGTGCGACGCGATCGTCGATGGCGATCGCATCACGGGCGTGACGTTTCAGAGCAAGGCTGGACGCTTCGCGATTCGCGCGAAAACCGTCATCGACGCGAGCGGCGACGGCGACATCTTCACCTCGGCCGGAGCGCCATATGAAAAAGAATCGGTGCTGCCGTGGTTGTGGTTCACGATGGGCGGAGTCGAGGATGCCGAGGCCGCGATCGCGAAAGGCGGATGGTTCTTCCGCACGCTGGGCGACGGGCGCGTGCTGCTTCCATGGGGCGCGACCGAGCGGGTCGCGCGGAAAATCGACGCGACCGATCCCGACGATCTCAGCTACGCGGAGCTGGCCTGCCGCCGGCGTGTGATGGAGCAAGTGGACAGCATGCGCGCCGAGATTCCCGGCTTCGCACGCGCACACATTTGCCACATCGCGGATCAGCTCGGGGTTACGGAAAGCCGCCGCCTGGTGGGCCGCCATGTGCTTGCGCGCGACGAGGTCGATAAGCCATGCGCGGACGCGATCGCGATCACCGGCAACTGGACCAGGTACGAATCGCTCTACTACATCCCGTACCGATCGCTACTCACGGCGCAGTTTACGAACCTGATCGTCGCGGGCCGATGTATCTCGGTGGACCATCGCGTGCATCACGCGACCAAAGAAATCCCGCCCTGCATGGCGACCGGAGAGGCCGCCGGTGTCGCCGCGGCGTTGTCGGTGCGCGCGAGAGTCGAACCGGCTGCGCTCGAGGTGAAGCTGATTCAGAATCGCCTCGAGGCTCAGGGCGCGATCCTGCGGCTCCCCTCCTAAGCGCTGCTTCGAGACGGGTCATCGAGTCGCTAACGCGGAGTGTAGCGAACCCCTCCCAGTGCGATAGGCTCGCTGCGAGGCGCACCCGATGACTGCGGATCGAAATCAAATTACTCACTCTTCCATTTTTTGCATATGTCTGCTTGTGTGTGGGCGGCTGGCTTTGGCGACGCCTCTCTTCCCGTAGGGTTGCAGGCGCCCGGTTTAGGATTTGGCTATTCACATGTTCAGCTGAAGGACGGCCGCAGCACTCTGCATCGGCGGCGGTTCAGGAAACCCCATTCAGGTCTCGCCCGTCGCTCAGGTCTATGATCCTGAGGACCCGCGAATTCAGTCCGACCGGCAAAATGATCGCCCCGCGATGCAGCCCCCTGACGGTTCTCCTGAACGACGGTAGAGTAGTCATCGTCGGAGGCGGCAATTGCACGGGCGGTCCCTCGGAGAAGGTTCTCGAAGTTTACGATCCCGGATTCGAACAAATTCCGTTCTATTGGACAGCTTGTGGTCGGCGGGGTTGGGAGCGCGACTCTCCTCCGAAATGGTCAGGTGCTGGTGGCCGAAAGCATGGACGATCGAGCATCATCTAGTGCGGCTGAGCAGAGGTCTGATGATCCGAGGCGTGAAGCAATCCGACAGGTAGGTTCGATGGTCTTCCCGAGCTGTTCCGCAACGCGTGTGGAACTTGGAGACGGCAAAGTGTTGTTCGCCGGAGGTTTTCTTTGCGACTGGCCAATTGAAAAAGGACGGAGTACCCTACGAGGTATTGAAGACCGCGGAAATCTTCGCATCCGAAGACAGCGAAGTTCAGGCGGGTAGGCGACATGGCCGGTCCGCGAGCATTTCCGCTGGCGCCACGCTGATGAGAGACGGGCGGCTCCTGATCGCGGGCGGTACACTGTGGAAGCTCCGGGCATTCTGAACAGCGCCGAAATACATAACCCGCGAACTCTTCAGCTTTACTCCGACCGGGGAAATGACGAGGATGCGTTGCAACCCAATTTTGAAGGTCAAAAAAGATGGAAAGATATTGGTTGAGGGAGGTTCGTATGCGGGTCCGCCGGGCGCGGACTTCCACCTTCACAGCAGCGTAACTATACGATCCCGGGACCGGAACATTTACCGCTTTAGACAATGCAAGCTCTCACGCGCCGTGTCGTGACTTCTTTCGCCGAGTTTGTCTGCCGGACATCGGAACTTCCAGGGCGCGATCCTGCGGCTCCCCTCGTAGGTATCAAGTTCCACTTCCGCTCCGCGATCGATCCTTCGCGCAATCCCTTCGACCATGACCAGCGCGCGTGACGCTCGCGCCCAATCGATCGATCCTTCGATTCCGGCTGCGCGCGCGGCCTCGCGCAGTGAGTCTACGTCTGGCCTTCCCTGGTCATATGGATCGGAATCCGACTCCACGAAGATGCGCCCGTCGGCCAGCACCGCGAGCGCCACCGGCTGGTAAACGATCTCGACCCGCTCCGAGTGCCGTATCATGTGAAACAATTTCTCGACTGAATTGGGCGCGAGCCGGACGCATCCGTGGGAGCCGAAGTGGAAGATGCTGCGCGGATGATTGGTGCCGTGGATCCCGATGCCGCCGTGATCGAGTCCAATCCAACGCTTGCCGAGCGGATTGGCGGGCCCAGGCTCAACCACCGCGGAAGTCGGGATTCCTTCGTCTTCCATTTCGGCGCGGATCGCGGGAGGAACGTGCCAGGTCGGATTGAGCGAGAGCGACGCGACCCGGTAGCTGCCAAGCGGCGTACGCCAATCTGGCCTTCCGACCGTGATAGGCCAGGCGGCGGCAAGATGGCCCTCGCGAAACACGAACAGCATTCGCTGCGGAACGTTGATCACCACGCCTTCATCGATCTCGGCGGGTGCAACGTGGCGATTATCGATCGTGATCGCGGCGCCCGGCTCGGGGTCGCCGCCATCAGGGAACAGCGTTAGCTCAGGCTCGCCGAAACGCGCCGCGATGGAATCGAGGGTATCGTCGTCATCGACGTGATAGACGAAGGGCGTGCCGGAAATCTCGTGGCGCACGGGAATCGGCTTCGGGTCGGGGGCATCCTGTGCGCCTGCGTCCGTGGGCCTCGCGGCGAAAGCGAGGAGCGCGAGGACGGTCGCGATCGCTGCTACCGTCGTCCGGCTATCGGAAATTGTCATTTGAGATTCGATGCCAGAGCTGGGCGCGTAGTGCGTATCGACGGAATCGTATGCCCTGGAAGCCTGCAACGCAAAGATGGCGGCTGACGAACCGAATACGCATCAGCTTCACACAATTGACCGCGTCGGTTATTGGCGCGGGTGGCTTTTGCCGATATTGTTTTAGACGTAGGTGACTGCGGGCGCGATTTAGTGGGGGTGTGGCTATGTCGGGGTGGGTGTCGCCGAGATTGTCGGTGTTCCAAGCGGCGGTTGGCGCTTTACTGCTGATGCTTTGTGCTCCGGCTTTAGCGCAGCAAGCGGTCAACCTCGATTCGCAGAATTCGCATCCGGCACTGATGCCACTGGCGCGCCCCGACTCCGAACTCAGCGATGATTTCAACTCCCAAATTTACTATCGAAACAGGCTCGAATTGGCGCTCGACGTATCCTATCTGCCATTCAACATCCCGCTGATTTTCGATCCCATCATCGGAGACCCGTGGTCGCGCGTTGCCGGGACCGTGAATTACACCCTGGTGCCGATAAACGCGACTGTGCGGTGGCAACTATACGACCCCTGTGGTCCTTCAATCTTGCGCGGCAACCTCGAAGTTACGACCGGCGGATTCTATACCGCGATCACGCAAGGTCCTGAATCCTACTACACGGGCATGGACTTCGGACTGCGATACAATTTCGTACAACCAAATTGGCGGATCGCTCCGTACTTCGACCTTCGTGGCGGGTTCGGATGGACCGATGCCCAACAACCGTATGAAAAAGCTCATGGCCTGCCCGAGGTCGGCCAGGGACAGGATTTGACCTTCAATTTCATCATGGGCGCCGGGATGCGATACAACTTCAATCCCCGCTACGGCGTTTCGGCGGGACTTTCCTATATGCACATCTCGAACGCCGGCCTCTCGACGCCTCAGTATTACAACCACGGCGTGAATGTTTGGGGCCCGACGGTGGGATTCAATATGAAGCTGCCGAGTTTCGCCGCGATGAAAGAATCCGCGACATCGATGTTCCGTTAGCGCGCGTTAACGCGAATTCCAGATCGCCGCCACCGGCAGCACCGTAATGATCGGATCCTTCAGCTCGATACCGAGGGCCTGAAGAATCCCGGAAATTTTCCCGTGCAGCATGCGCTCGGGCATCCAACGCCCCTCGAACAGATCCGTGTGATGGTGCGCATTGGCAGGCTGCAGCAGATTCTCATCGCGCACGATAACGACGGTGATCCGATGCTGCTGGTCGGGCCGTTGCGCGATATTCCATTCCTCGAACGCGCCGCCGACGTGATGCGACGGATAGTCGGGCGTTGCGCTGCGCCATCGCAGCGAACGTCCGGCCAACTGAAGGTCGAATTCGTCGACCCGCGCGCCATACGGCTCGAATACCTTGCGCAGCTCGTCGCGCAGCGCAGTAAGGGCGGCCTGATCTTTCATCGACGGGGACATGGGACGCGACAGTATACTGGAAGAACCAAAGTTCGTGCACGCTCGATTTGGGCGCGCTTCGGGGATGGAAAACGCGATTTCCGAGGTGTCGTTTTGTGAAACTTGTCCGCGAGAATGCTACAGTCACGCGCATGCCGAACTCAAAGTGGACCGCGGATTCTGTTCCGGATCTCTCCAGCAAGACTATCGTCGTAACCGGCGGTAACAGCGGCATCGGCTACGAAGCCGCGCTTCAGTTTGCCCGCAAGGGAGCGCGCACCGTGCTGGCCTGCCGAAGCGTCGACAAGGCTCAGGGAGCGGCGGACCGAATCAAGTTGCGGCATCCGGCCGCGAAGGTCGAGGTGATGGAACTCGACCTGGCGAGCCTCGCCAGTGTGCGCGCCTTCGCAAAAAAATTTCGCGATGACCATTCGCAGCTCCACGTGCTTTGCAACAATGCGGGGGTGATGGCGCTGCCGTATCGCAAGACCGCCGATGGCTTCGAGATGCAATTCGGGACCAATCATCTCGGACATTTCGCGCTGACTGGCCTGCTACTCGATTTGTTGCTCGCATCGGAGGGCGCGCGGGTAGTGACGGTCAGTAGCTCCGCGCACCGAATGGGTAGCATCCATTTCGACAATCTCAATTGGGAACACGGCTATCGCAAATGGCTTGCATACGGGCAGAGCAAGCTGGCCAATCTGTTGTTTGCATTTGAATTGCAACGCAGGGTCGATGCGGCGAAAGTGAAATTGCTCAGCGTCGCGTGTCATCCCGGTTACGCCGCGACCAGCCTCCAGGCCGCAGGCCCTCGTATGCAGGGCTCGGCAGTAATGGAATCGATAATGGACGTCGGCAATCGCGTGTTCGCTCAGAGCGCGGCGATGGGAGCCCTGCCAACCCTGTATGCCGCAGTCGCCCCCGAGGTGCTTGGTGGCGATTACATCGGTCCCGACGGCTTTTCGGAAATGTGGGGCAATCCCACGAAAGTCGATTGCACCAGCGCTGCCAAGGACTCAGCCGCAGCGGCGAGGCTATGGGAGGTCTCGCGTGAACTTACCGGCGCGAAGTATGAAGCGCTGGGCAAGTAAGGTGCAACTTTCGAACAATGAGTGATAGCATCGAGTCGGAGCATCCGGTCCAGTCAGCGGCCTCAATTTCGACCAGTACCCGGTATCAGAACCTCTTCTGCATTGGTTCGACGCGAGAAGCGATTTACGTGCTCGTCGCTTCCCTGGTCTTCGCGCTGGTGTTGCTCTATCCGATGTTCTGCGATGTCGTTCACGGCCAACCCGGACTCAGCGGCTGGCTACTTACCGGACCTAAGTTGAGTCACTTCAAGCAGTTGCCGATTAGCGGCGACGCCGAGATGTTCGATGAGCTTCGCTGGGTGCCCTTGAACACCGTTGCACACTTCCATCAATGGCCGTACTGGAATCCGTATAAGTGTGGCGGAATGACGATGCTTGGAAACCCTGAATCAGGGATCATCACACCCTTCTTCTTGTTGTACCTCATGCTCGGATTGGTACCTGGTCTGATTCTGGAAATCTACTTGCACGTAGCTATTGGCTTCGCCGGTGGATACCTTCTCGGGCGCGAACTTCGTTTGCGCCTGATACCTTCATTGATGCTAGCGGGCATGTTTCCGACCAGTTCGTGGCTATCGCTACATATCGCCGTCGGTCATCTCAATTTTCTGCCTGCACTGTATTTTCCCTTGATTCTGGCGCTGGTACTGGCAGCTTGCCGCCTGAAACTGTGGTATCCCGCTGCCCTCGCCGGTTTCCTATGCGCACTGACACTAACCGAGGGCAACTATCCATTCGTTTACGCGACCATGTTGGTCACCATCCTGGCTACCATCCTCGCCTTAACGCGGCTGAGTATACGACCCCTGCTTGTAGCCGCATTAGTAGGTGCGTTCGCGCTCGCGTTCGGGTCCTTGAAACTTGTACCGGTGGCAGGATGGATGCCTCTTCACGCGCGATTCTTCGGCGCCTCATGGCTCGAGTGGCACGGAGTTGTCGGCGCGCTTTTTTCCAGAAACCAGAATCTCTATCGTGACCGAGTCGGCCCATTCTTCTTCAGCGAAGACGGCGGCTATCTCAGCTTGGCATTTCTGGCGCTTGCGCTGATTGGAGCCCTGGCTGCCGGCCGAAATGCGGTGACGTGGGTCCTTGGCGTGGTTGTATTTCTTCTTTTGTATCGCGGCGATACCGGTCCTCACGCCTTGATCAATTACCTGCGCCTTGTCCCGCTCGCAGATAACATGGGATTGTGCGGCAGATGGGTAATTCCGCTGTTGTTTTGTGTTGGCGTGCTAGCAGCCCTTGGCGCTCAGGTTTTATGCGATCACTTTGGGAGCTGGGGGCCACGACTAGCTATGCTATTGCTGGTCGTAGGCCTGGTCGACGCGTGGGTAGTCTGTGCTCCGAACTATCGGTACTACTTTAGTGAGCATGTTGAAAGACCGGAGTCATCGAAATCGTTCCGTCAGTTTTGGAATGACGGATTCGCCGGAAAACAAACCATGACCTACCTGGCTCAGGCGAACATGGGCGCGGTCAATTGCACAACCTACGGCTACTGGGTCTCGCGCGGAAGTGTTCTGGGCTATAACGAGCCCGGATATCGCGGCGAATACTGGCTTCTTGGAGACGGCGTGGTGACGCAAACCGACTGGTCACCAAATGTTCTGACCTTCGACGTTTCCGCAAAGTCGGCGGCCACTTTGGTGATTAATCAGAACTTCGATCACGATTGGCGACTGACTAAGGGACAAGGTACCGTGGTCTCCGAAGATGCCTTGTTGGCGGTCGAGGTTCCTCAGGGCCATCAGCTGCTTAGACTAAGATACCGTCCCGAACACATTGGACTCGCATTCCTTGCGACGATCGTTGCCTTCCTTGCGACTTTTCTTTTGTGGTGGTGGGAAACCAAAGTACAAGGCCGTGACTCGTAGCTGGCTCTGACGGTGAAGCGTTTCGATGCTGACTTTAAGTTGCCAAGCCGGGCTCGCCAATCCAAAGCGATCGAGGTACAAATGCCTGGTACCCGAAGCGTGACGTTAATGGAGGTGCTCCGTTCCATTTGGAGAGCATAGCATATACTCGCGTTCGCCCGATCTTTCTTGTTTCCGCTGCCTTACTATGCGTCCTAGCGCTTGGACTTACACACGGGTCACGCATCCTGGACAATCTGCACGACTTGCAGTGGGAAGATCGCTCATTTTTCGGATATACTGCCGAACACATTCACAGTCTCAGGGATTGCTTCTTACAACGCGAAATGTGGGCGGGTCTCTATCGGCCTCTGACCACCAATCTTTATTATTTCCTCGGGGGACGCCTTTTCGATAATCGTATCGAAGTGTATCACTCTATCAACCTGATCTTCCTGCTCCTGAACTCACTTCTCTTGTATCACCTGGCAGTGCTTTTCCTAGGCGAGACCTGGGGTTTGATTCCGCCGGTGCTTTTCGCTTCACGGCTGGCCACGGTTGAGATAGTGCTCCACACTTGCGAGTTTCAGGGACTGCTATGCGCCTTCTTAAGCTTGCTTTCGATTGACCTCTTCATTCGGGCGCGGCTCTCCGGCCGTGCGTGGATGGATTGGTGCTCGATTGTGAGTTTTGTGCTTGCCCTGCTCAGCAAAGAGACCGCTGCGGTGCTGCCCGGGATTCTGCTCGTGTTCGGATGGCTGTTTGATACTCGTGGGGCAAGGCGGAACTATATCCCGCATGCGATTGTAGCCATTGTGTGGGGAATCGCTTTCCGAGAGCTCTTGGGTAAGAGCGACCAGCCCTCGGGTTTCACCTTTGATCTCTCGCCTTCAAACGTTCTGCGCAACTACGCGGCCTACTTCCTTGATTTTTCCAACCTCATGCTGAAGCCGATGGACAACGTTATGCCAGCGCGCCTCGCTGCGCTCTCCGATCTGTGGCAGGTGAAGGCACTCGCCGCGGTTACAATCGTTGCCGAGACCGCGCTGATGGTTTTTTCCCGAGCTGCGAAATCCGACTGGGTGCGCATCGTAACCTTCGGGTTTGCCTGGTTTCTTATCGCCACCGTTCCGGTCGCAGCGTTCGACGGCCGACTGTTCATGCGCTACAGCTATTTCCCGCACGCAGGTCTGGCAATTTGCGCCGGAGCTTTGATCCGAGAGTTAGCGCGGCTCGCGATGTCTTATAGCTGGCTCGCGTCAAACGTCAGCTAGAGCCAACTGCCCAGAACCAGACCGCCGACTGCCGCTACCCCACCGGCGACCATGCTCCCGATCAGATAGATCGATCCAAGCAGGACTTCGCTGTCCTGCAGCAATCTAACTCCTTCGTATTCAAAAGTGGAAAATGTGGTATACCCGCCGAGGAAGCCGACCGCGAAAAACAGCCGCCAGTACGGGCTGAGCGACGCGCGCTCCTGCGCGAACGCGAGGAAAAAGCCGATGACGAAGCTGCCGCTGACATTGATCACGAAGGTTCCGTAGGGCAACGCGCTGCCGAAACGCGACGCGAACCATCCGCCCACCAGATAGCGGGCCACCGATCCAATTCCTCCGCCCAACGCAACCAGCAAAATCGCCAGCATCTACGATCTCGCGTCAGCCGCGCTCAGGGCCACTCGATGCGCCGAACGCGGGCGCGCCGGACTGAACCACCTCCACGTCCTGAACGACGATGAGCTCGTTGGGGGCCATCTCGCGCAGCAGCTGAATCAGTCGGTCCATTCGATCCGGACGGTCCACCACCGTGATCATCATCGGCAGGTCCATCGACAAACGCAGGATGGCGGAGGTGTGGATCAGACTCGATGCGCCAAAACCGGCCACTCCGCGGACCGCGGTGGCTCCGCTAGCCTTCGCGCCGGAGCATCTCGATGATCGCCGTGTACAAGGCTTGATGGTGATAGTGGTCAGTCTCGCCGAAGAAAACGGTCAGTTGCTTAGCCTTGCCGGTAAACATGGTTCGACGTCCTCCTGACATATTTGAGGCGCGCGCGCACGATCTTCTCCGCGCAGCGTATCCTCCCCGACGTTCATGACCAAGAGGGGTTCTACCTGTCCGCTGTGCGGCCAGCAAATGGCGAACGGAAAGGTTGAAGGCGGAATTGAGTCGAGGCACCGCTCAATGGCAGAGCATTTCTCCTGACACTCGCGGTGCCGCCGTTCATTTTCCCGCAACAGTAACCGGCCGCCGCCGCGGAATCATTTACTTAGCCGGCGCGAAAGGTGTTATGGCTGCACGAAGGGGAACAATCGCTATGAGCCGAACGGATTACGATATCGTCGTCGTTGGAGGCGGACTCGGTGGCGCCGCCGTCGCTACAGTGATGGCCAAAACCGGCGCGCGAGTGCTGGTGGTTGAGCGCGAGACGCAATTCCAGGATCGCGTCCGCGGGGAATTCATGGAGCCGTGGGGTGTCGCAGAGACGCGCCGGCTCGGAATCTACGACGCGATCCGAGGCGCTGCCAACGATAATCGCTACTGGCAAATCTACATCGGCGAGATGAAGCTGGCCCGCCGCGACTGCGTCACTACCACCCCACATAACTTGCCCAACCTTGCGATCTATCACCCTGCGCTGCAGGAACTGGTCCTGGCCGAAGCCGCGAAGGCCGGCGCGGAGGTGCGCCGCGGAGCCAGAGTGCGCGAGGTAAGACCCGGCAATCCGCCCACTGTGGTGGTCGAAACCGATGGCCGCGTGGAAGAATTGGCGCCGCGGCTGGTGGTCGGCGCGGACGGGCGTAGCTCGATGGTGCGCAAGTGGTGCGGTTTCGAAACGACTCGCGAACCGGATCGCTATTACATCGCCGGACTGCTGTCTGAGCAAATGCCCGCGCCTCGCGACACCGCCATCGGCGCGTACAATCCGACGATCGGGCAGGTCGGATATCTTTTTCCGCAAGGCGACGGCCGCGTTCGCGCTTACGTCGTCTACCCTATCAGCGCGGATTTCCGTCTTCAGGGCGAAAGTTCAATCGACCGATTCATTTTGGAGGCGCTGCGCAGCGGAGTTCCGCCCGAGTACTACAAAGGCGCGCGCGCGAGCGGCCCGCTCGCGTCATTCATCACCGCAGATCACTGGGTCGAGAGTCCTTACCGCGACGGTGTGGCATTGATCGGCGACGCGGCTGCCGCGAGCGATCCGATTTGGGGCCAGGGACTGAGCCTCACCTGCCGCGATGCGCGCGTGCTGACAGATTTCTTACGCGAGAACCAGAATTGGGCCGCACCGAGCCGCGCCTATGCTGCGGCTCACGACCAATACTTCACGATTCTGCACGAGGCGGACAACCTTACGCGCGAGATCCTCGTCGACAGCGGACCGGAAGCGGACGAGCGCCGCGCGCGGGCTCTGCCGCGGATCGCACAAGGAATCGCGCAGATTCCCGATCAGGGATTTTGCGGGCCCGATAAACCGTTCGACGAAGCGGATCGCCGCCGCCTTTTTGGCGAGTAATAGTCGTATCAGGGCCGCTGCTTTCTTAGTTTCCCCCAATCGTGGCCGACCCGCTCAGCGGGATTTTGTGCACTGTTCCCGCACTCTCATACACGTAGAGTATCCCGCTGTAGGAGCCCACGATTGTCGGGATAAAGGTAACGTCAACGGTGCATGAGGCGCCCGCCGCGAGAGTCGTTCCGCAGGTCTTGGTAAACGTGAACGCAGTTGACCCCGTCTTGCTGATCAATCTGATCCCGGCCGACACGCCATCGGGATTGCTGATAGTAACGATTTGGTCCGGGTTATCTCCGAGGGCGTAGCCGTTGAAAGCCAGCGAAGCGGGTGAAACCGTCAGCAATGCCGTCGCGGTCGCGGCTCCGGTCCCGGTGAGATCAACCGTCACCACGCCCGAGGAGAGCGTGAACGTCAACGCGCCGGTGCGATTACCCGCCGCTGTGGGCGTGAAGTACACCTTCTCGATGCAGCTCTTGCCCGCGCCAAGCGACGTCCCACAATTGCCGGTCTTCGTGAAATCGCCGCTGATGGCAACGCTGGCAATAGATACAGCTTTTGTCCCAGAGTTCTTCAATGTGACGGTTTGCGCCGCACTCTTTATTTTGAGGAGTTCCGTGGGAAAGATAAGGCTCTCCGGCGAAGCGGTGACCAGCAGAGCTGTGACCGCCCCAGTTCCGGTCAAGGCGACGGTCAGCGGAACCGCATTGCTGGTAACAGTAAGGCTCCCCGTCTCGGGGCCGGTAACAGTGGGCGTGTACGTGACCGTGATCGTGCAACTGGTCTGCGGCGCCAACGCAGCTCCGCAGTTGTTGGTCTGCGCGAAGTCGCCGTTCGCAGCGATCCCCGATCCTGAGAATGTCAGAGCGCCGGTGCCGGTGTTGCTCAAGAACACCAGTTGCGGGCCGCTAGTGGTATTGATCGCCTGCGGCTGGAAGCTCAGCGACGCAGGAAAAATGCCTGCCACCGGCCCGGTTCCCGTTCCACTCAAAGTGACCGTCTGCGTGCCGGTGAAGGCGTTATCCGTGATTGTTAGCGTGCCGGTTTCGTTCCCGGTCGCCGTGGGCGCATAGGTGACGCCAATTGTGCAATTCGACCCGCCCGGCAGACTCGGGCCGCAATTGTCGCTCTTCGAGAAGTCCCCCGAGGTTACGATGTTAGAAATGTCGAGCGGCGCTTCGCCAAAGTTTGCGAGGGTAACGTCCTGCGCCGCGCTGGATGTTCCCGTGTTCTGGGCGCCAAAGGTCAGCGTCGAAGGAGCGATAGTTACCGCAGGCACCGGTGACGGGACGGGCACCGCATAGATTCCGCCGGTCTGGGAGACGAGGTTAGACGTATTGAAGCCTGCGCCGGTGCCGACATCGTCGAGCATCGCCAGGCCAGCCCCACCCGACGATTGTGTTCCTCCTATGAAGGTCGTGCCGCCGCTGTCGACCGAAAGGCCCTGGACAGTGGTGCCGACCTTGGTCGAAACCCAATTGGCACCGGTCATGTCGTCAACGCGGATCACGTTGTTGCCGTCGCCCACCTCGATTCTTCCCGTGGGATCGATCGCGACGTGCGCGGGCGACCCGAACGTATAGATATAGATGCCGATGACCGGCGACTGCGTCAGCGTAGTCCAGTTGGTCCCCGACATGTCATCCATGCGGACAATGCGTCTGTTGCCGGTGTCGGCGATGTAGATCCGATTGGCGGAATCGACCGCAACTCCTTGCGCACCGATCAACTGATTCGCGCCGCTGCCTGGCGTTCCGAAGGTGGTCCAATTTGTCCCCGACATGTCATCGAAGCGCACGATGCGGCCGTTGCCGGGATCTGCCACGTAGATTCTTCCGCTAGAGTCGACTGCGACGTCGGCCAAGCCGCCGGTGCTGAACTGCTTGGCGCCGCTGCCGCACGTCCCGAAGCTGATCCAGTTGGCGCCGGTGATGTCGTCCATGCGGTCGATGCGGCAGTTGTAGGTGTCCGCCACATAGATCCGCCCGGAGGAGTCAACGGTGAGCCCATGTGGGCCATAGAATTGCTTGGCGCCGGTGCCAGTGCTGCCCAACATTTGCTGATTCGTGCCCCACAGGTCATCTGCCCTAACGATCCGGGAGAACGAATAATCGGTGATATAGACAGGAGTGTATGCCGAATTGACACCGGCCGCGCCGCAACACGCGGGGGCAGATCCGGTCCGCGAGGTAACCGAATCCATCGTCTCGTTGGTTTCACCACGAATCGCGCCGGTGACGCTGTTTACGGTTTCGGTTCCGGTGAAATTGCCGGAGAAGGTGTAGTAGTAATGGATGTTGCCGCCACGTCCACCGCCCGACGCAGACAGGTACGCTGCCGCCGTGCCGAAGCTGGATGAGACCGTGGTCGTGCCGTCGTTCGACTGGTAGCTGAAGCTCCCGCCGCTGCAATTGTAGGTGACGAGGTACGTTCCGTTGCCGACAGAGGTGATCGGACAATCGATCGAGATCGTTCCGGCGGGATTGGCCACGGTAGCGCCGCTCACGACGAAGTCCGTGCCGATCGTCATCGTTCCGCCGGTGCTGTTGAGGACCAGCTGGCTCGCGAAGACGCCCGGGGCTGCGGAAACCACCACCAGCGCCGCGGCAAGTGCGATGACGATTCGGCGCGACGGTAATCCCAAAGTGCTGACAGGTCGTGCAAGCGCGGTCGCCACCGCCTCAGCGATACTTCGATTCCTCATGTTCTCTCCGATGCACTCTTTGATTCGGTGATATCTTGTTGATGAGACTGGTCGTGCGGGGATCCGAACGGAGATGGGTTTCGAGCTTTTTACAATTGACCACCCCTTTTCCGCGGCGAATTTTTGCGCGATTTCGCGGTAATTGCAATATATCGGACAGCGGTCGCCGCCCGGTTGGCGCGCCTTCGGCACTGGCCGTCTCAGGGCTTGGATAAGCGAGGCACACACCTCCTATTATGTTGCGCTGTCATCTGGGAAAGGACTTCCCGATGTTCACGCCCAGGATGCTGCTACTCTGTGCGCTGCGCGGTTAGCAAACTGCCATCGGGATGGGAAAGGTCGTACTGCCGATCGTATTCATCGCGCGCCGCGTCGGCGTAGATGGGGCTGGTCAGCGCGGCGAGGAATGCAACGAGGTCGTCCTGTTCCTGCGCCGTGAGTCCGAGCGGCCGCATCCGGAAATCGAGGTAAGAATTTCGCGACCCGCCGCGATTATAGTAGCCGAGGACCTGCCACAGTGTGATCTGCGAGCCGTCGTGGAAGTAAGGCTGAGTCACCAGCAGGTTGCGAAGTCCCATCGTACGAAAAGCCCCGATGTCGTCGCTCTTGCGAGTCACAATGAAGCGGCCGAGCGCGCTCATGTCGGTGGAGATTGCGAGACGGTCGAGTTCGCGCGCCCCGTCGTCACGCGCAAGGACGGCTAATGCCTTGCGTGCGAGCGGCTCGAACTCGGAAACGCGCGAGGACACACCGGTGTTATGAAAGCGGTTGTCGGTGAACAGCGAGCTCTGAGGACTAAAGGCGTGACACGCGACGCAGCCCCCGCGGCCATTGAAGAGCGCCCATCCTCGTTTCGCTGACTGATCGATCGCGTCCTGATCTCCCGCGATGAAGTGATCGAACGGCGAGTCGAACGCGACCTGGGTCCGCTCGTACGCGGCGAGAGCGCGCGCGACATCGTCGAAATTCACGGGGCGACCAAAGACGACCTCGAATCGATCACTGTAACCGGGAAGGAATTTAAGCTCCGTGACCACGGCGTCGGGACTTTTCATTCCCATCTCGATGGGATTGAGCAGCGGCTCCTTGGCTTGATCCTCAAGGCTGGCGGCGCGGCCATCCCAGAACTGCGTGATATTGAAGACCGCGTTCACGATAGTTGGAGCGTTGCGCCGGCCGATCTGATCGTCCACGCCGCGCGAAGTTGGAAGCTGGTCCGTGAAGCCTTTGCCGGGATCGTGACAACTCTCGCAACTCTTGGATTTGTCGTCGGAAAGGCGGCGATCGATGAAGAGCGACAGTCCGAGCGCCACCTTCGCGGGAGTTTGCGGATTGTCAGGGGGGATCGAGCGCGCGTAGAGCTCGGTCGGAAAGCCGGCCTGCGCGGTTGATTTCGGGAACACGAGCGAATGCGTCGACTTCACCGCCGTACCGATCGCCTCGCATGCGGCAAGGGTCGCGATCAGAGAGACGCAAATCGCGCGGCGAAAATTGATTCGAGACACCATCGCCGTCCACGCATAGGCGACGAATCACGGCGCCGCGGTGACATGAAACGCCACCGTGACCTCGTTGCCCGCGCTCGCTCCCATCATCGAGGGCACCTTCATCCCGTAATCGGCATAGCTGAAAGTCACCTTTCCATCGGCGCTCAGATGACCGCTCGCGTCGCGCGCCGCAGTGAAGGGCACGCTCACCGAACGCGTGGTTCCGTGCAGGGTGAGATTGCCGACCAAGGTTCCGGTTCCTGCCGACGGCGACGTCATCGTTACGTTCTGGAGCGCGGTGCTCTTGAAGGTGATGGTGGGATAGGTCCTGGCGCCGAGGAGCACGAAAACCGCGTCATCGCGGAAAGGGTTGCCGCTGTCGTAGCTGGTCGCGTCGAGCACCATCGTGACGGCACCACCGACGGTGGGATTCGCCGGGGGTCGCCCGAGATTTCGCCCGAGGTGATTGTAAACTTACCGGTCGCGTCACCCCGAGCCTTGTCCGGCTCGGCGACCGCGGCTGTGATTTGGCTCGCGGCGGGATCTATTTTCAGCTTGACCGAATCCGCCCGGGCGCGCGGCGCGAGCGCGATGAACGCCGTGAGCATCGCGAGGGCAATGACTTTCCTCATGTGCAGCTTTTTCATTTGGTCGGCATGTTAGGAACGCGGTGTCCGAGAGGCAATATCATTTATGTGTCTAAATGTCAGGCGCTGTAGAGCCGTTGCCGCGGCGGCGGCTCCGGCGTAGCGTGCTGCGTGGTTCCGCCACCGTGAGCACGCCCAAGAACACAAGCCGAACCCCACTGTTGGTTAGCATCGTCACGCCAAGCCTCAACATGGCGGCGTACATCGAGGAAACAATCGATAGCGTGTTGGCCCAGGACTATCCAAGCATCGAGTACATCGTGATGGATGCCGGCTCGACCGACGGCACCCCGAGCATCTTGCGAAAATACGAAGGCAGGCTCCAATACTTCTCACAGCCCGACGGTGGTACTGCCGACGCGATCAACCAAGGGTTCGCACGTTGCGGCGGCTCGATTCTGGCTTTCCTGAATGCGGACGATACTTACCTCCCCGGCGCGATCTCGACCGCGGTAAGCACGCTTTCTGCGAACCCGGACATCGCGATGGTTTACGGCGAAGGGAACTGGGTGAACGAGCGCGGCGAAATCATCGGCCGCTATCCAACCCTGCCGTTCGATAGCAAGCGGCTCGAGCAAGAATGCTTCATCTGCCAGCCGGCGTCGTTCTTTCGACGCGAGGCTTTCGAGGCCATCGGCGGGATGGATCCGAGGCCTGCAGTACGCCTTCGACTATGACCTCTGGATCCGGATGTCGCGACGGTTCCAGATGCGCAAAATCGACGCTCTGATGGCGACCTCGCGCTTGCACGCGGCGAACAAAACCCTTGGGCAGCCGCGGCCAAACGTAGCAGAGACGATCAGCCTGTTACGACGCCAGTTCGAATATGTTCCGCTGGCTTGGGTCCGCCGCTATACCAGCTTCATACTGCACGAGAGGAATGTATCTCCCTTGCCCAATGCTTCGCCGTCGGTTGCTTCCTACGGTTTCTCGTTGCCGGTTGGACTGCTGATGAATCGCCGCCATCCGATGCGCTACCTGGGTGAATGGCTCCCCTTGCTCATCGACAACAGATTCACGCAAGCCGCCTCCGAGAGGCAATCGAAAATTAGCGCGCTGCGAAGGCGCATCAACCGGATGCGCTCGCCTAAACTTGGCCGGCTCTATCAATATCCGCCGCGACCATTAGTCTTGCCGCGGCAGCTTGCCGCTAGCCCGCTAAAATCATTTCCGAAAATCTCCATCGTCACACCGTCGTTCAATCACGGAGGGTTTATCGAACGCACTCTCAGGAGCGTCCTCGATCAGAAATACCCGAAGCTGGAATATGTGGTTGAGGACGGAGGCTCCACTGACGGAACTCGCGCCATCCTCGAACGTTATTCCACCCTGCTGCACTACTGGGAGTCGGCTGCAGACCAGGGACAAGCGCAGGCGATCAACCGGGGCTTCGCTCATACTAACGGCGAAATCATGGCCTGGCTGAATTCCGATGACATATTGCTGCCAGGATCATTGCACCGCGTGGCCAAATTCTTCGCCGGACATCCGGAGGTCGACGCCATTTATGGACACCGTATCTTGATCGACGCGAACGACGCCGAGGTCGGCCGCTGGGTGATGCCGCCGCATCAGGATGACGCTTTGCTGTGGGAAGATTTCATTCCGCAGGAGTCGCTGTTCTGGCGGCGTCGAGCATGGGACCGGGTGGGCGCGGCTTTGGACGAGAGTTTCCATTTTTCGATGGATTGGGACCTGCTGCTGCGTTTTCGCAGTGCGGGCATTCGCTTCGCGCGGGTGCCGCAATTTCTGGCCGCCTTTCGAATTCATCCGGAGCAGAAAACATCCGCGCAAATGTCGGAAGCCGGCGCGAAAGAAATGGATCGCCTGCGAATCCGCGAGCATGGACGGCCGTTCTCGAAAGACGAGATTGAGCGGCACGTAGGTCCGTATCTTCGCAGGCATCTGCTCTATCATAATCTGTACCGCCTCCGATCGCGGCTGTAGCCGGGAGTTGAACGAGCCAGCTTCGCCGGCACATATCGGTGAGCGACTAGACAGGCACGCTCAAAGGCGCTCGCGGGGCAGCACCCCGGTCCCCTCTATCCCTTGGAGGGCAACTGATTGGTTTGCTCAGCGGCGACGGCGCGAAGTAGCAGCATCTTATTCTCAACCCCTCGCGTCCAATTAGCATGATGTACGGCAATGCCTGAGGGGCTGCCCGGGATTATGCCGGGTTTCCAGTCGCCTGACCCATGCAATCCGTAGGTCCAGGCAATACGATGCGGGAGTAGGATTGCATTCGACCGCGAAATGATCTGATTCAATGCCTTTTGTTCGCTATCCGCCTGAGGCAAGCGTGACCTGATCGACCCAAGCACCCCTGCGGCAATGTTTGGCTTGGCAAATAACATGAGGCCGGAACACAACCCTGCAGGTCCATCGTCCTGAAAGGCGTATCCCGTACCCGCGTTTTTCATCTGTTCGAGGACCTCGTCCTCGAAGTGCCGGAACACGGTAATATCCACATCCAGACACGCGACCATTCCCCATGATGGTATTCCACTCGTCAATCGGATCAGCGCTTCAATTTTCTCTGTTGTTTGTGCCTTCCATCCTGTCTCCAGATAAGTTCCGGATTGACATAGTTGCGGGG
This sequence comes from uncultured delta proteobacterium, assembly GCA_963747115.1. Classification (GTDB taxonomy): domain Bacteria; phylum Desulfobacterota; class Binatia; order Binatales; family Binataceae; genus DATGKG01. Next base: position 413,925 of record CAVVEB010000005.1, on the reverse strand, counting down.
TATGGGCGACAGCGAGCGTGTCACCCGGTCTCATTGGAAGATGCGTTACAAACCAATCGAACAATTGACGGTGGGTTGCAGAATATGTAGTCAGCCAGTGCATATTGTTGCTTCCTCGCCGCCTCAAACCGCGGTGCGGGAATGCAGCTCGAGGAACTCCTTAGTATGGCAACCGCCCTCCCCTCTTAAGCATACCCCAGGCAAAACGTCGGGCCGAGCGGAGCGCGGCGCCGATGCGAGATGTTGGACCGATGTCTCTGCTGTGAATCCAGCTATCGGTCGATTTCATGGCCTGGTAGAACTTGCAGGTAGTACACGCTATATCTGCGCGCGCTTGCGCCTTCCCCAGCAGCATGAGTCTCGCGTACCGCATCCGCTCGTTATTCAGGACTTTGAGCAGCCCTTCGGTAAACGCGTTGCCATAGTCGTCCCAGTAGTTGACGCAACAACCGACGACTTTGCCATCAAAATTGACTTGTGGCGCGGTCCACATCTCAGCGCAGATCGGTTTCTGCAAATACTCATGCCCAAACTTCTCGCGATACTCGGCCCGGGTGGCCACACCCAGTCCCGACTCTCTCGCAATCAGCTCATGATCCCGCACCGGCGAGAATGGTGTATCGTATAGATCGTCCCAGTTCATCTTCAACGAGAAGCGCATGTTTAGCCGCGCGGCAAGCGCTCGCGCTTGCTGGATCTCATGCTCATTGTGACCGAACGCGATGAACTGGTAGTTAAGCTCCGGATATGGCGAATGGTACTTTTGTTTGAACTCATTGATGAGCTCGATGTTCCCGATGACACGATTGAAGTCGCCACCGACGCGGTAAGTAGAGTAGGTGCCGGGCGATGCGCCATCGATTGAACAAGTGATTAAACGAAGCTGGTATTTCACCAGGCTTTCCAGGACCTGCGGCTTGACCGTATTCAGATTAGCTCCGTTTCCGAGAGTCAGGCTGATTCCCTTCCCGTAAGCGTACTGCAGAATCTGCGCAAGCTGAGGATTGAGAAGGGCCTCTCCCCAATTGGACAATTCAATGAGTCGTACTTGCGGATTATCGTCCACCAGCTTTCTGAAGTCGTCGAACTTCAGAAACCCGGACTTCAGATGCTTCGCAATCTGGCCAGATGTGGTCGGGCAGCACGGACACTTCAACTGGCAAACGGTAGATGCGTCCAACCTGATCCGGCCCGGCGCAATTGTTGTCTTCACCACAGAGAATTACGACTTATCATTTAGCCGCTACGGTAGGAATCCAGGGCACCAGAAACAATATCCGTTAAATTTCAGGCACCATCGAACGATTTGAGCCACGCACCTTCAGAGTCGTACGCGACTGGGTTTGCGACAGTCGCCAGTGGTCGGGATACAAGCCTCGTCCCGGTTCAATTTCAACGAGAAGCGCATGCTTAGCTGAATCGAAGGAATGCGGCCGGTTATCGGACTCAGGGGCGTTGAGCCATTCCTGCTGCCGTTGGCAATGTGACAATTGCTCAACACCCTGCTAAGGAGACTCTCGAGGGTCATCAGTGGGACGAATCCGGGCCGCATAGATGAGATGACTGTCGATGTATCAGGAGTGGATTCGACACTGAGGCCGCGGTGGATAGCTAATTTCCCTCTTTTGCTCTTCGGGCATAATTTGACTTCATGCAAACAACCAGCGCGGTCCGCGACCAGCCGCTTCTGATCTATGACGGTGATTGCGCGTTCTGCGTATACTGGGCGCGCTATTGGGAGAGACTCACCGGTCATCGCGTAACTTACGCGCCGTATCAGGAAGTCGCCGCACAATATCCGCAAATTCCGCTGGCCGCGTTCCAGGCTGCCGTCCAATACATCGAGCCCGACCGGCAAAATCGCGAGCGGCGCCGAGGCCTGTTTTCTTACCTTAAGTCACGCCAGCGGCAAAGGCTTCTGGCTGATGCTCTATCGACATCTTCCCGGCTTCGCGGCAATCGCCGAACGCATGTACGCTATTGTCGCTTCGCACCGTTCCGCGCTTTTACCGCCCGAGCCTGTGGTTATGGGGACGCGACTATGAGCCGCCGCGTTTCGATCTGGTTGCATGGTTGTTTCTACGGGCTATGGGGCTGATCTATCTGGTTGCCTTTGCTTCATTCGGGGTGCAGGCATTGGGACTAATCGGCCGCCACGGCATCCTGCCGCTATCCGAATTCGTCAGCGCGATCGGGGGCCACCTCGGCTTGGAACGCTACTGGCGGGTTCCGATGGTGTTCTGGCTGAGTCAAAGCGATTTTTTCATTCAGGCCATATGCTGGACGGGGACAGCGCTGTCGCTGCTCCTGATTTTCAACATCCTGCCGCGTCTGAGCTGGTTTTTTCTCTATGCGCTCTATCTCTCGATCTTTTATGCCGGTCAGATTTTTATGGGCTTTCAGTGGGATGCGCTTTTGCTTGAAGCTGGCTTCCTTGCGCTTCTTCTGAGCATGGCGACCAAGCCGGGTATATGGCTGCTGCGCTGGCTGCTGTTCCGCCTTATGTTTCTTTCGGGTTCGGTCAAGCTCCTGAGCGGCGACCCCACATGGCACAACCTTTCCGCACTGTCCTACTATTTTCAGACCGAGCCGCTACCTACACCGCTGGCCTGGTACGCCCATCATCTGCCGCAGGGTGTGCTCACAGTGTCAACGGTGATGACCTTTGTCATTGAACTAGGGCTGCCGTTTTTGATTTTCTTCCCACGGCGGCTGAGGTTCGTCGCGGGGTTCGGCACTTTGATGCTGCAAGTGCTGATCCTCCTCACCGGCAACTATGCTTTTTTCAATCTCCTGACCATGGCCTTGTGCCTGGTGCTGTTCGACGACGCCGCGCTACGCAAAGCTCTTCCGCGACGCCTTATCGAATTTGTCCAACACCAGGTCCGCAGTATCCAACCCGGAAAAATCGTTTCTTTTGCCGTCGCCGCGTTCGCGCTGTTGATTGTGTTCACCAGTCTGGTTCAGCTTCATGCTGTCTTCGGTGGCCAAGTCTCCGCCGCGGGCATCCGGATCATCGATGGAATTGCGCCACTGCGTATCGTCGATACTTACGGTCTCTTTGCGGTAATGACTACCACCCGGCCTGAAATCATCGTCGAGGGCTCGGATGACGGCGTTCACTGGCGCGAATACGCATTCAAATACAAACCGGGCGACGTCATGCGGCGACCGCGATGGAATTTTCCGCATCAGCCGCGCCTTGACTGGCAGATGTGGTTTGCCGCGCTGGGGACGGCGTCGGACAATCCCTGGTTCTCGCTGTTCTTGCAGCGATTGCTGGAAAATTCGCCTGAGGTGACCGCGCTGCTCGGCAGCAATCCGTTTGCCCTTTCGCATAAGCCGCCGCTTTATGTGCGCGCGTTGCTTTACGACTATCGCTATTCCAGCCGTGAAGAAAAAGCCGCCACCAGTGCGTGGTGGGTGCGGCAGCCGGAAGGAATTTATTATCCCGCGATAGCTCTCGGGCCGTGAGTTCTCAAGCCTGTGCCTGCTCCTCGAATCGCGCAACCCATTGCGCCGCACGGCCGAACTGAATTCAAGCGGAATGTGGCCGTTGCTGCGGCGCCGCCAGCGGGTTAACGTGCGGCGAGATTCTCCTGGGAGGAGTCGAATCGTTATGTTGAGCCGCGCACCTGCCAAGGTTGTACGCGACTGGACGATGGACAGTCGTCAATGGTCGGGCTACCAGCCGCGCAACGGCGACGTCATCATCGCCACGGCGCCCAAGGTCGGCACCACCTGGATGCAGCAGATCGTCAATCTGCTCGTCTTCCAATCGCCGGACCCGCGCCCGTTGGTACCGTTGTCGCCGTGGCTCGATTGCCGGTTCCAGATTCCGATCGAGATGGCGCTGCCCCTGATCGAGTCGCAAACGCATCGGCGGTTCTTGAAGTCGCATCTGCCGCTCGACGCGCTGCCTATCTATGACGAGGTGCGATATATCCACGTCGCCCGCGACGGCCGCGACGCGTGCATGTCGTTCCTCAATCATTTCAACAGCTTCACTCCCGACGCCTGGGCGATGGTCGACGCGGTCGGCATGGCTGACGAAACTATAGGCCGTCCGATTCCTCGACCGCCGAAGACCGCGCGCGAATTCTTTCTGTACTGGATCGGCAAGGGCGGTTCGGACGCGCCCATGATGGCGGACACCTTCTTCGCCATCGAGCGGTCGTTCTGGGCCGAACGGAAGCGGCCCAACTTACTGCTGGTTCATTACAATGATTTGAAGGCTGACCTGTCGGGCGAGATGAAGCGGGTCGCGGAATTTCTCGACATCAAAACCCCCGACGACCTGTGGCCGCAACTGGTCGAAGCCGCGACGTTCGATGCGATGAAGCGCGACGGCGCAGTGATAATGGCCGGCGCGGAGGTCGCCTTCAAAAACGGTCACCAGACCTTTCTCCATAGCGGCACCAACAACCGGTGGCAGGGCGTCCTCACGGAGGCTGACCTCGAACTCTACGAGCGCCGGGTCAAGGCGGAACTTTCACCGTCGTTGGCCAGGTGGCTTCGGGAGGGCAGAATGCGCGCGGGAGACCCCAAAACGTCACCAGAGTGAGCATTCCCGCATCGCGCCGACTACATCGGGAATACACACGAGCACCATCGGGGCACACAAAAGCAACATATTTGCAACATCGGGCATCGGGAGCGTAATCGCGAAGGCGGTCTATGAGAACGAGTACGTCACTCACCGTCTCGAAATCGTGCAAATTGTGCCCCTATGGGTCTGTTGGCGCACAAAATTGCCTATGATTGCCCCGCTTGGCCTAAGGCTTCGATTCGGGTATATTCCGACACCCTTTCAATAGCTGTGGATAACCGACCGCATCGCGTCTTAGCGAGGGTGGGACCGGGATAGACATAGTTGGTCCAACGAAAGGGAGGGGGGCATATGAGTGCTGGTTTCCAGATTAGCGCTAACCCTGCGGAATCACTCGGTTTTTTTCGCCGCAGCGACTTTACTGCACACCTTGATCACAGCATAGATCGCGCCCGACGCTCGCTGCTCGAACTCCAAAGTCCGCAAGGCTATTGGAACGCGCCGCTGGAAGCTCCGGCGCAGATGAACGCCGAGTTCATCATCTTCAATCACTTCATGGGCTCGGTCGATCGCGAGCTAGAAGCGAAAATCGCGAAATACCTCCTCGATTCTCAACAGCCCGACGGCAGTTGGAACCTCTTTCCAGGTGGCGAGGGTTACGCCTCTTACACTATCGAGGCGTATACCGCGTTGAAGCTCGCCGGCCTCGATGCCGGCGACGAACCGATCCGCCGCGCGTGGCGATGGATCATGTCCGCCGGCGGGATCAGCCGCGCGGGAACGCTGGCTCGTTTTTACCTCGCATCGATTGGAATGGTGCCGTGGTCGGCGACCGCGGTCGCGCCGGTCGAGCTGATGCTTTTTCCCAACTCGTTCCCGCTCAACATTTATGAATTTGGATCATGGGCACGCGGAACTTTTGTAGCACTCGCGCTGCTGCAGTCGCTCAAGCCGGTGAAGTTGGTCGGCCAGTATAACCAGATCGTGGAGCTCTACCCTGCCCCGCCGCATCTAACCGATTTTGCGCAACCGCCCGGCGCGAGCGCGTGGTCGATGCGCAGCATTCTCAACGGCGCGGATCAGCGCTGCGCTGTTACGACAAGTATCCGATCAAGCGGCTTCGGGCGGCCGCGCAGGGCGCCGCCGAGAAATGGCTAATCGATCATCAAGAAGCGAACGGAAGCTTCGGTGGCATCGAACCGTGTTACCTCCTCACGCCGATGGCGCTAAAGGCATTCGGCTATACCGATATGCATCCGGTGATTCGCAAATCGCTTGCGGCCTCGCGCGAATTGGTCTGGGAGATGGGCGACAAGGCGCTTTACATGCCGTGCGTTTCACCCAATTGGAATACGGCTTTGGCGTGCAAAGCCCTGCTTGCCTCGGGAGTGCGCGGCGATCATCCGGCCCTCACCGCGGCCGCGCAATGGTTCATCGACCATCAGATTTTCAAACCCGGCGATTGGTCGGTCAAACGGCCCGATCAAACCGGGCGGGTGGGCGTTCGAATTTTTCAATGACACATATCCCGATGTCGATGATTCCGCGGTAATCGTCGGCCTGTTAGCCGAGCTGGAACCTCACGACCACGCATCGAAGGAGCATTCGATCCGCGCGGGAGCAAACTGGGTAATGGGTATGCAGTCGCGCGACGGCGGTTTCGCCGCGTTCGACGCCGACACCGATTCAAAGTGGCTCAACCAATTGCCGCTCGCCGATGTCGAAGCGGTCACGGATCCATCGTGCCCGGACTTGACCGGCCGCGTGCTCGAGATGATGGGGGCGTTGAACTATCGCAAAGATCATCCAGTCGCACTGCGCGCGATCGAATGGCTGCGGCGCAATCAGGAAGCGGAAGGGATCGTGGTGGGGGCGATGGGGCGTCAATCACATCTATGGAACTTTTTCCGCGTTGCTCGGACTGCGCGCGATCGGAGTGGATCTGAGCGAAGCGTGGATCAGGCGCGCGGTGAGCTGGCTCAAATCCAGACAGAATGCGGATGGAGGATGGGGCGAGAGTTGCCTGAGCGATAAGGATCCGAATTGGCGCGGACGCGGAGCGAGCACCGCCTCGCAGACCGCCTGGGCGATCATCGGACTCATCGCGGGCGAGGACGGCCTCGGAGAAAACGCGATTCGGGGCGCTCAATGGCTGATCGAGCAACAAAATTCCGCGGGCTCATGGGACGAGACGGCCTTCACCGGTAACGGGTTCCCGAATCATTTCTACATGCGCTACTACCTGTATCCGCATTATTTCCCATTGCTCGCGCTCGCGAACTTCCGGGCGCGCCTCGATGCGACTAGCGAACGCATCGTCACTCCGCAGCAGCTTGCAATGCTGACTGGCGAGGTCGTCCGCATGCGTAAGCGCGTTCTGCGATGATCGATAGTTGTATGTGTGTCTTATGTTGCCCTAGTTGATTTAGTTATCTTATCGCGACCGGACGGCATGGGAGGAGAAACGCGGGGCGGCCTCGTCAAAGAGGCGGCCTTCAGTTCCTTCGGTAACCGCTTATGCACAGAATGTAGGATAAGCGTCATTTTCGGGCTGGCGCTAATACCTACATTATGTTAGATCACTCGATAGTTCCTGATCGGTTTCTGGTCCAGAGAGACTCCGGGAACTTGGTGGTGGCGGGGTCGATTAGTTTTTCGGGGGGTGGAGGTTCTTATGTTCGGGGTCATGTTTTCCCGGTTCGAGATTACCGCTGATGTCACCGAGGACGCCTTGCTGCATTTGCTCTCGTCGGCGATGCGCGCGCGCGGTTTTACCCTGCTCGGCATAGTTGCGATGCAGGAAGCCGACGGATCGCTGGCGACCTTTGGCGATGTCGGAATCACGCAGAGCACGGAGTTCGCCGGAGTCCTGCGCTGTCTCGCCGGCCAAATTGAGCTCAACGAGGGCGAGACCGCGGGCGCGATCATTCCGTCCGCCTAGCGTCGTCTAGAGTCCGGATTCGCCCTGGCCGATCGAGCTGGCGTCAGCTTCAGATTCTTGCGACTCGATTTCGTCGGCGTGTCGAATGGCGCGCGCCGCCATTTGCTCCTTGAGCTTGTCTGACGGCGGAATTTTCAGCACCAGTTCGCGGCTGACTTCCGCTTCCGCCCGCGCCAAAGCCACGTCGCGAAACTCCAGCAGAGTCGCGATGGAATCGATGGCGGCGTCCTGCGGACTCAACGCGACCTCGAGATCCATGCTGTAACGGCTTCCCGCCGCGCGCATGAGTGTCTCTCCATCGCGCGTCGAGAGCATCCAGGTATGGATGCCTACTTTGTACGCGGAGAGCAATCCGAAGTAATAGCCTTCATAGTTGTCCACCTCGCCATAGATCAACGCGTCGGCGCCGAGCAGCCGCCCCAGCAGGATGGGACTGGTGCGCCGGAGTTTTTCCATGTTGTCGATTCCGCGGTTTTTCAGCACCGCGTCCACCGCGATCGGGTTAACCACCACGAACTCCCGCTCGGCCAGATATCCCATCATCGAACGACGCAAGCGTTGAGCGTCGGTCCAGGCCCAATTGTCCTGCTCTTCCTTGCCGCGAAAAGTGACCGGAATTTTATCGATTTTGAAGTTGCCGGTTCCATCGTCGGCAAACGGCAGCACCGCGATCACTGCGGGCGGGTGATCCTGGAGTCGCTCGCCATTTCGACCTGCAACTTTCCCGGGTCCAGTTCGACCAACCGATCAAGCCAATTCTTGCGGCCGTGGGTGTCGGTTTCGCGTTCTTCCTGAAAGAACGGCCGTTGCTCGCGACCTGCAGCGTCTTGCGCGGCGCACCCCATTATTGAGAGTGTCGGGACTTGGAGAAGCACAGGGAGAAGAACAACGGAGACCGGGGAGAATTCGCAGTCCATATAACGAGAAGCAACAGATGTGCCGTTTTGACACCCATCATCGATTCCACAAAACTCAAGCCAGATCGAGGTTTTGAGCGGGGTCACGAACTTTGTGCGCCATTCGAGTCGTTCGGTCGCACTTTCGATGCATCCCGAGGCGAGAAACTGACTCCTTCCGCCCGATCTCCATCCATTGCTATCTCTGCGAAACCCGATCAGCTGTCTAGCGAGGCGCGCATGGAAAATATCAATCCGATTCCTGCCAAGGGAGCCTACCGCAAAGGTCTCCACGATATCGGCAATGGATGTTACGGATACCTCCAGCCGGATGGCTCGTGGGGCTGGAGCAATGCCGGCCTGATTGTCGACAGTGGGGAATCAATGCTGATCGACACGCTGTTCGACCTGAAGCTCACGGGCGAGATGCTCGCGACAATGAGGCGCGTCGAGCCCAAGGCAGCCGCGAAGATCGGGACGCTGGTGAACACACATTCCAACGGCGACCATTGCTTCGGCAACGAGCTGGTTGTGGGCGCGGAAATTATCGCGTCGAAGGCATGCGCCGACGAGATGCGTCACGATGGAGGCGCGCAACGGCTTGCCGACATGAAACGCAACGCGGCGCAAATGGGTGAGACCGGTGCATTCTTCGCGAAGATCTTCGCGCCGTTCGATTTCGAAGGCATCAACGTCGCGATGCCGACCAAAACTTTTCAGGGTGAGATGGAGCGCCGGGTCGGCGGCAAGACCGTGCGGCTGATCGAGGTCGGGCCGGCGCACACGCGCGGCGACATCCTCGCCTACGTTCCCGAAGACCGCGCCATCTTTACCGGCGACATCCTGTTCATCAACGGGCATCCGATTATCTGGGCCGGACCGATCGGCAATTGGATCAAGGCCTGCCAACTGATGCTCGATCTCGATATCGACACCGTCGTTCCGGGCCACGGCCCGATCACCGACAAGAAAGGTGTCGCCGCGATGAAGGGCTACTTCGAATACATCGCGAAGCAGGCGCGCCTTCGCTTCGACGCCGGCATGTCGATCATGGAAGCGGCCAGCGACATTTCGCTCAGCGACTATTCCTCGTGGGGCGACGCCGAGCGGATCGTCGTCAACGTCGCGAGTCTCTATCGCGAGTTCTCGGATGGAAAGATGACGGCGAGCGTCGCTGAGGTATTCGGGATGATGGCGCAAATGGAAAAATTATCGCGGCACTGAAAAGCTTCGGTAAGGGAGGGGTCTCTCCATGAAGCGGACAGTGATGATTTGAAGGTCGCCTTCGGAATGGACGCCCCGTAGAGGCATTTTTCTTATGAGCGCGAATTACGATTCCATCGACGAGACCTATTCGATTTTCGCGCAGACCGGTCCGGAATACCGTGGAGGACTATCTAATCACGGTCCGATGGCTTCCGAGGCGCTGTGCGCGATGGGTCATTCCGATGCCGTCGGCGAATGGGCGCAGCGCTACAAGAAACGTCTCGAATCGCACCCTTCGGCCCTCATGCGGATCTCCGAGCACGACTGGCGCGAGAGCCTCGGTAAGTCCAAACGCGTCGGCGATTGGATCGCCCTCTTCGATGAGGCGCTGAAAGAAGCGTCCTGGAGGGCCGTGCTTGATCGATGGGTCGGGCGACTTGCGCCTGGAATCGCGGCCGCTGCTTTTCACGGGGTACTGCGCACGGCGCACGCGGTGCGATCGCTCGGCGAGCGCGAGAGCGCGCCGCGCCTTCACGAATTGGCGGAGGGACTCGGCTACTGGGCCGCCACCTATCAGCCGCTGCCGCGCGGCGGTGGCGGCTCGCGCGACAAGCTTCCTTCGCGCGCGATCGCATCGGTAATGCGGCTTCCGCTTGAACGGCGCGTGGTTGGCGGTTTTCTGACCGATGGCTTAGCCGGCCTCGAGGGCTTCGAACCATTTAGCGGCGTCATCGAAATGATTGATACGAACGGCGACACCTCGTCGTTGCTCTCCGATCTTACCGAGACGTTCGCGCGAATATACGTGAAAAATGCGATCGGTATCGGCGGCGCGATCGCGTTCATCCACTGCGTCACCGGTCCGCGCGCGGTGAGAAATATGTCCCCGCATTTGAGCGAGGCTACCGTGCGTGAAGCGGTCCGCTACGCATGGCAGGGCGCGGCCGGCTTGTACGCGGCGTTCGCGATCGAAGGCCCCTCGAGCGACGAGCCCGCGATTCGTGATTTGGACGCCGAAACGCTGGTCCGATCGTGCAATCGAAAGCGGCGACGAGCACGCAATCAAATTCACGGAGGCGTGTATCGGCGAGTACGAGCTGAGTCCGAAGCCGGTTTATCTACGCCGCGGCGGCGCATGCGATCCGAGTTCTTCCGCCGCTGAAGTAGCGATCTCCCGCTGCTATACCGGCTTCTTCGGCGGTTCGAGCACCATCTGCGTTTGCGTGACGATGCCGATCGAGCCTGCCCGTCTTTGAGGCTGATCGCGTCTGCCATACCATCGTTCGACTGCCCGCGATGAATCGCGGTGCACTCGGCCGTCACCTTGCTGCCGACCGGCGCGGGCGCGAGGAAATTGGTTTTCGATTCGATAGTGGTGGTGCCCTGCCCTTCGGCAGATTCAGAGAGGTTCCAAAGGCGCCGAGGGTTCCGCAAATGCCATCAGCGCGCCGCCATGCAGCACCGAGGGATTGGTACACAATTCCGGACGAACGACCATCTCGGCGGTGACTCGCTCGGGCGCCGCACTGACGATCCGAATCCCGAGCAATTCCGCCAATGGCATTTGTATCGCTTCGGGAAATCTTGCCGCGCACTCATTACCCGATCGTATACCGTGCGCGTCGAGGGTCCAGCGCTGGTACGTTGTCAATTTGCCGAGCGTTTAGTAAAGATGATTAAGCACAATCCCGGTCAGGATTCCAGCGGAACCAATCGAGGAGCGCGCATCGATGCGCAAACCCGTAATCTCGGCCGATTCGCATGTCACCGAACCGCCAGGCACCTACGTCGATCGATGCGACCGCAAGTTTCGCGATCGCGCGCCGCACATGGTTCGCGATCCCGAAGCTGGGCGACATGTTCATGGTCGACGGCATGGAGCGTCCGGTGCCGATGGGCCTGCTCGCGGCGGCGGGCAAGCCGGCCGAGAAGCTCGCGGCTCAGCCGGCGTCAAGTTCGACGAGATGCATCGCGGCGGATGGGATCCCGAGGCGCGGATGGCCGACCAGGATCGCGACGGCGTCGCCGCCGAGATCATCTATCCGACGCGTCGGCATGCTGCTCTGCAACCATCCGGACTTTGACTACAAGAAGGCCTGTTTCGACGCTTACAATCTGTGGATCGCCGAATACTGCGCCGCGCATCCGGATCGCCTGATCGGCATGGGCCAGACCGCGATGCGCTCGGTCGAGGAAGGCGATCGCCGACTTGCGCAAAATCAAGGACGCTCGGCCTCAAGGGCGTGATGATGCCGGGCAATCCCGCGGTCGCCGACTATCACGATCCCGATCTACGATCCGTTTTATGAGGCGGCGATCGACCTCGGGCTGCCGCTCAGCTTCCACATCCTGACCAGCAAGGCCGACAGCTTCAGCGCGCGCGGTCCGCGGCTCAACGGTTTCCTCGGCATCATTCGCGGCTGCCAGGACATCATCGGCACGTTTATTTTCGGCGGCGTGTTCGAGCGCCATCCGAAGCTCAAGCTGGTGTGCGTCGAGGCCGACGCCGGCTGGGTCCCGCATTACATGTACCGGATGGATCACGCCTACGATCGGCATCGCTACTGGATGACCGGCGCCGACGCTTTCGAAGATGCCGAGCGAGTATTTCCGCGAGAACGTCTACACCACGTTCCAGGACGACTGGGTCGCGTTCCAGATGAAGGACATGTGCAACATCCGGCGCCTGATGTGGGCCAACGACTTCCCGCATAGCGACTCGACCTGGCCGTGGTCGCAGGAAATTCTGGAGAAGCACACCAAGGGTCTGAACGAAGAAGAGAAGAACTACATCCTGCATGACAATGTCGCGGAGCTGTATCATCTGGAAACTAAGGCGCATGATTGTCGCGACTCAAGGACCGCCGCCATCACTAGCGGCGGTCTTCTTTTTGGAGGAGAACATGCCAAGCGAGCACCGGCCAAATCGCCTCATCCGCGAAGGATACGAAGCAGCGTACCTTCGCGCTGCATTGGGGCATCCGGCGTCATCGAGGAGGAAGCGATCGCCGTGGACCAGTATCATCGGACTTCGATTCAACTTCTGAAGTTTACCGAAGGGCCGATCACCGGCCAGCGCGAGGTCCGCTTCTGTTACTACGATCCTCGCGGACGCTTCCAGCGCTCACCGCTGGTGGTCGACGAGGAAATAATCGCGGCACTCGCCAAGGCGCTCAAGACCACGCCGCGGCTGCACGGCATGCTCAAGAAGCTGGTCGCATAGGTACAGGAGTTTCGCGATCCTGAGCGGAACGGACGCGACGGATTTCACCTTCGCTCGCGCGACTAACGGGTGCGAACTGATTGCGATCTTCGAGGCAGCGCCGATCGGGCGAACCTCAGAATGATTGCTCGGTAGGTAGATATTGAACGCGCGCAAGCTGTCCGCGCCGGACTATACGGTGAGCGACGACCACACTTCGCTGCTGGCGCGGCTCAGACGCGGCGAGCCCGCCGCGGCGCGCGAGTTTTACGATCTCTATTCGGCGCGGATTCACCGGTTCATCCTTCACGCGCTCGGCCCCGGCAACGAGGCCGACGCCGAAGACATTTTGCAGGACACTTTTATGGCGCTGGCCGAGGCGATTCCTTTTTTTCGCGGAGAAAGTTCACTGTTCACGTTCGCGTGCGCCATCGCGCATCGCAAAACGCTCTCGTTCATCAGAACTCGAGCGCGGCGCGGGGAGCTGATGAGGGATCACACGATCGAGGCCGTCCGATCGATCATCGAGCCACCGCCCGATCAGGATTTAAAAAATGCGCTCGCGTCGTTGTCACCGGATCATCGCGAAGTGCTGATGCTGAAGTACGTCGAAGACCTGCCTGTCGCCGAAATCGCAGCGGTACTTTCGCTTAGTGAGCATGCGGTGGAATCGCGGTTGGCGAGGGCGCGCAAAGGCCTTGCAAGGGCGCTGAAATGAGGCCTGGAGACGAAGAAAATGAAATCGAAAAATGGCGAGGCCGAAGTTGCTCAACGTCTCAAAACCCTGACCAGCGAGAAAACGCGGCCTCCGCGCGATCTCGCGTCGCGCTTCGCCGCGCGCTTGAGCGAGGTCGCCTCGCGTCCCGACTCGGTTCCGATCCGTCTCTGCGGTTCGAAGCTCGAGGCGCGCGCGGGCGGCACTCTGCTCGCCGCCGCAGTGAAGAACGGTGTCCGCGTCATGCATGCGTGCGGCGCGAACACCTTGTGTGCGACTTGCCGGGTCAAGGTGACCGAGGGTGAGGACAACCTCGACCCCGATGAGCCTCAAGGAGAAATTTTCGCTGCGCTACCATTTGTCGCTGCGGCCTCGCGTGCGGCTCGCGTGTCAGGCGCGCGTGCTCGGCCCGGTCGAGGTCGATGCGGTCTTCCCGCTGTGCGGCACGCTGCCGGGGGAAAACTGACATGGCGTGGCCGCTGAAACTTCGCGCGACGAGTTTTGTCGTGTCATCGGCGTGGTCCTGATGGAATCGGCAATCAGCGCTGATCCCGATCGGAGTCGCACTCTACTATTTCGCGAGGATGGACGCGGCGCACGTGTTGCGCGATCTCGCGATGGTGGCGTTCGCCGTCGCGATCGCAATCGCGATCCACGGCGACCTCGGGCGCCAGGGTTATCGAAAATGGTGGAGGCTGCGCGCATGACGCAAGCGCGATGGATAAAAATCCTGCTCTGGCTGCTCGGTGCGGCCTCGCTCATCAACGGCATTGCGATGTTCTTCGCGCCGTCGGTGTGGTTCTTTCGCCTGGTGCCGGGCGTCCCCGAGACCGGCCCCTTCAACGCCCATCTGGTCGCCGACAGCGGGACATTTTCCATCGCGATCGGAGTCGGGCTGCTGATTGCCGGATTCGATCCGCAGCGCCACGTCGCGGTGGTGATCGTCGCCGCGATCGCCAGTCTGTTCCATTCGATTCTGCATATCTATTCGCACGAAGCTGGATTGCTGTCGCTCGAGCATCTCGGCACCGAGATCTTCGGCATCTATTTTCCGACGTTGCTGTTGATCGCAATCGCCATCGTCGTGCCGCGACTTCCCGCAGAACGGGGCGCTAAAATGGCCGCGCGTGCCGCCTGAATAGGAGAGATGACTATGCGGATTCGTGCATTGGAGCGAAACGAAGCCGAGCCTTTCGGCGCGGCTGCTTTTTTCTCGTGATCAAGCGGCAGGTCGGCAAGGTGCTGACTCCGATCAAGGTGCAGGCGCATCGCCCCGGTATCATGTGGGGATTCGCGGCGATGACGATGGCGCTGGAATTTTCCAAGGGCGCCGACAAAATCGCCAAGCGGTTGGTCTCTCTGCGCACCGCACAGATCATCGGCTGCCCGTTTTGAATTGATATCAACTCTGCCGTTGGCAGAGCGGACGGAATCAGTTTCGAGAAGATCGACGCAGCTGGAAACTTTCGAAAGCAGTACGCTGTTCAGCGGCGCCGAAAAGGCGGCGCTCCGACTTGCCGAGGCGATGTGCGAGCGCAGTGTCACCGTGCCCGATGAGGTCTTCGAGGACGTGCGACGCCACTTCGATGAGAAAGCAATCGTCGAGCTGGTCGCGATGATTGCGCTGGAGAACATGCGCGCGCGTTTCAATCGCGCGCTGGAGATTCCGAGCGACGCGCTCTGCCGGCTTCCCGCCGACCATTCAGCGATGCGTGCCCCCGGCAAACAGGTTTGAGGAGGTTCGGCTGGCTGACCCTACAATATGTAGTGGTGAAGCAGGTCGGCCTTACAATAAGTAGAAAACCCTATACTTTCTACTTGCTCCGCTAGGCTATAACAGGCAGACTTGACTTTAATGCAGCAGTCTTCCCTGACTCGCTGGATCTCGCCCGGGATTATACGGAAATTTGTATTCATCAATTTCCTGCTCTTCGTATTGGCTACGGCCCTGACCTTTTTGTCGATGTTCGCGATCACCCTGGTCTCGGGCTTGCGGGCCTACATCGCCGGCGAAGGCTTGTATTCGCGGTATCAGAAGGATGCGGTGTTCTATCTGCGCCGCTATGTGCAGGACGGGAACGAATCCGACTACCTCAAATTCTCCGACGACATAAGGATTCCCCTGGACGATGGAAGTGCTCACCGAGAATTAGAGAAGGCCTCTCCCGACCGAAACCGGGCCGCGCGATATTTCCGCGAGGGCCGTAACTCCGAGAACGATATCTCTTCGCTGGTGGAATTGTTTCTCCGCTTTCACCATTTCGGCTTCATGAGTTCAGCTATTCAGACCTGGGGTGAAAGCGACGAGGTGGTTCGGCAGCTTGCGGATATCGGCGACAAGGCTCATCAGCGGATGCTCGCCGGACATCTTTCGCCTCGCGACAAGAAGGATCTGGTGGTCCGCATCGATGCGCTCAACGAACATCTGATCAGCCTTGAGAACAGTTTTTCCCACAGCCTGGATGCGGCATCCACCGGGATTTTGCGCTCGGTGTTCGAGAAGCTGCTGATCGCGGATTTTGTTCTGCTGGCGCTCGGATTTCTGTTTTCCTCGGTACTCGGAAGATCGGTGGTGCGGGAGATCAACGAGGTCGCGCAAGCGGTGGGAAGAATCGCTGAGGGTGACTTGTCGACCCGATGCGCCGTGAAAGGAAGCGATGAACTGGTTCGTCTTGCGGAAGGCGTCAACCAGATGGCGTCGAGCATCGAACACGCCCAGAAGGAACTGAAACACGCGCGAGACAATGCGCTGCAAGCATCGCGGGTGAAGTCCGAGTTCCTCGCCAATATGAGTCATGAGATTCGGACGCCACTCAACGTTGTGCTCGGCTACACCGATGTGCTTGCGGATCATGTGGACACCCAGCACGACGAGGAAATGAAGGCGCATCTGGACGCCATCAGGCGTGCAGGCAAACGTCTATACCGCACCATCCAGGGAATTCTCGATTTCTCAAAAATTGGGGCGCAGGCTTTTGAGCTGCGGCCTCAGTCGATCAAACTCGGACCGTTGCTCGAGCGCCATCTGCAAGACGTAAAAATTCTGGCTGAACGCAAAAATGTACGGCTGCGTTGCATCATCGATGAACCGCAGGCGACGGTTCTGTTCGACGAATATTGTCTATCCGGAGCACTGACCAATCTGCTCCAGAATGCGATCAAGTTCACCGATGAAGGTTCGGTGACGGCAAAGCTGTATCGCGGCGCGGACCGCTTGATCAAAATCGCGGTCATAGACACCGGCATCGGTATCGAACCAGCATACCTGGTTCGCATCTTCGAACCATTTTCGCAGGAACAGTCTGGCTACACACGTCCCTTCGAGGGCAACGGTTTGGGACTGGCCCTCACTCAGAGCTATCTCCAACTCAACGGGGCGTCGGTGGGAGTGGAGAGCCAAAAGGGACATGGCTCGACCTTCACGATTTCTTTTTCGGCGGACTCTGAACTTAGCCTGTCGACGCAGAAGGCGCTCGAAAGCGCGGCCACCAACGGAACTACGCACAAGACGGGCACCCGGCGGCCTTCCATTTTGGTGGTCGAGGACGACGCGGACAATCAGGCTCTCATCAAAACGATATTGAAACCCCATTACGAGGTCCGTTTGGCTTCCTCCGCTGACGACGCGCGCAGGGAGCTCGCCGCCGAGGGCGATCCCATCGAACTTATACTGATGGACTTTTCGCTGCATGGTGAAGAGGACGGCGTCACCTTGACCCGAAACCTTCGGATGGATGATCGGTATAAGAAAATCCCCATGGTGGCGCTCACCGCACACGCCGCCTCCGAAGATAGAAAACTCGCGATGGTAACCGGGTTCGACGCGTTTCTCGGAAAGCCAGTAGACCGCGAAGAACTATTTCGCACGCTCGATCTGCTAGTCCACTAGCGCGTTGCTTCCGTATCGTGAAGGCCTGCCAATGCCCGGTGGGTCGAGTAGCTATTGGATGGAAACCGGAATCCTCACATCAAATTCCGAATTGATCGCGATGCCGTCTCTCATCGCGGGGAAAAATTTCCATTGCCGCAGCGTGTTAAGCAGAATCTGATTGATGCGCGGATTGGGCGTCGGCTGCGCGAGAGTCACTTGGACCGTGCCGTCGGGCGAAACCTTGAAGTGCGCGACGGCGACGGCCTGGAAAATGTCCTCGCGTAGCTCGTCGGGAATGGTTGGCGTCGGCGCATAGATGGCGCGCGCGCCCGAGGCATCGTTGCCGAGGCCCGCGCCGCTGCCGATACCGGTGCCACCCGGAACCCCAACGGCGACATCCTTGCCTGACGGTGGGCCGGAAGTGGTCGTCACGCTGGGACCGGTCCCGACTTCGCTAGTCTCGCTCGGGCTGATCATGGGCGGCGCTTCGATCTTTGGATGATGTGTCTCGGCTTTCGGATGCGGCTTCTCTACTGGCTTGCGCTTCGCTGGTACCGCAGTGGCGCCACCTTGCAGGCCCGCAGGTTTCGGGGGTACCACTTCGACCAGTTGAGCCTCGATGGCGTTGAACTGGGGCGGCGCGGGGAGCGTAGGTTTGATGAACCTCGCACCCAACAGCATCGCCACTATGGTCACCGCGGACAGCGGCCCCGTCAACGCGAACCGCCGCCACGGCTGAGGCCGGTAAATCTCCACCTCGACGATTTTCCCGATCCATTGATTCATCGCATCATGGACTCGTCGATGCGGCCGGTTTAGTGAACGGAAGCTCCCACTTTATTCCGCCATAAAACGCGCGCCGCGGGCCGTATTGGTTGGCGAAGACTCCGATGCCCGTTCCGTTGCGAACCAGATAGGTATGATCAGCCAGATTCTCGACCGCGGCGCGCAATACGATTGCGCCCTTTTCCGCCATCTCAATCCTTTTGGTGATACCGGCGTTGAGCTGGATGTAGTATGGAAGGTTGCCGGTATTTGCGAACCCGGAGCGAAGTCCGCTCCCGTAGATCCCATCGAAGCTAAATGTAAATCCGCTCCATTTGTAGGCCGCGCCCGCTGACGAGGTGAAGGTCTGGTCGTGATCGAGGAAGATGTAGTGGTTCGCGATGTACTTCAGCTCATCGGGAGCGAAGTTGAACTGTCCCGATTCGACCTGGGTCCCCTGCGCGACCGAGTAGGCAAAGTTAGCATAAGTGTACAGATTCTCATGCGTGTATGAACCGGTGAACTCGGTCCCGTAGACGCGTCCCTTGTTGTAGTTGAAGGTCTCAAAGATCAACGCGGGACCGAATTGCCCCTCATCGATCAGATCGGCTGCCTTCTTGTAGTAAGCGTCGATTCCGATATTGAGGCCGGGGATCACCTGCTGGATCACGCCCGCGTCGAACAGGTGATCGCGCTCCACCGTCGGAGTTGAATTGCCATTGGATGCCGGCGCGCCGGTGGTGTTCTTGAATTTATCGATCGTGCTTACCGATACCAGTTCGGTTGGCGGTGGCGTGAACTGGCGCGCGTATGCGGCGTGCAGCGTCGTGCCCTTAATCGGGGTGTACTCCAGACCGACGCGTGGACTCGCCTGGTCCGCGCGCAGGAGTCCGTCGTAGAGATCGAATCGGCAGCCATAGTTGATAGTTAACTGCTTGAACGGTTTCCATTCGTCCTGCAGGTAGACGCTGTAGATCCAGGTTTGCAA
This sequence comes from uncultured delta proteobacterium, assembly GCA_963747115.1. Taxonomy (GTDB): domain Bacteria; phylum Desulfobacterota; class Binatia; order Binatales; family Binataceae; genus DATGKG01. The sequence continues at coordinate 394,792 of CAVVEB010000005.1, read as the reverse complement.
CGCGATGTCGTCGACGATCGCGATGGGAGACGTGCTGCTCTGAACCGGAGGCGTGCCCATCGTAGGAAAGGTCGACTCATGGTTGTCGATCTCGGCGCGCTCGGAATCGAAATAGCCGCCGAGGCGAATGATGTGGTCCTCGATCCCATGGTACGCGGTGTCGATCTGAAAGCCGTTGCTCCAGTCGCTGCGGAACACTTTCGAGGAAGCGCCGTTGTAAATCAGATCGCCTTCGTGGTCGGGATAGAACGACACCGTCGAATAGCGGCTGAACGGGGCGACCTGGTAGTCGATATCCGAACCCACGGTGCCTTGCAGCGCGAGGACGCCGAAGTAGTTCTGTTCGAGCTGGCCTTCGTGGACGTCAGCTGACGGGTAAACCGGAACTCCCGCCAGCGGGAAAACCTGCGGCTGGTCAGGATTGGCGGGAATCTGGAAGTGATTGACCGCGGTCCCGGTTATCAGACTGAGCCGGGTGGTTGGATTCAGGAAATATGAAAGATAACCGAAGCCGGAACCCTGGTTGGTGGTATCGTGGATTGGAGTCGGACCGGGAGTCGGCGGCTCGACTCCCCGGTCGGTATGCAGATATTGGCCGCTGAAAAAATAGTTGAGTGCGCCCTTCGATCCTCCATATTCGAAACTTGGATTCTCGGTTCCACGCTGGCCACCGTAAAACTCAACGTCGCCGCCGTTGTCGATCAAGCCGTCCTTGGTCTTGATGTCGATGACGCCCGCGGTGCGCAGTCCGAACTCGGCCGGCAGGGCACCGGTCAGCAGGCTGACGCTGTTGGCTAAGCGTGGACTCAGGACCTGGCCGAAGCCAGTGATACCTTCAGGCAGCTGGACTCCATCAATTCGGTATTGAAGGTTGGCATGATCTCCGCGGACGTGAATCTGTCCAAAGGAATCCTGCGCGACGCCCGGTGCCTGCAGCAACACCTGGTTAAGCGGCGTATTGTTGCCCTGCGGCAGCTCCTGAATCGCCTGCTGGGTGAATGTATATACGCTGCCCCCGGTTCGCGGCGACAATGAATTTCGCGCCTGATTCAAACGCGTGGCCGCAACCCTAAGGTTCAATGCGTTCTCGGACTGCAGCGCGAGTTGAACCGGCTTGGCACCGGCTTTAGTCACCGACACGATCGCGTTACCAGGCATGAACTGCGCCTTGGTTGCCGTTATGGCATAAGTCCCGGGAGCGACGCCCTTGAAGACAAAGTGACCGTCGCGATCGCTGTTAGTCCGGGCCGCGCTTTTTCCCTGAGCATTTTGCAACGTCAGCGCCGCGCCGGTTATGGGCCTTCCGAGCGCATCGTTGACCGTACCTGACAGGTCCTGCGCGGACGGCTTTGAAGTTTCCGCCGCCGCAGTCCTCGAAACCACTCCCGCAAGCAGCACCGCCGCGACACCTGCTATGACGATAAAGCACCTTCGCATCGTGAACTTCTCCTGTTCGAACCTTCCGCCGCGCTCGTGCCGGAGCGCGTTCGGACGCGCACGCCGCTTAGCCGTCGTCTGGCGTGCGCTAGTTACCTACTTCGAAGTGAGAGTTCAGACCGAGGCGGGAGGAGCTCTGCCGAGGCGATGCGAAATATAGGCGCGCAGTGGTCCTGAGAAAACCGCGCGTGGAAGCAGATGTTCCGCGAGCGCCGGAACATTGAGCGCCGGAACTACCGCGAAGATTCCTGGCGCGTGGAAGTGCACCAGGCAGATCGCGCACGAGCTGTCCGCGACGGCGGAGCCCGCGCGAGAAGAAAATTCCCGTTGCGTCGAGACGCGATGGAAATGCGCCGCCGCGATGCTGACGCCCAGCAACAAGACCATCGCGGCGAATGCCGCAACTGTGCGCCGGAACTGGCTTGGGCGGTACCTTAACGGAAACTTCATTTGAGCTGCGCCATCGCGCCGATCGCTATGATCCAACTTGTCCGGATCCGACGCGTGGATCAAGCCGTCGCTTTTCGAGGCGTGAAGACACGGGAATACCGGACACCCTGCCCCACTATGCCCGTAAACTATTCGAGGTCGAAAACGGCGCGCTCGGCAATGGTGAAATAGTCGGCGGCAACCTGGGCGGTGGCGTCGGCGGATTTTGCTCGTCGGCGATGCGCAGTCGTCGGTGGCACAGATAAATCAGAACCGGCTGTAGCACTCGGGTCAGGATCAGGATCGATAACGCACCGCCGATCACTACGATTGCCAGCGGGCGCTGAGTCTGCGCGCCAATCCTGGTTGACAGCGCCATCGGCAGCAGTCCGAGCGCGTCAACCAGGTCGGTCATCATGCTCGCTCGCAGACGCCGATCGGAACCCATCACGATCGATTCCAGAAAGGGATGTCCCTCGTTCCAGAGCCTGCGAATATAAAAGCTCAGCAAGATGCCGTCCATGGTGGCGATGCCGAAGATCGAAATGAAGCCGACCGCCGCCGACACGCTGAACGGTGTACCGGTAATGATCAGACCGAGAATGCCGCCGAGGCACGCGACCGGAATTTGCGCGAGGATGATGAAAGTGTCGATGAGCGAGGTCGTCGCGCCATAGAGGACGCCCGCGATCAGCAGCAGCGCGAACGGGACCACCACCATCAGGCGCCGATTCGCCGCCTGCAACTCGCCGTACTCGCCCGCCCACTCCAGATGCACTCCTTCGGGCAGCTTGACCTGAGTCGCGACGCGCTTCTTTGCGTCGAGCACCGCGGTTTGGAGATCGCGGCCGCGGACCTGATAGCGCACCGGAACATAACGTTCCAGATTTTCGCGATAGATGAACGATGCTCCTTCGGCGGTTCTGATATCGGCGATCTGACTCAGCGGGACTTGTCCTCCAGCCGGAACCGTGACCCTGATGTTGCGGATCCCGTCGAGGCTTTGCCGGTACTGCGGTAGCCATCGCACCACCAGATCGAAGCGTCGATCGCCTTCGAGCACCTGGGTGGCGGCTTGTCCGCCGATCGCGGCCTGCACTACCGCGTTGACGTCGCCGACATTCAGGCCATAGCGCGCGCACGCGGTTCGATCCGGAGTAATCTGCAGATTCGGCTGGCCCATCGAGCGCAAGACCACGGTATCGACCACGCCGCGAACGCCCTCGAGCGCGGTTTTCACATCGTTCGCGATCCGTTCATCGGTTTCCAGATCGGGCCCGAAAACCTTGACCGCGTTCTCACCCGCCTTCACTCCGGACAAGGCTTCATCGACGTTGTCTTCGATATTCTGCGAGAAGCTGAAGCTCACGCCGGGGAAGGCCTGGCTGAGCTTCTTGTCGATCTGCGCGACGAGGCCCGGTTTGGTGAGTCCGGCGGGCCACTCGGTATTCGGCTTCAGCTCAACCGAGAATTCGATGTTGAAGAACCCGGTCGTCTCGGTTCCATCGTCGGGTCGTCCGAGCTGCGAGACCACGTTAGTCACTTCCGGAAAGCCCCTCAGAATGCGCCGCATCTGGTTGCACAGCTTGGCGCCGTGATCGAGCGAGATGGTGAGCGGCATAGTCGCGTGCGCCCAGATATTTCCTTCCTCCAGCTTGGGCAGAAATTCGCCACCGAGCAGCGGATACATCGACAGCACCGCGACGATAAGCGCGATGATCAGCGCCAGTGAGAGCCTCGGCCATGCGAGTATCCTGATGAAGATTCCGTGATAGAAGCGCCGAATGGCTTCCCACACCGGATTCCTGCTTTCCTTCATGTCCGGCCGCAGCAGAAAGGAACTAAGCACCGGTGACAGCGTGACCGCTAGCAGGATCGCGAAACCGAGAGCGAACGCATAGGTATGCGACATCGGCGAGAAGATCGCGCCTTCGACCCCACGCATCGTGAACAGCGGCAGGAACGCGATCACGAAGATGATGGTCGAGAAGAACATCGGGCCGCCGACTTCCTCCGCCGCATGGAGAATCTTCAGATGCATCGGTTCGCTGTGAAGATCGCCGGCGGTAATTGAGCGGTAGATGTTCTCCATCACGATGACGGTCGAATCGATGATGATGCCGAAGTCGATCGCGCCCAGCGAAATCAGGTTCGCCGCAGTGCCGCTCAAATGCATGAGTACAAACGCGCCGCATAGCGCCAGGGGAATGTTGATCGCGGCAATTATCGAGGTGCGCAAATTACCCAGGAAAAAGACCAGCACCAGAAACACCAGCAACATGCCGATGAGCAGGTTCTCTTCCACAGTATCGAGCGTCTTGTGCACCAGTCCGGTGCGATCGTAGTAGGGGACGACCTTGTACCCGCGCGGCAAGACTCCCGAATGGTTGAGCCAGTCGACCTTGGCTTCCACTTTTTGCAGCGTCTTCAAAGTGTTGCCGTACTTGCGCATCAGAACGATACCGCTCACGACCTCGTTCTGATCGTTCATTCCGACAATGCCGAGGCGGGGACTGTAGCCGACCTCGACGTCGGCAACATTGGAGACTTTGATCGGGATGGAATTGTTGGACTGAAGGACGATGTTACTGATGTCGTCCAGCGAATGAATCAGACCTATGCCGCGGACATTGAAGGCCTGCTCGCCTACGTTCAGATAGTTACCACCGGCGTTGGTGTTGGCATTGGCGATGGAAGCAATCAGCGTCGACAGCGGAATCGCGTAGTAGGCTGAGCTTCTGTGGGTCGACGTCGACGTGGTATTCCTTGGTCAGCCCGCCAAATCCGGAGACGTCGATTACTCCGTCGACGCTTCGGAGCTGCTTTTCCAAAACCCAGTCCTCAACCTCTTTTTCTTTCGTGAGATCATGGTCTGGTGACTGGACGGTGTAACGGTAAATCTCGCCGACTGGATTCTCAGGCGACAGCCCCGCGGAGATCCCTTGCGGCAAGGTGACGAAGGCGAGTTGGTTGATAGTTTCGACGCGGTCCCAGTAGTAATCACTGTCCCAGGAGAAATAGACCCGGATGTCCGACAGGCCGAACAGCGAGATCGAGTCCATCCGTTCCAGATTGCGCATGCCGCCCATGCCGAATTCGGTCGGCACGGTGACGAGCTTCTCCACTTCTTCGGCGCTCAAACCGTTGGGCAGGGTCAGGATCTCGATCATCGGCTGGACCGGATCGGGATAGGCTTCGATGTCGAGTTCGCTGAAGGAATAGATCCCCGCCAGCAACAGCAGGATCGCCATTCCTACCACGACTATCCGCTCGCGCAGCGCAAGCGTCATCAAGGCCTGAATCATTGCTAGGAACTCTCGCCGTGCGCCTGATGCCAGAGCGCACTGACCTGAAGAGATTCGGCGTCAACCACACTGCTCTCCGGGCTTGAGTCCCGATAGCACGCGGGCCGACCCCTTTTCCGTCCACGACGCTATCGTAACCGCGCGCCGTTCAATCCGACCGCCACCGACGTCGACGAATGCGTAGTAGCCATCGGTATCGAAGACCAGAGCATCCTGCGGAACCACCAACGCGCTGCCTGGATTGGTGATGATCTTGATCCGCGCGAGCATCTGGGGCTTGAGCTGCTGACCGGGATTTTTCACCTCGCATCGGATCTGCAGCGTGTGCGAGGTCTGGTCGATGTTGGGGCTGACCCGCGAGATGATGCCCTTGAAGACCTCGTCAGGGAACGCGGTTGTCACCGCCTCGAGTTCCTGGCCGACGTGCACGCGCGCGAGGTCAACTTCGAAAATGTCCGCGGTGATCCACACCGGCTCCAGCGTTCCGAGCATGTAGAGCACGTCGCCGGGATTGACGGCCGATCCGCGTACCGCCTGATTCTGGACCACGGTGCCCGCTGATCGGCGCGCGCATCCAGATGGTCGGCGACGGAGCCTTGAGCGCATCGATGTCGGCGTCCTCCATCCCCAGCAGCTCCAGCTTGCGCTTGGCCGCCGTCGCCATCGAGGCCACCAGATCGCGGGTCCCGTCGATATCGCTACTCTGACTCACCTTCGAAGTGGTTAGCGCCTGCAGGTACTCAGCCTCGGCGGTCATAAAGTCGGGGCTGTAGAGTTTCACGATCGGCTGGCCGCGCCCGACGCTGTCCCATAGCGAGACGCGAGTATCCTCGATGCGTCCCTGCACGCGCGAAACGATGGTGGCGACCTTTTGATCGTCGAAGGAGACTTGACCGGTGGTCTCCAGCATGCCGGGCAGCGTGACGTCCTTGACCTCGGCGAAACTCATGCCGGGGACGTCAGCCTGGTTCAATAGCAGATACTCATGTCCGTCTTCCTGCACGAGTTGCGGTGATGGCGGCGCGGGCGCGGAAGCCGCGCCACTGGTCGCTTCGCCATGGCATCCCGCGATGCAGCTCGTCAGCATCGCGCAGGCCGCTATCGCAACTAACCGGTTCATCTTTGTAAGGGCGCTCCAATCGCCTGCTCCAATGCGACCTGTCCGGCGAAGAACTGGTTGCTGGCTTGAAGGTAACCGATGCGGTTGCTGTAACTGGCCTGCAATGCGACCGACAGAGTCAGGAAGTCGATCTTGCTCGATTGATAGGCGACCAGCGCCACCCGGAAGTCCTGGTTCGCCAGCGGAATCAGCGACTCCTTGTAGAGCTGCGCGGAGTCATAGGCGAACTGCGCGGAGCGATATAGTTGCGTCACCATCGAAGCGGTCTGGCTGCGAATCAGATTCAGATTCGAGCGCGCGGCTTCGAGCGAATACTGCGCGGACTTCACGTCCTCGCTCTGATGGATCCAGAAGAATACCGGCAGATTGAATCCGATCGAAAGCGTTTGTCCGTGCGGTTCGTCGGGCGCAGGCTGCGCACCGACCTGCAGAAATTGATCGAAGCTGTAGCCGACCTGATAGTCGGGGATGTATTCGAACCGCGCCAGTTCCAGCGCCGTGTTCCGATTGCTCTCGGCGAGAGCGGCTTCGAGAATTTCCTGGCGCGTGTGGAACGCCATATCGATCGCGGTCTGGAGCTGAAGACTCATCCGATCGAGGTGCATCGCGCGATCGAGGTTCAACGGACTGTCGGGCTCGCGATAGAGCAACTGGTTCAGCGCGGTCTCATCGTTCGATTGGTTGACTCGATATTGGCGCTGCTGCAACTGCGCCTGCGCGAGATTGACTTCGGCGGTAATGAAATCGGTCTGCGATACTTGCGTTCCCGCGTATGCGGTTTCGGTAACCTTCAGGACCTGTTTGAGATTCTCGATATTGCCGGCGTTGACGTCGATCAACGCGTGATCGAGCAAGATCTGGTAGTAGCTGGTTTCCACCGCTGCGCGCAGATCGCGAACGGCCGCTTCATATGCGAGGCGCGCGATGTTCGCGGTGCGTTTGGCCTGATCCGCCTGCAGCAACGCCTTTCCGGGGAACTGGAAGTTCTCGCTGAGCGAGTAAGAATGGGAAGCGGCGTTGTCCAACAAGCCATGCGAGGCATCGACGTTGGAATAGGTGAAGACCGGATCCGCCGGCGCGTAGTTTTGCAGGACCTGATGCTTCGCGGCGTCCCAATTCGCCTTCGCCGACTTCACTTGCGGGTTCATCTCGATGGCTATTTCCACCAGTTGATTCGCGTTGAGCGCAGTCTCCGCACTGGCTCGCGACGCGAACGATACCGCCGCACTGGCTACCAGTGTGACTATTGCCACGACCAGGATTATTTCGCTGCCCCGCCGCATCACGAAGTAGTGGGTCCCACAATAGTGAGCCCACGCAAGAATACCCTATACGTGCGGCATTACCGACAGGTTACAGCGGATAAAGAATGATTTGGGGTGGAGTTGCGAAGAAGCCGCGCCTACTTCTTCGCGACGGCGCCCTGCTGGAGCGATCGCACGAACGTCACCACTTGCCATCGCTCGTGCTCGGACATCGCATCTCCATACGACGGCATCGCGGTCCCGCCGTCGCGGATGGTGCCGTAGATATATCCGTCGGAAAGATCCCTGCTGGCCCCGGCGGTCAGATCCTTGGGCTTGGTCTTGAGCAAATGCGCGACAGGGCCGTCGCCCTTGCCGCCGTCGCCGTGACAGGGAGCGCAATTGGTCGCGAAGAGTCCCTTCCCGGCCGCGAGGTTCCCGGGCGTCGAGGGCAAAGTGTTGTGCTCGTTGACCTTCATGTAGTCGCGAGTCATCGGCGGCTCGGCTCCCGTCGTCGGCAGGGTGCCGTCGGGCATCACGCGAGGCGCAACGCTCAGCGGCTGCACCGTCGCGCCACGATACATGTCGATATCCCATGGGAACGACCACGCTGCCGGCGCCGCCGAAACCAGCGACGCGATCGCGAGGAGACCGGTGGCGACGTGGTGGGATCTCATGCGGTCCCTTATAGCTCCGGGTCGCGGTGAAGGTAAATCTCGGCCTTAACCGGGATGCTTACATGTTAGCGGTCGAGGCGCCCGAGGCTGCCACCGGCGTGTTGGGGCTGGTCGATACGGCTTTGCTCACAAACGCGCTAAGGCCGCCCAAGACGAACGCCGCGATTGCGGCCATTATCACCACTCGGAGAGTTCCAAAGGGTCGGGTTTGATTGTTAGAGCTTCCTATGGTCGACATATTCCCTTCATTTCCACAGACTTACCAATCGGAGGCTTATCAGCAACCGAATCGATGAGCATCAGCAATGCTAATAGCATATAGCCTCGTGTATTTGCTCATCTGATAATAGTTTAAGGATTCTTGAGTCCAAGGCAAGCCTCAGACAAAAGTTGAGCATCGGCGGGATGAATTTGGCTTCGTTTCGACCGCGAAGCGTGCGACGGTGGCTTTTGAGCGCGGCAAAGGGCCTCGGAAGCGTCGATTTTGGCTTGTTTTTGGCAAAGCCAAAAGTCGAAAGTCCTTTATTTTCAACTACTTGGTGGGTTCGTTTATGTAAAATCGCATGTGCGCAGCGTCTTCCCAAATGACGACGGCACCCACTCGGGTGCCGCACACTCATTATAGCAGGCTTCCGCCGTCCAGTCAGCCGATGCCTTGAACTATCGCGCGCCATTTAGTGTGCTGGGATCGCGATGCCCTCCGATCAGCAACCGGCCGCGGCGCCGCCGACTCGGGCGATCGTCGGAACCATCATCTTCACGATTGTCGTCCCCGGCTCCGTCGTGGTGCTGGTGCCGTATCTGCTCTCAGGATGGAACATTAATCCGCCACTGCTAGGCACGCCGATACTGTCGGTGCTCGGAGTCGCGATGATTCTGGTGGCGCTGCCTTTTTTTATCGGCTTCGAAAAGCGCTTCGTGGTCGAGGGTCGCGGCACCCCGGCGCCGATCGCGCCCACCGAGCGCCTGGTGACCGGCGGCTCTTACCAGCGCGTGCGCAACCCCGGCTACATCAGCGTGGTCGCGATGGTCTTCGGCGAAGGACTGCTACTGGGCAACACCGGCATCCTTCTCTATGCGATCGCGCTCGCGATCGTGTTTCACATTTCGGTGCTGGTCTATGAGGAGCCGACGCTGCGCGCGAGTTACGGAGCGGAGTTCGAAAAATATTGCGCGCAAGTGCCGCGATGGATCCCGCGCCTGCGCGCCGCGCAAACCTCGCGCACCGACTCATCGCGGTGAGAAGGAAGAAGACACAGGCTAAAGCCCGTGCCACCAAATATCGATCCTTAACCAGTGGCACAGGCTTCAGCCTGTGTGCCGCGCTGTTCACGAGCCTCGCGAATGAGGTCGGCCGAATCCTCCGGGAACGGCACTCGCTGCTCGGCTCGCAGCGCCGCCGCTCGGAGTATCATTTCCGCGGTGATGGCTCCGTCCGCCGCCTTGCCGATAGCTTCTGCGCTCATAACTCAAGGAACCTAAGCCAACAAACAATGTGATTCAACGATTGGGGAGAACCTGCAGCTTAGTGCGTCACTTGTTCGAGGCCGACTTTTTTCAGCAACTCGATAAGCGCGGCTCTGAACGAAGCGGGTCGATATCTTGTCGACCTTGAGCAAGGTCACGATGCCGAGGTTTAGCGGATAACAATTATACCGGCTCGCGAAATCCCATACTTGAGACACCGGAACTTGATCGCCGCGAGCCGCCAGTAGGAGAATTAGATACTAAACCAACCGGTCGGTTTGGAAACTTCCGCGGAGAGCCCTTCTATGTCCTCGACCCATGCGCCCCAGGTCACCCCTTCAGGATTCGATGAGTCGGCAACTCGGCGCGACCTGCGCGTGGCGTCACGTAGCGCGCCCGGACCGCGCGGTCCGCTCAGCGCGTTGGGCCTGATGCGCGATCCCCTACCGTTCCTCGAAAAGATATTCCGTCAGTACGGCGACATCGTACAGCTGCGGTTGTTTAATCTTCATGTCTACGCCATCGCCCATCCCGACGGCATCAAGCACGCGCTGCAGGACAATCATCGCAACTACACCAAATCCTTCGATTACAAGATTCTTGCGCGCCTGCTCGGCCAGGGGCTGGTGACGAGCGAGGGGGCGTTGTGGCTCCGCCAGCGCCGCCTGATGCAGCCGATGTTCCATCGCCAGAAGATTGCGGCATTCGGTGCGATGATGACCGAATGCACCAGCGAGATGATGGACCGATGGAGCGCGCGCGCCGAGCACGGCGAAGCGTTCGACGTCGCGACCGAGATGATGCGGCTCACGCTTCATATCGTCGGGCGGGCGCTGCTCACGATGGACCTGACCAGCCACGCCGACCAGGTTGGCCGCAACATGACTATCGCCAACGAGCGCTTCGCGCAGTTCGACCTCTCGACCCTGATGCCGTGGTTTCCGTCGCCGGGCAATCTGCGCTTCCGCAAGGCCGCGCGCGAGTTGCGTGGCCTGGTGCTCGATATTATCGCGCAGCGCCGGCGCGAGGGGCGTGACTATGGCGACCTGCTCTCGATGCTGCTTGCGGTCCGCGATGAAGAGACCGGCGAGGGCATGAGCGATGAGCAACTTCGCGACGAGGTCCTCACCCTGATCCTTGCCGGCCACGAGACCACCGCGACCGCGCTGTCATGGATCTGGTACCTGCTATCCGAGCATCCGGAAGTCGAAACGAAGCTGCACGCCGAACTCGACCAAGTGCTCGGTGGGCGCACTCCCACCATGAGCGATCTGGCCAACTTGAACTACACCGGGATGGTGATCGACGAGGCGATGCGACTATATCCGCCGGTATGGGCGGTCGGGCGCGCGGCGATCGATGACGACGAAATCATGGGCTACCGGATCGCGAAGGGAAGCAATCTGCTGCTCAGCCAGTGGTTCGCGCATCGGCATCCGTCGCTGTGGGAAAATCCTGAGCGCTTCGAGCCCGAGCGCTTCGCTACCGAGCGCGCCGCGGGACGCCCTCGCTATGCGTATTTTCCATTCGGCGGCGGCCCGCGCATGTGTATCGGAAACATCTTCGCGCTGACCGAGGCGCAACTGGTGCTGGCATCGGTTGCGCAGCGCTATCGTCTACGCATGGTTCCCGGTCACCGCATCGAACTGCAGCCGCTGGTCACGCTGCGGTCGCGCTACGGCGTCAAAGTTACGCTCGAGCGGCGCGGCAACTAGAGCGCGCAAAAGAAAAGCCACCGCCCGGACGAATCCGAGCGGTGGCGATATCTACCCTACAAATGTAGCAATTTTTAGGCGGCGCGCTTCATCGGCTTCGGCTTGAACACGAGGCCGCTCGGCCCCGCGTCGATAACCACCTTCTGACCGTCGCGAATCTCACCCGCGATCAGCTTGCGCCCGAGTGCGGTCTCCAGCTCGCGCTGGATCATCCGGCGCAGCGGACGCGCGCCGTACGAAGGATCGTAGCCGTGCTCCGCGAAGTAGTCGCGCGCGCCGTCGGTAAGCTCGAGTTCGATCTTCCGTTCTTCGAGCCGCTTGCGCAGATGTCCCAACTGAATATCGACGATGTGCCGCAGCTCCGCCTTGGTCAGCGGATGGAACACCACGATCTCATCAACCCGGTTCAGGAACTCGGGACGGAAATGATTGCGCAGCACTTCGAGCGCCTGCGCCTTCATCTTCGTCGTAGTCCTGGCCCTTGAATTCGAGGATCAACTGGCTCGCGATATTCGAGGTCATGATCACGACGGTGTTTTTGAAATCGACCGTGCGCCCCTGGCCGTCGGTGAGCCTGCCGTCGTCGAGCAATTGCAGCAGCACGTTGAAGACGTCGTGATGCGCCTTTTCGATTTCGTCGAAAAGGATCACCGAGTAAGGACGCCGCCGCACCGCTTCGGTAAGCTGACCACCCTCATCGTAACCGACGTATCCGGGCGGCGCGCCGACCAGCCGTGAGACGGTGTGCTTCTCCATGTACTCGGACATGTCGATGCGAATCATCGCGCTCTCGTTGTCGAACAGGTACTCGGCGAGCGCGCGCGCGAGTTCGGTCTTGCCGACGCCGGTCGGCCCCAAAAAGATGAACGATCCGATCGGCCGGTTGGGATCTTTGAGGCCGGCGCGCGCGCGAATCACCGCATCGGCCACCGCCGAGACCGCCTCATCCTGGCCGATGACGCGTTTGTGCAGATGCTCTTCCAGATGCGAAAGCTTTTGCACCTCGCCTTCCATCAGGCGCGAGACCGGAATGCCGGTCCATCGCGCGACCACCTGCGCGATATCGTCTTCGTCGACCTCTTCTTTGATCAAGCGATCGCCGCCGCTGCCCTTTTCGCCGATCTTTTCTCTTCCTCGGCGAGTTGCTTTTCCAGGCCCGCGAGCTTGCCGTATTGGAGTTCGGCGACCTTGTTGAGATCGTACTCGCGCTTGGCTTTGTCGATCGCGATTTTCGTCTGCTCGATTTCCGCTCTTCACCCCCGATAACTTTTCGCAGTCCGCCCTTCTCCGCCTCCCATTGCGCGCGAACCTGATCGCGCTTTTGCGTCACCTCGGAAAGTTCCTTTTCGAGTTTTTCCAGCCGCTCGCGCGAACCCGGATCGGTCTCGCGCTTTAGCGCCTCGCGCTCGATTTCGAGCTGCATCACGCGGCGATTCACTTCGTCGAGCTCGACCGGCATCGATTCTTTTTCGGTGCGCAGCTTCGCCGCCGCCTCATCCACCAGATCGATCGCCTTGTCGGGCAAAAATCGATCGGTGATATAGCGCGCCGACAGCATCGCGGCCGTCACCAGCGCGGAATCCTTGATGCGAATCCCGTGATGAACTTCGTAGCGCTCCTTCAGACCGCGCAGGATCGAGATGGTGTCCTCGATGCTGGGCTCGTTGACCATCACCGGCTGGAAGCGGCGCTCGAGGGCAGCGTCTTTTTCGATGTACTTGCGATATTCGTTGAGCGTGGTCGCACCGATACAATGCAGTTCGCCGCGCGCCAGCATCGGCTTGAGCAGATTAGACGCGTCCATCGCGCCTTCCGCCGCGCCGGCCCCGACCACGGTGTGCAACTCGTCGATGAACAGAATGATCTCGCCCGCGGCGTCCTGAACTTCCTTCAAGACCGCCTTCAGACGCTCCTCAAATTCGCCGCGGAACTTCGCGCCCGCGATCAACGCGCCCATGTCGAGCGCGACCAGCCTGCGATTCTTGATCCCCTCGGGAACGTCGCCGCGAACAATTCGATGCGCGAGGCCCTCGACAATCGCGGTCTTGCCCACGCCGGGCTCGCCAATCAGCACCGGATTGTTCTTGGTCCGGCGCGATAGAACTTGCACCACCCGGCGAATTTCCTCATCGCGTCCGATCACCGGATCGATCTTTCCCTGCGCCGCGGCCTTGGTCAGATCGCGCCCATATTTTTCCAGCGACTGATAAGTCGCCTCGGGATTCGATGAGGTAACCCGCTGATTGCCGCGCACCTTCTTCAGCACGCTCATCAGCTTGTCGTGAGTCAGGCCCGCCTCGCGCAAAATTTTGGAAGCGGCGCCCGGATCGTCGAGCATCGCGATGATGACGTGCTCGATCGAAACGTATTCGTCCTGCAGCTTGCCGGCTTCCTGCTCGGCACGCGACATCACGCGCCCGAGGCGCTGAGTCATGTAGACCTGGCCCGCGTTCGCGCCGGCGCCCGTCACTTGCGGAAGTTTTTTCAGCTCCTCGTCGAGCTTGCGCCGCACCGCGGCCACGTCGGCGCCGGACAGCTTCGAAATCGAAGCGGCCAGGCCCTGATCGTCTTCGAGCATCGCGGAGAGCAGATGCTCCACGTCCACGGCCTGATGATGCGCGTTGAGCGCCTTGGATTGAGCGCGCCCGATTGCCTCCTGAAGTTTTTCAGTGAAGCGGTTGGGATCCATTAAATGTTATTACCCTCGCCTATTAAGTTAATCATTGAGCATGTATCAGCAACCCTGCATCTTCGCCAAAGAAATCGACGAACAGATAGGCAAATACGAGGTCGAAGTGATCTGGTGAATCGGCGGGCTTTAGCGAGCGAATCGGATCGTTCGAACCGCGACCGGATCCGGGTACGCCGCAGCGCCGAGAAAGACCAGATCGCCACGCTCGTTTACCTCCAGACTGCCGGGGAAGAACGGAGGCATCCAGCGGCCCGTCCGCGACGCATCGGCCATCGATTCGATCGGAACCTGGGCTGCTTCCCGAGACTCGAAAACGAATAGCCGTTGCTGCCCGGTATCGTCGTGACCGCCGAGAAATACCAACCCCGATGAAGTTACCGAGGGATCGACGAAAGCGCCGAGGCGGGTCCCGAACTGGGTTCGATCGCCCTCGCGTTTGATCGGGGTCAACTCGCCATCTTTCGCGAAGAACACCGCCGACTTTGAGCGACAGGCGCCACTCACCACCATACTCCCATCCGGCAGCACGCCCGGGCGTCCATCGGAAATGTAGGTCAACGCTCCCAGCGTGGTATGCGTTCCGGTGTGAAAGCTGCGGGCCAGACCGCTCGCGCTACTCACGTAGGCGGTATTGACCGAGGCATTTCGATTGGTGAAGGCGACGACGCTGCCCGCGCGCGACAATGTGATTGCGGGCCGCCCGAAGCTGGGGCCGAAGCGTCCGCCGCCGGGAGCTGCTTCACCCTCGATAGCTATCTCACTGATCGGGGAACGTCCGTCGGCCAGAACCAGCGCCGCGCGGTCACCGTCACGCGCCGCGTCGTCTTTGATCCGCGCGAGAAACGCGAACTGGCCGTTGGGCGCGATATCGGCGCTGCCAAAATAAAGCATCCTGAGCGTATGGCCTTGCACCGTGCGATCGCCGACTCGCGCGACGCAGGTCAGTTGTCCGTTCGCGAAGCGAAAGACCGCGTCGCGGCCGGAAGCCTCAGGCGCCAGGAACGCGACCGCGCCGTCTTCTCCGGCGACGGGATAAGGATCCGACTTGAACGCGGGCCGGCATCCAGCCGAAATCCTCGCGCCATCGAGCACGCGAACGATGCGGCTAGTCGGCGGCGCGCCAACTTCCGCGCGATAGATATCCCACCGCGGGCGCTGATCCTGTCCCATGGTCTCGGCGCCGAAAACCACAGCGCCTTGCGAGGAAATCGAGGGCACGCCGAGGTCCGAGAACACGCCGCCGTCGGGCGAAACTGCCCCGATCTGCGCGATCAAAATCGAGCTCCCATCGCGACCGCTGGCGTATAAGGCTGAGGTCGTATCGGTATCGACGCCGGCGCTCGACGGATCCGGGCCGCCCAGGGTGAACACCACCGCGTGCGCCGATGTCGCCACGAGGGCCACCAGAGCCATCGTCAGCACACATCGCGACGCCATCGAGGTGGCCGCCGAGAATTTCGAATTGCTCATATAAAACTTCTATAAAGCAATCGCGATGCCATCAGATTCATCAGCGTACCCCTGTGTCAATTTTGCTGGAAGGGGCAACTTTGCCAGGCCTCCGCGCGAGCGCTCTAGCAGTTTCGCAAGGTCTGATGGCGATATTCGAAGGCTAAAATGTTGCCGAAGTGTTGCTCGAGTGTTGTCTCTGTTACTCGCGATGTAGCTCGGCGGGCGCGTTTTAGGCGCCTGCCACCGTCATTTCGGCGACTTTCAGCGTCGGCGATGCGGTCGAGGAGCGCCAGACCAGATCGTTGCCGATCATTTCGATCGCGCCGTACATGTCCTTCAGGTTGCCCGCGATCGTGACCTCCTGAACCGGGTAGGTCAGCTCGCCGTTCTCGATCCAGATGCCGCCGGCGCCGCGCGAATAGTCGCCGGTCACCATGTTGATGCCGAAGCCGATCAGCTCGGTTAGATAGAGACCGTGCTTGACCGATCCGATGATCTGTTCGGAAGTGTAATTTCCGGGGACCAGATAAAAGTTGGTCGTGCTCACACCGGGAGGCGCGCCGACCGATCGCGAGGCGTTGCCGGTGGGCGCGAGATTCAGTTTTTTGCGCCGAGTAGGTGTCGAGGAGGTAGGTTTTCAGCTCGCCCTTCTCGACCAGGTTTTTGCGATTGGTGGCGAGCCCTTCGCCGTCGAAGGGTTTCGATCCGAGACCGCCCGGCATCCTGCCGTCATCGACGATCGTGACATTCGGCGCCGCGACATTTTGTCCGAGTTTTCCGATCAGGTACGACGCGCCTTTGTAGAGTGACGGTCCCGACGCCGCGCTCGCGAGCGAATGAATCAGCCCGGCCGCCATCTGCGGATCGAACACCACCGGACAGCGCGTGGTTTTTATTTTTCGCGATCCCAGCCGCGCCAGCGCGCGCCTGGCCGCAATCTTGCCGACCGCCTCGGCGTCGTCGAGCGCCTGATACATCCTGCTCGCGGTGTACCAGTAGCCGACCTGCATCCCGCTCTCGTCCTGCGCGATCGGCGCGACCCCGAGATGGTACGAAGTGCCCGAGTACTCGCCCGCGAAGCCATTGCTGTTGGCGAACATGACCCGATAGGTACCCGAATCGAATTCCGCGCCCTCCGAATTTTTGATCCTCGGATCGAATTTAGTCGCCGCATTTTCCGCGACCCGCGCAAGTTCGAGCGCGCGAGTTGCGTCGATAATTCCGTGCTCGGTGTCGGCCAGCTCGAGATCGGGAAATGCCTTCGGATGGAGCGACGCGTCCGGAAGTCCCGACCACGGATCGGGCGCGGTCAAGCGCGCGAGATCGACCGTGCTCTTGATAAAGTCGCGCAGCGAGTCTTCCTCGATCTCGGCCGTGGAAGAAGTCGCGGAGGATTGCCCGCTGAAAACCCGCAGACCGAGCCGGCGCTCACGCGAACTCTTCAGCTTCTCAATCTCGCCGAGGCGCACGCCGGCCGCAAGTGACTCGCCGCTGACGAGCAACACTTCGGCCGCGCTGGCGCCGCTTTTTTTCGCGACCCCGAGCGCCCATTCAGCCAATTTCAGATCGAGCTGCGCCATCGCTAGCTGCCGGTCCCGCCGACTGTCAGTCCGTCCACTCGAATCGTCGGCATGCCGACGCCTACCGGCACCGATTGTCCGTCTTTGCCGCAGGTGCCGATGCCGGAATCCAGCGCGAGGTCATTGCCGACCATCGTCACGCGCGTCAGCACGTCGGGACCGTTGCCGATCAGCGTCGCGCCCTTCACCGGTTTGGTTACCTCGCCGTTCTCGATCAGATAGGCCTCACTCGCCGAGAAGACGAATTTGCCGTTGGTGATATCCACCTGGCCGCCGCCGAAACTGACCGCATAGAGGCCGCGCGGAACCGACTTGATGATGTCTTTCGGATCGTGCTCACCCGCGAGCATGAAGGTGTTGGTCATGCGCGGCATCGGAGCGTGGGCGAAACTTTCGCGCCGTCCGTTTCCCGTCGGCTCCATCTTCATCAGCTTGGCGTTCATCCGGTCCTGCATGTAGCCGCGCAGAATGCCTTTTTCGATCAGCACGGTGCGCGTAGTCGGAGTGCCTTCGTCATCGACATTGAGGCTGCCGCGGCGGCTCGCGATAGTGCCGTCGTCGACCACGGTGCAAAACTCGCTGGCGACGCGCTGGCCGATTTTTCCGGCGAACGCCGAGGTGCCCTTGCGATTGAAGTCGCCTTCCAGTCCGTGGCCGATCGCTTCATGCAGCAGAATCCCCGGCCATCCGTTTCCGAGCACCACTATAGTTTCGCCGGCGGGCGCATCGACGGCGCCGAGGTTCACGATCGCCTGGCGCGCCGCCTCCTTCGCATACTCGCGCCACTTTTCGCCTTCGATAAAGTAGCGCCACTCGACCCGGCCTCCGCCGCCGAAACTGCCCATCTGGCGCTCGGTCCCTTCCTGTGCGATCACGCTGACGTTGAGGCGGCATAGCGGCTGCACATCGGCGGCGATTTTGCCCTCGCTGGTAACGATCATCACCAGCTTCTGCTCGGCGATGAACGACGCCATCACATTTTTGACCCGCGGATCGTAGGCACGGGCGATCTTGTCGATCTCATAGAGGAGCTTGGCGCGCTCCTCAACCGGAATTTCGAGCGGCGTGCTTTCGAGTTCGTAGAGATTGTGGCGCTTGACCGGAGTGCCGACCTGAACCGGCGCGACTTGATGGGTGCGGGTGTCGGCGATCGCGCGCGCCGCTTCCGCCGCCAGCTTCATCCGATCGACGGTGACTTCATCTGAATAGGCATAGCCGGTCCGATCTTCCGCGCAGACCCGCACGCCGACGCCCTGGCTGACGCTCTTGCTGGTGTGATTCACCATCGATTCTTCGAGCGAGAGAGCTTCCGCGTTGCGATATTCGAAGTAGAGGTCCGCGTAGTCGGCCTTGCGCTCGAGCGCGGCGCCGAGAATCCGCTCGAAGGCGGGCTCATTCATACCGAATCGTTTGAGAAAAAACTTTTCCGGATTCGTCAGCTGATTTGCCATTATTTGATTATCCTCGGCGCCGACGTCGCGCTTTGGTCAGTCCAATTCTATCAGAGCGCCGACGGGATACGCGACGAAGGAGATTTCATAATGCAACCGGGCGGAATTAGTGTGTCGCCATCGCGACGTTTACCCGCGCGAGCCGCTCCCTGCCTTGATAGCCTTCCTTTGTCATTCAGAAGCAAGCGAAGCGAAGCTGAAGAATCTCGGTGGAGGCTACCTATCGAGCGTTGCTTTCAGCATTCAGAGTGCGGGGATCGGGTGAGCAGCGGAGTCTCATGGTGCGGGTTAGTGGCACGACTTCATTCGATGACTCACCGAGATCCTTGCGTGCGCCCGCAGGGCTTCGCTCTGGATGACGAGGGGAAAGACCAGGCCATGCACACAGGCTAAAGCCCGTGCCACTGGGTAGAGCATATCCAACCCTGATGTTTTGTCATGGCGCTGGTCGCTCCCGACCGCCTCGGCACGCGTCGTCGGCGCTTCGCGATGAACGTGCGAATCGAGGAAGCGAAAGAGTACGGGGGGGAGCTTCAGTTTCTCCGTCCCGCGCTTGAGGCGTCCTAGTAACCGGACGGAATTTGGTGGTCAGTCTGATGTGCAGGTCAATCCAGTGAGCACATTATTCTGGCAATTGGTCCGTGTGAATGCGAGATTGATTCTCGTACGGACTAACGCTGGAAGTCCGTTTTCTTGTCTGCGGGGATCGCAGTTCCAAGTGGTCGCGGCATTGACAACTTCCGGATTCGTGCGAATGCTTTGGCTGATCCTCCACTGAGTCAATCTCATGCGCTAGCAGGTAGAGTTTGAATGTGCTAGCGTCGTGCGATGGATCTAGGCTGGACGGTGTGGAGACTTATCGAGACAGCCCCGACAACTCGTCTGACGCGAGCGTCGATCAAGTACAACGTATCTAATGGGTGGAGGCACCCGCATGAATCCCGATGTTTGACTCAATCCGACAGAAATCCGCACTTGCGTGTGCACCGTAACGGCTTCGCGTCTGGAGGTCACATATATCCGTCCACATCTAGGGGAAACGTCAAAACAGGCTACAACCGACGCACGTGCCACTTATCCATGAACGACTAGCGCGGGATCTTATCGGAGCATCTTATAAAGTTTGCATATATCTTTCCCATATCATGGCGCTTGTGAAAGCATTCTGTAACGTCTAGATTCATCCAATCGACAGGTGATCGTTAGCCATCTTAATAGCCGAATGCCGGTAGCCAAAATTCCGGTCGCAGCCTCGGCAGCTGGAGTGGCTCAAGGTCTGCTGGAGTGATTCACCAACATTCTTCGATGCGTCAGCAGCGCTGACCGTGTTCGACATTGGAAGTAGCGGGAAGGCCTCGCCGCCGCTCGCGACCCAGGCCATCATCGCTCGACGGCTGCGCTCACGTCGTCGAATCGGCTGTAAAAAAACTTTTACACGCTCGGTCGCTGAGACGCCAGCATGTGGTTTCCACGCGAGACATCCGCTGCTTTGGTCAACGAACGCGCGATCGACTTGATCATCGCGGACCGCACGCAGGAAGTTCGCGACCGTTATCGAACGCCTCGATGCGGGCAACTTAGCCTGTGAATGTCCTGGCTCGTTCAGCTGCGATGCCGGGGCGCAGCTGAAGAACCTCGCTGGAGACTACCTCATCGCAGTGTTGCTTTCAGCATTAGAGTGCGCGAGCTCCGGTAGCATTCGCTTCACTGGTGCGGGCTTGGCGAGTGGTACGACTTCATTCGATGACCTCACGCGAAATCCTTCGCGTGCGCCCGCGATGGCTTCGCTACTTGATGACAAACAATATGCGTTGATGAAAAAGGACCGGGCGATTCTTGGATTGCGGGCCGATAAGTTATACCTTATAGGACTCGATAGACGGTTAGATGAGGATGAAAAATCCGGGCTGGCGCTGCTGGAAATAAAAGGTCGATGAGCTCGGTCTTCCGAAGGGAGGTCGAAGAGGAATTCCCACATACTGATCGAACACAAGTCGCGACCCTGCGAAAACGTTCCGGGGACTCGACCCAGCGCAACTCGCCAGCCGGTCGGGTGTCGAGTCAGCCGATGATCGCTCAGATCGAATCGCTGGCCAGCTCAACAACCTGACCCTGAAGACCTTGGCCAGAACGGCTCGCGCTCTGGCGCAAACTTGAAGGTCGATCTGGTGCCACGCGCGATATCGGAGAAGCGCGCTAGATGGCGCAACAAGCTGAAGTGATGGCGGCATTCACGCGCGAAACCCTCGGGGCGGTAGACCAGCTGATGCTGGAGCTGATTGCGCTGCAGGAGACCAAGGTCCTCGAACTGGCGCGCAAAATTCATCCGGGACTGAACTCGGAGGATATTCGCAACCCGCAGGATTTTCCCGACCTGATTGCCGATTCCGGATGGAACTTCGAGGACGGAATTCTGTCGGGCCTGAAGAGTGCGCATATGGCGTTGCGCGCGAAAATCGCCGAATCGCTCCAGGAGAAATTTCGATGACCCTCGCGGATGCGGCCCGTGCGGTGTGCGCGGCGCTCAATGAGCGGCGCGCGAGCGGAGGACGGCTGTTCGCCGGCATCGATGGGGCCGGAGGCGCGGGAAAATCGACCCTCGCCGACGCCGTCCGCGATGCGATGCGCGGCGACGCATCGATCATCCGATGCGACGACTTCTATCGTCCCCTGATCGATACAAAGTACGCGTCGCTCACTCCCGAACAAGCCTACGAGAATTATTTCGATTGGCAGCGGCTTCGCGACGGCGCGCTGATGCCGCTGCGCAGCGGAAAACCCGCGCGCTATCAGCGCTACGATTGGAGCCTCGATCAACTGGCGGAGTGGATCGAGACAGAGCCGCGCGAGATCGTGCTGGTAGAGGGCGTGTATGCGACGCGACCCGAGTTGCGGCGGCTGCTCGACCTCGCGATTTTCGTTGAGACTCCGCGCGCGGAGCGGATGCGCCGGATGCGGGCGCGCGGGCAGGACAGCGATTCATGGATCGCGCGCTGGATGGTGGCGGAAGATTGGTATCTCAAAAACATCGATCCAGCCTCGACGGCGGATTTAGTACTCGATGGATTTTGAAATAGACAGGGCCGCGCGAATGTCGCGCGGCCCTCGAGTGCCGATTCTTATGTAGCCGCGACTATGCGCCGGCGGCAGCGTGACGATGGCCGCCGTGGCCGGCCGCGCCCTGCAGATCCTCGTCCTTGCGGCGGCGGCGCGGCTTCTTGGCCGGCGCCTTCTTCTCTTCGAGCCCGGTGAACTCGATAATCGAAAGCTGGGCCGCATCGCCGCGGCGAAACCCGTACTTCACCACTCGCGTATAGCCGCCCGCGCGATCCTTATAGCGCGGCGCGATATCGTCGAACAGTTGCTTCACCACCTGATGCGATTGGATATATGCGAACGCGCGGCGGCGCGCGGCGAGGTCACCTTTTTTCCCGAGCGTCACCATCCGGTCCGCGAAACGTCGAAGCTCCTTGGCCTTGGCATCGGTGGTGGTGATTTTGCCGTGGCGCACCAGGGCGAGAAACATATTCTTGAACAAGGCCTTTCGATGGGCCGAAGTCCGGTTGAGCTTTCGGCCCAGATTCAGATGACGCATCGCTAACTCTTCAGCAGGCCGCGCTTACGCGGATTCGCGGCGCTCCTGCTCCTCCCACATTTTGTCGAGTTCGCTGCGAGCCGGCAGATTTTCCAGCCGCATCCCAAGCGAGAGTCCCATGTCGGCCAGCACTTCCTTGATCTCATTGAGCGACTTGCGGCCGAAATTCTTGATTCTGAGCATGTCCTGCTCGGTGCGCTGAACCAGCTCGCCAATATACTTGATGTCGGCGTTCTGGAGTCCGTTGAACGCGCGCACCGAAATCGGCAATCCCTCGACCGGCCGATAGAGCAGCTCGTTGATGGTCGGGCGGGCTTCTTGCGCGCCGGCCTCGATCTGGCCGGGGACTTCAACCTCTTCCTCGACGCCCGCGAAGATCGACATCTGATCGCGCGCCACTCGCGCCGCATAGGTCAGCGCGTCGCGCGCGGAAATCGATCCATCGGTGAAGATTTCCAGCGCCAGGCGATCGTAGTCGGTGCGCTGACCGACACGCGCGTTGGTCACGGTGAAATTCACTTTCCGAATCGGCGAGAAGACCGAGTCGAGCCTGATGGTGCCGATCGGCTCTTCTTCCTCACCGCGCTCGGCGGTGACATAGCCGCGGCCACGCTTGATGACGATTTCCATGTCCAGATCGGCGCCCTTGTCGAGCGTCGCGATATGTTGCTCCGGGGTCAGAACTTCGAGACTCGGCCCCGCGTTGATATCGCTCGCTTTGACCGCGCCTTCGCCCTTGGATTTGAGGGTCGCCGTAATCTCATCACCCTCATGCAGACGCAACCGCACCTCTTTGAGGTTGAGCACAATGTCGGTCACGTCTTCCTTGACCCCGGGAATGGTCGAGAACTCGTGCAGGACGCCCTTGATTCTCACCGCTGTGATGGCGAAGCCCGGCAGCGAGGAGAGGAGGATACGGCGCAGCGCGTTGCCTACAGTGGTGCCATAGCCACGTTCGAGCGGCTCGGCGAGAAACCGCCCGTAGTTCGGAGTAGCTTCCTTCTCGTCGAACTCGACGCTTTTGGGTTTAATCAGATCACGCCAATCATTCTGCATATTTTGCCGTCTCTTAACGGGATGGATTTTCGCAGCCGCCTCGACCTTTGCCGAAGCGCCGCGACCTCGCCGTCATTTATCTGGAGTAATGCTCGACAATCAGTTTCTCGCTGATCGGCATGGTTAGATCCGTTCGCGCCGGATAGGAACGCAGGAAGCCGCGGAACTGATCGCGTTCAAGCGAGATCCATGGCGGCACGCCGCGCCGTTGCGACATTTCCAGCGCCTCCTGAATGACCTTCTTGGTCCGGCTCTTCTCGGTGATGGTTATCACCTGGTTCACCGCGATCAGGTACGATGGTATGGTGACCTTCTTGCCGTTGACTTCGAAATGCCCGTGACGCACGAGTTGGCGGGCTTGCGAAAGCGAGCTCGCAAATCCGAGCCGATAGATAACATTGTCAAGGCGGCGCTCGAGCAGCACCAGCAGGTTTTCACCGGTGATGCCGGGCATCCGCTCGGCCACTTCGAAGTAATGCGCGAACTGCTTTTCGAGCAGGCGGTAGATACGCTTGACCTTCTGCTTCTCGCGCAGTCGAATCGCGAACTCGGAGAAGCGGGTGCGCGCCTGTCCGTGCGCGCCGGGCGGATAGTTGCGCCGTTCGATAGCGCATTTATCCGAGTAGCACCGTTCGCCCTTCAAGAAGAGCTTCAGCCCCTCGCGCCGGCATAGCCGGCATACTGGACCCAGATTTCTGGCCACCTTGGTTTAGTCCTTTGCTCCGTTCATACGCGGCGACGCTTTGGCGGACGGCATCCGTTGTGCGGAATCGGTGTCACGTCGCGGATCGATATTACATTGAGCCCGGCCGACTGAAGTGCGCGCACCGCCGATTCGCGGCCGCCGCCCGGACCCTTCACATGCACGACACAACTTCTCATTCCAACTTCCGAGGCCTTGCGCGCGCACGCCTCGGCCGCCATTTGAGCGGCGTACGGAGTGCCCTTGCGCGAACCTTTGAATCCAACCGAGCCGGCGCTCGACCATGCCACCACCAATCCTTGCTGATCGGTAATCGTCACGATGGTGTTGTTGAAGGTGGCGTGGACATGCGCGACGCCTTCCGGCACCGATCGGCGCGTTCGTCGCTTGCGCGGGGCCGCCGCGGGCGCACCACCGACGGCAGCCGCCGCGGGGGTTGCCGCGCCGGCTGCGGCTCCTGCAGCGGCGCCTTCGGCCGCGGGTGCGGCGCCGGCGCTTTGGGCCTTATCGCCACGCGGAGCTTTCGGGCGTTCGGGCTTGGGCGCTTTGGTTTCTTTGGTTTCGTCAGCCATTAGTCTTCCAATATGTTTTGCGTTTCATTACTTCGGCGGCGCCATCTTCTTGCCCGCAACGATTTTGCGCGGTCCCTTACGGGTGCGCGCATTGGTATGCGTGCGTTGTCCGCGAACCGGCAACCCCTTGCGATGGCGCAGGCCCCGGTAACATCCCAAATCCATCAGTCGCTTGATGCTCTGCTGCATGTCGCGGCGCAGATCGCCTTCGACCTTGTAACCTGCATCGAGCGCGGTACGGATGCGGACCTGCTCTTCGGCGGAAAGGTCGTCGGTCTTTTTCGCGGGATCGACCTTAGCCTCGGTGAGAATCCTGGTCGCGGCGGCTCGGCCGATTCCATAGATGTAGGTGAGCGCAATTTCCATGCGCTTGTTTTTGGGCAGCTCGACTCCTGCTACACGTGCCATCTTTCTACCCTTTAACCCTGCCGCTGCTTATGGCGCGGGTTGGAGCACAGGATGCGCACCACGCCCTGGCGGCGCACCACCTTGCAGTTTTTGCAAATCTTTTTAACCGAGGCCCGGACTTTCATTCGCCTGAATCCTCTACCCTCGATACCCGCCGCTAGCGCATTCGATAAGTAATTCGTCCGCGGGTCAAATCGTAGGGCGACAGTTCTACCGTGACTTTGTCGCCCGGAAGTATCTTGATGTAATGCATGCGCATCTTTCCCGAGATATGCGCCAACACCTTGTGTCCATTCTCCAGCGTCACCCGAAACATCGCGTTGGGCAGTGCTTCGAGCACCGTCCCTTGTACTTCAATCGCGTCGCCTTTAGACATAAACGCCCGGCTTAGACATGATGGTCCAATTCGCTCAAGATTTCCGGGCCGTTGTCCGTGATTGCGACAGAATGCTCGAAGTGGGCCGATAGTTTACCGTCCGCCGTGACCGCAGTCCAGCCGTCGTTGAGGATGCGCAACCGCGCGGTTCCCTCATTCACCATCGGCTCAATGGCGATTACCATGCCGGATTTTAGCCGCGGATTCGGCATCCCACGCCGGAAATAATTGGGTACCTGGGGCTCCTCGTGCAATCGGCGCCCGATTCCGTGACCGGCGAATTCCTCCACCACCGAAAAGCCGGCGCCTTCGGCATGGGATTGCACTGCGCCCGCGATATCGCTGATACGGTTGCCGACCCGGCACTGCTCGATTCCCTTGTAAAGCGCCTCGCGGGTGATCCGCAGCAGCTTACCGGTACTTTCCGGGACTTGGCCGACCGCCACGGTTCGCGCGGAGTCGCCATAGAAATCCTGGTATACCACCCCGAAATCCAGCCCCACGATGTCGCCCTGCTTGAGCTTTCTGCTCGACGGAATTCCGTGGACGATTTCCTCGTTGACCGAAACGCACAGGGTTTTCGGATAGGGAACGTCACCCGGCTGGTAACCCTTGAATGCGGGGGTTGCGCCCTTTTTGTAGGTTAACTCTTCCGCCAGCTCGTCGAGCTCGCCAGTGGTAACTCCCGGACGCACCGCCGCGGCGAGCTGCTCAAGGATCTCGGCCACGATGATAGAAGCCTTTCGCATGATTGCGATTTCTTCGGGAGTTTTGAGCAGGATCATCAACTATTTTGCCTGGGCCCACCGGCGTCGTGTCTGGCTTCGCCGATCGCGGCCAGCATGCGGCGCATTATTTCCTCGGTTGGTCCGACTCCGTCGATCTGCGAAAGCAAGCCGGTTCTGCCGTAAAATTCCAGCACCGGCCTGGTCGCATTATTGTAAATCCGCAAACGCTTCCTGACCGTGTCTTCGTGATCGTCCTCACGCTGATAGAGTTCCCCGCCGCATTTGTTGCAAACATTAGGCTTGAGCGGCGGATCGAACAGTATGTGGTACATCTCGTTACAATTGCGACAGGTGCGCCGACCCGAGATCCGCTTGACGATCTCGTCGTCGGGAACATTTATCGCGATAACCTTCGATATCGATTCGTGGCGTCGCTCCAGCATCGCGGACAGCGCTTGCGCTTGTGGAACGCTGCGCGGGAAACCATCCAGGATAAATCCCGGCTTCGCATCCGGCTGCTCGAGGCGCGCCTCGACCAGCTTGAGCACGAGGTCGTCAGGAACCAGCGATCCCCGATCCATGAAACTCTTGGCCCTGAGGCCCAGCGCCGTCTGGTCACGCGCCGCCTCCCGAAGCAGATCACCGCTGGCGATGTGCGGAGTATGGATACGCTCGCCGAGCATGCGCGATTGCGTCCCCTTACCCGCGCCTGGCGGGCCCAGCAAAACCAAGCGCACGAGGTTAGCTGGTCCTCCTCGATTTGACCCGTCCGCGCTTCATGAAACCCTCGTAGTTGCGGGTCAGCAAATGGGTTTCGATCTGCGCCACTGTATCCAGCGCCACCCCGACGACAATCAGCAGGGCGGTTCCGCCGAAGTAAAACGGCACGTTGAAGCGCATGATGAGAATGGTCGGGAGTACACATACCGCGCTGACGTAAATCGCGCCGCCCAGCGTGATCCGGGAAAGTACCCGATCGATATAGTCGGCGGTGTAGCGGCCGGGCCTGATGCCGGGAATAAATCCACCGTACTTTTTCAGGTTGTCGGCGACATCGACCGGGTTGAAGGTTACCGCGGTGTAGAAATAACAAAAGAATACGATCAGACCGATGTAGATCAGATTGTAGACCCAACTGCCCGGGGTCAAATACGCGGACCAGTTCTTGATCGCCGGTACGAACGTCGCCAGCGTGGCCGGGAATACCAGCAACGATGACGCGAAGATGGGAGGGATAACTCCCGAGGTATTTATCTTGAGCGGCAGATGCGAACTCTGGCCGCCGTAGACGCGGCGCCCCTGCATCCGGCGTGCGTATTGAATCGGAATCCTGCGCTGCGCGGTCTCGATATAGACGATTCCGGCGACGACGGCGATCGCAACCAAAACGATGAACAGGAGCAGAAAGATGCTCATTTCACCTTCGCGAACAAAGTCGATCGTCGTCGAGATCGCGCTCGGCAGCCGCGCCACGATCCCCGCCATTATCACCAGCGAGATCCCGTTGCCGATTCCGCGCTCGGTAATCTGCTCCCCGATCCACACTACGAACATCGCGCCGGCGGTGACCGTAATCACCGTCAATGCGATGAACGCGGGGCCCGGCGAATAGACCACGGCCGCGCCCGACTGCGCCTTCATGTTTTCCAGCCCATACGCGATCATCGAACCTTGAAGGATCGCGAGCGCGACGGTGAAGTAGCGCGTCATCTGGGTAATTTTGCGCCGTCCCGCCTCACCCTCTTTGTACAGCTCGTCGAGATAGGGCCACGCAACCTTGAGCAGGTCGAGGATGATTGCGACCGAAATGTACGGCATAATGCCGAGCGCAAAGATTGAAAATTGCTGCAGCGCGCCACCTGAAAAAAGATTCACCCATCCGAACAGGGTGCCCTTGGTCGCGTCGAAAAATGCGGATAGCGCCTGCCCGTCGATACCGGGCGTCGGTACCGCGACACCGATTCGATATACCGCCAGCATCATGGCGGTGAAAATCAGCCTTCGGCGCAGCTCCGGAATGCGCGACGCGCCTGAAAAACCTTCAAGCATTGCGGGCCTTGCCGATTGTCTCGCTGGCATAAATCTTACCGCTCGACTGCATCGATCTATTAATTGGCCGCTTCCTGGATCAGCTCGGCCGTGCCTCCCGCTTTGGCAATTTTGTCGCGCGCGCTTTGCGAGAAGGCATCCGCGCGCACCGTCAGTTTGGCGGTCAGCTCACCGTCGCCGAGCACCTTGATTTTGAATCCCGGCTTGATGAGTTTCTTTCCCGCCAACGCCGCACCATCTACCGTCGCCCCGTCATCGAAGTTAGCGAGGTGTTTCAGGTTTATGATTACGAATTCGTCGCGTCGCCGTCTGTTTTTCAGCAGCCGACGAAATCCGCGTTTTGGAATCCGGCGCTGCAACGGCATCTGGCCGCCTTCGTAGGTTGGCGGCGTATTCCCGCCCGAACGCGCGCCCTTGCCCTTGTGCCCCTTGCCCGAAGTCTTGCCGAGGCCGGACCCGATTCCGCGTCCAAGCCGAACGTGCTTTTTGGTCGATCCGGGAGATGGCCGTAGATCACTGAGGTTCATGGTAAGGCGTTACTCCTTGACCTCGATCACCAGATGCTTGAGGCGCCGAATCATCCCTTCGACCTGAGGACTGCGCTTGAGGATGCTCTCGCTGCCGAGCTTATGCAGACCCAATCCGCGAACTGTTTCACGCACGCGCTCGGTGGTACTGATCGGGCTTCCAACCAAGCGCACTTTTATCATGTCGGCCATCTTGAAACTCCTAAGCGGCCTTCGGCTCCACCGGCGCGCGTCCGCGAACCCGTGCGATCTCTTCCATACTGCGCAACTGGCTAAGTGCCTCGAGCGTCGCCTTCACCAGGTTGTGCGGATTCGAGGAGCCGAGGCGCTTGGTCAGGATGTTGCGAATTCCCGCGAGCTCGACTACCGCGCGCACGCCACCGGCCGCGATAACGCCGGTCCCTTCCGCCGCAGGCTTGAGGATAACTTTGCCCGCGCCAAAATGACCGAGCACTTCATGCGGGATGGTACCCTCACGCAAGGGTACGCGCACCAGGCTTTTCTTCGCGCGCTCCACGCCTTTGCGGATCGCCTCGGGAACTTCGTTGGCTTTGCCGAGGCCGAATCCGACCATGCCGTTGTGATCGCCGGCGACCACCAGCGCGGAAAAGCTGAATCGGCGTCCGCCCTTTACCACCTTCGCGACGCGATTGATGTGGACGACTTTTTCCTTGATTTCGAGACCTTGAGGGTCGACGCGAGTAACACGTTGAGCCACGAATATTGCCTCAGTCGAGCTTCAAAATTTTAGTCCGGCTTCGCGCGCGCCGTCGGCCAACGCCTTGAGCCGCCCGTGGTAGAGAAAGCCGTTGCGGTCGAAGACCACCTGTTTAATTCCATTGGCAAGACACTTTTCCGCGATCGCCTTGCCTACCTGTTTCGCGGCGCCGGCGTTGCGCTTGCTCTTGAGCGAATCGCGCAGCCCGGGCGTAAGCGTCGAGGCCGCCACGATCGTCCTGCCGGTATCATCCGAGATGACCTGCGCATAAATGTGATGCAGCGATCGATAGACGCTCAGCCGCGGCTTCGCCTCCGATCCCGCCACTTTGCGCCGCACGCGGTTTCGCCGCGTCGCGCGATTCAATGCCCGATTGAAAGCCATATTCCCTAACTCGCCGAGGCTCCGGCCGCGGCCTTGCCGGCTTTGCGACGGATAACTTCGTCGGAGTATTTGATGCCCTTTCCCTTGTACGGCTCGGGCGGACGCAACTCGCGAATCTGCGCCGCGACGGTGCCGAGCAACTGACGATCCGCACTCTCCAAAGTGATGATCACCTGACGTTCGATCTTGGCCGTCACTCCGGGCGGCAGCTGGTACACGATCGGATGCGAATATCCGAGCAAAAAGTTGACGTTGGTCCCTTTCACCTCGGCGCGATAACCGACCCCGTTGATTTCGAGCACGCGGGAGAATCCCTTGCTAACTCCTGTCGCCATGTTGGCGATGAGCTTCCGGACCAGCCCGTGCCGGGAGCGCTCGTCTTGCGTATCGCCGGGGCGTTTGACGGTGAGGGTCGAATCGGCGACCTGGACCGTGTAGCCCTCGGGCAGCGGCATCTCGAGCTTTCCCTTGGGTCCTTCAACTTTGATGAGATGCCCCGCGACAGTAGCCTTAACGCCCTTGTCCAATGTAACCGGCTGTCTGCCTATCCGCGACATTTGATTACCAGACCCTCAGCAGCACTTCGCCGCCAACTTTCTTGCGTCGCGCCTCACGCCCGGTCATCACGCCTAGCGGCGTTGTCACCACCTCGATACCCATTCCGCGCGAGGTCTTGCCCAGCTCTGACGCGCCGCGATAGCGCCGGATACTCGGACGGCTCACGCGCGCAATCCCTCGCATCACGGGTTCGCGCGAGGGCGAATAGCGCATCCGGATTTTAATCGATTTTTTGAATCCCTCGCCGATCGGCTCGGCGCTGTCGAGAAATCCTTCGGCGACCAGCACCCGGCAGATCGCTTCGCGAATACCGGAATAGCCCAACTCGAGATCGGTATGGCGCGCGTGGGCGGCGTTGCGAATTCTGGTCAGCAGTTCCGCGATTGGATCAGTTTGCGACATGAGAACCTTTGGTTTCCTACCAGCTCGCCTTGACCACGCCGGGCAATTGGCCGCGCAGCGCATACTTGCGCAGGCACAGCCGGCACATTTTGAAACGGCGATAGTACGCGCGCGCCCGCCCGCACAACGGACAGCGGTTATGGGTCCGGACTTTAAATTTCGGAGTCCGGACCGCTTTTACCTTGAGGCACTTCTTCGCCATCTTCTAATTTCCTGCCAGGCGCAACTTCCTGCTACGCCTGATTTTCCACGCTATGCGGCCGCCTGAGCGGCGCTTCTTTCTCCAGTCGCCGACCGAAACGGTATTCCGAGCGCCTTGAGCAGGGTCAGCCCTTCGAAGTCACTGCGCGCCGTAGTCCCGAGTGTTATCGTCAAGCCCTTAACTTTCTCGATCTTGTCGAGATTGAGCTCAGCGAAAATCGTATGCTCGCGAAGTCCGAGCGAATAGTTGCCACGCCCGTCGAATGCCTTCTCGCTGACCCCGTGAAAGTCCCGCACGCGCGGAAGCGCCACGCTCACCAGCCGGTCCACAAATTCCCACATCCGCTCGCGCCGCAGCGTGACCATGACCCCGATCGGCACCCCCTCGCGCAGTTTGAAATTCGAAATCGCCTTACGCGCCTTGGTCATCACGGGCCGCTGTCCCGCGATCACGGTCATCTCTTCGAGCGCCGCTTCGAGGATCTTGATGTTGTCGCGAGCCTCACCAACGCCCATGTTGATCACGACCTTGGTCAGCCGCGGCACGCGCATCCTGTTCTCGATCTTCAACTCGCGCATCAAAGCGGGAACGATCTCGTTCTCATATTTCAGCCTTAGACGGGCGGGAATTTTCGGCTCCGGCGCGCGCGGCTTGGCTTCGGCTTTCGCCGCCGCTTCCTGCGGCGCGCCGCCGCCCTTTTTGCGGGCCGGCTTTTCGCCGCCGGCTTTCGCGCCGCCGTGGTCCGGCCGCTTGGCCTTTTCCTGCTTGTCGGGCTTATCGGTTTTATCGGCCATTAGTCGTTCCCCAATGCTTCTCCGCAGCGGCGGCAGATGCGCGACTTGGTATCGTCGGCGTTCAGTTTCCATCCGGCGCGCACCGGCGCGTTGCATCGATCGCAGAAGATCATCACGTTCTCGATTCGCAGCGGTGCTTCCTTCTCAATGATACCGCCGGGGCTCGTGGCGCCGCGCGGCTTGGAATGCCGCTTGACGATGTTGAGCCGCTCGATCACCACCCGGCTCTTCTCCGGAATCACCCGCATGACCTTGCCGGTCTTGCCGCGGTCACGGCCCTTGACCACCATGACCATATCGTTTTTCTTGATCTTGACTTTCAGCATCGCCACGCCGTGTTTAGAGAACCTCGGGAGCAAGCGAGATAATCTTCAGAAACTTTTTGGCGCGAAGTTCACGCGCCACCGGTCCGAAAATGCGGGTCCCGATGGGCTCATGCTCCTTGTCGAGCAGCACCGCGGAATTGCCGTCGAAACGAATATAGGAACCGTCGTCGCGGCTGATTTCCTTGGCCGTGCGAACGATGACGGCGCGGGAGACCTCGCCCTTTTTCACCTTCGCGTTGGGAATTGCTTCTTTCACTGAAACGACGATGACATCGCCGACCGACGCATAACGCCGACGCGATCCGCCCAGTACCTTGATGCACTGGACTTTGCGCGCGCCCGAGTTATCCGCGACGTCTAAAATTGTTCGCATCTGCACCATCGTTTCTAAGCCCCTTTACTAACCCGCCGCCTTGGTGATGATGCTGCTCACGCGCCATCGTTTATTCTTCGAGAGCGGATGCGACTCCACGATCATCACGCGATCGCCTTCGCCGCACGCGCCCTTTTCGTCATGCGCCATGAACCGCCGGCGCTGCTTCGTCCGCTTACCATAGATCGGATGCTCGACCAGGCGGTCGACCTGAACCACCACGGTTTTCGTCATCTTGGCGGAGACTACCGTTCCCTCGCGCCGCTTAATTCGCTGCCGCATTGACCTTCTTTGTCTCCGCTTTGCCCGGCCTGGATTCCTTTTCCCGGATCACGGTAAGCAGACGCGCAAGCTCGCGGCGCGTCTTTTTGTAGTTGCCGACTCCTTCGAGCTGATTGGTCCGCAGTTTGAGCCGGAACCGAAACAACTCCTCGCGTATCTCGCGCTCTTTGATGCGCAAGTCGGGGGGCGTCATCTGCCTGAGTTCATCAAGCTCCAAGGCTGCCCTCCTCGCGCGCCACCACGACGGTCTTGACCGGCAGCTTATGCGACGCAAGCCGCATCGCTTCCATCGCCGTCGCGTGGTCAACGCCTTCCATCTCAAACAGGATGCGCCCCGGGCGCACGCATGCGACCCAGCCTTCGGGCGCGCCCTTGCCTTTTCCCATTCGGGTTTCAGCAGGCTTCTTGGTAAATGGCTTGTCCGGGAACACGCGGATCCAGACGCGACCGCCGCGCTTGATATGACGCGTCAACGCGATGCGAGCCGCTTCCAGCGCGCGGGTGTCGATACGGCAGGTCTCGACACTTTTGAGTCCGTAGTCGCCAAAGGCCAACTCGACGCCGCGGTTTTCCGCGCCGCGTACCCGGCCCTTCATAATCTTGCGATACTTGACTTTCTTCGGTTGCATCATAGGCGTGTACCGATACTACTGCTGCGCCGGGGTGCCGAGGCGGCGCGCATCTTCCTCGCGCCGGGTCAGAACTTCACCCCGGAAAATCCAGGTCTTCACCCCGATGACGCCGTAAGTTGTTTTGGCCTCCGCGAATCCATAGGCCACATCCGCGCGCAACGTCTGCAGCGGAACCCGGCCCTCGCGATACCATTCACTACGCGCGATTTCCGCGCCACCGAGGCGTCCCGCAACGTGAACCTTGACGCCTTGCGCGCCCATGCGCATCGCGCGAGTGACGGCTTCCTTCATCGCGCGGCGAAACGCGACCCGGCGCTCAAGTTGCAGCGCGATATTTTCGGCAACCAGCTGCGGGTCCAGATCGGGCCGGCGAACCTCGTGAATATTGATGAAGGCGTCCTTGCCCTTCATCATCTTGCCGATATCGAGTTTCAGCTTTTCAATCTCGACGCCCTTCTTTCCGATTACGATTCCGGGACGCGCGGTGTAAATGTTGATTTTGGCTTTGTTGGCCATCCGTTCGATTTCGATTTTCGAGATGCCCGCGTGATAGAGCCGTTTCTTGATGAACTCGCGCAGCCGGATGTCCTCATGGAGTAGCGCCGCGTAATCATTGGTCGCGAACCATCGGGAATCCCAGGTATCGATAACTCCGAGCCGAAGCCCGCGCGGATGTGATTTCTGCCCCATCTATGAGAACCTCAGGACGCCAGTTCGTCCACGACCACGGTCAAATGACTGCTGCGCTTTAAGATCGGCGTCGCATGCATATGCGCGCGCGGAAGCGACCGCTTCCAGGTCGGACCCGCATTCGCAATCGCTCGTTTCACGAAAAGTTTGTCTTCGTCGATGTTCTGCTGATCGACCGCGTTCGCGACCGCCGACATCAACGTCTTGCGCACAAAGCGCGCGCCTTTTTTCGGGGTGAACTCGAGTATCGAGATCGCCTGATCGACCTTCTTGCCGGCGATAAGTTCGCAGATCAGCCGCAACTTCTGCGGAGAAATCCGGACGTACCGGCTATGGGCCTTGGCTTCCATGCTTACGCCTTCGCCGCCGGTGCTTTTGGCGCCGCGGCGGGAGCAGCAACGCCCGCGGGTGCGGCGGCGGCTCCGGGCGCGGGTGCGGCGCCCTTCACCTCGCCCTTGCGATCGCCCGCGTGCCCGTGAAAGATGCGGGTCGGCGAAAATTCGCCGAGCTTGTGTCCGACCATATTCTCGGTGCAGTAGACCGGGATGAACTTGTTGCCGTTATGGACCGCGAACGTAATCCCGATCATGTCGGGGGTAATCATCGAACGACGCGACCAGGTCCTGATAATACGGCGATCACCGGCGCCCGACGCGGTTTCCACCTTCTTCTGCACGTGCGTGTCGACGAAGGGACCTTTTTTTAACGACCTGGCCATAGACTAACTCTGTTTGCCGCGCGGACGGCCGCTTACGATGAAGTGACTGGAATTCTTTTTGCCGCGAGTCTTGTAGCCTTTGGCCGGCTGCCCCCATGGCGACTGCGGATGATTTCCCTTCGAGCGTCCCTCGCCGCCGCCGTGTGGATGATCGACCGGATTCATCGCGACGCCGCGGACGTGCGATCGCTTGCCGAGCCATCGGCTGCGGCCGGCTTTCCCTATGGAAATGTTTTCGTGCTCGATGTTGCCGACTTGCCCGATGGTCGCGCGGCATTCGGCCAGTACCATCCGCTGCTCGCCCGAGGGGAGCTTCAGCAGCGCCATCTTGCCCTCTTTCGCCATCAGTTGGGTTTGCGTTCCCGCACCGCGCGAAAGCTGCGCTCCAGCGCCCGGCTTCATTTCGATGGCATGGATCACGGTGCCGACCGGAATGCTCTTCAGCGGAAGCGCGTTGCCAGGTTTGATATCGGCCTCCGGTCCCGATTCGACCTTGTCGCCGACATTCAGCCCTTCGGGTGCGAGGATGTAACTCTTGAGACCATCGCCGTAGTGGATGAGCGCCAGATTGGCGGAACGATTCGGATCGTATTCTAACGCGGCGACCGTACCGGCAATGCCGTCATGATTGCGCCGGAAATCAATCAGCCGCAGACGGCGCTTATGACCGCCGCCCCGATGACGCGAGGTCATCCTGCCGTTGTTGTTGCGGCCACCCGAATGGGTCAGCGGCTTCAGCAGGCTTTTCTCAGGCTCCTTTTTCGAGAGTGCCGAGAAGTCAGCAATCTGCATGAAGCGTTGACCCGGCGTCCGCGGTTTGAGTTGAATAGTTGCCATCGCGCTATCTCTTGCGGTCTAGAGCCCCTCGAAAAATTCGATCTTGTCGCCCTCTTTGAGAGTGACGTAAGCCTTTTTCCAACTGCGTTGACGCCCGTTGCTCTTACCGCGGCGGCGCATTTTGCCCATATAGTTGCTGGTCCGAATCTTCACCACCGTAACCTTGAACAGCTCCTCGATCGCGCCGCGAATTTTGTCCTTGCCCGCTTCGTGACGAACCCGGAAAACCACCTGATTCGAATTCTCGGTAACGATGGTGCTTTTCTCGGTGACCAGCGGCGCCAATATGACTTGATCGTTGGTCACGTTCGGCTCCCCGTCTTCGCTCGCGCCTTCGCGGCCGGTTTCTTCGGCGTCTTGGTTTCGGGTATCGACGCGGGCTTCGCCTCGGATTTGGCGCCCGCACTCGAGAGCCGCTCTTCGATCGAACGCGCGACTCTGGCGGTCATTACAAGTTCATCGTAGTTCAGCACGTCGTACACGTTAAGGCCGACCGCCGCCAGAACCTTATGCGCCGAGAGATTGCGCGCCGCACGAAAAAAAATCGCGTCTTCGTCGCCCACCACGATCAGCGCGTGTGTGACTCCGAGGGTCCCGAGAAACGCGTTCGCGGCCCTGGTTTTCGGCTCCGCAAGTTCCAGCGATTCAACCACCATCAGCTTGCCGTTCTTCGCGCGGTCCGAAAGCGCCAGGCACAGGGCGTGACGCCACGCCTTCCTGGGCATCTTGTAAGAATAGTCACGCGGCTGCGGTCCAAAGATGGTTCCGCCGTGACGCCACAATGGGGACCGAGTCGAGCCCGCGCGCGCACGGCCAGTGCCCTTTTGACGCCATGGCTTGCGGCCGCCACCGGAAATGAATCCCTTGGTCTTGGTCGCGGCGGTTCCACGGCGCCGATTGGCGAGCTGCATCCGCACCGCTTCATGGAGCAACGAGTTGTCGCCCTCGCGGCCAAACACCGCACCTGAAAGTTCAAAGTCGCCCGCGCGTTCGCGTTTAGCGGAGAAGAGCGGCACTTTCACCGGACTATGCGCCTTCGTCTCAGGCATTCGCCGCCACCTTCAAGCCGCGCGATTTCGATCGCGCCGCATGCCGCACCATCACCAAAGTTCCGTCCGCGCCCGGAACGGCGCCGGAAATCAGCACCGCGTTTTCCTCGGGAAGGATGTCGACGATATTTAAATTGAGCACGGTGGCTTTCTCGTTACCCATCTGCCCTGCCATACGCATCCCTTTGCGGACGCGTCCGGGGTATGAGCGGTTGCCGATCGAGCCGCCGTGACGGAAATATTCGTGAGTTCCGCGGGAACCGGGGAATCCTGCGAAATGATGTCGCTTGATAACGCCGGCATATCCATGGCCCTTCGAAACGCCGCTGACGTCGACCTGATCGCCAGCCTTAAACACGTCGGCAATCGCGATCGGCTGGCCCAGCTTGAGCTCGCCCTCGCCGCGCTTCTGAAACTCCGCGGTTCTGATCCCGGGCGCCACTTCGCTTTTGGCAAAATGACCGCGCTCGGCGCTGGTCGCGCGGGTACCCTTCTTTTTACCGAAGGTGACCTGCACGGCTTCGTAACCGTCAGTCGGTTCGGTTTTCAATTGCGTAACCATGCAGGGACCGAGCACGACGACGGTGACCGCGAGAACGCGTCCGGTCGCATCGGTAACCTGGGTCATGCCCAATTTTTTTCCTATGAGTCCGCTAATCACTTCGTTTCTCGCTACTCGAGCTTGATCTCTACATCCACGCCGGCGGCCAAATCGAGCTTTCCGAGCGCGTCGATGGTTTGCTGAGTCGGTTCAAGAACATCGAGCAAGCGCTTGTGCGTTCTAATCTCAAAATGCTCGCGCGACTTCTTGTCGACGTGCGGCGAGCGGTTGACGCAGAAGCGTTCGATCCGGGTCGGTAACGGGATCGGGCCGGCCACGCGTCCGCCGGTGCGCCGGATGGTATCGACGATCTCGCGCACCGACTGATCGAGCAGCCGGTAATCGTATGCCTTAAGACGAATGCGTATCTTTTCGTTCATCATTCAAAACGGCCGCGTCCGAACTCAAGGCGTGCGCGATCCTCTACCTGTTGTCCCCTGTTCTCTACTGAGCTTGTGCCAAATCTCTAATCTATCGACCTTGCTACTTAATAATTTTCGCGACCACGCCCGCGCCCACGGTGCGACCGCCCTCGCGAATGGCGAAGCGCAATCCTTCGTCCATCGCGACCGGCGTGATCAGTTCGCCCTGAATCTTGATGTTGTCGCCGGGCATTACCATTTCAGTGCCTTCGGGCAGAGTCAGTACACCGGTAACGTCGGTGGTGCGGAAGTAAAACTGCGGCCGGTATCCGCTGAAGAACGGCGTATGACGACCGCCCTCATCTTTGGTCAGGATATATGCCGAGGCCTCGAAATTGGTGTGCGGAGTGATACTGCCGGGCTGCGCAAGAACCTGCCCGCGCTCGATGTCCTCACGCTTGACTCCGCGCAACAGGACACCGACATTGTCGCCCGCCTGACCTTCGTCGAGAATCTTGCGGAACATCTCGACCCCGGTGACGACCGTCTTGGTAGTATCCTTGAAGCCTACGATTTCGACTTCCTCGCCAACCTTGACCTTGCCCTTCTCGACGCGGCCGGTAACTACGGTGCCGCGGCCGGAAATCGAGAACACGTCTTCGATCGGCATCAGGAACGGCTTTTCGGTCTCGCGCTTGGGTTGCGGGACGTAGCTGTCAACCGCATCCATCAAATCGAGGATCGGCTTGCAGTTTTTGCAGTCGTCCTTGCCGCATCCGCAGTTGAGCGCGTTGAGGGCGCTACCGCGAATAACCGGAACGTTGTCGCCGTCGAAGTTGTACTTCTTGAGCAGCTCGCGGACTTCCAGTTCGACCAGGTCCAGCAGCTCGGGATCGTCGACCATATCGACCTTGTTCATGAACACGACGATCGAAGGCACGCCGACCTGGTAGGCGAGCAGAATGTGCTCGCGCGTCTGCGGCATCGGGCCGTCATTGGCGCCGACGACCAGGATCGCGCCGTCCATCTGGGCCGCGCCGGTGATCATATTCTTGATGTAGTCGGCGTGACCGGGGCAATCGACGTGGGCGTAGTGGCGTTTGGTGGTTTCGTATTCCACGTGCGCGATCGCGATAGTGATGCCGCGCTCGCGTTCTTCCGGCGCCTTATCGATCTGATCGAAGGCGACGAAGTTGGCGAGTTTCTTCGAAGCGAGCACTTTCGTGATAGCCGCGGTCAACGTGGTCTTGCCGTGGTCGATATGGCCAATCGTTCCAACGTTGGCGTGCGGTTTAGTGCGCTCGAACTTGGCCTTGCCCATTGCTCATCCTCCGAATGAGTCCACGCGAATAAACGCGCGAACAATTTCCCTGCCGCGTCATCATGGCGGCAAAACAGTCATCTATATGGTCGTGACAACCGCGTCCGCGAGCATCACGGCTCGCGAACGCGATCCTCTAATCTAAGCACGAGCGCGCGTTTCGCCATTCTCGGCGTTACGCGCCGTGATTTCCTCGAAAATCTGCTGCGGAACCGCTTCATACACCGCGAACTGCATGGTGTACGTTGCCCGCCCCTGACTGACCGAACGAAGTTTGGTGGCGTAGCCGAACATGGTCGCCAGCGGCACGCGCGCCTCGATAACCTGCGCACCGCCGCGGCCTTCCATGTTCAGGATCTTGCCGCGGCGCGAGTTCAGGTCGCCGATCACATCACCCATGAATTCTTGTGGGGTGACAACTTCGACTTCCATCACCGGCTCAAGCAGCAGTGGCGCCGCTTTCGAGCAGCATTCCTTGAACGCAATCGAGCCCGCGATCTTGAACGCGAGTTCCGAGGAATCGACTTCGTGATACTTGCCGTCGAGCAGCGTGGCCTTGATATCCACCATCGGATAGCCGGCGAGCACCCCGTTTTCCATCGCCTCTTTGATTCCGTCTTCGATCGGCCGGATAAACTGGCGCGGAATGGAGCCGCCTTTGGTGCCGTCCTCGAACTCGAAGCCAATCCCTTTTCCCAGCGGCTCGATCCTGAGCTCGACGACGCCGAACTGGCCATGACCACCAGTCTGCCGGACGAAGCGGCCTTCCGCCTCCGCCGCCTTGCGAATGGTCTCGCGATAGGCGACCTGCGGCTTGCCCGACATTCGCATCGACCTTGAATTCGCGCAGCAAGCGGTCGACGATAATTTCCAGATGTAGCTCACCCATCCCCGCGATCAATGTCTGCGCAGTTTCGCGATTGACGCTGACCCTGAAGGAAGGATCTTCCTTGGCCAGCTTCTGCAGCGACTCGCCGAGCTTCTCCTGATCGGCCTTGGTCTTGGGCTCGATCGCGATTTGAATCACGGGATCAGGGAACTCGATAGATTCCAGCACGATCGGCTGCGCGGCGTCGCATAGCGTGTCGCCGGTCGTGGTATCGCGCAGTCCAACCGCGCAGATATCGCCGGCGTAGATTTCGGTGAGCTCTTCGCGCTTGTTCGCATGCATCTTGAACAGCCGTCCGATGCGCTCGCGCTTCTGCTTGGTCGAGTTAAGCACCGAAACGCCGGTGGCCAGAGTGCCCGAGTAGACCCGCAGGAAGGTAACCGTTCCCAGATACGGGTCGGTCATTATCTTGAATGCCAACGCCGCGAAGGGAGCGTCGTCACGCGGCCATCGCTCGGCTTTCTTTTCCTTGTCTCCATCGACGATTCCAACCACCGGTGGCAAGTCCGCCGGCGACGGCAGGTAATCGACCACCGCATCGAGCATCGGCTGCACACCCTTGTTGCGGAACGCGGAGCCGAGCACCACCGGGATAATCTCGATCTTGAGGGTGGCAGTGCGCACCGCCTTGCGAATCATCTCAGGAGCGACCTGGGCGCTCTTACCTTCGAGGTAAAGCTCCATGATCTTCTCGTCGTGATCGGCCAGCGATTCGATCATCTTGTCGCGATAACCGGCGGCCTGTTCCTTCAGATCGGCTGGGATTTCTTCTTCACGATACTTGGCGCCGAGACGATCCTCGTCCCAGATCAGCGCCTTGTTCTCGATCAGATCGATAAGCCCGCTGAATTTTTCCTCGGTGCCGATCGGAAGCTGCAGGAGAACCGGGTTGGCCTTGAGCTTGTCCTTGATTTCGTCGAGCACGCGCACGAAGTCCGCGCCAACACGATCCATCTTGTTGATGAAGGCGACGCGCGGGACCCGATACTTGTCGGCCTGGCGCCACACGGTCTCGGACTGCGGCTCGACTCCGCCGACCGCGCAAAAGACCGCGACCGCGCCATCGAGCACGCGCAGACTGCGTTCGACCTCGATGGTGAAATCGACGTGTCCCGGAGTATCGATGATATTGATCCGATGGTCGCGCCAGAAACAGGTGGTGGCAGCCGAGGTTATCGTGATGCCGCGTTCCTGCTCCTGGACCATCCAGTCCATGGTAGCGGTGCCCTCGTGCACTTCGCCGATTTTGTAATTGATCCCGGTGTAGTAGAGGATTCGCTCGGTAGTCGTAGTTTTACCGGCATCGATGTGGGCCATGATGCCGATATTGCGCACCCGTTCTAT
Organism: uncultured delta proteobacterium; assembly: GCA_963747115.1. GTDB lineage: Bacteria > Desulfobacterota > Binatia > Binatales > Binataceae > DATGKG01. The sequence goes on along the minus strand of CAVVEB010000005.1, from coordinate 353,727 downwards.
TGGCGTCTCACGAGCCATACTAATTCAACTAATTGGGTTACCAGCGGTAGTGCGCGAAGGCTTTGTTGGCATCGGCCATGCGATGCGTGTCCTCGCGCTTTTTGACCGCACCGCCGCGATTTTGCGCCGCTTCCATAATCTCGGCCGCCAATCGCTCTTCCATCGATTTTTCCCCGCGTGCGCGCGACGCCGTCACCAGCCATCGCATCGCCAATGAGTTGCGCCTTAGCGGTGGCACCTCGACCGGGACCTGATAGTTGGCGCCGCCGACCCGGCGCGATCTGACTTCCACCGCGGGGCGGATATTTTCAAGCGCTTTCTTGAAAATTTGCAGCCCCTCTTCCTTGGTGCGCTCGCCGACCAGATCGATCGCACCATAGAGGATCTGTTCGGAAGTCGATTTCTTCCCGCGCTCCATCACGATATTCACAAATTTCGCGACCGTGCGGTCGTGATACTTGGGGTCCGGGATGATCTCCCGGATGCGGGCCTGACCTTTACGCGACATGATTTTCTACTTTGGTTTTTTGGAGCCGTATTTGGAGCGGCCCTTGCGGCGATCATTGACACCGATGGAGTCCAGCGTACCGCGGATGACGTGGTAGCGGACACCCGGCAGATCCTTGACACGTCCCCCGCGGACCAGGACCACCGAATGCTCCTGCAGGTTGTGGCCGACGCCCGGAATATAAGTCGACACCTCGAAGCCATTGGAAAGGCGCACGCGGGCGACTTTGCGCAAGGCCGAGTTCGGCTTCTTGGGGGTCGTGGTTTTCACCTGGGTACATACTCCGCGTTTCTGCGGACAAGCCTCAAGCTGCGGCGCCTTACTTTTGAAGCGCTTCTTTTCTCTGGCTCCGCGAATGAGCTGATTAATCGTCGGCACTGCTGATTCCGCTTTTCCCGATTGCCAAGCCGCTCCCCTGCACCCCGGCGTTTCTTTACCTTTCCAATAGACCTCCGCACCGAGCCTAGATGGCGGTGCGGTCCCGGATTCTCGTCAGGGGCGGGAAGCGGGTGTTCAAACAAACCCCCCAAGGGAACAGAAGTCCCTTGGGGGAAATACAAGTATGTAAGCTACTTGAACTTCTCTGTCAATCTCCCGCCGAAACCCGCGCCTCCGGGGCGCCGGTTTTCTCGATTTCCTCAGTTTCCGCAGGCGCACCTTCCACGATCAGCTCCATCTCATGATAACCCGCGAGACCGGTTCCGGCCGGGATCAGGCGGCCCATAATCACGTTCTCCTTAAGTCCCACCAGCCTGTCGATACGGCCATTGATCGCAGCCTCGGTAAGCACTCTGGTGGTCTCCTGGAACGACGCCGCGGAGATGAAGCTTTCGGTCGAAAGCGACGCCTTGGTGATCCCGAGCAGCAACGGCTCCGCGATCGCGGGCTCGCCGCCGCGTCCGATAACCTTGCCGTTCTCTTCATCGAAACGCCATTTCTCAACATGGTCGCCGACCAGAAAATCGGTGTCGCCGACTTCCTTGATCCGGACCCGGCGCAGCATCTGACGCACGATCACTTCGATGTGCTTATCGTTGATGCGCACGCCCTGCAGCCGGTAAATTTCCTGGATTTCATCGACCAGGTATTTCGCCAGCGCCTTTTCGCCGAGGATGGTCAGGATGTCATGTGGATTAGAAGATCCTTCCATCAGCGGCTCGCCCGCCTTGATGAGGTCGCCTTCGTGGACGCCGATATGCTTACCCTTCGCGATCAGATACTCGCGCGGCTCACCCACTTCCGGCGTGACCACCACCTTGCGCTTGCCCTTGGTGTCCTTGCCGAATGAAACCTGGCCGTCAATCTCGGAGATAACCGCAAATTCCTTGGGCTTGCGAGCTTCGAACAGCTCGGCCACCCGCGGCAGACCACCGGTGATGTCTTTGGTCTTGGTGGTTTCGCGCGGAATTTTCGCGATCACGTCGCCGGGCGAGACTTCCGAATGCTCCGGAACGTTGATGTACGCGCCGACGGGTAGGAAATAGCGCGCCATGTTCTCGCTCTTCGGCAACTTCAGGGTCTTGCCATGCGCATCCTTGATCGAGATTCGGGGGCGCACGTCGAGTTCGCGGAATTCGACGATGACGTTGGATCGCGCGCCGGTACGTTCGTCAACGCGCTCCTCCATGGTTTTGCCTTCGAGAATGTCGCCGTACTTAATCGCGCCGCCGACTTCCGTAATGATGGGCGTGGTATACGGATCCCATTCTGCGATCAGCTCTCCGGCCTTGATCTTCTCACCTTCGCCCTTGCGCAGCTTGGCGCCATAAACCAGCGGATAGCGCTCGCGTTCGCGCTCGCGCACCACCCCGGTTTCTCCGGTGACCTGCTCCGCCACCGTGATTTCACCATGACGCGCCATCACCACCAGGCTGCCGTCGCGCGCCTTAACCGTGTTCACGCCGTGCAGGCGCAAGATGCCGTCGTTGCGCGCTTCCAGGGTGGTCTGTTCGGCGCGCCGGCTGGCGGTGCCGCCGATGTGGAAGGTACGCATCGTGAGCTGGGTTCCGGGCTCACCGATGGATTGCGCGGCGATAATTCCGATCGCCTCGCCGAGATTGACCAGATGGCCGCGGCCGAGATCGCGTCCGTAGCACTTGACGCATACGCCGACGCGGGATTGGCAGGTAAGCACCGAGCGGATTTTCACGCGCTCGACGCCACCGTCTTCGATCTTCTTAACTTTGTCCTCGTCAATGGTGTCGTTGGCGCGGACGAGGATATCGTTGGTGAAGGGATCGCGGATCTCGTCGAGCGCGACCCGGCCCAGCACGCGGTCGCCCAGGTTCTCGATGATCTCTCCGCCTTCGACCAGCGGAGTCATCTCGATTCCGTCGAGCGTGCCGCAATCGTCTTCCGTGATGATCGAATCTTGCGCCACGTCGACCAGCCGGCGCGTAAGATAACCGGAGTTCGCGGTTTTGAGCGCGGTATCCGCGAGGCCCTTGCGCGCGCCGTGGGTCGAGATGAAGTACTGCAACACCGTGAGGCCCTCGCGGAAGTTCGCGGTGATGGGAGTTTCGATAATTTCGCCAGACGGCTTCGCCATCAGGCCGCGCAATCCGGCGAGCTGTCGAATCTGTTGCTCGGAACCTCGGGCGCCCGAGTCGGCCATAATGAAAATCGGATTGAACGAGGGTCCGGAAACCTCTTTGCCCTCTTTGTTCTTGCCGAAGACCTGACTCGAGAGTCCCTTGATGACGGCACCGCCGATCTGATCCTGAACTTCGGCCCAGATATCGACCACCTTGTTGTAACGTTCGCCGTCGGTGATGACGCCGTTGTTGTACTGTTTCTGGATTTCCGCGACTTGCTTCTGCGCCTCATCGAGGAGATGCGCTTTCTGCTGCGGAATTTTCATGTCCTTGATGGAAATGGAAATGCCCGCGCGAGTCGCGAACTCGAATCCCATATCCTTCATGCGATCGGCGAAAATGACCGTGACCTTGTTGCCGCACTTGCGATAGACCAGGTCGATCAGGTTGCCGAGTTCCTTCTTCTTCATGGTGCGGTTGATTTCCGCAAACGGAATCTCAGGCGGAACGATCTCATTGAGCAGGATGCGGCCGACCGTGGTCTCGACCCGTTTGAACAGCGGCGCGGCGCCGTTGCCGCCGGCATCGGCGTGCTTGGCCGCCTTCTTCGCTTTCGCGCTGACCTTGCCGTTGTGCTTTTCGGCTTCCTCAGCCTTCGCCCGCGCCATGTCATCGATACCGGGAATGCCGTCGACGCGGATCGCCGCCATCCGAACGTTGATTTTCGCGTGCAGATCGATCTCGCCGTGATCGTAGGCGATCCGCACCTCGTCCGGGGTGGCGAAGAATTTACCCTCGCCGCGCGCGAGTGGACGCTCCCGCGTCATGTAGTAAAGCCCCAGCACCATATCCTGCGTCGGCACGATGATGGGCTTGCCGTGGGCGGGCGACAGGATGTTGTTGGTCGACATCATGAGCGCGCGCGATTCGACCTGGGCCTCGATCGATAACGGCACGTGCACCGCCATCTGATCACCGTCGAAGTCCGCGTTGTAGGCGACGCAGACCAGCGGATGAAGTTGAATTGCCTTGCCTTCGATCAGGACCGGCTCGAACGCCTGAATGCCGAGACGATGCAGAGTGGGCGCGCGGTTGAGCAGCACCGGATGCTCCCTGATGACCTCATCAAGGATGTCCCAAACGTCCTTGCCTTCTTTTTCGACCATCTTTTTCGCGCTCTTGATGGTCGTGACGTAGCCCTTTTCTTCCAGCTTGTTGTAGATGAACGGCTTGAATAGCTCGAGCGCCATCTTTTTCGGCAAGCCGCATTGATGCAGGCGCAGTTCGGGACCGACCACGATGACCGAGCGGCCTGAATAGTCAACCCGCTTGCCGAGCAGGTTCTGCCGGAAGCGTCCCGATTTGCCCTTGAGCATATCGGAGAGCGACTTCAGCGGACGCTTGGAGGGACCCGTGATGGCGCGGCCGCGGCGGCCGTTGTCGAACAGCGCGTCGACCGCCTCCTGCAGCATCCGCTTTTCGTTGCGAATGATGATGTCGGGAGCGTTGAGCTCGATCAGCCGCTTCAAGCGGTTGTTGCGATTGATCACTCGCCGATAGAGATCGTTCAGGTCAGAAGTCGCGAAGCGGCCGCCGTCCAATGGAACCAGCGGACGCAGATCGGGCGGAATTACCGGCAGGATGGTGAGGATCATCCATTCGGGCTTGTTGCCCGACTCGCGAAACGCATTGACTACTTTCAGCCGCTTGGCGGTCTTCTTGCGCCGCGCCTCGCTCGCGGTGGCCTTCATCTCGACCCTCAGATCTTCCGAGAGCTTGTCGAGTTCGAGCTTGGTGAGCAGCGTGCGGATCGCTTCCGCGCCCATCTCCGCCTTGAAGCCGTCGGCGAATTGTTCCCTGGCTTCGCGATATTTGCGCTCCGTCAGTAACTCGCGAAAGGTGAGCGTGGTCTCGCCGGGATCGACCACGACGTAACTCTCGAAGTAGAGAATTTTCTCCAGCTCCTTGAGGGTCATGTCGAGCAGCGTCCCGATGCGCGACGGCAGCGAGCGCAGGAACCAGATGTGCGCAACCGGAGCGGCGAGATCGATATGCCCCATCCGCTCGCGGCGGACCTTGGACTGGATCACCTCGACTCCGCATTTCTCGCAAACGACGCCGCGATGGCGCATGCGCTTGTACTTGCCGCAGTTGCACTCGTAGTCCTTGGTCGGACCGAAAATCTTCGCGCAGAAAAGGCCGTCGCGCTCGGGCTTGAAGGTCCGGTAGTTGATGGTCTCGGGCTTTTTGACTTCGCCGTGCGACCACGACCGGATCATCTCGGGCGACGCGATCGAGATTCTGATCGCGTTGAACGCGAGCGGATTCTTGGGCTTTTCGAATAGACCGAAGAGATCTTCCATCTTTAAATACTCCTCGTCCCTAGCTTCGCGGCGCTGTTTCCAGGAGCTCGACGTTGAGGCACAGCGACTGGAGTTCCTTGACCATAACGTTAAACGATTCGGGCAGTCCGGGCTCGAGGGTGTTCTCACCCTTTACGATGGCTTCGTACATCCGGGTCCTGCCCGCGACATCGTCCGACTTCACCGTCAGCATTTCCTGCAGCGTGTAGGCCGCGCCGTATGCTTCCAGCGCCCACACTTCCATTTCGCCCAGGCGCTGACCGCCGAATTGCGCTTTTCCTCCCAGCGGCTGCTGCGTCACCAGGCTGTAGGGCCCGGTCGAGCGCGCGTGAATCTTGTCCTCGACCAGATGATGCAGCTTCATCATGTACATCACACCGACGGTGACTGGCTGCTCGAAGGGATTACCGGTGCGGCCGTCATGCAGTTTCGACTGTCCGCTGTCGGGAAGTCCCGCGCGCTCGAGCATCGAGAAGATTTCTTCTTCGCGCGCGCCGTCGAAGACCGGCGATGCGACGTGAATTCCCGCCAACGCCTTGCTCGCGAGCCGGAACACGTCGTCTTCCGGCAACTCGTCGATAAAGTCGTGACTCTCCTTGTCGGGATAGAATTCCTTGAGCCGCCGCTTCATTTGAGTCGGCGTGCTGCCGCCGCGGAGATCCTGTTCGATTCGGCGGCCGAGCTCGCGCGCGGCCCATCCCAGATGGGTCTCCAGGATTTGCCCGACGTTCATGCGCGAAGGCACGCCGAGCGGATTCAGCACGATGTCGACCGGAGTTCCGTCGGCCAGATACGGCATGTCCTCTTCGGGCAGGATCCGCGAGAGCACGCCTTTATTTCCATGGCGCCCCGCCATCTTGTCGCCTACCTGCAAACGGCGCTTGATGGCGACGAACACCTTGATCATCTTGATGACACCGGGCGCCAACTCGTCACCCGCTTTGAGGCGCTCCTGCTTGGTCCCGTAATGCAGCTGGATCGCCTCGACGTTGGCCGTCATCGCCGCCAGCGCCTGAGTCGCCACCGCCTGCGCCGCTTCGTCCTCGACGCGCAACTGACCCCATAGCGTCGGCGACATTTCTTCGAGTGCGGCCGCTTCGAGCTCGTCGCCCTTATTGATGATGACGTGGCGATCGTCGGCAATAACGCGGCCGGCGAGCTTCTTGCCGACCAGCGATTTCTTGAGCTTGCGCATCGTCTCGCTGCGCAGGATGCGAATCTCCTCGGCCTCGTCCACTTTGAGCCGCTCGGCTTCAGTGTTTTCGATTTCCTGAGTGCGATCGTCCTTGCTGACACCCCGGCGCGAGAACACTCGCGCGTCGATTACGGTTCCTTCGACTCCAGGTGGAACGCGCAGACTGGTGTCGCGGACTTCGCCGGCCTTTTCGCCGAAAATCGCGCGCAGTAACTTTTCCTCGGGACTCAGCTGGGTCTCGCCCTTGGGGGTAATCTTGCCGACCAGAATGTCGCCCGGCTTTACCTCGGCGCCAATCCTGATGATACCACTGGCGTCAAGGTCCTTGAGCGCTTCCTCGCCGACGTTGGGAATATCGCGCGTGATTTCTTCAGGTCCGAGCTTGGTGTCGCGCGCGATGCATTCGAATTCCTCGATATGCACCGAGGTGAAGAGATCTTCCTTGGTCACCCGCTCGGAAATCAGAATCGAGTCTTCGAAATTGTAACCACCCCACGGCATGAACGCGACCAGCACGTTGCGGCCCAGCGCCAATTCTCCCAGATCGGTGGAAGGACCGTCGGCCAACACATCGCCGACATTGACGCGTTCGCCTTTCACCACCACCGGGCGCTGATTGATGCAAGTGTTCTGGTTGGAGCGCTGATACTTGATCAGGTTGTAGATGTCGACGCCGGCGTCGCGCGCGTCTTTATTCTGTTTGTCGGCGCGCACCACAATTCGTTTGGCGTCCACGCTTTCGACCACGCCATCGCGCTTCGCGATTACGGTGACGCCCGAGTCGCGGCCTACCGTCATTTCGAGACCGGTGCCGACCAGTGGCGCGTCGGTCTTGAGCAGCGGAACCGCCTGACGCTGCATGTTGGATCCCATCAGCGCGCGATTGGCGTCGTCGTTCTCGAGAAATGGGATCAATGACGCCGCGACCGAGACCAACTGGTTGGGTGACACGTCCATGTACTGCACGTCCTCGGCGCGGGTCACCGTGAATTCACCGCCGATTCGGGCCGACACCAGTTCGCCGGTAAAACGGCCTCTCTCGTCGATCGGCGCGTTGGCCTGGGCTATAACCTTGTCTTCTTCATCCAGCGCCGACAAATAGACGATCCGGTCGGTAACCTTGATGTTTTCGACCACACGGTACGGAGTCTCGATAAACCCGTATTCGTTCACCCGCGCATAGGTAGAGAGCGCCGCGATAAGTCCGATATTCGGGCCCTCGGGCGTCTCGATCGGGCATACGCGCCCGTAATGGGTCGGGTGCACGTCGCGGACTTCGAATCCGGCGCGCTCGCGCGTCAGACCGCCGGGACCGAGCGCCGAAAGGCGCCGCTTATGGGCGATTTCGGACAGCGGATTGGTCTGATCCATGAACTGCGAGAGCTGCGAGGAACCGAAGAATTCCTTGATCACCGCGGATGCGGGCTTGTAGTTCACCAACTCCTGCGGCATCAGGGTTTCGATATCCTGCAAGCTCATGCGCTCTTTGATCGCGCGTTCCATCCTGACCAGGCCGATGCGGAACTGATTCTCGACCAACTCGCCGACCGCGCGCACGCGGCGGTTTCCGAGATGATCGATATCGTCGATTTGGCCGTTGCCGCCCTTGAGGTCGACCAGGTAGCGAACCACTTCGAGGATATCTTCGCGGCGCAGCGTTCCCTGCTCCAGCGGCACATCGATCTTGAGCTTGTGATTGAGCTTGAGCCGCCCGACTTTGGAGAGGTCGTAACGCTCCGGATTGAAAAACAGATTATTGAAAAAGGTGGTCGCGGTTTCCGCGGTCGGCGGATCGCCGGGGCGCAGGCGCCGATAGATTTCAATGATCGCGTTCTCCGGCGTGTCGAGCTTGTCCTGCGCGAGCGTCATCCGCAGCGGACCGCCGCCGGGCTGCTCTTCGGTAAAGAGGACCTCGATCTTCTTGACCCCGTGCTCCTTGAGCTTCTCGACCGTCTCTTCGGTGAGATCCTCGTTGGTCTGCACCAGGACTTCACCGGTATTGGAATCTACGATATCGTGCGCCGAAATCTTGCCGACGATCTCTTCGAGCGCGATCGGAATTTCGCTGACTTTCGCGGCTTCGAGCTGACGGACGATCGCCTTGTTGAATTTGCGGCCTTCGCGCGCGATAACTTCACCCGACTTGGGATCCTTGACGTCGCGCGTCACTCGCATCCCGAGCAACTGGTCGGCCTCGAAGCGCTTGGTATACTGCTTGGGGTCGAGGCTGATTACGTCCTTCTTGTAGTAGTAGTTGAGCAGGTCCTCGGTCGTCATTCCGAGTGCGCGCAACAACACCGTAGCGGGGAACTTGCGGCGGCGATCGATCCGGACGAACAGCACGTCCTTGGGATCGAATTCGAAATCGATCCAGCTCCCGCGATACGGAATGATGCGCGCCGAGTAGAGCAGCTTTCCGGTCGAATGGGTGCGGCCCTTGTCGTGTTCGAAGAACACCCCCGGCGAGCGATGTAGCTGCGACACGATCACGCGTTCGGTTCCGTTCACCATAAAGGTGCCGTTGCCGGTCATCAGCGGGATCTCGCCGAAATAAACTTCCTGCTCCTTGACGTTCTTGATCGAGCGCCGTCCGCTCTCGACGTCCCAGATGACGAGCTGGATTTTTACCTTGATCGGCGCGGCGTAGGTCATTCCACGCTGATGGCACTCTTCGACGTCATACTTGGGCGTGCCCAGCTCGTAGCTGACGAATTCGAGTGAGGCGGTCTCGTTGAAATCCTTGATCGGAAAGACCGACTTGAAGACCGACTGCAGACCTTTGTCCTCGCGCTGTTCGGAAGCAACATCCGCCTGAAGAAATTCTTCATACGAACGTTTCTGGATCTCGATCAGGTTAGGGATATCGATGATCTTTTTTATTTTGCCGAACGAGCGGCGTAGGCGAAGATTGCTCGTGACCTGCGTCTGAGGAGCCATCATCTACCCTTTGCGCGCAAACACACTGCGCGCGGTGAGCTAAAAGTCAAAATGAAAAACGCGGGCGCGCAGATATCGTCCGCACGCCTCGCGGGTTGATACCGTTCTCCGAGAGAAAGCCGATCGATGCGAAGTTCGGCCCGATGCGAACGGCTCTCCTGAATTCTGCCGGCTACCGGTTAAAAACCCGCCCGGCCTCTACTTAAGCTCCGCGGTGCCGCCAGCCTCTTCGATCTTCTTCTTCACTTCCTCCGCCTCCGCCTTACTGATTCCTTCCTTCACCGCCTTCGGAGCGCCGTCCACCAGGTCCTTGGCTTCCTTGAGTCCCAGTCCGGTGAGTTCGCGCACCACCTTGATGACCTGGATTTTCTTGTCACCCGAGCCGGTCAGCATCACGGTGAACTCGTCCTGCTCCGCCGCCGGCGCGGCCGCGCCACCGCCGGCTCCCGGAGCCGCCGCCACCGCCATCGGAGCGGCCGCAGAAACGCCGAGTTCGGTCTCGAGCTCTTTAACCAGAGCCGCCGCTTCCATCAGCGTGAGATTTTTCAGGTAATTCTTCACCTGATCGCGGTCGAGCTGTGCTTCTGCCATTTTCGCTAGTCTCCTTGTCCTCGCGTACCGGGCGAATGTGGGAGCGCCCCTAACGCTTGCTTACTTTTAATTTCTAAAGTCTTTGTATCTTCCCTGACTACGCAGTAGCTCCGCCTCGGGAGCGCTGCGCGCTGCGCTCGGAAGCGCCCTTATATCTTCCCTCGACTACGCAGTAGCTCCGCCTCATCCAAATTTCGATTCGGCCTCAAGATCGCCCGAATCGGCTTCGCGTAAATTTCGATTCGGCCTCAGGACCGCCCGAATCGGCTTCGCGAGCTGCTGCGCGCTGCGCTCGGAAGCGCCCTTATATCTTCCCTCGACTACGCCGATGGCGCCGCGTCGCCCGCGGGCGCCTCTGATACTGGAGCCGCTGGGGCCGCCGGAGCTGCAGGCGCCGCCGGCGCCGCACCTTCACCGTTTTTCTTACCGATCGCATCGATCAACCGGGCCAACTGCGACCCGGGCTCATTGAGCAACCGGACCAGATGAGTCGCCGGCGCCTGGATGAGTCCGAGCAACTGCCCGAGGATCACTTCACGCGGCGGCAGCGTCGCCAGCGCTTGAATTTCGGCGGGAGTAATCGGTTTGCCGTCGAGCACCCCGCCACGCAGCTTGAACTTGTCGCCGAGGTCTTTGAAGCCGATGATCGTCTTGGCGATTTCAACCGGGTCCTGGGCGCTGATGATCAACCCGACCGGCCCGCCCAGCTTGTCTTCCAGCGATGAGTATCCGGTATCCTTGATCGCGCGCCGGATGAGCGTGTTCTTGGCGACCTTGAGCTCGCCGCGAACCGCGCGCAGCTTGCGCCGGACCTCGGTGGTTTCGGCCACCGTCATTCCGCGATACTCGGAAACCAACGCGATAGTGCGCGTTCTTGAACTTCCGGATAGCTTTTCGATGACCGCGGTCTTTTGTTCTTTTCTCATTTAATCAGTGCCCTGAGCTCTCGCCGCCAGGAAGCCGCCGCGCGACGCGCCCGCCGCATCGACGCGAACTCCCGGGACCCATCGTGGACGAAACCGCTACGCTCTTTAGATAGTTGCCCTTCGCAGTCGACGGCTTGGCCCTCCAGATTGCCGCGAGCAACGCATGCGCGTTCTGCAGCAGCTTCTCTTCGCCGAAGCTCAGCTTGCCCACCGGCGCGTGGACGACGCCGGCCTTATCGACCCGGAAATCGACCTTGCCCGCCTTCACTTCGGCGACCGCCTTGGCCACGTCGAAGGTCACGGTGCCGACTTTCGGATTCGGCATCAGGCCGCGAGGGCCGAGAATTTTACCGATCCGGCCAACCAGCGCCATCACGTCGGGGGTCGCTATCACGCGATCGAAGTCGAGCCAGTTTTCTTCCTGGATCTTCTTGATCAGATCCTCGCCGCCGACGAAATCGGCGCCGGCCTCGCGAGCCTCGCGCTCCTTGTCGCCCTTGGTCAGCACCAGGACGCGCGCGGTCTTGCCGGTGCCATTGGGCAGCACGACAGTACCGCGGACGTTTTGGTCGGCCTGGCGGGGATCGACATTGAGCCGAATCGCCATTTCGACGGTCTCGTCGAACTTCGCAACTTTGTTCGCGGCGACGATCTTGATCGCTTCGTCCAGCGTGTAGCGCTTGTCGCGATCGATGCTCTTTGCCGCCGCCTGGTACTTCTTGCCTGCCATTTAGTTGGTTCTCATTTCGCTACTCGATTTCGATTCCCATCGAGCGCGCAGTTCCTGAAACCGTCTTCACCGCGGCGGCGAGGTCGCTGGCGGTAAGATCCTTGACCTTGGTCCTGGCAATCTCTTCGACCTGCGCCTTGGTCACCTTGCCGACCTTATTCTTGTTCGGCATCGGGGACCCCTTCTCGATACCCGCGGCCTTGAGCAGCAGGTTGGAGGCGGGCGGACTTTTGGTCACGAAGGTGAAGGACCGATCGCTAAACACGGTGACGATCACCGGAATCGTAAGACCGGCCATGCTCTGCGTCTGCGCGTTGAACGCCTTGCAGAACTCCATGATATTAACCCCGCGCTGACCCAGCGCAGGTCCCACCGGCGGCGCGGGATTCGCGGCTCCGGCCGGGATCTGAAGTTTTATCTGTCCGACGACTTTTTTCGCCACTTAAATGATTTCCAACACACTGCTGCGAGCGCCCTGGCCGTCGTTTCCTCTTGATTGAGGTCGACCGGACCGGCACTGCGGTTTGTGGTTACGCCTTTTCTACCTGTACAAAATCGAGTTCGACTGGAGTGGCGCGGCCGAAAATCGAAATCAGCACGCGCACTTTACCCTTTTCCGGCTTGACCTCTTCCACCGTTCCGTTGAAATCCTGAAACGGCCCGTCCACCACCTTGATCGCCTCACCCACCTCGAACAGGACCTTGGGCTTGGGCCGCAGCGCCCCTTCTTCCATCTGTTGCGTGATCTCGCGAACCTCATGCTCGGGCACTTCAGGCGGATTGGTCGCGTGGCCGACGAAGCCGGTGATCTTCGGCGTGTTCTTGATCACGTGCCAGGTTTCGTCGTCGAGCAGCATGTTCACGAAGATATATCCGGGAAAGAACTTGCGGCTCGAAATCTTGCGCTGCCCGCCCTTGCCCAGTTCCTGCACCCGCTCGACCGGCACCAGGACCGCGCCGATCTTTTGCTCCATATGCAGCAAGCGCACGCGTTCCTCGAGCGCGGCCTTAGCCTTGGCTTCATAGCCGGAGTACGTGTGAATCACGTACCACTTCCAATTCGCCTTGGCTTCCGGCGAGACTTCAACCGGAGCTGGTTCCACTTTGCTTGCTTCTTGCATCGAGAACGGCAATGGCATCCGGGGGCGGCGTCCCGGACGCGGACCAATTATCCGATCAGGTAACGGACGACTCGCGTCGCTCCCATATCAATCAGACCCAACCACAGCGCCATCACAAAAGAGAGGGCCACAACTACGATAGTGGCCTGCATTGTTTCCTTGGGCGACGGGTAATGGACTTTCGCCAGCTCCGTCCACGCCTCTTGAACAAAACTGACTCCCTGATTGAGGTAACTTTTTAGGCTATCCATTTTTGCCTTTTCTTACAAGCGCCATTTGCTATTTTTTGCATTTTTTGGCGGGTCAGGCAGGATTCGAACCTGCAACCCTCGGATTTGGAGTCCGATGCTCTGCCAATTAGAGCTACTGGCCCACCTCCTTATATCTTCCCTCGACTACGCAGTAGCTCCGCCTCGGGAGCGCTTCGCGCTGCGCCTGCGGCGCCCTCTTCGAGTCTCTATTGCACTGCGTTCGGAAGCGCCCCCTTCGGGTCTCAGTCGCCCTGCGCTCGCGTGGCGCCCTCATATCTTCACCGAATGCGCTCGGAAGCGCTCGAAACGCCTCCGCGAGCACCTTTTATGCGCCCCGGCGGCGACCGCAGACTACATCCGGGCTACATCCGAGCAACACTTTATCCACACTTTTGCGCCGTTCCCGAGGCGATCAAACCTTGCATTCGCGATGGACGGTATGCGCTCGGCAACTGGGGCAGAACTTCTTGATCGCGAACTTGTCGGTCTGCTTCTTCTTGTTTTTGGTGGTCGTGTAGTTGCGCCGTTTGCATCCGTCACACGCCATCCCGATTAAATCCCGCATATATATTCCTTCTTATATTTTCCCTCGGGCTTCGCAGTAGCTCCGCCTCGGGAGCGCTACGCGCTGCGCCTGCGGCGCCCTCTTCGAGTCTCTCGTTATGGAGCCCACGACGGGATTCGAACCCGTGACCTCTTCCTTACCAAGGAAGTGCTCTACCGACTGAGCTACATGGGCCCTGATCCCGTATCCTGACCTGCACTCCCTTTTTTGGTGCACGGCGGCTCGATTCTTCGGATGGAGCGGGAAACGGGACTCGAACCCGCGACCCCGAGCTTGGAAGGCTCGCGCTCTACCAACTGAGCTATTCCCGCTCTCCCTCGCCGTTAGTCCTGGTGGAGAGGGGAGGATTCGAACCTCCGAAGGCATAAGCCGTCAGATTTACAGTCTGATCCCTTTGGCCACTCGGGAACCTCTCCCGCGTTTCCGCAAACCAAAGCCGATGGCCAGACTTGAACTGGCAACCTACTGATTACAAATCAGGTGCTCTACCGTTGAGCTACATCGGCAAAGGGCTGAAAACGGAAACCTATTCGCAGGTTACCACGCTGTCAAGGACATGTCGAAGTAGGGCACTGTCTGAAGTAGGGCACTGCGTATGGGAAATTAGGCCACTCCTCATGGAAGGGCAACGCGGGATTGAAAAGAAAAGAATCGATGCACAAGATCGTGCAGGTACACTGGAGGAAGCATCGCGATTCTTCTGACTCCGTCAATGCCAATCGCCGCATAGAGACTGGATGTCCGCAGTCCGAACACTTTTTTAAAATCAATGAACAATGCTTGGTTGAGCGGGGCGTCCGTTCCGATAGGCAATGCGTGATATCGCTCTTCTTGGTTCTTCTCGATCCGGCTCTGGCTGCCTTGCGTTCTTGCCTTGAGATCGGGCAGCGCCATGACATCCGTTAACAATATTTGCGGCAACCGGCGCGGATGATTTTCTTCATCGAAAAGGCCCAAATCTTCGCTGCGCGAAGTATAGTCCTGAGCTGAGATCGCAGTCCTGTGTCAAAACGATCATCAGCGGATGGATTCTCGACTGGATATCTGCTGTCGAATTTGGCAGCGGGCGCAGCGGCGATTCCAACCGGTGCTCCCAAACTTCGGCCAAAATTTCTCCCTGTCGAAGCTCACCGGAGGACGGCGCAGGCTCGTAAGCAAATGGCACCGAATGGGCCTTTTAGGTCGACTTTCTATGTTCCAAGCGAGACGGTTCGGCGAACGGTCTTGACCGGCAAGGGGGCATAACCTTGGTGCTCGGCGTCCCAACTATCGCGAATACACCCGATAACTTCATCTAACCCAGTCCTCGGCAAAAGCATCAGAAACACACAACCTACGGCACGTTTGATAGCATCGATGCCAGCGTCTTGCACTCGAACGGAAGTCTCATTACCAAAGGCCGACAGTGTTGTTTGAAAAGTAACGGTTGCCCCTTGCAATGACATGTCACGTTGCTGGAGTAGGCCCCAATGCGTTTCGAAGGCGGGGGGTAATAATCCAGTTGAACAGGTTCCGAGCTTCGTTGTGAAATCGTCCCAAAATTGGGAGTACTTGTCCGATGGCAATGTTACCTTCTGAGTAGAAATCTGCGTCGATGGCATATCTCCGGTCTTCCCCTTGCTTAGGCATTAGCCCATTCCGCATTACTAGATGGTCGCTTGGTTGGTCGAGATCTATTAGCGTTTGCGTTTCGCTCGCCGTTATCTTACTCGCGATGTCAACTTGTGGTTCATCCAGCAAGCCCGCTACGGATTTCTTGACTAGTTCATTGTACGGAACGTTTGTTAACCCGCACTTGGCTCGATCAATGACATTTCGATAGCGAAGTCCAATCCGTGTATAGAATGCGGGCTTGTAAATGGACTCCAATGCATGGGTGGCCAGGTCGATTGTACTAGCAAAATCCTCCCAACGGACATAATTCGTGGTTGCGACCGCTACGAAATCTCGCGTTAAATCGATCTCCGTTTTCTTGTCGTCGGTGAGGAATTTGAACACCGTAGTTTCCGGAATGCTAGGTGCTGCTGGCAGTAACGCGATCAGATCGGCGATTTCCTTCGGGATTGCTGACAGAATTCGCTCATAACCCGGATGGCGTTGTCGAATCAGTTCCTGAAATTCGGCGGGCTCTTTCGCGGTTATGGATAAAATTGGCTGAAAGCGAAGCTGACAAATCACCTGTTCCAAGGGGTTGTTGCTAAAAATGACTCTTTCTGAATCTGGAAATACCATTAATTTGTAGAAAATATATCAAAGTACGTGAACGATAAAAGCCTCTGATCTGGTTGGCGATTTTACGATTTCTTCGGACTCGGCCTAGCCGCCGCCCTTCCGCCACTAATCACATATGGCTTGAACGGGGCGTATCCCGCGCGAAGTGTATTCGGCCTTTCGACCGGCGGCAGCGGCGGCGCGTCCGTAGGGTCTAGCGCGGAGGCGATTAGCTCAGAAATCGACCAGATGTGATCCGTGACGCCAAGCGCCATCGCTGGCGTCATGCGCAACGATTCGTGAACGCGGCAGAGATTGTAGAAGCAAACCCATAGCGCAAGTATGATTTTTTGCGAGATTATCTCGATTTCTGCATTGCTCGGATGAAGAAAGAATTTAAAGCAATGAGGAAATAAATTGTAATGCAACATGAGAAAATCATGAAGGCTGCGGGATACGCCTTTAATCCTAAGCGCGAAGACTGGTTTCATCGCGATCAGCGTAAATCGTTTAGTTACGAAGCGCTCCGCGATCACGATTCCCGATGGCTCGCCCTCAAGCTCGATGAACATGTGCCAGAGGGAGAATTTCGCTTTTACCGAACGACATCGAATCTGGCTCTCTGTATGGAAATCTTGGAAGAGCTAAAGCTGTCTCACCTCACGCCAATCGAACGCCTGCGTTAGGACACCCCCACCTGAGACAACTTGCCCCGAAGCGAGAATAATCATGGCTAACGAATCAGTACGGGCAACGCTCAATCAGGCCCTTAACGAATATGCGCTCGAACGCGGGCGCATTCTCGGCAGGATTCAGGATTGCAATGAGGCTCTGTTCGATGCGGAGTCCAATCATAAGCGCGCATCAGAAGCCGAACGTAAAGCAATTTTCGAAGACGATGAATTGGTGCGGAGAATGCGGGAGTTGACCGCGTACTACAATTCTCTGCCGACCGATCCACCTCGCCCGCAAGCATTGCTAGAGCAGCAAGCCAAGATGGGGCGTGAGCAGGTAGAAACTCACCGTAGGCGCATCGCCGCGCATGAAGTCGCGCGGGAAGCCTATCGCCCGGTCGAAGATGCCAAGCGCAATCTTGCCGTTGCCGAGCAGGACCAAAAAACCGTCGAAGATCGTATCCGCGAAACAAACACAGAAATCGAACGGCTGAATCGACCGTGAAGCTCCGCCACGCCGCTGCGCTCGCGCTTGTGGGCTGGTATCTGCTGATCCCGCCGCTTGAGAGTTGTCTCGGTAGTTTCTATGGCCGTCCATGCGAGCAGACGCCACTTCGCAAATGGCGGCGGAGCGAACGAACTTACGATTCGCGTGCGAAATGCGAGGAGATGCGAAACGTCTGGGTTGAAAAAGCTCGATTGTATCTGCGCGAGAGCGTCAATGACAGGCCGCAGACCACCCGAATGGGTGTATTTGACGCTGACTATGCCGCGTGGCTCGCGGCAACTTGTGTCGCGACCGATGATCCGCGCCTCAAGGAGAAGTGATCCCGCTATATCCCGAATAGGTCCCGGCTCATCCCACTTAGGACACCATCAAAACACTTGGGACACTTCGGTCAGGATCGCTCTCAGTTAGGACAGCACCCGAAGTAGGGCATCCGGAGCGCTGTTTCGAGCCCCTCGCCCGTTGTGGTACATGCGAAGCGATGAAGTTCCGTGATGCCGCTGCGCGCGTTCTCGGGGGCTGGTGGCCGGATAGAAAAACCGCGAGGCCGATTCAGATGAAGTGCATAGTTTGCCATAGTGACTTACCGGACTCCGATTTTCCGCAAATCCTCGGGGGCGAGGTTGATCAGATGCGATCCTCAGTGGGTGATAAAATCGCCGGCCCTGCGAAAATACGAATGGAAAGTTTGAAGCACCTTCGCATCTGCAAAAAGGACTGGGACGAGCTTCCCCGCGTGCAAGTGACAAAGAAAGGAAGTTAGGACAGTCGCGCCTTTCAAACCAGGACGCGCGACCGCAAATCAGGCCAGTGCCCGAAGCGCGGGGCGAATTCTTGCCAGGGTTGACTACAAATCAGGGCATTCCGGCTACGCGTCGAGCTTCGACAGAGCCGCCGCGCGGCGCCGCGCGACCTCGAACAGCGCCACCGCCGCCGCCACCGATACGTTGAGCGACGCGACTTTCCCGCGCATCGGGATGTCGACGATGAAATCCGCGGTCTTCTTTACGATTTCGCGCACCCCTTTGCCCTCGGACCCGATCACGATCGCGAGTTTGCGCGAAACGTCCAGCTCGTAAATCGATACCTTGCCGCCCGGCGCCAACGCGGCCACCCAATAGCCGGCTTTTTTCAAATCCTCGAGCGCACGCGCGACGTTGCCGCATCGCGCGATTTTGGTATGTATCCACGCGCCCGCCGATGACTTCACCGCCGCCGGCGTTACCCCGACTGTTCGATCCTTCGCGATGATCAGGTTTCCCGCGCCGGCGCCTTCAGCCGATCGCAAAATCGCGCCGAGGTTGCGCGGATCGGTGACTCCATCGATCACGAGAATCGGATCAGGACGGCTCGACAGCATCTCGTCGAGGTCCGCATATTGATACTCGCGCACCATCGCCACCACGCCCTGATGACGCGCGTCGCGACCGCATAGCCGCGTCAGCTCAGCCTCATCGGCATGCGCGACGTTCCCGCCCGCGGCTCGCACGCGGCTGATTTCCTCGATGAAGCGGCGCTCGTCGCCAATCCGAATATATAGCCTTCTGATTATGTCCGGCGCGGCCAGCGCGAGTTCCTTGACCGGCTCGACGCCGAAGACGATATCGGTCCGCACGGCTTCATGGCGGTCCGATCGATCCGGAACCCGGCGGTCCTCGTGAGACCTCGTCCGCCTGCCGTGGCTACGATTTTTCATGCCGCGTCATGCTATCAGAAAGAGAATATTTCTCATTCGTGTTCTTGGTGCCCTGGCGATTAATCCATAAACTCGAAGTTCTTAACGCCGAGAATCACCCGAGAATCACAATGATGCCGAGAATCAGCATCCTCGATCGCTATGTCGCCCGTGAAGTGCTCGCGCCCTTTGGCCTCGGCGTCGTGCTGCTGACCTTCGCGCTGGTAACCGGCAAGCTCCTGAAGCTGATCGATATGGTGGTCAATCATGGGGTTTCGCTGGGCGAGGTACTCGGCCTGATCGCCTTCATCATGCCCGCATTTCTTGAGTTGACCTTTCCGATGGCGGTGCTGCTGGGCGTGTTACTCGGCTTCGGCCGGATGTCGGGCGATCGCGAGATGATCGCCGCGCGCGCATGCGGCGTGAGCCTGTACCGCCTGGCGATTCCGGTCGTGATGGTCGCCTTCGTGGTTTACCTGATTTCGAGCTGGTTCGCCTTTTCGATTCGCCCGTGGGCCAATTCAAGTCTCGACGCGAGGATGTTTTACCTCACTCGCACCCGCGCTTCTTCCGTGATCAGGGACAAAGTCTTCAATAGCAGTTTCAATGGGCTCGTCCTCTACGTTGATAAGGTCTCACCCGGCGGCGAGTCGCTCGAGGGCGTGATGATTTCCGACGCGCGCACGCCCGACCAGCAGAACACGATTATCGCGCGGAGCGGAAGTCTGATTCCCGACGCCGGCAATAAAGCGCTGACGCTTCGGCTCTTCGACGGCTCGATCTTCGGCAGCGACCCGAAAACCAACGCTTCCAACGTCACCCGCTTCAAGACTTATGATTTGGTGATCAAGCCCGATGAGGGTCTCGGCTCCAACTGGCTCTCGCCCGACGAAATGTCGTACCCGGTTCTGCTCGCCGCCATCCGCGACGGCCGGGCTTCCGGCAAACGGAACTACGAGGCTGAAACCGAGCTGGCGCGAAAGTATACGGTTCCGATCGCGACCCTGCTCTTCGCCTTGTTGGGGGTCTCGCTGGGTTTGAAACCCGCGCGCGGCGGACAATCGGAGCGCTTCGGCGTCAGCGTCGCGCTGTTTTTCCTCTATTATTCGTTGATGCGGGTGGGGCAGACATTTGGCGAAGCGCGGCAGTCTGAATGCTTTCGTCGCGATGTCGATTCCTGACCTGGTTTTCACGGCACTCGCGATCTGGATGTTTATCCGCGCCGCCGAAGATCGCGGCAATCGAGGGCCGCGGGCCCGGCGATATCATATGGGACGTCGTCGAACGCTTTGAGCGATCGCGGAGTGCGGCATGACTATGCGCCCGCGGCTGTCACCGACCATGGATCGATTTCTGGCCGGGACTTTTTTCGGGCCCTTCATGGTCTGCCTGACCGGATTCACCGCCGCCTATCTGCTCGGCGACATCTTCGATCGGTTTGACACCCTGGTGCATCATGGCGGGCTCGGGACTGCTGGGCCTGGAATATTTCGCGCTCAAGATTCCGCTGATCATAACCCAACTGCTTCCGATCGCGTGCCTTGCCGGAGTGCTGCTCGGCTTCGCGCTGCTCAACCGCACCGGCGAAGTGCTCGCATGTCAACAATTCGGCATCAGCCGCATCGAGATGATGATTCCGGTTGCTGGTCGTAGCGACGCTGATTTCCGGTTTTCAATTTCGCCTTCAGTGAGATGGTGGTGCCCGCCGCGACGCGCGAGGCCAAGTATCTGTTCGAGGTTGAACTCAAAGGACGCCAGCTCGAAGGCGTCTTTGCCAATACTCACATCTGGATGCGGGTGCGCGACGGTTTTCTTTCCGCCGACAGCTACGATCAAGAGCAACTCGAGCTCAGCGGAATCAATCTCTACCGCATCGGCCCCAGACTACGACGTCACCAACATTTTCCACGCGGACCGCGCCACCTGGGACGGCAAGCGATGGAATCCGGAATGGAGTGACCCGCTACAAATTATCGCGGATCGGCGCCGTCTCGTCCTCGGAGCCGGCCGGATTTCTCATCAGCATCACGCCGGCCGATTTCGGATTGCTGCGCCTGGAGCCCGAGGAATTCAGCATCTGGGAGTTCGACCGCTACATTCACGATCTGCAAACGCAAGGGTTTCGACCCCGGCGGCTATCTGGTCGATCGCGACCTCAAATACGCGATGCCGCTCTCATGCCTGATCATGGCCGCGCTGGGCATCGCGCTCAGCCTCGACCCGCTCCCGCGCCATTTGAGCCTCGGGCGCAGTTTCGGACTCGCGATTCTGATCGGTTTCGGATACTGGGTCTCGGCCGGGCTGACCTCGTCGCTGGGGCATTCGGGAATCTTGCCGGCCTGGTTCGCAGCATGGTCGCCGAATCTTTTGTTCACGATGCTGGCGGCCGGCATCTTCCTGTTCGGCGAAGAGCGCTGACATGGGCGCGTTCGATATTGTCATGGCCGCGAGTATCGACCCCTGGCATCTGCTCGGGCTTCAGTCGCATCTGCTCGAAGCCGTCGCGGCCAAAGCTTGCCCTCCGATCCTGATCTGTTTACGACCACCCCCGGCCGGATGCTCTCGCTGGGCGCTATCATCTATATCGACGGCCCCGCCCAGTTCGCGCGGCTTGTCGGCCTGGCGGCGCTTCACCGGCGGGCGCGTCGTCGGCTCCGGCGAGGGATGGCTCGGCGTCGCGCTGATCCTGCCCTCACGCGATGCGCTGCTGGCCGATCGTGACCGAACCCTGAAGCCGGACCAGGTGATGAATCGCTATGTGCGCGGAATTCTCGGCGCGCTGCGGAATTTCGGGCCTCGAATGCTTTTATCCGGGCCGCGATGCGATCACCTTCGAGCGGCGCGAACTCGCGATGTGCACCTTCGAGACCGATGCGTCGGGTGCGATGTTGTTCGAGGCGGCCATCGCGGTGAATCGCGGGATGGAAGAAGTCGTTCACGATCTCGAACGCTTCGATCCCGCCGGTCAACTGAACTGCGCGATGTATGGGCCCGAAGCGGCGACCAAGCTGGTCCGCGAACTCGATCGCGACATCTCTTTTCCCGAGATTGCCGATGCGATCGCGCACGGCTACTCCGATTTTCTCGGTGGCGGCGATCGCCGCGAACTCTCGCCGGTGGAAACTCGCGCACGCGGATCGTCGCGGCGCCGCGATCGCGCAGCGTGGCTGGCTCAATCTTCGCGACCGACGGCGATCTCGCCAGCCGCGCGCCCTCGCAGCTCGGCTCGATCGAGGCGCGGGTGAAAACCTCCGCCGCCGGCACGGTCGAAAAAATTGATCTGGCAGGAGACTTCATCGCCAACTCCCGCGGCATCGAGGAATTCCGCTCCGAGATGCGCGGCCACGGCCTCGACCTGCCGTCGGTAACCGCGGCGGTGATGAAAGTTTTCGCGCACGGCGATAACTTCATTTTGGGCATCGGCGATCTCTCGAACCTGATAACGCTGGTCACTCGCGCACAATGAGTCCCGACACTCTCGCCGCCGAATTGAACGATCCCAACCCTGACGTGCGGCTCGCCGCCATCCGCCGGGTCAGCGAGCCTCGCGACGGCCACCTTGACGACGCCGCGCTCGACGCGTTGCTCCAATGCCTCGGCGCGCAGCGGAAAATCATTCAGCGGCGCGCCGCCGAAGCATTGGCGGGCCTGGCGCAACATGATTCACGAATCGTCGAGAAGCTGCGCGCGATGTTTTCGAATGAAGACGCGCGCGCGCGATGGGGCGCGGTCTATGCGCTTGGGCTAGTCAATCTCGATAGTGCGCTCGATGGCGCGCTCGATCTGCGCGCGATGCCGGTACTCGTCGAGGCACTATCGAGCGGCGACGGCGACATCCGATGGGCCGCCGCGGAACTCGTGGTGCGCCTTGGAGTCAAAAATCCTGACCCGGTTCGAATCCAACTGATGACTCTCGCGCGCGACGGCAACCTGAACGCGCGCAAGATGGCGCTGTACTGTCTGCGCGATATAGGTGGCAACTCTCCCGATCTTCTTGCGATCGCGGAAGCCTGCTGCTCCGACCCCAACAACATCCTGAAGATGGCGGCCTTGTCGCTCATCTCGCGCATCGCTGCCACTGACCCGGGCGCATCGGGGCTGGCGCTGCGGATGCTCGAAAGCGATCCTGATGCAGGGGTTCGGCGGTGCGCGGCGGTCGCGCTCGGTCACATCGGCCATCGATCTGACGCCGTGATCGAGGCGTTGCGGCACGCGGCGAGCAACGACGAAGATATTTTTCTGAAACGCTCGGCGCAGGGCGCGCTGAGGCGCCTCGGGGCAGACGCGTGAGTAACCGACTCGATGAAATCTCCATTCGCGATTTCATTGCCGCGGCGCGGATCGCACATCTCGCGACCGTGAGCGGCGCGGGGGAACCGCATAACGTTCCGCTGTGTTTCTGGTTCGACGGCGCGCGCTTTTATTTTGCGATCGACGAAAAGCCCAAGCGGAAAACCGGCGCCGCGATCAAGCGGATGAAAAATATCGCCGAAAATCCGCGCGTCGCGCTGCTGATCGATCGCTACGACGAGGATTGGACCCGGCTCGCCTACGTTCTGATTCATGGCACCGCGACCATCGTGACCGACACCCGCGAATATTCGCTTGCGATTCAGAATCTGCGCGCCAAGTATTCTCAATATAAGGACATGCAGTTTTCCGCCGTAAGAAATCCCGTGGTTCGGATCGATCCGGCGCGAGTCCATGCCTGGGGCGCGCGATTCACGCGATTCAAATGACTCGGCTCACCGAAATTCAGACCGCGCTGGCCGAGGCCGCGCTCGACGGCTGGCTGTTTTACGATTTCCGCCTGAGCGATCCGCTCGCCTATCGCATCCTCCAGATTTCCGAGCACGGCACCTTCACCCGGCGATGGTTCTGTTTTATTCCGCGCGCCGGAGAACCGCGAAAGCTGGTCTCGGCGGTCGAGCCGCATAGTCTCGACGCGATCGCCGCTTCCACCATTGTCTATCGATCCGCGGAAGAAATGCGCGCCGGGCTGGCGCGGATGCTCGGCGGCGCGAAACGAATCGCGATGAACTATTCGCCCAACTGCGCGATTCCATACGTCTCCCGCGTCGATGCCGGCACGATTGAAATCGTGCGCTCGCTCGGCGCCGAGGTAATCTCCGCCGCCGATCTGATTCAACGCTTCGAGGCGACGCTTACCCATGAGCAGTTGCAGAGCCATCGCCGGGCCGCGGTCGCGCTGCGAACCATAGTCGATGAAACCTTCGCGGAAATCGCGCGCCGGGTACGATCGGCAAAGCAACCGCACGAGCACGAGATTCAGCGCTTTGTGATGGAGCGTTTCAGCGCGCACGGTTTGACCACCACCGCGCCGCCCATCGTGGCGGTGAACGCGCATAGCGCCGATCCGCATTTTAATCCGTCGCGAGAATATCCCACGTCGATCCAGCGCGGTGATTTCGTGTTGCTCGACTTGTGGGCGAAAGAACCCGGCGAGCAATCCATCTATGCCGATTTCACCTGGGTCGCATTCGTCGGCGATAAGGTGCCCGACGAGCACGCGAAAATTTTTTCCATCGTCGCCGACGCGCGCGACGCCGCCGTCGAGCTGGTGACGAATCGGGTGGCGAGCAAGATCAAGTGAGCGGACGCGAGGCCGATCGCGCCGCGCGCGAAGTTATCGAGCGCGCGGGTTTCGGCGAAAGATTTCTCCATCGCACCGGCCATTCGATCGGACGCGAGGTTCACGGCACCGGCGCCAACCTCGATTCGCTGGAGACCGACGACCATCGGATGTTGATGGAGGGGACCTGTTTTTCGGTCGAGCCGGGAATCTATCTGGACGGCCATTTCGGCGTGCGCCTCGAACTCGATATGACGATCGAAAACGGGCGCGCCGCCGTCAGCGCCGACGCGGTCCAGCGCGAAGTTATTCCGCTCCTCGCGCAATTTCCGATCCTGAACATCAAAAAAGGCCGGGCCGATGATTCGCGCGGTTATTTTCGATCTCGACGGCACTCTCGCCGATACTGAAACGCTCCACTACGCCGCGTTCACCGAGGTTCTGCGGCCCGAAGGCATCGAGCTTTCCCGCGAGGATTATTTTGCGCGGCTGATCGGATACGACGATCACGACTGCTTTGCGGTGGTGCTGAAGGAAAACGGCAAGGATGCGAGCGAGGAGCACATCGCACGGCTGATCGAGCGCAAGACCGCAAGCTACATGGAGGTGATTCGCACGCGCGAGGTGATGTATCCGGGGGCGGCGAATTTCGTGCGCGAATGCGCGGCGCGATTTCCGCTGATGATCGTCACCGGAACCTTGCGCGCGGAAGCCGAGATGATTCTCCGGCGCGCGAATCTGCGCGAACTGTTTGTCGACGTAATCGCAGCGGAGGACATGACGAAGGGCAAGCCCGACCCCGATGGATTTATCACCGCGCTGGGCAGGCTGGGATTTCTCTTGCGGCAACGGCCGCCGATCGAGCCGGCGCAGACCCTCGTCATCGAGGATACGTCGCACGGGATCGCGGCGGCGCGCAGCGCCGGGATGCGAGTGCTGGCGCTGACGCATACCACGCCCGCAGCGGAGCTGGCCGACGCGGATTTGATCCGCGAGTCATGGGCGGACGACGAATCTCGACGACATATTGCGCCGCCTCGCGCGATAAGCGCTCGCCGTCGGTAGCGGCGCATTTGATGCGAACACAGAAAGTCGATTTGCAGCGCTGACCCAGCCGCGCAAACTGATCTATATTGAGCCACTATGCTTTGGTTATTCCTCACCTCATACGGGCGACGGATTTTCCTGTCCCGTCGGGCTTTATGATGGTGATCTTCAACCGTTTTTCTGCCCATTGGGTGTTGAATGCCAGATTAAGATGTACGGACTGAAACATGCGCGATCCTATCCAGTCGAAAAGGATCACTAGCTGGTTGTCTGTAGTGATAGGACTAGTCTTCGTGATCTTCGCCCTGATTCATGGGTATTCCCAACGTCTTGTCGCCTTTCCACAGGAAACGGACATGCCGACGCTAATACTGCTTGGGATAGGCTCGTTGGGATTGTCGATAGAGCTCATCGTGTCTTCGGAAGACTGCGGTTCGTTTGACGACTGAACAGGCGAACGAAATTCTGCCAGTGAAATTTCTGAGCAGCTTGTCAACTATGTCGTTCTCATGTTCGCACGCCGTTCTGCTCGTATTGGGAGCGGGCATGATTACAAGCTGTTTCATGCGATCGTAGGGGCGGTTCGCGCATCGTTCCTTTGTCATCCAGAGCGAAGCCTACGGCGCACGCGAAGGATCTCGTGGCCCCACAAAACAAAGTCGCACCATCGACCCGCACCGTGAGCGATCCTGCTGGAGAAGCGGAAACACTCGCATGCTGAAGTGACTGTGAGGCGCGATTCTCTTCCGAGATCCTTCAGCGGCGCTGCGCTTGCTTCTGGATGACAAGAGAAGGGCGAGGGCTTAAGAAAGGCCGGGCGCCGCTAGGGCGTCACCTCGGAAAGACGATCCACGGCGCGCAGGCTCGGGAACAACCAGAACCAAATCGCCACGATAACAATCGTTCCCGTGCCGCCGATCACCACCGCCGGCACGGTCCCGAACCAAGCCGCCGTGACTCCCGATTCAAATTCGCCGAGCTCATTTGACGCGCCGACGAAAAGCCGATTCACCGCGCTGACTCGGCCCCGCATCGCGTCGGGGGTGGCCAGTTGCGTCAGCGTGGTCCGCACGTAAACGCTGACCATGTCGGACGCGCCCATGATGAACAGCGCGCCGAGTGAGAGCGCGAGATTTTTCGAGAGACCAAAAACGATAGTGGCGATGCCGAAAATCACCACGCACGCATACATCGAGAGTCCGGCCCTGCGATCGATGCGGTTGGCGCCGAGAATAAACCCGATGGTCGCCGCACCCAGCGCGGGCGCGCTGCGCAGGATACCGAGCCCGACCGAACCGACGTGCAAAATGTCGCGCGCATAGACCGGCAGCAGCGCGGTGGCGCCACCGAGCAGCACCGCGAACAGATCGAGCGAGAACGCGCCGAGGATGATCGGTTTGTTGCGCACGTAGCCAATCCCCGCGAGCAGGCGCGCGGTCAGGGTCGTGTCGGCCTCGGGCTCGTAGGCCACGCCGCGAACCTCGATCCGCATGATCACGATCGCGATCGCGAGAAACAGCGCGAAGCAAACCGCATACGCGGCGGCCGGGCCGAGGATATAAATCGCGCCGCCCATCGCGGGTCCCGCGATCACCGCGATCGAAAACGCCGACGAGCTCCACGCGACCGCATTGGGAAACTGCTCCGCGGGAACCAGCATTGGCACGAACGACTGCGCCGCCGGCCCCGCAAATGAGCGCGCCGCGCCAAACAGCGCGAGGATCGCATAGAAGGGCCACAGCGCGACCGGCCGGCTCAACGCGAGGATCAGGAACAGCGCAGCCGCGATCGCCTCGGTGAAAAAGCAGACCGCGAGAATGATCCTGCGATCGAAGCGATCAGCGAAATGACCCGCGGGCAGGATGCACGCCATCATCGGAATGAACTGCGCCAGCCCGACGTATCCGAGCGCCAGCGTGCTATGCGAAATGTTATAGATCTGCCAGCTCACGGCGACCGATTGGATCTGAACCGCAAGGATGCCGAGGAAGACCGAGGCGATGTAACGGCGAAAGTCGCGATGCGAGAGGATGTGCGCCGGAATGTCACCCATCGGACGCCAACGAGCGTAAATGAATCGCGTTCTGTACGCGATAGGCTACGCGCGAGGCAGTCCGAGCAACATCCGAGCAACATCGCGGTAACATTTTTGGGCCGTTTCGAGGACATTTTGAGGGCGCTGAGATAGGCTGTCGCGATGGTTTCGGACGCACCGGAATTCATGACTGGGACGGCCTCGTGGACCGACAAAACCCTGATCGAGACGGCCAGCTTTTATCCTCCCGATGTGAAAACCGCGGAGGATCGATTGCGCTTCTACGCCGCGCAGTTTCGAACCGTCGAGGTCGACTCGACCTTCTATGCGATCTCCGCGGAGCATAACGCCGAGCTCTGGCGCGATCGCACGCCGCTCGGATTCATCTTTAATATCAAGGCCTTCGCGTGGTTGACGCAACACGAGACCGCGGCGTCGCGCCTGCCCAAGGAAATAAAGCAAATGCTTGCGGCCGCGGATCGTGACGCGGCCCGGCTGCGCTGCCCCAGCCTCGATGCGCTCGATCTCGCATTCGATATGTTCTGGAATTCGATTCGCCCACTCCGCGAAGCGGATCCATCCCGCGGCGGATCGCTTGGGATGCTGCTCTTCCAATTCCCGCCCTACTTCATTTGCAAGGCTTCCAACATGGATTACGTCGCGCGGCTCCAGGAGCGGATGCCAGGCGCGCTAATCGCGATCGAGTTTCGTCATCGCAGTTGGACCGGCGAGGAAAAGCAGCGCGCCGACACGCTCGATTTCATTCGGCAACAAGGTCTCTACTTCGTTTCCATCGATGCGCCGGAGGACAAATCGATCCCGCCGTCGTTAGTGGATGCGACCGGCGATCAGGCCTACGTGCGATTTCACGGGCGTAATCGCGATGCGTGGTATGGAAAGCACGGCAGCGCGGCCGAGCGCTTCAAATATTTGTATGCCGAGCGCGAGCTCGCGGAAAAAGCCGCGCAACTAAAAGCGCTCGGCCAGCACGGGGTGAAACGCGCCTTTGTCATCTTCAACAACTGCTACCAGAACTTCGGCATCTTGAACGCAGGCCACGATGGCGAACATGCTGAAGCACTGAGCCGCGATGAAAGCACGCCTGTTCCAATTCATTACCAGCCCGTTTTGCGCCAAGGTTCGCAAGCTGCTCGAATACAAAGGCCTTGATTTCGAAATCCTTGAAATCGACTATCTCGAACGCAAGGAACTTCTGATCGCCTCGGGACAGATAATGGTTCCCGTGGTCACTTTGGAAAATGCCGAGACCATCGCGGGGTCGGATCGGATCGCGATGCGCCTCGAGGAGCTTTATCCCGAGCCCACGATTTTTCCGCCGGGAATGCGCGGACTTCATATCGCGCTGGAGCGCTACATCGATGGCGTCATTTCGGAAGCGGTATATCCCGCTTCAATTCCCGACAAGATTTCCCATTTCCGCCGTCAGGGCGCGGATCGCGAGGCGATGTGGCGTCTGTCCCGCGAACGAAAATATGGCGCGGGCTTTGTCGAGCGCGCGATTTCGCGAGCATCGCGTCAACCTGGAGCGCGCCGCCGCGATACTCGCGCCGTTCGAGGAGCAGCTCGGCGCGGGAGCGTTTCTCACCAGCAGAATCGGCCTCGCGGATTTTGCGCTCTACGGCCAACTCTACAATCTTGGATTCACCGGAGCGCTGAAACTGCCGGCCTCGATGCCTAATCTTCACGCCTTTTACGGCAGGATGGATCGCATCTCGGCGGCGGCGGAGCCAGCGACGCAGGTATCAGGCTAATTCGGTGAAGGCGAGATTCAGGAAACGGCTGAACAGTGCGCCAGTCGAGTCGAGCGCGACGTCATAGAGCGAGGGCGTGCGTCCATCGACAAAGATCTGATGGCCTTCGTCAGTGAAGGCGTAGATGATGCAGACCGTCAGCGCGACGTACGGCCGCCCCGCCATCGGACCGCGCACCAGCAGCCAGAAAAGTATTCCGTACTCGACGAAGTGCGCGCTCTTGCGGACCAGACCGTGCATCACCGTGATCGTCGCCCCGGAAGCCATCGGGAAGATCCACTGAAGAATCGGCTCAATGAAGCGCGAGGTATTGAGCGAGGAAAATGTTGAGGTCGACATCAAAAAGATTACGCATCCCCAAAGAATTACCGGAAGCCAATCGATCGCGCGCGGGGCCTCGGTCCTCGGGGCAGTAGTCGCGACATCATTTCCCATTCTATCGATGAGTTAATCAAGACCGATGACGCGAATCCAGTATGGGTCGGCGCGGCGGCCTCAATGCGTGTGCAAACGTTCGATGAGGCGGGCTAATTGATGCAGTTGCTGGGAGTCGCGTTGGCAAAGATGTTGCCGAACCACGAATCGCTACCGCACTTGCCGAGATCGAGCATGTCGGAAGTTTTGTTGTTCATCGATTCGACGCTGGTGATCAGGTTGGCGGTCGCGCCGCTATCGATGACGACACCGTACGGACCGTTCCCATCGACGAAGCCGTCGTAAATCTGATTCGCTGAACTGATGTGCTTCGCGCCGGGGCAGGCATTACCGGGGCCTTGCGACGAGCATCCAACGTACACGCCGGCGATCCCGTTTTGCTCGACGTCGAAGTTGTCGATTCGCACATCTTTCGAGCCGTGGAGCCAGATTCCGTATCCGCCATTGGAGATCGCTTGCGCGCCTTCCGCGACGTTGTTGGAGCCCTGCACAAAATCGATGCCGAAAGAGCCGTTGCCGGAGGCCTGGAAATTCGAGAAGGTGCTGTCCTTCGCGCCGTTCACCAGGACGCCGCCATTGGTATTCGAGTTGGCGTTGAAGTTGTCGCCGCGAAGGTTCGACGCGTCATCCTCGACCCCGATAGCGAAACCGCTGAGAGTCGAGTTGCCGCCCTCGATAAAGGAAAATTTGGCGCGCGGGAAGAACCGTACTCCCACTCCGGAACCCGAGCCCTTGAGCTGGCGTCCGTTCAAAAAGACCACCGTATGCGCCGCGTCCACGTCGATACAGTCACCATGCGTGGCAGTCAAATTTTGCGTAACCCGATAGAAGCCCGGCGTTTTGATGGTGGCGCCACAGGCCGTGATATCCGCCCCGAAGGCCTGCCCTGCAGCGAACACCCCGGCGATCGCGCCGAGCAGCAGCGTCAGCCCGAGCCGGCTCACGTGGGCGTGAGTCCTGATGGGATCGGGCGCCCCATTAGCCTCGCGCTGCCGTGTCCGCTTTGTCAGCCAACCGCACATAATTGAACCCCACGGGTAAGCGATCGAGAGATTATTCCCTCCCCTCGCGACGCTGTATCCGCTTCCCTCTCGACGCGGAAAAGTGGGACCATTCGAGATAGAAGGGTCCCGCCCCTCTTCTTCCGCAAGTCGCCAATCACCTATGTTGAGCAGGGGTTGTGCCAGCGGAGCGGATCGCAAAATGGGGCGTTCTAGCTTGGAGGATCGCGCAAAATGGCTTCCGTCCTTAGCATTTCTGAAACACATCCCGCGCCCGCATGTTCCATTGTGATACTCGGCGCCTCGGGCGACCTGGCAAAGAGAAAGTTGCTGCCCGCGCTCTACAACCTCGAGTTATGCGGAGGCGGATCGCTTCCGACCGAAACTTCGGTTGTCGGCTTCGCCCGCACCGCGATGAGCGCGGAGGAGTTTCGGAGCGCGGCGCATGAGGCAGTCGGCAAATATTCGCGCCTCAAAATCGAGGAAAAATGCTGGAGCAGGTTCGCGGAGAAGCTCAACTACGTCGACGGTCTGGATCGGCCGGACGGTTTCAAGCGGCTGAAAGAAAAACTCGAGGCGATCGAAAAGGCCCGCGGATGCCCGCCCAACCGGATCTTTTACTTTTCCATTCCGCCGGAAGCGATCCGCGATTCAATTCAGCGCCTGCACGAAGCCGGATTCATCAAGGATCCGCACGAGGCCAATTTCTCCCGCGTGGTGGTGGAGAAACCGATCGGACATGACCTCGAAAGCGCGATCGAAATCAGCAAGACGCTGAGCCGCTTTCTGGCCGAGTCACAGATCTTCCGGATCGATCATTACCTCGGCAAGGAGACCGTGCAGAACTTGCTGGTGCTGCGCTTCGCCAACACTATTTTCGAGCGCCTGTGGGGTTCGCGCAATGTCAGCCATGTCCAAATTACGGTGGCCGAGAGCGAGGGCGTGGGGACTCGCGCCGGCTACTACGACCATTCCGGCGCGATGCGCGACATGATGCAGAATCACATGCTGCAAGTGCTGGCGCTGCTCGCGATGGAGCCGCCGGTCTCGCTTGATGCGGCGGCAATCCGCGAGTCGAAACTCAATGTGCTCCGCGCGATGCGTCCGCTTGACCTCAACGACGCGGCGCAACGGACCATTCGCGCCCGTTATGGCGCCGGCAAAATCGATGAGCAGCCGGTGGCGGCATACCTTCAGGAGAAAGGCGTCGCCGCCGATTCGAAGACCGAAACCTACGTCGCGCTAAAAACTTTCATCGACAATTGGCGATGGTCCGGGGTGCCCTTTTATCTTCGCCACGGCAAGCGCCTTCCCAGGCGCGAGAGTTTAGTCGCGGTCCAGTTCCATCATGCGCCGAAGATTCTTTTCAATCACGATGCGAAGCTGCCGCCCAACGTGCTCATGATTCGGATCCAGCCGGATGAGGGATTCTCATTCGACGTGATGGCGAAGCGGCCCGGCCTCGGGCTGGCGATTAGTCCGGTGCGCATGAACCTTCATTACGAGGGCGAATTCGGCAAGGGCTCGTCGCCCGATGCATACGAGCGGCTCTTGCTCGACGTGATGGCGGGAGACAGCACGTTATTTCCGAGCGACGACTTCGTTCGCACTTCGTGGGGAATCGTGCAGCAGATACTGGACGCATGGAAAGATGATCGGCGGGTGCCGATGCGCGAGTATCCGGCGGGCAGCTGGGGTCCCGATGCGGCCGAGCAACTCATCCGCGCTGACGGCTTCGAATGGCTCGACCCCTGACCGTACAAAAGCTCAGGTTACCGCGCCGGGTCCGGAGCGGCGAGCGAATGATCCGAATCCGATCGCGAGCGCAAACAACGCCACTCCGATAATTCCAAATGATTGCCACCATGGCAGCCGCATATATTCGTGCAGGAAGAAAATGACCGCTGCGAAAACGCAAATCGCGCCACCCGCCATCAGCGCGCCGGTGGTCACGAATGCGAGTACGCGATCGATTTGTTCTTCGAAGATGGATTTTAGCCCGACGTTCAGAAGGCGGATCTCGGACTGTATGATGCGCGTGATGTCGTCGATCGCACGCGCCATCAGGGTGGACCAATCGGGCTCGCGGTCCTCGGCGCGCGCTCGCTCTCTATGAACCACTTGATTGTCCGCCATCGTCGTCGCTCCACTCGCCTCTAAGCCCGCTCCAGACGCCGTAGCCGACCGCGGCGAGCACCATCGGTCTTGCCAGTTTTCGGTATTTGCTTGAGCCGAGAACGAATCCGAGCAGGCCCGCGACGCATGCCGCTCCGATGAGATTGTTGCGCAGAACTTCGGTGGGATTGAAATTCCCCTCGACGCGCTCGACCTCGCGCTCCATTTTGGCGTTGACGGCGCTCAGCGTTTCATGCAGGTCGCGGCGCGCCCCGTCGAGCTCTTCTTCGATTTTCGAAATCTGTTCTTCTTCGGGCGTCATTTCTTATCCGATTGCGGCGCGAGGAGATCGGCGACCATCTCGCGCGCCGCAAACTTCCCGGCCATCGTGAGCAACGCGACCCCGCCACGGCTGCGGGCGCCGCCCCCGACCAGGAATCCCGCCACCGCCGCGATCGACAGAAACAGGATAGGGTCCTCCTGCACGATCTCGGTCCAGGTCTTCTCCGCACCCCGCTCCGATGAGCGCCGCGGTGATTTGAGTTCCTCGCTGCAGGGCGCTCCCTCAGCGCCCTGCCCGTTTTGCACTGACTGATCGAGGGATCCCATTTTCTACGACAACCGCCGCATTATTCTGGCCGCCGCGTAACCGATCACGAAGGCGGCGCCCAGCGCTATCCATGGCTCCCGCTTGACGAATTCGCGGAGATCCAGATTGGCGAGCCCGCTGTCCTGGATGTAGTCCTGCGCGGTGTCGGCCAGGCGCTGCGCCGTCTTGATACCTTCCTTCGCGGACTGGCTGACCTTATCGGCCGCCCTGCGAATGCTGTCGCTGCCTTTTTCGGCGGCGCCGCGGGCCCTGTCCGCCGCGTCCTGGATGATTGATTCGGCCTGCTCCGTCATTCGCTGTGTTTCTGCCATATGCTTACCTCCAAGTCCTGGGGTCGCGTCATTTGATGAGATTCCGGGCCTGCGCGATAGCTCTTTTGTCTGGTCTGTCTGCCGCTTCGGGTATCCCGCTAGAACATAGACGAGCGCCAGAGTTATGTCATTCACCGCGGCCGCAGGAGCACTCGCCTTAATCGAGGCGCTCGACTAGCATGCTTGCGGCTGGATTTGGTAAATCATCTCCACTCAAGCGCCTCCGACAAGCGCTATGTTGGTCGTGATAAACCCGCCGTCGGGGCGTTAGCGCGGGAAGCACGAAGCATGAAATACCTGAGAGGCTTGGAGTTCCCGTGTACGATAAAAAACTGAAAGTCGTAATTCTGGGCGCCAACGGCACCATGGGCGGCCCCGCGCCGGGGCTGTATTCGCGGGCGGCGGATGTCACGTCACGATGCTCGCGCGCGACCTCGCCAAAGCGCGAGACGGCCTCAACGAGGCGCAGAGCGCCGCCCGCGCCGAAGCTGTGGCCGACAACGTCAAGCTCGGCACCTACGACCAGGACATGGAGCGCGCGGTCGCCGAAGCCGATCTGATCTTCGAAACGCTGGCCGAAGATCTCGCCCTCAAGCAAACCTTCTTCGAACGGGTCGACAACATCGCCGCCCCGATTCGATCGTCGCGACCTGCTCCTCGGGGCTTTCAATTGCCGAGATGGCGCGCGGACGCAGCGATTCGTTCCGCCAGCAACTTCCTTGGAATCCATCTGTTCAACCCGCCCCACATGATCGCCGGCACCGAAGTCGTCCCGCACTCCGATACCGATCCGGCTGTCACCGCGCACATCGTCGAGATGCTGCGACGCGCGCTCGGCCGCAAAGTGATCGTCACGCGGGATCGCGCCGGCGTTCGTCGGAAATCGCGATCGGCTTCAAAGTGATGAATGAGGCCGCGCAACTCGCCGAAGAGCATGGCGTCGCGTTTATCGATTACCTGGTCGGACCGCATACCGGGCCGCGCGATGGCGCCGCTGGCGACTATCGATCTGGTCGGATGGGACGTTCACAAGGCAATCGTCGACAATATCCACGCCAGTACCGAGGACGAGGCCCATCGTCCTTCCGCCTTCCGCCTTTATGGAAAACGGGCATAAAGCGGGGCAATCTGGGCGACAAGACGCCCGAGCGCGGCGGCTTCTACCGGCGCGATGGGAAAGCGGTCGAGGTGCTGGAACCGAGAACCGGACCCTACGAACCGCTCAAAAGCCCCGGCCCGATCGATTTCGTCGAACAGATGAAGTCGTTGAATCGCGTCGGCCGGTACGCGACGCCTTGACCGCGCTGGCCGAGGCTCGGGGCGGGCAAGCCGACCTGCGCGCCAGCGTGATCCTGGGCTATGTCAGCTACGCGCTCAATCGGGTCGGCGAGGTGGCCGAGAGCGCCGCCGACGTCGACATCATCATGAGCTACGGTTTCAACTGGGCGCCGCCGACGGTGATCGTCGATTTGCTCGGGGCAAAGAAATCATCGAGATGTTCCGCTTGCTACCACTGAAGGTTCCGCCGGTAGTTGAGCAAGCCGCCTCCAACGGCGGCAAGCTCTATTCGGGTGGGATGCTCGATTATGGACGCACTTTGGTCGGCTGATTAGATTTGAGTGCAGCCGCGCAGCGCTCGCAAGCACGGAGGTCCCCTACTGGGGCCGGACGTTTGTCCGGAATGACGCGGAGCTACTGCGTAGTCGAGGGAAAGTTAAGGAGATTACGATGGCAACACCGCCGCCGGTTTACGTTCTTGGTGGAGCGCAGACCGATTTCGCTCGCAACTGGACCAAGGAGGGCAAGCATTTCATCGGGCCGATGCGCGAGGCGATCCGTCGGCGCGATGGAAGCCACTCGGCATCGAGCCCGCGCGAAATTCAGACCGCGCACGTCGGCAATTTCGCCGCCGAGCTCTACGCGCAAGCAGGGCCATCTGGCGCGTTCTTCGTCGACATCGATCCCGCGTTCTCGGGACTCCCGACCAGCCGGCATGAGGCCGCGTGCGCCTCGGGCTCGATCGCGATTCTCGCCGCTTCGGCGGAGATCGAAGCGGGCCGTTACGATCTGGCCGCGGTAGTCGGAATCGAGCAGATGAAGACCGTCGACTCGGCGATCGGCGGCGACTTTCTCGGCACCGCGGCGTGGTACGAGCGCGAAGCGAAGGGAATCGAGTTCCCGTTCCCCAAGCTGTTCGGCCGCCTGGGCGACGAATACGACAAGCGCTTCGGGCTCAAGGACGAGCATCTCGCCCATATCGCCGCGGTCAACTATTCCAACGCCAGGCGCAATCCGCTCGCGCAAACGCGCAACTGGTACATGAGCGAAAGCCACGCGCAGAAGTATCAGCAAGTACAACACCGTGATCGGCGGACGGATCAAGGTGAGCGATTGCTCCCAGGTCACCGACGGCGCCGCCGTGATTTTTCTGGCCTCCGCAGAAGTACGCCACCGAATATGCCCAGCGCCGCAACCTCAAGCTCGACGCGATTCCGCGAATCCTCGGATGGGGCCATCATACGGCGCCGATCGAATTCGACGCCAAAGTCGCCGAGAGCCACGACAATCCTTACGTGCTGCCGCATACGCGTCAGGCGATCATCGACGCGTTCAAGCGCGCCGGAGTCTCCGGCATCGAGGAGGTAAGCGGCAATCGAAACCCACGATTGCTTCACGACTTCCGAATACATGGCGATCGATCACTTCGGCATCACCAAGCCGGGCGAGTCGTGGAAGGCGATCGAAGAGGGCGTCATCGAGATGGGCAACAAGATGCCGATCAACCCCAGCGGCGGCCTGATCGGCGCGGGCCATCCGGTCGGATGCACCGGGGTGCGCCAGATGCTCGATGCTACAAGCAGGTCACGGCGACGGCGGGCGAATACCAGGTCGAGGACGCCGAGAACATCGCGATGCTGAACATCGGCGGCAGCGGCACCACGAGCTGCGTATTCGTGGTCGGCAAATAATCCCTATAAATGCGGGATAACACGGCGGCCCGAGAGCATCGGGCCGCCGCTTTTCTTTGACCCCTTAAGTCTTTTCTCGACTACGCCAGCTAGTAGGGGACCTTCGTTTGCTTCGCGAGCGGCTTCGACACTGCGCTCGGAAGCGTTCAGCATTCGCGTGCGCGCGATTGCCGCGATGCTACGGCGATGTTGCACGGCTGCGACTCTATCCGCGTAGGCGTGTCCTAGTCCAAAAGAGCGGTCGGAACGCGGGTTGCAATACCCCGTCTTGACCGGCGCATCGCTACTGCCGGGATTCCTTTCGCGGGGTAGATGGCCAATGAAATGGGCCGAGGGTGTGAATGGTGGTCCAGATTCCAGAGAGTGCGCGTACCGGTTTGTGTCAGGCGCTCTGCGCCGCATCCGGATCAGGTTCGAAGCTGGAAAAACTCATGTGGATGGAGGAAATGGTGAGGCCGCATCGGACGGCGGCTTACGAAACAGGGGAGTTGCTTTCAAGTAAGGATTGAGGTTGCGCCATTTCGTCATCTGCCCCGTATCTGTCCGTGTCTTCCCAACTTGCTTCTGGGCCAGCCCATTAATGAAGGAGGCTGGCCCAGAACGCCTCTCTATTCAAATTGTTTCTCGACTACGCCAGTAGGCGACGATCTATTTGGCTTCGACTCCGCAATAGCTCCGCCTCAGCTGAATTTACGTCGGCCCCAGTAGGGGACCTCCGTTGCTTCGCGCGCGGCTACGCGCTGCGCTCGGAAGCGCCCTTCGGATCGTTTATCGACTACGCCGCTAACTTCTGCGCCGAATAGACCGCGAATATCAGGTTCCGATAGGCCGCAGTGACCGAATGAAATCCGGCTTCAGATAACCATCGCAGTTGATCGTCCAAGGTCGCCGCTCGATCGTGCTTCTGACGCTCGACCGCGGCCGCGAGATCGCTCTCGCTGGCGCCGGCGCGGCGCGCCGCCTGCTTCCACTCTTCGTTGGTGCGCCGCTCGATCTCGTCGCTCTCGCCCAAGATTACTTCCACATTGATGAAGACGCCGCCTTCGCGCAGCGCGTGGAAGATACGTCTAAACAGCGCGCGCTTCTCCTGGTGCTCGAGATGATGAATCGAAAGCGCAGATACAATCGCGTCGAACTGCCCGGGCAGCGAGTCTTTCCCGTGATCGAGCGTGATGAAGCTGAACCGCGGATCGATCGCGCCGCCGCGCGAAAATCTCTCGCGCGCCAGCTTCAGCATCTCGGGCGCGATATCCGCCATCACGATAATCGCGCGCGGAAACGCCTTGGCGATTAATTCCGACAGCACTCCGGTGCCGGCGCCGAGATCCAGAAGTTCGAACTCGCGATCCTTGTCGAACGGAATCAGCCCGACCGCGGTGCCATAGAGATCGTCGAAACACGGAACCATGCTTCGGCGACTGCGATCGTAAATCCGGGCGTCGTTGTTGAATGCGGCTTTAACCGCGTCGTGGGCATTCGCCATCGCGCCATCATATAGCAAGTGCGCGGCACCTTTTAACCGCCCCGTCTGCCGGTGCACAATAGCGGGTCATGGAACCAGCTAGTATTCTCCCGCAGTATGTCGAGTTGATGGCGCTCGTTTATCACGAGGCACGCAACGTCAGCCGCATTTTTCACTTGCATGCGGCGTCAACCAAAACTTTCGGACGCCTGGCCGATCTTCCGCCCGACGACGCCCTCGCGTGGCAGAAACTGATTAACCTGCAGCAGCGCGGTAGCGAGGCTGCTTCGGCGAAAGAAGCCGAAGCGCTCTTCCGCGAGGACTTCGGATGCTCGCTCGACGAGATCCAGGCGATGTTCGAGAACCCGGCGTGGAAGCGCTTCCCGCAATACGGGGGACCGCGATGGGCCGCGATCGCGAAGGCGGTGAGCGGTCTCGGTCACGCGATCGACAAGAAAAAGGACGACGCGGCGGCGCAGAAATTATTGAGCGAGATTCTCGCGATGCGGCATAACACCGGCACCGTCGAGCATAAGCTCTCGCGCCTCAAAGCCCGCCCCAAGTGAATCAGAGAGGTATCGGACATGGATGAGCGCAAAATTGTCGTCGGCGAGACCGCTCCGGACTTCTCCCTGCCCGATACCACCGGCACCCCGCGGCGGCTCTCAGAGCTGACTCGGGACTCCAACTGCGTAGTGCTGTTCTACCGGGGACACTGGTGACCGTTCTGCCTCCGCCAGTTGGCGGACTACGCAAAGGTCTATAAGGATTTTCGCGTCGCCGGCGCCGAGGTCGTCGCGATCTCGGTCGATCCCTCTGATCGCTCGGCGGCTTTGCGCAAAGATCTCTCGATTCCTTTTGCGCTGCTTTCCGACCGCAGCCGCGCGACCATCATCGAATGGGGCGTGCTGAATGCGGCCGAGAAAGGCGGCATCGCAATTCCCGCGACCTTCCTGATCGATCGCGAGCGCAAAGTTCGCATGGCCAAGGTCGAGGACATGATGATGCGGATCGAGCCGCGCGAGATGCTGGCGTTCGTCCGCGCGACGGCCTCGGGAGACGCGACACCTCCGCGCGCCCGCGGCGTCAATCCCGCGGCGACGTTCCTGCGCGCGATCGCCAACGGCTTGCGCTACGGCATCAATGTGAAACGCGGCTGAGAAGAATTCTCGCGCGGTTATGCGGAGGTCGGCACGATCGGCGTCGCAATACCATTGCCATCGCCATTCGCGAAATGCTGGAGTGGTACCGATGCGAAAATTTCTGGCCAAATTCGTAGTAGTGTTTTTTTGCCTCGCGCTCTCGCTAGCCGGATGCGCTCAGGGAATCGTCGAGAGCGACGCCCCCTTACCGACGCGGGTTCGCGGCGTGCGGATGCTCACGATGACGACGCCGCGCGCGCTCCACACTGCCGTCGCGCTTCACGACGGACGCGTCCTGATTTGCGGCGGCACCAGCAATGCCAACGTCGGCGGAGTGCTGGACAGCGCCGAGATCTACGATCCCGTCGCGGGAACCTTCACGCCCACCGGCTCAATGACGGCGGCGCGCCAGGGGCATACGGCGACCGTGCTTCCCAACGGACAGGTGCTGATCGCGGGCGGCTCGCAAAACGTCGGCTACCGATCTGAATTGTCGAGTGCGGAAATCTACGACCCGGTGTCCGGCAGCTTTCGCGCAATCGGTGCGATGACGACCCCGCGCGAAGGGCATACCGCAACCCTGCTGCGCGACGGACGGGTGCTCATCGCGGGCGGCAGCCCCAACGGAATCGCCACGACCGCATCCGCCGAGGTGTACGATCCCGAAACCGGCGGCTTTAGCGCCATTGCACCGATGCGAGTGCCGCGCGAGGGCCATACGGCAACCTTGCTAAAGAACGGGAGCGTCCTGATCGCCGGCGGAGGACGCGGCGGCATGCCAAACGGCTACATCGTGTACCAAACTGGCGAGATTTTCACACCCTCGAGCAACACTTTTACGAACGCTCGAGCAACATATGATCAGCGATCGGGTGGGCCAGGCCGCGGCCCTTCTCGACGACGGCCGGGTGCTCCTGGCGGGCGGAAAAACCAGCGCGATCGTGAGTCCGTTCGGCGGCGGAAATCTGGTCTCGCTGGCGCCGCTCAGCACCGCGGAAGTTTTCGATCCCGAGAGCAATTCCTTCCTCCCGGTCGGCCCGATGACGGCGAGCCACTACCTCGGCGTCGCGACCAAATTGAACGATGGGACGGTACTGATCAGCGGCGGATGGAACCCGGGTACCGGGACGGTTGGGGGTCAGCGCGCCGCCGATCTGTTCGACCCTTCACGCAACATCTTCTCCGGCGGCGGCGAGCTGAACGTCGCGCGCCTCGATCAGACCGCGACGCTACTGCCCAGGGGCGACGTGATGGTCGCGGGGGGTATCGATAGCGACGGAAACGTCACGCCGACGGTGGAATTCTTCGCGCCGAAGCGCGGTGAATTCATCATCGCACCCGCGATCACCCAGGCTAACTTGAAGCATTAGTTGAGGATGAAAAGCGAGGCATTTTCGAGCCTCGGCGGCATCGCCGGGGCCTCGTTGATTTAGATTCGGGTGTCGGATAGGTTCACCGTTGGTAACGACGAAGCGGACTGAGGTCGTGGCTAAAGGAGGCGTGGCTGATGGACTGGCCGAAGTGCCAGAAATGCAATAACGGGAGCCTGATTCCTCTCTCGGATTACGGACAGGAAGGCGCCTCGGTATTGTTCAAGGCATGGGTCTGCACTAATCCCGAATGTGGCTTCAGTCTGCGGGTCGACAAGGGCGAAGTGACCTACGGCAGACGCATCGAAACCAAACACTAGACGATCGCGACAGTGACTATCGAGGGCGGCCGAAACTGGCCGCCCTTTTTCTATTTTGGACGGCGCAAGATTGCCAACCGGAAAGTCCAACTCGGTCGGGTTCCCGGGAATCTCTTCGAGAAGTCATTAGTGGCATTTCTGAAACGACAATAGTCCCCTCCTGGGTCTGCCGAACGGCGGTTTTCAGCTGAGTGGCAGCAACGCACGGTGCTTTTTTTAGACACCTGTCACGATGAGACCTAACAACGTGGCCATCCCGCACTTTTCCGGTTCGGCGGGCTCCGATTTCAGATTGAAAAACTGTCGACGGCCTGTAGAGAATTTATACTCAGAGGAATGTTCCCGCGTTTTGGCGCGTGGCTTGCTACTGCCCCCGTTAGTTCCCGCCGTGTCCGTCGGAAGCGATTGTCACACGGAGGAAACTGGGGGGGTATACTTTGCGATCCGCGATTATTTCATCGCTAGTAGTGTGTCTGCTGTCCTTTAGTCCAGCGCTCGCGCATGCAAGCCCGGTCACAATCAGGCAGCCAAACAATGGCCAGGGCGTTTACGGTTCGGTGACGATCTCGCTCAGCACCACGTCGAAAGTATCGCGCACCAACGTCTACATCGATGGCAACTACTACGCGAGCACTCCGCCGGCCACGGTAACCTGGGACTCAACCACCGTTCACAACGGATCGCATACGATCTCCGCGAACGCATACGGCGCGAACGGGGATCTATTGGGCAATGAGAGCATTTCGGTTCGGGTCGCCAATGCCCCTCCGAAGCCGACGCCTACAGCCACGCTCACTCGCACGCCGACGCCGGCGCCTCGCACGCCCACTCCCACGCTGACCCAGACGCCGACTCCGACTCTAACCGAGACTCCGACGACTCCGACGTTGACTCAGACCCCGACTGCCACTTCTACTTCTACGGCAACTCCTACGCCTGGACCTACGCTGACTCAGACGTCGACTCCGACGCTCACTCAAACGCCGACTGCCACGTCAACTTCTACGGCAACTCGTACACCTACTCCGACGCTCACTCAGACATCGACTCCGACGCTGACTCCGACGCCGACTCCTACATCTACTTCGACGTCCACTCGCACACCTACTGCCATACCTCACACGCCTACTCCGACTCCAACACCCGGGGTGGTACCACCGGTCGTTCAGAATCACTGCACCATCCATGGGAACCCGTGTCTCCGGCTCCGTCATGGTGATGACAAAAACCACCTCCAACGTATGTGGGACGGACTTCCAGGTAGATGAGTACTGGGTGAATACATCGTCCAACAGTTTCAGTTGGAATACGACTCAAGTCGGTAACGGAGTCCATACAATTAACGCGATAGCCTTTAATTGTGTGGGCGCACGGATGGGATCCGCGAGCTCGACCGTGATGGTCGCGAACGCCGCGACAGCAACGGCAACTGCGACTCCCGTCGCAACCGCAACGGTGACGGCGACCGCGATCGCGCCGACGCCGACGATAGTGTCCACGCCGATCCCGACCATCGCCGCTACTCCGACCGGCAGCGCGACTGCCACGCCGATTCCCGATGCGCTCCGTCCGTCCAACGAAATTCCGAATAACCGGATGCCTACGGCAGCGGAACTTGCGGCATTTCGCGGTGGCGTCGGCGCCTGTGGCGGCCTTGACGACTGCGGCTATATGGAAGCAGTCGACGGCCAGTTCACCGGAACCACTTCTGAGATCATTCAATTTGAAGCCGACAAATGGTGTCCGAACTGCACTATCGTTAATCCGCTTGACGGTCTTACCTACAGCTTCGGCGATCTGCTTCGCGCGGTCGCCGTGAATGAGACCGGTTGGCACCAATGGCGCAGCGCGAGTCTTTCCGCGCCCGATCCTATCACCGGCTTGACCACGCTGACGCCCTCCCACGGCGATCTGGAGCACGTCACGCCAGCGGAACCGAACGGCGGCTCATGGGGCTTGTATCAGGTC
Source organism: uncultured delta proteobacterium (assembly GCA_963747115.1). Classification (GTDB taxonomy): domain Bacteria; phylum Desulfobacterota; class Binatia; order Binatales; family Binataceae; genus DATGKG01. The sequence continues at coordinate 310,788 of CAVVEB010000005.1, read as the reverse complement.
GCCGAAGGCATCTATCAGGGCTGGCCCGCGTCGTTTCCTCTGATTGCAGAGTCGACTGCCTTCAATGCGGACTTCAAGCTCGCCGAACAGATGGGCGTCGAGCAGGGCCATCTTGCTTACCTCAGCGATCCGGTTCGCGCACAGATTGCGATCGCCAACGGCTACGCTCCGTATGCTGATTACGTCGATTCCAATGGTGTCGATCACCCGCCTTCGACCGACCCGAACGTGCTGCGATGGGGTGCGGTCGGGAACTGGTATAGCGGTGGCTGGTACGATTCCGGCGCCATCAGCTACATCGCAAAGGTGCAGCAATTTCTCCACCAGCAACCGTGGACGCAGCCCGGCTTCTAGGCCGCCAGGCGAAGTAATTGCGAAATCGGAGGCTGGGCAGAAATGCCCGGCCTTTGCTTTTTTGCCAAAGCGATCGACTCCCCTAGCGACCCGAAGCGCCCAAACCCACCCTCGACGGACCCAGGAAGTGTTGCCGCGATGTTGCTCGGATGTTGCTCGGCGGCGCTTTTATGTGGTTCGGCGCGAGCGTTTTTGGCGTCAAATGACGTCTCTTCGATGCTCGATCGACGCCGCATGTAGCCCGGCCTCCGAAACGCGACGCCATCCATCCCTTTTTCCTCTGCCGACGAGGCTGGTCACCTCGTCACCATTTTGATCGGCCTGATGAACCTGAGCGTCATCCGATCGCTCTCTCCGATCGCGAGATATTTTGCGCGGTCGACATCACCAAGTCTGAGAACCGGCGGTAGTGTCCAAACTCCTTTGGAATAATCCCTGGTGTCTTTGGGATTGGCATTGATTTCGGAATGTCCCGCGAGCTGAAACCCAGCCTGCTCGGCCAACTTGATGACGTAGTCTTCGCGAACGTATCCGGAGCTCGCCTTGGGATCCTGCGGCTGCGCCGGATTGCCGCGATGCTCCACGACGCCGAGGATGCCGCCGGGCTTCAGCGCCGCGAACATCGCCTTGAAAACATCTCTCGCGTATCCGCTCTTCATCCAGTTATGCACGTTGCGAAAAGTCAGCACCAGGTCGGCGGAGCCGGGCGGCGCGATCGTAAGCTTCGAGGGCGGCGCGAGATCCATCACGATCACCTTGCCGTAGCGCGACGGATCCGCGGCCAGCTTCTCCCGATAGGCCTCGGAGTTCTCGCCCGGCGCCACCGCGACGTAGAGTTTGCCGTGCTGCTGAAGCAGCGGCGCCAGGATATCGGTGTACCATCCGGCGCCCGGCCAAATCTCAACCACCGTCATATCCGGCTTGATGCCGAAATAGTTAAGCGTGTCGAACGGATGCCGATAGCGATCGCGCGCCTTGTCGTCCGCGGGTCTTGCCGGCGAATCAACCGCCGCCCGGATCGCCGCCGCATCGGTGCCGCCGCCATTGGAAGCGTCTTGCGCCACAGTCGCTGGCGAATGGATCAATATCATCGCCGCCACGCCGGCAAGCGCCAGCCATCGCAGCCGAATCGAGGTCGTAGCTTTCGATTTCATGGGATCGATTCTGGTACGGACTCGCCGATTGCGCCAGTTGCTTTTCGAAGTCTGTTCGAAGTCTCGCGCGAAATCGCGACTGACCCGATGTTCAGTGAGAGTGCGCTTTGAGCCATGAAGTCGCTCTCTCCCTAGGCGAAATCGCGGCTGAACTAGTTCATTGAGCGAAAACCGTTCAGCCCAACATCACACTTCCGCTCTCAAGTCGCGTACTCCACATACCGCGTGCAAAGGGTTGCTTCGCGATTATGCGCTGGCCGGATGGCAGTGAAATGCCCGCGATGCAATCGAGACAGCGAGGGCGTCTATGCTCTGAAAGCGCGGCCCTTCCATTGGGTCTGCAAAAACGCAAGGAACGTTGCGGAGAAGGTAAAAAAAGACACTTAACATATACGCAACGGATATCGATTCAGCGTTATCACCAAGACGGTTTTCGAGAATACGAACTACCCGCTTCGGACGTGGTTCGAGGTCATGTACCTGATGAGCCAGTCCAAGAAAGGCATTTTAGCGCGCTACAGATTCATCGCCAGATTGGGAGCGGCGATTATCGGACGGCGTGGTATATGTGCCAGCGTATCCGGGCTGCGATGGAAGGTAAGGAATTTACGAAACTCATGAGCGAGGTTGAGGTTGACGAAAAATATATGGGCGGGAAGCGCGGTAAAATGTCCTCCTTACGCGGCTCATATGATTGTCGGACAATGGATGCGGGTGGGGCTCGTCAGACCTTCACCCGGTTCCACAAGTACGATGAGGCGCAATGGTTTATGCGGTTCTGTAGTTCAAGAATGCATGCGATCGAGCACGGCGAATTGGTGATGGCGGTGGTGGAGAGGCAACCTCGGCTTTCGATTACCTTCATGTGCGAGCCGTGTCTTTATCGCGAACTGGGCGAGGCTCAACAGATTAGCGACGGAGATTTTCCTCAGAGCGGCTCGATATTCGAAGAGGCGGTGCGCAACTTCCGATTCGATTTGGCGCGCAGGGAGGTTTCGCGATGCGGGTCGATCCCGAAGGCGGCAAAAAGTCTGGGCGTCAGCGTTTACACACTATATCGAATTCTCAAAGGGATGCGGCGCGGACCAAAAGATGCGGCCAGCGAAACGGCGCTTACCGAGTATGCCGGCCAAGCGCTCAGATGATCGCCTGCAAAGAAATCGCCTTGATTCACGGGCCTTGTCGGACTCGCTGGATAAGGCTGGCGCTTTTGCCGCCGGAATCTTCTCCTCCGATGCGTGCGTTTTCACCTGCAAGACCCCTTGCGGCGTTCGGCCTTTTGCGGAAATTCCCCTGGAAATCCTAACAGGGAAATTTTGTCGCCTAGCAGGGAATTCGTTTTCCCTGATCAGAGATGAGGCAGGGAAATATTTTTCGCTGCAGCAGGTCCGTCGGAGAAGCCATTATTAGATTTGTTGCTATCGCTCTAGCATGTCGAGCTCACTTACGAGGCTACGTGTCAAACGCGCACTTTCGTTACCGAAAGAACCAACGCGCACCGAAGGTACAACCGCGATCCAACGCAAGTCTGGTAGATTGTTGCGATGCGCACGGCGCGAGTGTCGCGAGTCCGAAGATTACGGGAACTTAAAAACATTTCCTGGCTGACCTCGCGCCAGCTGAACAGACTTGCCGATGCGCTGACGATAAGCCGGGTTAGAAGGCGTGGCACCATCTTCGATGAGAGGCACTCTCCTGAATCCGCTTACGTCTTGCTTTCGGGGGTCGCGCGCATCACATGCCGCAATCGCAAGGGCAATCGCAGACTGGTGATTATGGTTGCGCCAGGCATGATTCCCGGCGTTCCCGCGGTGGTCGCGGGGATCAGATATGAGTTCCGCTGCGAAGCGGTCACCGACTGCCAGATTGGAATCGTCACTCTGGCGACATTCATCGAAATCGCTCTGGGAATCGCCTCTGCAGACTTCAAGCGCATGGCCGCCAGCTATTCGGGACCGTGGGATCTGTTGCCGTTGCGCTGCTCGAATTTCATGGGCTACACGCTTGAAGAACGAATCGCGCTGATACTGTTGGAGCTAAGCGAGAATTTCGGCACGCGCGATCGACAAGGGGTGCGACTAACGGTGCCGGCGCGGCACCGGGATTTTGCTGAACTGGTCGGCGCTTCACGTCCGCGGGTAACCGAGTATCTCACCGGCTTTGAACGCAAGCGACTGATCGTACGCGACGGACGTCACTTGATTGTAAGACGCGACCGGCTGGAGAGCTTTCTCGCGCAGGGAGATTCGCCTGCAAACTCCGGCGAGTTGGGAGATTCCCTCGCGCCATAGTGTGAAGCCGGTCGGGGCAAGATGCCCCGGAGGTGCCGCCATGCCAGATGAAGTATTGCGAGAGCTCATTCTTAAACTTACCGAACCCGATCGGCTTGAGATCATCCGCGAGGCAGGAGATAACTGACGATAGGCCGTCGCTCTTACGCGGAGACGCAGAGGAAGGACTTGTCGAAGAGGCCGATTCCTGGGTAACTCAAAATGGCGCCAGGATACTCCCGCACCTCTTACGAAGAATCGATCCTTCAGACGATGAGATGGTCCAGCTCGTTCAAAGCGGAGTGTTGCCTTTTGACCGCAGTCTGCTGGAGCCGCGCGAATTTCTTGTTCGATTTAACCACCCGGCGATGCGCGGTGCCCTCGATGGTGGGCTGCCACTTTCCGAAGTCGCAGCCACCTCATTAGCGCTGACCGAACTCATTACCTCGCTTTTGGCGGCAAATCGCTCCTTTGGTGCGGATGCAGTGATGCCGACTGTAAGGGTTGCCGCAGGCTCGGTGGACTATCTCGCAACGGGTCCTGGTTTGATCGTCGGTGGGTTGAGCCTACTCGCTACATGCGGGGTCGGTGTGATTTCTGCTCCTGTCATAGCAGCAACGGCTGTCCACAGGTGTATCGATCTGACGCTGAATTGGCAGAAGCGAAGTTCCGAAAAGGGAAGAAGCGACGCCGAGAGGGCAAAAGTCGATGCCGAGAGGGGAAGAGCCGATGCCGAGAGGGCAAGAGCCGACGCCAAAAAGATCGAAGCGGAGACTATAGGCCAGGAACTGGAGAACGAGATCAAGCGCATCCGACTAGGCAACTTGCCTGCTCAGGCGGAAGCCCATCGGGCGGAGAAGCCTGAAACGGATCCAGCATCATTCTTTGTACCTTTTGCGCTGATTGAGCGAAGCTCCCAGGAAAATGGTTTGGCGGCAGCGCACGGCGTTCATCTAATCAATCGAGGATTGCCGTCGCTATTCGGAATTCTGCGAGTGATGCCTGGACTGCTGATTACCGTTGAGAATATAGCGAGGCAATAAGTAGCGGCGGCAGACGAATGATGCCGCCCGCATGGTGGATGGCCCGTGCGTGGTCCCGCCGCAAAGTTTGCGAGCCGACAGAAAGGTCCTTGCGTGCCGCTGACGCCGTACGACCGTCTGTCCCTCCGCCTACTGCGGATCACCGCTCAGGGGCCGCTCCAGGAAACTTGACTTCAACAGTCGTGGCGCGCGCCGAGGCCAGGAATCTCACTCAGATACTTTGCAGACACCATCTGCAAAGAAATCGCCTTGTCCCGCTAGTGGCCTTCGATTAACTTTCTTAGACGGGATCCGCTCCTATCCGGGTGTATCGCCGCGAGATTTCAATTGACGTGTGAGGTTGGACTCAATTGGCCACCGCCAGCATTCGTTCCGACAAGATCTGGCTCGACGGCGAGATGGTGCCGTACGACCAGGCGCAGGTTCACGTTCTCACGCATAGCCTTCACTACGGCCTCGCGGTCTTCGAAGGGATGCGATGCTACCAGAGCGACGACGGCAAGTCGGCGATTTTTCGCGCGCACGAACACATCCGCCGGCTGCTGGAATCCGCGCACATCGTGGAGATGCCGGTTCCCTACAGCAGCGAGGAGCTGGTCAAGGCCTGCGCCGATGTGATCAGGGTGAACAAATTCGCCGAGTGCTATCTGCGCCCGATCGCGTTTCTCGGTGAAGGCGAGATGGGACTGGCGGCGCGTGGCAACAAGACCCGGGTCGCGATCGCGGCGTGGCCGTGGGGCGCCTATCTCGGCAAGGAGAGTATCGAGAAGGGCGCGCGCCTGAAGACTTCTTCGTTCGTGCGCTTCCATCACAACTCGATGATGCCGGCGGCGAAAGTTTCCGGGCACTACGTCAACTCGATTCTCGCCGGTTACGAGGCGCGCCGCAGTGGCTATGATGAAGCGTTGTTGCTCGATACCGAAGGCTTCGTCGCGGAAGGCAGCGGCGAAAATATCTTCGTAATCCGCGATGGCGTCGTAAAAACCCCGCCGCTCACTTCGATCCTCGGCGGAATCACGCGCGACGCCGTAATCAAGATTCTGGCGGACCAGGGTTTCCCCGTAGCCGAGCAAATGTTCGCGCGTGACGCGATCTACATCGCGGACGAATGCTTCATGACCGGGACCGCGGCGGAGGTTACGCCGGTTTCGCAACTCGACGATCGCAAGATCGGCGGCGGCAAGCCCGGTCCGATTACCATGAAGGTTAGGCAGACCTTTGACAGTGCGTTGCGAGGGCGCGATCCGCGCTATAGAAATTGGCTCTACCATGTCTGACTCCGCGGAAGGGGAGGAATCGCGAAAAGTGAACTTCCCGCTGATCGCTACGGGCGTCGTGTTGATCGCGATGGGCTTGCTGCGTCCGCTCATGGCGCGCGCGGACATGCTCAAGGAAGGCGAGGTCGCGCCGCCGATCACCACCCAGATGGTAAACGGAGATCAGATAGCGCCGTTTTCGCTTTCCGATTATCGCGGCAAGACGGTCATTTTGTATTTTTATCCGAAGGACAACACCCCGGGATGCACCAAAGAGGCGTGCGCTTTTCGCGACGGCTTCGCGCGTTTCCAGGCCGCCGGGCTGATGGTGTTCGGATGCAGCGTGGACACGTCCGAGGCGCATCGCGCGTTCATCAAGAAGTACAGCCTGCCGTTTCCTTTGCTGCTCGATCCCGGCCGCAAGATCGCGACGGCATATGGAGCCGCAAATGGGATTCCGATTCTCGGCCTCGACAAACGGATTACCTACGTGATCGGCGACGACGGGAAAATCCTGAAGGTATATCCGAACGTGGTTCCTTCGGTTCACGCGACCCAAATCCTCGCCGACATGCCGGCGCCAACCGCAACGGTATCGGCAACGCCTGCTCCTCCTGCCGAGGCGCCCGCGCCCGACTCCAGCGACACCGGCGGCGGCGATTCGCAGTAACAGCTAGCCGTCAAGCATAGCTTCGGCGGGTGAGTAGCCGAGGCTGACCGCGAGCGTCACGGCGGCCGCCGCCAGGCGGTCGCCGCTCGAAATCCACCACGGCGCCGATGCGCTTGGAAAACGGCCGAGCTACCTAAATTGAACGGACTCGGCTAAGGTTTCAACAAACCGTCCGTTTAAGGGAGCGTCTCGAATCGATGGATTTTCAGTACACCCCCGAACAGGAAGCTTACCGCGCCAAGGTGCGCAGTTGGCTCGAAGCCAACCAGCCCGGCAAAATCGAACAGGTTGATTCCGAAAGCCTCGGCGACGATCGCCTCTGGAATCGGCTCAAGGACTGGCACACGCGCCTCTACCAGGGCGGATGGATGGGCCTCACCTGGCCAAAGGAATACGGCGGCCAGCGGCGCGACCTTTATCGAGCAGGTGATATTCCAGCAGGAGCTTGGGCGGCTGAATCTGCCGATCGGAGTCAACGTGCTCGGCATTATCATGACCGGCCCGGCCCTGATGCAATGGGGCACCGACGAGCAGAAGTCGCGCTATCTCGAACCGATTCTCTCGGCAAGGAAATCTGGTGCGAAGGGATGTCGGAGCCGGGCGCCGGTTCCGATCTCGCGGCGATGCAGATGCGCGCGGTGCTCGAAGGCGACAGCTTCGTCGTCAACGGACAGAAAGTCTGGACCACGATCGCACATCGCTCGGACTTTGTCCAGCTCTTCGTGCGCACCGATCCCGAACTCCCCAAGCATAAGGGGATGAGCTGCCTGCTGGTCGATATGAAAGCGCCCGGCGTAACGGTCAAGCCGCTCAAGCAGATCAGCGGCGATTCGGAATTCAACGAAATCTTTTTCGAGGACGTGCGCGTTCCGAAAGAGAATCTGCTCGGGCCGCTCAACATGGGATGGCAGGTGCTGGTCGCAACCCTGATGCATGAGCGGTTCGGGATCGGCGAGACGCTCGGCGGCAGCGAGCAGATGCTCACGCAACTGGTCGAGCTCGCGAAGACGGTGCAACGTTGAACGGCGCGGCCCGCCGCCGAGGATCGTCGATTCGTCAGCAGATCGCGCAGTTCGCGATTCGAAGTCGCGGCAAAAAAATACAACGGCATGCGCAGCCTGACCAAGCGTCTGAAGGGGCAACCGCCGGGCGCCGAGGCGTCGATCTGGCAAGCTGGTGTCGACTGAATTGTCGCAGCGGATGGTGAAATTCACGATGCGGCTGCTGGGCGCATATGCGCTACGCTCGAGCGGCGATCACCACTCGCACCCGACGGCGATTGGCTGAGACGAATCCTCGCCAGCGAATCGATGACGATCGCGGGCGGAACCTCGGCGGTTCAGAAGCAACATGATCGGCGAGCGAATTTTGGGACTTCCCGAAGGGATAGCGCCCGGCGAAAAAACGTCTCATGCGAGGGCGGCTTCAGCCGCCCTCTTTTTTTGCTTTCGAGATACTGACTTTCGCCGCGCTTGTGGCAGAATAGGCGGAATTTATTTTTGCGCGGGCCGCGCCAATGCGTCCGCGTGTTGCGGAGGTTATCACCCATGGGTGGGAAGTTAACCGGCAGCCGGGCCTGGTACGGGTTTGCCCTGATCCTCGCGCTGTCTCTCTTGATGGCTTCCACAGCGGACGCCGCGGACGGACCGGCGCAAGTCAACGGCGCCGATGTCGCCTGGATCCTCACTTCATCCGCGTTAGTTCTGATGATGACGATTCCGGGCTTGGCGCTCTTTTATGGCGGCATGGTGCAGGCGCAAAAACGTTCTCGCCACCCTGATGCATAGCTTCATCCTGGCGGCCCTGATCTCCGTGAATGGGTGCTGCTGGGGTACAGCCTCGCGTTCGCGCCCGATCACGCTCGGTCTGATCGGCGGGCTGGATGGCTCGGACTCGCTGGCGTCAGCGCGACGCGAGCCGTATGCGGCATACGCGGCGACGTCCCGCATCAGGCCTACATGATCTTTCAGTGCATGTTCGCCGTCATCACGCCGGCGCTGATCACGGGCGCTTTCGCGGAACGAATTTCGTTTCGCGGATTTCCTGCTGTTCAGCCTGCTGTGGATCATCGCTCATTTACGATCCGCTGGCGCATTGGGTCTGGGGCGCCGGCGGATGGATTCATCAGATGGGCGCGCTCGATTTCGCCGGCGGAACGGTGGTGCACATTTCGTCGGGTGTCTGCGCGCTGGCCGCAGCGCTGTTCATCGGCAAACGGCTGGGATATCCGCGCGAGCCGATGCCGCCGCATAACCTGTCTCTCACGCTGGCGGGCGCCGGACTATTGTGGGTCGGATGGTTCGGGTTCAATGCCGGGCAGCGCGCTGGGGCCAACGGTCTTGCGGTTTCCGCCTTCGTCGCCACGCATCTCGGCGCGTCCGCGGCGGCGCTTACCTGGATGGCCGCGGAATGGTGCAAAGCGGGCGGCCCACCGTGCTCGGCGCGGCGAGCGGAGCCGTCGCCGGACTCGTGGCGATTACGCCTGCGGCAGGTTTGTCAGCCCGATTTCCGGCGCTCATCATCGGCGGCGTCGCGGGAGTGCTCTGCTTTTACGGCGGTGCGGCTGAAGCCCCGCTTCAATTACGACGACGCGCTCGATGTGGTCGGCGTTCACGGAGTGGGAGGAATTTTGGGCGCGCTCGCAACCGGCCTATTTGCGAGCGCGATGGTCAATCCTGCCGGCGCCAACGGACTCTTCTACGGGAACCCGCACCAGTTTTTCATCCAGGCGATCGGCGTCGTTGCCACGATAGCGTTTTCGTTTGTCGGCAGTTCCATCCTGTTAAAGCTGACCGACGCGGTGGTTGGAATTCGGGTGACCAGGGATGACGAGCAGACCGGTCTCGATCTCAGCCAACACAATGAGAGTGCGTACGCAGTGGAGGCGTGAGGTAGGGTTACCGATTCTGCATCGTCTGAAAGAGGAACGGCGCCGCTTCCGCCATCATCTCGCCGATAATCTCCGATAGCGGTTTAGTCGGAATGGCGAGCTTCTCGGTCAGCCCGCCGATGATCTTCAGATATTTTTCCTTGGTCTCCTGACTGATGGCGCCCATGCGAATCTCCTCCATCACCTGGACGTAGCGGCTATGGGCTTCGTGGATCTGTAGATCGAGCGGATCGCTGAACTTGTTGGCGCGCGCCATGACGCAACTCCTCCAGAGCGCATTATAAAACCACCACCCAGCCTTTAACCAGCCGCCATCGCGTTCTTTCTCCATTCGCGATCGCGGTCACTTGAGTAGAAGTTTTGCCCCGCATATTCTCGCGGCTGGATGAATGAAATCGAGATAACGCCCGCGACCAGACCGCTCGCCACCATCGTCTCGATCCCGGGTTCCAAGAGTATCACCAATCGCGCGCTGTTGATTGGCGCGATGGCGGAAGGGCGCTCCACCATCGAGAACGTGCTCTTCAGCGACGACACCGGCCACGTGCTCGAATCGCTCAAGCAGCTCGGTTTCCAGCTCACGATTGAAGAAGCGGAGCGGCGCGTCACCATCAGCGGATTGGGGGGACAGATTCCGTCATCGGGGACCGATCTTTCCGTCGGCGGCGCGGGTACCGCGATGCGCTTTCTGATTCCGTTCCTCACCCTGGCGCGTGGAAAATTCCGCATCGACGGAAATCATCGGATGCGCGAGCGCCCGATCGGCCCGCTGCTGGACGCGATGCAACGGCTGGGAGCTTCGGTTTACAGCGAGCGCGACAATCGATGTCCGCCGGTGATCGCGGATTCGCGGACCGCATTTCGCGGCGGCGCCACGCATATCGACGCGCGCACCTCATCGCAATTCGTCTCCGCGATGCTGATGCCGGCGCCGCTGTGGCCCGAGGGTTTGCGCCTGCAGGTCGCGGGCGAAGCCGCGCGCCCGTTTATCGAAATGACGCTGCGCATGATGGAAGCGTGGGGCGCGAAATGGAATGTCGACGGCGACACCATCACGATTCCGGGCGGGCAGGCCTATCGCGCGCGCCGCTTCGTAGTGGAGCCCGACGCCTCGAGCGCGAGCTACTTCGCCGCTGCGGCGGCGATATGCGGCGGCTCGGTTACAATCGCGGGGCTCAGCGCCAACTCGGTTCAAGGCGACACCGCATTGTTGACCGTGCTGCAGCAGATGGGCGCGCGGGTGAAATGGAATCCCGATTCGGTGGAGGTCACGGGAACCGAGCAACTGCGCGGAGTTGATGTCGCGATGAACTCGATGCCCGACATGGTGGCGACGCTGGCGGCGATCGCTCCGTTTGCATCCTCGCCGACGAAGATCCGCAAGGTAGAATTCATCCGGCATCATGAGAGCGATCGCATTCGGTCTATCGCGTCTGAACTGCGCAGGTTGGGGGCAAGCGTCACGGATTTGGAAGACGGGATGGAGATTCGGCCGTCGGCTCTGAGAGCGGCCAGCATCGATACCTACGACGATCATCGGATCGCGATGGCATTTTCGGTGGTGGGACTCAAAGTGCCGGGGGTGAAGATCCAGAATCCCGAATGCGTATCGAAAACCTTCCCCGACTTTTTCGAGAGGCTCTCCGCGCTCACGCAATGAAGCGAAAGCGCTCCCACCGAACCACAGACCTTCAAGTGGGTCAATTCTACTTGGTTCCTGGGGCACAGACCTGCAGGTTGTCGTTGGAGCGTCGGGATCAGGACCCACCTTAGGACAATACTCAGAGACGAGCGGCTATGGTGGTGGGTACGCAAGCGTCACCAGTGCTTGTTCATCGATCCTCGCGATAAATGGTGGCGGTTGTTCAGCGAGCAGTCGGAGCATTGCGGGCATAGCGGCCGAAAAGATCGAAGCCATTTCCGCGGCCTTGAGATTACCAGCGTACAAAACAAAACTCCTGACGCCAGAATTGATTAGAGCTTCGCGTTCGAGCGGGCGCTTTCTGATTCTCTTATCTTTCGTGATCGGTACCCAGTCCTTGCGACCTACGAAAGGGAGCCACACAACGTCGTCCGTGCGCTGCGCGAAGTATTTGCTGTGCGATTCGACAGTCCAGCCGCTGCTTGAGGCTATTGCGTCGGCGACAAGCTGACTTGCGGAATCAGCATCTGTGAAGAACGTCTTTGCGGACGGCGTGAAGTCGATTTATGCAGCCATATCCGCGGCGATACGCGGCCTTTCGTAGCGGACGGCTGCTTCAATAATGCTTCTATCCAGTCTGAAGTCAGACGATAGATCGTCTATGGAATCGCCCGCAAAAAACCTCTCGGCAATAGCTTCTGTTCGGATATTCGTGTCGATCACTACAGGTCGTCCGAACGAAACAAATGGATTGACGGAGACTATCTTGGGTTGTTCCTCAATACCTGGCCCCTTTATTCGCGGCTCACTGTAGAAGGGGAAAAAGCGGGCGAGCTTGTGCTCTTCGCGTTCTATCCGCTTCACATAAACGGAAATTACCTGCTCCATTTCGGCCTGCTTGCCACGGCTCATGTTCAGGTATCCACCATATTCTACGATGATACTTTTGCCCTCGGTATAGAGATCGACATCGGCAAGAGGGTGCAACGATTCAAACTCCTCGCGGATTGCCTTCATAGCTTCCCGAATCGCACGCATCTTTACCTTGTGAACCCGCCGAATCGCGCGAAGCACGTGAGCCTCTATCAGGTTGGTAAACGACAGCATTGGTTCGTCTGATTCCGGCGGGATTATCAGAGCGACAAATTGACGGGCCTTTCCAGATGATTCGTGCCACGTTTGCCCCATCGTCCACGCCTTGAGAGTGGACGGCGCGAGCCAGAGAATATGAGCGGCCTCATCCAGCGTGTAGATGGGCATGTGGCGAGGGTCTTTCCCGCCGTATAAGCTCAAGTCTCGATCTCGCTCGTCAACCATCCGTCTGCGCCTCACAGACACAAGCCTACCATACGGTCAAGAATGACTGAAAAATGAAATTAACAGAATTGCGAAAAAGATCCGTCTGATCAGACCTTTTTTCGCGCCTTCGCCCGACAGGTTTCAACGGATTTTGTTCCCGTATCTTTTCACCATGCACGACCGTCTTTCGCGAAGTGATGGAATTTCCCATTGTTCACCGATTCTAGACCAAGACCCGCGCTGTTCCCACAGGAACGAACGAAAGTCGGGTGGGCTATCGCCTCGGAAGCGCGCTCAGGGAGGTCGCTGCTTCTCACGAGATGATCACTTTCGATCGGCGTGAATCTTTTTCGCCTGTTATGCGCCGAGGTGGCCCTCGATACCACCGCCTGATGCCGCTGCCGGCGGGGTCGCGGGGCTCTCAGGGACCGGGATGCGATAGTCGCATCCTTCCTTCGCGCATTGCCATCGCGCGCCTTCTTTCTTGGTGATTTTCTCGACCAGATACGGCGCGCCGCAACTCGGACAGGGCTGCATGATCAGTTTGTCCCAACTCGCGAGATAGCGGGCTCGCCCTGGAATTACGCGACACTTGTCATACCGTGCCTGGCGGATTATCGGAGTGTGCGCTGACGTCGATGAAAGCCGAAGCGGAAGGGCAGTGACAACGAGATACTAAACTGCTAGTCATCGGAAATTCGAATAACCGAGCAAACCGGCGATATCGGCGGGAGGGCAGCATGCAACGCGTAACCGGGGTTCTAACTCTGATCGTAATTCTCTTGATTTGGACAGGCAATGCCTCGTTTGCTCGATCAACAGGAGAACAGGCGCAGAAGAGCGCGCGACAATTACAAAATAGCGAGGCCTCAACAGGAGTCCCCATAGAGCCAGAGGGGGACACTGTACTCCAACTAGCTCGCGAATATTTCAAGTCTCAGCGGATTCCGATTGCTTTCTCGAAAGCCGAACTTGCTATTCTAAGGTCAACAAACGAACCGAATCTGGTTTGGGTCGGCAACAGTTCAGACCCAAATTCGCCTGACAATGATCCTGTGAAGTATCAAGACTGGACTTCTAAGGAAGACCGCATTGTTCGCGGCACCTTAATTAGCTGGTTGCTGACCGACCCTTCAGTGCGCAAGCACATCGATTCAGGTGGTGTCGGTATTGCCGGAGCCGTGATCCGAGACGGTATAGACCTTGATGGTATGAGCGTACCCGTCCGAATTCTCTTGGATCACTGCTTTATTGTCGGACCGCTCGATCTCAGATACTCGCATACCAACGGCATAAATCTCACCGGCAGTCTGATAGTCCGCGGCATCGATGCAGAATATGCTGTCATGGGTGGTGGTCTGTTTCTGAACGATAGTTTTACGTCATTGAGCAATATTGATCTCACGGACGCCGAAATTGACGGCGATTTGACGCTGTCGAAGGGCTACTTTCTGCGAGACGAGAAGGAACAGGATTCGATCACGGCTCTCGAGCTAACGGTCAAAGGCGATGTTTTCGCTAGGAACGGATTTATCACAGACGGTATTCTGAATCTCACCAACTCCAAAATCGACGGCGATTTTTTGGTGAAATATGCCTCCTTCGACGATGACGAGGATGTTACTAGAGACAAAAAGAAGGCCTTAAACTATCGGAACGGTCTGATAGCGGTCGGAATGAATGTTGAAAGAACGTTTGCATGGGAAAACGTCAGTGAAACGAACCATACGGTGCTTCTGTTGGACTTGGCCAGGGTTGGAACTCTCGAAGACGATGTAAGGGCTTGGCCGCCGCTCTTTTCTTTAGATGGTTTCGTGTATGACAATTTCTCGACGGGCAGCATGTTGACTCGGCAGGCAGTTGGCCTTCGGCTGAAGAAGATTCAATCTGAGATAGTGTACTCAACCCAACCCTACCAACAATTGGCCAACGTGCTCAGCAAGAGAGGAGAGGAAAATCAAGCTATCGATGTTCTCATTGCAAAGGAAAATCAGCTAAGGGCCAATGGCGGCTTAGGTTGGGAAGGGCATATAAGTAAATATATTTTAGGCCCGTTGATTGGCTACGGCTATCGACCGTTTCGTGCATTCTGGCTTATAGCTGCATTCGTAGGGCTCGGAACACTTCTATTCTCATGGGGATATCGGTGTAGGGTCCTTACTCCGACAGATCCGCCCTCGTACGAGTCCTTCACAAAGCACGACCTACTTCCCGAACATCATCAGCCGTTCAACGCCTTCATCTACTCGTTGGAAACATTTTTGCCGTTGGTGAAACTGGGCCAAGGAGAGCAATGGGTACTCGAACGTGAATTTGCTTCCGACTAAGGAGGTGCGTCTTTTTGGGCGGCTATCTAGGCGTGATCATCGGTTTGGAGAAAAATTTGGGCGACACTTGCATTGGTATCTTTGGCTACATATCTCGATGGGCTGGTTGCTCACGGCCCTGTTTGTCGGTGGCGTGACGGGACTCGTCCATAAGTCATAAGAATCGCGATGAATCGGATGGCCGGCTAGTCTAGATAACGTTCGAACCGCCGGTCCGACCGGCCGGGAAGACCTATCGCCCGGCATGATCCCAGGACACGCGTCTGCCTTATGCGCCGAGGTGGCCCTCAACTGCGCCGCCTGATGCCGCTGCTGGCGGCGTCGCGGGACTCTCAGGGACCGGGATGCGATAGTCGCATCCTTCCTTCGCGCATTGCCATCGCGCGCCTTCTTTCTTGGTGATTTTCTCGACCAGATACGGCGCGCCGCAACTCGGGCAGGGCTGCATGATCAGTTTGTCCCAGCTCGCGAATTTGCATTTGGGATAGCGGCCGCATCCCCAGAAAATTTTGCCGCGACGCGTGCGCCGCTCCAGCATCTCGCCCTCTTTGCATTCGGGGCAATGGACGCCGGTCTTGACCGGTTCAGCTTTGAGCTTCTTGATACCGTCGCAATCCGGATAGCCCGAGCATCCCAGGAATTCGCCGAAGCGCGAGCGCTTGCGGACCATCGGCTTGCCGCACTTGTCGCAGGTGACGTCGGTCATCGCGGCCGCGGCTGATGCCTGGATCTGAATCCCGCCCTGCTCGTCGCGTTTGAATTCCTTGGTGTTGCGGCAGGCGGGGTAATTGGAGCAGGCGAGAAATTCGCCGTTGCGGCCCCATTTGATGACCATCTCGCCACCGTCGAGATCGCATTTGAGGCCGGTCTTGAGGCCGGTGCGCTTGACCGTGGGCATCTTCTCTTTGGCTTCGCCGAGACGCTTCTCGAACGGCTTCCAAAAGCGATGGAGCGTGGGGATCCATCCATCGCGGCCTTCTTCGACGTCGTCCAGTTCTTCTTCCATTTTGGCGGTGAAGCCTACTTCGAGGATGTCGGGGAATCCCTTCACGAGGAGATCGCTGACGACACGGCCAAGCGAGGTCGGCCTGATCCGCTTGCTCTCATCTTCTTCGACATAGTCGCGGCTCAGGATGCTGCCCATGATGCTGGCGTAGGTGGACGGCCTGCCGATGCCCTTTTCTTCCAGCTCCTTGATCAGGGTGGCCTGGCTGAAGCGCGGCGGCGGCTGCGTGAAATGTTGTTGTGGATCGAAAGAGAGCAGTTTGAGCAATTCGCCTTCCGAAAGCTGCGGGAGCAATCCTTCCTGCTCCTCGGCTTCGTCCTGCCCTTCCATGTAAACCCGGATGAAGCCGTCGAACTTCATCACCTGCCCGGTGGCGCGGAAAATCGCCTTGCCGCATTCGATATCGATGGTGGTGCGATCGAACACCGCCGGCATCATCTGACTCGAGACGAAGCGATTGTAGATGAGCGTGTAGAGCGCCAGTTCGTCCTTCTCGAGATACTTCGCCATCGATTCAGGATCGCGCTCGACCGAGGTGGGCCGGATCGCTTCGTGGGCGTCCTGCGAGGACTTCGAGCCCTTATAGAAGTTCGCGTGATCGGGCAGGTACTCCTTCCCGTATCGATTCACGATGTGACCGCGAACCGACTCCAGCGCCTGCGGCGATACGCGCGGCGAATCGGTACGCATATAAGTGATGAGACCGGTGGCGCCCGCCTCGCCGAGCTCGACGCCTTCATAAAGGCGCTGCGCGATCTTCATCGTGCGCGAGGGCGAGTAGTACAGGCGGCGGGCGGCCTCCTGCTGCAGGCGCGAGGTGATAAACGGAGGCGCCGGACTGCGGCGGACCTCCTTGCTCTCGATGCTCTTGACGGCGAACGGCTGCTTCTCGCAGGCCGCGATGACATCCCTCGCCTCCTGCTCGGGCAGCTTGTAGGCCTTGTTGTCGATGCGCTGGCCGCGATGGCTAAAGAGGCGCGCCGTGAAAGGCGGAGGATTCTTGCCTTCGAGTCGCGCGTCGAGAGTCCAATACTCCTCGGCGCGGAAGGCCTCGCGCTCTTTTTCGCGCTCGACGATTATCCGCAGCGCGACCGACTGCACCCGGCCCGCGCTGATCCCGCGCTTCACCTTGTCCCATAGAATCGGGCTTATGCGATAACCGACCAGACGGTCGAGGACGCGGCGGGCCTGTTGCGCGTCGAACAGCGGCTGATTGAGGGCGGTCGGATGTTCGAGGGCATCCTTGACACCGTCCTTGGTGATCTCATGGAGCAGGATGCGCTGAATCTTGCCGTTGAGGCTTTTGCCGAGCCGGTCCGCGATATGGAAGGCGATCGCCTCGCCCTCGCGATCGGGGTCGGTGGCGAGATAGATATGGTCCTTGCCCTTGGCCTGCTTCTTAATCTCTTCGATTATCTTCAGTTTTCCCGGAATGACGTGGTACTCGGGCTTGAAGTCGTGCTCGATATCCACGCCGAGTGTGCTTTTGGGCAGATCTACGACATGACCGACCGAAGGAGTTACCTGGTAGTCGGCCCCGAGATAGCGCTTGATGGTTTTCGCCTTGGCTGGCGATTCTACGATAACGAGGTTCTTTGCCACAGTTTTCCATCCCCCCCCGGTTAACTACCCTCATCCGACCCACAGGGCGGCCATTATGCTGCCTGACCTAGGCAAGCGAGAAAAGCTTGCCGGGGTGTTGGGCGACTACGCCCTTCAATTCCAATTCTAGCAGTAATCTAAGCACGACCTGAGTGGTCAGCCCCGAAGCTTCGATAATCGTGTCGATATGAAGCTTTTCATCTTCTTTTAGTTGTCTTAAAAGCAGTTTATCCTCATCCGACCCTTGATCGACGCCAGGTCGCACGAAAGCAGCCGAAATGTCCCCCGGGTGCCTCGATTTGTACCCGCCAGACAACATTCCGAGCTGCGGAAGCAACTCTTCGACAACATCCTGGCAACATTCCACCAGCTTCGCGCCCTCGCGCAAAAGACGATTGCTACCGCGCGTCTTGCCAGTCAAGGGGCTCCCGGGCACGGCGAAGACTTGGCGATTCTGTTCCAGCGCCATCCGAGCGGTAATCAAGGAGCCGGATTTCTCAGCCGCTTCAACGATAATTACGCCCAGGCACAGCCCCGACAGGATCCGATTGCGGGTCGGGAAGTTTTCCGCCATCGGCTGCGTCCCCAACGGGAGCTCGCCGACGATAGCGCCACCGCCATCGAGCATCGCCTCGGCCAGTTTGCGATGCTCTGCGGGATAAACGACATCGATCCCGCATCCCATTACGGCAACCGTCCGCCCTCCCGCATCGAGGGCGCCCTGATGTGCGACGCTATCGACGCCGCGGGCCAAGCCGCTGACTACTATGAACCCCTTGGCGGCGAGCTCCATTCCGAGGCGCTGTGCCATCCGCAATCCCGCTTCGCTGGCGGCGCGCGCACCCACTATCGCGATACATCCCGGCTGGTCGAGCCGCGCCGGTCCGCGCACGAACAGGTACGGCGGCGGATCGAGGATCTCGCGTAGATTGGGCGGATAGTCTTCATCAGTCCATTTAAGAAGACGTGCCCCCAACCGAGGCAATTCACATAACTCTTTTTCGAGCGTATCGAAGTCGCGAAATTCCTTGATGCGCCGCGCGACCTGCCGCGACACCCCCGCGGACGCGATCTCGGTTTCGTCGAGCCGGAAGACGGCTTCTGGAGAAGCATACTTCTCCAGCAGGATGCGGCAGGTGCGCGGACCAACGCCACGAACGCGGCGCAACGCCAGCCAATATGCATCGGGAGTGGGAGGCACTTCAGAATCCGTATCGAGGCATCCGATTCATCATTCGCGCGTACTCTGACAATAAGCTGCGCTTAAGGGAAATCGGCGCATAACTGAGGGTACACTTTCTTGACCTCACATTTTCAATAGAATAGTGTTTCAAGGACTGCTTCGTTACCGCGATAGTCACATCGGTCTGCGATCACAAATAAACCGCATCGAATCAGCGTTTTAACCGGGCGGGGAGTAAAGGGCCAATGGATCTTAGCCGAATGTCTGCGACAGAAAAGCAGATTCTTATTTTCAGCTTCTACCGCGACGCGGAACTGCGCGGCGCACGACTTTTGTTCAACCTCTTGGGTCGCATTCAGGATCCTGATGCTCAACTCAAGATGTCCAAACATCTCTCCGATGAAACCCGTCACGCATGGCTTTGGACCAAGCGCATTTCCGATCTTGGCGGTTCTCCAGTCCCAGTTGAAGACGGCTACCAGCGCCGCCTCGGCCTGCGCGTGGGGCTGCCCAAGCATATCGTCGATCTCCTCGCACTGACCGTTGTCGTCGAAGAGCGCGCGCAAAGCCGCTATACCGCGCACGCGGCGCTTCCCGGCGTCGATGCTGAAACCCTGGAGGTGCTGAAGGCCGTCACCGAGGACGAGACCTGGCATCTCTCATGGATAGAAAAGAAGATGCGCGACATCGCCAAAGACGCCGGTGAAGAAGGCCGCGCCGAGGAGGCGCTCGCACGCTACCGCTCGATCGATCGCGAGGTCTATGCGACGCTGGCTGCCGATGAAGCGCAACTGATGCGCTCCTGACGGAGTCCCATTTTCAGGTCTTCCCGCTTCCGCGCCGTTGTCGAGCTAGCCGCGATAGTTCTGGCGGCTGCGATATGGTTGTCCTCGCGCGCCGTCTTCCCGCAGACGCTTAGCGATGAATTCCAATTTCACGGAAAACCGATCGAGGGCTTCCACTGCGCTCCCGCCGGCGATGGGCGCCATCCCGCGGTAGTTCTTCTTCACGGCGCTGGATTCCGCGGGGCCGGCAACGATCAGTTTCTCGCGATGTGTACCAAGCTCGCCGCCCGCGGCTACTACACCGAGTTCATCGAGTATTACGATGCGACCGAGAATTCGGACCCGGAGACTAACCCAAGCGAGGACTTCCGCGCCTGGTTCGCCGTGCTTGATTCGGGAATCGAAACGCTCGGCAAGAATCCGGCGGTCGATCCGAATCGCATCGCGGTAATGGGTTTCTCGCAGGGCGCCTATCTCGCTGCCGGATGCGGCGCGTTGTTTCCGCAGAAGGTGGCGGCGGTCGTCGAGTATTACGGCGGATTGCTTCCGCAACTTCATGACAAAGCCAAAACGATGCCGCCGACGCTGATCATTCATGGCAACGGCGATTCGATAGTCCCGGTCTCGGAGGCGAAAGACCTCGAACCAAATGCTGACCAGGGCCCGCCGGCCGCATGAAATTTATATCTATCATCAGGCGGAGCACGGGTTTAACTTTCATCGGCCCGGACTTTGGTTCGACAAGGATGACACCGACGATGCATGGAATCGCACGCTCAAGTTTCTCGACCGCACTCTGCATAACCGGCCTGCGCCGTAGCCTGATGCGCACGGTCCTAGCCGCGATCTTCTTGACGATCGCTTTGT
Organism: uncultured delta proteobacterium; assembly: GCA_963747115.1. Taxonomy (GTDB): domain Bacteria; phylum Desulfobacterota; class Binatia; order Binatales; family Binataceae; genus DATGKG01. The sequence goes on along the minus strand of CAVVEB010000005.1, from coordinate 290,440 downwards.
CCGCGATGCCGGCGCGTGCCGTCGGGTGGACCGGCGGCACCTTTCAGGCCAATGGAAAGCCGGTCCAGGAATTTCATTGCGCTCCGAGCGGTGCCGGGCCGTTTCCCGTCGTCATCATGCTTCACGGCGCCGGACCCCGCGGTATGGTCAATGGCGACATGGAAGACTTCTGCGGCAAACTCGCGGACCAGGGCTACTACACCGAATTCATCGAGTACTACAGCCAGACCTCCGATGTATCACCGGCTGAGACAGCTGAAATGGCGAAAGATTTTCCGATCTGGATCGGCGAGATTCACGCGGGTATCAGTGCGCTGAAGGACAATCATACGGTGAATTCCAAACGCGTCGGTATGATGGGCTTTTCGCTCGGCGCGTACCTATCGCTCGCCTACGGCGCAACCTACCCGGATGACATCGCGGCAATCGTCGAATTCTACGGCGGCCTGACCCCGGAGTTGGATGGTAAAGCCGCGACGATGCCTCCGGTACTTATCCTTCACGGCTCCGGCGATAAGATCGTGCCGGTCTCCCAATGCGAAGGACCTCGACGATTTGCTGACCAAGGCCGGCAGGCCGCACAAGATGAAAATCTATCCGGGCGCCGACCACGGCTTCAATTTTGTGAGCGCCGTGATGTGGTACAACAAGGCCGACGCCGATGACGCCTGGGATCGTAGCCTCGCCTTCCTGGATAAATATCTGAGATAATAAGAAGTGATCAGCGCGCGGAAAGCGCGGCGTTCAGCGCGAGGCGCATCGCCTCAGCGGCGCGTGCGGCGGCGACGGCGGGAGTCTCTCCCGGGCTCTTTTGATACGCGTCCATCAGTCCACGGCTGGAACTCACGATGATTCCGGAACCGTCGGCTCGCGCGGCGGCGACCGCGTCTTGCGGCGACCCGCCCTGTGCACCGTATCCCGGCACCATGATGATCGAGTTCGGCATCAGTTCCCGCGCGCGTTTTGCATGTTCGGGATACGTCGCTCCGACCACTGCGCCGATCGAACTCAGACCACTTGTTCCGATGAAATCGGCGCCCCACTCCTTAACGCGCGCGGCAACCGCTTCCCATAAGGGTTTTCCCGCGGCCAACAGGTCCTGAAATTCGCCCGATGACGGATTGGAATTTTTCACCAGCACCAACAATCCGCGGCCACGGCGAACTCTTGCCGCGAACGGCGCGATCGCGTCGCTGCCGAGATAGGGGTTGACGGTGACCGCGTCACAAGCGAAATCTCCATCGCCGAGAAAGGCCTGCGCATAAGCAGCCGAGGTGGTCCCGATGTCACCGCGCTTCGCGTCCGCAATCGTGATCAGCTTCCGCCCGCGCGCGAACCGAATTACCTCGGCCAGCGCGCGCATCCCGTCGAGGCCGCGCGCCTCGAAGAACGCGAGTTGCGGCTTCACCGCGACGATCGATTTTTCACATGCGTCGATTATTTCGCAGCAGAAATTGGCCAGCGTATAACCCTTGGGAATTCCACTGGCCTCGGCGGTGTCAAGTTGCGGGTCGACGCCGAGAATCGCGACGGTTGCTTTCGATCGTGAGACTTCGGAAAGCCGGTCCGCGAATTCCATCGTCGCATATAATCGCATTGCCCCATTGCCTTTCCAAGCGCGCCCCCGTCATCTTTACCTGAATCAAATTCGGAACCTGATACGTGAGTGGTGAAAGAGGGAACCATGTCGAACATCACAATCGTTTCCAAAGTCCGTTTTTTCGCGGGTCTGGCGCCGGTGATTCTTTTGCTCGTGAGTCCAATACTCGCGCTGGCCTTCTCCGCGTTCGGAAGCATTCCGTCGACGATGAAAGAGAACCAGCTTGCCGCGCTTGGCTACGCTCAGGGCCTGGACGCCGCGCTGTACAAAATGGAATGGGGCCGGACCCAGAGCGATGGATCGCAAATCGTCCTGGATCAGCAGCGCCGCTTCGCCGACCTGCTCGATTCCGCCGCGCATCATCTGTACACCGCGGAGCAGCGGGAAAAGCTGGAGGCGCTCGCGCAGGCGGCCAAGCCGACGCTCGATACGTTCAGAGGTGCCGACCCGCACGACGAGGCTGAAAATGCCAGGATGCGCGATCTGCACACTCTGGTGAGCGATTTGCTGAACGCCGATGAAGCGGCGATCGACATATTTTCCGATGCCGCAAATGGCAGCGCGCGTCGATTTATCGTGCTCGTCATCATCGCGGGAATTGTTCTGCCAATGGTGTGTTTCGCCGCGATTTGGCGGTTCACGGCGCTGATGCGGTCCGACCTGCGCACGATTCGCACGCAACTCGAATGGGTCGAAGAGCGTTCGGGCGCCAAGGATCCCTCGATCGCGGCGGCACTAGAGGCGATCGATCAGGCGGCCACTCGGCTCGGCTTTCCAAAGCCTAACCCGATGCTTGCCGAGCCTTGAATCGGCATCCGCAAGCCCGCGTCCACGTCACGCATGCAGGCTGCGAAGCGATTTTACACTTTCCGCTACCAAAGATAGTGTGAACCGCGATGGAGGCGGAAAGTTGCCGATAATTTGCGTCGAAAGGGTTATCGTCGCGGTGACGGACCTCGCCACCGCGTGTGAGCGATGGAGTACAGTGGGATTCGGAGTTGCCCGCGATCGTTTCATCGCGCCATCGATCGAGGTCGCACGGCTTCATGCGGGCGCGGTCGAGATCGATCTGTGCGCCTTCCATGCGGGACAAAATCCGGAGCTCTTCAACCCGATAATCGCGCGCGGCGGCGGCCTCATCGGATGGACCTGGGGAATCGCGGGCAGCGATCAAGCGGAAGCTTCGGGAATTTCCCTGACGCTGCCTTTTGAGGGCGGCGCGCGGCGCGTCTGGTTCCTGAATTTTCTTCCCGGAGTATGGACCGGCGCTATCGAATCCGATCCCGATCCGGCCAAGCGCCGCGATAGTCTCAAACAGGCGTGCGGCACGAATCAAAACACGGTCGACTATATCGACCACATCGTAGTGATGACGCCGTCATTGGAAACAGCGATCGCCGCGCACGAAAACCTCGGGGTTCCATGCAAACGGGTTCGCGACGCGGGTGGCGGAGTTAAACAGGCGTTCTTCAAACTCGAGCAGACCGTTCTCGAAATCGCCGGACCCGGACGCGGCGAGCCTCAGGTGTGGGGCCTCGCGTTCATGTGCGACGACATCCAACGTGCGGTCGAGATCGCGCGCGCGAATGGATTCGAAGCGACCACACCGAAGACCGCTACCCAAGGCGGCAAGATCGCGCGGCTCGTGAATCTGCTCGACGGGGTCGCGATCGCGTACATGGAAGCTGACTAGCGAGCGCTGCGTTTTTTTGTACGCGCGGTGGGAGGCGATTTCGCTACCCCATCGGGCAGCACGGTCTCGAGGCTGCGCCACAGGTACCACGCCGCGGCGGTCCGATGAGGCCGCCACTTCTCGGCGAATTCGCGAAGCTCCCTGGGGGTGGGCCGCTTGGGCAGGCCGTATGCTTTCATCACCGCACTTTGAACGCCGAGATCACCCGCTGGCATTACGTCCGGCCTACCCAGGTTGAACATCAGGAACATTTCCGCGGTCCAACGCCCGATCCCCTTCACCTCGATGAGCTCGCCGATGATGGCTTCATCTTCCATTTTCGGAAAACGATGGAAGTTCACTTTTTTTGCGGCAACGTGAGCCGCCAGTCCTTTGATGTAAAGCGCCTTGGCGCGCGACAACCCGGCCTTGCGCATGCGCCCGGTAGAAATCGCCAGCACCTGCTCTGGCGACGGAAAGCGCCGGCGAGGAAAGAGGGCGACAAAACGTTTGTAGATTGCTAGCGCCGCGTTTCCGGCGAGTTGCTGGAAAATGATCGCGCGCGCCAGCGCCTGGAATCGTTCCGGGCGGTGTCGCGGCTCATACGGGCCGACCTGCTCGATGATCCGTTTCAGAATTGGGTCGGCGCCGCTCAAGTGGATTGAGGCGGGATGCGCGTGAGAGTTTTTTTCGCCGGCCATCTGATTGCGAGTGGGCAAAATCTTGCATGCCTGCTAAAGCTCTTCAATGGCGGGAAAACAGGTATCGCAGAATGGCTGAAGATCAGCGCCTACTTATGTGTCCGGAAAATCTGCACGAAGGAATGCAGTTGGGCCCCATCTTCTACGTTGTGAAACCGGAACAGATCGAAGCTTTTGCCGCAGCAACCGCGAACTCAAGCGCGCCGCTAATGAAGAGTTCTGCCGCCCGGGATCAGGTCGCGCCGCCGACCATGCGCCTTCAGGACTACGCGTTGCTCATCGCCGCCCATTTCCGCGGAGGATCGGGCGGAGTGCACGCGAAACACTGGACCGAATTCCATGCGCCAATGCGAGCGAATCAGGCTGTGAAAACGCAGGGACGTATCACGAAAATCGCGCGCAAGCGTGGAAAATTTTATTTCGAGCTGCAATACGAATCGCGCGACGCGGCGACGGATGAGCTGCTGGTGCGTCAGGCGATAACCTCGGTGCTGTTGCTCGCCGGAAAGATCCAATGAGCGCGGTTGGCGACAAACTCGAGCGCGAACTCGTTTCGAAGCCGTACCTGCTCGACGCGGCCGCCGCGAGGGCGTACCACGATGCGATCGAAACGCCGCCGCGCCGCGCCGCCAAGGCGAACATTCACACCGACGAAGAGGCGGCCCGCAAGGCGGGCTTTCGCGCACCGATTGCGGCGGGAGAACAGACATACGCGGTGATGGCGAACTTCATTTTGGATTCGTTTGGAATTGGTTTTCTTCGCGGAGGACGAATGGAGGCCTCGCTGCTAAAGCCGGTTTTCTACTGCGACATTCTCACGATGCACGCGCGCATCGCCAAAACCACTGACTCGGAATTTCAGCTTGAGATGTGGACCGAGAACGATCGCAGCGAGCGCGTTCTGAGCGGGACGGCGCGCATTCCAAGGCACCCAAATTGAGCGTCGAGCCGATCGCCGCTCCTGGAGTCTCGGCCGAGCCCGCACCGATGCCTCGCAGAACGCCGATTTGGAAGAAAGCGCTTCCATATCTCGGCACCGTCGCCATCTTCGCGCTGATTTTCTGGCGCATTCCTATGGCGAAGGTCGGCGAGGCGTTGGAGCAGGCGCCGGTCCTGGAATTTATCGGAGTGTTTCTTCCGTTCTCCGCATTTTACTGGATGATCGACTCGGCCTGTCTCACCTGGGTGGTGAAACGCTTCAACGCACCGCTGCGTTTCCGCGACATTGTTCCGATCCGCGCCAGCATGTATCTACTCGCGCTCATCAATACCAATCTCGGGCAAGGAGGCGTCGCGTACTATCTTCACCGCAAGGCGCGGATTCCGTTCCTCGAGGCACTGAGTTCGATCCTGTTCATCGCGTTGATGGAGATCTATCAATTGTTTCTGTTCTCGACGCTCGGAGTGATCTTCTATACGCCAACCTCTCCCGCGCAGCTTGAGATCGTCAGGGTCCTTCGAGTCGCGTACATAATCGCGTGGTTGGTGCTGTTCGCAATTGTCGGCCTCTTCGCGATGGCGCGCCACAACGAGAACCTCCACCAGTGGATTACCCACAGCAAGGCGGGTTCTATCGCCGGCACTTTTCTCAAAGCCCGGCCGCTCGATTACGCCATCGTGCTGGGAATCAAGGCGCCAAGCTTTCTCGCCTCGGTGCTGACGCAATATTTAGCGCTCTCGCTGTACGGGATCGCGATCCCGCTGGTGAAACTGATGCTGTTTCTTCCGCTGGTGTTTCTGGCCGCGGCGCTACCAATCGCGGTGGCGCATCTCGGTACCAGTCAGGCCGCGTGGCTGCTGTTTTTTTCGGGCAACGCACCCGACGTGAAAATCCTCGCATACAGTCTTGGGGCACACTTCACTTTCATGCTCTGTAATGGGCTGATTGGATTGTTCTTCCTGCACCGCGCGAGCCGCGAGCTGACCTCGCTCGAAGCGGCCAACGACTAATGTTTGGACAGCCAGACTTGATCGAAGCGGGTAGGCCGCATTGCGTTCAAGACGTAATCGTGCACCCACGGCTTGCAGATCACATAGCTGACCGGATGGTAGAGGAAAACCCATGGCGCATCCTCGATGACAATCTTCTGCGCCTGATCGTACAACTCATAGCGCTTCGTCATGTCGGTGATCGGCGCGGCTTCGTCAAGCAGTTTCTCCACTTCCGGATCGGTATAGAAAGCGTCGTTGTTGGATCCGAATTGCTTACGCGATAAGAGCACGCTCAGGAAATTCTCGGGGTCCGGAAAGTCTGCCTCCCACCCGCTCATGAATAGTTCGACGTTGTTGGGTTGGCGAATCGCTTCAAGGAGCGGTCCCCATGCCACCGGCTTCAAACTGATGCTAATTCCCACCAACGCGAGATCCTGCTGAATTGATTCTGCCAGCATCACGGTCGTTTGATCGGCTCGAAACCAGAGATTCGGCTTGAGGGCGAGTGGAAAATGCGCCGATTCCAGGAGTGCGCGCGCTTTCGTCGGATCGTAGTCATAGCCCCTTACGCCGGGATCGAAGCCTGGAAGATTAGGCGGCAATACTCCGCGAGCGACCAGACCGCGTCCGTTCAGGACCGCGACCAGTTTCTTTTTGTCGATCGCATAGTTGAACGCCTGCCGCACGCGAACATTCGTGAATGGCGGCATCTGGCAATTCATTCCGAGATAGGTGGTGGTGACGGTGGTCTTGCTGCGGGTGAGTTTCCGCAGCGAGGGATGTTTCATCACGTAAGGGAATTCAGACGGCGGAATGCCCTCGACCACATCGATCTCACCCGACTCGAACTTGAGCCATTCGAGTTCACCATTGACCCCTACCTGTTCCACGATTCCGTCAAGTCGCGGAATTCCCCCGAGGCGGTAGTCGGGATTCTTTTCGAGCACGAGTCGTTGGCCACCGATCCATTCTCGGAGCTTGAAGGGGCCGCTGCCGACCACATGCCGCGAAAAATCCTCACCCCATTTTTCAACTTCCTCGCGCGGGACCGCTGATGCGAACGGCATCGAAAGCTTATGCGGAAAAATCGGATCGGGGCCAGTAAGGCGGAAAACGAGCGTGAATGGATCGGGGGTCTCGATGCCATCTACATGTGGTTTGCGGTGCGCGGCAAAATCCGCAGCGCCGACTATCGTCTGGTAGTATTCCATCCCCTTCGAGAGATTCGCGGGATCGATCACACGCTCGATGCCATATTTGAAATCCGCGGCCGTGAGGGACCGGCCGTTGGTAAATCGCACGTCGTTGCGAAGATGAAACGTAAAGACGGTGCCATCGGGCGAAGATTCCCACGACGTCGCGACTCCCGGATGAAGCACGACGTCAGAATCGCCGTAGCGCACCAGCGTGTCGAAAATAGCCTGTTCGAAGGTCCACGAAGCAGTGTCGTAACCCGCGGCGGGATCCAGCGTCGGCACATCGTCATTGCTTGTTAACCGCAACACCATCGCATCGGGAGGGAATCCGAAGTCATCAGTCGACGAACGGCAGCCCGCCAGCGCGACCAACGCAAGCAAAATTAGCGCGGTTCGCAGCGGTGTCATGCCGGGCCGATATACGCTCATCGCGCACGGCGCCTCAAAACGCCATAGCCCAAAAGATTGAAAGCCAATACCGCATAAAAGATCGCGAGTCCCGGAAAAGTTGCAAGCCACGGCGCAGTACGAAAATAAATCGTCGCCTCCTCAATCATCCGTCCCCAACTCGGCGTCGGTGGTGGCACTCCAAGGCCGAGGAAACTCAGCGCCGCATCAAGCAACAGAGTTCCAGAGGTTCCAAGCGCCGCCATCACGATGATCGTCTGCGCAACGTTGGGAAGCACGTGGCGAATGATGAGCCTCAGCGACGGAGCGCCCAGCGCACGCGCTGCGACGACGAAGTCGCGCTGCGACATTGAAAGCGCCTCGGCACGCACCACCCGTGCGATCGAGGTCCACGAAACGACTCCTATCACGATCAGGATGCCGAGCAGGCTGGGTCCTAACACCGAAACCAGCGCCATCGCGAGCAGCAGTCCGGGGAACGTAAGCATGACATCGGTAAAGCGCATCAGGATGAAATCGACGGTGCCTCCAAAGAAACCCGCCGCGAGACCGATCGCGACGCCGATCGTCATCGTGACCGCCATAGCCGCGATACCGACCTCGAGCGAAATTCGCGCGCCGTAAATTATTCTCGAAAGAACGTCGCGTCCCAATTCATCGGTGCCCAGTGGAAATGTCCACGACGGCGCCGCCGGGTCGCCGAAGCTGCTCGCGACCGCGCGGGTTGGATCGTGCGGCGCGAGCAGCGGCGCGAGCAATGCCACCAGGACCAGGCTCGCGACCATCACGCCTCCGACAGTCTCCATGGTGCCCGTGCGAATCTTCAACCGAATTCCTCCAGTCGTATGCGCGGGTCGATCCACGCGTACGCCAGGTCGACGGCGAGATTTGCAACCACGATCAGAAATGCCGAAAAGAGCACGGTACCCATGATCAATGGGATATCGAGGCTGAAGATCGCTTCGTAGGCGAGACGGCCAATCCCGGGCCAGTTGAAAACCGTTTCGGTAAGCACCACTCCACTCAGCAGGCCCGCGAGGTCGAGCCCCGCGAGCGTGACCAGCGGAAGCAGCGCATTGCCCATGGCATGCTTCATCATTGCCCGCGTGCGCGACAATCCCTTTCCGCGCGCGGTGCGGACGTAATCCTGTTCCATTGCCTCGCAAAGATTGGTGTGAAGAATGCGCGAGTAGTAACCGGCGGAACCGAGCGCGAGAGTGATCGTCGGCAGGATCAGGCTTTTCCATCCCGCGAAACCGCCGAGTGGAATGCTCCTGGTGATTGCGCTGGCCCCGATCAGTAACATGGTTCCTAGCCAGAACACCGGCATGGAAACCATCGCGAGCGAGGCCACCAGTAAACCGTTGTCCACCGCGCTGCCTCGATACGAGGCGGCAACCAGTCCCATTGCAATTCCAAGGACGAGTGAGAGGGACATCGCGCAGACCGCGAGAATTGCGGTCGCAGGAAGCCGTGACACGATTAGTCGCGTGACACTCTCGCGGCGAATGTAAGATCTGCCGAGGTCGCCGTGAAGCGCGCGCCCCAGATAGTCGTCGTATTGCGCGTACAGCGGCTGATCGAGATGAAGTTGATGACGGATCATGGCAAGAGTGTGCGGGTCCGCCTTCGCGCCAGCCATTGCGACCGCGGGATCGGCCGGCACCATGAATGCGATCGCAAAAGTAATCAGTGAGGTGCCGACCAGAACTGCGGCGCCGAAAAATATTCGCCGGGCCAGGTAAACCAGCATCGTGCGTTAGCCGTCGATCACGCCGCGAGTTCTGAGCTCGCGACGGAGTCTCAGCCCCCCTCGTTCGCGATGACGCACGACTGCGGGATCGTTAGAATCGGAGTCCACCGCCTGACGTTCCTCGGAGCGCAGTATAGCGAGCAAGCGATCGATTGCGGCGAGATGGTTACGATCGTCGTCGCTTTGCGCCGAAGCAGGAGTCTTCCTTAAAGCTTGGTAATGCGCGAGAAGGGCTGAGACCGAGGAGTAGCTATTCAATCTCGTAAGTCAGCGCGACGGTTGCCGATACGGTGATTTGATTCGCCTCAACCGGTGTCGCAACGTTATTGGCAGCGGCTGCGAAAGCGACCGCGTTCCGTTGCGTCGGCATAATCGGCTCCCGTTCAGGAAGCGTCGACGCTCTGACGACCCGCGTCAGTTTTACGTTGAGCGAAGCAGCTAGCGCCTGAGCTTGTGCCTGCGCATCCTTGGAGGCAGCAGTGATCGCATCCTGACGCGCCTTGGTGTCATCGCGCAATCCAAAATTCAGGTAGTTGATTCGGTTCGCGCCCGCGCCGATAGCAGCATCGATCAGCGCGCCCAGTTGCGCGAGTTCCGGGGTTTCGATGGTGATGGTGTTTTGCGCGGAATAGCCGATGATCATCGGCCGCTGCCGGGGACCGGCGTCGTTGTACTCGGGGTTCAACGAGTAATCGCCGGTCAGGACCGTTCCCTTCCCCGCCAATTTGGTCTTGATTTCATCTACGACCTTTTGCGCGAGCGTCGCGTTCTTGCTCGAACACTCCTCGGCAGTGGGCGCGTGAGTTTCGATTTGGAGGCTCAAATAGCCGATGTCCGGCGTGGAGTGCGCCTCCCCGGTCCCACTGACCTCGATCACCCGTGTATTCTCCGCTGCGAGGCCGGGTATCGCGCACAATAAAAGTATGATCGAAAGAGCCGCTGGGCACGCCGCGCGTTTCAACGTCATCGTATAGTCTCCAGTCCTGGCCGATAGCCGCCGCGTTGATCTCAAACGATAATATCCGGAGACTGTACCAGTTGACGATACGCACCGGTTTCAAAAAAAACGATGGCCGCTGAAAAACCGAACGAAAAAAAAGTTACACCACGCAGCCAGGATTTTGCGGGATGGTACAACGATGTTATCCTGCGCGCGGAACTGGCTGACTACTCACCGGTGCGCGGATGCATCGTTTTCCGGCCTGACGGGTTCGCGATCTGGGAGTCGTTGCGCGACGAGCTCGATCGCCGGATCAAGAAAACCGGTGCCCGCAATGCATATTTTCCGCTCTTCATTCCGCAGAGTTTTCTCCAGAAAGAAGCGCAGCACGTCGAAGGATTCGCTCCCGAACTCGCGGTCGTCACTCACGGGGGGGGCAAGCAACTCGAGGAGCCGCTCGTCGTGCGGCCTACTTCCGAGACCATCATCAATCATATGTTCGCCCAGTGGATCCATTCGCATCGTGACCTGCCGATGATGGTGAACCAGTGGTGCAACGTCGTGCGATGGGAAATGCGCACGCGCCTCTTTCTGCGCACTCTCGAATTCCTGTGGCAAGAGGGGCACACCGCGCACGCTAGCTGCAAAGAAGCGGAGCGCGAGACGCTTACGATGCTCGAGGTCTATCGAAACTTTGTCGAGGAATTTCTGGCGATTCCGCTAATTGTGGGCAGAAAGAGCGCGGCGGAAAGATTTCCGGGCGCGGTTGAAACCTACAGCATCGAAGGTTTGATGGCTGATGGCCGCGCATTGCAATGCGGAACCTCCCATTTCCTCGGACAGAATTTTGCCAAGGCTTTCGAAATTCGCTACCTCAACGAAAGCAATCAGCTTCGGTACGCGTGGCAGACCAGTTGGGGCGTTTCCACCCGGCTGCTCGGCGCGATCATAATGGTTCATGGCGACGACCAGGGATTGCGGCTTCCTCCCGCGGTCGCGCCCACGCAGGCGGTAATCGTTCCCATCGCGCGCAAACCGGAAGAAGCCGAAAAAGTTCTCGCCGCCGCGCGCGCCATTCGCGACACCCTCAACAGCGCGGGCGTCCGGGTGGCGATCGACGAGCGTGAAGGCCTTACTCCCGGATTCAAGTTTAACGATTGGGAGATGCGCGGAGTACCGATTCGGATCGAAATCGGCCCGCGTGACGTTGCCGCGAGCGAGGTGGTCCTCGCACGCCGCGATCGTCTCGGTCCGGAGGCGAAGAGCAAAGCTCCTATCGCGGACGTGGCGATGCAAGTGGAGTCCCTGCTGAAGGAAATTCAGCGTTCGCTGTTCGACCAGGCGCTGCAGAGTCGAAATGCAAACTTGCGCGAATTTGATCGCTACGAGGCGTTCACAAAACAGATGGAAGGCGAAGGCGGTGGCGGGCTGGCCCAAATCTACTGGTGCGGAAATCCCGCGTGCGAAACGAAAATTCGCGAGCAGACCAAGGCTACGTGCCGAGCCATTCCGCTCGATCAGAACGTGCCTGCGGGCAAGTGCATCGTTTGCGGCGAGCCTGCCAACGAGCGCGCATTCTTCGCGAAAGCATACTGATCGATATTTTTTGCTGAGCGAGTAGCTCTAATTGCTGAATTTGTAGCTGAGCTTCATGGCGTCGCGAACTTCATCCATGGTGGCCTGCGCGACGGAACGCCCCTTGCGCGTGCCTTCCAGTATGATTTCGCGAACTTGTTGCGGCCGCGAGGCGAACTCGATGCGGCGCTCCCGGATAGGCCTCAGAAAATTTTCCAGTGCATCGAACAGTTTCAGCTTTACTTCCACGTCGCCGACCGTGCCCTTGCGGTAGCGATCCTTCAAGTCCTCGATCTCATTCTTATTCGGACTAAAGATGTCGTGATAAGTAAACACCGGATTGCCCTCGACGTGACCGGGATCGGTCGGATGAACCCGGGTCGGGTCCGTGAACATCGACATCACGCGCTTGCGCACCACCTCCGAAGAGTCGCCGAGATAGATACAGTTACCGAGTGATTTGGACATCTTGGCGCCACCGTCGGTGCCCGGTAGCCGCGCCATCTGTCCCAACATTGCTTTCGGCTCGACCAGCACTTTGCGGTACAGCCGGTTGAACCGCCGCACGATTTCCCGCGCCTGCTCAATCATAGGAAGCTGATCCTCGCCGACCGGGACCAGATCCGCCTTGAAGATCGTGATGTCAGCCGCTTGCGAGATCGGATAGGTGTAGAATCCCACCGGGACCCCTTTGGCGAAATTGCGCTGCCTGATTTCTTCTCTGACGGTGGGGTTGCGTTCGAGCGTCGCGACCGTCACCAAGTTCATCAAATAGACCGTCAGCTCGGTTAGCTCAGGCACCATCGACTGAACCACAAACTTTACCTTCTCGGGATCAAGACCGACGGCGAGGTAATCGAGCGCGACTTCGAAGATGTTTCCCTCGAGTTTTTCGGGATGCTCGAAGTTATCCGTCAATGCCTGCACATCGGCGATGAGAACATACGTGTCGTATTCATTTTGCAGACGGATCCGATTCGCCAGTGAGCCGACGAAATGACCCAGATGAAGAGGCCCGGTGGGCCGATCTCCGGTGAGAATTCGCTTTTGCATGTTCGGCTAGGGCACCATTACTACTTTGCCGATGTTCTTCCCCTCCTGCAGACGCAGATGAGCATTCGCCGCCTGTGCGAACGGGAAACTCGAATCGATATGCGGTTTGATCTGGCCCTCGCAATACATGATGAGCAGCTTATTCATCGCGAACGGCAGGAAAGGATCGTCCCAAAGATGCCCGAGGTTGACCCCTGCCACACTACGATTTTTGTCCATCAAACCTATCGGCGTGAATAGCGGCACTCTGACCACCTGACTGAGCATGCGCCAGATACTGCGCTTGTTGCCCGACGACATATTCGCGAACCCGAACGCGACCAGCCGCCCCGCCGGTTTCAACAACTTGTAACCCTTGCGCCAATCGTTTCCGCCCAGCGCATCGAGGACGATATCGACCCCCTTGCCGCTGGTCAGTCGCATAATCTCGCTGAAATAGTCACTCGTGTGGTAGTCAATCGGATGAGTACAGCCGTTGGCGCGTACAACCTCATGCTTCGAGGCCGACGCGGTTCCGAAAGTGACCACCGCTTCGACCGTGCGGGACAGTTGCAGCGCCGCCAGGCCAACCCCTCCGGCCGCCATGTGTATCAATACTGACTCGCCCGGGCGGATCGATGCGACGCGAAAAAGCATCTGGTAGGCCGTGAGATAGTTTACCGGAATCGCCGCGGCCTCCTCGAAGCTCATTTCGTCGGGAATCGGGAATGCGTATTTGCGCAATACGCAAACCTGATCGGCGTGCGCACCGAAACGGCTCAGCACCACCACACGCTTGCCGATAAGTCCGTGATCCACGGCATCGCCAACGCTGTCGACCGTTCCCGCGGCTTCGTAACCCACGATGCACGGCGGCTTTGGCGCGTCGGGATAGAGTCCCTGGCGCGCCATCAGCTCCGCGAAGTTCATTCCGCACGCGGCGGTCCGGATCCGCACCTCACCCGACTTCGCGATCGGGTCGGGAGTCTCGCGCACTTCGAGCACTTCAGGTCCGCCGGCCTTGCTAATCCATACTGCCCGCATCATCACCTCCGCGATCCTTAAGTATCGCTGAAAACCATGTCCGACGTGTAGTCAAAGGCTCATCGGTTGAATCTGCGCGGCAATCATTTGATGATGCCTCGTGAGCGGAGTGAGGCGGCCGCCGCGGAATCGTAGCCGAGGAACTCCGACAAGATCTCGTCACTATGCTGGCCGTGCAGAGGCGCCGCGCGTTCGATCCGGTCGGGCGTTGCCGAAAACTTCATCAGCATCCCGGTTTGGTGCACCAGACCCCATTGCGGATGGTTCAATACAACGAGGAGATCGTTCGCCGCAATCTGCGGATCGGAGAAGAGGTCACTGTAATGATTAACGCGCGTTGCCGCGATACCGGCATGGCTGAGTTGTGCGAGCGCGACATGCCGGTCGAATTGCTGTAGCTCTCCTGCAAGTGCCGAGGAGAGCCTTCCTTCGGCCGGCTCGCTAGAGGCAGCCGCGTAATCGATTTTCGGAAGCGTAGCAAACATTTCCGCGAGCGCGCGCCATTGCCGCATTGTATCCGCCGAAAGGAATAGCCAATCTCCATCGCGACACTGATACGCGCGCGTCAATGCCGATGAGCCTCGGCGTTCGGGCGATCCATTCTCGAGGTTCGGCCGCCCGTCATAAAAGATGAACTCGCCGGCTTGCAGCGCCATCGAGGCTTGCAGCAACGTGGTCGAGCAAAACTGACCGCGTCCACCGCTTTGGCGCGCGCGCAGCGCAAGGAGACATCCAAACGCCGACAGCATCGCGGTGCCGTAATCGCAAATCGCGCAGGTGAGGTAGACCGGATGTTGACGCGGTCCGCCTTGGGCCGCCATCACGCCCGAACGCGCTTGTAAGAGCGGATCGAATCCGGGCTGGTTATGCTCGGGTCCCTCATTCCCGAATCCATTAACGGACATATAGATGAGACCGGGATTGCGCATGGCAAGGCTCTCGTAATCAAGCCCGAAACGCTTCATCCTTCCGGGACGCAAATTTTCCACGACCACATCGGCATTTTCCGCAAGGCTAGAGACGACATCGAGCCCTTCGCGATTGCCAAGATCGATCGCTAGGCCGCGCTTGCCCTGGTTCCATCCGAGAAAACCGAAACCAAAATTGCGGAACGCATCGCCCTCGAGACTTTCGATCTTGACGACGTTGGCGCCCAGTTGCGCGAGGATCATCGGCCCGTAAGAGCCGGCGATGTAGCTAGTGAAATCCAAAACCGTAATCCCCTCGAGCGGTCCTTTCAGCGAGGCGCGAGGATTTGAGCTTTTGGGCGCGCCGCTTCCGCGGTCGAATGCGACGCGTCGAGTTGCATCGGGCGATGCGGGCACGGGACCCACGATCGCGCCAGGTGTCGCGGCAAGTGTCACGGAAACTCCGAGTTGCACGGTTGCGCCGAGGACCGGGTCGCGGATTTCCTTGCGCATGCCGATAGCGGCGGTCTGCGGGTGCGCGATGAACTCGTGGCGCGTCATTACCGGCGCGCAAGGCACATCGGCCGTACGCAAAATCTTCAGCCACTCATCGCGAGGCCTGGTGCGGATGACAGGCTCAAGAATGTCCTTGAGCGCCTGCCAATGCTCGCTCGGAATTCCCCATGGCGCATTTTCGAATCGCGGGTCCGAAACCAGTTCCGGCAAGCCGACCGCGATCGCGAATTTCCCCCAGAAGGTTGCGTTTCCGCATGCGACGAACAGATATTTGCCGTCCGATCCCTCGAACAGCCGATAGCACGGGATCGGTCCCAGCGGATCCTGCGGACCATGATACAGCCTCTCCATCTTAGCGTGTTCGAGAACGCTGCCAGTCTGCAAAGATAGCGCGCCCGCCAGAATCGACACTTCAAGCTCCTGGCCGTCGCCAGTGCGCTCGCGCGCGATTAGCCCCGCCACAGCCGCGCTGGCGCCCATCACACCAGCCGAATAGCTCGCCGCAGGAAATACCAGTCCAACAGGACCGCCACTTCGAGCCCATTGGCTGCCCGTGATGCCGGCGCGCGCTGCAACCAATTCGTCGGTCGCATCGAATTCGGCATTGGGCCCGCGGCTTCCCAATGGCGGCATGTTCAACGCGAGAATTGCGGAATTAATTTCTCGCATCGATGGATAGTCGAGGCCAAAACTCTTCCTGCGCGCGGGCGTGAAGCCGTTTATTACGATGTCGGAGTTCTTCACCAACTCGGTGAGAGCGGATTTTCCGTCCGAAGTGCCGAAGTCGATCGAGACTGACCGCTTCGAACGATTGAGGACATGGAAATGCGGCGTGCCACGTTCGGGTGCGCCGCCCGGCGGTTCGACCTTGATCGTATCGGCGCCCTGCTCGGCCAGCAGCATCGCGGCATACGCGGCGCCGAGGTTGGAGTGGAATTCGAGGACGTTAATTCCGTTAAGTGCTTTCGCCATTCGATCGGATATTCGTCCACTCGATGCCTCAACTTCAAGGTGCGGCAACGCCTCGTTAATGGTGCCGTAATCTGACTTCCTTAGACTTGCTTCGCGACCCGCTGGCATCGTGGCGGGTATCTCTGTGTCGTACAACCTGAACCTCGGTGGGGAAACCGAATGCGAAAACGAAAAGTGCTCCTATTCTTTTTTACTGCGGCGATGGTGCTCGCGGGATGGCGCTCTGGATGGTCCGATCTGCTGATCAACGGCGCCGGCGCGACATTCCCGTATCCGATCTACTCGAAATGGTTCGATCTCTATTCGAAGGAACATCCCGGGTTTCACTTTAACTATCAGTCGATTGGATCGGGCGGTGGAATCCGGATGATCACGCAGAAGACGGTCGATTTCGGCGCCAGCGACGCTCCGATGACCGACGAACAGTTGAAGGCCGCTCCGGGCCTGCTCCATTTTCCTACCGTGATGGGAGCCGACGTTCTTGCGTACAACGTTCCCGGAGTTGATACGCTCAAATTCACCGGACCATTGGTGGCGGATATCTTTCTCGGCAAAGTGACCAAATGGAACGACCCCGCGATCGCAAAAGTCAATCCGGGCGTCGAGTTGCCTGATCAAGACATCACGGTCTGTCATCGCTCCGACGGCAGCGGGACGACCTACATCTTTGTGGACTACCTTTCGAAAGTCAGCCCGCAATGGGCGAAGGACGTCGGCAAGTCCACCTCTGTGAAGTGGCCAACCGGTCTCGGTGGCAAGGGGAATGAGGGCGTCACGGCGCTGATTCAGCAGACGCCCGGGTCGATCGGCTATATCGAACTGATCTATGCCGCCAATAACCACATTCCGTTCGCTGAGATCCAGAACCGCGACGGCAAGTTCGTAACGGCAAGCCTCGCGAGCATAACCGCGGCGGGGGACGCTGCAGCGCGTCTGGCCAATCGTGTGCGGGTGGACATACACATGCCGGCCGACTTCCGGGTTTCGATCACAGACGCCCCGGGCGCCGATTCGTATCCAATATCTTCGTTCACCTATCTGCTCGTGTATCGGCAGCAAACCGACAAAGCCAAGGGGCAACAGATCATCGACTTTCTCAAGTGGGCGTTGCACGACGGGCAGCAATACGGGCCCCCATTGCAGTATGCTCCGCTCCCGGCCGCCCTCGTCGCACTTGAAGACAAGCAGATCAAGGAGATCCAGCTAGCAAAATGAACTGAGCATGGGGCCCTGAACGACACGCGACTTGGGGCCCTACTCATTGTATTATTGGAGTGGATCGAAACCGTCGCCACTGCGCCGGCGTAGATTCACATGATGACTCGAGTTCTCGCAATAGTACTCGTACTCACCGCAACTCTGAGCGTGGCAACTGCCACTTTTGTCCAACCAGCCCTAGCGCAGGTCGATCAAACAACCAGTGACTCAGTGACCAAATATCTCCACGAGCATAAGCTGCCAATGGTCGGTGCGCAGGTGTCGAATACTCAGAGTGGCCGTCACCTGATGCTCTATGGCTTTGTCGCCACTGACTTCGGTAAACACGACGCGGAAACCAAGTCGAAAAGTTATTTGCGCGATTCATCGATCACCATTGTCAATAACATCAGGGTCAATCCGCAGATTCGGAATTCGAGGAAGCGGCCACCTCCGGGTGGAGGCGATGCAGCCTCGACATACGATCCAAATGCAACGCCTCCTCCCAAAGAAGCGGACTGGGAGCGCACGGTCGACGATACGCTGCGCTCAGGCGGCGCGGTTCCGTCCAACGACCCATCCTTGAAGATGCCACCTCCCGGTGGCATCGGCCCCGTTCCTCCCGGCGCCAACTGGTAAGCATTCCCGGTTCAGCAGTGCAAATTCGAGCGTGGTACAATTCCGTCCCGACGTGACGGACAAGATAATTCTTTTGCGAGGCGGCCCGCGCCCCAATCCTGACGACGAGCGCAATTTCAGGATCGCCTACGCGGAGGTGCTGAATCCCGGGCAACTCGAAGCGGTGACGCATCGCGACGGTCCTCTTCTGGTAGTCGCGGGCGCGGGATCGGGCAAAACCCGCACCCTGATTTATCGGGTAGCCAGGCTGATCGAGTGCGGCGTCCCGCCCGGCATGATTCTGCTGCTGACCTTCACCCGCCGGGCTTCACAGGAGATGCTTCGTCGAGCGGAGCAATTGGTAGGTGAAAGGAGCCGCTCGGTCGCCGGCGGAACTTTTCATTCATTCGCGAACAACGTGTTGCGCAAATGGGGCGCACCGCTGGGTCTGAAGCCCAACTTTACCATTCTTGATCGCGCGGATATGGAAGATGTCGTCAACCTGCTCCGCAGCCGGATGGGCTTTGGATCACGCGAGCGGCGTTTCCCGAAAAAAGGCGCGCTGGCCGAATCCATCAGCATGGCGCGCAACAAGCGGCGCCTGTTGGAAGAGGAAATTCAGCTCGACTTCCCGCATCTGATCGAGCATTCGGCGGAAATTCTCCAACTCGCGCAAAAGTATGAGATCTACAAACGCGAGCGTGGCCTTCTCGACTACGACGACCTGCTCGACCGGCTCATAGAGCTTCTGCAACACCATGAAGATGTCCGGCGCCGGCTGTCGGATACCTATCGCTACATAATGATCGATGAGTATCAGGACACCAACGCGGTGCAGGCAGAAATCGTGCGTCTGCTCGCGACGAATCATCAGAACGTGATGGCGGTTGGCGACGATGCGCAATCGATCTATTCATTTCGTGGCGCCAACTTCCACAACATTCTCGACTTCCCGAAAATCTTTCCGAATGCGCGCGTGGTCAAACTCGAAGAGAACTATCGCTCGATCCAGGGCATCCTCGACGTCGCAAACGAAGTGATTTCGCGCGCCGCCGAGAAATATACCAAGGTGCTCTTCACCAAACGCGAAGGGCAATTGCGCCCCATGCTCGTGCGCGCGTCGGACGAACACATGCAGTCGCGATTCGTCGCGCAGCGAATCCTTGAATTGCGCGAGGACGGCGTCGAGCTGAATGAGATCGCGGTGCTGTTTCGCTCGAGCTTCCATTCCTTCGACCTCGAACTGAGCTGCAGCGGCGCGACATTCCCTTCATTAAGCGGGGCGGCTTCAAATTCATTGAGACCGCGCACATTAAGGACGTGCTCGCGCATCTGCGGGTGATCGCGAATCCCACCGATGCGGTTTCATGGCTGCGCGTTCTGACGCTGGTAAAAGGCGTCGGCAATCGCACGGCCGAGCGTCTCATCGAAATGCTGATCGTATCGCCCGAACCGGAGAAGGCGTTGATCGCATCCAGCGCGGTATCAATTGCACGGGGAGAACGTCCAGAAGCCTTTCGGCGCCTGGCGGAGCTTTTGGCGGAGATGCGCGGTGACGCGAAACGGCCGGCCGAGCAGGTCGCGGCGACGGTTTCCTACTACATGCCGCTGATGCGCGATCTATCCGACGATTATCCTAAACGCGAGCGCGACCTGGAGCATTTCCAGAACCTCACGGAGCGCTATCGGAGTTTACAGCAGATGCTTTCCGATATGGCGCTGGAGCCACCCAACGACTCGCTTGGCGGCGTGCTCGCGACCGACGCCGAGGACGAGTATCTAACGCTAAGCACGATTCATTCCGCGAAGGGGACTCGAGTGGAAGGTGGTGTTCCTGATTTGGGCGGCTGATGGACGTTTTCCCGGCCCGCAAAGCACCAACCCTGAGGACCTCGAGGAGGAGCGCCGACTGATGTACGTTGCCGCGACCCGCGCGAAAGACGAGCTGTACCTTTCGTATCCGATTTATATGTTCGATCGTAGTGTCGGTTACACGATGGGCCGCGTCTCGCGCTTTTTGGAAGACCTCGCGCCTGAAATCCTGCCGACCGCGATGTTGCAGGAATCCGAGGACAATCCGGTCTAGCGATGCGCGATCGAAAGCTCCTCGATCTGCAAAACCTCCGCACCGGTTTGGTTGCCGCCGCGATCGTCGCCGTCGTTTTCATGCCGATGCTCGCGGCCTGCGATCCCGCGCCCAGTGTAAAAATCGTCTCGTCTAGCAATACGGCACGCGCGGCGGTCAGGATCGAAATCGCGAATCGTCCGGATACGCGCGAGCTCGGCCTGATGTATCGCAAGCATCTCGACAAGGACACCGGGATGCTATTTATCTTCCCCAGCCCGGCGCCGGTTCAGTTCTGGATGAAAAACACCGAAATCCCACTCGATATGATCTTTGCGGATAGCTCGGGCCGTGTGGTCGGCATCGTCGCAAACGCGGAGCCCTACTCCGAGAGAAATGTCGGCGGCTTCGATGCCACGGAATATGTTCTCGAAGTCAACGGCGGCTACGCGAGTCACCATGGCATCGTCGTCGGTGACCATATGGAGTTTAGTGGCTTTAGCCCGCACGCCGCAGAGTAAATTCTCGGCATTCCTTCCGGTATTTGAGCGGCTTTAACGCGAGCGCAGGTTACGGTATCTATGTCGGTGGCGCGGTCAGCGTCGCTCCAAGCGAGCCGACCGAAGCGATCACTTCAGTATAAGCAAATTGGAGCATGGGTCTTAAAGAAAACATTGACCGGATGCAGGAATTGTCGCGTCTCGCTGAGCTCGGGGGCGGCGCCGATCGCCTCGAGCGTCAACGTAACGCGGGCCGGATGACCGCTCGTGAGCGAGTTGAACTCCTTCTCGATCAGGGCTCGTTTGTCGAGCTCGACAAATTCAAGACGCATCGGATTACCGACTTCGATATGGCGAACAAGAAAATTCCTGGCGACGGCGTGGTAACCGGCTTCGGCACTATCGACGGCCGTCAGGTGTGCGTCTTCTCGCATGACTTCACCGTCTTCGGCGGCAGCCTTTCGGGCGCGTTCGCCGAAAAAGTTTGCAAGGTGATGGACCTCGCGATGAAGACAGGATGCCCAGTGATCGGCCTTAACGACGGCAGCGGGGCGCGCATCCAGGAGGGCGTCGTATCGCTGGCCGGCTACGCCGATATCTTTTTGCGCAACGTGCTCGCATCGGGAGTGATTCCGCAGATTTCCGCAGTCATGGGACCCTGTGCCGGCGGAGCGGTTTATTCTCCCGCGATGACCGATTTTATCGTGATGGTGCGCGAGAGCTCGTACATGTTCATCACGGGTCCCGACGTGATCAAGGCCACCACGCATGAAGAGGTCTCGATGCAGGAATTGGGCGGCGCGGATACGCATTCGCAACGCTCGGGCGTCTGTCACCTCGAGGCGCAGGACGATCAGGGCGCGTTGCTGATGATTCGCGAGTTGATCTCCTACATGCCCTCCAACAACGCCGAGGATCCTCCTTTTCGGGCGACCAGTGACGATTCCAATCGGCGTGACAGCGAACTGGATTCGATCGTGCCTGAGAATCCTAACAAGCCGTACGATATGGCTGCGCTCATTCGGCGGGTCGTTGACGAAGGACATTTTTTTGAGATTCAGAAAGACTGGGCCAACAACATGCTCATCGGCTTCGCGCGACTGGGCGGATACTCGGTGGGGATCGTCGCGAATCAGCCCGCGTTACCTCGCGGGATGCCTCGATATAGACGCGTCGATCAAGGCCGCGCGGTTCGTGCGCTTTTGCGATTGCTTCAATATTCCGATCGTCACCTTCGTTGATGTACCGGGATTCCTGCCGGGCACGTCGCAGGAGTTCAGCGGAATCATTCGTCACGGCGCGAAATTACTCTACGCCTTTTGCGAAGCGACGGTGCCGAAGATTACGGTCATAACGCGCAAGGCTTACGGCGGCGCGTACGACGTGATGTCATCGAAGCACATTCGGGGAGATTTCAATTTCGCGTATCCGAGCGCCGAGATCGCCGTGATGGGACCCGAGCAGGCGATTAATATCTTGTACCGGAGTCGAGATCGATCCGCGGCCGAGCGCGCCGGCCTGACCGAGGACTATCGGAAGACTTTCGCCAATCCATTCAAGGCTGCGGAGTTGGGATACGTCGATGAAGTGATTATGCCGCGTGAGACCCGCCCGCGCATCATCGCGGCGCTGAAGGCGCTCGAGAATAAAGTCGACAAGAACCCGCCAAAAAAGCATGGCAACATTCCGCTGTAGGCGGAAATCGGAATGCGTCGGAAAGCGCTTCCGAGCGCGTCGCGCCCGCGAAGCAGGTCCCCTGGTGGGGCCGATGTTAATTTAGGATAAGCTGGAGCTACCGCGGCGTCGAAGGCAGATTAAGGTGTTCAAAAGAGTACTTATCGCCAACCGCGGCGAAATCGCAGTCCGCATCATCCGGGCCTGCCGCGAGCTCGGAGTTGAATCGATCGCAGTGTACTCCGACGTGGATCGCGGCGCCCTGCACGTGCGCGAGGCTGATTTCGCACTGCCCGTTGGTCCGGCGCCGGCGGCGCAGAGTTATCTGAACACCGAAAAAATCCTCGACGCCGCGAAGCTGGCCGGCGCCGATGCCGTTCATCCGGGCTACGGCTTCTTCTCCGAGAACGCGAAGTTTGCCCGCGCAGTAAAGAAGGCCGGAATGGTTTTCATTGGGCCTCCTCCCAGCGCCATCGAAAGCATGGGAGATAAGGTCGAGGCACGAAAGCTGATGACCTCGGCAGGCGTGCCGGTAGTCCCCGGCTCCCCCGACACACTTGAAACCGAAGAGCAGGTCCGTGAAATCGCGAACCAGATCGGATTTCCGATCATGGTAAAGGCCGCGGCGGGCGGAGGCGGCAAAGGTCTGCGATTGGTCGAAGACGATAAAGATCTCGCGGCCGTGGTCAGCAGGGTTACGAGCGAGGCCAGGTCTTCGTTTGGGGATGGACGTTTCTATGTCGAAAAGTTCGTGCGCAGGCCGCGCCATATCGAGGTACAGATTTTCGCCGACAAGCATGGCAATACAGTCCACATGTTCGAGCGCGAATGCTCGATTCAGCGGCGGCATCAGAAGGTAATCGAGGAGTCCCCTTCGCCTTTTGTCACGCCTGAGATGCGAGCGAAGATGGGCGAGGTGGCGGTGCGCGCCGCGCAGGCGGTGAACTACGTCGGCGCCGGCACTATCGAGTTCCTTGCGGACGCCGATCGCAATTTTTATTTCCTGGAAATGAACACGCGGATACAGGTCGAACATCCAGTAACCGAGATGGTGACTGGGCTGGATCTGGTTCGCCTGCAGATCGAAGTAGCAGACGGCGCATCGTTGCCATTCAGGCAGGTTGATTTGAAGCAGAATGGATGGGCTATCGAATGCCGGATTTACGCCGAGGATCCCGCCGCAGGATTCGTTCCCACACCCGGAAAAATCGAGACCCTCAAGTTTCCCGAGGGTCCCGGGATTCGCAATGACGCCGGCGTGTACGCGGGCGCCGAGGTCACAACCTTTTACGATCCGATGATCTCGAAGCTCGCGGTATGGGGCAGCGGCCGCGCTCAGGCGATCGAGCGGATGCGCCGCGCGCTTTCCGAATTTCAAATCGCGGGCGAGCTCACCACCAACCTCGAGTTTCATCGTTGGATCATGAATCATCCGCGCTTTCTCGCGGGCGATTTCGATACCAACTTCATCGCGCAGGAGTGGCATCCCGCCAGCCATGCAGCCTCGGAAGATCCGGATCGTCTGGTCGCAGTCGTGCTGGCCGCTTATGCGGCACAAAAGAATAATCGTCCCGCAGCTCGAGCCACCTCGGCGGCACTCGCGCCAAGGTTTTCACCGTGGAAGACTCGCGGGCGGCTCGACCTTTCGAGGAAGTAATTTGCGGTGATGCGTTACGTGGCAACCATAGAAGGCGCCGAGCAGGAGTTCGATATCGAGGAACTCCCCGCGTCGGGATCGTTTCGGGTTCAGCTCAGAGGAAAAACGTTTGCTGCCGATCTGCGCCAGGTGGGCCAATCATCTTTTTCGATAATAGTTGCCAACCGCTCCTTTGATTTCGAGGTTATTAGCGACGGCGAGGAGGGAGTGGTTTCTTCGCGAACAGGCGTGACTCGTTTGACCCTCGAGAATGGCGCACGCCGTCTGTTGCGTGGTGGCGCCAAGGCCCGAGAGGTAAGCGGCCGCGTGCAGATACGCGCGATGATGCCGGGCCGTGTGGTTTCGGTGCTGGTCAAGCCCGGCGATGAAATCAAGGCGGAACACGGCGTGATGGTTATCGAAGCAATGAAAATGGAAAACGAGCTCAAATCGCCGAAGACCGGTAAAGTCGTCGAAGTGAAAGTGGCCGCCGGTCAGACCGTGGAAAAGGGCGAACTGCTTGCCGTTATAGAATAGACTACGGGCGAGGGCTCAACGCCGATGCCGCAGGACCGCTCCGATAAAACTCGAGACCTGAGTCCGCCCGCAAAAGTTGGGAGGAGCGCAAACTCCAACTATCGTTGAAACGCGGTAAGGAACGGCGCGAAAACTTCGAGACCAGTTCCGGAATCAAAATCAAGCGCGCTTACGATCCGTCGGATCTGTCGGATTTTGATTACCTTCGCGACCTCGGTTTTCCCGGCGAATTTCCATTCACCAGAGGCGTGCAGCCCACCATGTATCGCGGCCGTTACTGGACCATGCGCCAGTACGCAGGGTTCGGCACCGCCGAAGAATCCAACCAGCGCTATCGGTACTTGTTTGAACAGGGACAGACCGGGCTTTCGGTGGCGTTCGATTTGCCGACGCAGATGGGACGCGACCCCGATCATGCTCTGGCGAAGGGCGAAGTTGGACGGGTCGGCGTTTCTATCGCATCGCTCGCGGACATGGAGACGCTGCTCAACGGACTTCCACTCGACAAGATTTCCACCTCGATGACGATCAATGCGACCGCTTCGATACTCCTAGCGCTGTACCTGGTAGCGGCCGAACGGCGTGGGGTCGGCTGGGACAAAGTCAATGGCACTATCCAGAACGATATTCTGAAGGAATACGTCGCGCGCGGCACTTACATATATCCGCCACGCGGATCGATGCGAATCATCACCGATATCTTCGAGTTTGCTTCGCGCGAAGTTCCCAATTGGAACACGATTTCCATTTCCGGTTACCACATCCGCGAGGCCGGCTCGACGGCCGCACAGGAACTCGCGTTCACTATCGCGGACGGAATCGCATACGTAGAAGCGGCGGTTAAAGCTGGACTCGCGGTTGATTCCTTTGCGAGCAGGCTCTCGTTCTTTTTCAACGTGCACAATGATTTCTTCGAAGAGATCGCGAAGTTCCGTGCCGCCCGCAAAATCTGGGCGGGGACTATGAAAGATCGTTTTGGCGCAAAAGACGAGCGCTCGATGATGATGCGTTTCCATGCGCAGACCGCGGGCTCTACTCTCACCGCGCAGCAGGTCGACAACAATGTAGTGCGCGTCACGATTCAGGCGCTGGCGGCGGTGCTCGGCGGCACCCAGTCGCTGCACACCAACAGCAAGGATGAAGCGCTCGCGCTGCCAACCGAATCATCGGCACTGCTCGCGTTGCGCACTCAGCAATTGATCGCGAACGAATCGGGGGTGTCCGACACTATCGATCCACTCGCGGGTTCATATTATGTCGAAACGCTGACTCGCCAACTGGAGGAAAAGGCGCATGAGTATCTGTCGAGGATCGACGACCTGGGCGGCGCGGTCGCGGCGATCGAGCGAGGTTACATGCAGCGCGAGATCCAGAATGCCGCCTTCCTCTATCAGCGCGAGATCGAAAATAAGACCCGAATCGTCGTCGGCGTGAACCAGTTCACCCAGGGCGGCGGTCCACCGGACGACATTCTCAAAATGAATCCGGAGCTCGAGGAAAAGGCCCAGGCAAAGCTTGTGAAGATTCGCGCGGAGCGAAATTCGGCGGCGAGCATCGGCACGCTGGAAAAGGTCGAGGCCGCGGCGCGCGATGGATCCAACTTGATGCCGGCGATCATCGGGGCGGTGCGCTCATGGTGCACATTGGGCGAGATTTCTGACGCGATGCGCCGCGTATTCGGCGAGTATCAGCCGTTAAATGTTCTGTAACATGGCGCCTCGTAGCCAAGCCGTCCCGATTCCTATAGAAATTTTGCTGACCGAGTTTCACGCACGGAGCGAAGCATAAGAAGATGGGGCCGCGTCCAAAAGGGGTATTTCTCACCAAGGGTGTGGGAAGACATCGTGAGAAGCTCAATTCATTCGAGTTGTCACTGCGCTCGGCTGGAATCGCTGAATACAACCTGGTGCGGGTGAAATCGATCTTTCCTCCCAACTGTAAATTGGTCACGCAGCAGGAAGGACTGAAGTACCTTTCGCCGGGCCAGATCGTCTTCGCCGTCATGAGCGACAACGCCACCAATGAGCCGCATCGTTTGATCGCATCCTCTGTAGGCGTTGCGATTCCCGCAAATCCTGGGCAGTACGGTTATCTCTCGGAGCATCACAGCTTCGGAGAAACCGATCAGAAAGCGGGCGACTATGCGGAGGATCTCGCGGCAATGATGCTTGCGACGATTCTCGGCGTCGATTTTGATCCGAACACCAGCTACGACGAGCGCAAGAACATCTGGCGGGTCTCGGACAAAATCGTGAGCACCCGGAACGTTACGCAGTCAGCGATTGGCGATCGCGACGGATTGTGGACCTCGGTGGTCTCGGCGGCGGTGTTTGTTGATTTCGAAAACAACAAATAGCTCCGTCCGGTACTCGATTGAGTCAGTCCAACAATCTGGGTACGCTGGACCCATGGCTATTGAAATTCTCTACTGCTCCGCCTGAGGTTATAAGCCCCGCGCGGCCAGTTTGGCCGCGTCATTGAAATCCTTGTGCGACCAGGACGTCACGATCACAGCAGGCAAAAGCGGTCAATTCGACGTACTCGCAGGTGGTCAGCTGATTTTCTCCAAGGCCCAGACCGGCCGCTTCCCTCTCGATGACGAGGTGGAAAAGCGCTTCACCGATCTTCGAGCAGGAAAAGATCTTCCGCCGCTCGAGGCCTCGAAACCGGGATTGGTAGGCAGGGTCCTCGGCAAGCTTCGCCGCTAGCGGTGCATGTCGAGCATCTCTTTGAAGCCGCTTTTGTGATGCGGCCCGATGATCAACATCTCGAGAATTCCCATCCCTTCGCGGGCGCCGAATTTTGCGCGGCACACGGCCTGGATATGCTGATATAGCGGGTCGGCCTCGTTTACCTCGGAGAGTTTGAAGCAATCATACGTCGAAGCATCGGGGCCGAGATAGAGCCCGTGTCCCCATTTCGGATGCCCGTAGCCGATTCCTTGCATATAAAAGTTGTATAGCGTTTCGAGCTGAACGCGATCCTCTCCGCTAGTGCCGCCGAGGATTATCTCGGCGTGCCTGGCGTGACGAGTGCCCGGAAAATAATCTACGCTCCAGTTCACAGCCTTGGCGATATCGACCGGCGCCGCGGGATCAGCGTCCGCGATCGCACCGAGCTGATGCCAACGGGAACCGTCGGCATTTTCGTTGACATCGAAATGCGTACATAGATCCTCAAAATTGCACGGCGACCACAACCAAAAGAATTGCGGCCCATTTTGGTCGGGAACTCCACCAGGATCGCGGAGACCAATGGGACGTATGCCCCATGAGCGATCGCGCGAGCCCCATACGTTGGTGGGAACCGCTTGGTGGGTCTTGCCGCCGACGGTAAGTTTCCCCGCGTAGCCGCCATGCTGCGTGTACCGCGTGAGATCGATCATCAAGCGGCCGTTGCCAGGGTTGCGGCGGGTGAAGCGTGGCTCCTCGATCGCGTTCGCACGCGCTTGAAACTCCAGGTCAGCGCCGATTTCCGGATGATCGACTCGCAAGCGAATCGATCGCATCGGTCGAGCGATTTCGATCGAGATCGGACCCACCCGCGTGTCCATCCGATCGGAACCAAGTGCTCGTGACGCCCGTACGCAGTGTTGAACGCCGCCCACAATCACACTGAACGCAGCGTCGATGATGCCGAGATTGGGATAGATTCCCATCGCGCCTGCGAAGTAAGGCTCGCCGTCACGGAAATATCCGTTGAAAAAAAAGCGGTCATAAAAGTTGCGATCGCTGGTGAAGACCTGCTGGACAGGCTCCGGCGTCTGATGAATCGGATAGTCGTCGCCGCTAGTGATCATTAGCAAGAATGGTGGCGAACTAACGGGAGACGGGCGCCGTAGCCGCGATAGTTAAGGGGATCGCGAACGCAAGCGATTGCGGGATTTTACAAATCGAATCGCTGCACTCCTGAAAATCGACTTTGCCGGTAAGTTGGTAGTCGCCCGGTTTCAAATCCGGTCGCAGCAGCAGCTTTCCGCCCGCATGAAGGCTTCCGTGATAGACCGGCAACGTTTCACCGAGCACCGCGAAGGACATCATCTGCGGCTTGGGAAACTTGAACGACTGTTTCGCCACGAGTCCATTGTCGAACGTGATCGAGGTCGGGGTATATCCGCTCGGAACCGGCTTTCCGTAGATGTGCCAGTCTGGCGCGATCGTAAAATCCGCAGTCACACCGATGTCCTGCCCCGGGGCGGCGCGATCGACCGCGGGCCTGATAACAGCCTGCACGTTTCCGCCGTTGACTACCGCCGACCCCTTGTCGCTCGGCGCCCCCAATTTATCCAGGATACTATCGGCACGCGCGGCCGTGGCCATACCGATGGAGAACGCGGCTACCGCCAAACCGAATGTAAGCAGCAACCTTTGCGTGATGGTTTTCATACGCTAATCATAATAACCGATCCGCAATAGCTAGTCGCCAGTGAAAGTCGAAATCAAAAGGGCCGGCCTTAGTAGGCCGGCCCTTTTTTTCCGTTCAGTTTTGCTGTGGCTGGTTACGGAAGCATTCCCGCCTGGACGATAGTCGGGCCGTCGTGTCTCGGCACCTTCGGCTCTGGTTTGCGCTTCATCGCGTTCGCGACAATCGGAGCGAGGCGCTCCGCCTTTTTCTTTGCGGCCCGCGGTTCTCGTTCCTTGAACTCGCCAAGAACTTCGGTACCGAAAAGACTCAGTGAGCTGCAAATGTCTTCGTGCTTGTTTTTGCCGGCTTGCGAAATGAAGACCACCTGATCGACCCCAACTTCTTCATATTCGCGCAGGCGCTCGCGGATCTGATCGGGAGTGCCGACACACGCGGTCTCGCCGCCGAGACTAGGCATCTGAATTTGATTGGATTTGAAATTTTCCCAGATGTTGGTCTTGCCCGGTTCGTGACGGCCGAAAGCATAGTGGTGTCCGAGCGCGTAGCCGAAAAACCGCAGCCCTTCTTCGCCCATCGCGTGTGCGCGCTGCTCGTTTCTGTCGCACATGAAGCCGGTCACGATCGCGATGTTCGCGTTAACCGCGTAACCGATCGGCTCACATTCGTTAGCAAGCGTGGTGTAGTAGTCGTCAACCCACTGACGAGCTTCATCGGGCGAGATGAATGCGAAAGTCAGCGCGCCAATACCGAGCTTGGCCGCGAGATGAATTGTCTCGCGCCGCGAGCACGCGACCCATAGCGGCGGGTGCGGCTTCTGCACCGTCTTCGGCACCACGTTACGTACCGGCATGTTGAAAAATTTTCCCTCGTGGCCCTGAAATGGATTCTCGACGAACATTCGAGCGATCGCTCCCAGCGATTCCATCCACATGTCGCGTTTGTCGGCGCGCGGATCCCGAATCCTCCGAGTTCCAGTTCCGCCGATGACTCTCCGGTGCCGAACTCCACCCGTCCATTGCTTACCAGATCAAGTGTGGCGATTCGCTCGGCCACCCGCGCCGGGTGATTGTAGGCGGGCGGAAGCAGCGTAATACCGTGACCGAGACGGATGTTTTTGGTCCGCTGACTGCACGCGGCCAGAAAAATTTCCGGCGCTGACGAATGCGCATATTCCTCGAGGAAGTGATGCTCGACTTCCCACATATGATCGATCCCGACCTTGTCAGCGAGTTCGACTTGATCGAGCGCGTCCTGGAACAACTTTAATTCGTCGCCTTCTTTCCATGGCCGCGGGAGTTGATGCTCGTAGAATGTTCCGAGTTTCATCTTTGGGAACGGTCTCCTTTGAATCTTTTGAAATCGATGAGTTGCTGACGAACCGCGCGGTCGGCCTATGCAGATCCTGGTTCTCGCTCGCCGGGAGCGGCCTGCGACAGGAACAGGGTCCGCTCAACCATATCGATAACTTCGCGCTTGCGGCGTTCGATTACGCGCGGTTCGAGAAGATCGATGTTCCACAGCCGCCGAACCATTGCCGCGGTTGTGAAAAAACCAAGGGTGATGGAATTCAAACTGAGCAGGAAATGAAACGGGTCGACGCCGTCGCGGAATTCTCCCGCGCGCTGACCATGAAAAATGAAATTGACCCCCATCGCAAATAACGGCGGGACGCGCCGCTTGAAAAGCTGCCGTCCGACCCCGGTTTCCTCGGTCATCTCGTGCCAGATGATTTTCATCGAGTCGGGGCTGGCCGCGATCTGATCGATGGCGCCGACAATCGCGGTGCGGCATCGGCTCTGAAAGCTGTCGCGTCCCATCAGGACCATCGCGGCGGCTTCCTCCATCCCCTCGAAAACCCTATCCAGCACGGCGAGATAGAGTTGCTCCTTGGAGGGAAAATGATGCAGCAGCGAGGGTGCTTTGATTCCGATGCGCCGCGCGATATCGCGCAACGAGGTCCCGCGATATCCGCGCTCCGCGAACAAGGCCTGCGCGACCGACAACACGCGGTCGCGGGTATCGGTCGGGCGTCGCAGCTCAACCACTTTGTCCGAGCGGCCGACATTTTTGGGTGTGCGCACGGATCGATTCCTTCGCGGGGAGTTTACCTAACGTATGTTAGGTAGTCAAATCGAACGGAAGTCCGGCACCGGCGGCGTCACCAGCCCTGTACGGATAGCCAGGGTGCTCTACTCGCTGAATTGTCGCTTGAGCGCCGCGAAGGCGTCGTTGGTGACTTCGAGCGTTTGTTTAATATCCTGTTCAGTGTGCGCGGCCGACAGGAACCAGTTATGGCGCGGGTGGAAATAGATTCCGTGTTTCGCGGCCTCTCCGCAGAAGACCTTGTTTCGCGCGTGCTTCTCCCGATCAGCTTTGAAGCTCATGTAGGGCAGCGCGGGAGGCCCCGACCAGGTCACCTCGATTCCATGACTGCGTGCCTGTGCCAGCATTCCATCGCGCAGCATTTCGCCGAGCGTGCGCATTGTCTCGATACCATCGGTCGCTTGCAACTCAGCCAGCGTCGCCAAACTTGCCGCCATCGGAACCGCGCTGGTGAAGTACGATCCAGTGAAAAAAACTTCGGCGGCCGCTTTTTTCAGGCTATCGATTCCGAGGCACGCCGAAATCGGGTAACCGTTTCCGAGCGCCTTGCAGTAAGTAGATAGATCCGGACGCACCCCGTATAGCTCACCCGATCCGCCGAGGTGGAGTCTGAACCCGGCGCGAACATCGTCGAGGATAAATGCCATACCGTGGTCATCGCAAAGCTTGCGCACGCCGCGCAAAAATCCTTCAGCGGGCAGTTCGGAATCGTGACCCGCATCGTGACGGAACGGCGAAATCATCAAGCCAGCGATCTGACCACGATTGGCCTCGATGACTTGCTTGAGACTCTCGATATCGTTGTAGCGAAAGTATACCACGTTGGCGCGATCCTCAGGCGTGACGCCGTTGCTCACTGGCGATACCCACGCGTGCGTTCCGTGATAGGCGCCGTGTACGATCGCGATTTTCGTGCGTCCGGTGGCATGACGGGCAACCTCGGTCGCCCAGGTGCAGACGTCGGACCCGTTTTTCGCGAACGCTGCCCAATCGGCAAAAGGAGTGATCGCGACCAATCGCTCGGCCAGCTCGACCCATCGCGCGCTCGGCCCGTTGAAGCAGTTTCCCTCTTGCGCCTGCTTGCGCGCGGATTCCTCGACCCGCGGATTCAAATGTCCCACCACGATCGGGCCGTAGGAGCACATGTAATCGATGTATTCGTTGCCATCGACATCCCAGACATGCGAGCCCTTGCCGCGCGCGAAGAACGAAGGGTACGCGCCCGGGGTGAGCAGCATCGGCGTCTGATGTCCGTAGATGCCTCCCGGGATCACTTGTTTGGCGCGCTCGAATAGCGCCTCACTTTGCTTGAACTCATACGGCTTCATGGAATCGATCCTCGCATGCGCAGCGGCGCGAAATGAACTATGAGAATCCGATGCGCAACCGGATCGCGTCAAGCGCAACTGGGTCGGTGCAAAAATAAGGACGCCGAGGCGGCGCGACTAGCGCCCGGCCCTCGGCTACCCCGGCAATGCTTTGATTATGTTGTAGTGCGATACGCTATTGCTGAACCGTCAGGTGGAGAGCTTTGCGGACCGGCCCCGCGATCAGTCCGGCGCGGACAATTTCTTCGCGGAAAATTGCGCGTGAAAGTGGTTTGCACAAAACCGCTGAGGCGCCAAGCTGATAGCATTCCGCGATATCTCGATCATAACCGGAGCTTGTGATCACGAACAGCGGCACTTCGACGCAAGCTTCGCTGCTTTTGACCGCGGAAAGGACGGCGAAGCCGCCATTCTCGGGCAGCCGCAGATCCACCATAAATAGATCAGGCCGATCTTCCTCCGTGAAATGTCCAATCAGCTCAACCGCCTCATCGGCGTTCTGGGCATGAATCAACTCGAGACATTCGCCGAGGACCTGGCGCGCCACCGTAAGCGCCACAAAGGCGTGATCCGGATTGTCTTCAACCAACAGAATTCTGACCCCGATTGGATCGGCGGGCGTCTCGATCTGCTGCGGTCGTTGGATTTCTTCTTTCATTCGAGCCGATGCTTCAAATGCCGGACAATTGCACTACGGAAAGCCTTCGCACTCGTCGCGCAAGGTGCACACCCGCACCGGAGGCACCGGGCAATATCCAATTGCCGTGCCATCTTGGCGGAGTTATATTTCGGCGGATTGGGTTTGGTCTTGTCCTTTCAGATTTCGTGCAGCATCGGTTTTGCGCTCAGTATCACAGTTGTTGTTTGAGGATTTCGCGCTGATTGGTTGACGTGCCATTGCGGGCTGGACATTGATCTACCGAACGTAACGCTTCGAGACGCCGAAGGGCTGGCCGCGTTGCGTCACAGAAACAATTCAGTGGCGATCATGTGCCACCCTGATACACCCGTTTGGAACCGCTGATAGCGGCCGCCCCGCCGCACCATCGATCTCGCATTTGAAGGGAGTTTGAGCTTGGCTTTTCTCGATCGTCTCCTGCGCTCCAAACTCTTGAGTCATCCCCGGCTTCGACGCTACACGGCGCTTGTAACTGAGGATCTCACTGCCACTTATTCTCGCGACATTCAGAAATGGCTGCTGTTCGCGCCTATCATCGGCATCGCCACCGGGCTGGTGATCACGGGGATCGCAGTGTTGATCCTCGATACCATTTGGGCTCGCCTGCTGCCCTACTACCTCCTTCATCACTGGGCGATTATGGCCGGTCTGGTCACCGGATTCTTTCTCACCGGGCTCATCATGCAGTACTGCACTGATGATCCTAACGAGCATTCCACGGAAGAAATCATTCGCTCCTACCACGAGCATCAGGGCGATATCGACGTGCATCCCTTCTGGTGGAAGATTCTCGCCGCAGTGACGACCGTAGGATGTGGTGGGAGCGCTGCGCTGGAAGGACCAAGCATCTACGGCGGAGGCGCGATCGGATCGTGGCTATGGATGAAGCTGCGCCGTTTCGGGCTGGAACCGCGCGACCGCCGTATCATGCTCATCAGCGGCGCTGCAGCTGGAATGGCGGCGGTGTTTCGAGCGCCGCTTACCGGCCTCGTATTCGCGCTCGAGATGCCCTACAAGGACGACCTCGCGCACGAGGCCTTGTTACCCTCGCTGATCGCATCGGTGGTTTCGTATGCGACGCTGGTGGCGATCGTCGGATCGAAACCGCTGTTCGGCTTTGCGGGCAGCACCACCTTCAACGAGGCGGATTTGTTATGGTCGGCGCTGCTCGGCGTCATCATCGGACTGATCGCGATCGTTTTCGACATTACTTTTCGGAGAGTCCGGCGCATTTTTGTAACGCTGCGAGTTCCGCATGTTGCAAAGCTTGTGCTTGGCGGATTCGGCACTGCGATTTGCGGTCTGATCTTTGTGAACCTGTACAGTGAGCCGCTGATTCCGATCGGACCGAATTACGAAGCGGTGCGCGAGATTCTCGCGAACCCGCATCCATCGCAGATGCTGATCGTGTTCTCAGTGCTCAAATTGGGCGCGACTATCTGCTCGATCGGTTCGGGCGGCGTCAGCGCGATGTTTGTGCCGCTGCTGCTGGTGGGCGGATGTATCGGTAACGTCTTCGGCCAATCGGTGGTCCATTCAAACGCGATTGACCTGTACGCAGCGGTCGGGATGGCGGCGTTCATTTCCGGCGGCTACAAGACTCCCCTCACCGCGGTCGTATTCGTGGCCGAGACTACCGGCGGTCATTCGTATTTGATTCCGAGTCTGATCGGGGCCGCACTCGCATACGCCGTCTCCGGTGAAGCGTCGGTCTCCGGCGATCAGCATCTGCATGAGATGGTTAAAATCGCTGAGCTCACTCGCGCCACTGTTTTTGAGGTGATGCAAAAAGCTGTGATCGGAGTGCAGGCCGCCACCACCATCAAGGATTTCCGAGGCAGCATCGCCGCGCACAATCGGCATACGATCTTCCCGGTTTACGAGGGTGACCAGGTTGTCGGCACTATCTCGACCTCCGCCATTTCCAGGATCGATCCCGCGCAGTGGGATGTCGTGAAGGTTGGCGACCTTGCACGGCGCGACGCCAACCGAGTGCCGGCTAGTTGTGACTTGGCGGAGGCGTTGCGTCTGCTGGTGCGCGAGGGCGGCGATCAAATGCTGATAGTCACCGACGACAAGGGTTCCCTGGTCGGCATCGTCACCAAGACCGATATTCTGCGCAGCTTGCAAAACGGCCCAGTATGAAGAGACGCGGACACAGCGGCCTCAAGCGGAGGCGCGCTTTTCTCTGCCGACCAGCATTGCTAGAGTTTCGATAGGGCCGGAATATCAGTACTTTTGCGATTCCGAGGAGCTTGAAAACCGCCGATGGCGACCATCATCACGACCGAATGCATCAATTGCGGAGCATGCGAGCCCGAATGTCCCAACACGGCCATCTACGGTGGCGGAGTGCCATGGGAAATGAATGGCGCGACCAATCCCGCGATCGCACCGGACATCTATTACATTGTCCCGGCGAAATGTACCGAGTGCGTAGGCTTTCACGATCACGAAGCATGCGCGGCCGTGTGTCCGGTCGATTGCTGCATCCCCGATCCGAACAATCCCGAGACCGAAAGCGTGCTGCTCGATCGCGCCCGCGCGTTGCATCCGGGCGATACGTTTCCCGATGACGCACCCTCGCGCTTTCGCAAGACGAACGCGGCTCCCGCTCCCGCCGCCGTCGCATCAGATGGCGCGTCCACCCCGACTGTCGTGGTTCCGGCGCCAAAGTCCCAACCTGCTGCGGCTGCTACTGCGCCGTCTGCCGCTTCTGACGAGGACTACGATCCCGCGAGCTGGACGGTGCCGGTCTCGTGCAAGGACTGCAGCGAACCGTTCTCGATTCCATATCGCCACTTCCAGGCGGGCGTTGTGTTCTATTGCCCGAACTGCTCCGGATCTTTCGTCCCGAATACGACGCTATGCCGCGACGTGCGTGAGGCGTTCGAGGGCTTCTATGGCCGCCGTCAGCGAGAGAGAGAGCGTTTCGAGGCCCGCCACGCCAAGGAAATCGCGGAGTTCGCGGCTCAACAAGTGCGCGAGGCCGACGCTTTCGCAAAGAAATTGCAAGCGATGGCGAATTCGGCCCAACCGGCCGGCAAGCTGGTCCGTCCGAAAGGCCTCGCCTCGATGTTCACCTGACTGAGTTTTTGTTTTTCGGGGTAAGCTGCCATTCGCGAGCGGCGCCGAGTCGATCGCCCTCAAATTCGATCACGGAGCAGTGGCCGCCTTGATAGTCTAGGTCAAGGAGCAAGTTTCGCGCGAGGCGTTTTTTGACCTGCGCGATTAGTCCCGCGATCGACGCGGCGTCCGATGCTGTGATCGCGACCACATCGGAGATTTCCAGCTTGCTTGCGATGGCGAATTCGCGCGCCTTCGCCTCACTGGAAAACGCCAGCACCCCCAACCACGAAGTGTCCTTCTGCTGATACACGACCAGCGAACCGACGCCGTCGAGCAGAAAGTAGATTTCGTCGAGATGGGGACCAGTCTTCACGCGGCTTCAGTCTACCGATGCTGCGTGGAAAAAGCGCGTGTCAGCAGTTAGCTCAGTCGCCTTTGATCAGCCGGTGGATTGCGCTCAGATGCTTGATGGAATCGCGCTTGCGACCCAACTGATCGAAAATCTCGGCCAGGTTGCGATGCGCCTCGACCATCGTAGGATCGCATTCGATCGCGCGATTGAGGCTTCGAATCGCCGCGTCGCTCTCACCGCTGCGGCGATAGAGCAGTCCGAGCTTGAAATGCACCTCGGAACTGGCGGGCACGATCGAGGCCGCGCACAGGTAGTGGCGCATCGCGCCTTTGAGGTCGCCCTCGTGTTCCAGCAGCGCCGCCAGCCGCATATTGGCGTCAAAATTTACCGGCTCGCGATTAACCAGATCGCTATAGATGGTGAGCGCCTTCAACGGATCTTCTTCCGCAAGTCGGCGCGCCTCTTCAAAGCGTTCACGCGCACGCGCGGCGCCAAAACCCTCTTCGACCTTGCCCTTGACCCGTCTTTCGAAATCGAAAACCAGCTGGCCGGTTTCCGCTTCAAAACACGCGGCGCCGTCGCGCACCACGATCCGGCCGTCCAGATTTTCCAGCTTGAGCGAACTCACCGGACGCGCAGTGCCGATCAGATTGCGCACGCGATCGAAGCATCGTTGCACCGGATTAAGATGGCTGCGCGTCGGGAGCAGATCCTTGGCCAGGCGCATCATGATCAGATCATGAAACGCGAAGCGGAAGTTACGCCCGCGAATCACTGACGGATTGATGAACTGGCGCTTGACCCAATACCGAATCCGCTCGGGCGACACTGCTAGGATCCTCGCAGCCGCCCGGGTGGAAAACGTCTGATTTGATGATTCCGCCGCCTCGCCCATACCGCCCAACGGGGCAAAGTATATGAAGCGCGGGCAGCTGTCTCAATGCGATCAGAGGAGTTTCTTAACAGGCTGTGCGTAGGTTGCGGAGCGCGGCGGCACTGTCCGCTGACATGTTTGAACTTTCCGGTCCAAACAGCGAAGGGTGTAGACTTCTTTCCGATGGCAACGACCCTCAAGCAGTGGGAAGAAGCGTGGCGCCAACTGATCGAAGCGCGGGAAAAACTACGGTCCCTGGAGCCCGACTCTGCCATAGTCAGGCACCTCATGGTCCTCGACAATACAAAACCGGGCGAAACGATACGTCTTGACTATCCTTTCGGCGAGCGGGAGCCAACCGTCGAAGTTCGAAAGGCGCTTGGGAATTTCAACGAAGCGCTACGACGGGAAGACGGCCTCTTTCGGCGACTTCAGCAGGCCGACACGGCTGCCGCTGCGGCCAGGCGGAAATTCGAATAGTCCCCGTTCATCCCGCGCTGTCTCGATCAAAGGGCGTCAGTCTGAGTCCGGGTTCCGATGGTTTCGCGTGCGCTGAACTGCTGAGCGGATACGTCCGCGTCCCTCTTGGAGAAGGATGAAAGTATGGCGCAACAAGCTGATGTCGAACGCTATCGGGAAAACTGGCAAGACGAAGTCGACAGCGCTGCCGAGTACGCCGCGATGGCAGCGGGCGAGCCCGATCCAAAGATAGCCAAGGTGTACTCCAACCTCGCGGGGATGGAGGAAGGTCACATTGCGTTTTGGGAAGAGCGCTTGCGCTCTGCCGGAGCGACGCCAGGAGAACGGCGGCCGTCATGGCGCAGCCGCGTTCTCGCGTCGATCGCCCGGCGGCTTGGTCCCGATGCGGTCCTCTCGACCATCGCCGCGAAGGAGGCCGCGGACCGCAACGTGTATGTGAACCAGCCCGAGACCAGCGGCACGCGGATGAGCGCGCAGGAGCAATGGCACACCCGGGTTCTTGGCCAACTGCTGCGCACCCAGCCTCGAGGACTGAGCGGAAGCTTTCTTGCCCGGCTTGAGGGCAGGCATCGTGCGGTGGGTGGCAATGCCCTGCGCGCCGCAGTGTTAGGTGCGAATGACGGCCTGTGCTCGAATCTAAGCCTGGTTATGGGAGTCGCAGGCGCATCGATCAGCCGTCACGGCATCCTCATCACCGGCGTAGCCGGCCTCATTGCGGGCGCTTGCTCGATGGCATTGGGAGAGTGGGTTTCAGTGACTAGCGCGCGGGAGTTGGCCGAGCGCGAGATTCGCATCGAATCGAGTGAACTACAGGAAGATCCTGAGGGCGAAGGCGAGGAGCTGCAGCTGATCTACGAGTCGAAAGGGCTGAGCGGCAGTGAAGCGAAACGCGTGGTCGATCAAATGCTTTCAGACAAGACCGCGACTCTCGACGCGCTCGCACGCGAGGAACTGGGAATTGATCCAACTGAGCTGGGGGGCTCCGCCTATGAAGCTGCGCTAGCGTCATTCATGCTTTTCGCACTGGGCGCTATAGTTCCCATTCTCCCGTTTTTTGTCACCGCGGGAAGGGTCGCAGTTATGACAAGTATCGGACTGAGCGGACTGGGCTTGTTCGCGATTGGCGCGGCGATAACGATCTTTACCGGGGTGACCGTTTGGCGCTCTGGGAGCCGGCAACTCGCACTCGGCCTCGGAGCTGCCGCCGTAACCTTCATTATTGGCCGGGTTATCGGGTCCACTCTGACTTGACGCGGGCTGGATAGCTGCAATCCGGGGCAGGCCGTATCTCTCAATCGCCCATGACTCTCCGGATGACTCTCGAAGCCCTCGATACCGGTTACCCGTCGCCATCGCCGGACGGGCGACCATCTTCGTTGCGCGATTCGAAATAGCGTCGCATAAATTCATGCAGTTCGGGTTTGT
The DNA here is from genome assembly GCA_963747115.1 of uncultured delta proteobacterium. GTDB lineage: Bacteria > Desulfobacterota > Binatia > Binatales > Binataceae > DATGKG01. Next base: position 251,289 of record CAVVEB010000005.1, on the reverse strand, counting down.
CGCTATTCCATCGCCACACACAGTTCGAGTCGAGGGCTATGTTGAGGTACGGATCGAATTCGAACCGCGTGAGATTAAGGTGACGCTGCTCGTATTGACGATCTCGCGCGTCCCCATGCCAGAGATGAAAGACGCGGCCTTCGACATAGCCCACGTTGCCGCCAGTGTCCGCGAAAAATAGATCTGCCCACGCGCGGTAGTGCTCGCGCTGGCGCGAATTCAAGAACCCCGCCTGTTCGGCGTATTCGCGTTTGCCGATCGCGGCGCAAGCGATGGACTTGTCACCGCTCCCGATAATGCGGGCGTCGTAAAAGCCGTGCGTTTCCATCAAATGCCGCGACGAGGCCCACGCCAGTCCGTTAGTACAGCGCTTTTGAAGCAAGGAACCCGGCGAGCACAAATCTTCCGCTTGCAAGGTTCCGGTCACGAACTTGTAGGCCGACCCGGGCACGATCATTTCGATGGACGATGACCCGGCCGAATCGTCGACCGCACCCGCCGCCAGATTGCAACGCTCACTATAGAGTTGAACGATCGCGAAAGATTTCAGCGCGTCACGCGCGCGCTCGGGCCAATCGTCCGAAGCGAAGATGACGTCGCAATCGAGCCAGGCCACGATGTCACATTCGCGAGGCAATGCGGCCAGGGCAATATTGAGTAGTCGTTCTTTCTGCCACATGACGTCGCCGCCGGAGATTTGAATCAAAAGCTCGGCGTCAGTTGAGCGCAGCTCGAATCCTCCGGAGAACGACAACTCGACCGCGAGCAGCGGCACGTTCAGACGGGATCGAAACATCCTGTAGTTGGCGATGCGACTTTTATAGCCCGCGGGATTGAAGAAGCTGGTGATTCCCCACAGCATAGATTTCGCTACAACTTCGACCTCAATAAGTGACGCAACCCGACCATAGATCCAGCATTCGATCGATTTGCTGACGGAGCGAGAATTGCTCTTCGATTCTTCGGCGTGCCGCGCGTCCCATCCTGCGCCGAAGGTCCTGGTCCAATAGCAAACGTTCGACATTGTCGGCAAATGACGCCGCGTCCCCCGGCGGGGTCAGGAGACCTGTCACTTCGTGCTCAACTAATTCAGGGACGCCACCGACGCTGGTTGCAACCACCGGCACGCCGCATGCTCCGGCCTCCATCAGGCTCACCGGCAAGCCCTCGCGATCGCTGGTAAGAACGGCAATCGATGCATCCTGCAGGAATTGGATCACCTGGCTGCGATCGGCGGCGCCCGCGAACTCTACCATCCGGTCGAGCCCCAACTCGATGCGCGCGCTCTCGATCGTTTCGCGGCTGGTGCCTTCGCCGACGATGACGCAGCGGAAAGTCACGCCGCGATCTCGCAGGATCGCGCATGCGCGCAACAAAAGTACGAGATTCTTGACCGGCTCGTATCTGGCGACACAAACGATCAACGGAGGCATTTCGTCAGCGTTGGAATTGAACGATTTAGCGAGGTTGTCGCCGTCGCGCAAAGGACGAAATAGCGAGGTATCTACCCCGGATGAAATAACCTCGATGCGAGCGAGGGGCACATCGAACCTTCGCGCGATGTACCGTGCGTTCGCCCATGACACCGTGATCAGACCCGCGCAGACGCGTACGCGGTCCGCGAAATCCGCGGGCGGATCGCGATAGATGTCAGATCCATGCGCGGTAAACGTAAACGGCAGCGCAAATTTCGCCGCTAACCGGCGTGCCTCCGCGGTCGACTCGTTCGCGAAATGGGCGTGGATCAGATCGGGCTTGAACTGCTCGACCGCGTCGTCGAAGGTGTGCGCGCCATATGTGGTCACGCGATCGAGGCCGGCTTCAGCGATGAAGCGGTGGCGCAGCGGGACTTTCGGTTCTCGAAAGGCGAGGATGCGGACCTGGACACCGCGCTGCTGCAACTCAGCCAATTCGGACGCGATAAAGGTCTCGGAAAATTTCGGAAAATATTTGAGGACATGCGCAACCCGTCGCGGAATCATCGGCCCCCGCCTCGCGATGACGTTTAGAGAAAGACTGATTTACAAGGTTCTATGGTGTGAGCTGATCAGGCAAGAGGGGGCGGTGCAGAACTAGCACCTGGCGCCCTTTAGCGCTACGGCCCGAAATCCTCGAGGCCCTGATCCTGATTGGGGTCCACCATGCTCCTCGCGCGCTCGGCAGCTTTCATTCCGCGGCAGGATGGATCCTGTTCAATGCGCTTTGTTCCGGAATCGTTGCTGCGAGTTGGCGCGGCTCGCTCGGCGATGCGATCTATTCGCGCGCCACCGCGAGCCCCTGCTCGCTGCATATGTGCTGATAACCGGCCGCTGGTCGCTATGGGAATAAGCGCGGTCTCGGCCCCGAGCAATTCGAGGACCGGACGCCGGAATTTCTGAAAGTTACTCCCCGATTTGCTCGCCGCAGTGGTCAGCGAGTTGGAGGACAACTGCGAGCCAAGGTGAAGCTCGCGGAGTCCTTTTTGCCCGCACCTAAGCTGTAGTCATACTCGAAGTGAACATCATACGTCCCATTTTCAAAGATGGGTCCCAGGAACTGCAGTGTGCGGCCCGGGTTGAGGTCGAGGTAGTAGGGAGCGTTGTCAAACTGGCCTCCGCGGGCCGGATGACGAGTCACGGCGACCTGGCCTGCCGTCGGCCGGCCTTGATAGTCGATGACCGCGACAATCTCTCCATCGGTATTGTAGCGATTCGTCGGACATCCGTCGGTTCCGGTGATCGTCGAACCCGGAGGATAAATTTTCGTCCCGCCCGGAAGCCTCGCGCGCGATCCTTGTGCCGTCACCGAGCTGTCAACGAATGCGAACCCGGTAAGTTTGCCGGGCTGGCTGGCACTCGCAGGAGAAGTCCCTGTCCCATTGGGGTATTGCATGTTGATGGTCAGATTCAGCGTGCCAGTTCGGTAAGGGAACATCGCCGCGTCGTAGCTGGGCAGTATGGTGGAAATCCTGGGGTTGTTCGATAGTCCGACGCCTTCGCGGGGACTGCCGTCGGGGTTCAGTTGGATGACGTGTTGGCTGTTTTCGTCGTGAAACACCACGATCGCGTAAGATCCCGGGTCCTCATTTTCAAAATCACATGCAGCCTTTCGATTGGTGATCGTCGCTGCGGTGCTTGCGGCGTTCTCCCGGGAGTTTGAGGGGAAATCCTGCGCGGAGGTAAACAGCCAGCAATAGACCTGTCCGCTGTCGTTGCGCAGCCCCCCGATCTCAACATGGATATTGCTACCCGCTTGCTCCTCGTCTCCGCCCGCATTGTCGTCCGGCCCGGAAATTCTTACGTCGCCTCCACGATCCGGCAACTCGGCCAGGACCGCGCCACGTTCGTCAAGTGCCGTATCGATGACCCATTCGGGGCCGAACAGCCCGACGCTCCCGGCATAGGAGCCGCGCCCATAATTTTCGATGTGCACGGCCTTGATCTGCTTGCCGCGCAGGCCCTTCGCGCGCAATTTCGCTACCGCGTCGGGCAGGTCCATAAAATTCGCAGGCATAGCGCGTTCGTCGTTGGGATCGGCGCTGGAGCCGGGAATCAACTCACCGGCGGGCGAATTGGGCATGAAGGAGAGCGTCTGCTGCTGTCCGGGCGAGTAGAAGGTCAGCTGCACCATCACGCCGCCCGCCGGAGATTGAGCATTGGCGAGTCCTGTGGCCAGCTCCATTTGGATCGCGGTCAGAAACGCGTCGGGTTGCCATTTGGTCCGCACATACGTGAGCGCACGCTGCGCGATCGCGGGCACGCCGCTGACCGGCCATTGAACCTGCCCTGGCAGTACCTGGCTCGCAGCCGCGCTTCGCATCGGCACCTCGGATGAACTTGAACTGCGGGTCCATTCGATATCGGCGCCGGGCGCGGTTCGGGTATCAACATGTTTGCTGCCCTCGAGGCGAAACGCTCCGACCATTCCCGAGATACCGGTGCCTCCCATGATCATGAAGGTGCCGCTGTCTTTCCCGTCCACGAATAGGTTCGGCGCATAGGCGCCGCTTGGTACGGACGTGATCGTGGCCTGCTGACCCGTCAAGGGCATCGGACACGAATCGCCATAAGAGATCTGGCCCGTATCACCGATTTCCATCACGCAGTTCTGAAGGCCAGCTGGGCCGGCAATCTGCGCCTGCCATCGGCCAGCTACGGGATTTTTCGCCGGCGATGATGCAGCGGGCTCGGAGTGATGGCACGCGCAGATAGTGGCCGCGACCACGATCGCGAGAGCGAAGCGTACGAGCGCGCTGACTCGGGACGATCGAGGTGGAGGCAGGATTGAACGACCGATGAACACTTGATGTGTCATTACCATTGTCTCCAGCTTGTGCGATAGGCGATGGTATCTACTATTTGAAACGAGTTGGCCGGTAAAGATAAGCCGCTTCTGAGAGAGATGCGGATATCGGTTTGAACGCGACTCGATCGATGCGAATGGGAAGCTCTGCTGGCGGTTGCGGAAACCCATTCTATCGAGCGACCGCCCGGTCACCCTGGATCAGGTTTTCGATATCGACAACGGAAGTACCATCTGCTCGACTCTAGAACGGCCCGGCCGTCACGCACTTTTCGCTTTCAACTTGCGGTTAATTCCGAAATTCGCTACGTTTCGATTGCTGGTCATAAGGTCTGCGCAGTTCCGCCATCGGCGGCCAAGCTTAGATAACCTCGCCGCAGGGGGATGCTATGGATTACTTCACTAATGGCCTCTTCCGACCCGCGTTGTTTGCATTCTCCATCTTGTTATGTGTGGGAAGTCTGGTCGGAACGGCAGATGCCTTTATCCCAATTTTAGCTTGTACCGGGAACCAGATTATTGGGCCCGACGGTTTCGGAGACACTTGTACCTCCTCAATTTCCGGGGGCGGCACTGCGGCTTCGGCAACCGCGGAGAATGGTGGAAGTACAGCGACGTCGACCGCCACCAACTCAGGCACCGCAACCTCCACCGCGAGTGACAACAGCACCGCTACCTCCACCGCCGACACCTCAGGCACCGCAACCTCAACCGCCAGCGACCACGATTCCGCGATGGCGTTCGCCGTCAACTCAGGCACCGCAACCTCAACCGCTACCAAAACAGGTTCGGTGGTATGTGTATTTGCCGGCAACTCCTCGTCCACTGCCGTAGGAAACGACACTGCGACACCCACATGCGGGGGCACCGACTCCGTAGTCGTTAGTCCTGCGGGCGATTGTCATTCCGCGGGTGTTGTGATTGGTAAGACTCCCTGCGGCGCTGCCGCCGCGGGTGCAACTCCGGAAATCGATCCCACGATGGCTGCGGGCGGCCTGACGATACTTCTCATCGGCTTCGTCCTGCTGATGGAGCGTCGGCGCGCACAAAGACAATCCCGAATTCGCTTGTAAAACGGCCGCCCATCGCGACGCCGTCGACTAATCCGATCTCTTACCGGCGCGACGAGTCTCCCTCGTCGCGTCGCGACGCTTTACCATCGTGGGTTTCGATTTCGGCTGCTTCCCCGCTCCGTCTCCTTTTCGTCGTCCTGATTTTGGCTCTCGAGGCAATCATTCCTCCTACTCAGACCGCACGTCAGTTGGAGTTCGTCGCCGGCGGAGGATTGCCGACCGCACTCGTGCAGCAGGTCGGCGGCAGGATGCGTTACGTTGCATTGGCATGGGCCGCGATGGCGATTTTTCTCAGTTGGAATTCTTTTCGCATCGAGGCGCTTCGAGCACTCCATGCTCCATCGCGAGGCCGCCTCACCTGGTCGTTGTGGCTGCTCGCCAACCTGGCGTTAAGCCTGGCGCTGATAGGTTCCGTTCCAGCTCTGACCCGAGTAACCAGCCCGTCTAACGTCGAAGCCTGGCTTGCCCTGCGCGCGATACTGGCGATGGGCGCGGTGGCGAGCGGCGCCCTCGCACTGATGCCGGCCTCGTTCTGGGCACGATGGTATGCGAGCAGCCGCCCCGCCTTCCTGTGGGGACTCTTGTTCGGGATCGCGGTCCAGTGGGTTGGTTTCGTTGCCGAGGTCGCATGGCGTTCTGCCGCGATCCCCACCTTATGGACCGCGGCGTGGAGTCTTCGTTTGCTCGGAAAACCGGTGGTGGTCGACCCGAACGCGATGAGCCTGGGGATTCCCGGTTTCCGGGTCGTAGTTTCCTCCGCCTGTTCCGGCATCGAAGGAGTCGGATTGGTACTTACGTTCCTCAGCTTTTACCTATGGTGTTACCGCGATCAGTTGCGGCTGCCGCGCGCATTGGTGCTGCTTCCGATTGGAATGATCGCCGGATGGGCTCCTCAACGTGATGCGCATCGTGGCCCTGATCCTGATTGGGGTCCACGATGCTCCGCTCGCGCTCGGCGGCTTTCATTCCGCGGCGGGATGGATCCTGTTCAATGCGCTCTGTTTCGGAATCGTCGCCGCAAGTTGGCAGTTCGAAAGTCTCAGCAAAGTGAAGCTCGATGCGGCGCCTCGGCACCTCGATGCCGCCTTTTATCTGGTGCCACTACTTGCGATCGCAGTCACCGCCATGATCACTCATGCGTTCACGATCGATTTCGACTTCCTGTACCCGATGCGAGTGATCGCGGTTCTCGCGGCGCTGCTCTACTTTCGCGGCCGTCTCGCGACTATCGAATGGTCGCCTTCAATCGCCGCGATCGCATCGGGCGCCGTGGTCTTCGTGATCTGGGTCGCATTTGCACGCGGTGGAGACGCAGGCAGCGCCGGTTTCGTTGACGGTCTCCGACAATTGTCGCCGTCGCAATCGATGCTGTGGCTGATCTTTCGCGTATTCGGCGCGGTAGTGACGGTGCCCATCGCCGAGGAATTGGCTTTTCGTGGCTACCTGATCCGTAAATTCATCGCGTCCGATTTCGAGACGGTGCCGCTGCGCGAATTCACCTGGGTCTCGTTCATCGCGTCCTCGGTTCTATTCGGCGCGCTCCATCATGAATGGATCGCGGGCGCGATCGCCGGAATGCTTTTCGCGTATGCGATGTATCGGCGCGGCTCGCTCGGCGATGCGATCTATGCGCACGCCACCGCGAACGCACTGCTCGCCGCATATGTGCTGATAACCGGCCACTGGTCGCTGTGGGAATGAGCGCGGCCCCGGGTCCATTTGGGACCGATCCTGCCAAAGGGCAGGCCTCGCAGTCGGTCTGAAACCTCGTGAGGTTTCAGGTTCCGGTTCCTCGCTTTGGCATTGAATTGCGAGTCCTCGGACACTGGACAATATCGATACAGACCTGTATCGTATTTAGAGATGGAACATTGGAGAACAAGGTCGCGATCGTCACCGGCGGCGGCATGGGTCTGGGACAGGCCCTCTGCGAGGAGCTGGCGCGTCGAGGGTCGGTCGTCGTGGTCGCGGACATTGACGATGCTGCCGCCAAACAGGTGACCTCCCGCATTGTACAGAGCGGCGCACAAGCTCGCGCGATACAGGTTGACGTTTCGAAGCAGGAAGACGTTGCGCGTCTGATCGAAACGACGGTCTCCGAGTTCGGACGCCTCGATTATATCTTCAACAATGCAGCGATCTTTATCGGCGGCGACGCGCGCGACGTCTCGATCGAACAGTGGGACCGCGTGCTCAGCGTAAACCTGCACGGCGTCATCTATGGGACGATCGACGCGTATCGAGTCATGGTGAAACAGGGACACGGGCACATCGTCAACATTTCCTCCGCCAGCGGCCTGATTCCGCAGCCCGGCAACGCATCCTATTGCACCTGCAAGCACGGGATAGTCGGGCTCTCGCTCTCGATGCGAGCTGAAGGAGCCGACTTGGGCGTGAAGGTAAGCGCGGTTTGTCCGGGCGACATGAAGACGAGCGTCTATGAGAACATGGTCGTTATGAACATGCCGCATGATGAGGTGGTCCGGGTAAGCAGGCGATCTCATTTTCCAGTCCGCCAGATGAGCGCTGAAGCTGCCGCGCGCGAGATCCTGCGCGGAGTGTCCCGTAACCAGGCTCTGATCGTCTTTCCTGCGGCGGTTCGATGGATATGGCGGTTTATCGCGCGTTCCCGGGCTTGATCTATTGGATAAGCCTTCGCCGGATGAGGATGTTTCGCAAGCTTCGGATCAACGCCTGAGCGGCTCGTGAATACCGTGAAACGCCATCAGCCAAGGCCGGCCGTGGGCGGCCGCGCGATCCGGCCGCCGATCAAGGCCATGCTTGCGCGCGGCGCTGAAATTCTTTGTCGAGCACGGGATCGAGGGCGCAAGCTTCGAGCAGATTGCGAGACGGGCCGGTGTTGCGCGCACCACCGTTTACCGTCGCTGGTCCAGCAGGGAAGACCTCCTTGCTCACGCGATGGAAGTGGCCAGGGAAGCCCCGGAGCGATCTTTGACGGCGGCGGCCCGTGTTCCGCCGAAGCAGATGGCGGAGGAACTGATTAACGCGCTCTCCGAGATGGCTACCAGGCGCGACTATCTGAGGACCGTCGCAAAACTAGTCGGCTCGGTACCGGACTCTCCGAAGCTGATGTCGGTCTATTGGAACACCTATTTGTTCCCGCGGCGCAGGATGGTCGCCGAGATTATCGGTCGAGCGCGCGAGCGTGGCGTGATTGCCGAAAGAAGCCGATTCGGAGATTTTGCTGGACATGATCGGCGGCGCGATCATGTATCACCTGCTGATTCGTCCGGGTCGCAAGAATCGGAAAGAAATGCGTGCTTACATCCGCCGGATGTTGCATCAGGTCGGCCTGGCATAAGTCCAACGTGATGCGGACTCAAGGGCGTCCGAAGATGGTACGGGCGACTGCTCGGTGGTGGTCGGCGCAACCGCCGCGTTGTCCCTAAACCCGGAGCTGCTCCAGCTTTGCGGATTGAGCGGCACAACGAAACCCGCACCCGGTTGAATTCCTAAGGCCTGATCGACAATAGCGGGCCACCATTTGATCAGACGCCATGCCTGATCCCAGAGCTTGATAGCGGTCCAGCCTTTCGCGAAAAAAAATGCGGTCAGTCCGGATTCGAGCCACTCTTTGCGTTCAAATTCGTTTTGGGAGATGCGTATGTCCCCGGAAATGATCACCCAGTCGCCTTCCGAGGCCAGCGATCTAATCCAGTCCACATCTTTGGTTTGAGCGGGAAACCTGGATCGCAGATGTAGTATCCGATTGCCGTCGTCGCCTTCGAGAGCCTGGAGCGCCACGGCAAACCGGGGAGGCAGGGTGTTATCCAGAAAGAATCTCACGCGGCGGCGAGAAAACTCGATTCGTACTCGACTGCGGCCCTGACCGATCGCTTTTCTACGCTATACCAACTCGCCACTCTCGCGAGCGCGGTTTTTTCGAGCGCGGGTTGTCCCTCACCCGTGCTCTCGGCCAAATAGGCGCGATTAAGAACCGCGGTAGGTACTCCCTCTGTGTTCACAATTGGTTGGCCGAAGCTGGCTCAGAATCGATTACGACCAATCGCCTTTTGCCCATCGGCCACCATCGAACCGCCATTTCATTGCGGTCGAAATCCAGGCCCTCTCCGCCCGCCAGGTAACGATTTAATATTCGGGAAAAGGCGAGCTGATTTCCCATCAAGGTCCAGGAACGCGGGCTCAGCTATTTGCGTCAGTATGGTCTGTCCATCCGTGAAGAACTTCTCGGTTGCAAACGGGCGGTCAACCCGCAACATCTCAGAGGCTCGCCCGTGCGCGGCGCGCAGCACATGCCAGCTAACGCCCGCCTCAACAAACGCTTTCACATAGCGAATTTCGATGAGATCGAGGAAATCGAGTCCTACCGTATTCTTCTCACTGATTTGGCGCGGCGTGCGCACGACGGGAGGCGAGCTTCGAATGTCCTCGCCCCGACGGAAAGAGTACCCGCGCACCCAGCGACGGACGCGGCCAGTCGAGAGGCCGCAAAGCCGGGCGGCCTCGGCAATCGTGTAGATGGCCGACAAAATAGGACGCTTATTTTGCTGGATATCGGACATCGCCAAAGCCATCGCTCTTTTATCGTATTGGTTGGAACGGCCTCAAGCCAACCGGCTGTCTATATCGAGGAACGGGAGCCGACGCCGCTTCGCCCGCATTCGCGGCGGTCTTGGAAGGGAATGGGATATCGGTTCGAGCACGACTGATCGCTGCGAGTGGAAAGCTATGCTGGCTGCGCGGAAAATCCCCCGCGCACCGGATTAGAGTAGGTGCGACGAGAGAAATCCTGGGGTTGCGTTTCGTGACGGGGTCACGTATAGTACGAGCCATGGCGAGAAAAAAACTACCCCCCGACATTCGTGACTTTTTCGTGAGGATGGGAAAGAAAGGAGGTCTAATTGGAGGGAAGGCAAGGGCTGAAAGACTAACAGCTGAACAGCGCAGCGAGAGTGCCCGCAATGCCGTTCTGTCGCGCTGGAAGAAGGAAAGAGACTAATGGTCAAATTCAATGGCAAGCCATCGACTCATTTGATTGACCGTTACGCTTCTATGGGAAATGACGCCGCTCAATCACTTCAGAGGACTGTGCAAAGTCAGGCGGATATCGCGGACTGACCTAGCGAGCGGTGTTGAAGGTGAGATCGACAAGGCCGTCCGCCAGATTTACAAAAAGTACGGCTCCGATTGTCTCTACCTTTCTTCTCCGATGTTCAACACGAGCTCAGTCTCGAACGCTCGCAAGGACCCGCACGGCGTCCCGCGGCAAAAAAACGAGCGCGCCGAGAATAAGCTTGAACAAACCCAATCCGAACTATCGGGCAAACCCCAAACGTGCGCTCTTCATTAACGGCCCGATTGATCAGGAACTGCTTGACCGGATCACTCCCCAAATTGTCGCTCTTCACGACGAGAACAGAGAGCCGATCACGGTTTACATAGACAGCCCAGGGGGCAGCACCCGACATCAAGAGATTCTGTCGCGGCTACTAGCAGCCTCCGACCAAGACGCTTCCGGCAGCTGTCAATTAATCACAGTAGTTACGGGGTGTGCGGCGAGTGCGGCCGCCGATCTCCTATGCTCAGGCTCCTACGCGATCGCGCACAATGGAAGCGTGATCTTTTATGGTGTACGGACCCGGACTGGAGCCGACGAAGGTATCACGGTTGCGACGGCTTCCGCGATCATGGAAACGATGCGGTTGACGAACGATCGGTATGCGATGTCCCTGGGGGCAAGTCCATATTTCGTTTCGGGTTTCGCTACGTTTCAACGCAATCGGATTTCGTGGAGTATCGCAACCGAATCGGCAAACCTGACATTGAAGACTTGGACACCTTCATCGGAATGATAGCTGAACAACTATCTGGTAGCGCACTGAAGGTGCTGGCACGCGCCAAGGACCGTTACCAACGATATCGGGCACTGGTGGGGCGGGTCGCTCGGGTGGCGGGGCGCAGCAAACGTTTCCAGAATCCGAAACGTCGCGCTGATAGCGAGGCCGCGATAATCAAGGGGATTATTGAATTTGAGTTGTCACAGAACCGTGCCTCGGACTGGACGTTCACGGATGGAGGACTAGGCCAACTCAATGCCGACTTCCTACTAGTCAATGAATACCTCAACATTTACGACAGCGCTGATCTCAAAAGGCTGTGTGACCGGTTTGGGGTCTTCTTCTTAGAAATGCCAAAGACAAGGAGGAGTTGAATCAGATTGCTGACGAAGAGCAGCGAAGGACTCGGCAAGACGACAAACTCAAAACAGTCTTGCGCCCCGTCTGGTTGTTTTTCGTGGCTCTCTGCTACGCTCTCCAAGAGGGAGAGAATGACTTGAATGCGTCCGACGCGTTCTGGCTTGGATTGATCGATGAAGTAATTGGAGGGCCGAAGAACTTGTTCCCGGCCCGCATCATGTTCGAGTACGAGCCCGAACCAGAGGCATCCGATCCAAAGGTGGCCGAAACTGAGCCGGCCGAGCCCACCGAATCAGACGGGATTGCAGGCCATAGCGGAATAGAATCGGGTTCAGCAGCCGCGGAGAGATGAGCAACGGCTTCATCGGCAACTCTAGGTGTGCCTTGGACCCGAAACATTGCCAATTCGGCTACGCCCTTCGCTACTGTCCAGCTCTCCCGCAAAAGGCCAATGAGCCCTCTCGGGGGAACCTCGAAAGCGCGGGCACTCAGTTTGCTGCAAACCCGCGCGATTAGCCGCATTTCATCTTCGATGGCAGACTGAATCGGATTGGATCAAGTACGATGGAAGGACCGCCCAAGAAGCAGCCTGGCGATAGAGTATTCGAAGCTGTGCAGGCCGCCGCATCGGCTATGCCAGTTGCCGGCCCGGCAGTCGCCGCGGTGATGGGACTCGTAGGGCCAAAGATCGCGCAGCGTCGAGACGAATCGTTCGAGATGTTAGCCGACAAAGTCTCGGGGCTGGAATCGAAGCTGAATGGTCTCGCCGACAACCCGATGTTCATCACCGCCGTGCTGGAAGCCACGAGTGCAGCTCTCAAAACTCACGAGCGAGAAAAGCTAGGCACTGAGGATCGCGGTCGCAAATTCGCCGTTGCAGGGGGCGCCCAGCGACAGTACCCAATTGATGTTCCTGAGAATCGTTGATGAGTTGACCGTAGTGCACCTGAGAATACTCGCGGTTTTGAACGATCCTAAGGTGCGCTCGCGAGGACGGGTAAACAACTTCGTCTTTCCGGGGCGGCACTGGCGCCATTTATCTTCGCCTGCCTTCCGGACCTCAATGGACAAGGCTTCTTAGTAGAGCAGGCCCATAGAGACCTGCGTAACCGTGGACTAATTGAGCAGGGGGCGCCTTTCAGCCAAGTGATGATCGATACTCAATTGTTGAATAAGAGTACCACGCTCTTCGGCGACGAATTCTGGCGGTTCATCCGATGAGAATTCGGATGGCGACTACAGCCGACGCACATGTGCGAGGGTTTCGGACGGTTCGGACCGCGGCGCCACGTGAGCAATCAAAGGAAACATTTGCGAAACCCAGACTGGGTTTTGCGCTTCCTGTGTTAACCAAACGGGAAGTCTGAAACCTCGTGAGGTTTCAGGTCGGCCCTCGGAGTGGGTTGCTACTACGAGTTCCAGGACTCAGGCTGAAGCCCGTGCCACTGAAGACAAGATGCGGCGCGCTAGGCGCCGAGATCCTTCAGCACCGCGAGGACGCGCACTACCGCTTCCACCGCGTTCTTCGCGTTGTCCACCCGCGCCGAGGCTTGCTCATCGCTCATCCCCGGCCCGGTGATTCCGAGGCCCACCGGCTTTTCAAATTCCGCCGCCAACTGCGCACCGATCGAGGCGACTGCGTGCGCGATCACCTCATCGTGCTGGGTCTCGCCCTTGATCACGGCGCCAATCATCACGACCCCATCGACGTCCTTGCGCCGGAGCAATCGCTTCACCACCGCGGGCATATCGTAGATTCCAAACACGTGCGCGGTATGCGTGATCTCGGCGTGGAGCGAGGCGGCGTGCGCGGTCGCGCGCGCGAGCATCGGCGCGGTCACTTCGGAATTGAAATCCGAAACCACGATGGCGATTTTCAAGCGGGGCTCGCCTCCTCCAGCTTCACCGCTTCGCGCACCTCGACGCCGGCGGCGCGCAGATAGCGCTTCAATTCGGGAATCGGGTACTCGCCATAATGCACGATCGAGGCGACGATCGCGGCGTCGGCCGCGCCCCGGTAAACGCGTCGCGCAGATGCGCGGGCTCGCCGGCGCCGCCCGACGCGATCACCGGGATCGAAACCGCCTCGCTGATCGCGCGCGTGATTTCGAGATCGTAACCTTCTTTGGTGCCGTCGCGATCGATCGAGTTGATGCATAACTCGCCGGCGCCGCGGCGTTCGCCGTCGCGCGACCATGCGATCGCGTCGAGGCCGGTCGGTTTGCGGCCGCCGTCGATCACGACTTCGTAGCCGCTCGGAATGTCGGCGCGCTTGCCGGTGAACTTCACCTGCATCGAGAGCACGATACATTGGCTGCCGAACGCTTTCGCACCCTGGGAAATAATTTCCGGATTGCGCACCGCGCCCGAGTCGATCGAAACTTTTTCCGCGCCCGCCAGCAGCACCGCGCGCATGTCTTCGAGCGTGCGCAGACCGCCGCCGACGCTGAAGGGAATAAAAATCTTGCTCGCGACCGCGCGCACCACTTCGAGCATGATGTCGCGGCGCTCGTTGGAAGCCGTGATGTCGTAGAAAACTATTTCGTCGGCGCCCTGCTCATAGTAGTAGCGCGCCATCGCGGCCGGATCGCCGACATCGACGTTGGCCAGAAATTTCACGCCCTTGGTGACCTTGCCGTCGCGCACATCGAGACACGGAATGATCCGCTTCGCCAGCATGCTCAGAATTTCATCCGGCAAAAATTATCCAGCATGCGCAAACCGGCCGCGCCCCTTTTCTCGAGATGGAACTGGGTCGCGATCACATTGTCGCGGCGATCGCGGCGGTGAATTTCACGCCGTAGTCGCAAGTCGCGATCACCATCGCGGTGTCGTCGGGCACCGGATAGTAGCCATTGACGAAATAGAAATGCGTATTGTCGGGCACGCCCGCGAACATCGGATGCGCGCGCTCCTGATGCACCCGGTTCCATCCGATTTGCGGAACCTTGAGCGGGCGGCCGTCGATCGCGCGCGGAAATCTGACGACGCATCCGGGAATTATTCCGAGGCACTCGGCGTCGTCTTCTTCGCTGCGATCGAGCAGCACCTGGATGCCGATGCAGATGCCGAGAAAGGGCGTGCCGGTTGTCGCGACGTCGTTGCGCAGGCATTCGGCGAGACCGAGCGCGCGCAGATTTTCCATGGTCGCGCCGGCGGCGCCGACGCCGGGCAGAATTACGCGATCGGCGGCGCGCACGACCTCGGGGCGATCGGTGATCTCGCATCGATGCCCGAGGTGCGACAAAGCGCGCGCCACGACTGTCAAATTACCGGCTTTGTAGTCAACAATCGCGATCATAGACGACACCCGGAACCGCTTCGAGCTACACTCGAGCAACATAATATCCACATTTTGGACGCGTCCCAAGGCGAAAGATAAACGAAAGAAGGGGCGAGAGCGGAGCGGCTAGATGTCGGCGCGGATGTCCTCGTGCTCAGATAAAACGCGGACTTTTACGTGCATATCCTCGCCGGCGAGGGTCCCCCAATGCATCGCGAAGTTCTCCAGTTGCACATCGGGACGAAAGCGCGCCGACACCCCCATCACAACTTCCTCCGCGCCCAGCTGATACGCCGCGCGCGCAATCGCATGCACCTGATCGTTGGACACGATGACCAGCGGGGTGACTTTGCGGCCGTGGTCCTCGCATACTTTCACGACGCGGCTGAACAGTTTCTCTTCCGCGTCGTTGAAGACCTGGCCGCCGTCGCTGGAAGCCAGACCTTTTTCGAGCCGGACCGTCAGCGCGATCAGTGCCGCATGGTCAGGTTCCGCGAGGTAGCGATGCAGATGGGTGAGGTTGAATGGGTCGCGGATTGCGACGATCTTTCTGGTCACATTTCCGTTTCCGAGTCCGAGTTTCTCCGGCACCAAATCCTTCTCGTCGACCAGTTCCAGATTGAACTTCTCAGGCTCTTCGCCGTAGGCGTGCTCGACGTCGCCCTGCACGTGTTGCGAAATGGAAAAGATCACGAAAAATCCCAGGGTGAAAATGATTCCCGAGATGGTCGCAACTTCCTTGGTAAACAAGTTCACCGCGGCAGTGGCGAGCAGAACCATAAATGTGAAGATGAGGCCGAGCGGAAAATCGGTGCCGCCGGGACGGAAGAAACTCAGATTCGGAGGCATCCTCCAAAGCCGGTGATAGCGCGATTTGTACCGCAGCACGATCACCGACAGGGTCTTGAACACGAAACTCCAGATGACCCCGAATGCGTAGGCCTCGCCGAGCACGAACATGTCGCCGCGCGAGAGGATGATAGTCGCGATCTGCAGGATGGCGACCAGGTTCACAATTCGATAGTTGGTGCCGAATCGCTTGTGGGGCCGGCGGAACCAATCGACCAGCACACCGTCTTCGGCCACCCGCGTCAACACGCCGACCGAGCCGACAATCGAGGTGTTGACCGCCCCTGCGAGGATCATAAATCCGACCAGCACCACAAACGCGCGCAGCGCGATTCGCGCCCATAGCGGCCCGACCACGAACATCGCAAGTCCGCCGATCAGATTGTCGCTGTACTGCGACATTCTGACGCTGTCGGGAATGATCATCACGGCAAAGAACGAAACCAGCGAGGTCAGCAGCAGGCTGTATATGAAGATGACAAAGCCGGTGCGCAGCAGGTTCTTCAGCTTCGGCGCTTCGATCTCGCGATTGATTTGCGCCAGCGACTCTTCACCGGACATCGCGAGGATCGAATGCCCAAACGCGATCACGATTCCGATCGCGCCAAATGTACGCGCCGCCGGCACGTGCTTCAGCCAGCCCAGAGAGTCATCGGTAAACTTCAACTCGAAAGGCGGCAGGTGCATGCCGCGCATCGCCAACGTCGCACCGCACCACACGATCATCATGACCGCCATGACCGTCGTCACTTGCATGATCGCCATGGCCTTGCCGGATGACTCTTCGATGCCCAGCGTGTTCTGCCACCAGAAATAAATGGTGATAGCGATCGCAAAAGCGGCTGCCGCCATATCAGGAGGCAGCCCGAAGCCCGCGTGCATCACTTTCAGCAATTCATTGGCGAGACCGACGATATATTGTCCCGCCGAAACGCCGCTGATGGGTCCGGTCAGGGTGTAGTCGAACATCAACGCGGAGACCGACAGCTTGGCGAGGGTCGAGCCCATCGCCTCTTTGACGACCCGGTAAACGCCGCCCCGGGTGAACATCGAACACGATTCGACGTAGACCGCGCGCACGCAGTACGAGAAAAGCATTACGCCCAGAATGAAGTACGGCGCGGATTTGCCGATCGCCTGCTCGACGATGCCGCCGATGTAATAGGCGGTCGACGCAAGGTCGCACAGCACGATCGCCGAGGCACGCCAGAACGATATGAACACCAGCATTCCGCTGGTAACCACAATCGCTTTGGTCTGCTTCCCAAACGTCGCCGCCGGCCGTTCCGCACTGGCTGGCGCGTTATCGATCTTTGAATCCGCCCTGAAATATGCTGCCAATCGGATCAGGCTCCTGCGAGAGAGCAGAGAAACCCCTCTGCTATGCAACTTGCTTAACGCAATCTCCAGGCCGTTGGAAAAACCTAGGATTTAGGCAGGTAGTTTTCCGGGCCATTGCATTCGGCACGCGGCACATGCCTGACGTGCAGTGCATTTTGCAATAGTTGTGCTCGTACTATGGCGCAATTTGATCGCTTCGATTGCAGCGCCCTTGTCTAATCACCGCGGTGCGGCGCTACAATGAGGACGCTCGGTGCAGCGGCAATACGCGCGCACTCAACCCCTGTGAACCTCGCGCTTTTCATCATCCTGATTGCCGTGGCTATCGCGGCGTTTGCCGCCGGTCGCAGGGGCGCGCTGCTTTCGGTCGAGCGAATGATCGAATCGCTTCGAGCTTCACGATCGCCGCAAGAGCCCGAGATCGACCCGCCAGTTACGCGGCAATTGCGACGCATTCTCGATCGTTTTCAGGCGCTACAAAACCAGCACCTAAGCAGCTATGAATCGCGCCTGACCGAACTTGACCATGAGCGATCGAAGACCGACGCCATAATCGAAAGCGTCGAAGACGGGCTTCTGGTGCTGGACGGAAATCATGCCGTGGTTCATATCAATGAGGTCGCGTGCGCCATCCTCGATCTCGATCCCGAGCGGGTGGCGGGCAAGCCGTTGGCGGAAGTTTCCTCGCGCAACCTGCACGTGGCGAAACTGTTGGCCGCGACGCGGGAGCGTGGCGAAGATGGCCCCAACGACAACGCCGAATTCAAACTGTTCCTGCGCGGCCGCGATCACAGCTACATCAGCCGCAATCTTCCCTGGATGGGGCCCGATGGCGAGAGGCTGGGAACGATCGTATTGCTGCAGGACGTGACTTATGTTCGCGACCAGGAACGAAGCCGCACCAACTTGATTGCGACCCTATCACACGAGTTGAAGACACCGCTCACGTCGCTGACCATCGGCGCCGAATTGCTGACCGAGTCGATTCCGGCGGAAGTCGCGGCAGGGCAACGAGAAATTCTCGACACCATTCGCGAGGACGTCGCGCGGCTAAACGCGATCGCGGCCGATCTGCTGGATGCCTCGCGCAAGAGTTCCGCCCGGATCGGGGTCGAGCGCCGCGAAATCATGCTCGACAAGACGGTTCGTGAGGCGTGCCGTCCGCTCGCGATTCAGGCGCGCGAAAAGAAAATTACCTTCGAGGTAGTCTCCGATCAGCGTCCGATTCCGATTTGGGGCGACCCGATCAAACTTCCGTGGGTCATCACCAATCTGGTCGGCAACGCGCTGCGCTATACTCCCGAAGGAGGAACCATCGGTCTGCAAATCCATCGCGAAGGCAACGTCGCGCGCACCATCGTGACCGATAGCGGCCCCGGAATCGCTCCCGACATTCTGCCACGCATTTTCGAACCCTTCGCTCAATTTCCCGACGACGCCGCGCACGTCGGCTCGGCCGGTCTCGGGCTCTATATCGCGAAGGAAATCGTCGAAGCGCATAACGGCAGAATCTTCGCGCGCAGCGAGCCTGGAAGCGGAACTACTTTCACGGTGGATCTTCCAGTACGGGAGGAAGCGATTGGCTAACATCCTGGTCGTCGACGACGACCGCAATATCCGCCGCATGATCGCCGCGAGTTTCGATACCGCGGGCTATCGCGTGATCGAGGCCGACAGTGCCGATCAGGCGCTCAAACTATTTTCCGAATCGGCTCCCAACGTGGTGCTGAGCGACGTCCGGATGGCGGGGATGAACGGCTTCGGTCTGCTCATTGAATTGAAACGGCTGGATCCCGCGCTGCCCGTGATCATGATGACCGCGTTCGCATCCATTGCGGATGCGGTCGAGGCGATGCGCCATGGCGCGTACGACTACCTGCCCAAGCCGTTTGCCGCCGAGCACGTCCGCCGCGTGGTCGCGCGCGCGCTTGAGCTGCAAAGTCTGCGCGCCGAGAATCGAACGCTCAAGACCCGGCTCGAGCGGCTCTCGCAACCGTTGCCGTTACTCACGCCGGGACCAGAGAGCAGAAAGCTCGCGGAGCTGGCCGCGCAGGTGGCGAATAGCGACGCTACCGTTTTGCTCACCGGCGAGAGCGGCACCGGCAAGAGTTTGCTCGCCGCATACATCCATCGCCTGAGTCCGCGCAAAGACGGCCCTTTCGTCGACGTTGCCTGCACCACGCTGAGCGAGCACTTGCTCGAAAGCGAGCTGTTCGGGCACGTGCGCGGCTCCTTCACCGGCGCCATCAAGGATAAGCCGGGACGACTGGAAGCAGCGCATGGCGGCACGGTCTTCCTGGACGAGATCGGCGATCTTCCGATTACGTTGCAAGTCAAGCTGCTGCGCTTTTTGCAGGAGAAAACCTTTGAGCGCGTGGGTGGTGCGGACACCATCGAGATAAACGCGCGCATAATCGCGGCGACCAATCAGAATCTCGAACAGTTAGTGCGTGAGAAGCGCTTTCGCGAGGACCTGTACTATCGGGTCAATGTGATCGAGATTCAAACTCCACCGGTGCGCGACCGCCCCGGTGAAATCATTCCGCTTGCCGAATACTTCATCGAGCTATCCGCGCAGATGCATCACCGTGCCGACGTCAAACTCAGCGATGAGGCGCGTGCGGCGCTTTCGGGCTACTCGTGGCCGGGTAATATCCGCGAGCTGAAGAACCTGATTGAGCGCGCGGTGGTGCTAAGCCGCGGCAACACTATCGCGCTCAGTGACCTGCCGGACAAAGTGCTGGCAACCTCGCGCCGCGAGGACCACGGCCACACCCTCGAGGAACTTGAGCGGCGCCATATTCAGTTGGTGCTGGAGCAAGCGGTCACACTCGAGGAAGCGGCGGACATGCTCGGGATCAACGTGGCAACGTTATGGCGCAAACGCCGTAAGTACGGCATGGACTAAAAATTTCAGCGGTGCGTCGTCAATCATGGCTGGAGGCGCGACCTTCTTGACCGGCCGTGTAGGTCTTGCGATACACTCGCACGAGCGACGCGAAGATCGAAATTATCGCGGGACCCGCAAAGATCCCAATCGGACCGAAGGCTTCAAGTCCGCCGGCGATTCCGAAAAACAAGGCGATGGTCGGCAGGCTGGTGCCATGTCTCATCGCCAGCGGTTTGATGAAGTTGTCGATCAGCGCGATCCAGGCCAGACACCATACCAGCAGGACGGTTGCGGTGGTCCAGCCACTGAAATAGCCGAGGTATAAAACTGCGGGACCCCATACAATCGCCGTCCCGCCTATCGGAAGCAGCCCACAGGCCGCGGCTACCACCGCGAGGAATGCCCAGTAGGGCACTCCGGTCATCAGCAGTCCGATGCCAACTACCACACCCTGGATCACCGCGGTGAGCAGCAGCCCCCGCATCACCGCCGAAAGCGTGGTGGTCAAGGTGTCGAAGACGAGTTTCTTGTCGTCGTCATGCAATGGCGTCAGATCGCGTAGCGAATCGTAGTAGTCCTCGCCGTCGCGGAGCAGGTAGAAAAAAACCATCAGAACGATTCCGAAATCGATTATCACCCCCACGATATTCTTCGCGGCGCTGGTGAGATTCTTGAGCAGGAACTCGCTGGTGCCTTGCGCACCCTGCGCGAAGAATTTTGGAACGTCGGTGTTTACATCGAAGTGACGGCTGCTGCCGAAGCGTCTTAGCCAGGACGAGAGATACGGCGAATGCTGAACCCAGTCGTTGACCTGCTTGACGCCGCCGCCCTTCATGAACTCGTTGGCCTGGGTGTAGAGATTTTGCGCTTCGAAGACGAGCCGCTCCGACAGCCAGATAGCGGGAAGAATCACTCCGGCCGTCACCGCAATCGTGATGATCACCGCCGTCCCGGTTTTGCTTTTGACAAACTTGCGCAGTTCGAGCTGGGCCGGGTGAACCATGAAGGCGAGCAGAATCGCCCATGCAATCGGCATCAGAAACGGCGACAACAGCTCGAACAGCTCGTAAGCTATCAGCGCCAGGAAGCCGAAAAAGAACAGTTGAATTATGCGCTCGCGATCGGCCATCGGATCGGCATCTCGCGGCGAAGCCTATCAGATGCGCTCGCCGTTTCTAATGCTGCTCACTCAGCCATTTTTCGGCCGCCTCGAGCATGCCGGGATCGTTGATGATTTCCAGATGACCGACTTTGGAAGAATCATTCCGGGAAGAATGCCGTTGCCCCGCTGCGAGAATTTTGTTAGCCGTTCTGTTTGCTTGTTCTCGCAATCCACAACTCGCATTTCAAAGGCACGTAGCTCAGCGGGAGAGCACTTCCCTGACACGGAAGGGGTCGGCGGTTCAATCCCGCCCGTGCCTACCATTTTGGGTTCGATCTTCGATACAACCCTACTGTGATTTTCGCGTCATATTTCGGGGGCGCATCCCAACCGCATCTGCAGTATGATGGTTCTTCATTGAACCAGTGCATCATCGACACGCCTTATATCCTCGCTGAATGAGTTCCCAAGTCACGGTAACTTTGGACGGCGTGCGGCGCTCGGTGGAGCGAGGCACCCGGATTCGCGATCTCCTCCTGGATGGCCCGCGCAAGATTCGCGAAATCGTCGTCGCCAAGCTCGACGGAAAAGTGGTAGACCTCAGCCTTCCACTGGATCGCGACGCCACCATCGAGCCGATACTCACCGATAGTCCTGAGGGAATCGAGGTTCTGCGGCATTCCACTGCTCATCTAATGGCGATGGCGGTGCAGACACTTTACCCCGGCACCGAGGTGACGATCGGCCCGGTGATCGAGGACGGATTCTTCTACGATTTCGCGCCCAAGACGCCCTTCACCGTGGACGATCTGCCGAAAATCGAAGCCAAAATGAAGGAACTCGCAAAGGCGGATTTGCGGGTATATCGCACCGAGGTGCCACGTGCCGAGGCGATCGAAAAATTTCGGGCGATGGGCGAGAAATACAAAGTCGAGATTATCGAAGGCATCCCGGAAGAGACGGTTTCGATTTATAGCCAGGGCGATTGGATGGATCTCTGCCGGGGTCCCCATGTTCCTTCGACTGGCTATATCAAGGCATTCAAGCTGACGAGTGTGGCGGGTGCGTACTGGCGCGGCGACGAGCACAACGCGATGCTGAGCCGCATCTACGGAACTTGCTTCGCCAACAAGGAGGCGCTGGAAGAGCATCTGAAGATGGTTGAGTTGGCGAAACAACGCGACCATCGCAAGCTCGGACGCGAGATGGGGCTTTATTTCTTCGACCCGATTTCGCCGGGGAGCCCGTTCTTCATGCCGCGCGGCGCCGTAATTTACAACGAGCTGGTCGGATACATTCGCCGCTTATATCTTCGCTACGGCTTCACCGAGGTAATTTCGCCGCAGATTTTCCGCAACGAACTCTTCTATACTTCCGGCCATTGGGAGTTCTTTCGCGAGAACATGTTTTTGACCACTGACCCAGACAGCGATCAGGGCAATCTGGTCGACACCAGTCCCGAGGGCTGGCGCCATGGATACGGCGTCAAACCGATGAACTGCCCGGGGCACCACGTGATGTATCGCGCGGAGAAACGCTCGTATCGCGACTTACCAATGCGCTTCGCCGATTTTGGCCGGCTTCATCGCAACGAGCGCTCCGGTACGCTGCACGGACTGGATCGGGTGCGATCGTTGGTACAGGACGACGCGCATGTTTACTGCACCGAGGACCAGATCGAATCCGAAGTCGACATGAACCTACGAATGGTTCATGACGTCTATTCGGCGCTCGGCTTCGACCGCGTCGAATTCAAGGTTGCAACGATGCCCGAGCAACATATGGGTACCGAGGCGCAATGGCGCGCGAACGAGGCGAGACTTGGCGACTCGCTGACCCGCAATGGGTTCGCATGGGAGATCAATCCCGGTGAGGGCGCGTTTTACGGACCGAAGATCGAGATCTACGTGCCCGATGCGCTCAAGCGTAAGTGGCAGGTCGCGACGATTCAGCTCGACTACGCGGCGCCGGAACGTTTCGGGCTCACTTACACTGCCGCGTCCGGCGCCGAGGAGCGTCCGGTGGTGATCCATCGAGCAATCCTCGGATCGCTGGAGCGTTTCATCGGCGTCCTTATCGAGCATACCGGTGGCGTACTTCCTATGTGGCTGTCTCCGGAGCAGGTCCGAGTGCTGTCACTCAGTGAGAAAGTCGAGGCTTACGCGAACGAGCTTGCCGCACTGCTCAAGAAGGAAGGATTTCGCGCAACCGCGGATATTCGCAACGAGAAACTCGGCTTCAAGGTGCGCGATGCCGAGATGCAAAAGATTCCGTTCATGATCGTCGTCGGCGAACGTGAAGCCAAATCGCGATCGGTATCGCTCCGCCTGCTTCGAGGCGCAAAGGCGGAATTGATGTCGCTCGAAGCGCTGCTGGAACGGCTCAAGAAGGAGCCCTTGCCGGCATGATTAACTTACCCGTCATTGGGTGTAACGCGGTTCTGTAACCGCAGGAGGTGCGTTATTCGTCGAGATTTCAGAACCCCGCCATCCCGAGAACCCGCGATCAAGGTCAATCACCAGATCCGAGCAACGGAAGTCCGTGTCATCGATGTCGACGGCTCACAAGTTGGCATCCTCCCGGTTCGCGAAGCCATTCGCATCGCGGAAACCAGGGGACTCGATCTGGTCGAAGTGGCCTCCGCGGCGCAGCCGCCGGTATGCCGCATCACCGATTTCGACAAGTATCGCTACGCGCTCAAGAAGAAGACTCACGATTCCAAGAAGGGCGCGACTGCGAGCACGGTCAAGGAAGTCAAAATCGGAGCGCGAACCGACAAACACGATGTCGAATTCAAAGTAAAGCACATCCGGCGCTTTGTTGAGGAAGGCCAGCGTGTTAAGTTATCGGTTTCGTTTCGCGGCCGTGAGATTACCCATCCCGAACTCGGACGAGCCTTGATGGATAGGATAATCCTGGCGGTAACCGATGTCGCCGCGCCCGAGAGCCTTCCGCGGATGGAAGGCCGCAATATGTCGGTACTGCTTACGCCGCGTTAAAAAACTTGAAGCAGAGGCGGGCCGAATGCCCAAGATGAAGACCAATCGCGCTGCTGCAAAGCGCTTCAAAGTCGCCAAAAGCGGCAAGGTAAAGCATAAAAAGGCCTTCGCGCGCCATCACGCATGGGCGAAGAACCGCAAACAAAAGCGGCAACTGCGCCAGAAGGGTGTGCTCACGGACGTGCAGGCGGCCAAGATTCGAGTATTGATTCCATACCTGTAAATTCGCGTATACTACGGACTCGCGAAAAATTTTCTAGAGGAAGGACTCACGACCGATGCCTCGCGCAAAAGGTGGACCTAAAACCCGCCGCCGTCACAAGAGACAACTCGAATTCGCTTCCGGATTCGTCGGAGGGCGCGGACTTTACAAGCAGGCGCGTAACACCTTTGAAAAAGGGCTGACCTACGCCTATCGCGATCGCAAACAGAACAAGCGCGAATATCGCACGCTCTGGATCGCGAGGATCAATGCGCTAACGCGCGAGTTCGGCCTGTCTTATAGCCGGTTCATCGACGGCCTCAACAAGGCCGGGGTCGAGATCGATCGCAAGATACTCGCGGTATTGGCGCTGGAGCGCGACGGCTTGTTTACCGAGCTGGTGCGTGTCGCGAAGGATGCGCTCGGCTTGAAAGAAGCGGCCTAGCAAAGCTCCTTCGATACGCACCTTGAAACCATGTGGCAATCGCCACATGGTTTTTTGTTTGTGCGAGGCTGAAACAGGCGCTACTGCGTAGTCGAGGAAAAATCAAAGATGCGAGAACAACTGGAAGCGATGCGCCGTCGCGCGATGAGCGAGCTGTCGGACAACCCCAGCGACGATCAGATCGAAGCCGTTCGCGTGCGCGTTCTCGGCCGCTCCGGCGAGCTCACCGAAATCATGCGCGGGATGCGCGATCTGCCGAATGCAGACCGCCCTGCGATCGGACAGTTGATCAATCAAATCAAGCGTGAAGTCGAACAGCGCATCGAGCATCTCAAACTTGCACTGAAGAATGCTGAGCTGGAGCGTTCGCTTTCCGGGGCGCGCCTCGACGTGACCCTGCCGGGAATGAAGATTCCACGCGGCCGAATTCATCCGGTGACGCAGATGCTGGAGCGGATGCTCGACATTTTCGTCTCGATGGGATTCGAAATCGAGTTGACCCAGGATATCGAGGATGACTTTCACAACTTCCAGGCGTTGAACTTTCCGCCCGACCATCCCGCGCGCGAAATGCAGGACACTTTCCTCGTCGACGGCGCGATGTTGCTGCGCTCGCACACCTCCAACGGCCAGATCCGCGTGATGGAAAAACGCAAACCTCCGCTCGCGGTCGTATGCCCGGGGCGATGCTATCGGCGCGACGAAGTGTCGGTGCGCGCTCTCCCGATGTTCACTCAAATCGAGGGCTTCATGGTCGATCGCACGGGAGTCGTTACCATGGCGCATCTAAAAGGCGTGTTGAGCGTTTTCATTCGTGCGTTGTTCGGCGCGGAGGTTGGCTTGCGGTTTCGCTCCAGCTACTTTCCCTTCACCGAGCCCAGCGTCGAAGTCGACATGAGCTGCGTCTTGTGCAAGGGCGCCGGATGCCGGGTGTGCAAGCATACCGGTTGGACGGAAATCCTCGGCGCGGGAATGATTCATCCCAATGTTCTGCGGGCGGTGAAACTCGATTCCGAGGAATACCAGGGCTTCGCGTTCGGCTTTGGGGTTGAGCGTCCCGCGCTGCTGAAACTCGGCGTCGATGACATGCGGCTATTCGTGGAAAACGACCTGCGCTTTCTCAGTCAGTTCCCCGCTCTGAGCGGAGGCACGCGATGAAACTTCCGCTCAAGTGGCTGCGTGAATTCGTAAGCATCGATGCGAGCGCCGAGGAGATCGCGCGGAGGCTAACCGTCGCGGGCCTCGAGGTCGAAAATATCGAACGTCTCACTCCCGCGTTCGCAGGCGTCGTGATCGCGCGCGTGCTCGAAGTGGAAAAGCATCCCAACGCGGATCGCTTGAGGCTCTGCCAGGTCGACTCAGGCGCGGGAAAATTTTCGGTGGTATGTGGCGCTCCCAATGTGCAGGCGGGAATGACCGCGGCACTCGCGCAGGTCGGGGCAAAACTCGGCAACGAGGCGCCGCTCGAGGCTGCGGTGATTCGCGGCGTCCGTTCGGAAGGGATGCTCTGCTCGGCGCGCGAGCTCGGACTCTCGACCGCGCACGAAGGAATCCTTGCGCTGCCGGTCGACGCGCCGATCGGCGCCCCGCTCGCTGACTATCTCGGTCTTGAAGATGTCGTTTTGGATATCGCTGTGCTGGCTAACCGCGGCGATTGCCTCTCGGTCCTCGGCCTCGCTCGCGAGGTTTCGGCGCTGTTCG
This sequence comes from uncultured delta proteobacterium, assembly GCA_963747115.1. Lineage (GTDB taxonomy): Bacteria > Desulfobacterota > Binatia > Binatales > Binataceae > DATGKG01. The sequence continues at coordinate 224,944 of CAVVEB010000005.1, read as the reverse complement.
GCGTGCCGCTCATTGCGGCGAAACCGAAGGCGCTCAAGGTTGATCGTCGCAGCGAGGCTCCTGGAGCCACTGCGGCGTTCACTGTTGAAATGGCAGCGCCCGATCTCTGTCCGCGATACTCCGCCCTCAAAATGAAGGGAATCAAGCTCGCTCCTGCTCCAATATGGATGCGCCGGCGGCTGGAACTATGTGGCACGCGCTCGATCAACAACATCGTCGATGCGACCAACTATGTGATGCTCGAACTCGGCCAGCCTCTGCACGCATTCGACTTGGCGAAGATCGCCAGCGGAATTGTGGTGCGGCGGGCCGGCGGCGATCGCGAGTTCGTGACGCTAGATAATGTGAAGCGCGAACTTGCGCCCAACGATCTGATGATCGCCGATCGTGAAAAGCCGCTCGCGATTGCCGGCGTGATGGGCGGGCTCAATTCCGAAGTCAGCGATGGAACTGAAACCATTTTGCTCGAGAGCGCATACTTCGAGCCGATGACGATTGCGCGTACCGCGCGCCGGCTCGGTCTTCACAGCGAGGCGAGTTATCGTTTCGAACGCGCGATCGATCGCGAGGGACAGGTGACCGCGCTATTTCGCGTGGCGGAGATTTTGCGCCAATGCGCCGGCGCTCGCGCGGATGGACCCGTCGCCGACTATGAAGCTCGAACAGCGCCGGCGCGCGAGATTTCGCTCGACCTCAAAAAGCTCGCCGCGTTGCTAGGCGCCGAGATACCGGCCGCGGAAGTGAAGCGGCGTCTGCTCGCGCTCGGCGCAATGGTCAAGAAGAGCGCGCTCGGGAAGAACGTTCTCAACGTGATACCGCCGTCGTATCGATCCGATCTGAATGAACCCGCGGACCTCGCCGAAGAGGCCGCGCGGCTGACCGGGCTGGGCGATATTCCGGCGGCGCTGCCAATACGTCATTTTGCGTATTCGGCGCCCAATCGCGAGCGCGAATTCTTCCGCGGTACACGCGAAATAATGTTGGGCGCTGGATTCACTGAGGTCGATACGATTGCGTTCATCGCTGCCATGGACAACGAGAAGTTTTCGGGAGTCGATAGCGCCGAGCCGATACAGGTCCGCAATCCGCTTTCCGAGGAATTGCGCCAACTGCGGCGTAGTATCGTTCCCGCGCTGCTCGAAGCCCTTGCATTCAACCGCAATCGTCAAGCGGCCGAATTCCACGGATTTGAAATCACCAAAGCTTTTTCGCTGAAAGCGGGAACTCCCAGTGAGCGATATGTCCTCGCCGCGCTCAGCTATGGCGACTACGCGATAGCCGAGGTGGGACGGCCCGCGATCAAGGCCGGCTTCTTCACCATGAAGGGGGTGCTGGAAAATTTCCTGGGCGCAATTGGAATTCTCGATCAAGTCGCCTTCAAACCGCCCAAAGTCGCTGAGCGTCGCTTTTTGCATCCAGGACGTTCAGCAGCGATCACGCTCAACGATGAATCGCTGGGCTATCTCGGCGAATTGCATCCGCGCGAGGCGATGGATCGCAATCTGACCGACGCCTGCGTGGTCTGCGAACTTGACATAGAAAAACTCATTGCCTATGGTTTCACGCCGCACCGAACTATCGAAGCGCCACCGCGTTTTCCCGCTGTAAGAAGGGATCTCGCGCTGGTTTTGGATCGCGATTTTCCGGCGGATTTGGTAGTCAAGACAGTGCGCGAGGTCGCGAGCGAACTGCTTGAAGACGTGGGCGTGTTCGATGTGTACGAAGGACCGTCGATAGCTTCGGGAAAGAAGAGTGTGGCGCTGGCTCTCAGTTACCGGGCCAAAAATCGCACGCTTACAGATGAGGAAGTAAATCGCGTTCACGCGAGTCTGATCGAACAGGCGCGAACCCGATTGGGGGCGGAGTTGAGGCAGTAACAGTAGGCGTGCTCGTACGCGCGGAGGACGGGGGAGATTACGCCGACGAGCATGACCAAAGCCCATCTCGTGGATCTGATCTACGAGCGCGTAGGCTCCTCCAAACGAGAAGCGGGGGAAGTCGTCGAGGAAGTCTTCGCGATCATTCGCGATAGTTTGCGCGCCGGTGACAAGGTCAAGATTTCAGGCTTCGGCTGCTTTGTGGTAAATCAGAAGAATTCGCGCCGCGGCAGAAATCCGCAGACCGGGGAACCGATCACTATCGATTCGCGGCGCGTGCTTTCGTTTAAACCGAGCCAGTTGTTGAAAGAGTTGGTCAACAATCGCAAACCGTCGCGAGCATGAATCGAACCACGAGTCGTCCGGTGAAGCCCGCTCCAAAAAGAGCCAAAGCCGCGGTCAATTCGACGGAGCCGCTCTCGGCCGCCGAACGCGGACTCAAAATCGGCGAGGCGGCGAAAGCGCTCGGGGTCGAGGCCTATGTGCTCCGCTTCTGGGAAACCCAGTTTGCCGTCCTCAAGCCCAAACACGCCCGTTCCAAGCATCGCTTCTATCAGACCCGCGACATCGAAACTTTGAAATTGATCAAGCGCCTGCTGCATCAGGAAGGTTTCACCATAGCGGGCGCCAATAAGTACATCCGGGAAAATGGAATCGACCCATCCAATATCGCGGCGCAGTCCGGGCCTACGTCGAAGAGCACTGGGGCACCGATGCACGCCGCGCCACCCGCTGCGATGCATGCGGACACGCGGCGCGCGCTGGCGGAGGTTCGCCGCGACCTCCAAAGCATCCACAAGATGCTCTGCGATTGACTTAATCGCGCCCTTCTCCCAACCCGTTTTCAAAAAAAGCAAAAGGCCCGCTCGAGGGAGCGGGCCTTTGATTCTCGTTTTTGAGAGCGCCGAACGCTATTCTGCCGCCGGGGGATTCCGGGCGGCGGCGAGGTCCATCGCGCGGACGCGATTGCCGGAGGCATTCGCCGTCGCCGTCTCCAGCGCCGCGCGCCTGGGTTTGATCAGCCTGCCAAGCGGGAACAGATTGAGCTCCGCCGCGCATTCCTCGACCGCGCGATAGGCGAGCCTGCCCGACTCCGCCATCGCGGCGATCACGCATGCGCTCAGGACCAGGGTCAATCCGCTCAGTCCCACCGCGAGGATCGGAATCGAGAGCGCCGCGGTCGCGATCGCTGAGACGGCGCCGATAGCGATAGCGGTCGCGCTGAGCCGGCTCATCTTCACATGCGCGGCGACATGATTCTTGAGCTTGCCGGCCTCGTGCTCTTCATCGGCGGTCTTGATTTCGACGGTTGTGAACGGGCTTGGGCGAACTTCGAGATCGTAGTCCTTCCATCCCGGCTCGATGATCGAGGGATGTCCCGACCGCGCGAAAAATTTCGAGAGCCGGTCGAGTAGCACATCGCGCGGAGTCCATTGTTCGTTCCAGTACGCGAGCTTCACCGTGCGCTTGAGCCACTGGATAGTGGGGCGTTGGCGAATATGCGTATCGGCGCCGAGATGTCTTTGTGAATTGGCCAGGGTCTTATACCTCGTGATCGCGCGAACGACAGGCCCGGTATAGGCAAGGTACGCCACCAGCATCCGTGCGGGAAAGCTTAGATGACATTTTTCGATTGGCGCGTGCCATGCGTAGTAGAGCGCCCACACCGGCCCCATCGCGATCATCGCGAGCGCGGGCAGTGCGGTTACGTGCAGCCCGATCGAAACCAGCGCGACTATCGCCCATCCGATGGTCCATTCCAGGCTTTGCGGCAAAAATTTCAGCAGGCTGAGCGCGGGATCGAATACGGTGGGAAGTCCGGCACGGGGGGCGCCCCAGAAAACGCTCTTGCGTGAGCCCCCGGGAACCGTGCGCACGAGTCCGGGAATCATTCCGCGCCATTTGATTTGCCCGAGGATATTGAAGCGTTCGGGGTAGCGCGCGTACAGCATCGCCTCGGCGCGGCCGTATCCGCGCTGCTGCCCGTAGTAAGCCTTCACGGTGTTGCGGCGGAAATGCCATACGAAGGCCGCCGGACAGTAGCCCAAGCGCATGCCGGATTCGAGGATGCGCCAGCATATATCGACATCGTCGCCCGCCGAGGTGAACTGCGCATCGAAGCCGCCCACCTTTACCAGCGCGCTCTTGGTGAACACCATGTTGCATCCGGCAAGATGCTCAGCCACGTCGTCTGCCGTGAGCACATGACAGGGCGCGCCGGGCGATGCGGCGCAACAGGCCTCGATCCATCCGTCTTCGTGCGGCGCGTAGTTGGGCCCGCCGCAGCCGTCGAAATTCTTCTCGGTCAGCGTGCGCACCATCAGGGTGAGCCAATGCGGATCGACGACGCAGTCGGAATCGGTATACGCGATGATATCGCCGCGGGCCGCGTGCAGACCGACGTTGCGCGCGACGCTGAGTCCCTTGTTGGGCTGGCGAATGAGGCGGAACTCGGGGAATTCCATCGAGATTTCGGCGGTCCGATCGCGCGAGCCGTCATCCACGATGATGACTTCGAAATTCGGGTAGTCGAGCTTGCGCAGCGATTCCAGGCACGGAAGCATCGTGCGCTCGGCGTTGTAGGCGCATATCACGACCGAGACCATCGGAGACGTCGCTAACGCGGGCGGACACGTGCCATTGAGGGTTACGAAGGGCATCAATTCAGAAGCCTTCAAAACCCGCGCGCCCATCCAATCGGGGGATGCCGGGGACGGAACGGCGGGAGCCACGACACCCGCCACACCAGCACCAAACGCCACGGCAACCGCTTCATCCTGCCCCGGCGAGCTTTGCTGAATTCGATAATCAACGGCCGCGCCTCGGCAATGTTATGCAGACTGCAAATGAAATCGCGAAGCTCCACTGGCGCGAGCGCCGGGATATCACCATAGATGAAATCTTCTTCCAGCAGCGCGAGGGCGCGGGTCTCGGGGCGATGCCGAATCGAAACCATCGCGCCGATCGCTGCGATTTTTGACGCTCGCGATCAGATCGCGCAGGCGTCGACGTGATCGCTCAAGTCCATGTGCCCGTAGGCTATCTTGCGATATGGGGCAATTGATCAGGAACCCGAGCAGCCCCGCGCGCCCATTGAGGATGCCCGGCCGTATGCGCGATGCGAGCGCTCGCCGTAGCCATCTTACGCTTATCTATGAGGTCCTCGGGCGAAAGCTCCAGCTCCACAATGCTATGCAACCCGGCTTGCGTCGCGAGGTCGAGCACGGAATTCGCCTGTGATTCATTGAGGATTAAGGCGGTAGTATGGACTTGCTTCAGTTCGTCAAAGCGGTCGAGCAGCCGTATCTTCGCCGCGAAGTCGAATGCGGTAGTGAGGCCTTCGAGCCGCATAGCCTTAAGAAAGAACTTTTGGCCCTTGTTGGAGAAAAACTTCCCATGGGAGGTCACAGGGCGGAGCGACTCGAGCTCGGTCATCGACGATTTTGCCTGCCTTTTTGTGCGAACAGCGCATAACAGCCAAAGCTGTGCCATCGGAAAACCGATGCAATCATTCGACATTTCCGGAATGGCTGCGGTCTAGCAGCCGAATTGGGATGGAGCCCTACACGCTTTGCGACGAGGCGAATTTTGCCGCAAATTTTGCTCTAGCCTGCGTTCGCAACCTGCGAGGCTTAGCTACCTCTGGTTCGGCACTTTGCACGATGGTACATTGGACAATTGCGAAATCGAGCTTACTTTTGTATTAGCCGATGCCTCTGAAATGTTGCCAAAGTGTTGCTTTTGTGTTGCTCCAAGGTCGTGCGAGTGTAGCCGTTTGTGGGACAACGACATCAAGTATGCTGTCTTTTGGGCGAAGACATGCATCCCTATGTGACCGAGATAGAGTGAACCGATGAGACCATGCGCACCTGTTGTTCCCCGGCGTCAACCCGATCAAACGTCAGCCCACCGACACTCCGATCGTCGGCAGCCCCGAGGATCTCGATTCCATCCGCCTTCACCTGCGGACGATCGACAAGCTCCTGTTCGGCCTCTTCGGTCCCATCTACGGCGACGATCCCGAAAGTCTTAGAGTCCGATCCGACGTCGGCGATCTCATCGATAAACACTTCGACGCCATCGTGCGCGAGTGGGAAGCGGCGATCGGCGCCATCTTCGGTCTGCCCAATGTGGACCGTCCGGAGGGCGAGTCCAGTCCCGACCTGGTCAACTCGCTGATTCGGTTCATCGATCACCTGCGCGATCCGGCCAATCTCCAGACCTACGTTCATCTCAAAAAGCATTGCCAGCAGGGGATGCTGTCGCGCGCGCAGCCCTCGCAGTTCAACACCATCCACATCGCGCTCAAGCAGATAATCCTGAAGCATATCTACGCGAGTTCGCGCGGCAGGAAGGGCGATCAATTGCGCGATATCACGGTGGCCGCGATCGACGAGCGGCGCCTGATGGTCTCATGGTTCTACATCGAGTCGCGCGAGGCCGCGCTGCGCGCCTCCGAGGAAAAATATCGCAACCTGATCGACCACGCGCCCGATCCGATGTATGAGATCGATCCCGACACCCTGATCGTGATGGGTGCGAACTCGGCCGCCGAGAAACTCCATCGCAAGCTGCCGGGCGAAGAGCATCTGCCGCTAATCGGCCGTCCGATTACGGATTTTGTGCCCGCCGAGGGCCGCGCAAGCACGCTGGAACATTTCCGCACCGTGGTGCGCGAGGGTGCCGAGCAAACGCTCGACCTGCCGCTGGGTCCATTCTTCTTCGATGAGAACTCGGCCCTGATTACATTCGGCAATCAGAAGTTCATCCACATGATTCTGCGCGATGTTACCCATCGGCGCGAAATGATGGATGAGCTGCTGAAGGCGGAGCGCCTGGCGGCGGCGGGAACTTTTGCCGCCGGCGTCGCGCATGAAGTGAACAATCCGCTGGCGTCGATCTCCTCGCTGGTGCAGTCGTTTCTGTCGGGCGAAGAAGATGCCGGCTCGCCGCGCCACCCTGCACACGATTCTGTCGCAGATCACCCGTATCTCCGGCACCTTGAAAGATCTTTTCAATTTCGCGCGGCCTTCCACCGCGCAGCACAAAGTGGTCGATCTCAACCGCCTCATCATCGAGACTTTGCGCCTGGCGAGTTACAACAAGCGTTTCCAGGGCGTCAAGGTCGAATCCGTCCTCGCCGATGATCTCAATCCGGTTTTCGCCGACGACAACGAGATTCAGCAGGTGGTGCTCAATTTGTTATTCAACGCGGCCGACGCGGTTCCCACCGAAGGCGGAGTTATCCGGGTGACTACGGAAAACTATGCATTGCCAAACGGGGACCCGAAAAAGCGCAAGGTTTTGGTGCGCATCAGCGACAACGGGGTTGGGATTCCGCCGGCAAATCTGAAGCGCGTCTTCGAGCCATTTTTCACTACCAAGCCCGCGGGTTCCGGCGTCGGACTCGGCCTATCGCTCTGTCAGCGAATCATCATGGGCAACGGCGGCGGGATTAAGATCGAGAGCGAGGTCGGCAAAGGTACTACCGTGATCATCTATCTGCCGGAGATGGATCCGGTTCACTCCGAACTGATGACGCATGCCGAGCAGCAACAACATGGTAACTGAACAGACCGCATTCTCTCCCGATACCGGACGCCGCTACCGGGTCATGGTGGTCGAGGACGAGGCGCTGATGAGGTCGATCATCACCGACCTGATGCGCGGCGCCGGCTATGAGGTGGTCGAAGCGCCCTCCGGCGAAGCCGCGTGGCACATCTTCGAGAGTGAAAAAATCGATCTCGCGATTCTCGATTTGAATCTGAGCGGCGGCAGCAGCGGCCTGGATGTCCTGAAAAAAATGCGCGACGTCGACAGCGAGGTGATGGCGATTATCGTCACCGCCTATGCGAGCGTCGAGTCGGCGGTGCAGGCGTTGCAGCAAGGGCGCGTATGACTACATCACCAAGCCGTTCGCCAACGACCATCTGAAGAACCAGGTGCGGCACGCGCTGCAGGCGAAGGCGCTGTTCAAGGAAAATCATTTTCTGCGCCGCGAATTGCGCGAGAAATACCGCTTCGAAAATATCATCGGCAAAGGCGACGCGATCGAGCAGGTCTTCCGCATCATGGAGAAGGTCGCACGCACCGATTCCAGCGTGCTGATCGCCGGGGAATCTGGAACCGGCAAGGAACTGGTCGCGCGCGCGATCCATTTCACCTCGGAACGCGCCAACGGCCGTTTTCTGCCGATCAATTGCGGCGCGCTGCCGGAGAATCTGCTCGAAAGCGAATTGTTCGGTTACAAACGCGGCGCGTTTACCGGCGCGATGAACGAGAAAATCGGGCTCCTCAAAGCGGCCGACAAGGGCACGGTTTTTCTCGATGAAATCGGCGATATGCCGCTCTCCTTGCAAGTCAAATTGTTGCGCGTGCTGCAGGAGCGCGAGGTCTATCCGCTCGGCTCCAACGATCCGGTCGCCTTCGACGTGCGCGTGCTCTGCGCGACCAACAAGGATCTCGAAGCCGAGGTTAAGGCCGGCCGCTTCCGCGAAGAGCTGCTCTATCGCATCAACGTCATCACGATTAAATTGCCGCCGTTGCGTGACCGCAAGGACGACATCCCGCTGCTCGCCAGTCACTTTCTTAAAAAGTTCGAACACACGCTCGGGCGCGGCGGAATGCGTTTCTCCAAGGGCGCGATGAAGCTGCTGCTCGGCTACGCGTGGCCGGGTAACGTTCGCGAGCTGGAAAATACTATCGAGCGCGCCGCCATCCTCGCCGAGACCGACGTGGTCCATTCGCATGACCTTCCGGACAAGCTGCGCAGCAACGCGCTGCCGCCCGGCGCCGAGATGGACATCACCAATACCACCCTCGACGACCTCGAGCGCGAGCACATCAAGCGCGTGCTGACCAAGGTCGAAGGCAACAAGGATCGCGCGGCGCAGATGCTCGGGATCCATGTCTCGACGCTCTATCGAAAGATGCAGCGCTACCGCCTCGACGACTCCGGCGAATCGATTCCCGTCCTACCCCAGGCGCGCCTCGCCTGAGCGATTTTTCATAGCGACAAAAATACACAGGAGTCAGCGGTGAGCGATTTGTCGATCATCAAGACTGTCGAAAAACTCGAGTCGATCTACGGACAGCCCGTGGAAGCCAGCATCGTCAAGGAGGTGGATCACGTCACCCCCGACTATCGCGCGCTGATCGAGGCGTCGCCGTTCGCGGTGCTGGCGACCAGCGGTCCCGAGGGTCTCGATGCGTCCCCGCGCGGCGATCGCCCCGGCTTCACCCGGGTTCACGACGAGAAGACCCTGATGCTTCCGGATCGGCGCGGCAACAATCGCGTGGACTCGCTGCGTAATATCGTTCGCGATCCGCGCGCCGCCCTGCTGTTCCTGATTCCCGGCGTCGGGATCACATTGCGGGTCAATGGCCGCGCGCATCTCAGCATCGATCCCGAGCTGCTCGCGTCGTTCACGATGGAGAGGAAAGCGCCGCGCTCGGTGATCGTGCTCGCGGTCGATGCGGTCTATTTCCAATGCGCCCGCGCGATCCTCAGGTCGGATTTATGGAACCCGGAAAAACACGTCGATCCGCAGAGTCTGCCCAGCGCGGGAGAGATTCTGGCGGCGCTGACCGAGGCGCGCGTCGGCGGCGCGGAGTACGATCAGAAGTGGCCGATTCGCGCGAAGCAAACGCTGTGGTAGGACCAGACTCCGTGCGTCGCTCTTTTGGTCATCTAGAAGCAAGCGCAGCGCAGCTGAAGGATCTCGTTGTCTCCACCGAAAAAGGTCGAGCCATCGACCCGCACCATGAGCGATGCTGCCGAATTATCGCTAACACCCGAATGCTGAAAGCAACCCCTGATACCGTCACTCACCCGAGATCCTTCGGTATCGCTCCGCTCACCTCTGGATGACAAGGAAAAAAGTACTGCTAAATCAGCCCCATTTCGCCGGGAATAATCCGGTTGGCACGATGGTATACGCGGTATAGAATCGATACCGCGCTTTAGCGGAGAAAATCATGGATCTTTTTGCGCCCTCTCATTTGCTGGTCCTGTTGCTGATCATCTTGATCATCTTCGGACCCAGCAAGCTTGGCGATGTGGGTGGTGCGGTCGGCAAGGCGATCAAGGACTTCAAGAAGGCGATGAACGATGAGCCCGAAGTCAAACCGGTCGTCAAAGCCGAAGAGCCCAAGCCCGTCGACAAGGTTTCCTAAGCCTGAGCCGCTCGATCCAATTCGCGGCAGTCCCGATCATTCCTGATCTGCGTCTTTCCATTGTCGTGTCGAAGTGGCCTACCCTCGCCGGTGCGCTCACTCCGTAGCCCTTCTCTCCTATGGCGGGAGAAGGCGGTCGCGGCGCGGCCGTTGCGATCGCTGCATGCAACAACCCTGACGCGACGGTGAGGGCCGCGCGCGCTGCGCGCGCGGTGATGGAACAGCACGAATCTCCCGCGCGCGCTGACCTTCCTAATGCGGCCGCAACCGATTCGTCACCGCCACCACTCCGCTCACTCCCGCTGCGTCCGCGCCCGCCGCTTTCACATCGGCGGCCGATGCGACCACGCCGCTGAGCGTCACGGTCCCGTGATCGGCATCCACTTCGACCGGATACCCATCGGAGATTCCCGCCTGGGCGATCGCGCTTTTGACCTCGGTGATCAACAACGCGTCATGCGCGCGTTCGGCCGGGGAATTGTAGTGATGGGTGTCGACGTAGCCGGCTGAGTCCTTGTCCGATGAGACCGAAGAGTTCTGCGCCTGGGCCGCGCCGGCGGCCATCAATCCAACAGCGATCGATAAAACGGTGACGGTAATTCTGTTCATATGCCTTCGATTGTAGCCCGCTTCTTCGCACCGATGGGCTCCTGGGTTGGACACTGCGCTGCATAAAGCGGCGTCGTTGTTCCTTGCATAACCGAGCCGCGCTATTGCAGACCTGCATAGGCGATCGACCTAGGGAGTCTGCGAAACCTGACTAGGTACTTTTTCCTTCCTGACTAGGCGAAATCCCAATTATTTCATCGGCTAGCGTGAGTTAGCGTGAGTTGTGTCGAGTGATAGACAGTTCGCATCGGAGACAGTCCACGCTCCTGAAAGGCTGGCGAGGATAAGTATGGCAATTTTCTCAGACGACCATTCCCTCAATGTGACCGACGCCGTCCTGGAGCCGCTGTTGAACCAGTACCATGTGCTGCCGCGAGGGCGGGGCCGAGGTTTTGCGGCGTCATGGACCGGCGGGGTTCACCTTGAGTCGCTGGCAAATCTGGCCCACGAGCTGCGCACTCCGGTCCAGGTGCTGCTCGGATACCTTGACATCCTGCGTGATTCGCACGCCCCCGATTCAGGTGATGTCTTCGATCGCGAAATAATCGAGCGGATGAACTCCAACGTTTACGAGCTCGCACAAACCGTGGAGAACGTTATGGATTTTGCACTTGCCGAGGCCGAAGCGGGAACCGATTTCGAGGAAGCAGCGGAGCTGACGGAATTTTTTGCCGAGATCGATCCCATCCTCAAGGCCGCCAATCACAACCCCAATCTCAGCGTGGTGCTCGAGCTCGAAGACGCCGCACGCACCATCCTGGTCCGGCGCCGGCCGCTGCGCGCGATCGTCGTAAACTTGGCGATCAACGCGATCAAGTTCACCCTCGCGGGCAGGGTCACGATTCGGGTGCGCAAAATCCCGCGCGAGAACGTATTTCAAATCGAGATTAGCGATACCGGCACGGGCATGAGCCGCGAGCTCCTCTCGCATGCGTTCGAGCCGCTGGTTCAGCTCTCGCACGCCAGCGGCCGGCATCATCGCGGAATGGGACTGGGGTTAGCGGTGGTCCAGCGCAATGTGAAAGCGCTAGGCGGCAAGCTGCAAGTCGAATCGGTGATCGGCGCGGGATCGTGTTTCACCGTCACCATCCCGATTTCTACCGCGCTTCCCGGATTGCCTTCGCATCCGGCTCAGGCGGCGATGTAGCAGCGTCGCGCGATCGCTTATCGATAGTGGCGCATCAGGCCGACGACCACGCCGCGAATCGTCAGATCTCCCTGACTCACGAAGATCGGATCCATCAGATGGTTGGCGGGCTGCAGCCTGACGCGACCGTCCGATTCGCGGAAGAATCGCTTCACTGTCGCTTCATTCCCAACCAGCGCCACCACGGTCTCGCCGTTGGTCGCGCTATCGCGCCCCTCGACGATGATGTAGTCGCCGTCGCGAATGCCGTCCTCGATCATCGATTCGCCGCGCACCTTCAAGCAAAAGGTGTTGTCGCGGCGCACGAACTCTTCGGGCACCGAAATGGTCTCGTTCCCTTCCACAGCTTCGATCGGCTGCCCCGCCGCGACCCGGCCCAACAATGGAAGCTCTTGCGCGCCCGCGGCCTGCCGGCGGCGCTGCGAAATCTCGAGCGCGCGGCTGTGATTGTGCTGGCGCTTGATGAAGCCCTTGCCTTCGAGGTTTCGCAGATGCTTGTGGACCGTCGCCAGCGAGGAGAGCCCGAAGTATTCTCCTACTTCGGCCAAAGTGGGCGCGTATCCGTGCTCATTGATATAACCTTCCAGGTAATCGACTAGCTGCTTCTGGCGTTTGGTCAATGTGGCCATTGGCGGATTTCCTCGTTGGTCGAATCATGGCGAAAGTACGGCGAAAACGCAAGCGCACATTCGAATCTAGATGCTTCCGGCGTAACGTTAGTCCGTACGCCTTATGCGCACCGAACGGTGAGTTTCAACCGCTCCCCGCGCCGCATATTCTGAATCTCGGAGACCGATGGCGAAGCTGCGAATCAAATTTGAAAATGGCGAGCCCGACCGCGTGATAGAATTCGATCCTGCCGATGCGCCGTTTCATCATGACGGCCGCCCCGGCTCGCTGCTCGACATCATGCTCGGGCACAAGGTTCACCTAGAACACGCATGCGGAGGAAACTGCGCATGCACGACCTGCCACGTCGTCGTGAAGGAAGGCCTCAACAAATTGAGCGAGGCCGAAGAGAGCGAAGAAGACATGCTGGACAAGGCGCCGGGGCTCACCCCAACTTCGCGGCTCGGATGCCAGGCGGTGGTCGAGGATCCGAACGCCGAAATTACCATCGTCGTGCCGCGCTTCACGATTAACCTGGCAAGTGAGAGCCGCGAGGAGAATTAGCGTCGCCACGATGCCCGAATCATCGGTGCCCAATCGCTCGCGCTATATCGCACGGGTCGAAAAACTTTTCGATCACAACAGCGACACCCGCTCGCTCTTCATTCGCCTGCCCATCGGACAAAAACTTAAATTCGTCGCGGGTCAGTTCATTTCGATTTCAATCCCGCTACCCGATGAAGTCCTGCGGCGTCCTTATACGATCGCCTCGATACTGTCTCCCAGCGATCTCCTCGAGATCTGTTTCAACCGGGTTCCCGCAGGCCGCGGTGTGGGATGGCTATTCGAGCGCGCGGTCGGCGACAGTATCGAATTCATGGGCCCGTTCGGCGCCTTCACGCTCGACGCTCCACCATCTCGGGAAACCGTTTTCATCGCGGAGGGTACCGCAATCGCGCCCATCAGGCCGATGCTTCATCGCGCGTGCTCGGGCAAACACGCGCCGTTGTTCCTGCTCTACGCCGCCTTCGCTTCCGAACGCATTTTGTACCGAAATGAATTAACCGGGCTGGCGTCACGCGATGCGAAGTTCAAATTCGAAACTATGGTCGCCGACCTTCCCGCGTCCGATCTCTATGCGCGTCTGTTAGATGACGTGAATCGGCGTTGGGTCGCCGGCGACACCGATCGCGCCCGCCAATTCTACGTATGCGGCGTCGGCAACGATGTGATGCGCGTGCGCGATCTGCTGCGCGGCTGCGGCTACGAGCGCCGCGCTGTCCACTACGAGCAATGGTGACGGCCTGCTCCGTCACACAGATTCGCGACGGCTACCTTCTAGCCTTCAAGACAGGTAGGCGAAAGCGGCGGCGATTTTTTCGCGGCCACCGGACTCCACAATCTCGCCATGGGTCATGATGATGCGGTCGAAATCCCATTGCAGGATCCGATCGACCGATTGCCGAGCCGCGGCACGATCACGAATCATCGTCCTGACCAATCGATGGGGCCCGAAGCGATCGTTGGCGCCGCTTGCCAGAAGAAATAACCGCATTCCAAACGGACGCTGCGGTTCGCTTTTGATATTGAAGACCAGGTCGGTCGCGATCAGCGTACGCATGGCGCAGTGAAAGAACAGCACCTCGTTGAGAAACGGCGCGCCGCGGAAAAGATGCTGCTCGATATCAGCCGACCACGCGTTCGGCGCAACATCGGTCAGCACGCCGTCGAATTTCAGGTCCTTCCTCTTTTCGGGCAATCCTGGAGCGCCGTACAGCTTCGCTTTCGGAAACGCTCCCAGATAAACGCCGACATAGAGATGGTGCGCTTTGTCGGGCGCCACGATACTGCGCACCGGACCCAGCGCGTTGAGGTTGGCAAACGTATCGCTTGCCGGCGGAATCGGCGAGTGAACCATCAGGCTCCCGTCTGAGAGCCTGATCACCGTCATCCGAACGCCCATCGGCAGAAACCGATTCCCGAGCACCCCATCAAAGGTCCAAAGGCCCGGCCCCCGTTGAATCGGCGCCACCATCCTCAACGCGCGAAGGCTTTCCTGAGCGCCTGTGCGGATTCCGCGATCGCCGTTTTTCCCTGGTCGAGCAGATTCGCCATCGTGAAAAATCCGTGGATCATTCCCGGATAGCGCTTCGCCGTTACCGATACTCCAGCAGCTCGCATTCTCTCCGCATACGCCTCGCCCTCGTCGCGTAGCGGATCGAACTCGGCCGTGATGACATGCGCGGGAGGCAGCCCCTTGAAATTCTTCGCCAGCAAGATCGATATCCGTGGATCGTTATCGTCCTCTTTGCCGTGCAAATAGTGGCCCATGAAGTAGTCGATCATTTCCTTGGTAAGAAAGTAGCTGGTGAAATTCCGATGCGATTCGGTGTTCCGATGCGAGTCGGTCGCCGGATATATCAGTAGCTGAAAACAAATGTTGGGCTTGCCCGCGTCACGCGCCAGCATCGACACCACTGCGGACAGGTTACCGCCCGCGCTATCGCCCCCGACCGCCATCCGGCTCGGGTCCCCGTTGATTTCCTTCGCATGCTCGGAAACCCACAGCGCGGCCGCATAGCTATCTTCCACCGCCGCTGGAAATTTGTGCTCCGGCGCGAGGCGATAATCGATCGAGACCGTGACGCATCCAGCCTGATTGGTGAGCGAGCGGCATGCGGCGTCGTGACTATCGAGATCGCAGATTACGAACCCGCCGCCGTGAATGAACATCAACAATGGAAACGGTCCGGCGCCGGCAGGAGTATAAATCCGCACTGGAATCTGTCCGGCTGGACCCGGAATATTGCGATTCTCCACCTTATGCACCGGCTCTTCCGAACCCGGTGGCAACTTGAACATCATGGCGGTGACGCGCCTCGCATCCGCCGGCGAAAAAGTGTTGAGCGCGGGCGCGGGCGAGGCGGCTATCTGTTTCAGCAGCATTTCAGCCTGTGGATCGAGCGGCATGATTTGTCTCCCAGATAATTCTTGCGAATTCTTCCCAGTCGCAACGATGGCTAAGTCTTAAACCGGGACAACTCTTGTCGACAAGCGAAAGTTGACGCGGCTCAAATCAGCTCGCGCAGCACCGAGTATGCGCCGGACGCGCCCTCGATGCGCACGGCGCGCGCGATGACTTTCTCGCGCTCCAGTTTCCGCGCCGCGACGTCCACTAATGCCGGATCAATCGCGAGGATTCTGGAGAGTGCACGCTCGTTCGCAAATCCCGCGATCTCAAAGTGACGCCGCATCACCGTGTAGGCGGCCGCATTCTTCGAGAGCGCGCGACTCTCCTTGAGCGCGTCGGGCCATCGATGCTCGAGCGTGTCCCACACGTAGGTGAACGGCTCATAATGCTCCTCGACTTTCAAGGCAAGGAATTTTCCCTGCAACTCCTTCATCGCGCGATCGAACTCGGCGCGCCGTGACGGCTGCGAATACCCGCTCGCGAGTTTCAGCGCCATGGTTTCCGCTGCGCCGCGCTTGGTCAGCGCGTCCATCACCAGCTTGCCGCAGTGACTCAGAAGTCCGCGCTGATAGAGGTTCAGATAGCTACCGGCCTCGACGCGCAGACGCAGAAACGCACCCATCAGATTGCGTGCGATAAACCCCGGCCGTCCCGCGATTACTTTGCCGTAGTAAACCAACCGCTTCGCGGGCAGAGCGTCCTTGATGCGCCACGTCATGCCGATCGCGTAGTCGTGTTGCAGATGCTCGGGAACTATTGGCTCGCGCTCCCCCGCGATCGCTTCGCGCAGACATGGGACACCCAGGCCCGCACTAAAGGCCGCACAGAATCCAACTGCATCAATGAAGGCGAGCGCGCTTTTCTCGCCGGTCACGCGCCGGTTCGGAAGTCTTCTGAAGTGATGATCGCGATGCCGCTCCAGCGCGACCAAACCGATCGCGGCCACGGTGCGATGCGCGCGGACGCTTATTTTTCCAGCGCTCGCTTGACGCATCGCTCGAAGACGCTTCGATAATTATCTTTGACCCCGAGCCGGGTGATAATGCCTTCTAGACCAACTAGCGCGCGCAGCAGAAAGACCGCGTGGCCGGGCGACTTGTAAAGCTTGTTTTCCAGCGCAAGCTCGCCGACCTGTTGCGCCTTCTTGACCGTATCGTAGCTGGCGGGATCGAATTCGCCCCTGGTGTACATCGGCTCGAACAGAATGTGGATAACCTTCAGCATCGGTTTGGGATCCTGCGCTCGATCGATAAAGCCGAGCTTCACCAGTCCTGACGCGAGCGATTTGTCGTCGTCATCGAGAATCGCCTTCGCCACTTGCAGGTAGCCTTTTCGGATCGCTTCCGAAAAACGCCGTATCGATCCGAAATCGAGCACTCCCATTTTCGGATGAAAACTCACCACGTAATTGCCGGGGTGAAAGTCGGTATGCAGCGATCCGAATTCGAGCACCTGGCGCCATGCGAATTCCGAACATTTGCGCGCCACCCATCGCCGCAGGTCTTCTTCCACCGCGCCGCCGAGCACATCCATCAACGGATAGCCGTCGATGAAGGTCATCGTCAGTACGCGCCGCGAACTCAGATCGCCGACAACCCGGGGGATAACGATTCCGGGATCGTCCGCGAAGAATTTGCCGTACTCGGTCATTCTGCGCGCTTCCAGCAGGTAGTCGAGTTCCTCTTTGAGGCGCTCCTCCAACTCGGCATAAATGATGTTGACGTCGACCTTCTGACGCATGACGTCGCGCGCCAGCGATCCCAGTGTCTTGAGCAGCAGCTTTAGATTTTTCAGATCCTGATCGACGGTGCTGGCGACGCCCGGGTACTGCACCTTCACCGCGACCTCGCGCCCGTCCTTGAGCTTCGCGCGATGCACTTGTCCGAGCGAGGCGGCAGCGAACGCGGTCTGATCGAAGGTGCGAAAAATCTGCTCAGGCCGCTTGCCGAGTTCCTTGCGAATCTGATCCGAGATCGTCGAATAGTTCATCGGGGGCACACCAGATTGCGTCGCCTTCAGAACATCGAGCGCCTCGCCCGGCAGCAAATCATGGCGCATCGAGAGCATCTGGATCAGCTTCAGGAAGGCGCCCCGAAGCTGCGATGAACCCTCGACGATCCGTCGCGCGTTTTTTATGTGGGTATCAAGGAGCTCGCGTTGCTGCTGTCCCGCATTGAGAAACGGACGCCGAATCGAAGTCCACAAATAACTGTAGCCAACCTGCGAAGCGAGCTCGCCGATCTTCATCGCACGCCGCGCGCGCCCGCTGGTAATGTCTTTCCTCGTCATTGGCCGCGATTTTTCAATCCCACGCGATTGATCAAAGTGGCGGCGAGCGCCGCGCCGAATCCGTTGTCGATATTCACCACGGTCACACCGCTGGAACAGGTGTTAAGCATCCCGAGCAGCGCCGCGACACCGCCGAACGCCGTTCCATAACCGACACTGGTCGGCACCGCCACCACCGGTTTGTCGAGCAAGCCGGCCACCACCGACGGCAGCGCGCCTTCCATGCCGGCGACGACGATCAGCACGCTCGCGGCCTTGATCGATTCCAGATTCGCGGTGAGGCGATGCAATCCGGCGACGCCGACATCGTAAAGTCTGGTGACTCGATTCCCGAACAGCTCGGCGCAAATTGCGGCCTCTTCGCCGATCGCGATATCCGAAGTGCCGGCGGTGATCACCATGATCGAGCCGTGGCCGCGAGGCGTCACCGGTTCGACGAGAAGCGTCGCGACGCGCGCCTCGGGAAAATATTGGAGTCGCCGAAGTTTACGCTTCAGTGCCCGCGCCTTGTCGGCCGCAAGCCGTGTGACGATCAGGTTGGCGCCCGATTTCGCGATCCGCGCGCCGATCGCGGCAATCTGCTCGGCGGTCTTGCTCTCGCCGAAAACCACTTCGGGAACCCCGCGCCGCATCGTGCGATGCGAATCGAGCTTCGCAAAGCCCAGATCCTCGAATGGAAGATCCTTTAGCGCGTCGAACGCCGCTTCAGCGGTGGTCCGGCCGGAAGCGACGCCGCGGAGAATTTCACGGATTCGTTTTTCAGTCATTCGCGGCGCGTGTATTCAGGGCGCAACGGTTGCCCAAGGTGCAGCATCACTTCGCGCACCGCGCGCGCATCGCTGCGCACCACGGTCACCGTTATGTCGCCTGCCTTGAGCTGTTCGCCGGGCTTCGGAATATGGCCCAGCCGCTCGACCACGAGCCCACCGATGGTAGCATACTCATCCGCCTCCGGCAGTTTCAGCCCGAAGCGTTCGTTGAGCTCGGCGACCGGCGCGCGCGCCATCACCCGCAAGGTGCGAGGATTCAGGACTCGCGTCAGACGCTCGGCCGCGTCATATTCGTCTTGAATATCGCCCACGATTTGCTCGATGAGATCTTCCGCGGTCAGTATCCCTGCGGCGCCGCCGTATTCGTCGACCACCACCGACATATGTTCGCGCGTACGCTGGAGCGCCAGCAATACTTCATCGAGCGGCATCGATTCGGGAAAATAACTGACCGGCCGCATCACCTCGGCGACCGGCGCGCTGAGATCGGGAGCCTCCAGCAAATCGAAAACGTGTACTACACCGACGAGATCGGTGATGCGGCGGCGGAACACAGGAATCCGGCTGTGACCTTCGCGGCGGACGATCTCAATCGCCGCGTCGAGCCGGGTATCCTCCGGCATCGCAACCACCTGCACTAGCGGCACCATTGCCTTTCGCGCCTCAGCGTTGGCGAACTTGAAGATGCGGCTGATCATTCGCCGCTCGACCGGAAGGATGGCGTCGGTCTGTGGCGCCGAACTGGCGCGCGGCGCGCGCCGTTCCAGCAGCAACTGGAGATCCTCGCGGCTCACAAATACGCTTTCCACTTCCGACGGCACTCCCACAATTCGGCGCAGCACTCCACTAAGCGCGGTCTCGGCGGCAAGCACCGGCCCAAGAACCGTGGACAGCACCGACAGCGGCCGCGCGGCAAACCGGGCGATATCCACCGAGCGGCGCAGCGCCAAGAGTTTTGGAATCGCTTCACCCACTACCAGGGTAAGCGGCGCAAGAATGAACGGCGCCCATAGCGCATAGCGGGGACGAATTCCATGCAGAAAACTGGTCAACAGCGCGGCCGCGATGACCGTGGCAAGATTGTTAGTGGTCAATACCAACGCGAGCAGGCGATCGCGATTCTGGAGAACTTTCCCGAGCACCATCGCGAGCCTGCCGCCGCGCTCGGTCTCGGCCTGGATCTTGGCCTCATCGGCTGAGACCAGCGCGATCTCGCTCGCCGCGGAAAAGGCTTGCAGGACGATACACGCAGCCACCGCGAGGACGACGCCGAGGCTGGAGATGATCATCGCCGCAGCCTCACTTGCTCGATGGTGGCGCCACGAACGCGCTCGACGACGGCCTCGAAGTCGCCGATCTTTACCGACTCGCCCGCGCGCGGAACTCGCCGCAAGGTCCGCAGGATCAAACTGCTGAAGGTGCGCGCGCCACCCGCGATCGGAATACCGCCGCCGAGTTCATCGGAAAGCCGCTTGATGTCGATGCCGCCGGACACGAGCCACTCGCCGTCTGCCACCTTGGTCAGCTCGGGTCCTTCCAAATCGAACTCGTCCCGGATCTCGCCGAACAATTCTTCCAGCACATCTTCGAGCGTTACCAGGCCGAGGAGTTTTCCGAGTTCGTCGACCACCAGCGCGATCCACACGCGCTCGCGCCGCATTTCATCGAACAATTCCCCGAGCGGCTTCCGCGCAGGGACGAAAAATGGACGCCGGATGATCCGGTCGAAACGGAACGGGGCGGTTTCGAGCCGCCTGGTGACCAGATCTTTAGCGTTCAGCACGCCCACGACATTTCCCGGATCACCGCGATAGACCGGTACCCGCGAGAAATGACCATGAATCACTTGAGCGAAGAGATCATCAGGCGCGGTCTCGATATCGAGCGCGAAAATGCGATCGCGCGCAGTCATGATTTCGCTCACTCGGCGCGCGGCGAACTCGAACACCCGGTGAATCATGGCGCGCTCGGAAGGTTCCACTTCGCCAAGATTCTCGCCGAGGCGCAGCAGTGCTTTGAACTCCGCCTCCGAAACCGGCTCCGGGCGCGGCGCTTCCTCTGCGGGCGCGAAGTAGCGCGCGACGGGATGCACAATTTCGGTCAAGGCGGCCAAGGGCCGCGCTGTGACCGTTGCGACGCCGCCGGGAAACCCGAGCGCAAAAGTTTTCGGCGTGATATCGCAGAAGAGCAGCACCAGCACAAACATCACCGGGACCGCGACGTAGGCGCCGAGCGGTCCAATCCAGGTGAGAAAGAAAATTGTCGCGAGGCATTCCGCGAACACGTTGGAAGCTTCGTTCAAACCGATCGCAACGATCAGCGACTCGAGCGGGCGGCGCATCAGCCGCTCGATGGAGTTGCGCACCGGCTCGGAGAGCTGTTCCCGCGTATGCTCCATGCGGGTCAATGCGAACAACGCGGTTTCCGATGCCGCAAGCAATGCGCTCACGAGCAAAAGCAGGGCAACGACAATCGGCAGAATCAACATCGCCCAAGACCGTCCTCAGGAACGCTGCCTTAGCTGATCCCAACCTCGAAGTTTTGGCGTGAGCAAGCCTTTTTTTTCATGCACGATGGCGCGGCTGCCTTTTGTGATACGGCCGATTCGATGCACGGGCACTCTCAAAGACCGGCTAAGCTCGGCTACCGAATAGCCTGGCCGAAGGCAAAAGAGGAGTTCGTAATCCTCGCCGCCACCCAGCGCCAGAGTCAGGTCGTTACCCATTGTGGCACGATACGAATCCGAAACCGGCATCGCATCCGCATCGAGTTCGGCGCCAACACGGCTGCGTTCGAGAATATGTCCGAGATCCTGAAGCAGGCCGTCGCTGATATCGATCGCGGCGGGAGTCGGCTTGATCTTCGCGAGTGCGAGTCCGGCTTCGATTCGAGGGATCGGATTCAGATGCCGCTCGACGAGAAATTTCCGCGCCGCACCGCGCGCGCCGAGCTGGCCGCTTAGTATCGCCAGCCCCGCCGCTGAATCGCCGATGGTGCCGGTCAGAAAGATGTCGTCGCCGGCGCGGGCGCGATCCCGTCGCATCGCCGCGTGCGGAGCCTCGCCCAGCAGCGCAATCGTTATCGAAAGACGATCGCCGCGTGTGATATTGCCACCGGCCACATCGGTATGAAACTTCTCGGCAACGTTTCGGACTCCTGAGTAGAGCCGGGTGAAGAAACGCCGGTTGAGTCCCTCGCGCACCGCCAGATTGATCACACACGCGACTGGCCTTCCGCCCATCGCCGCGAGGTCGCTCAAATTGACCGCAAGGGCCTTGGCTCCGAGTTTTTCCGGCGTGGTCCATTCGACCCTAAAGTGGACGCCTTCGACCATCGAGTCGATGGTGAAAAGTTGCGGACGTTTGGATGGTGCGAGGATCGCGCAGTCGTCGCCGGGACCGAGGATCGTTCGCGGACTCGAATGCAGGTCCTTTATCAGTTGTGCAATGAGATCGAACTCGCGCAGAGATTTTTTTCGCGGACGCATCGGGCGGGTCAGGAGCCTTACGGCTTCAACTCAAAGCTTCGCGGAAGGGATTTCGGCTGTGAGCTTGATGCCGTGGTCCGAAGGCCGATCGAATTTCAAATGGCCACCCGCGCATTCGGCTAGCGCGCGCGCGACATAGAGCCCCAGCATGGTTTTGCTGGCGCGATTTCCATTGGACTCGGGTCGACGCTGAAAGGTAGCGATTTCCTCCTCGGTCGGAGTGGGTCCGTCATCTTCCACTTCGATTGCGATTCCCTCTTCATTGGACAGGGTACGCAGCCGAACCTCACCGCCGTCGACCCGCGAGATCGAATATGCGAGCAGGTTGCGCGCGATTCTTTCGAGGTGTCTGGGATCGAAATTGGCGCGCGGCGCGGGAGCGTAGGTCACGCTAAACTTAAGCCCCTTGTTCACCGCCTGCATCTCGCAGCTTGACGCCGCATCGGCGATCACTCGATTCGGGTCCAGCCGCATCGGCGCGCCGGAGATCGGGCCGCCCGCGATTTGATAGAGGTCAAGAACGTTGCTCACCGTCAAATCCATCGACCACGCGGTGGCTCCGATTCGGGTCAGGATGTCTTTGCGATCGTCTTCGCTCAAGTCCTTGTCCTCGAGCAAATCGACGAAGCCGGCGATGGCGGCTACTGGGCTGCGAATGTCGTGAGCCATGGTGGCGATTTGAGTTTCTCGAAAAGCCGCGGCCTGTACTAGTTGATCGAGCTGGGCATCGTGGCGCTGGCGATAAAACGTCATAAACAACGACGTGCATTCGGCCAACGCCACCGCGGCCAACACTCCCAGCCATCGATTGACCGAACCGCCTGAAATAGGCACAAAAATTTCCGCAATCGCGTAGAGCACGATGCACGCGAGGCCCATCAACGACTGCCATCCCAATCCCCAATTCACAAACGCGGCGGTAGCAACCGGGAAAAGCAGGATGGCGACGAATCGCGAATCGCCTTCCTGAGTTTCCGCGCTAATCAAAATGAAAATCGAAATCAATCCGACGCAGAAGAGAAGGTTCCAGAGTCTCCAGTAGCGGCGAAATCCCCGAGCCCAGGTGGCGGCCAGAAACAACAGCGCACCGATGACGGTCATCCAGTGGAAGATCGCCATCGCGAGGTTTCCGCCCTGGTCGGAACGAAGATCGTAGATCAGATATGCGAGCAGGAATACGATCCCAAGCGAGCTGCCAGCCCGCATCACCTGGATGGCGGTCTCGTCGTCGCCCATGGGGCGCGAAGATAGGGCGGGCATCGATGCGGAAAACGCCGAGGCTAATTTGCTCGCCGCTTCCTGCCCAAAATCGCTAATTGCCAAAAGCCATCCCCCAAACCCAAGGTCATTGACCAGCGCCGCTAACTCAAGTCTCTTTTCCTTGTCGATTCGAGCGCGCGACGCATCCCTTCGATCGCGAAATCAATTTCAGCAGCTCCGATGTTGAGCGGCGGCGCGAGCCGCACAACGTTTTCGGCGTTCAGCGTCCAGTTGATCACGACGCCGTTGGCGAGGCTCTCGGCGACAAACTGACGGGCTACCGACGCGGCGCAAAATTCGACTCCGATCAGCAGACCAATACCCCGGACTGCGGAAATCTCGGGGGCGCATAGATCCTTTAAGCGGGAGACTATTTCATTTCCCAGCCTGGTCGCGCGCTCGGCCAAATTCTCATTGACGATAACTTCGAGGCTCGCCAGCCCTGCCGCGCAAGACAGCGGGTGGCCGCCAAAGGTGGTGAGGTGGCCGAGCGGCGGATCGTGCGAAAGCTCCGTCATCAGATCGTCTGACGCACAGAATGCGCCCAGCGGAAGCCCGCCACCCAGAGCCTTGGCGAGCACCACGATATCCGGGTTGGTCCCGAAATGTTCCATGCCGAAGAGTTTCCCAGTTCTGCCGAAACCAGTCAGCACCTCGTCGAAAATAAGCAGCGCGCCGGTTTCGTCACATCGACGGCGCAAGGCCTTCATAAATGGGACGCTGGGAATGCGAACGCCGCCTTCAGCCTGAACGGGCTCGATCACCACCGCCGCGACAGTCGAATCGATCGCATCCAGCGCGTCCGCATCGTCATAAGGAAGGTGCCGAACCGGACTGTACAGTGGCCCGAACGGCTCCCTGAAAGACTCGTTACCCATCAACGCGAGCGCCGCTATCGTGTCTCCATGATACGCGCCTTCGAAAGCGACCAACGCTGCGCGCCGCGTATGCTTCTTTGCGAGCTTGAGCGCACCCTCGACTGCCTCGGCGCCGCTGCCGGTGAAATACACCCGCGACAAATCACGGGGCATCAGCTCAGCCACGCGCGCGGCCAATTTCACCTGCGCCTCGATCACGTATTCACCATAGACCATGACGTGCAGATGACGACGCGCTTGTTCATCAATCGCGCGCACGATCGCGGGATGCCCGTGGCCGAGCGCCGACACTCCGATTCCCGCGACGAAATCGAGGCAGCGACGCCCGTCGGCACAATAGAGCCACGCGCCGACAGCATGGGTAATCTCCAACCCGATGGGAGAGCGGGAGGTCTGCGCCAAGTGGCGCGAAAACAGGGTCGTCAAATTGCCCATTCAAGTCGAAACGAAATCGATAAACGCGCCGCCTCCATGCGGCCACAGCATCGGCGGCGTCTGCATATTGCCGGGATCGCAAACGTATGTCACGCCTGCGCGTGCGAGCACCTCGAGCCATGAGGCACGCGCGACGGGCGGCACCGCCAGCGCAAAAGCTTCGAGCCGGCCAGCCACCGGCTCCAGCCGTGACTGCAAGTCAGCAGAACTGCGTACGGGAGTCAACGTTACAGTTCGATATCCAGGCGAGATGGTGAAACGCGCCGCTGGATCGAACACTACCGTCCATGCCATTTCGACGCCCTCGTGCAGGCCGATGCGCTGTCCACCGAGACTGCGCCATCGCGCGCGTTCGCGGATCCGGCGAATCGCCGCGGCGGTTTGGAAGGGCAGCTTCGCGGATGGAAGAATTGCCGCCATTGAGCGCAGCGCGTCCGCGAGCGCGCGCGCGAAATCCTCGCTCTGCGCGCCGCCCGGATCCTCTACGAACACGTGATGCGGCGATAGGCAGCCGTGCTGCTCGAACAGCGTGACCTCACGGGCGATCGCGTCGGCAATCACAGAAAGGTTGGCGGGCGCCGCGAGCGAAATCAGGGCACCGCTGGCGCGGCTGCCGAACCCGAACAGCCGGGAACATCGCCGCAAACTGGCGATGCTCCCGTCGTCGCCGAGCGCAACGATGAAATCACATCGCTGCTCCATCAATTCAATGAACTCATCGCACTTGCGGTCGAAGGCTAACACGTCAAGCCGCGCCCCGACCACGGGATCGATCTCCTTGATCGCGCGAGCCAAAGTGTCGAAGAAGACCGGCTCGCGGACTGAGGTCTTGACGATCGCGGCCGTCCCCGAGATCAGCGCCGCCAACAGTTCGTGTAAGCCCGCTCCGGGAATATTGCCCGGCATGATGAATCCGCCGACCCGTTCGCGAGGCGTGACCGTTGCGGCGAATGATACGAGCGCTTCGCGGGTGAAGGGCGCGATCGTCGCGTCGAGGGATTCGTCGAGGAGTTCCGGCGACCATCCGGTTTCGCGCGCGAGTTCCGCGATCATTAGACGGCGCCGCGGAGATCGCCGGATTCGCAACCGCTCGAGGACCGCGGCAAGAGCGCTCGCCACGCGCTCCGCTCCCGGATACATCGGCAGGCAATCGCCTGCGCGTGCGAGCGCTCGCCGGATTTCAGCGTCCCGGGTGGCGGCAACCGTGTCCCGTAATCCCGTCACGCCGAGCGCCCGATTTCAGCGGCCTCGAATTCCTCGATCGCAAGCGCGCATCCTCGCGGCTCGGCGATGTCCGCACGTCCCATAACCCGCACACGATCGCCCGCGGCATTCACCGTACCGAAATCCTCGGTAAGAACCGCGGAAACAGAATCGAGGTTGGCCAAATCAAAAAACCGCAACATTCCGATCTCACCGGGAGCGACAGCCTTGAGCGTGACCGGGTCGACGGCGGCGGCCTTCATCCACGGAGGAGCAACTTTTACTCTCGCCTCCGGCGCCGAGTTTTCTTTTGAATTGAACGCGGTCGCATCGTAGAGCTGCGAACACAGCTCCGTCATTCCGTATTCATTGATCACCAGCGCCGGCTCGATACCAAGAAACGCCCCGGCCATCGCGCATAGCGCTTCCGTATCCAGCGCTGTCGCCTGCCCCTTCACGCCGCCGGTATCCATAATCCGTGAGTCAGGGGCCAGTCTGAAACGGATCTCGCGACTTTGCATCGCAGCGAACAACGCGCCCAATGAAGCAGTGGTGCCGAAGATACCAACCGGCGCATTGCCGGGGCGGGCGGCGGCGCTCAGAAAATCGCACGCAGCTACACTATCGAGGCCTTTTCGATCCGCCGCGCATTCGCTCGCTTCAAGGCCGAACTCCTCGATGCACCAGGTTAGCATTTGCGCCAGCGACGATTCCGGCATACGGTCCGCCGTTGGATGCAGCGCAAGGATGACCATCTTGATGCGGTCGGGAAATATCATGCGCCTCAGATGCGCCAGCGCTGACACGCGGTAGATCGTGGGTCGCGCGACCACGTGGGCACCTCGTTCGGTTTTGCCGATGGTAGTTCCGCTGGTAAGAAAAGTTTTTTCCTCCGCGTTCCGCTGATCGCCGGACAACCGCGCATATTTGAATGCGAGGGTACTTACCGCGGGAATATCCTCGAGCCGCGTGACTTCAGATTCGCGCACGCCGAGGGCGTCGCAATAGAGGCGATAGGCGGCGACGCCCTTGAGCTGGTAGCGGAACACTTCGAGTGCGAGCGGCTCGAAATTTCCCGGCTTGGGACCTTCTATGAAAGAAAGCACGTGGTCGTAGATCGACATGCAAAACATCCGCCGCCTGAGAATCGGGGTAACGAGAGCCGGAAATCATGCCATCCTCGCACCGCGCCCTTCAATCAGCTACTTTACTAATAAGTTCGCGCTTATGACATCAGTAATTGTTATTACGCACACTTTAGTTAACTTTGGCTATCGAGGCTTAACTCCTGCCCTCAAGGCATTTTTGTTCGAAAAGTTCATGGTTTTGTAACCGATTTTGCACTTGGCACGTATATTTGCTAAAGAAGATGCACGGGTCGGTCGAGGAGAGCGCGGTAATAAGATGAAGAGATTCGTTGCAGGGGTGGTGCTGGGCGTGGTCGCAAGCTGCGCGGTCGGATTTGCGTCGAGCAACGCAAGCCATGATGGTTCTTTTTGGCGCAAGCTCAATCGCGCCGCAAAAGATGGGTACGTCAATGGGTATGCTGATGCGATGCGGGTCAGCGTTTCGAAGCTCGACAATCTGAGCGCGGCCGGCGATCTGTTTCATTGGAAACAATCGCGCAGAATCATCGAGCAATTGCAGACGCAGTTGTCGATGTCCGAGTTCAGCCCGGAGGACGCTGTGAATCGTCTCGATAACCTCTACGACAATCAGAAGTACAGCGAACTCGATCTCGGAACCGCGCTGCAGTTGCTGGCCTTGCGGCCGAGCCACAACGGCGCGCCGCAGACATCTTCAAGCAAATAGCGGAAAACAGAATTTATAAATAGGCGGCTTCGAAATCGAGGCCGCCTATTTTTTCCCGCGAAGATCTCAGCGCGCGAGATGCATCATCTTGGCAGCTTGAATAAGCGCGCCATTTGCTTAAGGCTTTACGCAGTGAATGCAAATCCCCGACTGCTGGAGAAGGTTGCGCGCGCGACTGTGGGCGTGCATTCGCAAATTCCCGAGACTCACGTGTCCGCCGCGATCGGGCTGGGCACTGACAGGCGCGGCACCGGCACCTTGGTCAGCAGCGATGGCCTGATCCTGACGGCACATTACATGTTGCTCGGCGCGCAGAGCGTGATCGTCACGCTAGGTAACGGCGATCAACTCCCCGCGAAAATAATCGCGAAGGATTATCACACTGGTCTTGGCCTGCTAAAAATCGAAGGCTCGAACTATCCGCGGATCGAAGTAGTCAGTGCGGAAAACTGCGTGCCCGGACAGGAAGTCTTCAGCGTCGCCAGCCTCGGCGCCGAGAAACGATGCGCCGATGCGGGGATGATCACCTACACCGGACCCTACGATGCCGTATGGGAATTCGTTCTCGACCGCTGTTTATGCGTGACCGCCGGTTCGCTCAATATCGGTCTTTCGGGTGGACCGATTTGCAATGCGCGCGGTGAGCAGATCGGCGTTTCATATTTGAACTTCGCCGACATGGGTCGCGCCATTCTGGCGATCCCCGGCGAATGCGTCCTGCAAACCCGCGACGAACTAATCCAGTTCGGGAAACGCGTCAGCGCACCCGCCAAACCATGGATCGGCGTCTTGTCGTATACTTTGCGCGAGCACGTGGTCATTGCCGGTGTGATGCCGGGCAGTCCCGGCGACAAGGCGGGAATCCAGCAAGGCGATCTGGTGATCACCGTCGATGGACACGACATCAACGAGCGGCGCGCGCTATACCAGGCGCTGCGCGACCACGGCCTCGCGGATATGGTGCGCATCAAGGTCCTGCGCAACAACCGGATCTTCAATCTTGAAATTCCGGTGGCCCGGGCCGAGGACTACTTTGCTTGAGGACGGATGCGCGCGACGAGAGCAATTCACCATTTCGCGGGTCGCCGCTTATCTCCAATGATTCACCAACGGGATGCGTTTGTTGGCAACCGCTTCCGGTTTTGGTATCTCTCAAACCGCGCAACCCGTCGGTACCGAGGACTTGCGCGCTCTTCGGCCACGATCCGTTACCATATCGGCGAGCGATTGATGCTTGACGCTAAGCTGCAGGGGAAAATGTTTACCGCGGTGTCGATAGCGCGGCTGGTTGCTCGTCTCCTAACACTCGCCGCGATTCTTCTCGCCGGCTGCGGGTATCATTTCGCGGGATCGGGCAGCAATCTTCCTCGCGACGCCAAGACCATTTACGTGAGCAAGTTCACCAATCACACCCGCATGACCGGCGTCAACGACGAGTTCATGCACTATCTGGACGATGAGATCGCGAGCCGTAAACGCCTGACGCTGGTCGACAATCCGCGCGACGCCGATCTCGAGTTATCGGGCGACATTGTGGCAAATTTGAGCATTCCCAGTGCGTTCAACTCAGTCACGGAACCTACTCAATACGCCGAGACCATTATTGTGCATGCCGCCTTGCGTGACACGCGCACCAATCGCATCATCTGGACGGTCCACCAGATCGGCGATTCGGAGACGGCTGCGGTGGTATCGCAGACCGTAGTTCAAACTACGCCGACTTTCCTGCAACAGAACCTACGCGCCAGTAATATTAGCGCCATGAGCGATATCCAGGTTGCGCAAAGCCAGCAACTGTACGCATCGAACCTCGCGATGGCGAATTTGGCCAAACACATGTATGACTCGATGGCGAGCGGCTTCTAGCCCAGCGCTTTTGGAGCAACGCCCCGCCGTCTGGAGGAATCACCTATGCGCGCCGCTGTGATGCGAAACAAACAATTGGTCGTCGACAATATTCCAATTCCCGAGCTTGGGCCCGGTGAAGTGCTGGTCAAAACCCTCGCCTGCGGAATCTGCGGTTCCGATCTTCATGCGCTGAAATTTGCCGACAAGTTGATCGATGCGGTGAAACGGTCCGGTGGCGGTCCGTTCGGGATGAATCTCGATCGTGACATCGTCATGGGCCATGAGTTTTGCGTGGAGATTGCCGAGTTCGGGCCCGGCACCCAAAAGAATCTCAAAGCCGGCACCCGCGCCTGCTCTTTTCCCATCCTGCTGCGGGGGAGCGGCGTCGAAGCCGTCGGCTATTCAAATGACAACCCGGGCGGATACGCCGAATACATGCGCCTCACCGAAGGCTTGCTCCTGGAAGTTCCCAACGGTTTGCCGACCGAACACGCCGCGCTGACCGAGCCGATGGCGGTCGGCTATCATGCCGTGCAGATGGCGCGGCTCGGCAAACGCGACGTCCCTCTCGTCATCGGATGCGGCCCCGTCGGTCTCGCGGTCATTGCGGGACTCAAGCTCACCGGCGCGGCACCCATCATCGCGGCCGACTTCTCATCGCGCCGGCGTGAGCTTGCGATCAAAATGGGCGCTGACGTAGTCGTCGACCCCAAGGAAAAATCTCCCTACGAAACCTGGGCGCAGATGGCGTCCGAGACATCGGTACCCGCCGCTACGCCCAGCTTCATGGCCGGTCTCGCGCTCCGGCCGGGTGTAATTTTCGAATGTGTGGGAGTTCCCGGCGTGATCGAACAGATCATGATGCATGCACCGCGCGGCGCCCGGATCGTTGTCGTCGGCGTCTGCATGGAACAGGATCATTTCGAACCGTTTTTTGGAATCAACAAGGAACTCAATATTCAGTTCGTGCTCGGCTACACTCCGGAGGAATTCGCGGCGACCTTGCGCTATATCGGAGAGGGCACAATTCCCGTCGCACCTCTCATCACCGGAAAGGTTGGCGTCGAAGGCGTGGCACAAGCGTTTGATGATCTTGGCTCGCCAGAATTTCATGCAAAAATCCTGGTCGAACCATGGCATAGCTAGCAGCTATTTCAATTTACCTCTTATTCACTAGCTGCTAGAGGAAGCGCGCTGATCTGCGCCCGGACTATCGGCCGCTTCTGCATCGCCGAACCAGACAGCCCTAGCTCACCGTTAGACTCAGGTCATCGTCAACAATGTGTTGACATTCATACCTTTCGCGCCTAGCAAAGTATGAATGACATCAAAGAGTTTACGACGCGGGAGAAGGACAGTTGCCCTTGCTATCATTCTCGGCGCCGCGTTGGCGGGAGGCAGCGGCTGCTCCGTTGCTCTGAATCACGGCGAGCTGGCTTCGCCGCCAGGCACTTACTCAGACCCGATAGCCGTAAGCAGTCGATCGGAAGGAATGCCGGGCAGAGTTGGTTGGGGACGAATCTCTCTCTTCTATATCCCCTGCGTTCCCATTCACATCAAGGGCGACGGGAACGAGGAGGTGATGGAGCAAGTCCGCGATGCCGTGCAGCAGGCTGGCTATAGAGTAAGCGTCGTGGGAACGCAAGGCTCGGCAGGCACGCGGCTGCTCAAGTGCCAGGTGGACAACTTCTCATTCAACAATTACACGTGGCTTTTCCCGTACGTTCCCACCTGGGGCGACATCGATCTGACGCTGCGCCTGCAGCGCCCGGGTAGGCAGATCGCATGGCAAGAAAGCTTCCACGGCCACGGCTTCTCTGCAAACTTTTTCGACGGGTACAGCGGTGCAGCGAACAAAGCGATGACGCAAATCCTAAACGGGGTGGTGCAGGCGGTCGCAAGCGATGAATTCCATAATGCCTTGGTGCAATAGCTAGTAGCTATTCAACTGGCTATTTTAAAACTGGGCATCCATTAGAATAGATGTTGCCCGAAATACACCGAATTGATATCGCGTTTGGAGCTTGCGATCGCCGCGGCTGATTTCCTGGCCATCGTGTGTGCCAGCTCCCGCGCCGCCGCCATCAGCTCCTCCGGCTTCACAATTCGATTAATCATACCGAGCGCGAGCAACTCGGAGGCATGATAGTGACGGCACATCAGGATCGCTTCCTTCGCGAGCCAGGGACCCATACGCGCGGCGAGGACTTTCGCGGGAGCGCCGCGATAGGGAACTTCCATATCGACCTCGGGAACCCAGAATTCCGCCCCGCCTACCGCCAGACAAAAGTCGAAGCCTAGCGCCAGCGACCATCCACCCCCCACCGCGTAACCGTTGATCGCACCGATCGTCACCGCGTCGAGGTGCGCCAGCACATCGAGGGCGCGGCCGATCAGGCGCGGCAATCGTTTTCCGACGAGGACCGATAACTCGCGTCTCCGTTCCGGATTCTGCGCTCTTTTCAAGTACGAAATATCGGCGCCCGAGCAAAAGGCGCTGCCGGCTCCGGTAACGATCAGCGCGCGCGTCTCGCGCTCGTCGCGCACGCGATGAAGCAGCTTCTCAAAATCCAAAATGACTTCTTCGGTCAGACAGTTGCGCCGCTCCGGCCGGCTGAAAGTAATCGTCGTGATCGTGCCATCTTTTTCGAAATGAAAATTGTCGGACATGACTATGCTCCAGCTGAATCATTCAGAAACATCGCCAGCTGTTCACCCACCCCCGAATAGCGCTCGACTCTGCGCGAAATTCCCGCACGTAAAATGGCTTCCGCACCAACAACAGTCACTGATTTCCTGGCGCGGCTCACCGCCGTGTAAAGCATTTCGCGAGTGAGTATTGGAATATCCTGTTCAGGCAGCGCTACGGCCACTGAATCGAATTCCGATCCCTGAGCCTTATGGATTGTCATCGCATAGCAGAGCTCGAGTTCTTCCTTCAGCGTATCGATGCGGAATGCGGCGAAATGTCCATCTCGCGGAAACACCGCCGTCAACGCCTCATTGCTGCCGGACCTGCGCACTTTCAGAACCAGTCCCTGGTCACCATTGAATAGCATTCGATCGTAGTCATTTCGCAGCACCATCACCGGCTCGCCCGCGATCAATCCAGCGCGATTCGCCGCACCATGCGCTTCCCGCGCGGCGAGACGATGAAGCCGCAGGTTAGTCTCATCGGCACCTGAATCGAATACCTTTGTAACACAAAGGATTCGATGATTGGCCGCGTGCCCAAACAAACGCCGCATCGCTTCGCATTCATCGGACCCGAACCCGTTTTCCGCGATCGTGTAGACTCGATTGGCCAGCTCGTTAACTTCCTCATCGCCGCGCAGCCATTCCGAATACCATCGGTCGAGGAACGCGCTGTAGTCTTTAGCTTCAAGCCATTCGGCGCCGGAGAATTCGATTTCATCGGCCGAATCGCGCCGCACGAGGATCGTTCGCGAATTACCCGACAGCGGTGCAAGCGCGTCGCCATCTCCCGAGTTGATCGCGCGCGCCAGATCGGAAAGCGCCCGCCCTCGCGCGTCTGCGGTATCCACTCTGTAGTTGCGATTGAGTCGTACACAGGCGCCCGCGAGTTGGGGACTGTTTTCTTCCGCGCACGACAACAGTTCGCGAAATATCGCGCCCGCCTCCACCGACGGAAGTTGATCAGCATCTCCCAAGAGCACCAGGCGGCTGTCTGGCCGTATCGCGTCCAGTAGATGCGTCAACAGATCCAGATCCAGCATCGATCCTTCGTCTACGATCACAGCCGAGGCGGCGATCGGATTGTTCCGATCGTGACGAAACCGCCGCAAGGTTGGCGAGTAGCCGAGTAAGCGATGGACGGTTGCGGGTTCCCGCAGCTGACCCCGTAAGCTCGCGTCATCGTGGAGATCGACACGCGAACTGGCTTCACGAACCGCCTCACCGATCCGATAAGCAGCCTTTCCGGTTGGCGCTGCCAACGCGATCTCGCCCGCGGGAACACCGCTGCGAATCAGTAACCGCAATATCGCGAGCACAATGGAAGTCTTGCCGGTACCCGGGCCTCCCGAGATTATAGTAAGATGCGAGCGAGCGGCGGAGGCTACCGCTGCCTGCTGCTCGTCCGATAAGTTTACCGGCTCTCCTCTGATTCGCATCTCCTGAGTAGTCACTTCCGATCGCAAGTCCCGGATTGTGTTCTGACCGATAGCGCGAATGTCCGCCTTCATCATACTTGCTAATCGGCAGGCCAGCGCAATTTCGGCGGCGAGAATCCGATGGTGATAGATGAACGGCGAAAGATAGATCAAAGGCTTATAGTCAGTTGCGTTATGAGCAATTATACTTTCCGCCGAACCAGAGCGGAGAAGTTGTTCGATCGCGAGCCTCATTTTCTCGGCTCCATCGACGCCAAAAGAGCTACCACAGAGCGAACTGAGCACCCGCCGCATCGGCCCGATCGCTTGCGCACCACTCACGGGAAATCGGGTGCTACCCTCTTCCAACGCGGCCATGGAAATCACGATCAGCAGCACCAGAGCGATGCGCCGCGCATCGTCAAGATTCGGCTCTAACGCCGCGATTTCTGCGGCCAGATGGACCGTACCGGAACCAAGATTCAGCGATGGCGCGCCGGCTTCGATATCGCGCAAGCGTTTTTCGAAATCGCGTGGAGAGGTCTCTAGAGTCGTCGCTAAGGGCGGCATTCCGAGATTCTCGTACCGCGCGTTCATCGGTGATCTCCAACTTCAGGCACGGCAGTGATTAGGCTTCGTTCGTATAGGCAAACCTCATTCCAAGTAGGACGGTGAAAGTATACTCCGTCTTCTCCCGATCCATCGCGCTTAATTCCGCGAATGAATAGGTAGAGCAACCCGCCGAAGCTCCGATCGTATCCCTGCTGGTCGCGGATTTGGAGCAGACGAACTATTCCAACACTATATATGGTCGCTTGGAGATCGTAGTGTTCCCTGACGTGCGATCCGAGGCTGGCGCGCTCGTATGAAGGAAGCACATCGCTCTTCCAATCGGCAAAGTAGTACAGTCCCTCGTGCTCGAAAACGAAATCTACGAAGCCCTTCAGATAGCCGCGATCGACTGACCACACTCCATCTCCGCCGGATTGGAGCATCGGATGCGTCCGCTCGGGAATTGGATAGACGAATTCCATTTCGCGAATGTTGCGGCATTTGTATAGAGGACCAACTCGTTTACCGGGCGAAGTCGCAATCGGTCCGGTGAGCGCGTTGAAGACAATTTCCGCTCCGCGCTCGAACCATCGCGCGTCGCTCACCTGATGTCGCCGCATAGTATCGGCAAAGAGCTGTCTGACATCGTCTCGCGTGCGCCACGCGCCGAGCTCTCGCGCTTGCTCAAGCGATTTCAAATCGAGTCGTTCGATTACTTCGTGAAGAAAGATTCCGATGTTTCGTCCGCCGCGCAAATCGCCTGCATTACCTGCCGACGCTTCGCGGTCGTATTTGAAGGTGTCACCCTCCATGTCATCGCTACGGCGGTCTTCCACGCGGGACTCCAGCGTCGTATACGATCGCGTCTGCATCGGCGGATGCCGCGCGCGAAGTTGCTCGAAGAAGACTTCTGACCCGTGTGTCTCTTCCGCGACCATCAACGACTCGGCAGGTGTCCAGGTGGCAACGCTCGCTGCCAGCTTCGAGGCGACACTCGCAGCGTCGTAAGCGGAATGACGCACGTCCACGATTTCGAACAGCTGCGCCGAAACTTTGCCACTCTCGATTTCCGCTGTCAGTTGTATGAGTCTTTCGTTCAGCGGCGCGTAGTATCCACTCACCTTTTGCCTGGTCGACCCATCCGGATAAACCGGCAGATAAAGTTTCACCCGCGTGCGGGTCATCGCGACATAAGCCAGCCGCTGGTTTTCCTCCGCTGCTTCTCGATCCAGAAACTCTTTCGCGAATTCTTTTCCAGCGTTGCCGATCGCGATGCGGCGCGCACGCTTCTCGTCGTGATAGGAATACGTCCGTGACAAGTCGGGAGACCGAGTGGTCCCGCCGAAGAGAAACACGACGTTGGCTTCGAGGCCCTTGCTCATGTGGATGCTCATGATCTGGACAGCGCTGCGCTCGCTCTCGATTCGCTGGATATTACTATCTACTCCAGCCGGAAGTGCATTTTTCTCGATGAACGATCGGAGCTGACTGACTAGTTCCCGCAGTGACAATCTGCCTTTGACTGTCAGCTCAAGTAGTATTTCGAAAATGTGCAAATAGTTAGTTAACTCACGTTCGCTGTTTGAAAGAAACAGCTCGCGGCTCACCAGTCCGCTATGATGTACTAGTTGATCGAACAATTTCGCGAACCGTTCCTGATCGGCGAGCGCCTTCCATTGGTACAGCTGTTCATCCAGCGGATTACCGGCTGGAACCTCGGTAGATCCAAATAGTTCCGGATATGGCACCGCGAAAAAAGGCGAGACCCAAGCCTTGAGCCGTTTCGATTGCGAGGCAGGATCGTCGATGGCGTTCAAAATATCGAGAACATCGTAGGCTTCGGGAGTCTGGAACAATCCC
Source organism: uncultured delta proteobacterium (assembly GCA_963747115.1). Taxonomy (GTDB): domain Bacteria; phylum Desulfobacterota; class Binatia; order Binatales; family Binataceae; genus DATGKG01. The sequence continues at coordinate 189,050 of CAVVEB010000005.1, read as the reverse complement.
TCCTGCTTGTAAAACGCGAACGGAATGTCCCTCTCGCGAAGATAACGGCCCATCTCGGTAGCCTCCGCATGGCTCCGAGTGAGTATATAGATGTCTTTCGCTTCTAGCGGCCGCGGACCAGTTTCATCACCCGCGGTGACTAATGAATCCTTGTCGAATAGAAGTCGACGAATTTCCGATGCGATGTGGCGGCCGAAGGCGGCCCTCATTCTTGCGGCCCCACCGGGTGAGCTACCTGGACAGTATCGGAGCAGGGTCACCGGCGTGATCGGCGCCCCTTTCGCGTCATAGGCGCGAAGATCGGGACGTCCGCATTTCACTGGAGTCTCATACTTGATCTCGCCGCTGAAAACGGCGGGCACGCTGTCTTGCTTGAGAATCGCGTTCAACGCCCCTATCAGGCTGCCCGCCGAGCGGAAATTGTCGGTCAACCTGATCGGTTCGGCACCGAGTGACACAATCGCTTGCCGCGCCTCCAGATAGGTGAAAACGTCGGCGCCGCGAAACCCATAGATGGCCTGCTTGGGATCGCCGACGACATATAGCACGCTCTGGTTCCCGCTCTCGATGAAAATTCTTCGGAAGATCTTCCACTGCAAATCGTCGGTGTCCTGAAATTCGTCGACCAGAGCATAGCGAAAACGCTTGCGCAAAATCGCGGCAAGCGTGTCTCCGCGAGGTCCGTCGAGCGCGTCCCACACCCACGCGAGCATATCGGCGTAGTCCATTTCGCCGTTCCCGCGCTTGTCCTGGAGCAGCCGTCTACTCACCAGCGGCAGGAAAGCATCGACGACTCGAACGTCCAAAGAAGCGGCGACTAGCGCGCCGCCGATCGCGCTGACAAGTGGGAGAAATTGCACCGAGTCGCGATGTGCGGCTACCGCGGAACGATCTGGCAGCGCGCTGAAGTCACACTGCCCCAATGCTTTTCGTAGCTGCGCGTGAGAATCGCGATGGCGTTTGATCAGCGCTGCCATTTCATCGGCGGCGTCAAACGCCTTGGCCTGCTTGTTTTTGCTTTTGAGCGAACACGCGCGCTTGAGCAAATCCAGATCGAAAATGTCTGCCAACTGAGCAATCGCCAGTTCATTTTGATGGGGTGCGCCAGTCTCGAGGTAACGATTGAAGTGAGCCTGTCGAAGGAGGTCCTCCAGCGAGTCGACGAGATTCGGATGTCGCGCAGTCTCGCCCTCGGTCATCCATTCGTTGAGGAGCATGCGAGCCGAATCGTCGACGGCGATCATCTCTCGTAATTCGCTTCTGAAGGCGCGATGGAACGCGCCCCGCGAGTCGATCACTTTGAGGTCAAAGCCGGTACCGGCCTCGAACGCGAGGTCGGCGAGGATGCGTTGGCAGAACGCATGAATGGTGCAGATGGGCGCGCGGTCGAATGCGAACAACGCAGTTTCGATTTTGCGCCGGCCGTCGTCATCTAGAAGGACGACATCGTCGCCGCGGGTACTGTTCAAGGGCGCCGGTTCAGAGAGCGCGCTTTCCAGCAACGTGCGAATCCGGCCGCGCAGTTCGGCCGTCGCCTTTTCGGTGAAAGTCACCACCAGAATTTCTTCGAGCGAGCAGGTGGTGGTCAGCAAAAGATCCAACACCAGGTGCTCGATGAGATAGGTCTTGCCGGTGCCCGCGCTGGCTTCGATGACGGCGTGGTGGTCACGCGGGATCTGTTTTAGAATTGCGGGCCTGTGGTATCCGAGCGCCACGATCTAACTCTCCTGCTTGGTGAAAATCGCGCGGATGAGGCCGAACCGGCGCTCCATGATTTGTTGCAGATCCCGAGGGTTCGGCGGATCAAATCTCCTGGCATCACGAATCGGCCCGTAGTCAGAGCTACATTTCTTAAATTCATTGTCGCGTAGGTCGTCGATGATATCGCTGGAATCGAAACGGCGAGCCTTGCCGATCGCGCCGAACACGTCTTCAACCGCTTCGATAGGAAGGAAATAGTGGTTCTTTCCGAAAAGCAGATCGGCGACAAGTGTGGAAAGATAGCTTTTCGCCTGGTCCGCGCTCGGGCATTGGAGGATTTTGGTTTCATTCCACGATTTATCGCGTCCCGCGCCGACGACGATCGCACGAAATGTCCCGGTCGTCATTCTTTCCGCCGCGGTGAGTACTAGCGCCGCAAGAAACGGCGCGAGGTAATCTTTCGGCTTGGCTTTGTCCCGCAATACGAGCCGGATCGAAGCGTCGAGAGCTGGCGAGAGAAAGCCGGCGTTTCCGTAAATCAGCACCCGCCGCGGTTGACCGCCGAGACCGGGCACATCGACGGAAAGTGAGAGCTCGGGGAGTATCTGATCGGCGTGCGCAGCCTGGTCAGTTCGTCCGAGCCGGATCTCCCGCCACTGATCGACGTGGGCACCCGCTCGTGAGGACTCTGCGATCCATTTTTCCAGCGACTGGATATCGGCACGTTGGGCGGCTTGCGCAAACGAGCCGGCGGGAGCGTGACCCTGGATCTGTGAAACTTTGAAAGCGTCGCAAAATTCGCTGGCCATAATGGCAGGATTTCCGCGCGCCTTCCAAAAGACCTCGCGTAACATCACCGTACGATCGAGAATCGATTGCGCGACCGGCTCGTCCTGCCACTGCTCCCCGCCGTCGCCCTCATCTTCGAAGATGCCGAGTGCGTACTGCGCCGCGCCCTGGATCGGACACTCGAGGAATTTCCTCAACGCCGTGATTGGGAGCGTGATTTCTGCCGACGCACCGGCTTTCGATTCCGCAGAGCGCGGGATCTCCAGCATCCCCAGCGCACGCCGCATCATTTTGCGGGCCTCCGGTCCCAATTGTTCGAGGATTGGTTCGTCGCGTCCGGGCAGCGGCACATCGCCGCAGTGTCTCGCCAGGTCGCGGCGCAGCGCAGCCATTTGTGCCGCGTGCCGCGCTTGGCGATCGAAACTGATCAGCGCGCCGGCGCGTTGTGTTTGCGATTCGTCAGTATCGGGGAAATACCTGGGGTCGTATCGGCTCAGCGGATGCTCAATAGTCAGAGTCGTCAGCGTTTTCTCAGTTACATATCCTCGCAAAATAAACTGTAGCTCGCGGACTACCGAAGACGGTTCGAGTTGATTACCAGTCTTTGCATCGCGCGCGGTGTAGCAAAGATAAAGTCTCTCGCGCGCAGCCAAAATCGTTTCGAGAAAGAGGTAGCGGTCGCGCTCCGACGACGTGACATCGCCTGCTGCGCGCTTCGCTAGCCGAAGATCCATCGGATCCTCACGCGTGCGCTCGGGGAACTGGTTTTCATTCAGGCCCAGCAGGAAAATCGCACGGAAGGGAATTGCGCGCAGCGCGGATAGCGGGCCAATAGCTATACCATGTTCGGTGAACTGCCCCAGTTGCGACTCGACGTTGAGGATACGAGCAGAAACCGTTTCGAACGCGGTTTGATAAGAAACTGGAGTTGATTTGAGATCGGAAATAGCTATTGATTCGACTACCGATATGCAGTGCTCACGGATACGCTCATCGTCGGAATCAGTAGTATGTATATGCCTGAGTATCAGATTGCTGAGCAGTCTCGACCAATCGCCGAGCGGAAGGTCGCACGAACGAAGCTCGATCGCGTCGGAAAGAATCGTTCTCGCAGTCTTGATGAACCTCAACACTGCGCCGATTTCATCCGGCGCAGTCTCAAAAGGTAAGTAGTCGATGTTATCAAGCGAAGTGAAGAACCGGGCCGGCGTGTCCCGGTCCGGTCGCATGAATACTCCCAACCCGAGACGCCGAAGGCCCTGATTCCAATGATAGAGGTCACGGGGAATGTAGGTGCTCGCAAGATCGTCTTCATCAGCGCCAAAAAAAATCCCGAGCGCCTCGCACCATTTGTCCCAATCATCGGAACTATTGGCCGGATCATTTTCTCCGATCGCCGGATGACTGAGCAGCCGCAGCATCTCGTCGCGCGAGAAGCGCCCGAGCGGAAGCCGAAGCAACAACGAAATCGCCTCGCGTACACCGCCGGCGCCGGCAAAACTGCGATTGACTATACTCATTGGCAGTTGATGCTGCCGTTCAAATGCGGCCTCGAGGTGCGGCAGATAATCCTCGTATAAAGAATCCGGCACGATCACCGCGACCTGATGAAAGCGGATCGCGTCACGTCCGCGTTTGTCGCGATCGATCATCGACCAGATTTCATTCGCGACGATTTCCGCTTCGCGAGTAACGCCGGGACAGCCGAGGAAGCGCAGGCTGCCATCGTCGCCGAGATACTCACGATCGGCTTGCAGCTCGCGCTCGGGCTCGCGGATCAGGATGCTCTCCTGCAGGCTGCCCAGCAGGGAGAGCGAATTGGATTCGTCATGATGCGTGAAGTGCGGGTCGAAATCGCATTCCGTCAATTCATTGAGCAGGCGTATGTGCTCCCGTCCCGGACGTCCCCACAAACGAAGCGCGGGCGTATCGCCCGCGGCATCGAGGCCGAATGGATCGCCGGAGTCCTCGAGCGAGGCTCCGATCTTTTGCTGACGCCGCGCCCACGACTGGCGGCCGACGCCGGATAGTTGCTCGAGGTCTTCCCAAAACTCCAGACATGGATTGAGCGCGTAGAGCTCAAGCTCCTTCAGCTTTCCAATTCGCGCGAAAATCCGCGCGTACGCGGGCCCGGTATATGCCAGACCAAAAACATGAACGACCGGAGGCAGAGCGGTTCGTATAGAATCATCAGAGACCCGGTCGAAGGCCGCAGGCAGTAGCATCCAGGAATATTCGGCGCTGTTTTTCCATTCTCTGCGCAAATAGCCATTCGCATCGAAAGTGGATAGCCACAAATGCCGCTGCCAATGCCCGACGTCCGATCCTTGCTCGTCCGGCAAATGGCTATTGCGCATCCATCCGCGCAGCATCGATTGGCGGGTAATTGAGTACTCGCGGAATAGCCACGCCACGCGGCGCGCAAGATGATAGGCCCTCAGTTCTCTATCAGCTTCGGTTGCGGAACCGGCCTCGATGTAATTGCGCACGGACGCAACCTCGCGCGAATTGTTGCGTACCGCGGCGCGAAGGCCTTCGAACAACACGAGCTCAAGTTCTTCGGCCTCGAGAATGCGAGCGGTTGGATCGGCGGTCTGGATGATGCGCGCGAGAAACTTGCGAAGAAAGGGAAACTCGAGATTCGCCGCGACCCCGATCGCCTCCGCCAGGCGGTGCTTGAGGAAGCCCTCGATCACGCGGCTGGGAACGACGATTGTAATGCGTTCGAGGGGCAGGAGGCGCTGCTGTTTTGCGAGCGCGCCGGCGAGCGGCGCGATCAAATTTTCGAGACGGTTGGCATAGTGCACGCGAATCATGTCGGCCAGGCGATAATTTAGCAAAAGCGGAAGCTGAGGTACTGCCGCCCGCGTTCTTTTGTCCTCCTCCTATCGGGGGGCTAGAGCGGAAAGCGCAAAAACAGACCCAATAAGTGCAGCGTTTCCAATGAATCGTCACCAACGCGGTCATGCGAAACCGCTCGCACGAAAGTATCCTGAACGAGCGAGGCGAATGAAGCGATGCGGCGCGTCAATTCCGCGCTTCCCGCACCATGCCTCTGATCGAAATGTTCGACGCCAGATGTTTTGGATCGCCGCTGGTCACGAGGAGATTCTGCCTGGTCTCTCCGGTGGCCTCCGGGGTGAAAAAGACGGTTATCGAAATGCTCGAATGCGCCGGCACCGAGTATTGGCCGCTACCCGAGACGACAAAGGGCAGCGCGAGCGTGCCGACGTTGACCGCCATCGCGGACCTGCCGCTTCGGTTGCTGATGCGGAAAGTTTTGGTCGCGGTCGGGTTCCCCATTCTGGTCGAGGGGAAACGCACCGACGCGGGCGCCTTCAACAAGCCTCCCGCGTCGGGAGTCGCAATGGGCGTCGCGGTGGCGATTTCAGTGGCGGTAGCAGTAGGAGTTTGGGTCGCGATCGCGGTAGGAGTTTGAACGGGTGTCGCGATCGCGGTGGAAGTTTGAGTTGCGATAGCGGTGGGAGTCTGAATGACCGTCGCGGTCGAAGTTCGAGTCGCGGTAGGGATCGGAGTGCGAGTGGACGTCGCCGTCGGAGTTTGCGTCGCTGTCGCAGTAGGAGTTTGAGTCGCGGTTGCGGTTGGCGAAGGTTCCGTCGCAAGGAGGTTCTTCACCGAATTCGCGAAGACATTGAAATCGACCGTGCCCAATCCGCTGGCCTGATCGTAACCGGGGCCCGCGTTGAATCCGGCCACCCCATTGGCGGTGTTGTTCCCGACGGTTACGTCGTGAAAGCCCGCAGTATCGTAGTTCTGACGTGCGAGCTGATACATGATCGGATTCAGGTTGCCGAGACGCGCAACCCCCGCAATCTGCGCGATCACGCGGGACAGACCCGCGAATATAGGCGCCGACAGACTGGTGCCGCCGATGCAGCAGATTACTTGCGCGGCGCCGCCACCCATATCAGCCCCGAAGAAAACTCCCGGAAAATTAGGGCTCGCCATCAACGAGACGTCGGGAATGTCACGCGCGTTATCGTCGGGAACTCCTGATGCTACCTGATACGCGGGCTTCGCAAAGATCTGGCTCGCGCCGCCTCCGCCTGAGCCACTCCCATCGTTCCAAACGCCCTCGAGCGCGTACCCTTGATCGGCGCCGCCGGCGTAGGTGGGAGTGAACTGAGTACCGCCAACGGAGGTGACATTAGGGTCGGCGGACATCTCGTTCACGGCGCGCGTCGTCGTTACCACACACCTGGTACCGGTCGAATCGAGACCTAATCCGGCAGCGCCTTGATCGCCCGCGGAAACGAAAACGCTCTGACCTTGCGCGGCGGCTTGTTGAAATATCGGATCGAGGATCTCGGTGAGGAGCGAGGGCGGCGGCCCGCAAAATCCGTAGCTGATGCTGATCGCGCCACAAGTATTGGCAGTCACTGCGTTGTTGATATCGCCGACCAGATCGCTTCCGAGATAAAAGATGATCGGCGCGCCCGGCGCCGCCGCATGCGACCATTGCAGGTCAAGTTCAGTTTCATCTTCGGCGCCGTTAAGGCCGGGATTGGTTCCATTCACCACGCGCTGACTATTGATCGGCGGAAGCCCGAACTCGGTAGTGAACGCGGTCATAGTCGAGTCGAGAAAATCCGAGATGCCGGCGATAGCGATGCAGTCGCCGCTGCCGTCCACTCCAGGAGCCACCGTCTCATCATAGAAGGTTCGCACATCGGCGGGGCCGAAGGCCTGACTCGAGCCGACGATCGCGTAGGGCGTGGCGCGACGACTGGTCATCGGCACCGGGCGGACCATATTGTCCATCCCGGTGACGGCCGCGATTACGCCGGCGAATCGCCGCGGGACAAATGGATCGGTGGTGTTCCCGTATGCGCCGCCGTCGCCAAATCTGGCGATCGTGACCGCGAACGTCCGCTGCGCTTGCGCGGCGCCGCCGGTAAATTCGAGCCACGATGGCGAATGATCGGTGACGCTGAATCCTTCGCTGGTGAGCCAGTTGGATACCGCCGCGATATCGGAATTCGAGGGACCGAAGTTGCGTGCGAATTCTCCGGTCTTGAGCCATTTGTGATATTTGGCCGACGCCGGATTCTGCTGATTTATCAGCAGCTTAGCGAGCGCAGCCTGATGCCGCAGCGCGAAATGAATTTTCATTTGCAGCGGCGCGTTGGGATCCGTGATGGTGCGCGATCGAATAATGCCCGCCGTTATTGGATGATTCCCGATGAGTTGCGCGCGATCGTCGGCGTAGGAAATGCCCAGCAGGTAACTGATCGAAAGGAAGCCGATCGCGAACATTAGTATGATAAATGCGAGTATTTTTCGCGATGATGGGTGAATGGGACCGCCCCCCTGACGCGCCGACGGGCGTGCGCCTTGGGTACTTCTTGAGCAAGAAAGGGCCCGCGAAAACGTGTCCCAAATGTGGTCAAAGTGTTGCTTTTATGTTGTCGCGACGCGTCGCTGGGTGACCGCGGAGTGTCAGGGTGGGACATTTGCGCGTCGTTTCGACGTCATTTGGGCGCTCGCGTGCGACTTTGACCGCATCGTCGGCGCGTCTTATAGTTCCCCACGAGGATCGCGGGCGATGGCACTTCACGTCACACTTTTTTCCGACTTCATCTGCCCGTTCTGCTACGTCGGGTTGCGCACGATCGGAAAATTGAAAAGCGAATTCGATCTCGAGGTCGAATGGCGCGGCTTCCAGATCCATCCCGATTGGCCGCCGACCGGAATTCCGGCCGAGAAGGTTTACGGCGCGGAGGGTTCCGCCGCGCGCACCGCCGCATGGGGACGGATTTCCGCGATGGCCGACGCCGTCGGGCTCGCGATGAAGCCGCCCGCGATGCTGACCAACTCACACCGCGCGCTGGCCGCGTGCGAAGCCGCGATCGAAGCCGGCAGGGGCGAGGACTTCGAGGAGCGGGTGTACCGCGCGTACTTTTTCGACGGCGCGAATATCGGCGACCTCGACGTGCTTAAGAATCTCGGCGCCGAGGTTGGCCTCGATCGCGGCCTGATCGGCGAGGCGATCGCTTCACCAAAAGTCGAACTGAAGCTGAAAAACAACGCGCTGATTGCGCATCGCCGAGGAGTCAGCGGGGTGCCGACTTTTTTTCTCGGCGAGTATCCGGTGGTCGGCGCGCAGAGTCTCGATGCGATGCGCAAAATCCTGACCCGCGCCGGCGAACGCATCGGAGCGGCGACGTAGATCGCAATTTCAGCGGCCAGCCTGACTCACGCGCCACAATTCCCGATGAGGTTTCCTCGCGCGCTCGTGGTTCTCCGATTGCTCGTCGCGCTAGCGCTGATGTGGGCGGGGCTCTTTCCGATCGCGGCGACGGATGCACAGGAGACAAGTTCGCAAATCGTCGCCGCGCCGCCGGCCAGGCAAATCGATTGGGATAAGCTGACGCAAGAGGGAACCGAGTTCCTGTCCAGGTACATCAAAATCAACACCACCAATCCGCCCGGCAATGAAATGGAAGCGGCGAAGTTGCTCAAGGACAAATTTCTGTCCGAGGGAATCGCGGCGACCATCTGGGAGCCCGCGCCGGGACGTGGGGTGGTGGCGGCGCGGCTGCGGGGAGTCGGCAAAAAAAAGAAGGACACGCTGATCCTGCTGAGCCATATGGACGTGGTGCCCGCCGTCGCATCGGAATGGAAGGTGCCGCCGTTCTCCGGTGAAGTGAAAGATGGTTACCTATGGGGCCGCGGCGCGATCGACGACAAAGGTCCCGGCACTATCGGCTTGATGGCGATGCTGGCGATCAAGCGATCGGGCATCCTGCTCAACCGCGACGTCCTGTTTGTGGCGACCGGCGACGAGGAAGAAGGCGGCAAGCTGGGCGCGGGGTGGTTTAGCGAGCACGAGAAGGACATCTTTTCGGACGCCGGTTTTCTGCTCAATGAAGGTGGAGGAATCGTCGACCTGCCCCGACGGCAAAGAAACTCTATAAGGTGTCGGTCACGGAAAAAGTCCCGCTCTGGGTTCGCCTCACCGCGACCGGACCCGAAGGTCACGCCGCGATGCCCGCGGCCGAAACCTGCGGTGACCCGTCTCATTCGCGCGCTTGCAAAAGTAATCGAGTATCGTTCGCCGATTCGGGTGTTGGGTCCGGTCGCGGACGAATTCCACACCATCGCGGAACTCGAGCACGGGCCGCCGCAGTGGCTCGACCTGGCGGCGTCGTTGCACAATGATTTCACCTTTCTGCGGCAATTTCTTTCCGACCCGATCCAGAACGCGAAAGTCCGCAGCACGCTCTCGCCAACAGTGCTTTCGGGCAGCGACAAGACCAACATCATTCCCGCGGTCGCGTATGCGGAAATCGACTGCCGGCTGCTGCCCGGCGACGATCAGAAAGAGTTTCTCGACAATCTGAAAAAGATCATCAATGACAAATCGATCAAAATCGACGTCATACTGAGCTCGCCGCCGACCCCGCCGTCGCCCTCGAAGTCGATCCTGATGAAAGCGATCGAGGAACTCGCGCACGGCCAGGACAACGCGCGGGTGGTTCCGACCATGAGCGTGGGATTTACCGACAGCCGTTATTTCCGCCGGCGCAACGTGGTCGCGTACGGCCTGGTCCCGATCGAGCTCGCGCTCGGCGAGGCGCGCGGCGTTCACGGCATCGACGAGCGGATCGAAATCAAGGAGCTCGGCGCGGCGATCAAACGCATGACCACGTTGCTGCAAATGTTCAGCGCCGAGAGATAGTTATGTTGCGCGCGGGAGTCGGAATTTCGCTGTCGCACAATCCACGCGTCGCGGCGATCGAAGCCGCGGCGGCCGCGATGTCGCAGGCGGGGCTGGCGCAGGCGGCGGGCGCGATATTTTTCGCGACCACCGCGCATGGCGGCGCGTTCCCGCTGATCCTGCGGACGATCGCGGAGCAGACCAAAACGCCGCAGGTGGCGGGATGCTCTGCCACCGGAGTGATCGCGGCGGAGTCCGAGGTCGAATCGGGTCACGCGGTTTCGGTTCTGGTTTTCGGCGGCGACGACGTGAACGCGAAGCGGCTGTTCGCGCCGTCGCTGCGCGGACGCGGACTCGACGTCGCGCTCGAACTCGCGGCGGCAGCCAAGCCGGCGCTGGGCCGCGCCAATCTGCTTTGCATCTTTGCCGACACCTACAACATGGACGCCGAGCCGTTCCTCGCGGCGATTCAAGCCAAGCTTCCCGGCGTGATGATCGCGGGCGGCGGCGCAAGCGAGGACGGCTCCATCGGCGAGACCTTTCAGTTCTGCGGCGACACCGTCAGCTCGAACTCGGTTTCCGCAATGCTTATCTCCGGCGATTTCGATTTGAACGTCGGCGCCTCACTCGCATGCACCCAAATCGGACCGCTGCATCAGGTGACCGAGGTCCGCGACAATGTCGTGATCGCGCTCGACGGGCGGCCGGCCTACGAAGTCTTTGCCGAGGCGGCGGGTCCGCTCGCGCGCGAGCTGCGGCGCGCACTGACGTTCGTGTTCATCGGGGTTCCGCTGGATGAGAATCCCCAGAAGTTGCGGCGCGGCCGTTTTCTGGTGCGCAACATCGTCGGCGCGAGCGAAGAGCATGGCGTGATCGCCGTCGCGCACTATCCGAAAGCGGGCGACACGATCGGATTGGTGCTGCGCAACGGCGAACGCGCGCGCGAAGACCTGAAAGAGACGCTGGACGAGATGAACGCGCGAGCTACCGGCGGCGCGGCCTTCGGGTTGTATTTCGACTGCGTTTCGCGCGGCGCGGGCCTGTACAACATTCCCGGCCACGACTCCGCCTACATCCGCCAGTCTCTGGGAGCAGTGCCGATTGCGGGATTTTTTACCGGATTTGAAATTGGGCCGCTGGCGGATTCGATCGGGCTACTACAGTATTCCGGCGTCCTGGTTTTGGTGTCCGAAAAACCCACCCACTGATTTCACGCGGGCGCGGCGGTGGGTAGTGTCCTAATTTGAAATCTGACGGGTCATACGCCTATTTTGGGTCGAAAAACCCGCTCCGCGATATAGGGCTGCTGCGGCCTCATTGAATTCGTATACATTCAATTCCAATCTGGTAACTCCACGACCTCTGGCCCAGTCTGCGGCAGCATCAACAAGGGCTCGTCCCACACCTTGACGCTGGGCTGACTGTTTGACGGCCATACTTTCTATTTCGACATATCGTCGCGCCACCTTGAAATTGGTAGCTGTCACGAGCTTTTCTAAAATTGTCATCACGCCAATTACCTCTCCCCCGGCGTCAGCAACAATAATCGCACTATTCGGGCCAGCAATCAGGGCTTGGACGTTGGCCCGATCCATTGGTGGTTCGTCAGACGAGCGGAAAATATGTGGTAGGGCCTCACGATGAAGGGCGTCCCCGACCTCCCATACGCAGCAAAGCTGTTCATAGTCCCCAATAGTTGCGGTCCGGATCGAGAAGGAAAGTCTTCTCACTTCGCTGCCCTCTGTTCCGCTGCTAGGGAGCATACCATCGATATTGTCCAAAGCATCTTCCGGGTGCAGAGCATCTTCGTTTTGGTTAACGGTTTCAAATTAGGACACTACCCGGCGGTGCGTTCGTACTGATCCAACACCGTCGCTGCGCTGTCGAACATCTTGATCTCGCCGTGTTCCATCCATAGCGCCCGCTCGCATAGCTCATGCAGCACGTCCATCGAATGCGACACGCATACCAGGGTCTTGCCCGCGGATTTCAGCCGCTGGATCTCATCGATGCATTTGCGCTGGAAGTCCTGATCGCCTACCGCGAGTAGTTCGTCGATGAACAGAATGTCAGGGTTGACGCGGACCGCGATCGAAAACGCCAGCCGCATGATCATGCCGTTGGAGTAGGTCCGCAGCGGCTCTTCCATGAACTCCGCAATTCCGGAGAAGCTGACGATTGAATCGTATTGAGCTATCGCTTCTTTGCGGGTCAGGCCGAGCAGCGACGCGTTCAGCATCACGTTCTCGGCGCCGGTCAGATCGGGATGAAACCCGGCGCCCAGCTCGATCAACGCGGCGCTGGTCCCTTCAACTCCGACGCTTCCGGAATCGGGCGCCGTGATGCCGAGCGCGAGCCGCAGCAGCGTGCTCTTTCCGGCCCCATTGGGACCGACCACCGCGAGGCTGTCACCCTGGCGAAGCTCGAAGGTGATTTGATTGAGGGCGCGGAAGGTGGGCGCGGGCGTGCGCTTCAGAAATCCGATGAGCCGCTGTCTCAGCAGTCCGCGATGCGCTTGCCGCGAGTAGCTCTTGCTGACGTGATCGAACCTGATCGCTATCCGCGCGGGACTCGACGCCGCGCTCATCGCTTGCGGCGCGACGCTCGCGAATCGATCCGGCGCCTCCCCTTTGTCTTGCAACGCCATAGGTTACAAGTAGTCCGCGAAATCGCGCTCCAGCCGTTTGAAGAGTGCGAGCCCGGCCCAAAGAGTGATTACGGAAACGGCGATCAGCGGCAGCAGAACAAGGAGCGCAGGCGACCGCGCCTCCATCAACGTCTGACGTGCAGTGACCGCGACGGCGGCGATTGGATTGAGCAGAAAAATTATTTTGAAGCGATCCGGGATCAGATCGAAAGAGTAGAACACCGGCACCATCCAGAACATCACCAGGGTCGAACACTCGACCAGGTACCGAACATCCCGATAGTAGATATCGAGCGCCGAGGTCATGAGGCATAGCCCGCACATGAAGACAACTTCGAGCGCCCATATCGGCGGCATCCAGAGCCAATAGCGATTGGGGCGATATCCGAAGACGAACAGGAAGATTATCAGCAGCGCGATTTGGATCAGGAAGTGCAGCGAACTCGAAAGCACTGACGCGACCGGAAAAACCGCGCGCGGGCATCGCACGCGCTTGATGAGCGATTGATTTTCCAGTAGCGAAGTGGTTCCCGCGATCGACGCCAGATTGTAGAAGTTGAAAGGCACCAGCGCGCATAGCGCGAACACCGCGAAGTGGTGGATGTTGGGATTGGGGAGGATGCGGGTGAAGACGAGGGTCAGAATACCCATCATTATCAGCGGATTGGCGACCGACCAGCTCACTCCCAACGACATGTTGCGATAGCGAATCTTGAAATCCTTGAGCACCAGAGTATTGAGCAGGAAGGGAAGATTGCGGGTCACATATAGAGATTTACCTGAAAGATCGCGCCGGTCGAAGAGGGGCGGCGGGCTTCATTGAGCGCGGAAGTTTCCAGCCGGCCACTTCGAATCGGTATCGTCACCGACTCGCTGCGCGAGCGCATCGTCGATGGGGAGGCGCGGATCGCCAACGGCGGCGTCGGGGTTTACATCTATCAGCTGATCCGCAACCTGCTCGCCGTGGACCCGGTCAACCAATACTTTCTGATCCGCTTCGGAAAAGGCGCCCTCGACATCTATCGCGATCCGCGCGTCCATAACACTTTTTTTCCGACTTCCACCCTGAGCCGGGCTCTCACGGTGCTGGGCGGACCGTATTCACGTCCGGCGCGCGAACTCAAACTCGACCTGGTTCACTTTCCCAATATGTTCGGCGGCGCGTCATTGCGCGCGCCCGTGAAAGTGGTTGCCACGCTGCAAGACCTGACGCCGCTGATCGTGCCCTCGATGCATCCGCGGCACCGGGTGCTCGCGTATCGCTTGTTGACGCGGCGCGCGCTGCGGAAATCCGATCGCATAATCGTGCCGTCAACTGCCACGGGAAGCGATCTGATCGACCGAGGTCTCGCGCCAGCCGAAAAGATCGTGCGGATTGCGCTCGGCGTCAGCCCGATCTTCAAGCAAATCGAGACGACAGCGGAGTTCGAGGCGCGCTATCAGATGACCAGGCCGTTCATCCTCACGGTGGGAGTGCTGGAGCCGCGCAAGAATCAGATAATCCTGCTCGACGTGCTACGCCGCCTCCATCAGCAGGGCCGGCAGATGGAGCTGGTGATCATCGGGCGCGAAGGATGGCACTGGACGAATCCGCTCGCGACCCCGGAGTACAAAGACCTGCGCCCGCACGTGAGAATCCTCACCGACGTTTCCGATGCGGACCTGGTCGAGTTTTACAATCGCGCCAAGCTGTTCATCTACCCGTCGTTCTACGAGGGTTTCGGCCTGCCGATCCTCGAGGCGATGGCGTGCGGGACGCCGGTGATCGCTTCGAACGCGTCCTCGATGCCCGAGGTCGCGGGCACGGCGGCATTGTTGGCTGACCCGCATGATTGGCAATCGTTCGCGGCGCAGGCTCTGCGGGTGCTGGAAAATCCCGAGCTCGAACGGCAGATGATCGAGCAAGGACTCGAGCACGCGCGCCAGTTCACCTGGCGAAATACCGCCGAGGCTACCCTCGCCGTCTATCGGGAGATGGTGAAGTAGTTATTTTTCGAGCGGACGCGAATCCACTTCGGGGATAAACTCGATCGCGCTGTCTGGCGCGAATAGCAGGCTCAGGAAAAACGACGAAAAGATCGTCTGCGCACCGATGATCATCAGGGTCGAAGCCTGAGTCGCGGGACGGATAGCGGTCAACGCGCCCATCCCGCTGCGCAGCCATGCGATCAGAATTCGCGCATCGGTCACGAATCCCGCCAACAGAAGCACCGCGCCGAGGATCAGTCCGCGCTCCAGCGTGAAGTGGCGCCGAAACGCCTCCAAAATCGCGTCGCGCGCGTACAGGCGAGCCGCGTGGCAATACGCCTTCGCGAACAAGCCGGTCATCACCGCCTGAAATCCAAGAATGGTGAGCAGGCTGCCGAGGATCATGTAGTGATAGTCGAATGTCATCGTCGCGACCGACTCGGGACCGTGGCTCAGCAGCACCAGCGGAATGACGCCGAGCAGGATGCATACGAGGCCGGGAATCACAAAAAGATAAGTCGGCGACAGCAGCAACATGTAGCGCAGATGCCGCCAGCCATCGCGGAACGATCGCAGATGAGGTCCGTGATTTATCCGTCCGTCGCGGCGCAGCGTTACGGGGATATCTGAAATTCGCATCCCGGCCAGCACCGCCTTGATTACCATCTCCGAGGCGAACTCCATCCCGCCGGACGATAGATGCATGCGCTGGAAAGCGTCTTTAGTGAAGGCTCGCATCCCGCAATGAGGATCGGTAACCACGCTGCGGAAAAAGAGATTCAGGATTCCCGAGAGCAGCGGATTTCCGATCCGATGCAGCCACGGCATCGCGCCCGGTTCGATCCGGCCGCGCATCCGCGAGCCCATGACGAGATCGAAATTCGATCGCAACCCCTCGATGAAACGGCTGAGATCGGAGAGATCGTAGGAATCGTCGGCATCGGCCATGATGATGTATGGCGCTTTGGCCTCGGCGACTCCGCGGCGCAGCGCGTTGCCATAACCGCGGCGGGTCTCGCTAACGACACGGGCGCCGGCGCGTCGCGCGACCTCCGCCGAACCGTCATCGGAGCCGTTGTCGACGACTACCACCTCACCGGAAATCCCCAACTGCTTGAGCGTCTGCAGCGCCGTAGTCACACAATTGCCGACGGTTTCGGATTCATTCAAACACGGCATTACGATGGAGACTTCGAGCGGCGACTGGACGGGTGAAATATCCAACGTCAAGGTGTCGTCGATTTTTCGCTTGGGATTCATCTGCGCACTTTCGGAACGATGGCAGCAGCGTATCATTACAGCGAAATCGAGTCTGCACGTATCGCAGGCCGCACTACTGGTTGATAATCGTGCGAGCGGCGAGTGCAAGCCATATCGCCATTGTCGGCGCGAATATTATCGGCAACAGACGTCGCTCGCGCGCGCCCATCACGATGATGAAGCCCAGCACCATCAGTTCCTCGCATCCTCGCAGGAAGGCCCAGTCTTCCACCCAAATCGCGCCGGAAAGAAAGGCTGCGAGAGCAAGATAGATGAGCCATGCGAGTTTGACTCCCGGATCGACCGTCGATCGGATGAAAACCATTGTCACGAGCAAGATCATCGCGCCAAGGAAGAGGAGTTCTACTAGTTGGAAGGGATGGAAGCCGAGCGCGAAGTGTACAGATCGAATAAACAAAATGCCGGCAGATCTAAAGGGCAAGCCGGCCAAATTCCTACTCCCCTCAGCAGGTCCGAATGTTCCCCATCTGGCGAAGATCCATAACTGCCATGCAACAAAAGCCGCGAGCGGCATCGCCAGTAGCACGCTCTCGGTCCAAGCCGACTGCCTTCGCAGCGAACGCCAGGTCGAATGTACAAGCAGCGCACCAGCAAGCAAGACGACGGTTTCGCGAGTCAGGACCGCCAGCGACAGCATACATGCGGCGAGTATGATGCGGCGCGAGCGGAGGAGGTACAGGGAGAATACCATTAGCGAAATCGCAAGCGGATCGGGCAGATCGCGATCCAGTCCCAGAAGGACACCAGGATAGAATGCGATCGCCAATCCATATATCGCCGGCAATCCGAAAAGTTCCGCAAACCGTGCGGCGCTGAAGGCCAAGCCGCAAATGGCAAGATAGTTCACCACGATCATCGACCATGGGACCCAGGGAGTTCTACCAAGCGCCAGGATGCGCGCGAGTACAGGATAGAGGATCCGCTGTTGCCGATACGACGGAGTGTCAATCGTAATTCCGTATTCGACGCGTTGTTTGGTTAACGGATCGAGGGCGAGACGATAGTAGAATTGCCCGTCGTATCCGTAGGGTCCGCCGATTCGCACTCCTTCAGGCGTCAACGATGGGTCGCAGAAAGCGTCTCCCGCAGTAATGAAGAACGACGCGTCGAAGTTGTGAAGCCCGAGCCGGCCGAAGATCAGAAGCCCGTACAACAGCGCAGTGATCATCAGCACGCCAGTCGCGCTGCGTTTGCCTCGGGTGTGCTCGAGCATGGTGTTGGAGGAGTCCGGCTCAGCTCCGGCGAGGCCGACTCCTCCGTTTTCCCAGATCGGCGACTGGCATGTGCGCAACCTTGGCAGCTCTGTTCCGTCGATCGATCTATAGACAACAACTCAAGCGCATTTGAGCGACCGATATTCTTTTGAAACGATTGCGCATATGCCGATGAGCATAGGACACTGACTGGCAAATCGCGAAAGGCGGTTCAGACGCGAGGGGCACCTTTTTGACGGGAAGTCCAACGAACTGATCAGGTGATGGGCGCGGCGCATCGAATCGTTCGCGATCGTGCTTGGAGCGCGATCACATATCCCATCGCAATTCTTTTGATCCTCAGCTTTTGCGGTGCGGCATTCGCCGATCGGGGGAACCTGCTGCTCAATTCCGATCTGAAATCAGGCAGCGGCGAGGTGCCCGACGACTGGACCACGGTGCCCGGTGGTCCATCCAATGAATTCAGCTGGTCTCATGAGGCCGCCACCCGCAACGCGTTAACCATAGCTCCGAGCAATCCCGGCTTCGGCCACTACTGGGTTCAAACCGTTAATCTCGCGCCCGGATGGTACTACCTGCGCGCCGAAATGAAGACTGAAAATGTAACCACCGGCGAGCGATCGCAAACGGGTGCGGCACTGAAAGTCAAAGACCTCAAAGCATCGGGAGTGGTAGTTCAGACCGCCGATGAATGGACGCCGATCGAACTATATTTCAAGCTTGGCAATCCGCCGCACGCGGTCGAAATTGGTTGCGGCACGACCTCGGGCTTCTCGGGAAAAGCGTCATTCCGTGATGTCACGCTGGTCCCATTTTCCGGCGCGCCGCCTTCGGGTACCCGGCAATTCGATTTCACGCATTTCAGCCGTCCGGTGTTTTTGCGCAAGGCGGCATTGAGCGGAGCGGAAGTCGCGCAACCACCGAAGGGCAGCTCGCTCCTTAGGGATGCGATCAATCTCCGCACGATCCTGATAGCACTTCTTTCACTCGCGGCGCTCGCCTATTTCGATTGGCGCTTCGATGATGGCGACGGTTCGGAACGGGGACGGGATGCGAGCGCAAAAACATCGCGAAAAGATCTCAAGGACCTATGGCGCAGCGGGGGCGTCGCGCTGCTTTTTCTCACGATCTTTGTCCTGATTTGGATCGTCACCCGAATAGAGTTCATTCCTGGGACGGGCTTTATGGCCGTCGAGCCGCGAGCGGTGGGAGGCGATGAGCCCCATTATTTGTTGGTGATCAACAGCTTGCTATTCGATCACGATCTCCAGTTGCAGGATGACTTCGATCGCGTGGAACGCGGCGGCTTGGACGCGGGTGTGGAATCGCGCGGGCTCGTGCTCGATCGCCAAACCATCGTGGTGAACAGGCGCACCGGTCATCATGCGGGCGGTATCATTGTGAACGGACTGTGGCATCGCAATCCCGCGCCCGAGTTCGCCCCCTCGCCCGATGTCTACGAAGTGCCGGCTCATCCGGTCGCGTTCCCGGCCCTGATGGCGATGGTGATCGCGCCGCTGCATCCGCGGCTCAGCGACTCGGAGCACTACGTTGGCTTTGTGTTGGCGCTGGTCGCGTGGCTGGGGACGCTAGCAACTTATTTTGTAGGGCGGCGGATTGCGCCGGGCCGGTGGTTTGCGATTGCGGCGGCGCTGTTGCTGATCATGGCGAGTCCGTGGCTGGCTTATGCGCGTTCTTACTTTTCCGAATCGACGATCGGCCTCGCGCTAATCCTAGCACTGTGGGCATTTATGTCGAACTTGCCGGTCGTGGCCGCTCTCGGCGCAGCGACCGCCGCGATCATCAAGCCTCCGTTCGCGCTGGTCGGTGCTTGCTTCATTGTGGGCGAGCTACTTGAACAACGATGGAAAGATGCGGTCAAGATGGCATTGACGCTGGGATTGCCTGCACTGGCATTGCTGGCTTTCAACTATCGGATCCATGGAAGCCTGATAGTTTTGGGCGCCGAATGGTCATTCAGTTTCCAACAGCTTTACGACACCCTGTTGCAGCCCTCCCACGGCATTCTGATTTTCGCGCCATGGACGATCTTCGCCTTGGTCGCGAGTGCCAGAGCCTCGGCATCGTGGTCGCCGGACTCAAGACTGCTACGCTACATCGGACTTCCGTTGACGCTCTACCTGCTGGTGCTCGCCTCGGCCGGTTTTGGCCCCGGCTATTGTTTCGGCCCGCGATACTGGGTGCCATTCCTGCCATGGTTCGCGTTGGGAACCATCGAGGTGATGCGAAAGGCGGGCAACGTCTCTCGAGTCGCATGCGCGGTTCTGGTGTTGATCGCGGTGGCAATCGCGATTCCGAGCGCGCTCCGCTACCCGCAGTTATTCAACAAATCATTCCTCACGGCCTGGCGCGGATTTAATTAGCTGCGCAATGGATCCTGCAGGCCCAATCGGTGTTAGCCCGAAGAAAGGCGAGCGCGGCCCGGTCTTGCGGATCTTGTTCGTGTACGACTGTCTTTACCCGCACACTATCGGAGGCTTCGAACGCTACTATCGCGATCTCGCCGCCGCGCTCGCCCTGCATCATCAGGTTACCTATCTGACGCGCACCCAATGGGATGCCGATCAACGCGCCGATGGTCCGGCGGGCGTCGCGGTTATCGGCTTGAACTGTGGCCGAAAGCTGTACTCGGCTTCCGGCCGCCGCCGGATTGTACCTCCGCTCCGATTCGGGATTAGGGTACTGCTCCATTTGGTGCGCAACCGTCGCCGCTACGATATCGTTCACACGTGCAGCTTTCCGTATTTCCCGATGCTGTCCGCCGCGCTGGCGCATGGAATCGGCGGGCCTCCGGTGGTAACGGACTGGATCGAAGTATGGTCGCCAGAGTATTGGCGACGTTATCTGGGTCCAATCGGTGGCCGCATCGGCGCCGCAGTACAGCGGCTTTGTATCCACCTGACCAGCCACGCATTCACACTCTCGGAACTGGCCGCCAACTCGCTGCGCGCGAATGGCTACCGAAATGAGTTGGTCGTTCTCAAGGGGATTTCCGATACTTCAACACCGATCCCGGTTCGCCTCGAAAGAGATCCTTTGGTGGTCTACGCCGGACGCCATATACCGGAAAAGCATGTGGATGCGATCCCGGCCGCGATCACGATAGCGCGCGGTCAAATCGCCGGTCTGCGCGCTATTATTTTCGGCGACGGCCCGTCGCGGGCCAAGGTGTTAGCCGAGGTCGGGCGACTGCATCTCGGAAACATCATTGAATTTCCGGGCTTTGTTCCCTTCGATGAAATCGACGCCGCAATGAGGCGGGCGATGTGTTTGATACTGCCGTCGGAGCGGGAGGGCTACGGTTCTGTGGTGATAGAAGCGGCCGCGAGAGGTACTCCAGCGATAGTGGTTCAGGGTCCGGACAACGCCGCCGCCGCCCTGATCGTCGAAAATGTCAACGGGTTTATCGCGCCGAGCCTCGAGTCGGCCGCGCTGGCCCTCACAATGGTGAAGGCTTACCGGGGAGGGACGGAGCTCATATCACGTACCCGCGGCTGGTTTCAGGAGCACGCACAGGAACTCAGCATCCAGACCTCGATCACGCGAGTCGAGGAAGTTTACCGAACCGTCGCGCGCTGACGCGCTCCGTCACGCCGCTACGGCTGCACCTGCACAAATCTGACAATACCGCTGCCCAACAAGTCGACCGATCCGGCGATGGTGTGGCCGCTCATCGTACGTTGCGCTGCCAGCATCGCGTTCAGATCCACGATTGCCAGATAGGTCGGGCCAATAGCGTTGCCCATGCTGTCCAAACCGTTGTTCATCATCACACCCATCGGGCGACCGGTGATCGGGCTTACGTAGGTCACCAACCCGTCCGGATCGTGCCATCCCAACCACTGCGCACCGCTAGGATCGTTGGGCATCGTCGAACCGACGTAGTCCTGAATCGAGGGAACGCCGTGACCTGAGCTCGACGGCAGCCGCATGACTGCGAAGTTCGCGTTTCCGGCGCCGACAATCGCGACGTGGTTCAAGGACTCGACACTTATCAGATCGACCCCGTTGGTACCGATTGCGAGCAGCGCCTGAATCTGCTTGCCAGGCGTGTCCCAGGTATTGGGAGTGTTGCTGTTGCCCTTCGTAAAAGTGGCCTGCGACATATCGAATAGAGCGATGGTGTCGGCAGGAGACGAGAAGCAATTCGAAGGCGTATGGAACGTCACGTACGCGATGTTGGTCACCGTGTCGATGGCCGTGGTTTCAGGCAACGCGTCGCTGTTGCTGGTGCCTTGGCCGAGGCACATCGAGGCTTCAGTGCCCGGTTCGAAGAAGGCCTGATCGTTGTTCAATTCGTAAGGAATCGGCGTAGCGCCCGACAGATCGAAAATCTGGAAATGCGGCGGAGAATAAATGAAGGTCGCCGGCGGACTGATGATCTGATAGTTGGCGTTCAAAATTCGGTGATGGACGGGATCGTAACCGAAACTCATTCCAACTGGTTCGCCGTTGCTCGAAATCGGATTCGAGAGCGAGTTATTCGCAAGATTGATCGTGACGAAGCCTGCGCCGGTCGAAATGATCCCCAGCCCTTTCTGATCATCCACTAAGGCGCCACACGACGCACACACGCCGCCGGCATACTCGACGGCTGGAGGTCCATTGGGATTTGTCGCCTGGAGAATAACCACAGGCGAACCGCTAGTCGGAATCAGATCGATGTTTCCCGGCTGGCTTGAGCATACCACCTCACCGGTCTGAGCAGGGGTGCACGAATTCACCCGATCAGTACCAAGAACCGTAGGCGGAGGCAGAATACCCGAAGCATTCTCGATCACTACCTGCGCGGCACCCTGGGTGCCGTTGTCGTCGCTACCAAATGGCACATATGCGGTCACCGTAGTGCCGTTAACAATCACTCCGGGGGCGTTCGCTGACGTCTTGGGCGTGATGCCGAACGGAGTCGACGTAGCGGTCGGCGTCGCGGTTGCCGTCGCCGTCGTCGTAGCCGTAGCGGTGGCCGTTGAGGTCGCGGTCACGGTCGGCGTCGCTGTCGAGGTTTGAGTTGCCGTAGCTGTGGTCGTTGGGGTCGCGGTTGCCGTAGCCGTGGTAGTCGGCGTTGCCGTCGATGTCGCCGTTGCAGTGGCGGTTGCGGTTGCCGTCGGAGTCGCGGTCGCAGTTGCGGTTCTGGTGGCAGTAGCCGTGGGCGTTGCGGTCGCTGTCGCTGTGGTCGTGGCGGTTGCCGTTGAGGTTGCGGTCACGGTCGGCGTCGCCGTCGCGGTTCGAGTCGCGGTAGCCGTGGCCGTTGGAGTCGCCGTCGCAGTTGCGGTTCTGGTCGCGGTTGCCGTGGGCGTTGCGGTCGCTGTCGCTGTGGTCGTGGCGGTTGCCGTCGAGGTTGCGGTCACGGTCGGCGTCGCCGTCGCGGTTCGAGTCGCGGTAGCCGTGGCCGTTGGAGTCGCCGTCGCAGTTGCTGTTCTGGTCGCGGTTGCCGTGGGCGTTGCGGTCGCTGTCGAGGTCGCGGTCACCGTCGGCGTCGCAGTCGCGGTTTCAGTCGCCGTAGCGGTGGCCGTTGGAGTCGCGGTCGGAGTTGCGGTTCTGGTCGCGGTAGCCGTCGCGGTTGCCGTGGGCGTTGCGGTCGCTGTCGAGGTCGCGGTCACCGTCGGCGTTGCCGTCGCGGTTTGCGTCGTCGTTGCTGTGGCCGTTGGAGTCGCGGTAGCCGTGGCGGTTCCGGTCGCGGTAGCCGTCGCGGTTGCCGTTGAGGTCGCAGTCAGGGTCGGCGTCGCCGTCGCGGTTTGCGTCACCGTAGCGGTGGCCGTTGGAGTTGCGGTGGCCGTGGTCGTCGGAGTCGCCGTTGCAGTGGCAGTTGCCGTCGAGGTCGCTGTCAGAGTCGGCGTCGCCGTCGCGGTTTGAGTCGCCGTAGATGTGGCCGTTGGAGTTGCGCTTGCCGTCACCGTGGCCGTTGGCGTTGCCGTCGCGGTCTGAGTCGTCGTTGAGGTAGCAGTCGGCGTTGAGGTGGATGTCTCGGTCCCGGTGGCTGTAGGCGTTGCAGTCTCAGTCGGCGTCGCTGTTGCGGAGGCTGTAAGTGTCGACGTTGCCGTGGCGGTCGCCGTCGATGTCGCGGTCGCAGTTACCGTAGGAGTCGCCGTCGCAGTGGTGGTCGAGCTCGCGGTCGCAGTCGGCGTCGCGGTCGCAGTTGCGGTTCTCGTCGCCGTAGCCGTGACGGTTGGCGTGGAGGTTTGCGTGGGGGTCGCCGTTGCCGTCGCGGTAGGCGTGGCGGTCGGGGTCGCTCCCATTCCCGTTGGAATTGACGTGGGCGTCGCTGTCGCAGTTGCCGTTCTGGTCGCGGTCGCCGTGATTGTCGGGGTCGAGGTAGCGGTTGTGGTTGCCGTCGGCGTTGCGGTCGGAGTCGCGGTTGCGGTCGGAGTCGGAACAGCGGCTTTTGCACTGCCTCTCAGTCTGATCTTCAATGTTTTGCCGACTTTGGCATCGCTTGTCACGACGATGAAAGCGCTGAAAGCACCTTTGCCTTGGGGCGCAAATTGGACAAATACGAGTGCGGGACTATTTGGGGTGACCGTTTGAGGACCGCCACCCGACACAATCGTAAACGCCGAGGCTCCGTTTCCCTGAATTGAAGTATTGACGTTGGCGTCAACCGAACCGTTCTTGGCGTTGAGAACGAAGATCATGGTTACCGGGCTGGTAACCCTACCGAAATTTAGAGCGTGCGGTAGTACATTCAGGGCAACCGCCGGGGTCTTCGCGAATTCTGCATTTTCCTGA
Source organism: uncultured delta proteobacterium (assembly GCA_963747115.1). Lineage (GTDB taxonomy): Bacteria > Desulfobacterota > Binatia > Binatales > Binataceae > DATGKG01. The sequence continues at coordinate 165,022 of CAVVEB010000005.1, read as the reverse complement.
ATATCCGCAGCGACCGCAGAGGCATCCTTATCATCCGCGTTTGTCGCTGCTGGCTGTTGCTGCGCGGTCACTTGGGAAAGTGCATTCGGTGCAAAGCCGACAATTGGAATCGCAAGCAGCAGAAATAGAACCAAACGGATGTTTGAACGGGATGCGGTAGTGGACTTTACCATAGCCTGAGTTGCATGACCTTACTTTAGGCGAGCCCTAGTGTCCACCCAATAATATGAAACGCTACATTAGCACCCGAAGATTGCATCGAAAAATCTTAGATTCCAGCCGTTAGCCAAAGGTAATACCCAAACTTACGCACGTTTTGGCAATATATCTCAATGATTGTCATGATTATTCAATACAGCGAAAAATAGGCGTTATCGCTGCGCAGTAATGATACGAGAAATTTGCTGCAACAGATTTCAGCCGGTGATGGGTTTGTCCGGTTCCGCGACGCAGTAGGCGCATCGGCACAGCGAACGGAGATCCTCGGTGGTATAGACGGTCTCGTGTCCGTCGATCCACGCGATGAACACTCCCTGCTCGCCAAGCCGCGAGAACTGACGCAAGCGCTGGCTGGCTTCGGCAATCTGGCCGCCGACGTGGCCTTTGCAAACATCGCAAGGGCATGCGCGACGCAAATTTTCCAGCGGAAAGATGCTGTCATGACCGTCGTTCCAGACGATGCCGATCGCGTACCGGCCAACTTCGCTAAGGGATTTGATCGCTGGCCGCTTTGACTTCACGATTGCCATAGGCGAATTAAATATAGCATCAAGATGCGAAAACGAGTCGTCGTTTTTCCTGGAGATGATGCCGCGCCGGAAGCGGTCGAAGCGACCATGGGAGTCCTGCGCGCACTGAAACTCGAGATTGATTTCATCGAGTTTCCGTCCGGCGACAGATGGGTCCGCGGAGAGACCGAGGCCAAGGCGCGAGCGGCGATCGACAATTCAGATTCCACGCTGTTCGGTTCGTCGTCAGGCAAAACCACGGCAATAACGTATTTGCGATGGGGCAAGCAGACCTTCGCGAACGTCCGGCCCTGCCGCTACCTGGAAGGATTTCGCAGCGCGCTTAAGCATCCCGAGCAGATCGATTATGTTATCGTGCGCGAAAATCTTGAGGATGCCTATCTCGGCCTCGAGGGCCGCCTCGATCAGCTCGCGCCGATCAAACCCTACAGTAGGATTTTGCGCACACCGATCGACACTTCGGCGAATGGCCGCTACGCGATCAAAATCATCACCGAAAAGAATACCCGGCAGGTGGCGCGTTTTGCGTGCGAGCTCGCGATGAAGCGCAAACGCGCCGGCGGACGCGGCAAGCTCACCTCTACCTCGAAATACAACATGCTACGGGAGGCCGATGAATTCTTTCGTCGGATCTGCGAAGAAACCGCCGCCTCATATCCGGAGCTCACTTACGAAAATTTCATCGTTGATGATTTCGCGCGACGGGTGGTTCAGTCGCCAGATGAACTGGACGTGGTGGTCGCCCCTAATTTGTACGGCGACATCCTTTCAGATGCCGCCGCTGGAACTATTGGCGGACTCGGAATCGCACCCAGCGGCTGCTACGGCGACAGTTACGCCTATTTCGAATCGGTCCACGGCACGGCACCCGATATCATGGGTAAAGGCATCATCAATCCAACCGCAACGATGCTCTCGGCGGCAATGATGCTCGAATACCTGGGATTCTTGGAAGCGGCGGCCAGATTCGAGGGCGCAGTGGCGAAAGTTTATCGCGAGGGCCGCTTTCTCACGCCAGACCAGGGCGGCGATTCGCACACGGGGGACTTCGCGCGCGCGGTCGTCGCGAATCTCTGAATCGTTAGCTCAACCGCGATTGCGCGCCTCATGAGCGACGCTAGTAGAATCTCTTTTCGCCGGGAGGACGAGTTTTCCAGCGCCGATGAATCCAGTTCCACTGCTCTGGATGGCGCCGGATCATCATCTCGATAACATCGGTCATTCGTTGGGTATTTTCGCGGACGTTTTCTTCGCGATTCCCGGCCGAAACTATCTCCATCGCGGGCAGTATAGTGATGCGATGACGCGTGCTGTGACCCTCGCGCACCATAAAGGCCGGGACCACCGGTGCCTTGGTCGCCACCGCAATCCTCGCGATCGCGTCGCTGGTGCTGGCCTTCATTCCAAAGAAATCGACGAACACTCCCTCGCGCACATCGAGATCGAGCGCCACTGCGACCTGCCGTTGGTCGCGCAGATATTTGAGCACCGCACGACCGGCCTGTTTTCGCTCGACGACCTCCGCTCCGAATCTGGTTCGTCCGCGGCGTACTTGCAGGTCGACCAGTGGATTTCTAAGCGGACGATGAACCATGGCGAGCCGATACCCATAAATTGTATGCGCAAGTGGCAGCAGTTCGAAATTTCCATAGTGCGCGGTGAGCACAATGAGGCCGCGCTTCCCGCTGATTTTCAGCGCGTGGTCGAGATTCTCGATGCCGTCGTAAGTGACATAGCTTTCGATGTTGGCGCGGGTCAGTTCACGGTGATGCGTCCACTCAGCCATCATGCGGCCCCAGTCGCGATACATTGCGCCAAGGATCCTCAGGTGCGCAGCGCGATCGAGTACCGGAAAAGCGATCGAGAGGTTTTTGAGAGCGATCTTACGGTTGGGCAGATCGAGGCGCATGGCGATCGCGCCCATCGATGCGCCAACGGTCACCGCGCGCTGTAACGGCATCGCGGCCAAAGTCCGCACCATCGCCGAGATCGGCAGGTACTCTAGCCGCGCGCGAAGAGCGCCCGCCTGACGAGGCATCGAGCCGCCTCACCCTCTCCCGACCGGAGAAGGTTCGGCGCAAACGCTAGTAAACTTGCGCAATCGCCCGGAAATTCCGAAATTAATTCGGCGTAGCGGTCCCACCTGAACTTTTCGGGTCGGAGCTCGCGGTAGGCGCAGGGGGATCCATCGCAGAAGGGGGAGCCGCAGGATCGGCATCGGCAACCGCGGGACGCGCATAGATCGAACCAGACGTGCCCGGTGCCGGCGCACTGGAGCGCGCAGCCGCAGCCGAGGAGTCCGGGGCCGGATAATATCCCGGCGGCGAGGCGGGAGCGGGCGCGACCGCCACTGGGGGAACGCCGGAGGACGAGGTGGGTCCCGGGATCTCTTCGGTGTTGAAAGGCGTGGGGCGGTCCCCCTCGGGCATCGGCCCTGAGGCGGGCGCGGAGCCGCCATTGTTGTACCCCGTATTCAAGTCAGCGGCCGGGGGCACGGCGATCGAAAACGACGGAGCGTAAATGTCGCGTACGGAACTAGCAGGCATATCGTGCATTTCGCGTGGGCCCAGCGAATTGACATACTTCTGGCGTTCATCCAGCGCCAACGATCTGAGATCGCTTTTATTTCTGACCACGTGGGGTGTCAAAAATACTAATAGATTATCCTTTTGCTTATCGGTGGCTGTGCTCGAGAACAGGTTTCCGAGCACCGGTATGTCGGATATCCAGGGTATGCCTTGGCGCTGATAGTTATCGTTATTTGACATCAAGCCGCCGATTACCGCGGTACGATGGTTCTGTACCAAAACGGTGGTTGAGGCGGACCGAATCGTCGTCGTGGGGCCATTCGGATTGTTGGCCGTGCTAGCAATGACGTTGGAGACCTCCTCATAAAGATCGAGCCGGACGTAATCGCCATCCGAAACCTGCGGCACGATATCAAGCGTGATACCGACGTTCTGGCGGTCGACCGAGTTGAAGATCTGACCCGGAACGGCCGAGTTTCCGGCCGCCGAACCCACGAATGGCAGATTCTGACCTACCACGATGGTGGCCTCTTCGTTATCTGCCGTCAGCAGGGTAGGCGCGGAAAGTACGTTGGAATGTGTGTCTGACTCGAGTGCTGTAATCAATGCGACATCGCAGGGGACGTTGATGGTGGAGGCGGTGCTACCGGTAACGGTTCCTGCTGCTGCCGCGGCGGCTGCAGGGATTGTACATATGCTTCCAGAAGCCAGTCCCAGACCAAGGCCGGTCAAGCCGAGCGGATTAGTGATGGCGTTTTGAAGAGTGCCGTAGTTCACTGTTCCGAGGCCCAAGGTGCTCCCGGATAGTGATGTCGAAGCCTGAAATTCCACACCGAGGTTGCGCATCCTTTCCGCAGCAACCTCGACGATGATTGCCTGCACGAAAACCTGCACCCGGGGTACATCGAGTTCCGCGATAATGTTACGCAGAGTCTCATAATCCTGCGGTGCAGCGCTGATCACCAGCGAGTTGGTCGCCGGATCCGCCGTGACGGTCACCGGATTGGCAAATTCCGCGGTATGGCCCGCCGTGCTCGCGCTGGCCGCGCCCCCGCCGCCAAGACCTCCTGCCCCTCCCCCCGATCGCCGTCCGATCCCCCCGCTGGCGACGCCACCGGAAATACCTCCGCTACTACCGCCAAAAGCGCTGCCGCCGCCACCGAAGGCACCGCCTCCGCCGCCGCCCAGCGCTCCACCACCGAAGCTGCCGCCGCTGCCGCCAAATCCGCCGAGGCCTCCACCGAAGCCAGAGTTCTGGTTGGAGCCAAATCCGCTTCCGCGACCTAGCGAACCGCGCCCGGTTGTCGGCGAAAGACTAGTCGGACCACCGCCCCCGCCGAGCAATCCGCCCAGCACGTCGATCATCTCGGCTACCGAGGCATTCTTGAGCCGATAGACATGTATCCGCGACATCGCGTTGGGCGACTGGATATCGAGCTTGGCGACGATCTCGCGAATTTGCTTCATCTGGAGTGGGCCGCCCACGGCAATGATGGAATTGGTCCGCTCGTCCGGAAGCACTTTGAACAGGCCCGTGGGTGCCTGCGCGGCTGGCGCGACCACGCCTATCCCGGGCTGACCCTTGCGAGTCGTGCCTGAGCCGCCCAGGATCTCGTCGACCTCCGGAGCGATATCGTCCGCGAAGGCATAGCGCAGCGGTATAACCTCGACGTTCTGATGCACCCCCTCGACATCGAGGCTGCCGACGATCTTGAGCAAGCGCTCTACGTTGTAAGCGTCGTCGGTGAGGATCAAGGTGTTATCGTCGGGAAAAGCGGCGACCAGTCCGTCATGCGACACCATCGGCTGGATCACGCTGACGATCGCGGCCGCATCGACGTTGCGGAGTTTCACCAGCCGGGTAACGTACTCGTCGCCGCCTTGCTGGAACGGCACCTGCGACTCGCTCAGCTGCGCGGACTGGCGGACGTTGCGCGAGGGAATGATCTTTATCACCTTGCCAGCCTTCTCGGTGGTAAACCCTTTGAGCTGCAGCACGGACTGGAAGATCTGGTAGGCTTGGTCCGCGGTTACTTTGGTCGGCGAGATAATGCTGACCTTGCCGCGCACCGATTCATCGATGATGAAGTTCTTGCCGGTGATTTCGCTGATGAACTTCGCCAACACGGGAATGTCCACGTTCTGGAAGTTCATGGTGATCATATTTTGCGGAGGCTTGCCCTCGCCCCAAACCGGACCCACTACGCCGAAGCATAGGGAGATCAGGACGGCGCCAATTAGACTTGCTTTGAAACGCCCCATCGTCACGGACCTCCAAAAACAAAAAAAGAGGTTTCGGCGAAAGTTTATAGTGTAGAGCTTGCCTTAACAACCGCGCTTCCGGCGCCGAGGCGCGGCATTGCAAATCCGGCATGGCTCAGAAACGATAATCCGCGTCTTTGCCGTACGCTCCAATGCGTTTCGAATATCTCATAGGAATGCGATATCTGCGCGCGCGCCGCCGCGAACGTTTCGTCTCCCTGATAGCGATCATCTCACTGACGGGAGTGATGCTAGGGACTTTCGCGCTAACGGTAGCGCTGTCGGTGATGAGCGGGTTCCAGATTGATTTGCGCCAGCGCCTGCTCTCGTTCACCCCACAGATCGTGGTCGAACGAACGGACGGACAGGTTTGGAATCCCGCCGCCCTGCAGGCCCAGATTGCGAATCTGCCGGGCGTCACAGCGGTCGCGCCTTTTGTCAGCTCGCAGGTGATGGCGGTTTCGACGACCGCTTCAGGCGCGCCGGGCTATATGGCGGGCGGAATGCTTCGCGGCGTAGTCGCCAAAGACAATCCCATTCTGATCGATCTGCGCGATGCGCTGCAATCGGGAAGCCTGTCGTCGCTTGACGAAACGCGTAAGGTGCAGGTGACCGACAATGGGGCCAAACGCGAAGTCGAGCTTCCCGGCGCCATCATCGGCAAGTCTCTGGCGCTTGATTTAGGCCTGAACGAAGGCGACCCCATCACACTGATCTCGCCCGCGAGTCTCGCGGGCGGTCTTGGCGGTCCGCGCCTCAAACGCTTCGTGGTCACGGGTTTCTTTTACTCGGGAATGTATGATTTCGATTCGACGCTGATTTTTGTCGATCTGAAAGCCGGCCGCGCGCTGCTGGCCGATGATCCGCAGCTCGAATCCGGACTTGAGGCGCGGGTTCAGAACATGTTCGATGCACCCGAGATCGCGGCCAGAATTTCGCAGATCGCAGGGCCTGGATTTACCGTGACCGACTGGACCAAGGAGAACGCGCCGTTATTCTCCGCCCTCCAGCTCGAGAAATTCACGTATTTTGTAGTGCTACTGTTGATCGTGTTAGTCGCCGCGTTCAACATCATCGCGACTCTCGTGATGGTGGTGATGGAACGGCGCAAAGAGATCGCTATCTTGCGCGCGATGGGCGCGCGAGCGGGTTCGGTGGCAGCTATCTTTCTGACCGAAGGAGCAGTCCTCGGAGTGTTCGGGACCGGGCTGGGCACCGGCGCCGGATTCCTGTGCTCGTGGGCCATCGGCAAGTATCACCTGATACGTCTCCCGGCCGATCTGTTCATGATCAGCTACGTCCCGGTGCGAATCTATCCGATGAACTTTATTGCAGTGGCCGCTGCCGCGACCCTGCTCTGTGTGGTCGCGGCACTTTATCCGGCGCTGAAGGCGCGCTCTCTGTCGCCGGTCGAGGTGATCCGTTATGAGTGACGGCGCTGCGAGGTCCGCCGCCGCACCAGCCACCGCTCAGAAAGCCTTACGAGCGCCGGGTCCGTTGATCGTGGCCAGTGGTATCGACAAAACTTTCTCCGACGTCGATCGTGAAATACGAGTGTTGCAGGGCCTCGAGCTTACGGTTCAGCCCGGCGAATTAATCGCGGTGGTAGGGCAGTCAGGAACCGGAAAATCCACGCTGCTCCACATTCTGGGCAGCCTGGAGCGGCCCACCCGCGGGACCGTCGTCTTCGAGGGGCAGGATTTGTTCGCGCTCGAGGAACGGGCGCTCGCGGATTTCCGCAACAAGAAACTCGGCTTCGTCTTCCAATTCCACTATCTGCTCGCGGATTTCAACGCCGTGGAAAACGTGATGATGCCGGCCCTGATCGCCCGGCTCTCCGAGCGTGAGGCTCGTGAACGGGCCGAGCAGGTACTGGCGATGGTCGGTCTCAAGGATAAGCTGCATCGGCGGCCGGCGGAACTTTCCGGTGGCGAACAGCAACGCGTCGCGGTCGCAAGAGCAGTAGTTCAAAGTCCGCGCTTGGTGCTCGCGGATGAGCCGACCGGAAATCTCGACCCGCACACCGCGGACGAAATTCACGAGCTGTTTCATAAATTGAATCGGGAGCTCGATGTGACGTTGATCGTCGCGACTCACAATGAGCGTTTGACCCGCAGCATGGGACGCGCACTCAGACTCAAGGACGGCAAACTGTTCGACGAGCGCGCTTCCTGACCGCAGCGCTGTGTCGATCGGTCGCTGGCGCGGCTTGCAGGTTTACATAGGTTACATGATTGGTTAGCTTGCTCAGCGTTCGGATGGTTTCTGGTGGCAATGGGAAGATACAACGCGCTGTGGACGTGCGCGCTCGTCATGCTGCTCTCGCTGTTGCTGCCAATCGGCGGCCGCACAGTGTTCGCCCAGAATCCGATAATCTCGGAAATCAAAATCGAAGGTAATCAGCGCGTCGAAAGCGACGCGATCCGGCTGCACGTTTCCCAGCGTATCGGCGAGCCGCTCAATCGCGATGCGGTCAGCAACGATATCCGCTCCATCTATCAGATGGGCTTCTTCTCAAACGTCGAAGTCCAAACTCACCCTTCTGCCGGCGGCAAGGAAGTTCTGGTCTATGTGGTCAAGGAACGGCCGCAGGTGACCGACGTCAAAATCGTAGGAATGAAAGCGATCCGGACCGACGACGATAAGATCGTCGCTGCGATGAAGGTGCATCCCGGATCGATTATGGATCCCGCCCGGGTCAACGAAACCAGGCAGGCGATCAAGACCGCGTACGAAGATAAGGGCTATCCGGATGTCACCGTCGACTACAAGGAGATACCGCAACCCGACAATACCGAGATCGGGGAGTTCGTCGTTAACGAAGGCAAGCGGGTTTATATCACCCAAATCCAGTTCACGGGAAACCACGCATTTTCCAGCCGTGAGTTGCGCGCCCAGATGGACACCAGCACACACAACTTCCTCAGCTTTATTACCGGTCAGGGCGTGCTGGATCATGCGAAGTTACGTGAAGACACCGATCGGATCGGGTCCTTCTACTACGAACACGGATATCTCAATGCCCATGTTGCAGAGCCTATAGTCACCCGAAATCCCGACGGTCTATGGCTATTGATAAGTATCGACGAGGGCCCCGTCTACACCATCGGAAGCGTGGAGTTGAGTGGCGACCTCAAATACCCTCGAAGCGAATTGGCCCCCTTGGTAACGATCAAGCCTGGCGACCAGTTTAGCGGACAAGCTCTGCAGCATAACGTGCTCACGCTATCGGATTTCTATTCCGACCGCGGATATGCGTTCGTTAACGTCGATCCAAAGACCGCGCTCGACCCCATCAATCGCAAGGTCAATCTTGCATTCAATATCGCGCCTGGCCGCGAGGTCTTGGTCAACCGCATCAATATCACCGGCAACACCAAGACCTCTGATAAAGTGATTCGGCGCGAGATGCAGGTCCAGGAACAGGAACCCTATTCCGCCGCGGCAATTCGCGAATCGAAGCAGCGTTTGGATCGGCTCGGATTCTTCAGCGAGACGCGGATTACAACTTCTCCTTCGCCGCAGCCGGACAAAGTCGACCTCAATGTCAACGTGACCGAAGCTAATACCGCTTCGCTCCAGGTCGCGGGCGGATTCGATAGTTACCAGTCGGTGTTCGGCCATTTCGTGCTCGGCAACACCAATCTCTTTGGCGGCGGTGAAGCGGTTCAGTTGAGCGCGCAGATCGGATTCCTGTTTCAGAACTACACCGCGAGTTACACGGAGCCGTGGTTTCTCGATATTCCACTAAGCGTTACGTTGTCCGTGTTCGACAGCAAAACCGATTTGTTCACCTTCCATCAGAATGCCGCGGGCGGCGCGATAACCTCCTACTATCCGCTGGTCGAGCTCGGCTTCAAGCAACTCGGACCGCTTTCGTTAAAGGACGTGACGGCTGGTCTCGGTTACCAATTCGAAAGCGTTGGTATCGGCGGCCTGGCGGACGAGACGACCTTCCAGATCGCGCAATTCAAGGGCTATACGAAAGTTTCCGAGATCATGCCCAGCCTCCGCCGTTTCACGGTGGACAATCCCATCGATCCTCGCAGTGGCTCGATCGAAAGCCTCAACCTAGAACTCGCGGGGGTCGGACCTGGCACCGCTTTCGTGAAGGGGATCGCGCACTGGAGATTCTTCTATACCTTCCTCAAAAGCCCCACCCTCGGACAGTGGGTGTTTTCCCCGGGCGTAACCTATGGAATCGGAACCACGCTCTCCAGCGGGACTGGTGGAGAACTTCCGCTGTATGAGCGTTTCTTTCCCGGCGGCGTCGGCGGGCAGGGTGACGTGCGCGGGTACCAACTCTATTCTCTGGGACCTAATGTTCTGGTGGTGCAGCAGAACGGGGTCCCGGTCCAGATCCAGGACATCGGCGGCAGCAAGGAATTATTACTCGATGGCGAAATCACCTTTCCGATTCTTTCCGGACTGGGAATTCGCGGGGTTATTTTTGCCGATGCCGGCCAAGCCTATCGCCTGTCAGACAGCATTACACTGAATTCACTACAGGCAGCCTATGGAATTGGAATCCGATGGCGTTCACCCTTTGGCCCGCTGGCGGTCGATATAGCGCGGCCGATCAACCCGCGCCCGCAAGACATGAACAACGTCTTCGAGATCGGCGGTGGCGCGCCGCTGTAGCCCGCTGCGCGGCAGCACTAGCGCGTACCGTCTAAAACTGGCTTAAATGTTGACTGAATAGTTTCATCGATCGGCGACGGTTTAGCGCGCGCTTCGGAGCTTCTGATCGGGTGTCGCGATGCTCCTTCGCAGTTCAGGAGGATTCCTACTCAGATGAGAAATCGCTTGATGGCCGGCACGGCGCTGCTCCTGCTGCTCGTCGCGGTCCCAGCTCGGGCCGAACTTAGATTCGCGTACGTGGATGTGCAGCGGGCGCTGAACGAATGCGAGGCGGGCAAGACCGCCAAGGCCGAGTTCCGCAACCGCGTCCAGGGGGAAGAACAGAAACTTCAACGCCAACAAAACGAAGTAGCTGCTCTGAAGGATGAGCTCGAGAAGAAAGGCATGCTGATGAAACCCGACCAGCGCCAAAGTCTTCAGGACGAGTACCTCAACAAGGCCAAGAACTTCGAGCGCGATTATAAGGATTCCAAAGACGATCTCGAACGCAGGGACAACGAGATGACCGGCAAAATTGTGCATGACCTGGCTGAAGTGATTCGCGATCTCGGCGAGAAAAATGGCTACACCATGGTCATGGAGAAAGGCTCGATCCTGTGGGGCGCGCCTTCGATCGATATCACCGATCAGGTCATACGCACTTACAACGGCATGCACGTCAAGGTTGGCACGCTGGGAATAGCGCCGGGCGCCTCGGCTCCCGAAACGGCTTCCGGCGGCGATGACGAAGATCAACATGCTGGCTCTTCATCACCGAGCGATTTCGGATCGTCCGCCGCCAAGCATTCGTCGATCTCCAAGTAGGCTCCGATTGCCGAGCCAGAAAAAACCGCCCGAGCTGGATCGGCTTCTGCGCCTTCTGCCGCATCGCTACCCGTTCCTAATGGTGGACCGGGTAGTTGAGATCGCCAGCGGAAAAGTTCGCACCCTGAAAAACGTCAGCAACAATGAAACTTTTTTTGTCGGGCATTTTCCCGGTAATCCGGTGATGCCGGGAGTCTTGATTGTCGAGGCGCTGGCGCAATCGGCCGCGATTCTCGCGCTCAGCGAAATGAAGGCCGAAAATCAATACTGGTTCATGCTAACCGGTATCGACAAGGCGCGGTTTCGTCGTCCCGTGGTGCCTGGCGATCGGCTCGATATGGAAATCAAGCTGGTCAAACATCATCGTCCACTTTGGAAAATGCGTGCCGAAGCGCGCGTCGGCGAAGATATCGCCGCCGAGGCCGAATTATCCGCGATGGAAGTCGGGCAGGAGAAACTGTCATAGCGGGCAGGGTTCATCTTTCAGCGGTGATCGACAGCCGCGCGGAGATCGATGCGTCGGTGGAGATCGGACCCGGTGCCGTGATCGGTCCCAACGTGCGCATCGGACCCGATACGGTGGTCGGCCCCTATGCCGTCATCGAGAGCAACACCACGATTGGCGCGCGCAATCATATTTTCCAGTTCGCGTCGATCGGTGCCGCGCCACAGGATCTGAAGTACAAAGGCGAATCGTCAGTGGTTGAAATCGGCGACGACAACCAGATTCGCGAATTCTGCACCATCCATCGCGGCACCAAAGGCGGCGGAATGGTCACTCGCATCGGCAATCACGTACTTGCGATGAACTACGTTCACGTCGCGCACGACTGTATCATCGGTGACTACTGTATCCTGGCCAACTCTACCGAGCTCGCCGGGCATATTGTTTTCGAGGATCACGTGCGCGCGATGGGCGGGGTCTTGATCCAGCAGTTCACCAGGATGGGGGCGTACTCGATGCTCGCGGCGGGCGCGAGGGTTGAGCTCGACGTACCCCCTTACGCAATTGCGTCAGGCGATCGCGCACGCCTGGTTGGGGTGCATGAGATCGGACTGCAGCGCAATGGCTTCAAACCGGAAAGCATAATCACTATCAAGAACGCGATGCGCAAGCTCTTTTTCTCGAAACTGACACGTGAAGACGCACTCCAGGAAGTGATCGAGGAGTACCGCGGAATCGCTGAAGTCGAGCGGCTGATCGGTTTCATTCAGAATTCCCAGCGCGGCGTGATCGGACGGGAGCGTGAATAGCCTCGGCCTGATCGCGGGCAACGGAGTTTTCCCGCTCGAAGTTGCGGCCGCCGCTCGCCGCCAAGGAATCAAAGTGATCGCGCTGGCTCATCATGGCGAGACCAACCGCGAACTAGAAGCGCAGGTCGAAAGTCTCACGTGGATCAAATTTGGAAAGCTGCAGAAAATCATCGACGTCCTGAAGCAAGCAGGCGTCGGGCAGGCCGCGATGGCTGGCGGAATATCCCGCGCCCGGCTGACGGACTCGTTCGCTCCAGACCAGCGTGCGATGAAGATGCTTGGGGGAATCACGCGATGGAGTGACGACGCGGTGTTGCGTGCGATCGCGAGCGAAATAGAATCGGAAGGCATCTCCGTAATCGATCCGGTTGTGCTGATAGAGGAGGCGATCGCGAAACCAGGCCTGTTGGCGGGTCCCGCACCTGACGAAAAAACCCTTTGCGATCTTGAACTCGCGTTCTCGGTTGCGCGCAGCCTCGGCACATTCGATATCGGACAGAGCGTCGCGGTGCGCGGCGGAGTGGTCTACGCAGTCGAAGCGGTCGAAGGGACCGACGCGGCGTTGCGTCGCGCAGCCACGATCTCGGGAAAAGGGCTGATAGTCGCGAAAGCCGCAAAGCCGGGACAAGATCTTCGGTTCGATCGCCCCGCGATCGGACCAGCGACCATCGAATTGCTAGCTGAAATCGGAGCCGCGATGATCGGCGTCGAGGGCGGCAAGTGCCTGCTGCTCGAACGCGAGCGCACCTTGGAACTGGCGCGATCTTCCGACGTCACGGTGTATGGTCATGTCTGAGATTCGCGCCGCAGTCGTCGGTGCTGGCCGCTTGGGGAGTCTTCACGCGGCAAAGTACGCCGCGCAGCCGGGGGTGAAACTGGCGTACATAGTAGACATCGATGCAGCCCGCGCGACCCAACTTGCGTCTCGATATGGCGCGCTCGCGGCCAGCGACTACCGCGCGCTGAACAATAGAGTAGACGTCGTCACAGTCGCTTCTCCCGGCGTGACCCATCATGAAATCGCCTCCCATCTGCTGCGCGCGGCCTGCGACGTGCTGTTGGAAAAGCCGATGGCCGCCAGCCTCGAGGACGCACGAGCGCTTGCCGCTCTCGCCGAGAATAGCGGCCGGATTCTTCAGATCGGGCATCTCGAGCGTTTCAATCCCGCAGTGATTCACCTGCGATCGATCGTTAGTGGACCGCGCTTCATCGAATGCCATCGCCTCGCACCATTCACGGAGCGCGGAACTGATGTCGATGTCGTGCTCGACCTGATGGTCCACGATCTCGACGTAATCCTGTCGCTGACCGATGCTGACGCGGTCTCGGTGGAGGCGCTGGGGGTGGCGATTCTTACCGAGCAGATTGACGTCGCCAACGCTCGCATCCGTTTCAGCAGTGGACTGATCGCCAATCTCAATAGTAGCCGGGTCGCGCCTCGGCGTGAGCGCAAGATCAGATTTTTTCAGCCCGACGCGTACATCTCGCTGGACTACGAAGCCCGGCGGATCCAGGTCTATCGCAAAAGCCCTCCTCCCATGGGAGGCAATTTTCCGGTCATTTCAGCGGAGCAAGTCGATCTAGGCGAAGCTGACCCGCTCGGCGATGAAGTCGCGTCGTTCGTCGCCGCCGTGCGTAATCGAAGCACGCCGGCGGTGACCGCGCGTGACGGCCTTCGAGTGATCGAACTGATCGAACGCATTCGGCTCTGCATGGAGCAGCCGTAAATGACCGCTCGGTTGTCACGTATCGCACGCCGCTTCGCGGTTCTCACACTGATGGTATCGCTGCTGGTGCTCGCGGGATGCCAGCGTGAAAATGAGAGCGGCTCATTTCCCGCAGCCAACCAGAACGATTGCCTGCCCAACCTCACGCTCACCGATCAGAATGCTCGGCCCGTAAATTTGAGTTCCCTGAAAGGACGCTATGCACTCATCAACTTCATCTACACGAGTTGCACGGGAACTTGCCCAATGTTGACCTCAAAGATGGCCGTGGTGGAGAAGCAGCTTACTTCCGAGCTGGGCAAGAACGTTCAGTTGATTTCGATCACCCTCGATCCCGAGCACGACGATCCGGCGCGCTTGCTGAAGTACGCCAACGAGCATGGCGCGGACAGCGCGGATTGGATTTTTCTGACCGGAACACCTTCCGAGATCGATAGCTACCTCGCTATTTTCAATATCAAGCGGACGCGCGAGGCCGATGGCTCAATCGATCACGTGACCACAAGCTTTCTGCTCGGTCCCGACGGCCGCCAAATTCGCCAATACGACGGTATCTCGGTAAGCCCGGCAACGATGGCCAACGACGTCCGTCGCGCACTCTCGAACGGTTGAAAGCTCGCGTGAACTGGGTCACATCGTTACTAGCAGTATTTTTCATTCTCATCGTAGGCGCACGCGACGCGTTCGCTCATGAGTTTCCCGACAAAACCACCCGGCGCCGGCCAGCGTCGTCGCCAAAACACCCTCGCAGTTGACCATGCACTTCGATAACCAGTTCAACCCGTCGACTAAAGTTGGCGTTCTGAAAGAAAATGGCGACGTGGCCTCGAGGGTGGCCGTAACGAGCGAGGACCATCGCCCGCTGAGCGCCGAGATGACGCCGCTCGCACCGCGCCAATACTTCGTCAAGCGGAGCGCGTTATCGCAAGACGGCGAGCGCCCAATGGGCGCGTTCGGTTTCGCGGTCAAATCGGCGGACTAATTTTCCTCGAGCTCTTGAGCGAATCTTGACGGAACCCGGCGGAATCTTGAGGGAGCATCCCGAACGCGCCGATGCTCAACGCAGGCGGCGGATCATGATCGTCGCCGGTGAAGCTTCGGGAGATCTTCATGGCGGCGACCTCACGCGAGAAATTCTCGCCCGTGATCCATCGTGCGAGCTGTTCGGAATCGCAGGTGCCCAAATGCGCGCAGCGGGTGTGCGTGCCGATGTTCGTGTCGAGGACATCCACGGTCTCGGCGTGACCGAGCTGATTTCGACCATCGGTCTTTCGCTCTCGACGATGCGAAAGCTGAGACGCGTGTTGCGAAATGAAAAGCCCGATCTCGTCATCCTGATTGACTACGCGGAGTTCAACCTGGTGCTGGCCGGCTTCGCGAAACGAGCCGGTGTGCCCGTGCTCTACTACATCACGCCGCAAGTATGGGCGTGGCGGCGCGGCCGAATAAAAAAGATTGTTGAGCGCGCAACCCAGCTGGCCGTCGTCCTGCCCTTCGAAAAGAAGCTGTACAGACTTGCCGGCGATCGCGTGAATTTCGTCGGTCATCCGCTGCTGGACCGGGTGGTGCCCGCGCAGGGTCGCACCGAAACTCTGGCGCGCCATGGGCTACCTCTCGGTGCGAGGCTGCTCGCGCTGCTGCCGGGGAGCCGTCGCGCCGAGGTACGTTACATCTTGCCGCCGCTGGCCGACGCCGGGCGCATTCTAGCTCGTGACTACGGCCTGCTGCCGGTCATCGCGCTGGCGCCGACGCTGACCCCAGCGCAACTAGCCGAGCACACGAAGATTGATTTGACCGGGATACGTATTATCCAGGGAGATACCTATAGTATCATTGCCGCGAGCGAGGCCGCTTTGGTGGCCTCCGGAACCGCGACGCTCGAAACCGCGCTGTTAGGTTGTCCGATGGTGATTGTCTACAAGGTGTCGCCTTTGACCTACACGGTGGGAAGAATGCTGGTTACGGGAGTCAGCTTCATCGGGATGCCTAACATACTGGCCGGAGAAAAAATCGTCCCCGAACTCATTCAAGGCGAGCTGACCGCACGAAATCTGGTGCGCGCCGCGGAACCCTTGCTCCATGATTCTATTCGCGCGAGCACCGTCGCCAACCTCAAAGCTCTGCGCGCACGCCTGGGCGCTCCGGGAGCCGCCGCGCGCGTCGCCGCAATCGCGCTCTCGATGATCGCATGAAGCTGTTCACTCCGCTCAGCCGCCGCGTGCTCGCATACGTGCGCCGCTACGCGTTTCCCTACATGGCGATTCTGGTGCTGGCGATGATCGTGAGCAGCGCGACCGATGGCGCGATTCCTTTCATCGTCAAGCACTTCATCGATCAGATGTCTCATCTCAAAAGTATTGCGGTGCTGAAGATCATCTCGCTCGAACTGGTAGCGGTGGTGGTACTGCGGTCCTTCTCGGGCTTCGGCGAAGATTTTCTCAGTGCATACATTGGACAGCACATCACGCTCGATATCCGTTCCGAGCTGAACCGTAAGCTTCAGCGGATGCCCCTGTCGTTCTTCAATCGCACGCCGAGCGGCATGATGATGTCGCGCGTGGTCAACGATGTTGGCGTCATTTCCAACGGCATCACGGACGGCGCCTTCTCTGTGATCGGCGAAGGAGCGCGTTTGATCGCCGTGCTAGGCGCCGCGTTCTGGATCGATTGGAAGCTCGCGCTGATCGCATTCGTGGTGTTCCCATGCGCGGTAGGGCCGGTGCTCGGGTTCTCGCGGCGCATGCGCAAACTCACCAAGAAAGCGCAGAAGCAGATGAGCGGCATCACCTCGCTGCTGCAGGAGGCCTACCAAGGCAACCGAGTCGTCAAGGCATTCGGCATGGAAGAGTACGAGCGCAAACGTTTCGACGTCGAATTGCGCCGCCTGTTCAAATTCTCGATGCGCGCCGCTCTCATTAAAGCCGCGACCGGCCCAATGATCGAAGCGATGGCGGCGATCGCGTTTTTGATCGCGCTCTGGTACGGGACCGCCTCGGTCATTCATGGCACGCGGTCCATCGGCACCTTCGGCGCGTTTCTGGCCGCGATGCTAATCGTGTACGAACCATTCAAACGCCTAGCGCGCATTAATAATTCCGTGCAGCAGAGCCTCGGCGCAGCTGAGCGGGTGTTCGATATGATGGATCAGCCGGTAGAAATTCATGACGATCCGGACGCGGTCACGCTCAGCCCCGGCAATCACAGCATCCGGATGGAGCATGTGAGTTTCAGCTATGCGAAAGATCGCGTGTTGAGCGACATCTGCCTGCAAATTGCGGCCGACAAAGTCGTCGCGCTGGTCGGCATGAGCGGCGGCGGAAAATCGACGCTCGCCGATTTGATCCCGCGCTTTTACGACGTGCAGGAAGGCCGCGTCAGTATCGACAACATCGACGTGAAGAAGCTGCGCCTGGAGTCACTGCGCGCACAGATCGGCATCGTCACGCAGCTTACGTTTCTGTTCAACGATACTATCCGCGCCAATATCGCTTACGGCAGCAATGGAAAAAACCAGGAGGCGATCATCGCCGCGGCGGTCGCGGCCAATGCACACGAGTTCATAGCGCGGCTACCGAAGGGCTATGACACGATGGTCGGTGAAATGGGTGTGCGGCTTTCGGGCGGCGAGCGTCAGCGCATCGCGATCGCGCGCGCGCTGCTCAAGGACGCGCCGATCCTGATCCTCGACGAGGCAACCTCCTCGCTCGATTCGGAATCGGAACGCGCGGTGCAGGACGCGCTAGAAAGGCTAATGCGCAATCGCACCACGCTCGTGATCGCGCATCGCCTGTCGACCGTTCGGCGAGCCGACAAGATCATCGTGCTGGTACGCGGCCATATCGTCGAGGAAGGCACTCACGATGAACTGTTCGCGAAGGGACAGGAGTACCGCAAACTCTACGACCTCCAATTCATGGCCGCGCCGGAAATTGCCGAGGGTGAGACTGTCGCGGCCAATTGACGGCGACGCGGCTCAATACCTTGACCCGCCGCCGCTCGATTACGAGCTGAATCTGTCATGCTTCTTCACGCGTTCTATAATCTGCTCTGGTACCCGGCGCTGCCATTCGCGTTGCTCGCCTCCGGTGGGACCGACGCGCAAGGTTCGCGCGAGCGGCTAGGTCTCGCCGCGCCGCGGTTCGAAGCCTCCGGGCTAAGAATTTGGGCCCACGCTTCATCGGTGGGCGAGATCGAGGCAATCCACAGCGTTTTAATGCGCCTGCTGCGTGAAGTACCAGGCTCCACCGCCGTCATCACCGCGATGACCGGCGCCGGGCGCGACGTCGCACGTCGGCGCATGCCCAAGGCCGCCGCGCATCTGCTGGCGCCGCTCGATAACCCTTCCACCGTGCGCGCATTCTTGCGCCGCGTGCATCCGAACCTGGTTCTGATTGCGGAGACCGAGCTGTGGCCAAATTATTTTTTTGAAGCACATAAGATGAGTGCGAAGATCGCGATCATCAATGGAAGAATTTCGCAGCGCTCGCTCGCCCGCTACCAGCGCCTGTCCACGCTGTTCGGCGCGGCGATTCGCTGCGCCGACCTGGTGATGGCGCAGACCGCCCATGATGCCGAGCGCTTCGCGCAATTGGGGGTTGATCGGAGACGCGTCGTGATAACAGGAAATACCAAGTTCGATCCCGACGCGGCGGCTGAGGTGCCACTTCGCCGCGAACTGCGAGAATTCGGCGAGCGGCCAATTCTCATCGCGGGCTCGACCGCGGACGGCGAGGAGGAAGTCCTCCTCGCCGCATATTTGAAGTTGCGCGCGGAGTTTCCCACACTGGTGCTGATACTGGCTCCGCGCCACCTGGTGCGAGTCCCCGAGATCGAAAAGAGTGTCGCTGAACGATCGCTAAAGTACGTGCGCGCGAGTGGCGCTCGTGCTGACGATGGCGCCGACGTGATGATCCTCGACACCATGGGCGAACTGCGAGCTCTCTATCGCCGCGCCATCGTCGCCTTTGTCGGCGGCACCCTGGGCGAGGTTCGCGGCGGTCAGAATCCAGCTGAGCCGGCCGCGGTCAGCGTTCCGGTTCTCTTTGGCCCCTATTATGAGAATCAGCAAGAGACCGCCGCCGCCCTGATTGGCTGCGGCGGCGCGAGAGTAGTTAATAACGCCGACGACATAGTTAGCGCGGTGTCGAAGTGGCTAGGCAACGACGACGCGCGCCGGACGGCTGGCCGCGCCGCCCGCGAATGCATCCTGCATTTGAGCGGCGGCGTCGGCGCCTCGTTGATGAATCTGAGGACCCTCATTACTCTCACCTGAAGCATGCCCGGCCGCGAACCCATCGCTCACCGCCCCCGTATCGAAGAGCTCTGGTTCGGGGATTTGCATTGGTACCAGAGAGCGTTGGTGTTGGGGCTCGCGCCGATGTCGCTCGCATATCGCGTCGCCCAAGGTGCCCGAAACGCATTCTGGCGCATCGCGCGACAGCGATCCGAGATAAGAACCATCAGCGTCGGCAATCTGACCGTCGGTGGCAACGGCAAAACCCCGTTCACGTTGTTCCTCGCCTCGCGGCTCCAGGCTCACGGTCTCTCCGTCGGCATTGTCAGCCGCGGGTATGGTCGCATCGGAAAGAACAGAGGACCTGCCGCGCTGGTTTCAGACGGCACCGCGGTAAAACTTTCTCCCGAAGAAGCCGGCGATGAGCCGGTCATGATGGCGAAGATGTTTCGCGGACCGATCGTAGTTGCCAGGCGCCGTATCGACGGGATTCGCCTGCTTCAGGAAGTTGCCAAACCCGACGTGGTCGTGCTCGACGACGCGTTCCAGCATCGCGCGCTCGAACGCGATGTCGATTTGGTGCTGGCGAATCGGGAGCGCGGGTTCGGCAATGGCCATCTGATTCCGGCGGGCCCGATGCGGGAATCGGTCCGTGCGATCCGACGCGCTAACGCCGCGATCATCATATCGAGCGGAATTGCGGGCCGGCCGAGCGCGCTCACGGCGCGGCAAATGAAAGCGCTCTCGCGCACCACGCTCTTGCGGGCGACACTTCGTCCGCGCGCTCTGGTACGCTATGAAAAGGGAAACTGGATCGAGCTTCCGATCGGGATGGCGGGGCGGCGAGTGATCGCGGTCAGCGGTCTGGCCGATCCGAGCGGCTTTTATGCGATGCTGCGCGAGATGGAGACTGACCTCGTTGGCGTGCTCGAATACTCCGACCATCACGTTTATAATTCGGCGGATTGGCAAACGATCGTGAAGGCCGCGATGGATGCGGATATCGTGCTCACCACGGAAAAGGATCTTGTGAAACTGGAGAAGTTTCCGTTCGCGCGCGATTCGCTATACGCTTTGCGGCTTGAAGTGGTGATGAGCGCGGACGACCTCGCGCGTCTGGACGAAATCGTGATCGGGGGCCTCGCTGAAAAACCCGCCGCAATCGCCGCGCTATAACCCGGGAGGTTTCGATGGCCATCAGCCAGGAGCTGCTTGATATTCTCGCTTGCCCAAAGTGCAAAGGCGAAATTCATTTAAACGAGAAGCAGGACGGCCTCGTCTGTCAGGCGTGCAAACTCGTTTACCCCATCTGCGAGGAGATTCCGGTGATGCTGATAGACGAGGCCAAACCGCTTACCTGAGATGGTGGAAGGGGGCGCGGATAGCAGACTCACCCCGGTCCCTGCGGTAAATAGATAATCGTGAATCTTAAGCGCGATCCCGGCCCGGACTTCATCAAGAACGAATATGAGCACGTGTTCACCTATATGCATCGGGAGATCGAGCCGTTCGCGGACGAACTGCTGATCGAAATCGATGAGCAAATGAGCTCGGGCGGCCAAGGTCTTGGTAATCGCGGGAGTGGCTATCCGGTAAGCGTTGCGGGCACGCCGCCGCTATTCGTGCGCCGTTCCATCCGCGGCGGCATGATGCGTTTCCTCGGTGAAATTTACCTCGGATTTAATCCGCGCATGGTTTATGAGCTGTGGGTGCTTTCGGAAGCGCGGAAGCGCGGAGTGCCGGTTCCAGAGCCAATGGGCGCGATTGTGGAAAATGTGGGCCCCTTGCGCGGAATTTATCGGGGCGCGCTGATTACCAAGGCGCTTACCGGCATGACCTTGTGGGAGTTCGTGCAAACCGAAACCGACCCCCTCACCATCAGTCATGTGGTGCGACTGGCGCGTTACTCAATCGACATGATGCATGAGCACGGGATTTTCCACGACGACATCAATCTGAACAATCTCTTCGTCTCGACCGGTGGCGACGGATTTTCGGTGGTGATTCTGGACTTCGACAAAGGACGCGTCTTCTCCGGTTCGCTTCCGACGGTGCTGCGACGGCTAAATCTTTGGCGTCTTGGCCGATCGATCCGCAAGCTCGATCGCAAGAAACGTTTTATTGACGACGAGATGCGCTATATCTTAACCGCACCGCAGGAATAGCTACTCCCTTTCCCATATGCGCTTACCGCATTGTACGCGCGGTCAGATCGTCAGATGTCTACAAGCGTGATGAATCAGCGGGGCCGGCGCGCGGTGATTTCGGTGGTCACCGGGAAATCCGTCGCGAAGCTGATCGAGATCTCCTGACGGGAATCAAAAGACTGGAATGCGCCAATCGTTTCGCTAATGGCGCAGCAGAACGAGGATCCATTTCTGACCCTGATCGGATGCGTTCTCAGCCTGCGCACCAAAGACGAAGTGACGGCGCTCGCGTGTGAACGGCTTTTTGCAAAAGCGCGCAGTCCGCGAACGATCCTCGCACTCGCGCCCAAGATTCTCGAGCGGCTGATCTACCCGGTTGGATTTTATCGCACCAAGGCGAGGGCGATTCGGGGAATTTGCCGTGACCTTTTAGAGAAATTTGACGGGGCTGTACCGAATACCATCGATAAATTGCTGACGCTCAACGGAGTCGGACGTAAGACCGCGAACCTGGTGGTGACGCAGTCGTTTCGCAAGCCGGGAATTTGTGTCGACACCCATGTGCATCGAATTTCCAACCGATGGGGCCTGGTGGCAGGCAAGACTCCGGATAAAACCGAAACAGCGTTGCGCGAAGTGCTGCCGCGTCGCTTTTGGATTGACTACAATCCGATTTTGGTCGCCTTTGGCCAGACGATTTGTCAGCCGGTCTCGCCATGGTGCTCGCGGTGCCCGATCGAACGCCAATGCCCGAGGATCGGCGTTATCCATTCGCGCTAACGCTCGGCTGCGACATAATCTTTGGGAACAAAATCTCCAAAGGGAAATGACGATGGATATTGGATTTATCGGATTGGGCTCGATGGGATTTCCGATGGCGTCGAACCTGATCGCCGCCGGCAACAAGCTTCGCGTCTACAATCGCACCGGCTCGAAAGCGAGGCCGCTGGAAAGACAGGGTGCGGTACTCGCCCCGGAGCCGGCAGCCGTCGCATCGGCGGGAGGCGTCGTGGTCACGATGCTTGCGGACGACGCGGCACTCGAAGCCGTGCTGGCCGGTAGCGACAGCATCGCCAATCGGCTCGCGCCCGGCGGCATTCATCTTTCGATGAGCACGGTGGCACCCGCGACCTCGCGCAAGCTGGCCCAGTATCATGCGAACCAGGGCAGCATTTACGTCGCTGCGCCGGTGTTCGGACGTCCGGAAGCCGCGCAGGCGAAGCGTCTTTGGGTATGCGTGTCGGGCCCGGAGCTTGCGAAACAAAAGATCCGTCCGCTACTCGAAGCGATCGGACGGGGAGTATTCGATTTCGGTGAGGAGCCGGGCGCGGCGAACGCGGTGAAGCTGTCGGGAAACTTTTTGATCGCGGCAGCAATGGAATCGATGGCGGAGGCGTTCGCGATGATGGAAAAGAGCGGCATCGATCGGGTCAAGGCGGCGCAGATGCTCACCTCGACTCTGTTCGCGTGTCCGGTCTATCAGGGTTACGGAAGCGCGATCGCACACCTGCGGCATACGCCGCCGGGTTTCCGGCTGCCCCTGGGACTCAAGGATATGGAACTGGTTTTGAAAACGTCGAGCGAGGTTCGCGCGCCGATGCCGATCGCGGCGATCCTGCGAGATAGATTTCTTTCGGGCGTCGCCAAGGGCCGCGAGGAAATGGACTGGTCGGCGATGGCACTCGGCGCGCGCGACGACGCAGGTTTACCCGAGCGAAAATAGACCGCGGGACAAAGATGATGCCTCTTTTGAAAACGCTCGCGGCCATGCTCGTGTTGCCGGCGATCGTTTTCGCGGGAAGCGAGGCATTCGCGATCGACTTCTATGAAATCCAGATCTATCCGACGGAAACCGACCCGCAGTACCATCTCCAAGTCGAGCTGCATTCGAACAGCACGACCACCGCGGTAGGACAAGAGGCGCAGGGCCAAATCGATCCCTACCAGATTCACGAAACCATAGAGACGACTTATGGGCTGCTGCCGTACCTGGAGATTGGCCAATATTTCTGCACCGCAAAGCTCGACGACGGCCACTACGAATACGCAGGCTCGCGCACCAAGGTTCATTTCGGAATTCCGCAGACCAAGGATTGGCCGGTTTCCTTCGGTGGCAATCTCGAATTGGACTACATGCGCCACGCCGCCGAAGAGCAACCATTCACGCTCGAGATGCGGCCCATCGCGGAGACTCATCTTGGAAAGTTGATGCTGGTCTTGAATCTTCCTTTCGAGAAACCGTTCTCCGGCCCGGGAACTCACAACGGCGTTACGATCTCGCCGCAGGGCGAAATCGAATATCACGATCTTTTCTGGTGGCTCTCGCCAGCGGTCGAATATTACGCTGATATGGGCCCGATTCGGTCGCTCCCAAGCGTTCAGCATCAGCAACATTTCATCGTGCCGGCGCTCGATTTCACGTTCCTCAACCAGTTGGAATTGAACCTCGGCGTCGGAATCGGATTGACCCGCGCGAGCAACGGAACTTTCGTGAAAACTATTGTCGGATGGACGTTTTAGGGAGCCACGTTTCCGCAATGCGACGAGCGCGCGGATTGCTCCGCGCGCTCGCGCTAATAGCGAGATGAAATCGGGCGGCTAGCGGCCGAGGGCCTGGCGGATGGTGTTCAAGATGTAGATGAAGTCGCGCTGCGAACGGACTTCGCCCATCAGAGCTACGCGCGAGAGCGCTTCCATTTCCTCGTTGTTAATATTGTGCAGGCGGCGGATCTGCTCATTCTTGCGAAAATCCTCCCAGGACGAATTGTCCGGGACTTCTTCGCGCTGAGTCAGCAGCGCCTGCGCGCGAGGATTCGCGAGGAAGAAAAGTTCGCGCCGATCGAGGCCTAGCACTTCTGCCAGACGCGAAACAATCTTGTCCGATGGATGGCGCTTGCCCGATTCCAGATGCCCCACATAAGGGGTCGAGGTCTTGATCCGACGCGCGACCTCCTCCTGGGTCAGGTCGAGCTGGCGACGGCGGTCGCGAATAACCTGTCCGAATGTACGGTCTTTCGTCTTTGCCATATGCATTTCCCCGGTTAAAACGGGCTCCTTCCTAAGGTCTTTGGGCTGGACCTCGGCCCCGGTCTACAATCAGATTGATGAGAACTTGCTACTAACTGTATGTAGCATTCCTGCACCATCAAGGCAATTCAAAGTGGCGCCACCCGATCACTATGTTTCAACAGTGCCAATGCCGTCGCAACTACGCTATCTCGACGCTGCCGCACAAAGCGTTGATTTGACAAGGGTAGCGCCCGATTCGACTTTAGCCCCGCTATGTCGTCAGCATTAATTTAATTCATACAAATTGACGCAACACTCCTAGTTTCCATAGGGATTCCGGCCATGATTCAGATACACCGAATAACTCGAAGCCGTCGGAATTTCCCGCGGAGGCGCGCTGAAGGCCCGCGTTTCACCGCTGCCAAGATGATCGATGCGCACCGTATCCTGCCCCACCCGGTGACCGGCCGAATCGTAATACTTGATGTCGAGATCGACCGACTGCTCCGACGCGCTTGCATTCCTGACAGTCCCCTTGAGGAAGGAAGTGTTGCCGAGATGTTGTAGTTGTGTGGTCAGCGCGACCGGTTCTGTGGTCCAAAGTGAGTAAAAAACGTATCCGATGAAGCTTATGGCGACGATCCAGGCGACTATGCGACCGCGTTTCACGCCGCCGTTACCAGGTATCGACGCAGGGGCGCTTCTTGCCGGTGCGCGGCGGCGACGACGGCACCGATCGCAGCCCGGCGACGATCCATCGCCGCGACTCGACCGGATCGATCACGTCGTCGATCTCAAAATGGGATGCGGTGTTGACCGCCTTGCCGTGCTGATACATTCTCGCCACCATTTCGCCGAACAGGTCGCGGCGCTTCGCCGGATCCTCGACCGCCGCGAGTTCCTTGCGATAGCCCAGCTTCACCGCGCCTTCGAGTCCCATCCCGCCGAACTCGCCGGTCGGCCACGCGACGGTGAACAGCGGCGCCCTGAAACTTCCGCCCGCCATCGCCTGCGCGCCCAGTCCGTATCCTTTGCGGAGCACGATAGTGAAAAATGGAACCGTGATGCTCGCGCCGATCACGAACATGCGCGCGGCGTGGCGCACCAGCGCGGTTTTCTCGACCTCCGGGCCGACCATGATGCCGGGAGTGTCGCACAGAAACAGAATCGGAATATCGAACGCATCGCATAGCTGCATGAAGCGCGCGGCCTTGTCCGCGCCGTTGCTGTCGATCGCGCCGGCGAGGTGCATCGGATTATTCGCGATGAGACCGACCGGCCGTCCCTCGATCCGGATCAACGCCGTCACCATCCCGAGCCCGAAGTGGCGGCGGATTTCCAGCACCGAGCCGGCGTCGGCGAGGGTCTCGATAATTTCGCGCACATCGTAAATGCGCAGCCGATTTTCCGGAATGATGGCGCGCAGCAGCCGCTGATCGGTGCATTGCCAGTCGCGCGTCGATCCCTGGAAATACGAAAGATACTTTTTGGCGGTTTTTACCGCTTCGGCTTCATCGGCGACCGCGATATCGACCACCCCGTTGGGTACCTGCACGCTCATGGGGCCGACTTCTTCGGGACGAAAGATGCCGAGCCCGCCGCCTTCGATCATCGCGGGGCCGCCCATTCCGATATTGGAATTTTGCGTGGCGATCACCACGTCGCAGCATCCGAGGATCGCCGCATTGCCGGCGAAACAGCGCCCCGAGTTGATCCCGACCAGCGGCACCAGTCCGCTGAGCCCGCCCCAATAGCTGAACGCGAGGCAATCGAGGCCAGCCACTCCGACGCCGTCGGTATCACCAGGCCGTCCACCGCCGCCTTCGGTAAAGAACACGACCGGCAGCCGCTGTTTCTCCGCGATCTCGAACATCCGATCTTTCTTGCGATGGTTCTGCGTTCCTTGCGTGCCGGCAAGCACAGTGTAGTCGTACGACATCAGGACGCAGTTGGCTTTCGACTCTTCGACGATCGCGCCGTTGACCCGGCCGAGGCCGGCGATCATGCCGTCGGCGGGAGTGTTCTTGATCAGATCGTCGATCGCGCGGCGGCGGCGCTGTGCCGCGATCACGAGCGGCCCGTATTCGACGAAGGTGCCTGGGTCGCACAGATCTTCCATATTTTCGCGCGCGGTGCGCTGGCTAGTTTTCCGCCGGCGCGCCACTGCTTCGGGCCGCGCCGGATCGAGGCCGGCCGCGTGGCGCTGATGCGCTTCCGCGAGGTCGGGACGGATGCGATCGAGATCAGCCTCTTCGGTCTCGGCCGACTCCGCGACGCCGACATCTGCCTCCTCGATGAACGCGAGCGGATGGCCTTCGAAGACCGTATCGCCCACGGCGACACTTATTTGGCGCACGATGCCGTCGACGTGCGCGCGGATCACGTGCTCCATCTTCATCGCTTCCATCACGAATAGCTGGCGCCCCGAGTGGACGCGGTCGCCTTCGCGCGCGTCGATAGAAACGATCGTGCCCTGCATCGGCGCGCTGATCGCAACAGTGTTTTCCGGGCCGACGATGCCGTGACTCTCCACCGCTGCGACCGCGGGAGAAGGGTTACCAGCGATCGCGGCGCTCGCCGACTTTCCATGATGAAGTACGGCGAGCGGATCGCTGGAATTAATTTTCACGCCGGCGAGTTTTGGATCGGAAACGCCGGATGGCCCGGAGCGCTCGACGAACAACCTCTGATGCGCATCGGTGGCGGAATCGCTCTTCACCAAATCGGCAAGGTGATCCTCGATGAAACGGGTGTACGTCCGATTCGCCGCGAACTCCGGATGCCGAATAAGATTCTGCAAAAATCCAAGGTTGGTTTTGACGCCCTCAATTTTGAACTCGCACAGCGCGCGATAGGTTTTCGCTACCGCGTCGGCAAAATCCGCCGAGGGCGAATGCGCGATCAGCTTGGCGAGCAGCGAATCGAAATTTGAATTGGTCGCATAGCCGCTGTAGCCGAAGGTATCCACCCGAATCCCTGGTCCCGAGGGCGGCTCGAATGCGCTGAGCGTTCCCGCCGCGGGCTTCGCACCGCCATCGTCGGTCATCGTTTCCATGTTGATCCGCACCTGGATCGCGAATCCGCGCGGCGGCGGGATCTCGGACTGCGTCAGCCGCAAATCCGCGAGCGATAGGCCCGACGCAAGCTGTAGCTGGGTTTTGACCAAATCGATGCCGGTCACCTGTTCGGTCACGGTATGCTCGACCTGCAGGCGCGGGTTCGCCTCGATAAACGCAA
Source organism: uncultured delta proteobacterium (assembly GCA_963747115.1). Lineage (GTDB taxonomy): Bacteria > Desulfobacterota > Binatia > Binatales > Binataceae > DATGKG01. Next base: position 137,431 of record CAVVEB010000005.1, on the reverse strand, counting down.
TCGCAGGCTCGCCTTCGCCGCGGGTCGCGTCGACGAGAAATTCGAAGGTGCCGAGATTGTCGTAGCGAACTTCCCGCGCGAGACGGACGGCGGCTGCGGTCAGCCGATCGCGCGTCGCAGCAGGCAATCCGGGACTCGGCGCGATTTCGACGATCTTCTGATGGCGGCGCTGGATGCTGCACTCGCGCTCCCATAGATGAGTCACCGCGCCGGTGCCGTCGCCGATAATTTGTACTTCGAGATGGCGCGCACGCGGTATCAGTTGCTCGACATAAACCGCGCCGTTGCCGAACGACGCGCGCGCCTCGGACTCGCATCGCCTATACGCTTCAGCCAAGTCCTCGACCCGATGCACGGCGCGCATCCCGCGTCCGCCGCCCCCGGCGACAGCCTTGATCATGATCGCGGCGCCGTTACCGAGTGAGGAAAAAAGGTGCCGTGCGTCGTCCAACGTCGCCGGACCTTCGGTCCCCGGCAGCACCGGCACGTCACATCGACGCGCGAGGGCGCGCGCCTGCACCTTGTCGCCGAAAAGCTCGAGCAGCTCGGGCCGCGGTCCTACAAACGTGATCCCGCGCTCGTGGCAGCGCCGTGCGAAGTCGGCCTTCTCGCTCAGAAAACCGTAGCCGGGATGGATGGCCTCGCATCCCGCATCCCTCGCGATCGCAAGAATGTTTTCGGCATCCAGATAGGCGCGCGCGCCGGCGGCATGCAGGGCGACCGCGCGATCGGACTTTCTGGTGTGCAGCGAATACGCGTCGTCGTCCGAGAAGATCGCCACGGTGCGAATACCGAGTTCTCCGGCCGCGCGCATGATGCGGATGGCGATCTCGCCTCGATTGGCGACCAGGAGGCTGCGCGGAATCATGCGATATTGTCTCGACTTTCTACGCTCGCGGTCCTTACCAATGGCCGCGATCAATATAGTGATGATGCTGTTTATCTAGCACGTAAAGATGCCGACCTTCACGTGTGCAAAAGGCAGGAGAAAACGCCCGATGCGCCGACGTCTGAGCGCCGGGGATCGGGCGAGAAAATCCGGAATTTCGCGAAGCGGAGACTTACGCGCGCCTACTCAGACGACAATTCCTCGCGCGGATCGGAATTGGGGGTCTGCATCGCGATCCATTGCGCGATCTGAAGCGCGCAGTTTTCGAACGAATCGGGATAAGTCGAGGAGACCTCATCGAGCACGGCTTCGATTTCCGCGGTCGAAGTGATCTCATAAACCGCCCGTTCGTATAAACGCGCTTTTTTCCAGCCGCTTGGCGTGTTCTCAAGGCTCATCGCTTCAAGGAATTCACGCCGCGAGGGAAACGAACTAACCAGGCTAGGTTCCCCGTGAAATGGCAGTAGCAGTACACCGTACATAGCGCTCCTCCAAAAAATCAACGCCAGTCCGAGGCACACCACTCGCAGGAGAACGCAGTCAGACTAGGGCTTTTCACAAAATGAGTCCACCGCCGAGCGATCGGCGGTGAAAAGCAGCGTCGGCGCGGGTTTTTCGCGATTTGCGATTCTATTTGGCGCATAGCTCCGCGATCGCAAAAGAGCAACGGTGATGCCATCGAGCCGGATGGTCATCGTCACGTCGCGACCACCGCTCGTGTGCTGGATATTCATGCGATGTCGCAATTGGAAGCGGCCCGCGGGACACGATTTTGCCAACTTGACCGCTTCCTGGTCTTTCCTCTCCCGCGGCTGCTGACGATGCCAGCAGCCGCGCGGGAGAGGATGCGGGTGGGCGGCGCGCTGGTCGCTCTTTGAATTGCGACCAGCGTGCCGGCCACCCCAGCGCGCGCGATAGTTCACGATTGCCGCGCCGGACTCGTCGATCTATGGTCCGAGTAGCGGCGCCGGAACCGGCGTCGCAATCATTGGAGAGTCATGAAGCTTGCCACCTTTACTCACAATCGCGTCTCCCGCCCCGGCGTGGTGGTCGGAGACTCCATCGTCGATCTCGGTGCGCTACCGGAACTTCCGCGCGAGATGACGGCGCTTCTGGCGGTCGGCAACGACGCGCTCGAGCGCGCGCGCATCGCGGTCCGCGACAAGGTGCGCTCCTTTCCGCTCAAGGAAGTGAAGCTCGAAGCGCCCATAGCGCGGCCCCCCGAGTTCCTCGCCATCGGACTGAACTATGCCGATCACATCGCGGAGACGGGCAGGCAGAAGCCCGAGTTCCCGATTTTTTTCAATAAGCAGGTAACATGCGTGACCGGGCCTTATGATCCGATTCACCGGCCGCGAGCTTCCACCGCACTCGACTATGAAGGCGAGTTGGGAATCGTCATCGGGAAGCGATGCCGCCATGTGCCGCGCGCCCGTGCGCATGAGGTAATCGCGGGCTATTTGGTGGTTGATGACGTGAGTGTTCGCGATTGGCAGGCGCGATCGCCGACGATGACGCTGGGAAAGTCATTTGATACCCACGGACCCATCGGCCCCTGGATCGTCACCCCTGACGAAATACCCAATCCGCATAAGCTCGAACTGCGCACCTGGGTCAACGGCGAACTCCGGCAGCATTCCAACACCAGCAATCTGATCTTCGATTGCTTCGCGCAGATCGAAATCCTTTCGACGGTTTGCACGCTGCTCCCCGGCACCATCATTTCGACCGGTACTCCCAGCGGCGTGGCGATTGCTTTCAATCCGCCGAAGTTCCTCAAGGCCGGCGACGTCGTGAAAATCGAAATTGAAGGAATCGGCAGCATCGAGAATCGCGTCATCGAGGAACCGGCCGACACCATAAGGATCGGTTGACGCGAGTTGGGAACGAATTGGCAGGAAATCTCGGCGCAGTTCTACGGCAACCGCCTCCTGTTCGGCGATCCCGATGAACGCGGCATCGTCGCGGTTGAGATCGCCTCGCGCACCGAGATCGAGATCTTCAAACGCGATGGCGAGCGCATCGTGCGCGAGCGGCGTCCGCTCGCGCTGTTTGCGATCGTCGATGATCGCGATGCGCTGCGCGGATTTCGCGCGCCGCATACCACGGTCGAACTCAAAGGCGATTTTCGCTTCCGCTTCCTCGTCATAGTTGGATCGACCGACGCGCTCGAAGCCCTGAAGCTGCATCTGAAAAACGTCACCGGCAAGACTTCCGGATCTCCGGATGCGCAGTACCTTCTGCTCGCGGATCCGGTCGAGCAATACCTGATGTTGACCGGCATGACCTATTTCATCGGGATGGAGTTCGCGCAGTTGCGGCGCCTGCAACTGAATATCGAAACCTACATTTCCGCCGGTTTCGAATTTCCGCTGGCCGCGCGCGAAGGCGATCGCGTGGTCGCAATATCGATCGCCGACACCAGCGGCTTCGAATGTGTGATCCGGGGCGATCGCATGGACGAACGCGCGATGCTGGCCGAGCTGACACGCGTGATCCGCGAACGGGACCCCGACGTGATCGAGGGCCACAATCTCCTGCGCGCGAATCTCGAATACCTGGAGCATCGCGCGCGCCGCCTCGGCCTCAAGCTAGCGCTCGGACGCGACGGCAGCGTGATTCGTGCGCGTGCATCGCGGATGCAGGTGGCGGAGCGCACCATCGCGTATCGCCGCTACGAGGTGTACGGGCGCAACCTCGTCGATACGTGGATTCTGGCGCAGCACTACGACATCGGCAGCCGCGAACTCGAAAGCTTCGAGCTGCGCGATCTCGCGCAGCATCTCGGGGTGACTCGCGCGGGCCGCGTCTACCTCGATGCGGCGCGGGTGAGCCACTGCTTCGATCACGAGCCGGAGGCGCTGGTTCAATCGGCGCTGGAGAAAGTCCGCGAGACTCGCGACGTCGCCGAACTTCTGTCGGCGAGCTACTTCGCGCAGGCGCAGATTTTCCCGTACTCGTATCAGAACGCGATTTTGTGCGGCAACGCGACCAAGATTGACGCCCTGATGATGCGCGCGTACCTTGCGCAGCGCCATTCGATTCCCGCGTGCGGCGAGCCGAAAGCCTTTGCCGGCGGCTACACCGAGATGCGGCGATGCGGCGTCGCGCGAAATGTTTTTCACTGCGACGTCAGCTCGTTGTACCCGTCGCTGATGCTCGAATTCGGCCACGCGCCGGCCTCCGACGCGCTCGGAGTGTTTCTCAAAATGCTGCGCGACTTGCGCAGCTTTCGGATCAAAGCCAAGGCGCTCGCGCGCGAGCTGAACGGCAGCGCGCGGCGAAATATCGAAGCGCTGCAGCAGACTTTCAAAATTTTGATCAATTCGTTTTACGGCTACCTCGGCTTCTCGATGGGTCATTTCAACGATTTCGATCAGGCCAGCGCGGTGACTCGCCGCGGCCGTGACCTGATCCAGTCCGTGATCAAGGAGTTGGAAGATCGCGGCGCGCAAGTTATCGAAGTCGACACCGACGGAATTTATTTCGTGCTGCCGGCGAACTCGGATGAGGATGCGGCGGCCGACGCGCTACTGACGGAAATCACGGCCGCGTTTCCGGCGGCTATCAAGCTCGAGATCGACGGCAAATACGCCGCGATGTTCTCCTACAAGATGAAGAACTATGTCCTGCTCGAAGCGTCGGGCGAGATGACCATTCGCGGGTCGGGTCTGAAGTCGAGGGGGCTCGAACGCTTCCAGCGCCGCTTCATGGAAGAGTTGTTCCTGCTGCTGATGACCGATCGGCACGGTGAACTTCCAGATCTTTTTACCACCTACCTGGCAAAAGTCGCGGCGCATGAACTCGGAATCGCCGAGCTGATGAAAACCGTGACCATCCAGGATTCGCTCGACAGCTATCGCGACAAGGTCGGCGGGAAGCGCCGCAACGCCTCGGCCGCATATGAGCTGGCGCTGAAATCCACGCGTGCGTATGTGGCCGGCGATCAGGTGTCCTACTACGTCAGCGGCCGCGGCAGCAAGGTGAAAGTCGCGAGCGCGGCCAGGCTCGCCACCGAGTACGATCCCGGCCACCCCGACGAGAACGTTGAATACTACCAGGCCAAGCTGACGGACTTGTTCGAGAAGTTTCGTATCTTCGCCGACACTCCCGGTCTCTTCACCACTTCTGCGGTTGAGAGTACCGGCGCCCAGGCGCAGCAAGATTTTTTTGGTCTCGACAAATCCGAAGAGTAGCAGTAGCCCTTAACGCCGAGGAGGAACCATGTGATGGCTGAACCGAAACCGCACGCAGACCAGCCGCAGCTCGATTGGGATAAGGCGCGAAGATTTCTGTTCCAGTGCACCAACGATATCGGCGCCGCGATGCTCGGTGCGATGAACTATCTCGGCGACCGGCTCGGAATCTTCAAGGCGATGGCCGACGCGGGATGGCTTACCAGTCAGGAGCTCGCGGATCGCGCGGGACTCAATGAACGCTATGTGCGCGAATGGCTTGGCGCGGTCACCTCGGCGGGTTACGTCACTTACGACCCGAGCACGAAAAAATACTTGCTGCCACCCGAGCATGCGATGGTGCTGGCGCGCGAGGAGTCGCCGTTTTTTATGGGCGGCTTCATGCAGATGGTGATGCCCAATGTCTCGATGGCGCCGAAGATCGCCGAAGCGTTCCGCAGCGGCGGCGGAGTTTCCCAGAGTGAATATCCGGCGGAGACCTGGGAAGCGATGGAGCGCGCGTCGGCCGGCATGTATCGCCATCACTTGATCAAGAAGTGGCTTCCCGCGATGCCGCAAGTTGTCGAGGCGCTGACCGCCGGCGGTACGGCAGCCGATATCGGATGCGGCAGCGGGCGCGCAGCGATCACGCTGGCAAGCGCATTTCCCAAAGCGCGGATTTTCGGTTACGACGTGCATCCCGGCTCCATCGAACGCGCCCGCGCCAATGCAAAGGCCGCGGGAGTCGGCGACCGCATCACGTTCGAGGCGCGCGATGCGGCCAAGCTGCCCGAGAATCAATTCGATTTCATTTCCACCTTCGACGTAGTCCACGACTCCGTCGATCCGGTCGCGTTGCTAAAGTCGATTCGCCGCGCGCTGAAACGCGACGGTACCTACCTGATGCTCGAGATGAACGTATCGCCGAAGCTGGAGGAGAATATCGGCCCTACCGGCAAGATGATGTACTCCATCAGCACGCTCTACTGCATGACGGTTTCGCTCGCGCATGGTGGGGCCGGAATCGGCGCCTGTATGGGAGAACCGAAAGCGCGTGAGCTGACCATCGAGGCGCAATTCTCGCATTTTCGCAGGCTCCCGATTGAGGACATGTTCTCCGCGCTTTACGAAGTCCGGCCGTAAGTTTTTGCCCACTATTGGTTGCAGAATCGAACGGTTACTGAATCGCGAATTTGCAACTTTGCCATAGTGGTGCGAAGCCCCGTTGCATCGCGGCACGCTCGCCGTAAGCGGAATTGATACACGCCTGACGTGTCGAAATAGGAAAGCCGCCTGATACCGGAGATACCGGTGTCCCCCCCAGCTACAACGGTTTTTCGAGCGCAACTGGCGCGCGCCTTGCTGTTACCTACATAGACGACAGGCAATTGGTCCAGCGCCATCCGCGCGAGACTTGCCAGCCAGGTCCTAAGGGGGGACCGGCGCTTTGCGTTTTTTGTCGAAGATTTCTGCGTGTGTATTCGTGTGTCTTTTTTCCGTGTTCGCCAGTTCGCTCGCGCTGGCCAACGGAAGCGGCATCACGATTGACCTTCCGCTTGACGGCTCGACCGTCTCCGGCGTCGTTCCGATCTCGTTGACGACCACCAACCGGGTAGCTTCCGCAAACGTATACGTCGACGGAAACTTGTACGCGACGGGGGCGCCGAACAGCTCCGCGTGGCCTTCCGAGGCGGTAGCGGACGGAAGTCACGTGATTTTGGTTCAGGCCTTCTCGAGTTTTGGACGATATTTGGGCGGTCAGTCCGTGAGCGTGACGGTGGACAATGCGAATACGCAGCCAACTCCCACGGCCACTGACAGCGTGACTCCAACTATCACCGCAACGCCAGGTCCGGTAACTCCGAGCGCAACCCCAACCGCCTCGATCGCGCCTACGGAAATGTCCACGCCGACTCCAACGGTTGACCCGACGCCGACGATCGACCCAACTCCAACAATTGCCGCGACTGTCACGCCGACTTCTACAATCACGCCGACGCCGTCCGCATCCGCAACGGCGACTCAAACCGCCACCGCGACGCAGACTGCAACGGCAACTCCGACAGCCACCGCAACCGCGACGCTGACGCCGACCGAGACTGCCATTCAAACCGCAACACCGACGTCGACATCGACCGCAACCGAGACAGCCACTGCAACCGACACCGCCACGGCGACTGCGACGCCTACCACATCGGCGACCCCGACGGATACTGCCACGGCAACCCAGACGGCCACGGCAACCGACACCCCGACCGCGACGCTGACGGCGACGCAAACTGCGACACCTACAGCTACCGCGACGGCAACCGCAACTGCGACTCCTACAGCAACCCCAACTGTCACCGCGACCGCAACTCCGACGGCCACTGCGACTTCTACGGCGACCGCAACTGCGACCGCGACTCAAACTGCGACAGCGACGCGAACCGCGACCCCAACGGCCACGGCGACTGCGACCGCAACTGCGACACAAACCGCGACAGCGACGCTGACGGCAACGGCAACTCCGACGGCTACTGCGACCTCAACCAAAACCGCAACCGCGACGATGACGCCTACGGCTACGCCGACCGCCGGAACTACTGGGACCGCGACGCCGACGGCTACAGCGACCGCAAGCGCGACTCAAACTGCGACGGCGACTCCGACCGCCACTACAACCGCCACCGCCACGCTGACCCCGACCCCAACGGCCACCGCGACCAAAACCGCGACCGCGACACCAACAGCAACCGCGACGCTGACCGCGACCCCGACGGCCACTGCTACGGCGACCAGAACCGCAACGGCGACTCAGACGGCCACAGCAACCGCGACACCTACAACGACTGCCACAACCACCGCGACTCAGACGGCCACAGCAACCGCCACCGCCACGCTGACACCGACCGCAACGGCTACCGCGACGCCGACGCTCACCGCTACCGCGACCGCGACGCCTACGGTGACTGCGACTCAGACTGCAACCGCCACCCTGACTGCGACCCCGACAGCGACGGCTACCGCCACCAGAACGGCAACCGCAACGCAGACTGCGACGGCGACCGCAACGCCGACGCTGACAGCTACCGCAACCGCGACGCCCACTCTGACCGCGACTCAGACTGCAACGGCGACCGCGACGCCCACTCTGACCGCGACAGCGACTTCAACCGCCACGCTGACCGCAACCCCAACAGCCACGGCTACTGCGACCAGAACCGCAACGGCAACTGCGACCGCCACGGCGACCGCGACGCCCACGGTAACTGCGACAGCGACTTCAACCGCCACGCTGACCGCAACGCCGACGGCTACAGCTACTGCGACTAGAACCGCGACTGCGACCCCAACGGCAACTGCGACCGCAACCGCGACGCAGACTGCGACGGCGACTGCTACCGCGACCCCGACGCTAACGCCGACCGTTACGGCCACGGCTACCGCAACCAAGACTGCGACGCCGACCGTAACCGCAACCGCGACTTTGACACCCACGCCGACGCCGACCGCGATCGCCGGCGCCTACTACGTGGATTCGAATCAGGCGGGTTATAGCGGGACGACCGCGCCGAAAGCCGGAACCGCGTGCGCCGTTGCGAACGCGGGGCCGGGCACGCTGGAGGCGCCATGGTGCACGATCGCGCAGGTTCTCGCGACCCAGAGTTCGCTGGGGGCGGGCGATCAGGTGCTCTTCAAAGTAGGCGATGTCTGGAACGAGCGGCTATCAATTACAACCGCTCACGGATCGCCGAGCGCGCAGTTGGTCTTTGGGACTTATGGCGCAAATGGCGCCTGCGGGCCGAATGGAAACTGCGCGACTATCGACGGACAAGGGGTATTGAAGGACTGTATCGACGCGCTCAACTACGGCGCCAATCAGAGTTACATCACCATTGAAGGCTTCGAGTGCCGAAATACGACCGGCGGCGGCTCTGCTGGCTCTGGTTCCGGCATAACCATCCAGACCAACAACGCCGCGGACGTAGGCGACATCGTGCAGAATAACTACATCCACAACACCGGCCCCGGCGCCTTCACCGGAGCCACGGTTGGTCCGAATTCCAGCGGTAACTGTGTCGCCGCCGCCTCCGCGGTTGGTGGGGTGGCTGGACCTTGTGATAACGGCGACTACAACAACGCGCTGGACTTCGAGGCGTTCAACTGCAACGGCACGACCGCCGCATCGTGCGCCAACAACGTTCAGTTCCTCAACAACACTGTCCGAAACGTCGGCGGTCACAACTGCGTTCAGATTCACCATGACACCGGCAATCCGGTGATCTTTGGGAACATCGTCGGACCCGGCTGCATCCACAATTTCATCGACGTGAAGGGCAGCGGCGCCGCGTCGCCGGGTGTGCTGGTGGATTCCAATATCGTTACGTCTGGAAAGCCTGTTGGGATAACCACTCCGGCCTGCTTCTACACCGAGAATACCTTCCAAACCAGCGAAGTAATCACCTTCCAGCGCAATGTCTGCAACGGTGGTTACGTAGGATTCCAGGCGGAGACCGGCGGCACCAACAGCACTTGCGCGGCGTTGCCGGGCGGCGTTTGCCCCAAGATCATCAAGTGGATCAACAACACCGGCTATGCGGCCACTGGAGTCTCCAGCAGTTATCAACTGCCGGGCAACCAGTCGCTCACGTTGTTCAGCAGTACTTGCGATCCCGATACGGATACCGTCGAAAATAATATCTGGGACGGCGGAACGGTCGCGATCCATAACCAAAACGACGGAAAGACCTGTGCGGGTGGGCTCGAACCAACCTACAACTACAACGACACCGGTGGTGCGCAAGGCAATTACGCATTCGGGGTCACGGCTACTGGCGCCAACGACATGAGCAACGTCAATCCGCTCTACGACAACGCCGCAGCCGGTAACTTCCATATCAGTGCATCGAGTCCGGTCGCGGACCAGGGACTGCAAGGGCTGGTAGAGGGTATGACCTCAATGGGGGCCTACGACGCCGACGCCCCGTAATGACGCGACGGCAGGGTCGGCGGGCGGCGCCATTGGGATGCGCCTGCGAACGAGAATCGGCGGCCGGGCAGAAATGCCCCGGCCTTTGCTTTTTTGCCAAAGCGATAGCCTCCCGTAGCGACCCGAAGCGCCCAAAACCGCCCTCGATCGACCCCGAAAATGTTGCCGCGATGTTGCTCGGATGTTGCTCGGCGGCGCTTTCATGTCGCTCGGCGCGACCACTTTTGGCGTCAAATGCCGACCCTTCGCGCTCGATTGACGCTCGAATGTAACCCGGCTGCTGAAACGCCGCTACGCGAGGCGGTTGCGCAGAGCGTCGCGCAAAGCGGGGATCAATCTCTCCCATTCCGAGACCAGTCCGAGGTCGGCGCGCTCAAAAATCTGCGCCTCGGGATCGTTGTTGATCGCGACCACCGTGCGCGCGCGTTTGATTCCGATCGTGTGATTGGTAGCTCCGCGCACACCCACCGCGATGTACAGTCGCGGGTCGATCGCTTTTCCCGTGAGTCCCACCTGAAGCTGACGCGGCATCCATCCGGCGTCGGTGACGCGCCGAGTCGCACACATACCCGCGTGCAATGTGAGCGCGAGATCCTTCATCACCGCGACGCCCTCGGGACCGCCGACACCGATGCCGATGCCGACGATTCTCTCCGCGCCTTCCAGCGGCTCGATGGTGGTATCGAGCAGCGAATGTTCCTTGATCAGACGGCTGAGCGGTTTCGAAACCTGCGCTCTGACGATTTCGATTTGCGCGCCGCGCGTTTCGACCGGCTCCGCTAGTTGCAGAACCCCGGAGCGCACAGTCGCCATCTGCGGCAACGTCCTGGAAAGTATTGGCGCGACGATATTTCCGCCGAATGCGGGTTTGAGCGCGACCAGACGATTTTCCGCATCGATCTCCAGTCCGATCGCGTCGCCGGTAAGGCCGAGCCCCAGGCGCGCCGCGAGCCGCGGGCCCCAGTCGCGTCCGCGCTCGCTCGCCGGAAGAAACAAACCCCACGGCCCGCGCTCTTTCACGATCGAAGCCATCGCCTCGGCGGCCGCCTCGGGCGCGTAGGTTTCGAGCGCCGGCGCCTCGATGACGATCACGCGATCGGCGCCGTATCTGGCGAGCAGGCCGGCGTGCTTGATGGTCGCGGGGCCGAAGCCGGCCGCGATCACCGCGCCGCCCAACTGCGAGGCTAGTTCGTCGGCGCGCGAAAGCAGTTCCAGACTCGCGCGCGTGACGAAGCCGCCCAGGTTGGCCTCGATCGCGACCCACACGTCTTTCCCGCGCCGCGGCGTTCGCATCGCCGATGAAACCACGCGCCGCTTTTCGCCGCGCGCATGCAGCGCTCCGAGCCGGTCGAGCTCCGCGATCACGTCGGCGGCGGCGCGCTCCGGATCGGACGCATCGATAAATTTGCAATGCGTCTTTTTGCGTCTCGACCGCGCGAATCTCGGCGACCCACGTAGGCGATCCTTGCAGCCCGAACTGCTCCGGATCGGCGCCGAGATCCTTGATCGAGACGGTTTCGATGGTTTTCGATTTGGCCTCTTCTGCCGCGCCGGCTTTGATCTTGATCGGTTGCGCGACCCGTTCCGCGCAGGTCAGCAGCACCGGCATCGCGGCTTCGATTTCCTCGAACCCCTCGTCGCTCTCGCGCTCGGCCCTGATGCCGCGTCCGTCGATCTCGAGTTTGCGCACGCCGGTCACCTGCGCGACTCCGAGCAGCTCGGCGATCTCGGGACCGACCTGCCCGGTCTCCGCATCGAGCGAATATTTTCCGAGCAAAATGAGATCGAACTTTCCGCGCTTGAGCGACGCGGCCAACGCTCGCGCGGTCGCCAGCGTATCGGAACCCGCGAACGCGCGATCGGTAATATGGACCGCGCGGTCCATTCCCATCGCGAGCGCCTGTTCGAGTGCTTCCCGCGCTTGCGGCGGTCCCAGCGTGATCACCGTCGTTTCCGCGCCGTGGCGGCTCTTCAGCTCCATCGCGAGCGAGATCGCGCGCAGATCGAACGCGCTGATGACGTTGGGGCCGTCGCGCCTGATAGTCTTCGTCAGCGGATCGAAGTTGGCGTCTTCGATCAGCGGAATTTGCTTGATCAGAACCGCGAGTTTCAACACCAATGAATTCGCTCCTGCCGCGAAAGTAACGGTCGCCATCGAGCTATGCAAACTATCGGCGGATCGCCTCGCGGCGCCATGGCTTAATGTGCGGCGTCGAATCGGATAGCTTCGCACGGGTGCGATGCATGCTTCGCAACTCATTCGCGGCCTTCATCGTGGCGCTCGCAATGTCGCCGCCTGGAGCCGCGGTTGCGCGCGCCAATGAGCGTATCGTGTCGCTGGCGCCCGCGGTCACCGAAACTTTATTCGCACTCGGCGCCGGCGATGAGGTCGTGGGCGTTTCATCCTACGACGATTATCCGCCCGAGGTTACCCGGCTTCCGAAAGTCGGCTCGTTCCTGACCCCGAACGTCGAGGCGATCGTCGCGCTGCGCCCCAGCTTGATCATCGGAAGCGGCATCTCGTCCAATCAGCGTGAAATTCGCGCGTTGCATTCGATGGGCTATGAAACCCTGATGGTCGATGATGACTCTCTCGCACAAATCGAGCAGAGTATCGTGGCAATCGGCGCGCGAGTGGGACGGCGTGACGCGGCCGACAACATCGTCAAAGGAATCGAAACTATTGTGCGCGAGGTCCGCGAAAGATTGCGCCGCCAGCCGGTCACGCGGGTGCTGATGCTGGTGGGACATCAGCCGATCGTCGCGGCCGGGCCGGGCACCTATCTGGATGATCTTCTGAAAATTGCCGGCGCGGAAAATATCGCCGACGCTTCCGCTCAGCAATGGCCCCGCCTCAGCATCGAGTACATCATCGCGATGCGGCCGGAGGTGATTCTCGACGGTCAAATGGGAACCGATCCGAGCGCGCCGAGCCGCTTCTGGCAAACCTGGCCGAGCATCCCCGCGGTCAAGAATCATCGCGTGGTTGGATATCCTGACGACCCGACGCTGCATCCGGGACCGCGCGTCGGAACTACCCTCGAGCTGATCGCGCGGCTGATCCATCCGGACGCGTGGGCGACCGCTCGATGAGCGCTGGCCGTCGATCTCGATCTCGACCTCGACGCCTTCGCGGGCGCCTACCTGACGCGCACCCGGATGATCGCATGGCTGCTGATTCTGTCGGGCGCGCTGATCCTGTCGCTGCTGATCGCCGCGTCGTTCGGGAGCGTTCATATCAATCTGAGCCGCGCGCTGACCGATCGTTCCAGCGCCGACTACGCGATATTTTTCGGCGCCCGGCTGCCCCGCGTGCTGATGGGCGCGGTGGTCGGCGCGGCGCTCGCCGCGGTCGGTGGCGCGCTGCAGGCGCTGGTGCGCAATCCGCTCGCGGAAGGCGGCATCCTCGGAATTTCCGGCGCGGCGGCATTCGGCGCGATCGTCGCGCTGGTGCTGTTCTCGCGCAGTCCCGCCTCCGATGCGCTCGTCCCCATCTTCGCGTTTGGCGCGGCGCTGGCCGCGACGGTGGCGGTGTATCGGCTCGCGTTGATCGACGGGCGTCTGGAGCCCTTCAGCCTGCTTTTGATCGGAGTGATCTTCAACTCGTTATGGGGCGCGGCGATCATGCTGGTCAACAGCGTGGTGAACTTCTACTACACCCACAGCATCATCTTCTGGCTGATGGGCAGCCTGGAAGCGCCGGGTTATCGCGAAGTGATTATAGTCGGCGGGTTTACCGCGCTCGGCTTCATCGTGCTGATGTTCCACGCGCGCGACCTGAATCTGCTCAGCCTCGGCGACGAGGCCGCGGCCGAGATGGGAGTGGAGGTGGAAAAGCTCCGGCGGGTGATTTTCTTCGCGACCTCGATCATGATCGGCGCGGCGGTTTCGGTCAGCGGGATCATTTCATTCGTCGGGCTGATCGTGCCGCATCTGGTCCGGCTGGCTCTGGGAGCCGATCATCGCCTGCTGCTGCCGGCCTCGCTGATCGGCGGCGCCGCCTTCATGGTGATCGCCGACCTGGTCGCGCGGACCGTGATCGCGCCGTCGGAATTGCCGGTCGGTGCGATCACCGCGCTGTGCGGCGGGCCCTTCTTCATCTATATGCTGCGCCGCGAAGGCCGGAAGCCGTTCTCGCTATGAATGATGCCGGCGCCGCGACGGTGCTCAAGGTTGACGCGGTGGTCGCGGGCTACGGCGCCCTCGAGGTGTTGCGCGAAGTTTCAATGGAACTTTGCGCGGGTGAAATGCTCGCGGTGGTCGGTCCCAACGGCGCGGGCAAATCGACTCTGCTCAAAGTGATCGGCGCCACGCTCGCGCGCACCCGCGGCGCGGTCGAGCTGTTCGGGCGACCCCTCGATTCGTACGATCGCCGCGCGCTGGCGCGGCTGATCGCGACCGTCGCGCAGGAAAACGCAATCGCGTTTCAATTTTCGGTGGTGGAAGTGGTGCTGATGGGCCGCGCGCCGCATCTGGGAGCTTTTCATTTCGAGACCCGCCGCGACCTGGAAATCGCCCATTCGGCGCTCGAACACTTCGATTTGCTCGCGCTCGCGCGGCGCTCGATTCAGGAACTCTCCGGCGGCGAACGAAAGCGGGTCTTTCTCGCGCGCGCATTGGCGCAGGAGGCAAAAATTGCGCTGCTCGACGAGCCCACCGCGTTCCTCGATATGAAACACGTGGCGGATATCTTCTCCCGGTTTCGCACGCTGTGCGCCCAGCGCGGACTGGCCGTGATCGCCACCATGCATGACCTCAATGCCGCGGCGCTTTATGCCGACCGGGTGCTGCTGATGAAAGATGGCCGCGCGATCGCATGCGGCACGCCGGAAGCCGTCCTCACGCGGGAAAATCTGGCGATGGTTTACGATACCGAGGTCTATGTCGGCCGCCATCCCGCCAGCGGCGCGCTGGTGATTCTTCCCGCCGCGGCACGCGCGTGACTTTGCATGGAGTCGCGCGGGCCGATACGATCAATCCGCGATGCGGTTTTGCGACGGCTCACCCCTGAATCTCGTCTTCGATGCCGACGACACTCTTTGGGATTCCAATATTCATTTTCTCGACGCCTTCGAGAAATTTGTTGAATCGGTTGCCGCGTTCGGCGTCGACACCCATCGCGATTCCGTCAAAGCCGCGGTATTCGAAAACGAGCTCGACCTGATCCAGACTCATGGATACGGCCGGCGTCCCTATGTGATGGCGTTGGAGCGCGCGGTCGCACGGCTCGCTCCCGAGGTGCATCACGAATCGCTACGGCGCGAGGTCGAAAGAATCGGCCAGGAGCTGATCGAGCGGCATTGCGAGCTGCTGCCCGGCGTCGAGACCACGCTGCCGGAACTGGCCGCGCGTCATACCCTGCTCCTGTTTACCAAGGGGCAACGCGACGAGCAGATGCGCAAGCTCGAACGCTCGGGACTGACTCACTACTTCAGCCGGATCGAAACTCCGCGTGAGAAAGATCCCGCGGCGTACCGGCGGCTGCTCGATGACGCGAGTCTCGATCCGGCGCGCACCTTCATGATCGGCAACAGTCCGCGCTCCGATATCAATCCGGCTTTGCGCGCCGGGCTGCGCGCCACCGTTTACATTCCGTATCCGCACACCTGGGAGCTCGAACAGGAAGAACTCGATCACACGGACCCGCGCATCGTGCAAATACCCACCTTCCGCGACCTGCTGCGCGTATTCTAAAATAAGATGTAGAGTATTTATGAACCTCGAGTCTCAGAGAGCGATTATCAATAAATCAGAACATCACGCCGCGATCGGGCTGAAAGGCAAGCCGATGCGTCCGCGCAGCCCGCTGCATCGGATGTGGCGGCGGACCATCGATGAGATGGAGATCGCGCATATCGATCTTCCGGTGCGCGGACTGCCCGAGGCGCTGCGCGGCGTCGTCGCGTGTCAGATCAGCGATTTCCACCTCGACATGGATGAGGACGTGCATCGGCTCGAGCTCGCGGTGCAGATGATCAATCGCGAAAAACCGGAATTCGTTTTTCTGACCGGCGATTACTTTTCCGGGCCGGACACGATGCGGCGCTACGTCGGCGCCTTTCGGCACGCGCTATCGAAACTGAAACCGAAGATCGGAGTTTTCGCGGTCGCGGGAAATCACGATCACTGGTCGTCCTTCGACACTATCGCGGAAGCGCTCGAATGCGCTGGCGTCGAGTTGCTCGCGAACTCGAATCGGCGAATCAAACTAAACGGCGAGCAACTGATGATCCTTGGAATCGACGATCTATGGTCGCGCCGCGCGGAACCGTCCAAGGCGTTCAGGGACGTGACTGCGGAAGATTGTACGATCGTGCTCGCGCACAATCCGGACACCGCGCTTTATACGCGTCATCTCGGACCGGGCGTGATGCTGTCGGGGCACACGCATGGCGGCGTCGTGCGAATTCCATTTTACGGATCGCCGCTGCGTTCGATTCTCAAAATTGGCAAGCAATTTTACGCGGGTCTCAACCGCTACGAAGATTTCTACATCTACACCAATCGCGGGCTGGGAACTTTCTGGGTCCGTATACGAATCAATTGCCGTCCGGAAATCTCGCGCTTCAGCCTGACCCCCCTCGCGCTCCCGAAAAGCGATCGCCATACAAACGGCGTTGCCGAGCCGGTCATCGTCCAACCGCGTCGTCGCCGCATGCGGAAGATCATTCGTCCGAAAAAGGCCCGCGCGCATCATTAGGACCGGCCGCCGCTCGAACGTCACCTGAGCTTGAGGCGCATCGGCGCGGCGGGAGACGCATTCCATGGCTGAAAAAGTTGTCGCGATCGCCGGAGCCTCGGGATTCATCGGAAGAGCGATCGCACGGCGCCTCGCAAAAATGCCGGAGCTTCGCGTGCGCGCGCTCAGCCGGTCGCCGGGCCGCGCGCAGGAGCGGCTGCCTCTCGCCGGCATCGAATTCGTTCGCGCTGAAGTTACCGAGCCCGCAAGTCTGGTTGACGCGCTGCGCGGCGCCGACGCGATTGTCAACGCGGTCCAGTTCGAAGGCTATCCGGTCGAGAATCCGAAACGCGGCTTGACCTTCGAGCGGATCGATTTCGGCGGCACCACCGCGCTCCTCGCGGCGGCCAAGCAGGTGGGCGTAAATCAGTTCATCTATATCAGTGGCGCGGCGGCGGACGAGAACGCCACGCATCCGGGATTTCGCGCGAAAGGAAAGGCGGAGCGTGCGATTCGGGAATCGGGACTGGCCTACACCATTTTTCGTCCCTCGCTGGTTTATGGTCCCGAGGACAAAGTGTTAAACGGCTTCGCGAAGCTGCTCGCATACGCGCCGGTATTCGCGGTGCCGGGAACGGGACAACAGAAGGTTCAGCCGGTGCTGGTCGACGATCTCGCCGAATGCGTGGCGTTGGCTCTCAAAGCCAAAGGGCGCGATGCCACCTTCGAAGTGGGCGGACCCGACCTGATGACATTCGATGAGATGATTCGCATCGTGATGGAGGTCACGCGCCGTCGGCGCCCAATCGTTCACCTTCCGGAACGTCTGATGCGCGCCGGAGCCGGGGTGCTGGAAATGTTGCCGGGACCGCTACTTTCGCGCGACGCGGTGACCTTCGTGACCTCCGACAACGCGTGCGATATCAAACCGCTGGTGGCCGCGCTGGGGATTCGACTCACCCCGATGCGCGCGGGTATTCAGTATCTCGCGCCGCGAAAAAAATAATCGCGTATTGGTTATCCGACTTTGCGCCAACCTGCGCCTTCATGGCCGAAGCGAAAGGTGTGCGGATGAATCAATTCGGCGAGGATCTCCAGCGATTCGACGATGCGGGGACCCGGCCGGTTGAAATATTGATTGCCGTCGGCGACAAAAACTCTTCCCTCGCGTACCGCTTTTAGTTGCGCCCACCCATTTTGCTTTTGCAGGAGATGAAGCTCCTCGGAGGCGCGTGGAATTCCAAAACCGCACGGTGCAATCATGATCAGGTCGGGATCGGCAGCGGCGAGCTCCGCGAATTTCATCCATGGCGAATGCTGTCCCGCGGTGCCGAAAAGATTTTTGCCGCCAGCCATCTCGACCAGCTCCGGCGTCCAGTTTCCCGCCGACATCATGGGCTCGATCCATTCGATACACGCGACGGTGGGCCGATTTTTCAGCTTAGCCGTGATTTCCCGGATCTCAGCGCATCGCATCCGCAGATCGTGAACCAGCTTGTCGCCGCGCTGCGGCGCGCCCAGAGCCACCGCGACGCGTTGCACGTCCGCGAAGATATCGGCCAGCGTGTAGGGCTTGAGCGATACGATCAGCGGCCGCGTGCCGGTCCACTCGGCGACCGCGTCGTCAACGTCGCTTTGATTGACCGCGCAGACCTCGCACTGCGATTGCGTGACGATAACGTCGGGACGCAACTCGCGGAGTTTCGCCGCATCGACTCGATAGACCGAGAGCGCATCGCGAACGATGCTTTTGACCCGCTGGTCGATCTCGGCGCTGCTTCCCTCGAGATTGAACCTGGGCTCGGTCAACGGCGCAAGCCGCTTCACCGAGGGCGGATAGTCGCACTCATGAGAACGGCCGACCAGCTCATTTTCGAAACCCAGCGCGGCTACGATCTCGGTGGCGCTGGGAAGCAGGGTTACGATTCGATGGGTCAAGCGCGATACCTCCGGGGCATTAGTACGGTCAGCGTAGTCGATGGCCCGATGAGCGGCGACCAGCGGCTGGTTAGAGCACGCGGCGGCGCGCGTTGATGCTGATCAACAGACCCATCGCGGCCATCATCGTGAGTACGGAGGAACCGCCATAACTGACCAGCGGCAACGGGATTCCGACAACAGGCAGCATGCCGGAAGTCATCGCGACATTGATCGCGACTTGCCAGAAAATGATTGCCGTCAGCCCCAACGCGAGCAGGGCGCCGAAGCGATCTCGCGAATGTTGTGCAATCCACGCGCCTCGCGCGATGAGGCTTGCGTATAGCGCAAGCAATATCGCCGAGCCCGCGATTCCAAATTCCTCGGCAAAAACCGCAAAAATAAAATCGGTGGTTTCTTCCGGAAGAAAGTTGAGTCGCGCCTGCGTCCCCTTCATGAAGCCCTTGCCCCAGGTGCCGCCCGCGCCGATCGCAATTTCCGATTGAATGATGTGATAGCCGGACCCAAGCGGATCGGCTTTGGGGTCGATGAAACTAACCAGGCGCTGACGCTGATACGGTTTCATGAAATGCCAGCTCACGGGCGCGGCAAAAACCGCCGCCAGCCCGAGAACCACCATC
Organism: uncultured delta proteobacterium; assembly: GCA_963747115.1. GTDB lineage: Bacteria > Desulfobacterota > Binatia > Binatales > Binataceae > DATGKG01. The sequence continues at coordinate 118,158 of CAVVEB010000005.1, read as the reverse complement.
GTGCGCCAGCTGAGCCCACTCACGAACACGAGCGTGACGGTACTCAGAATCAATACCAGCGCGGTGCCGAGGTCCGGTTGTTTCAGCACCAATGCGGCCGGAATTCCGAGCAGCAGACCGGGGATGATCATCTGATGCAGACGCCATCCACCTCGGGGCGGTTCTTCACGCAGATAGCGCACCATCACCAGAACGATCGCGAGCTTGGCCAGTTCGGAGGGTTCGAGATGGAAAACTCCGAGATTGATCCATCGCCGCGATCCACCGGTGGAATGTCCGATCACCGAAACCGCGATCAACAGCGCGAGGGTGCCGAGGTAGATCGGATACGCGTACGACATCATCGCGCGATAGTCGAAAAATAGCGCGCCCACCATGATCAGCATGCCGATGCCGATCCATAGAAATTGACGCGAGACCAGACCATTCATCGCATGATGCGAATTGGCGAAGGACGCGCTCATCACGCTCAGCACGCCGATGCCGGCGAGCGCAAGAACGATCGAAAACAAGGTCCAGTCGAAGCGATTTAAGAGCCGCCGATCAACCGCCGGCATCAGTTGTCCCGTGCGGCCACGTCGGGATCGACGGACGCGTTGGTTAGGTCCGGGGTGTTGGCGGGATTGGGCGGATTCAGTTCGAAGAATCGTTTCATTACATCATGGACTTGCGGCGCCGCGGCACTGCCGCCGTGACCGCCATGCTCGATGATGCAGGCGATTGCGATTTGCGGATGATCCTTGGGCGCGAACGCGATGAACCATCCGTTGTCGCGATACTTGTAGGGAATCTTGTCTTCGTCCAGGCCCGATTCCAGGTCCGCGCTCTGGTTGCCGACAACTTGCGCGGTCCCGGTTTTTCCGCAGACCTCGATGCCGTCGAGCTTGGCCTTGTGTCCGGTTCCACCGGGCGCATTAACGACATCGGACATGGCATTGCGGATTTCCTGAATGATTTCCGGATCGAAGTCGATGCGCTGCTCGATGAACGGCGGATAGGCTTTGATGGGATTGCCGTCGAGTCCTTCTACCTCTTTCACGAATTGCGGCCGATAACGGATTCCGCCGTTAGCGACGATCTCGGCCACTTGCGCCATCTGTAAAGGAGTAGTCGCGACGTAACCTTGCCCGATCGCGACCGAGAGCGTTTCCGCCGGATACCATCGCTCGTGAAACCGCTTCTCCTTCCATGCGCTGGAGGGCATCGTTCCCGCTTTTTCGTTATCCAGCGCGATGCCGCTCTTCTCGCCAAGACCGAGCAGATGCGCCCAGTGCGAAAGTTTGTCGATGCCGAGATGCTCGCCGACCTGATAGAAAAACACGTCGCAGGAGGACACGATCGCGCGATGCAGTTGGATCGATCCGTGACCGTGCTTGCGCCAGCAGTGATAGGTGCGCCCGCCGAACCACAGACCTCCGTTGCAGTTGTAAGTGGTATGGGTGGTCAGCGTGCGCTCTTCCATCCCAGCGATCGAATCGACGATTTTGAAGGTTGAACCCGGTGGATAGGTCCCCTGGATGACGCGATTCTGCAGCGGATGATCGGGATCGGTCATCAGCTTGTGCCAATCCACCGCTTTGATTCCGCCACCAAAGATGTCGGGGTCAAAGGACGGATTGCTGACCATCGCGAGCACGTTGCCGTTATTCGGATCGAGCGCGACCAATGCGCCCATTTTTCCTTCCATCGCTTTCTCGGCGGCAGCCTGCACATCGAGGTCGAGGGTGAGCACGATGCTGTTGCCGGGCTGGTCGGGAATTTCCTTGAGCACGCGGAGTCTGCGCCCAACCGAGTCGACCTCGATCTCCTCGCCGCCGGCTTCGCCGCGCAGGAACGGCTCCCATCCACGCTCGAGGCCGAACTTCCCGATTTCATCACCGCTACGGTAGTCCGTCTTTAGCAGGTCGCCGCGGTCAACCTCTCCAACATAGCCGAGCAGGTGCGCCGCCATCGATCCATAGAGGTAATGGCGCGCAGGAGTCGTTTCGAGGCTGACGCCGGGAAGATCCAGTTGGTGAGTCTCGAGCGCGACCACCTGTTGCCAGTCGAGCCGCTCATCAACCGTGACGGGATCGTATTCAGGACGGCCGTCGTCATCAGCTTGATTGACCTTCTCGGCGATGCCGGTCTGACCAAGCAGGCTTTCGAGGCTTTCGATCGTATGGGACAAGTTGTCGATCTTCGGGAACGATGACCGCATTGAACGACGGATGAGTATCTACCAGTGGCCGATGACGGCGGTCGTAAACCAAGCCGCGCGGAGCGGCAACGCGGCGAATCCGGATGCGGTTGCGATCCGCCAACTCGGTATATTCCGGGCTCTTGATGACCTGCAGATAGTAGAGCCGAGTCCCGACCACCGCGAGCGCAATCATCATTACAGTCGATATGACCGTAATTCTGAGTTCCAGCTTTGGTACTGGCCGATTGGTATTTGCGCGGCGAGACTTTGCCAATGCAGCCGCCCCTGAATCCGTTCCTTCTACTAGATCCTATTCACGCTCGAGCCTGTCAGGCAACCCGATCATGCGCTTCGAGGCTGCCAGCAAGGCAAACACAAGGGGGGCGACAAGTGCGGTGATTGACGCCTGCACGCAGCCCCGGCAGAACTATTTTAATCGCCTCGGCGGCGCCGCGACCGGCCGTGAAAACCACCGTTCCGAGTCCCGCCAGCATCGCCGCGAAGAACACCGCTATTGCACCGATCAACGCGTTGGTTACCAGGAGACGGCTCGACATCTGATAGGTGAGTAGAAAAATGAGGGTAGTCAGGAAAGCATTCATGCCCAAATGAGTTCCGGACAGCGCGTCGGTCGCGTATCCCACGCTGAACGCGATCAAGGCGGTCAACGCCGAATGATGTCGCAGCCCAAGATCCACCGTAAGGATGATGATCAGGTTGGGAATGACGGGACGAAATGGAATCCACAGCGGGACCGCCGTTTGAATGAGCAAAGCCAGATAGGTTGCGATCGCAAATAGGGCCACCAGCCGCACGAGCCGCTCAGCCTTTGGCCTTGGGCTGATTGTCCGGCTGCGCCGGCATCTGGGTTATCACCAGCACCTGCTCCAGACCGCTGAAATCCACCGCCGGGGCAATCGTGACATTGAGGAACAAGCCGGGGCCCGCGCCGGTCACGCTCTTGATAGTGCCGACCAGCAATCCGCGAGGGAAAATTCCGTCCAATCCCGAGGTGACAACTACATCGCCGCGCCGCAGGTCTTGCGAGCGATCGACGTATTTCATCGTCACTCCATCGTCGACGATGCCGGCCACAATTCCGCGCGCGCGGGAGCGTTGATCGAACGCGTCGAGAGCGGAGTTGTGGTCGTCGATGAGCAGTACGCGGGAGGCGCGGGCGCTGGTGGCAATTATCCTTCCCACGACGCCCTGAAACGAGAGCACCGCCATCCCGGGCTGCAGCCCGCTGGAGGAGCCCTGGCTGAGCACCAGCGTTCGCGCCAGCCCACTCGCGTCGCTGCCGATCACGTTGGCTCCCACCGCGTCGACACCCAGCGCGTCCTTGAGCTCCAGCAGATCGGCGAGGTGGCGGTTCTCGGTCTCCAACTCGACCACCCGGTTCTGATCGCTCTTCATCCGGGCGAGTTCCGTCTTGAGCTGTTGATTCTCGCGGCGCACATTTACCAAATCGAAGTAATCCTGAAACACGCCGGAACCGCCCTGAACCAGATTGTTGATCCCGCCTTGAAACGGGCCGAGCGCGGTGAGCACGAAGACGACTGGCCGCGCCGCCAGGTCACCCGGCTTCACCCCGATTGAAACGAGATGTAGCGAGAGCATCATCAGCGCCACCGAGGTGATCCCCACGCGATGGCGCCACAGAAGAGTACCTTTCACTTATACGCCCTGAGCCACGGGAGCAGCCGGCGCGCTGATCATGGCCGCGCCGTCACTCGACCGTCACGTCGCGCAGCAATGTCAGCTCGTCCAATACCTTGCCCGCGCCCATCACTACGGCCGTCAGCGGATCCTCCGCGAGCGTGACCGGCAGGCCCGTTTCTTCGCGCAGCAGCACGTCGAGGTTTCGCAGCAGCGCGCCACCGCCGGCCAGTACGATGCCCTTTTCGACGATATCGGAGGCGAGTTCCGGCGGCGTCCGTTCGAGAGCGATGCGCACCGATTCGACCACCTGATGCACCGGTTCCATCAGCGCTTCGCGGATCTCTTCGTCGGTGATCTCGATTATCTTGGGCACGCCGCAACCAGGTCGCGCCCCTTGATCTCCATCGTCTGGATCTCGTTGCCGGGATAGGCGGAGCCGATAGTGATCTTGATCAGTTCGGCCGTCCGTTCACCAATCAGCAGATTATATTTGCGCTTGATGTGCTGGATGATCGCCTCGTCCATCTTGTCGCCGGCCACCCGCACCGAGCGCGAGAAGACCACGCCCGCCGAGCGAGATGACCGCGACTTCAGTCGTGCCGCCGCCGATATCCACGATCATGTTGCCGACCGGCTCGGTGATCGGCAGCCCCGCGCCGATCGCCGCCGCCATCGGCTCCTCAATCAGGTAAACCTCGCGCGCGCCGGCTGGTTCGGCGGATTCGCGCACCGCGCGCTTCTCCACCGCCGTGATTCCGAACGGCACGCAGATCACGATGCGCGGACGCGGGCGAACCAGCGTCTTCCGCTTATGCGTCTTTTGGATGAAGTAGCCGCAGCATGCTTTCGGTGATTTCGAAGTCGGCGATGACGCCGTCTTTTAGCGGCCGAATCGCCACGATCGAACCCGGCGTGCGGCCGAGCATCTTCTTGGCTTCCGCGCCGATCGCGAGCACGCGCCGGCCCCCGCGCGAATCCTTTTGCACCGCGACTACCGAGGGCTCGTTACAGACGATGCCTTCGCCCTTTACGTAGATCAGCGTGTTGGCGGTGCCGAGATCAATGGCGAGATCGTTGGAAAACCATCCAAAAATAGAGTTCAGGACCACAATCGAACCCTTTGCCTGAAAGCTTCAGGCGTGGAATGTGTTAACGTGCGATGCGCAACAAGCGGCAACAGGCGGGTTGTCCCCCAATTCAGGTCATGAAGCACGAAATACCCCTCGTCTTCATCACCTGCAATGAAAGTAACAGAGTCTCCGCAGGCCAAGCAAGTAAGGGGCAGATTTGGCGTTGAAAATAAGCTGAAGTATGATGACTGAACAATGTTAGATCAGATGCGCAATTGGGGCCGAACGTGGGTCGTTCAAGCCCTGTTCATTTTGTTGATGGTGGCGTTTGCCTTTTGGGGAGTTGGTAGCGTCCTCGGCTCGCGGGTCCATCCGGTCGCGATGGTCAACGGCAATCGGATTCTTGCTTCCGAGCTGGATCACCAGACCGAACAGTTGAAGCGGAACATTACCCAGGTCTACGGCGCCAATGCCGCCCTGCTCCTGCGCAGCGTAAACCTGCGCCAGGAGGCGCTCAATCAGATGATCCAGGAGCGTCTGGTCGCGGACGAGGCGCGCCACATCGGGATTCGGGTCAGCGACCAGTCGCTGGCCGACAATATCGCGACCGATCCGCATTTCCAGGATGGGGGCCGCTTCGATCCGCAGCGCTACCAGGAAATTTTGCAGGAGAACGAGTTGCTGCCGAGTGACTATGAAGCCTCGGTGCGCGCCTCGCTGGTCGAGGGCGCGCTGCGGCAGATGGTCGATCAAGGGGTACAAGTCAGCGACGCCGATGCGCGCCACGCCTACGATCTCAAGAACCAGAAAATTTCTGTCGCCTACGTAGAGATCCCCGCGCAGGATTTCGTCGCGAAGATTTCCCCCACCCCCGACCAGCTCGAGGCGTTTTACAAATCGCATCAGGATGCGTTCCGCGAGCCCGATCGGATCAAGGTCGCCTATATCCGCTACGATTCCGCGCTGATGGCCGCGAAGATTACCCCCTCCGACAAGGACATCGAAGACTACTACAAGAGCAATCTCAAGAAGATGTATTCGCACCCCGATGAGGTTCATGCGCGCCACATTCTGATTGAAGTCCAGCCGGGCGCCACCGCGGACCAGAAGGCGAAGGCCAAAGCCAGGGCCGAAGACATTTTGAAGCAACTCAAGAATGGCGCCGACTTCCAGAAACTCGCCAAGGAAGATTCGCAGGACCCCGGCTCGCGCCTCAGCGGCGGCGATCTGGGCACCTTCGGACGCAACCAGATGGTCAAGCCGTTCGAGGACGCGGCCTTCTCGATGAAGCCGGGCGAGTTGCGCCTGGTGGAAACCAAATTCGGCTACCATGTGGTTAAGCTCGAGGCTTCTACTCCCGCACACGTCGACAAGCTCGACCAGGTGCGGCCGAAAATCATCGAGGCTATACGCAGCCAGCAAGGCCCCCGGATGGCTCGCGAGGCGCTCGATGAAGACGTCACGGCGGCGTTGGCGGGCGGCGATTTGAAGGACCTCGCGAAGAAGCGTGGTTTCGAAGTCGTCGAAACGCCCCTGTTCTCGCAACACGAAGCGTCCGCCGTGTTGAAAAATCAGAATCTGACCGATACGGCGTTCAAGCTCGAGGTGGGACAGGTCAGCGCCGTTCCCGGCGGCAATGCCGCGCCTTACCTGGTCAAGCTGATTTCCCGCGACCCGGCGCACGTTCCACCTCTAAAGGATATTGAGGCCAAGGTTCGCGAAGCCTATGTCCGTGACACTTCACAGTCGCAGGCTCTCGCCAAGGCGCAGAAACTGCTGACGCAAATGAAAGACGCCGCCGGCTTCGGCAAAATAGCTCAAGCGAACAATCTCACGATTCATAAAACCGATTCATTCGCGCGTAGCAGCAATTCAGTACCCGAGCTCGGCTCTTTTCCCGAGGTAACTGACGCGGCCGGCGACATTGCGAAGCTACCGGGCCTGATTCCGCGCGTGATGGAGAATAAAGGCGACGCCTACATCTTCGAAGTGCTGGATCGCACCATGCCCTCCGATGAAGATTGGAAAGCCGCGCAGAAGGACTTCATCGAGGAGTTTTCGCAGCAGCGCCGCGCCGACGCGTGGAACCACTTCCTCGACGCTCTGAAATCACGCGCCAGGATTTCTATCGATGCCGACCAGATCGGCGCCAACGCCCCAGAACCCCCTTCGCAACCGCGGCCGCTTTGAAGTGAGACTATGAATTCTCAAGACGACCCTCCCTCGCGAGCCAAAGTCGATATCTCGGAATTCTTTTTCGACGGCTCCGGTTTGAGCGCGCTGCTCGTTCACGGGCTCACCGGCACCCCCTATGAAATGCGCTATCTCGGCGAGCGCCTGGCCGCATCGGGAATCCGCGTCAAAGGCGTTCGGCTCGCGGGCCACGCCACCGCGCCCGAGGATTTGGGCAAGGCCACGCAGGAGAACTGGTACGAAAGTGTAGTCAGCGGTTTCCAGCAATTGCTCGAATATCGCGATCCTCTCGTGGTGATCGGATTGTCATGCGGAGCGGTGCTGTGCGCGCGTCTGGCGGAAGATCAGCCCGAAGCGGTGGCAGGCCTGGTGATGCTGGCGCCGGCGTTTTTCCTGCCTTTCGCGACGACCATGATGGTTAAAGCGGTGAGTGCGCTCGGTTCGCTGACTAAAATTCTCTACCTGGAAAATGGTGACGGCTCCGACATCCACGATCGCAGCGCCAGCCTGGTCCATCCCACTTGCAAGCTGATGCCGTTCTGCGCGCCGATCGAGCTGCTCAAGCTCTCGGCCATCGTGCGCCGGCGTCTGGATCGCATCAGGCAGCCGACTCTGATCATGCACGCGCGCGACGACCATACCTGTCCCTCAAAGAAGAATGTCGAGTACCTGATGCGGCATCTCGGCAGTGCGCAGAAACGCGCGGTGATTCTCGATCAGAGTTTCCACGTCATCACGGTGGACAGCGACAAGGATCGCGTCGTGAGCGAGGTTATCGCGTTCGTCGATCAATTCCGCGCGCCCCGGCGAGAGTCCGCGAGCGCCTAGCACTTGTATCGCTGACCCGCGCTACCGAGGGTGCGGCAGTTTCGCCTTCATCTTTTCGATAAAGCTTTCGACCCGATCCACCGCGATATCAATATGGCTCTGCGCGTTGCTAAGGATGTGCTTCGCGCGCGCGGCCACCGTTTCCGCGGTTTCATCGACCATCGATTCGAGCGCTTGCGAGAGTGCCACGATTGCGCGCTGACTTGGACCTAGAGTGTTCGTCGCCGGCGGCTGACCCTCTGGCACTTCCTCCTGGACCTCAATTTTCGGCGGAGTCTCGGTCCGGGCGGTTTTAAGCAAGGCCGCAGCAAAAGTCTCGGCTCTCGCCGTGCGATTACCCAAGGGTCCCAGCTCCCATTTGTCGATCAGATATTTCAGGATGCTGGTGTGATCGAATTGCGTCTTGAGCACACCGCTGCCGACCCACGGAGACACGAGGATCGCCGGCACACGAACGCCATATCGGTCGAACTTGAAGCCGTCTTCTTGGTGAAAATCGGGAGGCACCGCGCCAAATGGCGGGGACACATGATCATAAAAGCCACCGTGTTCATCGCACAGAACAATCAGCAGCGTCTCATTCCAAAGCGATTCGTTCGCTCGAATCGCATTGTAGACTGAAGCGACCAAGGTCTCACCACCGAAAATATCGTGCGGGGGGTGATCATCCTGGGCGCCCGGCGGCATGTAGGCCGGCTCGATAAACGCGAACGCCGGAAACCCCTCTTTGTCGCCAGCGGCGTCGCGAAAGAATTCTGTCATATGGTGATGTCTCGCTACGTTGCTCGGCTCCCATTGATGCACCAGGAGAAACGAGAGCGGGAAATCGCCAAAATACACTTTCCAGCTTTTGCCCTTCTCGTTGAGGCGATCGAAGATCGTAGGCTGGCTATACCAGTGGATATTCCATTTGAAGAGCCCTTCCGGCATAGTGACGCGGCCCAGCGATGTTCCGCTCATCACGAACAACCGGTTAGGCCAAGTCGGTCCCGGCACAGACGCAAACCAGCGGTCGCATACGGTGAAATTCTCCGCGAGCGCGTGCAGTGCCCTCAGTGTGCCATGGGCGTGAAAGCGCATAACTTCCTTGAGAGCTTCCTCGCTCGCTTGGCTACCATCCTTCAGGTTGGGGTAGGAGTCTGCGAAGTCTTGCACGAAGCCGGAATTCGGAGTTCCGGCGCCGTCCTCCTGCAATTGGACGTTCACATGCTCTACCTCGTGGCGTGGATCGGGGGAAACAAAGCGTCCGGCACCACCTTCCTGCAAATAGGGATTACCCTTGAAAATGTTCCTGCGCGGCCGTTGGTTCGGATCGATTCCATCAAGATCTTCATAGACTTGACTGAGATCGCCGAGCATGTGGTCGAAAGAACGGTTCTCCAGCATCAAAACGACGACGTGATTGATCCTATCCACGCTCGCTCCTCTGATAACGCATTTTTGAGAAAAATTGGGCGAGAACAGAGCGAATTAGTACACCGGGGATTCGCAAAAGTAAACGCTGAGTTTAGTCAAATGAGTCAGGCGTCCGGGCGGACGGTCTCGAAGTATTCTTCCATCAGGTATTTCACGTCCGGACGATTCAGCACCTCGATGAAGCAGATTTGACCCGCCGCATTCAGGTCCACGATCAGCATCCCTTCCATCGCGGGCAGCTCGACGTGATTATGGACCTTCACTTCGCCGGCGGTTGCGAAGCTCGAGCAGTTCTCGTCACCACAATCGCAGACTGATTCGATGCGCAGTTTTGCCAGCTGCTCAACCAGCGGATCGGCGCCCGCTTCGCGCATTAGCGCCGCCATTTCTTCCAAAAAATCCGGCAGGACCTCGCTCATCATCGGTGCGGACATATTTGCGGAGCCTAATGGTGAAAGAGAGCGGCGTCAAAGCATCGAGAATTGATCTCGCGCGGCCTGTGTGAAACCCTTGTTAGTCATAGGTTGCGGGACACCACAGCTCCCGCCGAGGTTGGACGGGAGGATGATGATGGAGATTCGGCAAACCATTCACAGATCGTTGGTATCGCGCGCCGCCTCGGCGCTGGTCGCTCGCCGTGATGGCACTTCTACTCACGATCGATGCCGGCACCGCTTCGGCCGGCGTATGCAGCAAAACCATCAGCGCGTGCGGATGCGAGATAAAAGCCGCCGGGGTTTTCACCGTCAACCAGAACCTTTCGTTCGTTAAGGGAGTTGCCAACTGCATCCTTATCGTCGGCGACAACGTGGTCCTCAACCTCAACGGGTTTTCGATTACCGGACCTGGCAACGGCGCGAAGGGGTCGGGAGTTTTTATCAAGAAGGCGAGTACCGTTTTTGTCGAAGGTCAGGGCGCCGCATCGCAGCCGGCGATTATCAGCGGCTGGCAGTTCGGCATCGATAACAACGGCGACCATGTTCTAATCCAGGATGTCGATACCACCGGAAACTCCAGCGCTGGAATTTACTTCACCCAGGCGAACAGTAGCGAGGTCGTGAACTTCAGTTCCTCGAATAACTCCGGCTACGGCTTGTGGCTCGGGTCTGGAAACTTCAACCTGATTGGCTCGGGCACTACTTCCAGCAACGTGCTCGATGGGGTTTTTGTCGGATGCACCGGCACTCCCGGACACTGCACGTCAACTGGCGGCACCGCCAATTCCAACGCGGTTTCCGATATGGTCAGCGAGACCAACGGCGGCGGCGGGATCACGGTGCAATTCAATTCCAACTTCAATCAGATTGGAAAATGCAGCGCCTCCGGGAATACCGGCGGCGACCTGGTTGACAAGCACGGCGGGACCGGTTGTGCGCACAATCTCTGGTTCGCGAATACCGGAACCGTAAACAAGAGCTGCGTCGACTGATTCAGCGTCCGGTGGCCGTGCGCCCGCAGCTTCGATAACATAAGAGCGTGGCAAAATCAGACTCACCGGGAAACAAGCAAAAGATCCAGGCGCCGACTAAAGAAGAAGACCGCGCGGAACTTGACGGCGCCGACACGAACTTATTCGATCGGTATATGAAGTGGCGGAGCAACGTGCCCAAAGACCGAATCGATCAGAAAACCAGAAAAACCGGCTCCAAATAGGCTCTTTTCCCGCAGGCGCCTCAACTCGGCGGACATCTGCTATAGTGTCGTAAGCGTCCCTCGCAGACTGTCGAAACAGTCTGCGAGACATCATCGTGTAGTCAGCCTCGGCGAAGGACCTCGCCACTGAACTCGAACCGAGGCAGACCTATCTACGCGTGAAATATCGCGGTTACCAAACGAAGCCAAATAATCGAGCAATTCCGGCTATTTTCTAAAAGGCCGACACCGATCGGCCAGCTGAAATTCGCGAAAACAAAGCCACTGCTTGACGAAAAGCGAATAAAAAGCGAAACTAGCCCCATAGGAGTTTCGCTATGGGTGCCGCATTAGACCTCAACCTCGATTTCGAATCCGACGACGAGGCCCTCGGACCGCATCGCGGAATCGAATTCCATGAGATGCCGGTCCGCAAGATCCTGAACCGATGCGACAATCCGCGGATGCCGTTTCGATGGACCATCAATCCCTACCGCGGCTGCGAATTCGGATGCGTCTATTGCTACGCCCGCTATACCCATGACTTTCTGGAGTTGCACGATCCGATGGATTTCGAGCGGCGCATCTTCGTCAAGCGGATGGCGGCCGAGGTCCTCGCGCGGACGCTGTCACGCACGCCGATTGGCGACGATTCGATCGCGATCGGTACCGCGACCGATCCCTATCAGCCCGCGGAACGAAAGTTCGGACTCACCCGCGCGATGCTCGAGGTCTTCGCGCAGCTCTCGGGCTTGCATCTGTCGATCACGACCAAGTCCACGCTCATCGCGCGCGACCTCGATCTGCTTTCGCGAATCAATCAACGCTCGAAAATCTCGGTAAACTTCTCCTGCATCACGCTCAACCCGCGCCTCGCGCGCGTGCTGGAGCCGCGCGCCCCGCGTCCCGAATTACGGATGCGCACGCTGGCGGCATTGTCGAAGGCGGGAATCCCTTGCGACGTTCTGGTGATGCCGATGATCCCGGGCCTCACCGATTCGCGCCGCTCGATGGAATCGGTCATCGCGGCGGCGCGCGACGCGGGCGCCAGGAACGTGTGGTGGCGGTCGCTGTTTCTGAAACCGGCGGCGGCGCGCCGGTTCATCCCATTTATGCGCAAGCGCTTTCCCGAACTCGCGCCGCGAATAGATTCATTCTATTCGCGCGCGGAATATGCCCCGAAGAACTACGATGACGCGCTCAGCGCCATCCTCGATCGCTTGCGCATCAAGTACGGCTTCTTTCCCACCCACGAGCGGACCGCGCCGCCAACGCCGGTGGCGCGGCGCGCGGTCCAGCTCAGCCTCGGGATCGGCTAGAAGTATCGACGGTGGTGGCGACGTCAGCGTCACCATCGATGCGGCCAGCAAAAAAGCGGCGGACCCGAAGGCCCGCCGCTTTCGACACTGAAAGAGAACAGATCAGCTCAGCCGTCAAAGTACATCGCGAACTCATGCGGATGCGGACGCAGCCGCACCTGACTAACTTCCTTCGCCATCTTGTAATCGATCCATGTCTCGACCAAATCGTCCGTGAACACGTCGCCCTTGAGCAGATACTCGTGATCCCGCTTCAAGTGATCGAGCGCCTCTTCGAGCGAGGCCGGCATGCTCGGAACTTCCTTGAGCTCGGCCGGCGTCAACGCGTAGATGTCCTTGTCCAGCGGCTGTCCCGGATCGAGCCTGCGCTGGATGCCGTCGAGACCCGCCATCATCATGGCCGAGAAGGCCAGGTATGGATTGCAGGTGGGGTCGGGGAACCGAACCTCGATTCGCTTGGCCTTGGGCGACGGCGAATACATCGGAATTCGGACCGAGGCCGAGCGGTTGCGGCTCGAGTACGCGAGGTTGATCGGCGCTTCGAAGCCCGGCACCAATCGGCGATAGGAGTTGGTTCCCGGATTGGTGAAGGCCGCGATCGATTTGGCGTGATGCAGAATGCCGGCGATGTAGTGCAGCCCGAGTTCCGACATGCCAGCGTATCCAGATCCCGCGAACAGGGGAGTCTCGCCTTTCCATAGGCTCTGATGACAATGCATTCCCGAGCCGTTGTCGCCGAACAACGGTTTCGGCATGAAGGTGACGGTCTTGCCGTGGCGGGTCGCGACGTTTTTGCAGATGTATTTGTACCAGGTCAGCCAGTCCGACATTTTAACCAGCGGCTGGAAGCGCATGTCGATTTCGGCCTGGCCCGCGGTCGCGACTTCGTGATGCTGCTTCTCGACCCGAATCCCGACCTTCTCCATCTCGAGCACCATCTCGGTGCGGATGTCCTGCAGACTATCGTTGGGCGCGACCGGGAAGTAGCCTTCCTTGTAGCGCGGCTTGTAGCCGAGGTTGCCGCCGTCCTTACCGCTGTCCCACGCACCTTCGCTCGATTCGATAAAGAAGTAGCTCGAATGCTCGTTGGTGTCGTAACGGATACCATCAAAGATGAAGAACTCCGGTTCGGGGCCGAAGTAGCAGGTGTCGGCGATACCGGTCGACTTGAGGTAGGCCTCGGCCTTCCTCGCGACGTTGCGCGGGTCGCGGGTGTAGTCGGCTCGGGTGATAGGGTCTGAAACGTCGCAGATCAGGCTCAGCGTCGGATCCTTGGTGAACGGCTCCATCACCGCGGTGCTGCAGTCCGGAATCACCAGCATGTCGCTCGACTGGATCGATTGCCATCCACGAATCGAGGAACCGTCGAAGCCGAGTCCATCCTCGAAAGGCGATTCATCTTTGAACTCCGAGATAGGAACCGTGAAGTGCTGCCATTGCCCGAGCAGGTCGATGAACTTGATATCGACCATGACAGCGCCCTTCTCTTTGATCATCGCTAAAACTTGTTTCGGCGTCATCGAACCCGTAATCCTCCTCGCCTATTTTGGGAACGGCGAACCCTCAATTCGAGATCAATTTCCAGGACGCAAGCATACCGCGCCTGTCACTAGCCAGGATTGCAAACCACACTGACGGCGGAAAAAGGGAATCATGAACCAACAATCGCAAAAAGCTTTTCTCACGAAACCCCCTCGTAACGCAACGCCTAACCAAGCGGCAACGCTGCCCGTTTTTGCATCATTCCCGCGGCGCAAGAACCCGGCTGCCATCACCTCGATGTCATTTTAGAAGCTTTCTCTCGCTCCCGCTAACCGATGAAATTCGTTATCCGGAGAACAGCAAAGTAGATGCCGAGCATCACCAGCCCGATCGGAATTGCGATCCGCGCCCACGTCTCGCTCCGCAGGTTCGACGCGCCGGCCGCGATCACGTTAGGGATATTTCCCGGAATCAGCATCCCGCCGGAAATCAGCAGCGCAAGGATGACGTCGCGCGCGCGCTGCGCGTTGATGGCGTGCACTTCGAGGGCTACCAGCGTCGCATTGTCGAGCACCGCCGAGATCGTGTTCGCCCAGTAGAGCGCCGCTTCACCCAGCATCGGGACGAACTGACGCGCGAGCGGCGCAAAGGCCTCGCCGATCAGAACCAAGCCAGCGATGAAGCCAAACACCTTCGCTGCTTGAAACAGAACCTCGATGAAAGTCTCGCGGACATGCGGTCCCGGCGGCGCCTCGTAGTATTCACCACGCGCGAAATAGCCTGCGAGGATCGACATCGCGACGACGCCGGGAATCACCCATATCGCCAGCATCGCGAACAGTCCGAAGAATCCGAGACCCAGCGCGCTGGCGGCCAGCGTCGAAAGTGGCTCGCCCACCGGCGTCAGCACCGCGCCGAGGCCGACCGCGAAGCATCCCGCGACGACGACTCCGTCGCGCGCTTCCCGATGGAGATCGAGCAGACCGACAATCTCAACCAAAACCAATGCGGCGACAATGGCGGTGATCACGCTGGAAAGCATCGCAACGATGAAAATCGAGGCCGCGGTGAGAAGCGGGCGGCGGATTCGCGCACGCAGCCACATGAAACTCCCATCGAGCTTCTCGTCTGCCGCTCGGAATATCAGCGACGCGGCGATGACTGCGATCGTGATCGGGATCGGCTCGCTGAGCGCGTTGTAGGCGACCTCGACGCGGAGGCCTCCGGCGAGAAACGTCGCGACGATTCCGATCGCGAGGACATAGATCTCGAGGTTGCGCTCGATAAATCGCAGCGCGAGTGGCCCAATCAGGAGCACCAGCAATACGATGATCGCGGCGATAAGGTTCATCGCGACAGTTCTAGCGGACTCGCTCCGGGCCGAGCATGGCATCTGCACGAAGATTCAGTAGCCGATCGCGAGACCGAATCTGCACTTTTCAGATCGCAGCGGCAAGCCCGCGGGACTAGCGGCCAAAAAAAGCGGGCCCACTTTCGTAGGCCCGCCTTGCTTCTTCAGGAGGCTGATTAGGCCACCTGTGGGTGGGAAGCCAATGTTAGAAGGCGTAGATAAAAGCGCCCAGCAACGTATCCTGGCCTCTCCATAGTTGCTGCCCTATCGGCAGACCGGTGGCCGGGTTGATGGTGTTGTTGAAGAAGTTGTTGTTGGTGAACACCTTATTGTTGGACTGGTCGTGCCGGTATTCCGCGCGGACCAGCAGTCCGGTCACGTCTGGCACCTTGTACGTCAACGTTTGGGTGACTTCCCAGAGCGTCTGATGAACACCGGTGCGCGCACCGTCCTCGTCATCGAACAGTTCGCCGCGGGTCGCGAATTCCCATGCGTTCCAGTCATAAACGATGTACTGCGCGACACCCTGCCACGTCGCGCTGTGTCCGTTAACCACGTTGCCAGTTTCGCTTGCGTACAGGTACTCGGTTTCAAGCGTCGTATTCGGTATGAAGCTCGGTTTGTACGCTACGATCGGATCGATTGCTCCGAGATACGAATTGGAATGCCCGAGCTGATTGGGTCCGTAAATTCCGTTGACGGTCAGGGTCAGCGACTTGTCCTTGTTGTTTAAGACGACCTCGCCTTCGACGTTGGGGCCGCCATTGTTGAGGTTCCCAGGATCGTCCCATCCGTTGTTGAGACCGCCAGTCGCCGCGACGTAGTCGTTAAACGTGTACGAAGCCCTGATGCCGGTGTGGGTCAGGGGTTCGCCGAGGTTAAAGACATCACCACGCGTCTCGTTGAAGTTCTGGTTTTGGTAGGTCGGGATAATTTCCGCGCCGAGCAGGGTCACGAATCGGCCTGCCTGGAGGCTGATCCCCGAACCCACCGGAACCGTATAGGTCAGATAGTACTGGGTCGGATCGATCCAGCGGCCGGTGCCTCCGTCGACGGGCGCATTGGAATAATGCGTGGCGCCATTGATCGACTCCGCAACCTGGCCGACGTTGATATCGGTCACGAATCCCACGGTGCCATCTTTCTCGATGTGGAGATTTCCTTGCGTGAGCTGAAAGCCGTCATTGGCGTCGAAACTGCGGTAAACATTGGTTTCGTTGATCGGCTGGTTGAAGTTATGCTCGTACCCCGCATCGACCAGGCCGTGGATGCTGACGCCGAGGTTGGTCGCGAGATCCTTTTTGGTCTGCGCGAGGTCACCCTCAACCGTCGCCACATGCTCGCCGATCGTCGCCGGAGCGGGTGCAACCGCGGGCGAGGGAGCGCCTGCCGGCGCGGCCGGCGCCGCGACCACGATCTGTTGCTGCTGGGTCGCCATCTGTGTCTTCAGGTCCTTGATCTGCGAGACCAGATCAGCCTGCTGCTTCTGCATCTCCTCCAATTGCTGACTCAAGCGGTCGATCTTCTCCTGTTCGACTGCGCTTGTCGTGGAAGTTGAGTGGGTCGTTTTTCGCTTGTGGACGGTAGTTTCTTGCGCCCAAGCTCCTCGCAAAGACGGGCCCGCGATCACGCTTGCGGTCATCAGCGCCAGCGCGACGAGCCTCGTCCCCCTCCCGGTTGACGTAGTCATTCTCACTCTCCTGTCTCCTCCCATACGGTTTTTGACGCGTACTTGTGCACCCACACACACGGAGGCGTGCGCGGTATTGAAGCCGGTTTGCTCGTCTTCAAGATTCATACCGCGCCAAACTTCGTCTGTGATGAGCAAATGCGCGATTCTGTCGGCAAATGTTCGCCTTTTGGTTCGAGTATAAGATGATGTGACGCCCATATGAGAGGCATCTGCCGCCGAATCGAGCATGAGTCATTGCGAAGTAAGGTACGCACTTTTCGCAGGGAGCGAAACTAGGCTGTAAGGCATCTTCCGCTTGGCGCAGCTTTTGCGCCTACTTGTCTCAGGCGACGGTACCCTGCAAATTGTTTGAACGCGTCTGGGGGGGATAGTCACCGCGCGAAGAATGGCTGCTCCATCGATCAGCGAAAATAGCCGCTCGATGTTCGTCGGACTGATCGAGCATCACGTCCGCTATACCCTGGCGAAGCGGCGCGTTGAGCTATCCAAACATGATTGGTATCGCGCCACCGCGATGGTGGTGCGCGACATGATGGTCGAGCGGATGCTCCGCACGCGCGCCGCCTTCGAGCGCAGAGATGCGAAGAAACTCTACTACCTGTCGCTCGAATTTCTGATCGGACGTTCGCTGGAAAATAATCTCTTCAACCTTGGGGTGCTGGAAATCTGCCGCGAGTTTCTGGCCGAAAACGGAATCGATTTGCAATTGCTCTTCGATGAGGAGCCTGATGCGGCGCTCGGCAACGGCGGCTTAGGCCGGCTCGCCGCGTGTTTCCTCGATTCGCTCGCGACCATGGACATGCCCGGCTATGCGTACGGGATCAATTACGAGTTCGGCCTGTTTCGTCAGGAAATTCGCGACGGCTATCAACTCGAACGTCCCGATAACTGGCAGCGTGAAAACTCGCCGTGGCTACTCGCCCGTCCCGAGGAATCGTGTCTGATACCGGTGTACGGCCGGCTTGAGTACCGGGCCGACGCCAAGGGCGAGTATCGCCAGGTCTGGGTCGATAGGCGCATCCTCACCGGAATTCCTTCTGACCTGCCGATTTCCGGTTACGGCGGCCGCACGGTGAATTTCGTCCGGCTCTATTCGGCTGCCGCGTCGAACGAATTCGATATGCAGATCTTCAACGGCGGCGACTATCTGAAGGCGGTGGAACAAAAGATGGTTTCAGAAACCATCTCGAAGGTGCTCTACCCCTCCGACGCGGTTGCGGCCGGACGCGAACTGAGATTGCTGCAGGAATATTTCTTCGTAGCCTGCGCGATCCGCGACATCGTCGACGGGTTCCTGAGCCGGGGCGAAGACTTCCACGCGTTTCCCTCCAAGGTCGCAATTCAACTGAACGATACCCATCCCTCGTTGGCGATTACGGAGTTGATGCGCTTGCTGGTCGATGAATATGACGTGCCGTGGGCGAACGCATGGGACATCACCCGCTCCACCTTCGCGTACACCAATCACACGCTGCTGCCCGAGGCGCTGGAACGCTGGCCGATCGGTCTGCTCGAGCGGGTGGTGCCGCGCCATCTCCAGATCATCTATGAAATCAACCGCCGCTTCATGGATCACGCGGCTTCGGTGTGGCCCGACGACCCTGCCACGCTAAGGCGCGTCTCCATCGTTGAGGACGGCAATGAACGTCAGGTCCGGATGGCGCATCTCGCGATCGTCGGAAGCCATTCGGTAAATGGCGTCTCGAAACTTCACTCTGAGCTGCTGAAGACCCGCCTGGTACCGGAATTCTATCGGCTGTGGCCGGAGAGATTCAGCAACAAGACCAATGGCGTGACCCAGCGTCGATGGCTGCTGATGGCGAATCCCGGCCTCGCGAAACTCCTCGACTGGGCGATCGGCGAGAGCTGGGCGACCGACCTCTCGCTCCTGAGTGGCGTGGAGCAATTCGCCGACGACGAGGGTTTTCAGTCGAAGCTGAGAACCATCAAGCGCGTGAACAAGGAATCGCTCGCGCGCGTCATCAATCGAATCGCAAACGTGGACGTCGATCCTGGCTCGATCTTCGATGTTCAGGCGAAACGGATCCACGAATACAAGCGCCAGCTTCTGATGGCGCTCGGAATCGTGCATCAGTATCTGCGTATCGTCGAAGATGGGGTCGAACCGCCGGCGCCGCGGGTTTACATACTCGCGGGCAAGGCGGCGCCGGGCTATTGGGTCGCCAAGATGATCATCAAACTGATCAACAGCCTCGGCGAGGTGATCAACAACGACGAGAAGACCCGCGGACTGATCAAAGTGGCGTTCCTGCCCGACTATCGCGTTTCGCTAGCCGAGAGCATCATTCCCGCGGCCGAGGTTTCCGAGCAAATCTCTACCGCCGGGATGGAAGCCTCGGGCACCGGCAACATGAAGTTCGCGATGAACGGAGCGTTGACCATCGGAACCCTCGACGGCGCCAATATCGAGATCCGCGAAGCCGTCGGCCCGGAAAATATTTTCATCTTTGGGCTGACCGCGGAGCAGATCGAAGAGCACAACCTCAAAGGGACTTACCGGCCGCGCGACTACTATGACGCGGACCCGCGGCTGCGCCGGGTCCTCGACGAACTGGCTTCCGACCGCTTCTGTCGCGGGGAACCGGGACTGTTTCGATGGATTCGGGACGCGCTGGTGGAATCCGACAAATATTTTCTGCTGGCGGACTTCGGCGCCTATGTCGATACGCAGGCGGAAATCTCGAATTTGTATACGCGGCCGCAAGAATGGAGCCGCAAAGCAATTCTTAACGTGGCGCGTATCGGCAGATTCTCGAGCGATCGCACGGTTGCGGAATACGCCCGCGAGATCTGGAAGCTCGATCAATCCTGAGAGCGAATGGTTACGCTTTGCTCTGCGCGGGAACAGCGACCGGCTTGCGCTCGCGCTTCCAGACCCGCGCCCACCAATGGCTGAGTCCGTCGAGGTACAGATAAATTACCGGCGTGGTGTAGAGCGTCAGCACCTGGCTGAAGATCAGTCCGCCGACGATCGCGATTCCCAGCGGACGCCGCAACTCGGAGCCGGTGCCGGTGCCAATGGCCAGCGGCAGTCCGCCCAGCATCGCCGCCATCGTGGTCATCATGATCGGCCGGAAGCGCAGGATGCAGGCCTGGTAGATCGCGTCTTCGGACGATTTTCCCTGTTTGCGCTCGGCCTCCAGCGCGAAATCGATCATCATGATCGCGTTCTTCTTCACGATTCCGATCAGCAGAATGATGCCGATCAGCGCGATGATGCTCAGATCGGATTGGAAGAGCAGCAGCGCCAGCAGCGCGCCCACGCCCGCCGACGGCAGCGTCGAGAGAATCGTGATCGGATGGATGTGGCTCTCGTACAGAATGCCC
Source organism: uncultured delta proteobacterium (assembly GCA_963747115.1). Lineage (GTDB taxonomy): Bacteria > Desulfobacterota > Binatia > Binatales > Binataceae > DATGKG01. The sequence continues at coordinate 97,982 of CAVVEB010000005.1, read as the reverse complement.
AGCACGATGTAGACCGTTACCAGCGCCGCGAGAATCAGGATCGGTTCGTTGGCCAGCGAGTCCTGAAACGCCTGCGCCGTCCCCTGGAAGCTGCCGGAATGCCGGCGGGAAGGTGAATGTCCCGCTCCGCCTGGTTGATGATGTTCGACCGCGTCTCCCAGCGCGACCCCCGGCGTCAGGTTGAACGAGATCGTAACCGCGGGAAACTGCCCTGGTGATTCACCGTCAGCGGCGTGGTGGTCGGCTCGTAGTGGGTGAACGCGCTCAAGCGGAACCTGCCACCGTTGGTTGAATTGATGTATATCTGTTTGCAGGCCGTCGGGGTTCTGCCAGAACTCCGGCGCCACTTCCATCACGACGTGGTACTGGTTCAACTGAGTGTACATCGTGGATACCTGCCGCTGCCCGAACGCGTCGTACAGCGTGTCGTCGATCAGTTGCGGCGTAATGCCCAGTCGCGCGGCCGTCTGCGCGATCAATCGCCAGGTTGGCGTCCAGGCCGTTGTTCTGCTGATCGGTGTTGACGTCGGTCAGCTGCGGATCGAGCGTCTGCATCTTCTGCAGCAGCTTTGGCGCCCAGTCGTTCAGCTCCGTCAAGTCGTCGCCCTGCAGCGTGTACTGGTACTCCGCGTTCGCCAATCGGCCGCCGATCCGCAGATCCTGCACCGCCTGCAGATACAGGCTCACGCCGGGAATACCGGCTGCCTTTTGCGAAGCGTTCCGATGACTTGCTGCGCGTCCAACTTTGCGTTCACTCCAGCGGCTTCAGCGTGATGTAACATTCGCCGGTATTGGTCGCGCCGTTGCCACCGGTGAACGCGATGACGCTGTCAACAGCGGGGTCGGTATCGGCCGACCTTTACGATCTGGATCAGTCGATCGTGCATCGCCTGGAAAGACGTATCCTGGTCGGCCACATCGCGCCCATCAGACGGCCGGTATCCTGCTCGGGAAAAAATCCTTTGGGGATGATGATGAACAAATAGATATTGAGCGCGAGCGTGGCCAGCGTGACCGCTGAGTATCAGCGCCGAATGACGCAGCACCCACGTCAGGCTCTGCTCGTAACGAGCGAGCATCGTCTTGAACACGCTCTCGCTAGCCGATAGAAGCGGCCATGCGGCCGGTCGTGCTCGGGGCGCAGCAGTTTCGCGCACATCATCGGCGTCGTCGTCAGCGAAACGACCATCGAAACCACGATCGCGACCGACAGCGTCACCGCGAATTCGCGGAACAGCCGGCCGACGATTCCGCCCATCAGCAGAATCGGAATGAACACCGCGATCAGCGAAATGCTGATCGACACCACCGTGAAGCCGATCTTCGCTGCGCCCTCGACCGCGGCCTCCATACGGCGACATAGCCCTGCTTCGAGGTAGCGCGTGATGTTTTCGATCACCACGATCGCGTCGTCGACCACGAATCCGGTCGCAGATCGTCAGCGCCATCAGCGACAGATTGTCGAGGCTGTAGCCGAACAGGTACATCACGCCGAAGGTTCCGACCAGCGAGACCGGCACCGCGACGCTGGGGATCAACGTGGCCCGCACATTGCGCAGGAACAGGAAGACCACCATGATCACCAGCGCGATCGAGATCAGCAGCGTGAGCTCCACGTCGTGAACCGAGGCGCGGATGGTGGTGGTGCGGTCCAGCACCACCGTACAGTTATCGCCGGCGGGAATCGAGGCCTGCAACTGCGGCAGCGCAGCCGGTTACCCGATCCACCGTGTCGATGATGTTGGCGCCCGGCTGCCGGAAGATGATCATCAGCACGGCGGGCTTGCCGTTGATCAGCCCCGCGTTGCGCATGTCCTCGACCGAATCGTTCACGTCGCGCGATATCGGACAGCCGCACCGCCGCGCCGTTGTGATAGGCCACGATCAGCGGCCGGTACTCGTCGGCCTTGAGCAGCTGATCGGTGGTGCTCAGCGACCACGACTGCGCTGATCGTCGGCGATCTCGCCCTTGGGCCGATTGGCGTTGGCCGCGCCGAGACGGTCGCGCGACCTGCCTCCAGGCCGATGCCCGAGTTGTTCAGCAGCGTCGGGATTCACCTCGACGCGCACCGCCGGCAGCGCGCCGCCGCCGACGAACACCTGCCCGACGCCCTGCACCTGCGACAGCTTCTGCGCAAGGATCGACGACGGCGGCGTCGTACATCTCGCCCGGTGTCATGCGTCGTCGGAAGTCAGCGCCAGGATCATGATCGGCGCGTCGGCCGGATTGACCTTGCGGTAGGTGGGTTGGCGCGGCAGGTTGGTCGGCAGATTGCTGCGCGCCGCGTTGATCGCCGCCTGCACGTCGCGGCCGGCGGCGTCGATGTTGCGGTTCAGATCGAACTGCAGCGTGATGCTGGTCGAGCCCGAGCGAAGCTGGTCGAGGTCATCTCGGTCACGCCGGCGATGCGCCCGAACTGCCGCTCCAGCGGCGTCGCCACCGACGAAGCCATCGTCTCCGGACTCGCGCCGGGCAGGCTCGCCGACACCGAGATCGTCGGGAAATCCACCTGCGGCAGCGGCGACACCGGCAGCAAGCGAAATACGCGATGACTGCCCGACAGCGCGATCGCGATCGTCAGCAGCGTGGTGCCGACCGGCCGTTGGATGAACGGCGTCGGAAAGGCTCATGTCGCCTCCATCGGCAGCGAGATCTGCGCATCGGCTCGCGGCGCTGCGATCGCCTGGCCCAGCCGATTCGGCGCGAGCCGATCGAACGCACAGATAAATCACCGGCGTCGTGTACAGCGTCAGCACCTGGCTGAAGATCAGCCCGCCGACGATCGCGATTCCCAGCGGGCGGCGCAGCTCCGAGCCGATGCCGGTGCCCAGCGCCAGCGGCAACGCGCCGAGCAGCGCCGCCATCGTGGTCATCATGATCGGGCGGAAGCGCAGCAGGCAGGCCTGGTAGATCGCTTCGTCGCGGCGACTTGCCGCTCCTTGCGCTCGGCCTCCAGCGCGAAGTCGATCATCATGATCGCGTTCTTCTTCACGATGCCGATCAGCAGGATGATGCCGATCAGCGCGATCACGCTGAGATCGGTGTGGCAGAGCAGCAGCGCCAGCATCGCGCCCACGCCGGCCGAGGGCAGCGTCGAGAGAATCGTGATCGGATGGATGTAGCTCTCATACAGCACGCCCAGCACGATGTAGACGGTGACCAGCGCCGCCAGAATCAGCAGCGGCTCATTGGTCAGCGACGCCTGGAACGCCGCGGCCGTGCCCTGAAACGCGGCCTGAATGCTGGCAGGCATTCCGATTTGCTTCTGCGCTCGCTCGATCGCGTTGACCGCCTCGCCCAGCGAGTACCCGGGCGCCAGATTGAACGAAATCGTGACGGCGGGAAACTGTCCCTGGTGGTTCACCACCAGCGGCGCGGTATTCGGTTCGATAGTGCGTGAACGCGCTCAGCGGCACCTGGCCGCCGGTGGTCGAGCGCACGTAAATGTCGTTCAGCTCGCGCGGATTGCGCTGAAATTCCGGGTCGACCTCCAGCACCACGTGATACTGGTTCAACTGCGTGAACATGGTGGAGATCTGCCGCTGGCCGAACGCGTCGTACAGCGTGTTGTCGATCACTGCGGCGTGATTCCCAGGCGCGAGGCCGTGTCGCGGTCGATCACCAGATGCAGCCTGCAGGCCCTCGTTCTGCTGGTCGGTCGCCACGTCGCGCAGCGCGGGCAGCTCCTTCAGCTTGTGCATCAGCCGCGGGGCCCAGATCGCTCAGTTCCGCTGGATCGGGATCTTCCAGGCTGTATTGATACTGCGTCCGGCTCACGCGGTCTTCGACCGTCAGGTCCTGCACCGGCTGCATGTACAGCGTGATTCCCTCGACCTGCGCCAGCTTCGGCTGCAAGCGGTAATGATCTCCGCGACTCCGATTTTCCGCTCTTCCAGCGGCTTCAGATTGATCTGAATCCGCCCGCTGTTGATCGTCGTGTTGGTGCCGTCGATGCCGATGAACGACGACAGACTTTCCACCGCCGGGATCCTTCAGGATCACGTGCGCCAGCGCCTGCTGGCGCTGCGCCATCGCGGCAAACGAAACGGTCTGCGGCGCTTCCGAAACGCCCAGGATCACGCCGGTGTCCTGCACCGGGAAAAATCCCTTGGGCATGATCATGTACAGGAAGATGGTCAGCACCAGCGTCGCCACCGCGACCAGCAGCGTCGCCAACTGATGCCGCAGGACCCATCGCAGCGTGCGTGCCGTAAAACGCGATGATCCGATCGAAGACGCGCTCCGACGCTTTGTAGAACCGCCTCTGCTCGCTCTTCCGGCGTGTGGCGCAGCAGCTTCGCCGCACATCATCGGCGTCAGCGTCAGCGAAACGACCGCCGAGACCAGGATCGTCACGCTCGAGCGTGATCGGCGAATTCGCGGAACAGCCGCCCGACGATGTCGCCCATGAACAGCAGCGGAATCAGCACCGCGATCAGCGAGACGCTCAGCGACAGGATCGTGAATCCGATCTGCTCCGCGCCCTTCAGCGCCGCCTCCAGCGGCGGTTCGCCCTTCCTCGATGTAGCGGGAGATGTTTTCGATCATCACGATCGCGTCGTCCACCACGAAGCCGGTCGAGATCGTCAGCGCCATCAGCGTCAGGTTGTTCAGGCTGTAGCCCAGCAGATACATCACGCCGAACGTGCCGACCAGCGACAGCGGCACCGCCACGCTGGGAATCACCGTCGCGGCGAAACTGCGCAGGAACAGGAAGATCACCATCACCACCAGCGCGACGGTCAGCATCAGCTCGAACTCCACGTCCGCCACCGACGCGCGGATCGTCGTGGTCCGGTCGGTCAGGATCGTCACCTTGACCGCGGCCGGCAGCGAAGCCTGCAGCTGCGGCAGCAGCGCTTTGATGCGGTCGACCACGTCGATGATGTTGGCGCCCGGCTGCCGCTGAATGTTCAGGATCACCGCCGGCGCCGCGTTCATCCACGCCGCCTGCTTGACGTTCTCGGCGCTCGTCGACGACGTTGGCCACATCCGACAGACGTCACCGGCGCGCCGTTGCGGTAGGCGATCGATCAGCGGCTGGTAATCCTTGGCTGGTCAGCAGCTGATCGTTGGCGCCGATGGTGTAGGCCTGTGCGCGGCCGTCGAAATTTCCCTTGGCCTGGTTCACGTTGGACGCCGCGACCGCGGTGCGCAGATCCTCCAGGTTCAGGCCATAGGCGGCGAGCGCGGTCGGATTGGCCTGGATGCGCACGGCGGGCTTCTGCCCGCCGCTGATGCTCACCAGCCCCACGCCGGGCAACTTGCGAAATCTTCTGCGCCAGCCGCGTGTCGGCGAGATCCTCCACCTTGGTCAGCGGCAAGCGTGTCCGAGGTCAGCGCCAGCGTCAGGATCGGCGCGTCGGCCGGATTGGTCTTGCTGTAGATCGGCGGATTCGGCAGGTCGGCGGGCAGATAAGTCGCCGCCGCGTTGATCGCCGCCTGCACCTCCTGCTCGGCCACGTCGATGTTCAGATCCAGCATCGAACTGCAGCGTGATCACCGAGCTGCCGAACGAACTGGTCGAGGTCATCTGGTTCAGGCCCGGGCACCTGCGCCGAACTGCCGCTCCAGCGGCGCGGTCACCGACGACGCCATCACGTCCGGACTCGCCCCGGGATAGAACGTCAGCACCTGGATCGTCGGATAATCGACTTGCGGCAGCGCCGAAACCGGCAACTGCCGGTAGGCGACCAGGCCGACCAGCAGAATCGCCGCCATCAACAAGGTGGTCGCCACCGGCCGCAGAATGAACGGGCGGACTCATTCGGCAGCCGCGCTGGCCGTTCGGCGGATTGGCCGCAAGCGGACGTTTACCTTCGCGCCCGGCTGCAACTTGTCGACGCCGTCGATCACCACGCTTTCGCCTCGGTTAGCCCGGTGGCGATAGATGCCACCTCGCCCTCGGTGGCGCCGACGGTTACGCCGCGCTGGATCGACCGTGTTGTCGGGCTTGACGACATAGACAAACGTCCCCTGCGGGCTGGCTTGGATAGCGGCCGTGGGAACCAGCACCGTGTCTTTGATGGTATCGATCAGCAGCCGCGCGTTGACGAATTGGCTTGGGAACAATGCGTAGTCGGTATTGTCGAATTGGGCTTTAAAGCGAACGGTGCCGGTGGTCTGGTCGATCTGATTGTCGATGGTCAGCAGCGTCCCGGTCGCGAGTTTCGTCTTGAAATCGCGATCCCACGCTTCAACTGGTAACGGCTGCCCGCTCGCCATCCGCTTCACCACCTGCGGAATGTCATCTTCGGGAATCGCGAAGATCACTGCGATCGGCTGCAACTGCGTGATCACCGCCAGCCCGGTGGTATCGCTCGCGTGCACGATATTTCCGATATCGACAATCCGCAGCCCGATACGCCCGGTGATCGGCGCGGTGATTTTGCTGTACGTGATATTCAGTTTCGCGCTGTCGATCGCGCCGCGATCGCTCTCCACCGCTCCCCGAGCCTGGTTCATGACCGACTGCTGATTGTCCAGGTCCTGGCGCGCGAGCACACCCTGCGAATACAAGGTCTGATCCCGCTCAAAGGTGACCTTCCCGTCTTCATAGGCTGCCTCGTCCTTGGCCATCTGTCCCTCGGCCTGCGCGAGCTGGACCTCGTAAGGCCGCGGATCGATCTCGATCAGAAGATCGCCCTGCTTAACGTTCTGCCCTTCGGTAAAAAGAATTTTTACGATTGCGCCGTCCACACGAGACTTGATCGTGGTAGTATTGAACGGAGTCACCGAACCCAGCGCGGTCAGGTATCGCTTGAGGTCGCCGCGCTGCGCGTGTACCGCCGTAACCGGCACCATCGGATGCGCGGTTCTCGCCGCAGCTGTTGCCTGCGCCGCTTGCTGCCTCGCGTGCCAGAAGTAATATCCAACGACGAGGAGGATCAGAACGCCAATCAGCCATGTCCGCCAATCCGTCGCATAGCCGGTGCGAACGCGCGACGGGGTTTCGAGCGCGGAATACTTGGCCTTGGTCTGCTCGGTAGCGGGAGCGCTGGTGCTGCTCATCTCTTCGTACACTCATCCTCCAAAACGCCGCCGCAGGGGCTGCCCGCTGGTCGAATCTGAGTTTATTCTTTGAACCGCAAATTGGGCAGAGGCGGCGTAAGCGCGGTCTCATCCGAGGATTGAACTAGTTTGATAGAAACCATCCTGGAAAATGCCGCGATTTTCGAGACGGAACGGCAGGCTCAATAGTCGTTTTTCGGACCTGATAGTCCATAATTTACAGACGCTGGAAATCTCAAAGCGTTTCGGCTGAAGAATTCCGGCGGGTAACGGTTTCGCCATTATAGAATTTGCCGGAGTTCCGCGATAGCGGGAAAGATACCCACCGCAAATGAAACATCGTTTCGACCTTTGGACGAAGCCGTGTCCGGTACTGGTCAATGGACGAAATCCGCGCCTGGAGATGCCCGGGTTAGTCCGCGCGAGCTCGCCCCGGCTCGGTGAGCCGCGACGAGCGCTGCCATGGCCAATGCCCTTCGATCTCCAGCCCTGTCGACCAACTGAGGAAAGTGCGTACGAGCACCAGGATTCCCAGCACCACTACGTTTTCTATCGTCGGTTGCAGAGCGACCGTCCGCACAACATCTGCGGCAACCAGCAATTGCAATCCCAGTAGCAGCGCTTTTCCGAGTTGAGCTTTGTAGTCGTTGTATGATTCAGGCGCGCGCCTTAGGAGTTGAGAGAGGTATCGCAGTCCGCCGAACAGGATTGCGGCCAGAATGACGATCACGGCCAGCACTTCGATAATCAGAACCGACATCTCGACCAGCTTCCGCGCTATCTCTGCGATCCCGTATGACTCCATGGTAGCTCTTGCCTAAGGTACGGATCGGAGGCCTAGCTATACTTGCGCTCCTTCCACCACGGAAAGAACGACGGCATACCGGTCGATACCTTGTCGGGGAATTTCGCCGGCCGCTTCTCGAGGAACGACGCGACCCCTTCCCGCGCATCCGCCGACGCGCCGCGCGATCGAATCGCACGGCTGTCGATCTTATGCGCCTCCATCGGATGATCCGCGCCGAGCAACTGCCATAGCATCTGGCGCGTTAGCGCGACCGAAACCGGCGCGGTGTTGTCCGCGATCTCGCGCGCGAGCGCGCGTGCGGCGGGAATCAGCTCTTCCGGCTCGTAGATCTTCTTGATCAGACGCCCTTCGAGCGCTTCCTGAGCCGAAAACACGCGGCCCGTCAGCGCCCATTCCAGCGCCTGCGAGATACCTACCGCGCGGGTCAGGAACCAGCTCGAACACGCCTCGGGCACGATGCCGCGGCGCGCGAAGACGAAGCCGAAACGCGCGTTCTCCGACGCCAGCCGCACATCCATCGCGAGCTGCATGGTGACGCCGACGCCCACGGCAGGTCCGTTGACCGCGGCGATCACCGGCTTAAGGCATCGAAAAATGCGCAGGGTCAAAAGTCCGCCCCCGTCGCGAATCGATTCATCACTCCAATCGATATCGGCCTCGCGCTTCGCGGTCGCGCGGCTCGGTGGCTCGCCCGTCTGCGCGGTGCGATCGAAGGTGCTCCTGCCGGCAGACAAATCGGCACCCGCGCAAAATCCGCGCCCCGCGCCGGTCACGATGATCGCGCGGATGTTGTCGTCCGCGTCGGCCTTGTCTAAGGCGTCCATCATCTCGGTCATCATCTCGCGGGTGAAAGCGTTAAGCTTCTCCGGGCGATTGAGCGTGATGGTCAGGATTTGGTCGGCGACATCGTACAGAATTGTCTGATAGGGCATTTCGGCGGCTCCATGATTGTTGACGCAACACGGCTGGTTGCGGATAGCGAGCGTGAGGGTTCTACAGTTGTTCCATGGCGGACTGAGGCGCTTGCGGCTGGTCCTGGCTCGACAGGTTACTCACATAATCTTTCCCGAAGCGGAGTTGATCGTGAAGATGGCTATAGAAGAACTGTCCTCCACGTCCGATCGGATCGAGATTTGAAATCTTTTCCAGCGCCTCCATGATGTACGCGACCTTGGGGATGTAGTTCAGAGAATAAACCGGATACGCGTTAGCCAGAAAATGATGCTTCCACTCGATCACCTTGCTCGAATCGATGAGCTTGATAGCGTGCAATTCCCGTAGCACCCGCGCGGCGAGATCTTCCGTGCTCATCGTTGCGATGTCGTCGCCGGTGAAACACGGCACTTCCACTACCAGTGACGTCTCGTTCGCCGGCGCCATCAGCCGCGATCGATTTTTAGGTTCGTATAGACGGGTAACACACAGCGCGGGATCGGGAATGTAAATCGACGCGTTCGCCGAAACCTGCGGCTGGTTCAGGCGCAAGAAAAACATCCTGATGTGGCGGAAACGCAAATCCGCGGCGGCCGCATGAACCTCAGGGGCGAGACCGTCGCCCAGCAGCTTCACCAACAACGTAAGCGGGAGGGTCGAGATTATTTTCGATTCCGGATCGAGCGGCGGATGCTCGGCAAAATGGATCCGGCGAATCCGATCGCGCCCGCGCTCCAGGCGAACGATCTCGTGTCCCGTATACAGCGACTGTTGTGGCAATTCCGCCGCGAGGCTTTCGACGATCTGGCCGTATCCATTGCGCGGATAAAGGAAACTGCCGTCGATATGCGTGGTCTTCTTGCGCGGAAAAATGACCTCGAGAAAAAGCGAGACCAACGTCATTCCCTGCAGACGGCGGGTCGCGATATCGGGCGAGAGTTGATTCGCGGGCAGACCCCACAGCTTTTCCGAATAGTTGAGCAGCAGGCGGCGCCCGAGAGTTTCACCGAACTGACTGACCGCGAAGTCCTCGAACGTCACCACCGGAAGCTCGCGCCATCGCGAGCGGATCAGCTCGAGTCCGATACGTCCTGATTCGCGCAGTCTGACTGACGAGAACAGGACGTTGAGCGGCGTCGGCGGAAAATCAATGAAGCGTCCGCGATCGTAAATCTTGCTCGGCGCGCTTACCGGGATCAGCTCATCGCCGAGGAGACCCCGAACGTCATCCGTGATGTCAGCGTCGCGATCGTGGAAGCGATGCGCCCCGCAGTCGTACAAATGCTCCCCACATCGCAGGGTCCGGCACAGTCCGCCGAGTTGATTCGCTCTTTCGAATAACGCGAACGGAAGCCCTGCGCGATGGGCATAGAACGCGGTGCCCAAGCCTGCTGGTCCGCCTCCGAGAATCGTTAAAGCTCGCAATTTCGTCCCTTTTTCTCCTAAAACGAGTCTTGGTTCTAGCAGATTTTCGCGCGCGATGCTCAGGTCAAGGTGGCGCGGCTGGCGGCTCCTGGCGGCGCTCTAATATCGGGGCTTCGTCCTTTACTTGTCGATAATTTTCGAAGATGAAGGCGGTCATCTTCTGCGATATCGCCAGTAGCCCGCCGTTCAGGAAGATGAATTTCGGCGCTATCCTTCCCGAGGTCAGACCTTGCGTGAGTTGCTGCCGATCCGCGGGGGTCAGCATCGGCAAAAGCACTCCGTCGACGATCCAGAAAAAATATGCGTGCGGACGGAAGACTCCCAGCCCCGAGTGTCCGTCCATCAGGATGTCGGTAGGTTGCGTGTGCTCGAGCACAAAACGCACTTGATGAAGTTGGCGCGCGTTCGGGTCGAACGAGTGCTTCGTCCGACGGAGCGGATCGAGCGTAAAGGCGATCAGCGCGACCGCGATTGCGGCGGTCGGATACCTGAACGCGACGGTGGCTGCGATCGCGATAAGGACTAGATAGGCCACGACTATCGATAAGGGCCCGAGCGACCACGGCATGACGATCGCGCAACTGGACAACAGTACCAGCACCATCAGGCAGACCCATCGATACGATCTTCCGCTGGTCCCGGAAATCCCATCGACAATCGATACGAGTAAGGCGCCGGCATAAATGGTGAGTAACGGAATGAAGGTGAGGTAGTATTGCGGCCACGGGTTCCCCAGGAGCCGGATACCCGCGATTGGCCCAATAGTGTTGAGGAAAAGCAGCTTGTCCGTCGTGAAATTGAGCTTTCGAAACGTAGGCGGTGCCAGGTAGGCAAGGCCGAATACTCCGCCCATCATCGCGACCGGATTTTGCGCAAATACTTGCCACAAAAATAGCCGGGAGAAGAGCCCTGGGGCAGGTCTTTTGCTGACTTTCACCCGGTAGCCGCTAATGACTCGAAAAATGCGCAGGTTGGTTACGAAGGTATATTTCACCATCGCCCCGAGTCCGCCGTAAGCCCAAAAGAATCCGCAGGTCGCCGCGATCGGCAAGCAGAATCCGCCGAACAGGCATAGGCAATTGACGAATCGGTTTCTCGTCGCTGCTTTGCCGGCGAGTAGATACCAGAGCATCGCCACCGTGAAGAAGGGCATCACAGCCAGGGCCTTGCCCTCGAACATGATATCGCTGCCGAGCAAAACGCCGCTTATCGCAAACAGCGATTTCTGCCTGCCGCCACTCGAAGCACCGGCGTCAACGGCGACCATCAGCACCGCCAGGCATCCCATCCACAACACGAAGCCGGGAACGTCGGGACGAATCTCAAGCGTCTTGTGGATGAAGACGGTGATCGAACTCAGCAACACCACCGACACCATCGCGACGCGATTGCCGCGCCATCGGCGCGCGATAGTGAAAGTTAGCACGAGCGCTATGCCGGCCAGGATCATGCTGATTTTGCGCGCCAGAAAAATGAAAGCGATCGCCTGATCCGGATCGGTCGCGACCGCATAAAATCTGAAAAACGGCGCGAGCAGAAAATACAACCAGGGCGTGTGATGCTCGAAGAAGTCGCGGAAAGGAAGGTATCCGCGCGAGACGTACCATGCCGCGTGCAGATGCTCCAGTTCGTCGAAATCGATCCACGCGGTCTGAATCAGCCATAACCGCCAAAAATAAAATCCGCCTACTATCGCTATCGCTGTGATCGCGAGGACGAAATCGGGCCACGCTCGCTGACCGATTGTCGCGGCCGCGCCCGCATCACTGGGCTCAGAATGCGAATCCATTGGCTAACACGGCATACACATGACCGCCCGCGAATGAAAGCCGCCCGCTATGAGCAACCGGGAGGGACCGGGAAAAACAACTTTGGGTGTTGCAATTCGCGTGCGGATCGATCAGTTGTGAGAATGAATATCGCGTCCGATAGACGCGTCTGAACGACATAGCTTAGGCTCGCGCCTGGATTCCGAGATGGGACCGGGACCCGGAGACTTGAGCGCTCTCGCGTTGTCTGCTCTTCACGCTAGTGTGCTCCCATTTCGGGGTTGCCGGTTCAATGGTGGCCCCGCAGTTTTTTTACACGGAGCGGAAACTTGGATCAGCAAAAAAAGTTCGGATTACCGACTTGATCGCGATGAAAGCGGCCAGGACGCCGATCACGATGCTGACCGCTTACGACTCGGTCTTTGCCCGAATCTTCGACGAAGCCGGCGTCGATGCAATCCTGGTCGGTGACACCTTGGGGATGGTCTTCCAGGGTCAGGAGAGCACTCTGCCCGTGACCGTCGATGAAATTCTCTATCACACCCGTATCGTGGCGCGGGCGCGAAAGCATTGCGCTCCTGATCGCCGACATGCCCTTCCTCTCTTATCAGGTGAGCGCGGAAGACGCCCTGCGCAACGCCGGACGGCTGCTCAAGGAAGGCGCGGCCGAAGCCGTCAAGCTCGAGGGCGGCGTCAGTATCGCCGAGACCGTCATGCGGCTAACCAAAATGGATATACCCGTGATGGGCCATATAGGGCTGACCCCGCAGTCGGTGCATCGAATGGGGGGCCATCGCGTGCAGGGCAATCGCGACGGCAACAAGCCCGGATGCCGTCAGCGTTTGATCGACGATGCCAAGGCGATCGAGGAGGCCGGCGCCTTCGCGATTGTGATCGAGGGAGTTCCTGCGCCGCTGGCGTGCGAGATCACCTCGCAACTTTCGATTCCGACGATCGGTATCGGCGCGGGCGCCGCGTGCGACGGACAAGTGCTGGTGATGCACGACATGCTCGGTCTTTCGCGCGATTCGATGCCGCGCTTCGCGAAGCAATACGCAAATTTTTGGCACGATGCTTCGGCTGCCACCCTCGCCTATATCCGCGAAGTCAAGGAACGATCGTTTCCGGGTCCCGAGCATTCCTACGGTCTCAAGGGCAGACGTTCGTGAAAGTGATTCGGGCGCCGCGCGAGATGACCGACTTCTCCGACGCCGCTCGCACGCGATCGGAGCGAATCGCCCTGGTGCCGACGATGGGATACCTGCACGAGGGCCATCTCAGCCTGATGCGCGAGGCGCGCCGTCGCGCTTCCATTGTGGTCACTTCCATCTTCGTCAATCCCACGCAGTTCGGTCCCAACGAAGACTTGTCGCGCTATCCTCGTGACTTCGATCGCGATTGCGCGCTGATGAAAACCATGCCGGTCGACGTGGTGTTCGCTCCCGAACCGGCGGCGATGTACGCACCCGGCGCGCAGACCTGGGTCGAGGTCACCGATCTGACGCGCGGCCTGTGCGGCGCGGGACGTCCGGGACACTTTCGCGGGGTCACGACGGTGGTCGCGAAGCTGTTCAACATCGTGAAACCTCATCTCGCGTTTTTCGGACAAAAGGATTTCCAGCAGCTTCGCGCGATACAGCGGATGGTGCTGGATTTGAACCTGGATCTCGAAATTGTGCCGATGCCGATCGTGCGCGAGGCCGACGGCCTTGCCATGTCGTCGCGCAACGCCTATCTGACCCCGCAGCAGCGCGCCGACGCGCTCGCGATCGGCCGAACCCTCGCGGCAACACGCGAGAAATATTTCGCGGACGCGCGAACCCCGGCCGAATTGCTTGCCTTCGCGCGCGAACAACTCGGCCGCACGAATCTCGCGATCGAATACGTCGAGCTAGTCGATGCGCAAACCCTTGCACCCGCGACATCATTCGAAACCCCCGTGTTGCTCGCGATCGCGGTCAAGGCCGGCCCGACCCGGCTGATCGACAACATCATCTTGTCGCGCGGGCAATCCAGTACCGCTTCGATGCAACCGCAAAGCATCTCCAACCACCTCGGGCAGGTGCGCGAATGACCCGCAACATGTTGCGTAATTTTGGTCGATGAACGAAATCGCCCGCGCAAAAGAATTCGGCAGGTTGATGCGGCCGTCCAGCCGAATCAAGGTTTTTAATTCATTGGCGTGCTAAGGCGCACTCGTCGAGTGCTATTTTACGGAGGTCTTCTCGAAATGTCCGATCAGATTATCGCGAAGCTCAATTCGATCGTCGCGGGCAAGAGCCTGCTCCAGCATCCCTTCTACCAGGCCTGGACCGCGGGCGAACTATCGCTCGAGCGTCTGCGCGACTACGCGGTGAAGTACTATCCGCATGTGGCGGCGTTCCCTCGCTACCTGAGCGCGATTCATTGCCGATGCGACGATATCGAGACGCGCCAGGCGATTCTCGAAAACCTGATCGAAGAAGAGCAAGGCGCGGAAAATCATCCGGAGCTATGGCTGCGCTTCGCCGAAGCCCTCGGCGTCCCGCGTGAAGACGTCCTTTCGGCGCCACCGGCGCCCGCGGCGCAATCGCTGGTAGGCGTCTATCGCGATCTCACGAGCAATGCCCCTGTCGCGGCAGGCCTCGCGGCGCTCTATACGTATGAATCGCAAATTCCCGCTATCGCGACCGCCAAGATCGACGGCCTGCGGCGCTTCTATGGCATCGAGCAGGATCGGGGCCTGGAATTTTTCCGGGTTCACGAGAAGGCCGACGTATGGCACGCGCAGACCGGCGCCGCATTGATCGAGCGCCACTGCGCCGATGCATCCGATGAGGCCGCGGTGCTCGACGCGGCGGATCGTTCGCTGGGCGCGCTATGGTCGATGCTCGACGCAGTCTGAGCCGCCACATCTCGCACGAAAAGCGGCGGCCGGATGCACCTCCGGCTGCCGTTTCTTTTTTGGTTACCACCCGATTACGTGACACCGGCGGTCGTTTGACCCGCGCGGTTGTAATTCTGTAAAATATAAGAAAATGAAAACACAAGCGCAGCGCAAGGGGGTCGGATCGATCTCGTCGGTGGTAAAGATTGGTACCAGCCGCCAGGTGATAATTCCCAAGAAAATTCACGACCGCCTCGGACTTGAGCCCGGAGACTACCTGGAAGTCGAACTGCGGGATGACAAGGTGATCCTCACGCCCAAGGCCTTGATCGAAAAGCGGCTCGCCGAGGCCCTTGAAGACGTGAAGCGTGGCCGGGTTTCCGGTCCCTTCCGTTCGGCCGGCGAACTGCTCCGCTCGCTGCACGAGGTTAGAAAACCTTCCGCCTGATGCGCCTGTTCTACACGGACCGGTTTCGCCGCAGCTATCAGGAAGCGCCGCTCGCTGTGAAGCGCGCATTCGATCGTCGCGCGGGATTTTTGCTGGAGAGTCTTCGGCACCCGTCTTTGCGCGCCAAGAAGTATGACGAGGCGCGCGATCTATGGCAGGCGCGGGTAAACGGCGGTTGGCGCTTCTACTTCCAGATCGAGGGCGACAGCTACATCTTGCTCGATATTATCGCTCACCCAAAATGACGCGCCGCGCGAGCGATTATTTCGCGGCGGATTCCGCGTCCGCCCGTAGCCGAAGCAGTTCTTCAGGGAGTGGTCACAAGGTGACCGGTTTTCGCTTTCGCGTCGTACGGGCGGATGCGGATTTCGACGGTGCGGCCGAGCGCGGTAAGCCATGCCGTTAGCCGATCGATCGTCACGCTCTCCATACGTCCGCGCAGCACCTTGGACAGCGTAGGCTGGTCGGTGCCGCATCGCCGGGCGGCTTCCTGTTGCGTGAGTTTGCGCCGCTTGATGGTCTCGCCAATGGCGGTGATGAGTCTGCTTTTGGCGGTGAGTTCCGCCGCTTCGGCAGGTGTGAAGCCGATATCAGCGAACACGTTCCCGCTGCTCTTGTGAACAGGAATCTCAGCCATTTAATCAGTCCTCCGCGTCCGCTGTGCGCGCGCGCTTCAAACGCGTTTCGATCAATTCCGCATCTGGCTTCGGCAGTCCGATCCCAGACTTCGATTTTTTCATGAATGCGTGCAGTACATAGATCGCCTTCTCGAGATTCACCACATAGACCAGCCGATATGCGTTCCTCTCGAAGCGCTCGCGCAACTCGAATACCCCGGACCCAAACTGCGTGAGCGGTTTCACGTCGAGCGGCGTTTCGCCGTCTTGCACCTGCCGCAAGCGATGCCCGAAAGAAGCTTTTACGGGTCCGGGAAGAACCGATATGTCATCCTTGCTACTGCCGACCCAGATGACGAGCCGGGGCCCAATCGGCGCGAATTGCGTAACCGCGTCGGCGCGGCCCTTCCCCAAGCGCAATGTCCTCTTCGGGGCCATCATCGAATATGGCATATTTGCCATATCCATTCAATATATATACCTCAAACTGCCCCCCACCACCTCTGTACACAGGCGGTCAACTCCGAAATACTTAATCTCTCACCGGGAGGCGCGGCATCCAAAACGCCTCCCGTTCGCGCCCCCGCAAATCTCCCCGATCCGGTCCTCTATCGTATCGGTCATTCGCGCCATCACGGCGCCGAGGGCATATGAACCCAACTGTCGCACCCGAGTCTCCCGCAGTCTCCAAACCGCCGGTCAGCGCGCGCAAAGCCGCCGCTAATCGCGCCAACGCGAAGCGATCCACCGGTCCGCGCACGCCCGCGGGCAAGGCCGCGTCGAGCCTCAACGCGCTGCGCCACGGTATCCTCGCGCGGTCCGCGTTCAATTTCACGATCGAGGGCAAGAAGCGCCGCACCGAGTTCGAAGCGATCGTGGCGGGCCTCGCGCAGGAATTCCAGCCGCGCACCATGTCGGAGCATATGACGGTGCAGCAACTGGCGGGATGCTACTGGCGCCTCGCCAAAGTATGGGCCTTCGAGACCGAGTCGGCGTGGCGCAACAAAATAGCCAGCGTGATGCCGATGGAAGAATTCCAGGCCTATGACAAATCCGGTTATCGGTGGGTGGTGGATCGCATCACCGAGCGCCAGAATGAGTTGTTTCCCAGAGCGGGGCTGGGCAAGCCGACGATTCCGGCCGGACCCTCAGCCTCCACCATCCTGCGCTACCAGGGCGCCATCAACACGATGCTGTTTCGATGCCTCGGCATGCTCGAGCGGCGGCGCAAGGAGCAGGTGGACGCGGGCGAAACATCGGAGCAGCTCGATTACACCAACGAACCAGCCGCCGCGGCGCCCACGCCACCCAAGCCCGAGGTGGCCGCATCCCGGCCGGAGACCCCGGCCGCCGCAGCATCAGCGGAAAAACCCATCGAGCCTGCAAAGAAGGCTGAATTACACAAACGAAGCCAAAAAGATGAGGCCGGTGCTGCGCTTTCCTCAAATGAGGAAGCCAAAAACACCATCGAAACACCCGCGCCGGACGCCGTCGACGGCCGAAATCGCGACGGCACCGCCTAGTTCTCAGATGGTGCCGGTCTGGCGCAGCGCTTCGTAGACCACGATCGACACCGCATTGGAAAGATTGAGGCTGCGCACGCCCGGCTCGAAGATCGGGATGGTAAACGTGTGCTCCAGATGCTTCGCGATGAAGTCGCGGCCCAGCCCCCTGGTCTCGCTGCCGAAGATTAGAAAATCACCGGCATGATATCTCGCCCTGAGGTATGACTTTTCGGTGCGCGCGGAAAAAAACTTCATCGCCGCGCCCGGATTCGCCGCCGTAAATTCTTCCCATCCCGCGTAGGTCTTGAGATCGACCAGCGGCCAGTAGTCGAGACCGGCGCGCTTCAGATAGCGATCGGCGAGCGAGTAGCCGAGCGGACCGACCAGGTGAAGCCGAAGCTTCGTGGCCGCCGTCAGCCGCGCGATGGATCCGGTATTCTGCGGAATCTCCGGCCGCACCAGAACTACATGCAGCACCGGCTCCGCGATCGAGACCGGCGATTTAGTGGTGAGCCTTGGAATCGATCGTGCTCGCGGTTTTGAGGGGATAGCGATGCGCACCAAGTTTGATAAAGAAGCCGCCGCGATCGTCCGCCTCGAACTTTTGGCTCAGGTGATAATACGCGGGGCGCAGGAAGCGCGCGCGGAAGTTGCCGTCCTTGACCCGCGCATAGAGGACGTTTTCGGGGCCAACTTCGAGCACCGCCGGATTCATCGGCTCGCGCGTGTCGTCATTGAGCACGAGGTCGAAACCGCCCCGGCCGTCGTCCTCGATCGACTTCACCACGTACGGCGTATCTTCGACGCTGATGGAGGCGCGCTCCTCGGCGACCTGCAAAAAGAAGGAGCCGTCGGGATTTCGATGGATGCTTTTCGAGAACAGCATCGCGATTCGAGGGTTGTCGATGCGCTCGTCATCGCTATACCAGTTGCCGTCTTTGCGGAACGAAATCTTTCCCGATTCGACGGCGTAGAATCCCGCGCGCGGCATGATCAGCTAACTCCCCGAAGCTTTCCCTGGGTTGCGGCTGTCGAGCACGATCGTCACGGGACCGTCGTTAATGAGAGCCACCGCCATCATCGCGCCGAACTCACCAGCTTCAACTTTAACACCGCTGTTTCTAACGAGCGAGAGGAAGTGATCGTACAGCCGCTTCGCTTCCTCGGGCAGTGCCGCGTTGTTGAATGAAGGACGGCGGCCCGCGTCGGTGTCGGCGAGCAAAGTGAACTGCGAGATCACCAGCAACGCACCGGCGACCTTATGGATCGCGAGATTCATCTTGCCCTCGCCGTCGCCGAACACGCGCATCCCCAGGATTCTATCCGCGATGAACGCGGCGTCCTTCTCGGTGTCATCTTTCGCGACGCCCAGCAGGACTACCAGGCCGGGCCCGATGCGGCCCACGATTTCATCACCGACGCGAACTTCGGCCTCCGAGACTCGCTGCAGAACTGCGCGCATACCGCTTCGTATATTGATGCCCGCGAAAAAGAAACACCTACTGGCCTCGTGACGTATCGGGCTATTATTATAGTGTGACTGCTCGATGATTCCGGTTCTCCTCAAGCTCGGCCCGATTACCGTCTACAGCTACGGCGTGATGATGGCGTTGGGCTTTCTCGCCGCCGACTTCGTGGTCAGCTCGGAATGCCGGCGCAAGGGGCTCGATCCGGACTTCGCCTCGTCGCTGGTGGTATGGGCGGCCCTTGCGGGTATCGCGGGTTCGCGCCTGTATTCGGTAATCGACAACTTCCCCGCCTACATGCACGACCCGTGGTCGATTATCTTTTCGGGTTCGGGATTCGTGTGGTACGGCGGGATGATCGGCGGCGTCGCGGCGGCGTACTTCGTGTCGCGCCGCTACCGAATCAAATTTCTCGATGCCGCGGACATGGCCGGACCAGCGCTGGTCATCGGACAAGCGCTGGGCCGGATCGGATGCCTTCTATCGGGCGACGGCGACTGGGGGGTGCCGACCAAACTGCCGTGGGGCATGCAGTATCCCAACGCGATCGTCGGATGGAACGGCAACAGCGTGCTCCAGCTCGACAGCCACAACCAACTGGTGTCGGGGTTTTATCCCGGCGTCAGGGTGCATCCGACTCCTATCTACGAGGCGATTCTTTATACGCTCATATTTTTGTTTCTGTGGTCGATCCGAAAAGAAAACCGGGTCCCGGGCCGGCTCTTTTTCCTCTACCTGATATTGGCCGGAGCGGCCCGTTTCGTGGTGGAGTTTTTGCGGGTGAATCCGCGCGTGTTCTACGGACTTAGCGAGGCCCAGCTGATCGCTATCGCGATGATGACTATCGGCGCCGCTCTATACGTCTATACCGCGAGGCAGCCCCTCGCCGAGCCTTCGGAAGTTACCGCAGGCAAGAATGAGAAACGCGCGGCTCAGGCCTGAATGATGATATTGACGCGGACCTTAAGCTCCCTATGGAAGTGAACGGAAAAACTCTCGCCACCGTCGGAGCCTCGCTGGTGTTGCTGGCGCTGGTGTTGCTGATGCTCTCGCATGGAAACTCCATCAATCATCAGACCGGCGACAATCCCGACGTCGAATCCGGCGCGCCCGTAGCGGCCGGCGATATCGCCAGCGACTTCAAACTCGAAGACGCCTTCAGCGGGCGGACGGTTTCGCTTTCCTCGCTCAAGGGTAAAGTCGTATTCCTTAACGTATGGGCGACCTGGTGCGGGCCCTGCCGCGAGGAAATGCCCTCCATGGAAACCCTGTACGACGAGTTCAAGGGCAACAAGGATTTCGTTATGCTCGCGGTCAGCCAGGACACCAAGGGGAAGTCAGCGGTGGTGCCCTACGTCGAGAAAAACGGGTACCATTTCGAAATCCTGCTCGATCCCGAAAATAAGGTCGGCGATTCCTATAACGTGAGCGGAGTTCCTGAGACGTTTATTATCAATCGAAAAGGCCGAATCGTGGCTCATCATATGGGCGCCTTCGACTGGTCTCGCCCCGATGTACGCGATGCGATGCAGCAGTTGTTGTCGTCTAAAGAGGGATAAAACGAACCGTAAGGTATACAAACGCCACTAAATTTTGATTAAATTAACTAATCAAGCTTGGATTAGGACCGGGATGGCAGCAATGAAGAAAAATCGATGGGCGATCACAATGGCGGCGGCCCTGATAGCCTGCTTTGTGGTCCTTGAAGCAGTCGCGGTTCGGCGCGCGCAGGCGCTCCCGAACGACACCTACCATGAGCTCGAAACCTTCGCGAACGTGCTCGCGATCGTGCAGAAGAACTACGTCGAGCCGGTCACCACCAAGCGCCTGATCGACGGCGCGATCACCGGGATGCTGGCGTCGCTCGATCCGCATAGCGCGTACCTCACGCCTGAGTTGTATCGCGATCTCGAAGTGGAGACGCGCGGCAGCTTCGGCGGCTTGGGAATCGAAATCACGATCAAAAACGGGGTGCTGACCGTGGTCTCGCCGATCGAAGATACGCCCGCCTACAAAGCCGGACTGAAATCCGGCGACCAGATCATCAAGATCAACGACGACTTCACCAAGGACATGACCCTGACCGAGGCCGTGCAGCGCATGCGCGGTCCGCGCGGCAGCAAGATCAAACTCACGATGCATCGCACCGGAGTTCCCGAACTGTTCAACGTCACCGCTGGCGCGCGATGTGATCAAGATTAAATCGGTCAAGGCCAAGACTATCCAGGACGGTTACGGATACGTTCGGATCAGCA
Source organism: uncultured delta proteobacterium (assembly GCA_963747115.1). Lineage (GTDB taxonomy): Bacteria > Desulfobacterota > Binatia > Binatales > Binataceae > DATGKG01. The sequence goes on along the minus strand of CAVVEB010000005.1, from coordinate 76,878 downwards.
CCTTCCAGGAGAGCACCGACGACGCGGTCGAAAAAGCGGTCGATGACTTCCAGAAACAGGATCACGGCAAGGTCAAAGGCGTCGTGCTCGATCTGCGCGACAATCCCGGCGGTCTGCTGAACCAGGCGGTCAAGGTTTCGGATGATTTCCTCGACGGCGGCCTCATCGTGTACACGCAAGGCCGCAGCGAGAACCAGCAGCAGAAATATTTCTCGCATAAGAAGTCAGGCTTCGAGGACTACCCGATGGTGGTGCTGGTCAATGGCGGCAGCGCGAGCGCGAGCGAGATTGTCGCCGGCGCGTTGCAGGACCAGAAGCGCGCGGTGATCGTCGGCACCCAGACCTTCGGCAAGGGCTCGGTGCAAACGATTCTGCCGCTCGACGATCATTCCGCCCTGCGCCTGACGACCGCGCGCTACTACACGCCCAACGGCCGTTCGATTCAGGCGGTCGGAATCACTCCTGATGTCGATATCGACAATCCGAAGCCCACGCTGGCGTCGCTGGAAGGTGACGGCGCCGAGCTCGACGAGAATCCGGAAATCCATGAGCGCGATCTACCGGGTCATTTCCAGAACAAGCCGCATTCGGGTACCGACGGCGAGAACGCGACCCCAGGAGATCAGAGCAAGGACTCGGTTCCGACCTCGCCGGCCGCCGATCGCAATCCGCAGCCGAGCAAAGGCGAAATGAGCAAGCAGCCGAAGGAAGAAAAAGACATTCAATTGGAAAAGGCGATCGACATTCTGAACCACTGGCAGAGCTTCAAGGTTCAGCTCGCCAAGAATAGCGGCGACGCCGTAAGCCAATAGATCTTTCCAATCCGCTGCCTAACCTCCTAACGGGTTAGGCAGCGGATGAGCGATTCACGCTGCCGGCGCCCCTTCGGCGCCATCAGGATGGAGTCTCGACAACAACACCCGATGCTGTTCTTCGAGGCGGCGCAGGATGTCCAGCATGAACTCATCCTGCTGCTCGAGATGTTTCATCACCGCCTTCAACTCCTCCTCCGCCTTGGTGTTGATGTGGTAGTCTTCTTCGGCGGCGAGCCGATCTTTATCCGCCTGACGATTCTGCGACATCATGATAATCGGCGCGGCGTATGCGGCTTCCAGACTGAGCGCCAGATTGAGCAGGATGAATGGATACGGGTCCCAATGCTCGATGTAGGCGGTCACGTTCAACGCCACCCAAATGATCAGCACGATGGACTGGATTATGATGAAGCTCCAACTGCCCATCGTTTCCGCGAATGCGTCCGACGCGCGTTCCCCAAACGTCATCGACTGCTCGTGCGCCGCGTTCACGTTAGCCACCGGTCGATGATGATGAGAGTGCCGAAGGCGGATGCGCTCCCATTTATCAACCACGTTGCTTTCGGATATATCTCCCGCGCTCATTAAACCCTCCCCGCGATGAAAGTTCCGCCGCTTCGACTAGTGGCCAATTTAGCTGCGCGCGCAACTTTGCGGAACTAGCGCGCAGTGATTGAATCGGCATCCAATGGTCCACGGACTATTCATCACCGGAACTGACTATCGCGTGGGCAAGACTCTGGTCGCATGCGCGCTCGCATTCGCGGCGCACGCGCGCGGAATCCGGGTCGGAGTCATGAAGCCGATCGACACCGCATGCGACGAGATCGATGGCGTCCTCGAATCGCGGGACGCGCGCGGACTCGCATACGCCGCCGCCGTCGATCTTCAGCTCGATCTGATCTGTCCCTATCGATATCGCGCCGCACTCGATCCGATAGCCGCTGCGGAGGCGGACCGAACCGCGCCTCCCGACCTCGTGGAGATCGAGTACGCCTATCGCAAGATCGCCGCGCGCAGCGATCTCGTGATCGTCGAGAGCATCGGCGGGCTCATGACCCCGATCGCGCTGGACCCGACGCGATCGAATCCCAAGGACAATGCTGACCTGGCGCGAGCGTTGAATCTCGAGGTCGCGGTCGTGGCCGGCAATCGCCTCGGATGCCTCAGCGCCACGATGCTGACGATCCATTACGCGAGGAGCCGCGGCGTCGGCATCATTGGGACCATCCTCAACGACATCGACGATGCGCCCGCTTCCGCCGCCGAAACGAATCTCCAGTCCCTGCGCACGATGGCCGACGTTCCGAATCTCGGCCGGGTCCGCTTCAAGCAGCCGGTCACGCGCGAGATCATCGACGCGCTGCTCCCGAGCCGCTGACTTCGGCGGCCTCAGGACTACCGCTGCGCAGTGCTTCGGGGTAACTTCTGAAATCATGGCGGGGCAGCTCGATCTAGCTCTCGGTCCGCCGCGCGTCGATGCGACGGTGTTGACCGTGACCGAACTGGTGCGTCTGGTGCGCGACGCGCTGGATGCGCGCTTCGGCGATTGCTGGGTGACCGGCGAGATCTCCAACGCTCGCTTCGCCAACTCGAATCATTTCTATTTCACCCTCAAAGACGCTGACGCCGCGATTAACGTGGTGATGTTTTCCTCGGCCAAGCGCCGGCTCAAATTCAAGCCCGCCGACGGAATGAAGGTGGTGGTGCGCGGACGGGTCAATGTTTACGAGACCCGCGGCAGCCTGCAGTTCTATGCCGAGGAGATGGAGCCGCGCGGAGTCGGCGCGCTCCAGATCGCTTTCGAACAGCTCAAGAAACGCCTCAACGAAGAGGGCCTGTTCGACGCCGCGCGCAAACGCGCGCTTCCGTTCCTGCCGCGGACCGTTGGAATCGTAACCGCACTGGGTGGCGCGGGACTACGCGATATCCTGCGCGTGCTACTCGATCGATTTCCCAACCTGCACGTCATCATCAGGCCCGCGCGGGTCCAGGGCGAGGGCGCAAGCGACGAGATCGCCGGCGCGATCGAGGATCTCAATCGCGACGCCCGCGCTGAGGTCATCATCATTGGACGCGGCGGCGGCTCGCTGGAAGATCTGTGGGCCTTCAATGAAGAGATAGTCGCGCGCGCGATTTTCCGCTCGCGCATTCCAATCGTATCCGCGGTCGGACACGAGATCGATTTCACTATCGCCGATTTTGTCGCCGATAAGCGCGCACCGACTCCAACCTTTGCGGCCCAGATAGTGACACCCGCGCTTATCGAAGTGCGCGAGCAGATCGGCACGCTCGATCGCGCGCTCATCTCCGCGATGCGCAAGCTGCTTGACGATCTCGCGGAGGATGTCGACTATCTTTCCGCCCGGGTCAAACATCCGCGGGTTCTGATGCGCGACGCGCGCGCGCATCTCGACAATGGAAGCGCTCAGTTGGCTTCGGCGATGCGGTCGCGGGTCGCCGACGCGCATCGCGAGCTTCGTCAGGTCGCGGGGCGTTTACGGCCGCCGAGCGCCGCGGCGCGTGAGATACGGATCAGGACGCGCGAGCTGTCGCGGATGCTGATTCGCGGCGCATCGCGCGCGACGGAGAGTCAGCGCAACCGGATGAACTCGCTGGCGACCCACCTCGATGCGGCCTCGCCGTTAAAGTGCCTCGAACCGCGGCTACTCGGTCGTGACTAATCTTCGCGTCGGACGCGCGGTGATGGATGCGCATACGGTCGAGATTGGCGACCAGCTTGAGATTCGGCTGCGGCGCGGAAAACTGCGCGCCCGCACCGAGAGCCGCGACATCTAGTGGCATCAATGCCCACCAAGCCCAAAAAATTCGAAGAAGAATTGAAAGACCTCGAAGAGATCGTCGCCAAGATCGATTCCGGCGAATTGAGCCTGGAAGATTCTATCGGCGCCTTCGAGCGTGGCGTCGCCCTGGTCCGCGCCCTCAATCAAAAGCTCGACGAGGTCGAAAAGAAGGTCGAGGTCCTCAGCCGCAATGCGCAGGGCGATCTCACCACCGCTCCACTCGAAGGCGCCGATGCGGAAAATGCCGCGGCGCGCCGCCGTGAAAGCTCGCCGACCGGGCCGCGAAAAACCGGCGAGGACGACGACATCCCATTTTGATTCGCCGCGCGTATCGGCGCGCCGCACCTTGCTATGCGCACCCGGCTTGACCTCGAGATGATGCGCCGCGGACTGGCAGAAAGCCGCGAAGGTGCGCAGCGACTTATCATGGCCGGACGCGTCAGGGTAGATTCGCGGCCAGCCGCGAAATCCGATCTCAAGGTCGATGCGGAAACCGAAATCGCGCTGGTTGGTGGCGCGCCGGAGTACGCGAGTCGAGGAGGCCACAAGCTCGCCGCCGCGATCGAACATTTTCAAATCGAAGTGCCAGGCCGCCGCGCCCTCGATGTCGGCGCATCGACCGGCGGCTTCACCGACGTGTTGCTTCAGCGCGGCGCCGGATCGGTGATCGCGCTCGATGTCGGCTATGGCCAGCTCGCCGAGAAACTGCGCCGGGACTCGCGCGTCATTATCAAGGACCGGACCAACATCCGCCACGTCGCGCCGTCCGATTTGCCGTACGCACCCGAGCTGATCGTCGTTCGACACGAGTTTCATTTCGTTGCGCATCGTGCTTCCCGCCGTGATCACGATCGCGGCGCCGGCCGCCGAGATCGTCGCGCTGGTGAAACCGCAGTTCGAGGTCGGTAAGGGAAAAGTCGGCAAGGGCGGCGTCGTTCGCGACGAGGCGCTGCGAAAAGAGACTCTCGATGCGACCATATCCTTCGCGCGTGAACTCGGACTCGAGGTACGCGGCTCCATCGAGTCACCGATCCGCGGTGCCGCCGGAAACCTCGAGTATCTGTTGTATCTGAAACGCTCCCGTCCCTGAGGATTGGCTAAACCCGTGACTAAGCGTCATGCGGCGCTCGACGCACGGTCGAACTCGATATCACCGGCGGAAGGCTTGGTCACCTCTTTCATCCTGCACTTCATGATCATCTCGCTGCCACCGATGTAGGCGGTTTCCTCAACCTCGAATGCGTGCCGCCTCAAGATGTCCGTCAGGGTTGCTTTGGTATAGTGAGTGATGTGCTCCTCGTGGTATCCGCCCGGGATCAGGAAACCGTAGATCGGCTCGATGACGCGCCATCCAAGCGTGGAGTAATCCGGAGTTCCCATGATTAACGTGCCGCCCGGCCGCAGCACCCGCCGCATCTCGGTGAACAGAACGTCATCGAACGGGATGTGCTCGATCACTTCGGAACTGATCAGGCAATCGAAGCTGCGATCCTTGAACGGAAGCGCGAACGCGGATCCCTGGAGCACCGGAATTGTGTAGCGGCGCAGGAAGCGAACTTTCGGGAAATTGAAATCCATTCCGACGGCATTGTTGAGACTCTGGATAATGATGCTGGAGCCGCATCCCGCGTCGAGGATTCGTTCGTGACCGCGCGCCCACAAGAGCACGATGCTGTGCCGGCGGCGCTGCCAGTAGCGCTGGATCGGAATGGCGCTGTAAAACGCGCGCTCATCGTAGTCCGCCGAATCAAGCGAGTTGCGGATCTTCCACAGCTTGATCGCGGATTTGAAAAGATCGATTCCGAAGCGGAACACTCGCGCGTGCGAGCGGCCGCTTCCTCGCGGGAAGTACACGAACGGCACTTCGGTGACGCTGAATCCTCGCGCGTAAGCCTTGACCAGAATTTCTTCCTGAATCTCAAAATTCTGCGATTCGAGCCCGAAGTCCTGTTGCACGGCTTCGCGCCGATAGAGCCGAAACCCGCTCGAGAGATCTCCAATCGGCATCGAGAGCGTCCGGCGCAGCGCGAAGTTCAGAAAATCGCTGAGTTTCTTTCTGAAGAACCCGGTATAGGCCACGCCGCCGCGCGCGTAGCGCGACGCGATCACGATGTCGGCGCGAGTGCGCGCGCGCCACATCTTGGCGACGAAGTCGGGCTCATGCGACATGTCGGCGTCAAGCGTCAGAATGTATTCGCCCCTGGCTTCGGCCAGCCCGGTCGTCAGCGCGCCGGCGTATCCGCGCGTGCGCTCGGGCAGCACCGTAGCTCCCAGAGACTCGGCGATTTCGCGGGTGCCGTCAGTCGAGTTGCCGTCGATGACGAGAATCTCGTAGCTGAGTTTCTCGCGGCCGAGAATCGCCTTTAGACGAGGCAACAGCTCGCGCACATTCTCGCGCTCGTTCATTACCGGCAAAACGACTGAAATATCCATTGCGTCCCCTTCAGGCTTTTATGATGAAATCGAGCCGGAGGAAATACAGGCAGGTAGGATTCATCACTTCCACTTGCCGCGCAATGCCGGGGACCATAACCTTTTTGTAATGAGAGGTCGGCGGTGATGAGGATGTCTTTGCGTTTCCTGATTCCAATTTTTGGTTGCGGATGTTTGATCGCGGCGCTTGCGGGACCGCGCGGCGCGCTCGCCGCGCGAGCCAGGCCGCACCCGGTCCGCTCGCGGAAAATGGAGCAGGCGCCGCCGGCGGTTCCGCTCTCGCAGATCCATGTCTTCGGGAGTGGTCCCGCGCCGTTCGCGCTCGAGGCCAGGTCGGCGCTGCTGGTCGATGAACGCACCGGGACGCCGCTCTATTGGTTCAATGAACACGAGAAGATGCAGCCCGCGAGCCTGGCCAAGATCATGACCTTCTATTTGACCTTGCAAGCGCTCCACGAGAACCGCATCACCCTCGACACCAAGGTGAATATCAGCGAGGCGGCGTGGCGGCTTTCGCTCAACGATGCGGTGTCGCGGATGTTTCTCCAGGTGGGTCAGCAGGTCCCGGTTCGCGACCTGCTGTACGGCTTGATGGTATCGTCGGGCAACGATGCCGCAGTCGCGCTCGCCGAATATCTCGGCGGCAGCAGCGACGCATTCGTGCAGCAGATGAACGACAAGGCCCGGCAACTCGGGCTGACCGAAACGCACTTTGTCAACCCCGACGGTCTTCCAGCAGACAACCAGTATACGACCGCGTCCGACATGGTGACGCTGGGGCGCGACTTGCAGAGCCGCTTCCCCGACTCGATCACTTATACCTCGGCGAAGGATTTCACTTACGCGGCCACCGGCCCGGAAGGCCGCGTAAAAAACATTACCCAGCGCAATTTCGATACTCTGCTGTTCTACGATGCGCGGGTGGACGGGATCAAAACCGGCCACGTGGACGCGGCCGGCTTTCATCTGGTCGCATCGGCGCAGTCGGACGGCATGCGGTTGGTGTCGGCCGTGATGGGCACCACCAGCATGGAAAAGCGCCGGGTCGAAACCAAGCAGCTACTGGACTGGGCGTTTCGCAGCTTCAACACGGTGCATGCGGATTGGCACAAAGCGGTACCGTCGTCGATCCGGGTTTACTATGGAACCGCCGAAAGTGTCGGCCTCGCGCCGGCCTCGGATACTTACGTTACGGTCGAGCGCGGCAAGGAAAATCAGATCGTGGTCAGCTATGTCGGCAATTCGAAGTACCTCTCGGCGCCGGTCGCCAAGGGTGCGGTGGTCGGCGACATGGCGGTGGTACAGGACGGCAAGCAGATAGCTTCGATTCCCGTCGTCGCGCAATCAGCGGTACCCACGGCAGGTTTCTTCAAACGGATGCGCGATAAGCTCCGCTGGAAATGAGCCGCGCCGAGCGCTCGGTGCGCTACTTTTCTATTCGCAGAAGAAACGTCCCGTCGGTGAGTGCTTCTCTGGCGAGTATCGAGCAACCCTCGGCCTCGGCCGCGATCGGGATATCGCGAAAGCCGCGCGGATCGTCGAGGATCAGTTCCAGAACTTGAGTCGGCGTCATCTGTTCGAGCCGGACCTTGGCATGCGCCCAGTTGAGCGGGCATTTGATCCCTCGAAGGTCGAGATGAACCGCGCTTCGATCAGCCATAGAGCGTTAGTCGCGAGCACCGTTTCGATGGCCGAGGCGGGCCACCCGCATCACTCCATCGATCGCGGCGATTGAGCTCATCAGCGTATTCAACTGCCGCGCGCTGGTCACGCTGAGTTCGAAAATCGAAAGCGCGCGGCCATCGGCGGCGCCGGTCTTTACTTCGGCGGTGGTGATATTGACCCCGGCGGCCGCGATCGCCTTGGACATCGCGGCCAGCAGTCCCGGTTGATCGGCGCACAGCACCTCGAGCCGGATCGGGCGCGGCGTCGCCTCATCATCCTTCCATACTACCGGCACCCGCCGTTGCGGATCCGAGAGCAACGCGTGCGGACATCCGGCCAGATGCACGGTAACACCGCGGCCGCGCGTGATGAATCCGGTGATCGCCTCTCCCGGCAACGGATTGCAGCATCGCGCGAAGCGCACCATCATGTCGCCGATGCCCGATACCACCACCGCTCCGCTGGCCGCGCGTCGCGCTTCCTTCGCGGCGCGCTCCGCCGCCACCGGACCGGGAGGAGCGGGCAATTTCTCGCCGCGATAAGTCTTCAACTCCTCCGGGTTGAGCACTTTGCCCAGTAACTGCGCCGGTGTGATGATGCCGTAACCAACCGCCGCCAGCAGGCTGGCGACGTCGCGCTGAGAAAATTCCTTGAGCGCGTTTTCGAAGCGTTTTTCGTTGATGAGTTGGTTGACCGAGAGTTTGAGCGCCTCGAGTTCACGTTCCAGCAACGAGATCCCGAGATCGCGGGAACGTTCCGATTGCTGTTGCCGGAACCATTGCCGAATCCTGCTCTTGGCGCGCGCGGTGGCGACAAAGTTCGCCCAGTCCTTGCCGGGGGTTTGCTTTTCGTTGGTGATCACTTCAACGGTGTCGCCTGAATTGAGCCGGTAACGCAGCGGCACCATCCTGCCGTTGATCCGCGCGCCCGCCAGATGGTTCCCGACTCCGGAATGAATCCGGTATGCGAAATCGATCACGCTCGCACCCTTGGGAAAATCCAGCACGTCGCCTTTGGGGGTAAAGACGAAAACCTCTCCCGGAAAAAGATCTTCGCGCACGGTGGAAAGAAATTCCTGCGGGTCTTTGAGGTTCTGCTGCCATTCGACCAGCCGGCGCAGCCACGCGAACCGCGCGGTGTCACGCTGCTCCGGCGAGACGCCCTGCTTGTAGGTCCAATGCGCCGCGATCCCTTCCTCGGCGACGCGATGCATGTCGCGGGTGCGAATCTGCACTTCCATCCGCTGACCGCGCGGACCGATCACGGTGGTGTGCAGCGACTGGTACATGTTCGGCTTGGGCAGCGCGATGTAGTCCTTGAAGCGTCCCGGCACCGGTTTCCAGTTCGCATGGATCACGCCCAGCGCCTCGTAACACTCGCGCACCGATCCGACAATTATTCGAAACGCGACCAGGTCGTAGATCTCGTCGAAGGTGAGACCTTCTTCCTGCATTTTGTGATGAATCGAATAGAAATGTTTCGGGCGGCCGGTAACTTCCGCGAGGACCCCGGACTCCTCGAGGCGCTGGGAAAGGATCGCAATGACGGCGCGAATGTAGTCCTCGCGCTCGGCGCGCTTGCTCGCGACGAAAGTTTTGAGCGTCGAGTAGGCGCCATGGTTGATGTAGCGGAACGCGTTGTCTTCGAGCTCCGACTTCATCCAGTAGATTCCGAGGCGATGCGCGATGGGGGCGTAAATTTCCAGGGTCTCGCGGGCAATTTCGACTTGCCGATCCGGCTTGAGCGGCGCGAGGGTGCGCATGTTGTGCAGGCGATCGGCCAGCTTGATCATGACCACCCGGATGTCCTGCGCCATCGCGATGATCATCTTGCGGAAATTTTCCGCCTGCTTCTCCTCGCGGCTGGAGAAGGTGATTTTCGACACCTTGGTCACGCCGTCGACCAGACGCGCCACTTCGGCGCCGTAGAGATTCTCGACTTCCTGGAGCGAGGTTGAGGTGTCCTCGACCACGTCGTGAAGCAGCGCGGTTACGATCGAGGGAACGTCGAGTTTGAGTTGCGCCGCAATCAGCGCGACGTTGAGCGGATGAGTAACGTAGGGCTCGCCCGATTCGCGCTTCTGGTCGCCATGCATCCGGGCCGAGAAGTCGTAGGCGCGGCGAATCAGGGTCAGATCGGCTTCGGAATCGTAGGAGAGAACCCGATGCGTGAGTTCCTCGAGTTGTTGCGGCGCGCCGCTATGGACTAGCTCTTCCACGGCGCGAAACCTTCACGCAGCCTTGGCACCCGTGATCGTTCGGCATTGACGATCGAACGCAGCCGTTCGACCGATTCGTGGATGTCGCGATTGATGATCAGGTAGTCGTACTCGGGATACGCGCTGACTTCCTCTCGCGCGCGAGCCAGACGGCGCTGAATTTCGGCTTCGGTTTCGGTGCCCCGCTTGCGAAGACGCTCGGCGAGATCTTCCAGGGTGGGCGGCAGCACAAAGATCGCAACCGAATCGCCGGGATAGCTGCGCTTGATCTGCCGCGCGCCCCGGATATCAATATCGAGCAAGATGTCCTCGCTCGAGCTGATCGCGTGTTCGAGCGGAGCCTTGGGAGTCCCGTAACTGGCGCCGAAGTGTTGCGCGGATTCCGCGAGCTCACCGGCTTCGTGACTGCGCCTGAATTCGTCATCGCTAACGAAGCGATAGTCGGTTCCATCCACCTCGTGTTCGCGGGGGTTGCGCGTAGTCAGCGAGACCGAAAACCTTATTTCCGGCATGGCCTGCAACGCGGCGCGCCAAATAGTAGTTTTCCCCGCTCCGGAGGGAGCGGAAAGTATGAAAACTATACCGCGTCTGGGCGGCGTTTTCGTCATTGAAGACACTAATATGCCGCGCGCGGTCGTTGCAAATGCCCCTCTGATGCCGGGCCGCGGAAGGTCGCGTCGCCGATAGTCATTCGACGTTCTGGACCTGCTCGCGCATCTTTTCGGCCTCGCCTTTAACTTCGATGGTCAGCTGCGAAAGCCCGGCGTTCTGGGACTTCGAGCCCATCGTATTCACTTCGCGATTGATCTCCTGCAACAGAAACTCGATCGACTTTCCGACCGGCTCGTCGCGTTCGAGCAGTTCCGCCAGGGCGCCAAGATGAATTCGCAGGCGCGTGAGCTCCTCGGTAATGTCGCCGCGCTGCGCCGCGCCCGCGGCCTCTTCATAGAGCCGTTTTTCATTGACCGGCTGCTCGGCGAGTAATTCTTTCACGCGGTTGTGAAAACTCGCCAGGACCTCAGCGCGCGTCTCGCTAGAAAGCTTTTCGATCTTCGGCACCGCCGCGAGGATTTTTCTTATGCGCCGGCTGAAGTCCCGCTTCAGGCTGGTCCCTTCACGCGTCCGTTCCGCTTCCAGCTTCTTGAGCGCCAGCTCCAGCGCTTCGAATCCCAATTTGAGACCATAGTGAATCTGCTGATTCTCGTCCTCGATGACGTGAAAAATCTCCGGGCGCTGCATGATCGTTTCCAGTCCGAGCCTGCCGTTGAGATGCAAACGCTTTCCGAGACGGCGCAATTCGGTGATGTACAATTTGGCGAGCTTTTCGTTGACTTGCAGCTTGACCGGCGGCGGCTTGACGGCGGCGTAGCGCATAAAGATCTCGATCCGTCCGCGCGCGACGCTGCCCTGGACCATTTTTCTAACCTGCGCCTCGTGCTCGCCCCAGCCCCGCGGCAAACTCAGCTTCAATTCAAAGAAACGTTGGTTGAGCGCGCGAATCTCGGCTACCACTTGCACGCCGCCGCGCTCGACGGAGGCTCGCCCGAATCCTGTCATGCTGCGCATCTAAGCTTTCACCTCTGGCGAAATCGATCCTGCTCCCGCGGCGTTTGCAGCCCGCCGGGCAAGACAGCGCCGGTACAAATCGACCGTCTCGCGCGTCATCGCCTCCATCGAGAACCTTTCCACCACCCGCGCGCGCGCCGCCTTTCCCAACGACGACCTGCGCGATGGATCCATCGCGAGCGCCGATATTTCGCCGGCGAGCGCGGCGACATCGCGTGGCGCCGCGAGGATTCCGCTGCGTTGATCCTCGATGACATCGACGATGCCGCCGGCGCGGCTCGCGATAACCGCCACGCCGCACGCCATCGCCTCCAACAAAGCCACTCCAAGTCCTTCTCTCAGTGAGGGAAACACGAAAGCGTCGAGCGCATCAAGAATCGCGCGCGAATCGGGGACCATGCCGGTGAACCTGATGCGGTTCGAGATCTTTAAATCAACGGCAAGTTTCTCAAGCGCGTCACGAGAACTTCCATCACCGGCAATCACGCACGTGATCGGTGTAAGTGACTTCGACTCGCGGTCCAATTTTGCGACGGCTTCAAGCAGATAGCGATGTCCTTTGCGCTCCTCGAGCATCCCTACCGTGCCAACCACAAAGTCTGTGGAGCCGATATTCAGCCGCGCCCGCGCGCTCGCGCGCTCGGCCGCTTCAGCGGGACGAAAGTGCGTGCAATCGACTCCCGATGGAATAATGGTCAAGTGTTCGTTGGTGACGCCCACGTGGTTCAGCGTCTCGGCAACCTTGCTCGAAATCGCCGCGACCCCGTCAACCGCGCGATTATATAAATACGGCGCGAACAGCCGATTCGGTTTTGAATCCATTCGCCGGGTCACGACCAGCGCATGCGCGTGTCCGCGCACAAACGGCGCCATCGAATGCGCCCGCGAGGTGTGGAAGTGCACGACGTCGAATTGCGTGTGCATAAGGAGATTTCGCAGCCGCATCCCGGCGGGAAAATCGATCGCGTTGCGAATCGCAAGCGGATGACAGGCGACGCCCGCACGTCTGGCGCGATCAAACAGACGCCCGCGCGGATCGCATGCGAGGGCAGCGTGATGACCGGCGTGCAACAGGCCTAGCGTAAGTCCGAGCACCTGGGTTTCGCCGCCCGCAAATCCGACTTCCGGATCGACTCCAAGAATCCGCATCGCCGGTCCGGACGATTGCGCCGGCGCGATCGCGCCCGTCGCATCAGCTTTGAACGCCGTGGCAGTCGGCTCAGCTATTTTAATTGCGGATTCCACGCGGGAACTTCAGTCGAGAAATCGATAATAGAGAATCGCGCAAATGGCGGTGAACGCGTCGCGCCATCCGATCTTTTTTCCTTCCTCGTAAGTGCGGCCGGAGTAGGAGATCGGCACTTCATAGATACGCCATCGCGCGCGCGCCGCCTTGCTTGTGATCTCCGGTTCGAAGGTGAAGCGGTTCGCGCTGAGCCTGATCCGCAGGAGCTTCTCCCGCACGAAGGCCTTCATCCCGGTCTCCATGTCGCTGAGATTCAAATCGCTGATGATGTTGGAGAGCAGCGTAATCAGGCGATTGCCGACGAAATGCCAGAACAGCAACACCCGGTGTGGTCCACCCAAAAAACGCGAGCCGTATACCATGTCGGCGCGTCCATCGAGCAGCGGTTTGATCATCGCATGATAGTCATTTGGATCGTATTCGAGGTCCGCGTCCTGGATGAACACATATTGATTGGTAGCCGCCGCGAAACCCAAACGCAGCGCGGCGCCTTTGCCGCGATTTTTTGAATGGTAGAAGACCTTGACGTTGGGGTGATGGAAGTTGCGCAGAAACTCGCGAGTCCCGTCACTCGAGGCGTCGTCGACCACGATCACTTCGCTCTCGAAACCGCAATTGAGCACCCGGTTTATAACTTCGCCAATCGTATTGACCTCATTATAGACCGGTATCACCACCGAAATCTTGACTGGATCAGCCATCATCCTCCCGCTGGCCGTTGCTCAACGATTATCGCAGGTTGCGGCTCACCTTGTATGATCGCGCGATCGCGAAGACGCCTGCGTTGTATCATCCTCGCCAGGCGGCGCATCGAGCGGGACCGGGCACGCGGTGAAAGACCGGCCGCCTGCGCATAGCTATCGAAGACCCGCAACCGGTCGGCGCGGGTGACGCCCGGAATATCGAAATGACCGAGCTGAACCAGGTTGCGCCTGCGCTCGCGCGCGAGATTGATAGTCGCTCGCGAAGTTCTCCAGGTGCGCTCATGATCGATAAAAGCAATACTCACTGAGTCTTCGACTGACGCGAAAATGTTATACGGAGTGAGATCGCCGTGGATATAGCCTTTGCCATGCAATCTGGCTATTTCGCGCCCTAGCATCCGGAGAATCGCGCGACGGTTGTTCATGCTGGCGCCATAGCGAGGATTCATCCATCGCGGCAACATAAAACCCGCCACCTGATTCATGACGATAACTTCCTGACCGCTGCCGGGCTTCTCTCCAATCACCAGAATACGCGCTACCTGAAAGTTGTCACGGCGTAACTGCGCGGAAATTTGCAATACGTGTTCGCAGCGCTTCGCCCGCAACGCGCCTTTCCACCGCGCTCTCACCCCCTCAGCGCGATCGAGTTCCTTCACGAAGAGGTTCACTGATGTGCCGGTCACGCCGGCCACCGTGATTTTCCAGGTGGTGGCGCGACGCGAACGGCGAAACGGGGCGCCGCGCTTGCCCTCGAGCGCGGCCACCACCGCGTCGAGCATTTGTTCGCGCAATTCTTCGCGGTTGCAGAGCGGGTCCTCGCATCCATCCTCAGGAAGCCGGAAGCGCCATCCCGCTCGATCGATACTCTCGGCGAGGGCGCGTCTCATCGGGATGCTCCGCCGCTTCGGGCCACCGTCGCCAGTTCGCTGTCGGGCGGCCGCCGCGCGAGGTCGCGTGCGCGGCGCAGCGCTTCGATCACCGCTTCCGGCGCGATCCGATGCATGCACTCGCGCCCGACCGGACATTGGCGCAGATAACATGGATGACACGGGATCTCGCCGACGACCGCAAGCTCATCGAAACCCCACGGGGCCGAGCGCTCCGGCGAAGTCGCTCCCCATAGCGAAACGATGGGACGGCCTAAAGCTGCGGCGATATGCATCGGTCCGGAATCGGGTCCGAATGCCACTTCACATTCCGGAAAAATCGCTATCAGATCGCGCAGAGAAGTCTTCCCTGCGAGATCGAGCGCGTCGATCCCCTCAAGCTCTCGCATCACCTGCGCCGCCATTGCTATCTCGCCGGGCCCGCCAAGCAGCACGGGAAAAAGCGCGGGTCCGTCGCCATTGTGCGAGCCTCGATCGGACACCCCTCGAATTACGGCCGCGATTGATTTGGGAAAGTACAGTCGGCTCGGCCACGATGATCCCAGGATCACGCCGAGCAACGGCCGCCGAGTGTCACCGAGGATCTCTTGCGCGCGGCCGCGTTCGGCGCCGGAAGCGGCGAGTCCAAACTCGATGGGAGTTTCCGGAAGACCCAGCGCATCGCCGAACGCCTGGTATTGCAGTAGCTTGAGGCGCATCTCTTCTTGCGGTTCGATCTGCCGCGTCGAGAACCAATGATTCCATTCCTTGGTATTTTGCGCGTTGAAGCCGATTCGGTCCCGCGCCCCAGACACCCACGCGATGAGTCCGCTCTTAAGATGCCGCTGCAGATCTATCGCGAGATCGAAGCGACCGTCATGCACCCGCTTCAAAAATGGCAGGAACGACCACGGCGCCTTGCTCCGGTCGTAAAGGATCGTCTCGTTCAGCCACGGATGCCCCTCGAGAATCGGCGCGGATTTCGGCTCTACCGTCCATGCTATATGCGCATCGGGAAAGCCGCGGCGAATCCTTCCGAGCACCGGCAGCGCCCGGATCACATCGCCGATCGCGCCGGTGAGAATGATGAGAATACGCTGGGGGGCTATGGCGGGCGGATTGACCGCGAGATCGTTTGGCCGATCGTTCATTTAGGCAGCAGGCACGCGCGCCCGGTCACATCGTGGGCGGCGCGTGCACCCGTGGCACGATGATAGCGATGGAGGTCGCGGCGTAAAACCCCTGGGTCGGCGGCTATTGCCTCGGCAGACACTCAACCTTATTGTAACTCTACCATTTGGAGCAATCTGCTTCAGTAAGTTGAGAGCAGATTGCCGGAAGTCATGGGCGCCGCGGCCGTCAGATCGAATCCGATTGCAAGGCTCAAAGAAGGCTCGCCGCACTACCCGGCGGCGCGGGCGCCTCGCGGCAGTCTGTTCCTCTTCGCTACCGCAATGTGGCTATTCATGTTTGTAGTGTTCCTCGCGTCACCCGTGCTGCAGATGAACGATTCGCAGTACTCAATGTTGACTGCGGAAAGCCTCCTTCGCAATCACACGCCTGACCTGAGTAGCTATTCGATCAAAAACTATCAGGCCGATCTTCCCTTCGACACCATCGCGGGCAGAAATGCGTACCAGTTGGAACGGACTAACGGCAGGCTGCTCTACGGCTTCGGCCACGGCAGTTCGTTTCTTTCCTTGCCCTTCGTCGCCTTGATGGATATCGCCGGAGTGTCACCGGCAACTCCGGACAAGAAGTACAATCTCGCGGGTGAAGTGATCGTCCAAAAAGTCCTCGCCGCTCTCCTGATGGCATCACTGGTAATCGTATTCTTTTGGACCGCGCTGTTGGCGTTGAATTGGCGCTGGAGCGCGATAGTGGCCATCGGCGCCGGACTAGGCACTCAGGTATGGAGCACTGCATCGCGTGGTATGTGGGCGCATACGTGGGAGATGATGCTCGGCGGATTAGTTGTTTATTTGTTATTTGCGAGCGCGCTGCGGAGAAGCTCTGTTCGTCCGATTGCGCTCGCGACCTTGCTTTCATGGATGTTCTTCGTTCGTCCCGTCGGCGCCGTCCCGGTAGTAATAGTTAGTATCTACATATTGGTGTGCCATCGCGCCGAGCTTGTGCCGTATGCGCTAGCAGGCATCGCCTGGCTGCTGGCCTTCATTGCATACTCACTACGAATCTTCGGCACCGTGGTGCCATACTACTATGTGAGTAATGACCCGCACGGGTTAGGTATCCACTTCGGGTCGGGACTATATGGAACTTTGCTGGGTCCGTCGCGCGGGATCTTTATTTTCTCTCCCATCTTCGCGGTCGTGATTTTCCTTGCGCTCCGATATTGGAGAACGCTGCCGAACCGCGCCCTCGCCGTTGTGGCTCTATGCGCGATCGCCGCGACCGCGGTTGCCAGTGCGGCGCATCCCGAATGGTGGGGCGGTTATTCCTATGGCCCCCGGCTTCTGGCCGACGCGGTTCCGTGGTTTGTGCTGCTCGCGATTTCGGCGGTCGCGGCGATGCCGGATCGTCGTCGCGCCATTGGATCTCCGGCGATCGGCCTCGGCACGTTCCTTCTCTTCGTGAGCGTGATAATCAACGCTCACGGCGCGCTCTCTTTCGAGACTCTGCATTGGAACGACAAGCGACCGCTTCCGGCCGTGATGCTGGACTGGTCGCGCCCGCAGTTCCTCGCCGGCTGGATCGACGAGCGTTAGCCCCAACCACGATACGCCCCGCGCATCGCCTCGATTGCTCTCTTAGTTTGCCGGGTTGGAGCGATCCCGTCGTGCCAGTATAAAAGTAGAGCGGAGCCGTGAATCAAGGAAATTCAAAACCTGGCGCGATCGGTCGCGAACTGCTGCTTCTCGCGATGCTCGCGGCGGTAACTTCAACTGCGCCAGGCTGTTCCCTGTTCAAGAAGCCGTCCCACGCTCCTTCGATTCCGCCCGCCGAGAACCAGACACCATCGACCTCGGCCGCGGCGCCAACTTCGGTTCAGATCACCTACGCGAAGACGAATGACAGCTTGAAGTCCGTCCTCGTGACTAAATTCACCGGCGCCAGCATCCTGCGCACTCGCGACGAGAGCGGCGGCGAGGCGGCTTTGGTGCGTTTCGACGGCGGAGTGCCCGTGTGGCAGTTTCACAGCAATCGCAGCGTGTTGAATCCGCTTAATGCCATCGGGAAGAACCCCGATCGTGTGGCCACGGTGGATTTTGGCAAGCTGCCGCCGGGATTCATGCAGGACATTCCCGACGTGGGCCCACCCGCGCCGCTGGATCCGGGCGGCTACTATGTCTTCGTGATCGAGCGGGCTTCGGGCGCGACCAGCTATCAGGTGGTGAAAGTAAACTCCGATCTTACCTTGGAGGTTTACGACGCCGAGCCGCGCGCGGGAACCAGCTACAAACTATGCTGCAATGTCAGCTCCGATTTTGCCGAGCCGACGCCCGCGGACGATACCGAACAACCGGACGCCCCGCCGACTGACGCCCCACCGATGCCTCCGCCGTCGGATTCCGACGAGCCCTAGTTCCTTAGCGCGACCTTCGCTAGGCAAATCATTTACTGAATTTGGATTCAGTTATGATATTATCGTCGGAGTTGACTCTCACTTCATAACCGATTATTTTCTCATTCCTGATGACGGCGTCGGCACGGCAAATTCACCAGGCTCCCAATCGCTTTGATCGCAGGCGCGAGAAGACGCGGGTGGAGCTGCTCGAAGCGGCTGAGCGCGTCATCGCGCGCAAGGGCTACCATCAGACCCGCATCGCGGATATCGCGACCGAAGCTGATGTGGGCCTCGGCACCTTCTATCTCCACTTCAAAACCAAGAACGAAATTTTCATCGAACTGATCGAGACCGGCGCCGCCGAGCTACGCGAGGGGGTCAATACCGCCAAAGCCGGCGTCGAGACGGTCGAGGACAAACTGCGCATCACCATCGTGACCATCCTCGATGCGGCCGCGGAGCATCCCGAGCAGTTTCGTATCGTGTTTGGGCACGGCCCGGCGTTTCTCGATCTGATGGTGCGCGTGCACGAGATGTTCATCGAGGATATGCGCTGTGACTTCGAGCCGACGCTGGGCGACAAGGCCAACGCGATCGCGAACCTGACAATCGGAATGTTGTCGCAGGCGGTTTCATGGCTGCTGGAACGCACCGACCTGCCATTGAATGAGATCAAAGAACTGACCGTAAATTTCGCGCTCGGTGGTTTGGAGCGCGCCACGCTGAATCGCAACCAGTGATCCGATTTTTATCGAAGTGTCACGCCGGAGGAATTTTTCGCGATGATCAACAACGTTAGAACCGAGATTCATACCCCACTCGACAGTATCTTCCACTGGAACTACGACGTGCAGCTTCCGCAGATCGACCGACTGTACGAGAACGCGAAACGCGATCAATGGAACGCAACCACGCAACTCGATTGGGATAAGCCGATCGAGCGCGAAGTGCTCGACATGTCGCAGATGCCGATGTTCCAGACGCAGCTGTACAAGTCCCTCAGCGCCGAGACCAAGGAACAGCTCGCGCGCAAGTTCGCCGCCTGGAGACTCTCGCAGTTCCTCCATGGCGAGCAGGGCGCGCTGATGGTATGCGGTCAACTGGTCGACGCGGTTCCCGATCTCGATTCCAAGATGTGCGCGGCCGCCCAGGTAATGGATGAGGCGCGCCACGTCGAGGTGTTCCGCAAGTACATCCAGAAGCTCGACAAGATTTATCCGATCGACCCCACCCTCGCGCGCCTGCTCACCGGCATCATGGAGCAGGATCGATGGGAGCCGAAATACGTCGGCATGCAGCTGATCGCGGAGGGCCTCGCGATCGCCGCGTTCCGCTTCATGCAGCATGAATCGAAAGATCCGCTGCTCAAGGAAATGCTCGAATACGTGATCAAGGACGAATCCCGTCACGTTGGATTCGGCGTGCTCGCGCTGCGCGACGGCATCAAGAGACTCTCCGGCAAAGAGCGAACCGAGCTCGAGGACTTTTGCTTCACCGCATGCGACATGATGGTGACCAAGGTCGAAGACGGCGTCGCTCGCGACGGCTTTCTGTCCGGGATGACGGTGTTCGAGGAAGTCGGTATCTCGATCAAGGATCTCGAAGACGAGATGGAACGCGATCCGGCCTGGCGCGCGGCCGAGACGGACATGGAAAAGAAGTTCAACTCGTTCCTGTTCGTCGACACGATTATTCCGAATCTGAAAAATCTGGGTCTGCTCAATGAGCGCACCGAGCCGCGTTATCGCGAGCTCGGGGTGCTCGAGATGTACGCCGGCTGATTCTCCGCCCCGCCGTCGCGCCAGAAGGAGAACCGGGCCAGCGGTGGCGCATTATGTTGTACTCGAGCGGCGCGCTGACCTGGTCAGCGCGCCGCTTCGAGTTTCAACTATCTTTGTTACTCCAGACCTGCCGCGACTCGCGATCAAATCGCAGCAAGAACGCCGGGTACATAGCGACCGAGGTCCAGTCGAGCATATGAATCCGCATGATCAATGTCAGGACGAGATGATACAGCACTCAATCGCAATCAGCGCGCGGACGATTGCACGAACGGGTCGCGGCGGCCAAAGTCTCCTGCGTCGAAAGCCGCGCTGGGACGGCTCGAAACGCGCGCGTACCATTCGCGCAGATTCTTGCAGTTCTCCGGAATGGTGACGTCGATGACGCGCGCGAAATCGAAGGTCGACTGCGCCACGATATCCGCCATGCTGTAGTTGTCGCCCGCGATAAACTTGCGCCCCGCGATTTCGCCGTCGAGCCATTGGCACGCGGCGGCGAAGGTCTTGCGATTCGATTCGCCAAAATCCTTGTACTGCTTGCCGCCCATCGCGGCGACCAGCGCCGCCGTGTAGGGATGCGTATGAATCCAGATCATGCCGAGCGGACTCGTCACGCGGAACTCGACGCGCCGGATCCACATGTCGGTCAGCGCGCGCTCTTTCGCATCGCGTCCGAACAGCCGCGGCTCCGGATGCAACTCCTCCAGATAGCGGCAAATCGCGACGCTCTCGGAGAGGTGGCTGCCGTCGTCGAGTTCCAGCACCGGCACCTGCCCCAGCGAATTCTTTTTCAGATACTCCGGGGTCTTGTGCGCGCGCTGAGCGAGCGGCGTATGCACCAGCGGAAGGTCGAGGCCTTTTTCCTTGAGGAAGATGCGCACGCGGCGCGGATTCGGGGCGGGATCGTTTTCATTGTAAAGCTTCATGGTTCCTCTTGAATGAAAATTTAGTCGCGCCCGGGAGTTTCCAATCTCGCGCGCGAGGCCGAACTATAAACCAAACGGCTAGTGTTCAAGGACCTTCGAGAGCGCGCGCGCCGTGTACTCGACCAGCGGAATCACGCGTTCGTAATCCATCCGGACCGGACCCATGATTGCCAGACTGCCGAGCGGCCTGGAGCCGCCGACATAGGGCGCGGCGATGACCGCGAATCCCGAGAGGCGCGGATTTTCCGAGCCAATCGATACCATCAAACCCTGTTCCCTGACGCTGCGTTCCAGCAACTCAAGCAACGCGGTCTTGTCGTCGAGCGCGCGGATCAAATCGCGGACCTTGCCGGGGTCGGAGAACTCGGGCTGCTCGAGCGCCTGCGCGCTGCCGTCGACATAGACCTCGATCGCTTCTCCGTGTCCCGCGAGCGCCTCGCCCAGGATCAACGCTTCGCGAACGAACAGATCGTAGCGCGCGCGCTCGTGGCGAAGTTCCTGTTCGATCCATTCGCGCGCTTGCTCCAGGGTCCGGCCCCCGAGCGATTCGTTCAGGTAACCCGCCATCCGGTCGAGCTCGCCTTGGGTATGATCGCGATCGATCGCCAGCAGGCGGTTTTGCATGGCGCCGGTGGTGGCGACAAAAACCGCCAGAACTTCACGCTCGCGGACGCGGATGAAATTGACCCTTTCCAGTTCGATCGATTCGATTCGCGGCGCCATCACCATCGCGGCTTGCCCGGTGAGAAGCGAGAGCAAGCGCGGCGTGTCGCGCATCAGCACCGAGAGGTCGCGTCCGCGTCCCGAATAGTGCAGCTCGATTTGGCTCCGATCCTCGAAGCCGATTCGAGCGGCGCCGTTGAGGTGATCGACGTAGTAGCGAAAGGCCTTGTCGGTCGGGATACGGCCAGACGAGGTATGTGGCTGCGAGAGGAAGCCGCCGTCTTCGAGTTCCGACATCATGTTGCGCACCATCGCGGATTTGATCCCGAGATGGTGGCGCTGTGCGATTTGATTCGAGCCGACCGGCTCCGCGGTCGCGATAAACTCCGACACCGCCGCAAGTAGCAGCGAATGGCGCCGTCCACTGAGAGTATTTTCGGGGTCGCTGGTCATCAGAGCATTGCGGGCGATTGCGCGCTGGCTTCGTAAGAACAAGCGACCGCTGCTTAATCTTCTCTCGTTATCAGCGGCTCATTCAAGCGCCCTTGCGAAAGCGTTTCCACATCGAGACCCGCAAAACAGGCGGGAACCGCTACATTTCCTCTAGAATCGTCAGATCGATGCGCGACCGTCTCGGGTTAGGGGCCGGGCTGAGGTCATCGCGCGCGAGGCTCTCCCCGCCCTTCGATGAGCGTTGCGATTCGATGCGTGATCTTGTCGCCGAGGGAGCGGCTGGGTCAGCTCGCGGGAGGTCCGCCGGGGTCAGTTTCGCTTTCGCTTCGCCTCTCGACGGCTCCTGGAGCCATCGCGGCCGGTTCAATTGGGTTCGTTTGGTAATTTTGCGCTTGCGATGGCGGCGCGGATTCCGTTTTGCCGGAACTATTTTCGCCATTCTGAAATGTCGCGCGCTCCCGGCGCAGTTTCCGCAGCTCACCGATCGCGCGATACAAATCGCGATTGACCGCGGCTTCATAGCGCAGCAACAGCTTGATGGAATCCTCGTCGGGGAGCAGTGAATCTTCCAGTCCGCACTTCTTCCTGTTGTCTGGGTACTCATTGGTTTGGCCAGGGCACTGTCGTTTCCAGTTCTGATGGAAGAGCATGTCGTCCGTCGCTTCGTCGCAGGAAGCGCAGGCCTCGTAGCGTAACAGACGCCTGAGCCGCCAGGTCGCGACGGCGATCTTCTGCACCAGAATTTCCTCGACCGGTCCACACGGCTGATATTGGTTCTCCAGCCTGTCAGTCAGCTCGTCGAAGGCGGCGCGCGCGGCCGCTCCTTCGAGGACACGATTGACCGCCTCGGTTGCGAGCAGCCCGTGGCGCATCGCGTTCAGGCGCGAGCGCGCCTTGCCTTCGGCGGTGCGCGGTCCGGTGGAGTGGGCGGCGTTGGCGCGATTGGCAGCGATTTGTTTGGCGGAGGGCTGGCGTGGCTTGGTAGCGGGGGCGGATGAAGTGTCATCCATAAAAGTGAAGCTCCTTGAGGCGGGATTCGAACGATGCGGAATGACTGATGCGCGTGAGTACGCATCGGCGGGCAGGATCTACGTATTTGACTAGTTGCCGTCGCGAGTAAAGGGGGTCGCGACAGTTATCAAATTGTCGGGGTCGATTTAGATCCGCCGTCGACTTACTTTCTTGATTGGAAGACGGCGAATCCGCACGCGCGATTCCTCGAATACCACTGCGCTCCCCTGGCTCAAGGCCTTCTCGACCTCGCCAAGATTGGCCAGCAGCAACCGCACTTGCTTATCCGGACGACGTTGCGAGGCGCGACGCAACAGGATCACCGACGGTGCTCGCGTTTCGCGCAGAGCGAGAAGAGTCCCGAAGTCTGTATCAGCCGCGACGATGATTCGCCTTTCCCGCTTGGCGCGATCGAAAATCCGCGCGTCATCGGCCGTCTGCATCCCGTATTCACGGACGTGAGCGGCCTCATGTCCGGCCTTTTTCAGGCCCGCCGCGACAATTGGCGAAAGGGAATTATCGACCAGAAATCTCAAGAGGCGGAGCGCAGCGGCAATTCGCGCTCGCGCACAGCCTCTGCGGCGTAGCGGAGAGCCTCATCGATGTCCTTGGGTTTTAGATCGGGATAGGCTTTAAGAATCTGCTCCCGAGTCATCCCGTCCGCCACCATCCCGACCACGGTCGCGACTGGAATCCGCAAGCCCCTGATACAGGGGACTCCGTCCATTTGGCGCGGATCGACTGTGATGCGGTTGAACTTCATCGTTAGGCCGTACTGACTTTTATCACATCGGTGGCCGGAGCAACCAGCATAGAGCGATCGCGGCTCGCGACTATTCTGACTTCGCTCGGGCTCCGCAGTGCTCCGCCACAGCCGCTTCGCGTTCGCGACTTCAGGCGCTGCGCAACCGCGAGCCAACAATATGAGGATGATCTCTATCCGGGATGGAATTGCGGGGCTTGAAATTCATCGGAGCCGACATGGCGGGCGCGGCGTTGTCTTTCGCGGAAGATGGTGAGGGTTTCACTTCGGGCGCAAGCCAGCGTTCCAGCATCGTGTTCAGCTCCTCGAGGATGACCGGCTTGGAAATGTAATCGTCCATGCCGGCGACCAGACACTTCTTGCGGTCGCGGTCGGAGGCCTTTGCGGTCATCGCGATCACAACCGTGCGCGGTTTTCCAACTTCGCGCTTGCGCAGCGCGATAGTCGCCGCGTAGCCATCCATCTCGGGCATCAGGCAATCCATCAGGACCAGGGGATAGCGATAGTGGAGCAATGCTTCCAGCGCCTCGTTACCGTTGCCGACCACGTCGGCTGGATAGCCGAGCTTCTGCAACTGATGCACGGCGACCTGCTGATTGATCAGATTGTCTTCCGCGATCAGGATTTTGATCTGTGCGCGCGCCTCTCTCAAAGCCGGATCCTGGAGCGAGGCCAGTAGCGCCCGAGCGCCTTCGGCCACCGGCAGATCGGCGGCTACCAATGCGGTCAAGGCGTCGTACAGTTGCGATTGGGTGACGGGCTTGGTTAACCATCCGTCAATCGGAGCGGCACTGGCGCCGGGCTCCAGCGGCATGCCCAGCGTCGACATCATCAGCAGATGCGTGTCGGCTATGGTGGGGTCAGCCTTGATCAGCCCAGCCAGCGTGGCGCCGTCGATCTCGGGCATCTCCGCGTCCAGGATCGCGACGTGATAGGGAAGCGTGTCGGCGTGCTCGCGCAATGCGATCAGAGCCGCCGCGGCGCTGGCAACCGAAGCGCCACTGATTCCGCACGCGTTGATCTGGCGTTCGACGATCCAGCGATTGGTACTATTATGTTCGACGACCAGGACTCGCAGAGCGGAGAGCGTTCGCTTCTCAGGGTTTGCGCTGACGGCGGGCGCCGAGCATCCGAAACTGGCCTTGAAATGAAAAGTTGAGCCTTCGCCGAGCGCGCTCTCGACCTCGATCTTGCCACCCATGCGCTCGACCAACTGCGCCGAAATCGCCAGTCCGAGTCCGGTACCTCCGAAGTTGCGGGTGGTGGAGCCGTCTCCCCGCTGAAAGGGCTTAAAGAGACGCCGCTGAGCCTCTTCGCTGATGCCAATCCCGGTGTCGCTGACGCTGAACCTCAGCACCGCCTCGCGCGCGTTGGCGCTGACCGTGCTGACCGACAGCCGCACCACGCCGCGTTCGCTGAACTTGATCGCGTTGCCGACCAGGTTGATCAGGATCTGACGCAAACGGACCGGATCGCCGCGCAGAAATTTGGGCGCGTCGGGATCGATCTCGACCGCCAGTTTGAGGCGCCGCTTGCGCGCCTGATCGGTAAGCGCGTTGATGGCGGTTTCGACGATTGAGTTAAGTTCAAAATCGATTTCCTTGAAGACCATTTTGCCCGCCGAAATCTTGGAGAAGTCCAGGATGTCATTGACGATAGCGAGCAGCGAATCGGCGCTCACGGATACGATTTCGGAGAACTCGCGCTGTTCGGCGGTCATTTCGGTATCGCGCAAGAGACCGCTCATTCCAATGATGCCGTTGAGCGGGCTGCGAATCTCGTGACTCATGTTGGCCAGGAATTCAGACTTCAGACGCGCCGATTCCAACGCCGCGTCGCGCGCCCTGGCCAGTTCCTCCGCGGACGCCACCGCGGCTTCCGCCGTCCGAGCCTTTTCGGCCGCCGAGGCGAGCGCCGCGTCACGCGCCCTGGTCATTTCACGCACCGAAGCGATCGCGGCGTCACGGCCCACCGCGGTTTCGCGCGCCGATTCCAGAGCCTTGTTACGGGCAAAGATCAATTCCTGATTGCCGGTCAGGATCTCCTTAAGCTTACGGAGCATGACGGAGCGGATCGTGAGGGCGGAAAAAGTTCCGGCCAGCAGTGCCATCACGACGGTTCCGATCGCCAGCATCACCAACTCACGCCCATCGCTCGATGAACCCGCGCCGGTTCGGGTGATGGCGTAGAGCACGGCCGCGAACGCAATCAGTGGAAGCGAGCTGAACAGCGCCGCCAGAGTGGGCACCCATTTTTCCGCGCTGAGTTTATGCATCGTACGGTTCACCTTGCCGATCACCCGGCGGATTTTTCGCTGGCGAGATCGGGAGCAAGCCAGATACTCAGGCTCCCTCGCGTGGAACATCGAGACAACCAGCGCGGATACCGCAGCGCCGATTTGGCCGAAGATTGCCCCCGTGGAACGCCGCTGATTGCTGAAGCATCAGAAAGCAAGGGGTTACGGAGCGACTTTGTGGTGCAGTCGGGAGGATTCGACGAATTTCTGACGGGCTTCACGATCAAGTAGCGATAAGATCCGCCCTTTCGCGGACGAACGGGGCTGGCGGCTTGAGGGTCGCTGGCCCCGTTGCGGTTCGGTCGGATAAGCTGAACGCGGTGGCGCGCAAAGCGAAATCGGTAAAGCCACGACGGCCGTATCTCCCGCAAGTCCCGGATGCGATCTCATGGCTTGAAAACGACAGCTATGATCGTCACGCATGGAGCGAGATTCGGATCAGCGCGCCCTCGCTTTCCACTCTCGCGCAATCCGGCGGCGAGTTGATCCCGCATTTCGACGCGCTCCTGCAGGATCTCTTCTTCGCGCTGTTCAAATACAACGTGATTTTCCAGAAACCGGACGCGGTGCGCCGTTCCGCGGTTCTCAATCGCACGATTCTCGAACAGCTACTGCCCTCGCCCACTTTCGAGGCACTGAAAAGCCGCACCCTTCTTGAACAAGACAAGGCCGCGATCGCCGCGATCGTGCTCGGCGAACAGGTCCTCGAGCTGGTCCGCTCCGAACGCCTGGTGAATCGCGGCGAGATGCTCGGGCTGTGGGACCTCGCGCATCAGGAAGAAGACTTGAAGGAGCGCGCCGACGCTCTCAGGAATGTTCATGAGATGTCGGAACCTCCGAAGGATGGCGAACCGCAGCCTGACGAAGAGCTCAAGAAGAAAATCGCGAAGCTGGTGGACGCCGCGGAAAATGCGGCCAAGGTTTCCGAGGCGCGCGTCAATCAAAAGGCGCGGCAAGTCGAAAATGATATCCGGCACGGCGATCTGACCCAGCTGCGGAGAATGGAACTGCGCGCCGCCGAACTCGCTGGTGAAATCGATCAGGCCGCCGAAGATAGTCACGCGTTCAGCCGCGAGTTCGGACAGGGCGGACGGCTGCCGGCCGGCGAGCGCCTGGAACTGGGACGCAGACTCGCGCGCAATAAAAAGCTTGGCGAATTGGCGCGTCTGGTCGGCCGCTTCAAGCAGGATGCCCGCGCGCTGCGCCGCAAAACCCTCGAGCGCGGGGTCGCCGAAGCCTATGACGTCGAGCGCGGCGCCGATCTCGGCCGCATGATTCCATCCGAGCTGGTCGCGATGCATCATCCGATCCTGCGCAATGACTTTCGCCGCCGCCTGCTCGAAGGATCGATCCTGCAATATCGTCTGCGCGAGGACGAACAGAAAAACAAGGGCCCGATGATCGTGTGTGTCGACGTCAGCTCCTCGATGGAAGGACAGAAGGAGCTATGGTCCAAGGCCGTCAGTCTGACCTTGATGGATATCGCGCGGCGCCGGCGCCGGCTCTTTCGCGCGGTGATGTTCTCTTCGAGCAATCTGGTCAAGGTGCTCGATCTCAATCGCGAGCGCCGCTATCAACCCGAGCTGGGCAAGGTGCTGGAACTGGCGGAATATTTTCCCGGCGGGGGCACCGATTTCGAATCGCCCATCGATGCCGCGATGGAGCTGATCGAGGAAAAAAATCTCAAGCGGGCCGATATCGTCATCATCACCGACGGCGAATGCCAGGTCAGTCCGGCTTGGCTTGCCCATCTGAAGCAACGCAAGGAAGCGCTCAAATTTTCAATTTTTGCGATACTGGTCGATGTCGGTTCCAGCGAGATATCGACCCTCGCGCAGTTCAGCGATCGGGTAACTTCGATAAAACAACTCAACACCGAAGCCACTCGCGACATATTCCTCAACCTGCAGTCGTAAGAGTTTTGCATCGTCGATAGCCAATCGACTAGGTTCAACCGGGAACCCGAATGGCTGCCACTCCAAAACCCGCCGTCGAAACCGTCCATCCCTCGGCGGACCTGTACCACTATTCCTCCGCGCGCAAATGGATCATCGCCTTCTCGGTGATGCTCGGCACCATCCTCGAGGTTCTCGACAGCTCGATCGTCAACGTCTCGCTGCCGCATATGCAGGGCAGCTTTTCCGCGAGTGTGGACGAGATCGCGTGGGTAGTGACGAGCTACCTGGTCGCGGCGGGAATCATGATCCCGATGACTGGATGGATTGCGGAACGTTTCGGGCGCAAGCGCTACTTCATGCTGTCGATCACACTTTTTGTGGCGGCATCGGCGCTGTGCGGCGTCGCGCAATCGCTCAATCAAATCGTCTTCTTTCGCCTGCTACAGGGCGCGGCGGGCGCCGCGATGATGCCGCTGTCGCAAGCGATCCTGATGGAAACCTTCCCGCCGCGCGAGCAGATGATGGCGATGGCGGTATGGGGAATCGGCATGATGGTCGCGCCGATCATGGGTCCAACTCTCGGCGGCTACATCACCGACGCGTGGAGCTGGCGCTGGAACTTCTACATCAACGTGCCGATTGGGTCGCTCGGCATCTTTATGGTCTATCGCTTCATCGAGGACCCGCCCTACATGCGGGTGCTGAGAAAAGGCGCGCCGGTCGATTGGGTCGGGATCATCGGTCTGGTGATATCGCTCGGGATCGGCGAAATCGTGCTCGAGCGCGGGGAGCGTTCCGACTGGTTCCAAAGCGCGTGGGTGATTTACTGCACCGCGATCGCGCTTTGCGCGCTGGTGCTGCTGATCTACAACGAACTCAAGATCGAGGAACCGATCGTCGATCTACGGATTCTGGCCGATCGCAGATTCACGCTGCCCGTGACGCTGGTGATTTTTCTGACCTTCACGCTGTACGGCACCGGCATTTTGAACCCGATATTTTTGCAGGAACTGCTCGGCTACAGCGCCTCGAAAGCCGGCCTGGTGATGGCGCCGCGCGGCATCGGCACCATGTGCTCGATGATTGTCATCGGTTCGGTGTCACGCCGCGGCTTCGACACCCGAATTTTAGTCGCACTCGGCTTCGGTATGGTTGCGTATGCGATGTGGGCGATGGCGGGACTCAATCTGCAGTCGGATACCTACCGAATTGTGTGGCCCACGGTATTGCAGGGACTCGGCACCGGACTGATATTTCCGGGACTCTCGGCCGCCGCGCTGAGCTCGATGCATCGCCAGAAGATGCAGCGCGCGGCGAGTCTTTATGCGGTGACGCGCAACCTCGGCGCCGCGATCGGCACTTCATACCTGACCACGTTGTTGATCCATCAGCAACAGATCAACCAGAGTCATCTCGCCGAGCACGTATCTGCCTTCACCCTTTCACGGCTCCATACGCCAGGCGGAATAAATCTCGCGCAACAAATGATGACCGGCAATCGGACCGGACTCGCGATGGTGTACGGGATGGTTCAGCGTCAGGCGATGATGCTGTCCTTCAATGACATCTACCGGATGCTGGCCGTAATGATGCTGGTCCTGATTCCGTCGTTCATGTTCCTGCAACGCGACCGCCGCAACCTGCCCGCCTCGCACGCGCTCGAATAAATGCAAACGGCAGCGGCCTCCAATGAGACCGCTGCCGATGGTGATCGACGCTATCCTGCTGGTGCGCTATTGGCGCGGGTTCAGCTCGACGCGGCGGTTCTGCGCGCGCCCTTCCGGCGTATCGTTGGGCGCGACGAAGTTGGTCTTGCCGAAACCATGCGGAATGATTTGCGCTGACGGTATGCCCCTGCGTTCGAGGTATCGAGTGACCGCGTTGGCGCGCCGTTCCGACAGCTTCTGATTGTATCTCTCACTGCCGATCGCATCGCAGTATCCGTCGGCATCGACGGTAACGTTCGGATGGCGGCGTAGCGTCTGCGCCGCTTCATCAAGAATCGCCGCGTCGCCCGGACGAATGTTGTATTTGTCGAAATCAAAATGTACGCCGCGCAGAGAGATTCTCTCTGTATGCTTGAACGGCGGCGGAGGTGGCGGTGGTGGTGGTGGCGGTGGCACCGGACGAGGCGGAAGCGGTGGCGCAGGCGGCAGCCCGCTCAGCGGATCGCATAGTTCATGGCCGATTATCGCGCCGATAATCGCTCCAGCGCCGGCTCCGATTCCTGAAGCTACGGCGGTGTCGTTCGGCGTCGGATGCGAATGGGCCGCATAGCCGCCCGCCAATCCGAGTACCGTGCCACCCATCGCGCCGACCAAGGCCCCGCCGATCGCGCATGGACCCCATTCATGACTGTCTCTGAAGGCGCTGTTTGAGCATCCCGAGAGAGCGGCGATGCACAACATCAGAGCAATACCAAAGCTCATGTTTGCAAGCGTTCGACCTGAACGGCGTCTCATGAGTCGATTTACTCCTCCCCTATTTTCGCCTTCGAATATCGGAGCGCCTTACCTTTATTGGCACTCTCGACAATTCGCCGTAGGGTACGACGCCACGAAAGCGAAAGAAAGAGGCCTTCTCGGCTCCACGCCCATTCTTCCGAGTGCGGCTATCGATTCGCCGGGCAGGTTCCCTCCTTTTGGGAATGGACTCAATGCTGAAAGTAGCGCAAAAATTGAAGTGCTTCGTTGACGACGGACTGGGTCGGTGCCGAAGCGGTTTTCAGGGGGGTGCTCGGTGTCATCAGGTCCCAGAATTCCTTCCATTGTATGGGCGATGGCCGCCGTTCTCGCCCTCGTTTCGATCGCGATTATCAACTCCAAAGCCTTTTCCGCCGAGACTGTAGCTGCCCCGAACGGGACATCGGCTGCTTCCGTCGGCGAGCCCGATTGGCAGGCCCTCGATGCGGAAGCGATGGGGTACTTCCGGCGCTACGTCCAGTTCGATACCACCAATCCTCCGAGCAACACCGCCGCGGCGGTCGCATATCTGAAATCGATTCTCGATCATGAAGGGATCGAGACCGAAACCTTCGAGAGCAAGCCCGGTATGCTCACACTGGTCGCGCGAATCGAGGGCGCCGTCAGCGAAAAACCGCTGCTGTTCATGTCGCACGCCGACGTAGTTCCAGCCGCGGCCGACGAATGGCTACATCCGCCCTTCGGCGCCGACCTCGCCGACGGCTACGTGTGGGGCCGCGGAACGATCGACAACAAAGCCGATGGCATCATGGCGCTGATGACGATGATCGCGCTCAAACGGCAAGGCGTCAGCTTGCGCCGCGGGGTTGAGATGATGATAAACCCCGACGAGGAAGCGGGTGGTGAATGGGGCGCCAACTGGATGGTGAACAATCATTTCGGATCGATCGATCCTGCATTCGCGCTAAATGAAGGCGGCAGTGGCGGCATCGATCCCTTCGGCTCGCAGCTTTCCGGCTTCGGCGTCGCAGTCAGCGAAAAGACGCCGCTATGGCTTCACCTCACGGCGAGAGGAACCTCAGGGCACGCGGCGGTGCCTAACGCCGATAATCCCAACCTCATCCTGGTGGGTGGACTCTCGCGCCTGATGGCGATGGCGGCCGCGATGCCCCCGCATCTCGAACCTCTGATGGCGCGCAATCTCTCGGCCAGCGCCTCCTACGAGGCGTTCCCGGTTTCCTTCGAGCTCGAACATCTGGGCTGGCCCTTCATGCTGGACATCGCCTCGCGCGGGCCGCTCAGCTCGCCGGGGATGCAGGCGGCTTTTCGCGATACAGTCTCCATCACCATCATCACGGCGGGAAACAAGGTCAATGTGATCCCTTCGACGGCCGAGGCCGACGTCGATTGCCGGCTGCTTCCCGATACCGATGCGGCGAGCTTCATCGCGAAGGTGCGCGATACGCTCGGCCCGCGTATCGAGGTCGAAGCGCGGCTCAAACCCATCGAGGCGCTGCCGTCGCCGGCATCGGGCGAGCTATGGGACGCAATCGCGAGAGTCATCGGCGCCGACTTCAATGGGATGGGCTATGCGCCCTCGATGACCACGGCGGTTACCGACTCACGCTTCCTGCGTGCGCGCGGGATTCCAAGCTATGGCTTCGTGCCGATGGTGCTGAACCAGGACGATATGCAGACGGTGCATGGCGTCAACGAGCGTCTGTCGGTGGAAAATTTCAATCGCGGGATTCGCGCGACTTACGACATGACGCGCGATCTGTGCGCTGACAAATCGACGACGCTAACCGCCGCCCGCTAACCATCAGCTCGTTGGATTTGATTCTTTAATCCATCACGGCCGCTGGTCCATGCTCGATGCGCCACCGCGGCCGCATTGGGCGGCAAGGCTCGGCCGACACCGTGCGCGTAAAACCCGTACCCGCTTGATGATCGGCGAATCGATTCAGTGAAGCTCGGCGGCCGCGATGCGCATGCCGTATCAGTGCCTATAAGAGTTGCTCATGGAACGATGTGGCAATCGATAGAATCGGCCTAACGGACGGCATGTGCGGATTTTGATGTCAAGCGAGCCTCGTCCAATTAATCGCTCGTTCGACGATTGCTCCAACTCCGCCAGCGCGATAAACAAGTTTACTGTCCGTAGCGAGTTTTGGCCGGTAGTCCGATAACAGCGCACCCTGACGGCGACTGGCGCGCGGGTGCGGTAAACCATCGAAGCCGCTGCTTGGTGGCGGGCGAGCGGGGGCGGGGGGTCGAGCGGGCTGATGGGCTAGTGGAAAGAGTTAAAGCGCATGGCGCTTTTTGGTTGCGGCGCGTCTCGCATAAGCAGGCCCAGGGCCGGAGCTACGCAGAGACAGTTTGCGTCAGCCCGAACCGACTTCAATTCGTTTTCGGATTCATTTGATCGAGGTCTGGCGCGTCTTTTTGGTTCTCCATCAATTGGTACTTTCGGGATAAATTTTCAGGTTCGCGATTCATACGCATCTAACCGGCGGCTGGTGGGAGCGCGGTCGAGTGCTGATGTCTGTAGGGGGCGGGCGATCGGTGCCGGCGCGGAATTATTCTCGGTCCAGACCTATGGAGGATAGCACTTGCGAAACGGCCCCTTGATTCATAGAAACGCCCGAGTCTCACGCGCGATGAAAAGTGCGCCCTCCCCGCTGGAACGCTTCGCCGCCATCAGCGCGATGGCTGACCGGCGACCGACCAGAGCGCCTACGGTCGGCGCCATCTGGGATTCCTCCCGCCTCTATATTGGAAGCCGGTTGCCGATCAATCTCCGTCAATTTCTCACCCAACAGCTCGGATCCTCGATGCGCGTGGAGAGCGATAGCATCGTGGCGCTGGAGCCGCGCCCCAGCGGCATGCTGATGCGCGATCTGGCGCGCGCGATCCGCCGCTTCTCGGCGCAGCGCGCGCGCGAGGTCTGGTCGGAATGCGCCATCAGCATATTCAGGTTGCAGACGGAATTTTTCCGCACCCCGATTGCCGATCGGTGTCCGGTTATTTTGTGTCTGCGCTGTTCGTGTATCGGCGCGGGTCCGCTCGATGAACACGGCGGGCGCAATTGCCTGCCGGTCAACCTGGATTCCTCGATCAGAGATTTTGCCGCCGCACGAAATTCGCACCGACCCAACGCCGCACCCGACGCAGTCTTACAAGCAATCGAAAATTTCCGGCTCGCGCGCGAGGCCGCCCATCAGCCGCATCAGGATTTGGACTGCTTCGTATCCAACGGCCAGTTGGTTTTCACCTGGCGGCCGCTACCGTCGGCACGCGCTCTATAGTTTTCCTTCCGATATCCGCGCCTCCCCCCCGATGCTTTCGGGGGAGGCTTGCAGCGAAGCCGTAAGCCCCGACATCGATCTCGCGCCGATAATGGCGCGTCCCTCAACTCGTCGAGCTGAGGGACGCGAATTTAGCAGTAGTTATGATGCGATCGCGGGAAGAAAACTACATCGCGGAGGCGCGACGGCGACGCTGCTCCTTGCGACGGCGGCGCTGCGCCTCGGAGCGCTTGCGCTTGCGGCGGACACTGGGCTTTTCGTAGAAAGCCCGCTTCTTCATTTCCTTGAACACTCCCTCTTTGGCGAGCTTGCGCTTGAGCACGCGCATCGCCTGATCGAGGGAACCGTCTACTCTTATCTCCATAATCCTCCGTACGCGCCGGGTTTAGCCTATCGAGATTAGAGCCGGTAGCCGTTGCAGTCAACCGCCCAACCGCGACACCTTCAATGCTTCAATCCCGATCGCATCGCGAGATGCAGGAGGCAACATGGACCTCGGACTAAAGGGCAAAGTGGCGATGATTACCGGCGCCAGCAAGGGACTGGGCCGCGCGATGGCGCATGCGTTCGGCGAAGAAGGAGTGCGGCTGAGTATCTGCGCGCGGGGCGCGGCGCAACTCAATGATACCGCCGCGGATTTCAGGAAACTCGGATTCGAGATCCTCGCGACTCCCGCTGACGTCACCAAGGCCGACGAGATGGAAAAATGGATGGCGGCGACACACCGCGCAGTTCGGCGGCGTCGATATCCTAGTGAACAACGCGGGCGGCGCCCGCCCGGGCGCGCTCGCGGAGGTATCGGAAGCGGCGTGGCGCGAATCTTTCGAGCTCAACTTTTTCGCTGCCGTGCGCCTCGCGCGGATGGCCGCGGAGCAGATGCGATTGCGCGGCGGCGCCATCATCAATATCAGCTCGATCTACGGACGCGAGTCCGGCGGCCCGCTGACCTACAACGCGTCGAAGGCGGCGATGATCTCGTTCACGAAAATGCTCGCACGCGAGATGGCGGCGAAGAACGTGCGCGTCAACTCGATTGCCCCTGGGTCGATTCTGTATCCGGGCGGCAGTTGGGAGCGCCGCTTCAAGGAAAATCCCGCCTTCGAGCGCGATTTCATTTCGCATGAGGCGCCGGCTGGACGCCTCGGGCGTCCGGAGGAGGTGGCATACGCGGTGGTGATGATGGCGTCGCCGCGCGCGAGCTGGATCAACGGCGCGATCGTGCCGGTCGACGGCGCGCAAGGCCGCTCGCTGATTTAGCCGAGCATCCAGAAGTCGGCATGCGCTTGCCGGTTGTGGAGCCAGTTTATCTGCCTGCGCAGACTGGTGTAAAATTAGTCGCGGCTGGTGAATGAAGAAAAGATACATAGTGTTCTTCATCAGTTTCTTGGTCATCTCGAACGCGTTGGCTGTCGTTGCGGCTTTTTATTACGGGCTAATGCTAAAAGCTGGCCGGATACCTTGGCTGCTTCCCGCAGCAGGCATTGCACTCCTGTTGATCGCCGTGTTTTTTGGAATACGGTATCGTCGCGCGGCTCCGATGAAACGACGGCTTTTTCTTTCCTTGGCGATTGGCGACGGTGCCTTAGGTCTCTCTGGATTAGCAGTAGCCCTGTACGGTCCGTCGACATCGCACATGACGAATTGGATTCCTGATTGGTCTTTTGATATTTAGCGTTTTACTAAAAAAGGGAATGGTATTGTTCAGCGCGTTCAAACTAAAGGACGACGCTGGTGGCGGCGAAGAGAAGCTGGCGCGTTAGGTGAGGTCGGCGCGGCGGCGCCGCAGCAGCATCGCGGAGGCGAGCGAAACCCCTCCTGCGATGGCGATGTATGAAAGTCCGTAGGACCAGCTGAGGCCGTGGCGTTGCTCCGGATTCCTGATCGCGAACAAACTCAGGTTCAGCGCCACGTATACG
This sequence comes from uncultured delta proteobacterium, assembly GCA_963747115.1. Taxonomy (GTDB): domain Bacteria; phylum Desulfobacterota; class Binatia; order Binatales; family Binataceae; genus DATGKG01. The sequence goes on along the minus strand of CAVVEB010000005.1, from coordinate 41,594 downwards.
AAATACGCAAAGCTAAGCAGGAGCGTATAGCGCCTCATGCGCAAAATTCCGATCGCATACGCCGCGAGGACGACGCCGAGAATCGGCGCTATGATCATCTTCGGAGTTCCAACAAGATGCGCGCCGAGGAACACGAAAGTGTTCGGGCCATCGGCTTGAAACGGCTTCGAGAAATTCGCGAGCGCGAGCAGTGCGAACAGGATCGCGAAGATCGAAAGTACGATGCCGGGGCCGCGTCGATTCATATCCGCGTATAGTCATTCGGCGCCCGCGAACGTTGCAAGCTTTATTGGCAAGCGCGCGAAAACTTCGAGGGGTGCGCGAACTAGGCGGCGATCATCGGAAGGGAATTTAGGCCGCGAACGAAAAATGAACTCTTGTAGTCCAGCTCGGTGTCGTCGACGATTCGCAGTCGTGGAAAACGCCGCAAGATGCTTTCAAAAGCGACCGCGGCTTCCAGCCGCGCGAGCGGCGCACCGAGGCAAAAATGAATGCCGTCGCCAAAGGAGAGGTGTTCGTTACCGTCGCGCGTGATGTCGAACGCATCGGGATTCTCGAACTGCGCCGGATCGCGATTGGCCGCGCCCACCATCAGGAAGATCCCACTGCCCTTCTCGACCGTCGTGCCCCCGATCTCCACATCCTGCTTCGCGGTGCGGAAAACCGATTGAACCGGGCTGTCGTAGCGCAGCATCTCTTCGATGGCGCGCGGGAGCATCGCGGGCGCCTTCCGCAGGCGATTCATCTGCGCCGGATGCTGGATGAGCGCGAGCATTCCATTTCCGATCAAGTTGGCGGTGGTCTCGTTGCCCGCCAGCAGCAGGATCATCAGGAACTGCATCAACTCGCCGGCGCTCAGCATTTCGGTTTCTTCGTGCGCGGAGACCAGCGAGCTCATCAGATCGGGGCCGGGGTTGGCGCGGCGCTTGTCGATTTCGGCGGCGAAGTAGGCACGCATCTCGGTCAGGTTGACGCGTATGGAAGGCGGCATCGCGGCTTCCGGCGCCAGGCTGCTCAGTTCGATCAACGAGTCGGACCAGCGTTTGAAGACCGCGTGATCTTCGCCGGGAATTCCCAGCATGCCCGCGATAATCCGAACCGGCAGCGGCGAGGCAAAATCCGCGACCAGATCGAACTCGCGCTTCTCCGCGATTTCGTCAAGCAGCTGATTCGCGATGGCGCGGATGCGCGGTTCCATCGCGCCGATCGCGCGTGGAGTGAAGTCGCGGCTGACCTGTTTGCGCAGGCGTGAATGTACCGGCGGATCGGAGCCGAACACCGTGGGCGCATCGCCGAAGATTTCTGCCGTCTGCACCGTCATTCGGTTGCGCACCGGAACACTCGAAAAGCGATTCACATCGCGCAAAGTCGCGAGCACGTCGCCATAGCGCGCGACCACCGCGATTGGCACGAAGAATCTCAAGACCGGCGGCGGTCCCTGGAGCAACGGCTGGTAAAATGAATATGGATTACGGCGAAAGTTTTCGTCGAACGGATTGAACGAAAGTCCGCCGCTAATGGACTGCTCGGCCATTCCGCTCATCGGGCGTCGGCCCGCGATTCGTAGTGAAAGGTGTTGGTGGAATTGAAAACTTCGCGGACCAGCTTTTTCAGATCCTGTAGCGCGCGCAGGAGCTCGGGCGGATCGGCTTCATCGGAATTGAGGACCGCGCGTTCCAGCGCCATCGACTCCAGTTTGCCGAACGCCATCTGCATCACTAGCTCGAACTTGATGACGTCCGCGGATGCGAGACGGCCGCGCTCGAGGAATTTCGCGAAGGCCTTGCCGACCCCGGCTCGGAAGCGATGGCTGACGTCGCGCATCGCCGCCCGCAGCATCGGTTCCGTGCGGCTCGCGACCAGCAGTTCCAGCCAGGCATAGAAACTGGGGCCGCGAAAAATCACCCACAGCAGATCGATCAGCATTCCGAGGCGATATTCGAGGCTGCCGTCGGGCAGCTCTTGCAGCGCAAGTTCGAGTTCCGCAATTCGATGGGCGCAGGCGCGATGTGCCGCGCCGATTACGAGTCCTTCTTTCTTGGGGAAGTGATGAATCTGGGCGCCGCGGGAAAGTCCCGCGCGACCGGCGATCTCGGTGACGGTCGCGCCGGCGTATCCTTTCTCGCTGAGGCACGCGATAGCGGCTTCGAGCAGTCGGGCTCGGGTTTCGGCGCTTTGTTCTTCCTGCAATCTACTGCGTGACATAAAAATCAGCCAGTTGGCCAATTATATTCACACACCTGCGTCAGGGGTGCAAATAGGCGTAATTACCTACATTTCGTTATAGGCCGAATTCGAGGCGGGCCGGATCGACACGCATGGGGTTTGCATAAACGAAGAATCTGATGTTATAGGTCCAGCCTAAACTTAAGAGGGAAACATCGACTGGTCCACGTGCGCTCGACGGTTGACAGATGGGCACCTCAAAGTCGGGCTCGCGCAGTCATGCTTGTCCTGATCGCGCTCCTTTACAACGGGACCGCGATTGCCGACGGCTCGCTCCAGGAAGCTCAAGCATCGGCAGCCGCTCCGGCGCCGCCCACCCAATCTACTAAATCTCAGGCCCCGGCGATTAGACCTGCCGCCGCGAATTACATTGGCTCGGAGGCCTGCCAGGGATGCCACCAAGCCTCCGTTCACGCGTTCGGTGAAACGATGATGGGTAACATCCTCATCAAGCATCCGCGTGATGACGCGGAGCAACGCGGATGCGAATCGTGTCACGGGCCCGGCAGCCTGTACGTTCCGGAAATGGGCGTGGCGATGGGCAAGGGTGTGAGCCCGGAACAAGTGATGCATGGTCCGCCGGCCGAGCCGTCCCTAATCACGTTCCGGCCCGACTCCGGCGAATCGGCCGAGCTTGACAACGGCGTGTGTCTGCAATGTCACCAGAAAGGTGACCAGGCATTCTGGCAAGCGAGCACTCACTCGTTTCGGGGGGTCAGGTGCGCGGACTGTCATGAGATCATGCACAAGACCTCCGAGTTCCAACTCGCTGCCGCGTTCCGCGCCAATCCGTTCATCTATACACGACCGGAGACCCAGGTCTGTCTCAAGTGCCACCTCGACAAGGCGAATCAGATAAACATGCCTTCGCATATGCCGTTGCGCGAGGGATTGATGGTTTGCACGGACTGTCACAACCCTCATGGCGGCCCTTATCAGCATCAGCTTCTGCAGCCGACCATTAATGAGGTCTGTTACAGCTGTCATGCCGAGAAGCGCGGGCCATTTTTGTGGGCGCATCCGCCGGTCCTGCAGAACTGCAGCAACTGTCACGATCCCCATGGCTCGACCAACCGCTTTCTGCTGAAAGTTTCGCCGCCGCGGCTCTGCCAGCAATGCCACGTCGGTACATTTCATCCGGGAACCCCGGCGCGCGCCGGTACGGTTTTTGTGTTCGGACATTCATGCACCAATTGTCATGCGAACATCCACGGCTCGAACGCGCCTGGCGGTCTGTTCTTCACCCGATAGCGGCGAAGAAGCGAACTCGAGGTAAGTACGATGAGAAACTCGGTCAATCGCGGGCTCCTCGTATCAATCGTGCTGCCAGGCTGGCTCGTGTTGGTGCTCGTCGCCGCGCGCGCGGCACGCGCGCAAATGACCTTCGGGCCGGTTTCCGTGCAAGGCTCCGCGGAAGTAGGCGTCTATCCGGAGCCAGTTCCCGATACCAACGTCGCCAAGTACCGCGAGTACAGCGACATGGCGCAACAAGTCATCGCTCCGGAACTGCGCTTGCTGGTTGGCGATAACAATGATGACCGGGTGTTTGCCGACTTTCGCTCCTACAACCTCGGACAGAACAACCAGATGTACAATCTACACGCTGGGGTCTATGGTTTACTCGATATCCAGGTGCAGTATTTGGATATCCCGCACTATCTCAGTGACAACGTGGGCGCGACCGCGTACAGTCAGAACGGCGGTAACTTCAGCTTGAGCTCGCGTCCGGCGCCTCCGACTGCCGGCCAGGCGCCGGGACAAAACGTCGGCACCTGGGTCAATCAGGCGGCGCATCCGGTAGCGCTCAGCCTGCTCGACGGGGTCGCAAACCTGCAGGTTCGCTACACACCCGATCCACATTGGACCTACAGCGCCCAGTTCAACTTCCAGAACCCCAGCGGCAACTATCACGCATTCGGCACGATGTTCGGGCCTAACCCCGGGACCTACAACATATCTCAAGTCTACCAACCCGTTAATTACGACATCTATAACTACGGAGTCGGCGTCGAGTACTCATCGGGTTGGTGGACGCTAGGCGCGAAATACAACGGGTCGTTTTTCAATAACCAGGACTCGATTCTGACCTGGTCGAACCCGGACGTCTGGCACGAGCTTTCGCCGAGCGGCGCGTGCACAAGCTCCGCCACTTATTCGCCCTCAGGCGGCACCGGGCCATGCATGGGCCGAATGCAGCTCTATCCGGAGAACCAGGCGCATACTTTCACGGTCGATGGGGGCGTTACCTTGCCCTTTAACACTCGCGCGATGGGCAGCCTGTCATACGGCTGGTGGCTGCAGAACCAGAGTTTCATTCCGTTCACGGCAAATTCCGCCCTGCCATCTCAGCGGCTGCCGCAGAACAGTCTCGGCGGTGATGTGCAGCCGTTCTTTGCCAACGCAACGCTGGTCAGCAATCCGATTGAGCGGCTGGAGCTCAGAGGTACGTACAGTTACTACGACTACGATAACAAAGATCCCGCGATCCGCTTCAATCATATTACCTCTCTCAATGATATTTCCAGCACTTTCTCGGCGACCGCGTTCCCGTTCTCGTTCTCGGATCAGAACATCGAGCTCACCTCGAGTTACCGGCTGACGCCGACGCTCGCGGCGCGCCTGGTAGGGCGAATTGACACCACTCATAATGGCGGCATGATGGTGCTACAACAGGATACTACCTCCTACGGTCCGGTCCTCGATTGGACGCCGACGGACTGGTTCCAGCTTCAGGGAAGCTACCAGTATGCGAATCGTGATTCACCCGGCTACAACAATAACCGCAGCTCGCTGGTCCAGCAGAATGACGGAAGTACCGAGCTGGACGCGCTGCGGCGCTTCGATGAAGCGTCGGTGCATGTGAATCAGTTCAACCTCTACGGCTCGATTCGTCCGTTCCACGACTCGGAAGATAGTCACCTCAACAGTCTTTCTGTTTATGCCGCGATGGATTACGACGACAACCGTTATCCGGTCAGTGAAATAGGGCTGCAACACTCGTCGGACTACACCCCATCGGTTGGAGCTACCTACCAGCCGAATGATAACTTCAATATGTTCGCCAACTATAGTTGGCAAGCTACTGATTGGAATATGGCTGGGATGCAGCGCCAGACGCATGCACCGAATCCGATCGAGCCTGCCTGCCCCGCGACGGCCCCCGGTTCGCAAAATCCCCAGAACTGCCCATCGCAGGTGTGGACCAGCTACGGCCGCGATCAGGGCAGCTCGGTCAATCTCGGAATCGAGGCCTCCTTGCCGCCGCTAAACGTCGGAGGACTGCCGCTGATGAGCAATAGATCGAAGCTTAACATCAACTTCACCTATGCAGTCAGCACCAGCCTGACTCATGCAAACGGTGACGCGGCGCTGACGCCCGCGACTTCTTTTCCCGACATCGGCACCCAGTTCGAGGAGATCATCGTGCAGTACGAGTATCCCTTCAAAAAAAACATGGCGCTCGATTTGGGCTACTACTTCAACCACTTCGGTGAGAACGATTTCCAGTGGGACAATCTCAGACCGTGGATGGGCAGCGCGTCGCCCTATTCGACCTTCGTTGGCTCCACCACCTGGACGCCCTATACCGGGAACGCGGGATATGTGGCTTTCAAGTATGGATTTTGAGTTGCTGTCATGCGCTACGGATCATATGTTTCGCTGGTAGTTCTACTCGTTATGTTGATCCTGACTAACGCAGCACACGCCGACTCCGGCGATGGTGCGAAGCTATACGCTGACAACTGCGCGGGATGCCACGGCCAGACCGGTAAGGGCGACGGACCCGCGGCCGCCGCATTGACCCCGAAGCCCACGGATTTTTCAAAAGTCCTCAGCGGCAAGCCGGATGAGTGGATAAGCAAGGTTATCACTGCGGGTGGCCAGGCCGTCGGAAAGGCACCGCTGATGCCTGGGTTCGATGGCGCATTCAACGCCGAGCAGCTGCGCGACTTGATCGCATACATCAAAGAACTTGCGGCTAAGCAATAGTAGCCGAGGCAGATCTTTTGCAGCACAACACGCGAATGGATTCCTCGGCTCTCTGAACGGAGGTGACCTATGAACGGTGGAAGCAGAGGAGTCGGTATGACCTCTAAGAGATTTTCAATCGAGCTGGTATGCTTCGCGATTGTAGTGACCGTCGCGGCGCTGCTGGTACCATCGCATGCTCACGCACAGGACGCGGCGACGCTTTATGCTCAACGATGCGCCGCCTGCCATGGCGCCGGTGGTAAGGGTGATGGACCCGCGGGCCAGTATCTGCACCCTAAGCCCACGGACTTCGCGACTTCGTTGAAGGGCAAGGGCGACGACTGGACCACCAAGGCAATCAAAGGAGGCGGTGCGGCGGTAGGTCTGGCGCCGGTGATGCCGGCTTACCCGGATCTTAGCGACGATCAGATCAAGGGGCTGGTTGACTATGTGAAACACCTTGGCTCCTGAAGAAGCTTGCTGGTGAGGAACGCTCCCAGATGAGTACACGACAGAAACTGCTGCTGCTTTTCGTTATAGGAGTCATGCCGGTGCTGCTCGGAACCGCCGTCTTTGCTTTGTCGTTCCGGCGGGCCGAGCAGCTAAGCTTTTGCGCCGATTGTCATACCATGACTCCATGGATAGCGGACTTGAAGAATCCCAACAGCGTCACGCTCGCCTCGAAGCACTACAAAAACCGCTGGATTCTCGATGACCAGTGCTATACCTGTCATGAGAACTACCAGTTCATGGGACCCATCGACGCAAAGATGGATGGTATGAGGCACGTGATCGCCTACTACACCGGGATAGGAATGCCGCGCGGACCGATCAAGCTCTATGAGCCGTATCCCAATGGGAACTGCCTGCGATGCCATGGCGCCGCCAGCAACTTCAAGCTCAACCCCGCGCATGCGGCAGTCGCCGTCCAGATCAAAAACAACCAGTTGAGCTGTATAGTCTGCCATCAGCCGATCCACCCCCCACAAGGATGAATCCGATGCCTAGATTGGTGGAATGGTCACTCGCTGCGACCGCGCTAGGTGTGTTGCTATGTATTCCATGCGTGCTGCAGACCACGCCGCTGACGATGGTCCTGTTCTTCTATACCAGCCTGCCGCTGTTCGTGCTTGGATTCGTACTCTACGTGGTAGCCTTGATCCAGGACCTGCGCAGCCACAAGGTCCTATGAAGGTGCCGCGAGCGTATCCAACCTGACCGGCCGATCGATTACTTTCCCGTGAATTTCGGCTCGCGGCGCTGCAAGAACGCTTGCAGCCCTTCCTGACGGTCCCGGCTTTTCTCCTGCGGATGCGTGTACAGGATATATTCGCGCTCATCGACGCGGACCTTGTTGTCGGTCGTCTTGTAGTGCCCGTACTTGACCGCCTTGATGTAGAGCGGCGGAATCTTCTTGAGCAGCTGCGCCCATCGGATCGCCTCGTCCATCAGATGCTCATCCGCGACCACCCGGTTGACCATCCCGACCTCATAGGCGCGATGCGCGTCCATGATCTGCCCGCCCTTCCACGCCAGCAGCATGAACTCGAGGCTGATCTTGAACGGCAGGTACGGCAGATACTCGATCGGCGGCAGCGGCGTGCCAATCCGCGCTTCCGGAAAACCCATCAGCGTGCTCTCGCCCGCGATCGTGATGTCGCATCCGCGCACCGCGAGCGCATAGCCGGCGCCGAGCGTGTAGCCCTTGATCGCGCCGACGATCGGCTTGAACACGGTGATGCCGTTTTGCGGATAGCCTTGATGGATCTGAAATGGCACTTCGCGATCGATCGCGCCGGGGCTCACGTCCGCGCCGGCGCAGAAATGCTTGCCCGCGCCGGTGAGGATGGCGACCCGCGCGCCACTGTCGGCCTCGAACCGGATCCAGGTCGCGCGCAAGGCGTCGCTGAGCGCGCCGTTGAGCGCGTTCATCTTTTCGGACGCGATTCAACGTGATGAAGGCGATTTCATCCCTCACCTCATAGAGCAGCACGTCGTCCGGCTTCGATGCTTCGGGCTTCGATGCCTTGGGCTTGGCGATGCGCTTTTTCTGCGGACTCAGGCCACTAGCCATGCCGGTCTGTCCCCTGATTGATTAGATGATTGGTCATCCGGTGATGTGAGCCGGAGTGATGTAAACCGGAATTTCCATTTTGAAACCGATTGAGATTGGCACCGCCGCCGGATGGTGTGCAACCGCGACGTTTCGAGGGATCGCTATGAATCTGAAGATTCTCGATATTAAACCGATTTTCTAGATAGACTATCTACATGAAAGCGAAGGTCGAAATCGCGCTGGATCGCGACCTTCTTCAACGCGCCAAAGCGACGGCCGCGCAGGAGGGGAAGCGGCTCAACCAGGTCATCGAAGAGGCGCTCTCGGACCTGCTGATGCGAAAGTCGTCAGCCAGTTCTTCGCGCGTCGTCGCACGCACGGCCGGATGCCTGAAATTGTCCAAAAGCAAAGTCGATCGGATCCTTCGCGAGGAGCCGAGGATTTTTGACCGATGACGTTGGACGAAATCGAGGAAGGCTCCGCGGTCTTCATCGACGCCAACGTGTTCATCTACCATTTTGTCGGCGCGTCGCCGCAATGCACGGCGATGCTCGCGCGATGCGAATCCCGGAAGTTGCGCGGCGCGACCTCGGCGCTGGTTCTCGCCGAGGTCTGTCATCGCCTGATGACGATTGAGGCCGTGGAGCGAAAGCTGGTCGCGCCGCGCAACGTCGTCAGCAAGCTGGCGACCCGCCCGGACCTCCTGCGCCAACTGATGACTTACGAGACCGCGATCGAGCCATCCCTTCGATGGGAGTTGAGGTCGCCGCTCTGACCACGGTAAAGTCTTGATCCAGGGGCTTCGTATTCAGCGGCGTTATGGCCTCTCACGAATGATTCGCTGGTGGTGGCGACGATGCTTCGTGGCGGGTTTGCACACTTGCGACGGCGGATCGCCGCCTCACCGATGTCGACGAGATCGAGACCGCGGTGCCCGATGACCTCCGCCCCGCGCGCTGAATCCTCGGGCGAGCCGCTAAAGAAGGAAAAATAGCGGCGCGGCCGCCGGTGCTCGCACCGGCAGGCTCCGCGGTGATGTGTACCGGGGTGATGTAAACCGGAATTTCCATTTTCGAAACCGATTGAGATTGGCACCGCCGCCAGATGGCATGCAACCGCAACGCAAACCCCTCGCCCAGAAGGGAGAGGACGGCCTGTCTTCAGGCCAGGTGAGGGACCCTCAAAAACTTAGATTCCTATTCTTTCCTATCGGAAATTCTTTGCCCTTGCTCTCTGCTGCAAAACTCGCACACCCGTCACCCTGATCCGGAACTCTAGAAGAGCCTGGCTTACGTTATAGCGTTCGCAAATCCTTGCGCTGGGAATTTGCTGTCGAAACGCCCATAGCAGCGCCTCACGAGGGAGAAGGAGCGCCCACCCGAGCCAGTTCGCTTCCTCTTCTTGTTTGCTGTTGTAACTTCGCATCACGAGTTGTCCGTCCTGCGAAACCACGATTTTCGCGGGCTCATGACCGAGAATGAAGTGTGCTAGCTCGTGAGCGATATCGCTGGCTTGGCGACCCTCGGAATGGCGCGGATTATAGATGATGACGGAACTGTCACCCGCGGTCAGGCTCACCGCTGACCAGCCTTCAGGATCGTTTATAAGCAATTGATCAAGTTTTTCCTTAGGCATGCCCGCCACGTCTCTGGGGGTATCGAGCTTAACTTCGAGAAATGCTGCCAAGGCTCGCACGTCCAAGGGATCGTGATTGGCGAGTCTCAGTTCTTTCGAAGACTCGCCGCCGTTTTCTCGGCCCAAGTCTTGAAGCCTCGTTCAAGCGTCGTCGTCATCCACACCAACCTTCGTTGGGGCGAGTTCGTTGCTAGCCAGCATCAGCATCGTAGCGAGCGCTTGTATCGTCGCGGGTTTAGCAGTCCGGTCCGCCTTGAAATGCGCGGAAATGGCGAGGATGGGAGCATGGGCCTCGGGTACTTGCACTCCCAGCAGATTCTTGGGATCAACCTTCAGCCATTGGCAAATTTTCGCGAACGTCTCCAGATCTGGAATGTGACCCGCTTCAACACGCAGCAACGTCGGGGCGGAAATCCCGATCTGCGCAGCGGTAGCTCGTAATTTGTTTTCACCACGCCTCGCTCTGACCATCGCGCCCAAACTGTGGATCGTCGCTCTCGTCATCCGCACACCCTCCCCATCTTTCTGCGTAACAAAACTTGACTAACGAAACAGAACATTTCATAATCGTAACACTTTCTATGAAACAATTCTCTACTGCTGTAACGGATGCGCCGGAAAATGCGGCGGAGTATGGCGGCCCGCGATGAGGAACGTCGGCAAAATCGAGGACTCATCGAAGAATGTCGATCGGGTAACGGACGCCGTGGGAGTCGCCGCGCAGCTGGCACTTTTCAGGGGAGTAGACGAAGGACTGCTATCCAAGATCGGTCCGGAGCTCAAAATTCATATCTTTGGTGTTGGCGACCGTTTGTTCGTTCAAGATGACCGGCCAACTGAATTGGCCGTTATTCTGAACGGTCACGTCTCAATTTTTGCTCGCACTGGAGCAGATTTCGTCAGAGGAATGTTTCCTGGTCACGCGTGGTGTCGGAGACGTGGTCGGTGAACAAGCCTTTATAGAAAACGTCCCGCGAACCGCCACAGCTATCGCGCAGGACATGGTGCGAGCGTTGCTCGATTCCGTCGCACGCGGTGACACGATTGATGAACGATGCGAGTTTCCTGCAACGACTGCTCGAAGTGGTTTCTAGGAAGCTCTCCGATGCCACGGAACTCGAGCGTTTAGATATCCGGAACGAGGCCCTGCTCTTCGGCGAGTTTCGGGCGCACGTCTCGATGGAGGTCGAGCAGGAGTTGTTGCGTCGGGGCGAAAACTCCCGGAGAACCCCGAAGGCGAAACGCCGTTGTGATGTTCTCTGACATTCGCAATTTCACCGGCACGGCAGCGGGAATGGAGCCGCTGAAGCTCACCTCTGAGCTTTCGACTTACCTTGATCACGTGGTCGAGGTCGTTCATCGGCACGGAGGAATGGTCGACAAGTTCATAGGTGACGCGCTGATGGCGGTGTGGGGAGATTTCCTCTCTGAAGGTACCAATTCGGCGGAGCGGGCTCTCTCATGCGCGCAAGACATCATCGTGAGCTCGCCTGATTTCTCTCGACGGGAATCCGATCCGCGTGGGTATCGGTTTAGAAGCCGGCCAAGTTTTTGTCGGGAACGTCGGTGGAGATGGCAAGCGACAATTTACCGTACTCGGCCCTGCTGTGAACCTTGCGTCGCGCTACGAAACTGAGACAAAGGACCTGCAAGTTCCAATTGTTATCGGATCTGATCTGCACGCTCTGCTTTCGCCAGACCGGCAACGCCGATGCTCGGCGCGCACACGTGAAATAAGAGGGCTTAGTTCGCGCATCATTTATGTGGTCGATCCGTTGGTGAGGTAGGGGAAGAAGCATGAGTTGGAATTATCAGCAAAGCGTGGATCGTATTCAGCAACACCTCGGTGATCTCGGGACTATAAACGTTGAGAAGTTAAAAAGAGACGCCGACCTCTGGAATCTGCTTTCGGAGACTGGGCTCAGGGAGATCTTTGGAAGCCACGTCTATACGCCAGTTTCCAACTTCGCCAGGCTCACATCGTCTGCGAGCAAAAGCGACGAAATCAAGCGGCTCATACAATCGGTCCACATCTATCAACGGGAAGTTTCGCGAATCGTGGAAACCTTTTTCGACGGTATTCGCGTCCACTTTCAGGGCTCGCGGCTCCATGCGCTTTTCTATCGCCCAATCGACGATGCGCCAGAGTTATCTGCACGTGCGATTTTACTGCCAGTGGTTATTCGCGAGTTCGTGAGTTCGGTTTTTAATCCGGCTTTCCCGGTTTCTGAGGACTACGTGATCTCCGGAGGCAGCGACATCGGTGACGTGGTAGCCACGCAGACGGCGTCCGTGGTGACCGCGAGCTTTTGTTTGTAGGTGGTGCTGCAAACCACGCCGCCCACGTTATCGGACCACCTTGGAAGTTCCGACTGACGCAGCGAATGTATGACGCGGCCTATAGTGACCTTCAGGCATTTTGCGCCTTAGTACCAGATACCGAACCGCAGGCATACGAAATCGGTAGTATAAGCAGCTCAATCTAAAGGTATTGTGCGAAGGCGCCGGCATAGGTTGGGATCCCGGCAGAGCGGAAAAGCGCGTCGAGGACGACCGCAGGCAGTTTCCGTTGACCGAGATCTCTTATGGGGGTGCCGAAGTCCTGATAGATACCGATGCCCTCAGTATAACGAACAACAAACGCGTGCTCGCCGCTTCTATTTTTGCAGACCTCTGCGGTTTTACTCGGTATATCGACTCCGCCGAGACAGAATCGAAAAGAATCAGGCGCTGAAGGTCATGCATGCTGTTCCGCAAAGAGTTCGCACGCGTCCTGACCGGCGATTTTGACGGAGTTAGAATTCAGTACCAGGGCGACAACGTACAGGCCATCTTTCATCTCCCCGAAGACAATGAAAAGGCAATCTCGAAGAAGGCTATTAAGGCTGCGGCAGCGCTCCAATCATCATTGGAAACCGCCATTAAAAACTGCCTACCGGCTGCGAAGGACTTGCACCTTGCGGTCGGCATCGACGTCGGCACGACGCTCATCTCAAAACTCGGTTCTTACGGAGCGCGTGACCGGATTTGCATCGGTGAGGCCGTTCAGACTGCTGCGAGAATACAACAGGCGCTCGGTGATGATGAAGTTGGAATATCGCACCGCACCTGCGACGCCCTCCCAGAGGAATACCAGGATTTGTTCGAGAAGGATCGCGAAAGAGATTGTCGTGTCGCGAGGGGTTTGCGCGCCGAAAGAATCGAGCGGATAGAAGCGGCAGACAAGTATCAGTTCCGGAAGAGCTGTTTCCCTCAGCCGAACAGCGATGGGAACCATTATTACAACCGAGGAGGTCGCGGGTGGGCGGAGGGTTATACCATCGCGCAACTATTCCGAGTAGAGACGAAGCATGGCGCCTCCGCGAGAGGGCAAAGCGGTATAGGTCAAGAACCGGGCTCTAGTCGCGCACGCGTATCCTGAGTTGCGATTCACGAATAAATCCGCAAACAAGAGAACCGAGGATGGAGGGCGAGAATCCTTATTCTATCTGAGTGCGGAATCGCTGAGAGAATTGCCAGTAAAATTATTTTTCCGGGAGCGTTACCGCGCGAAGAACCCGTAGCCTATGAGCCCTCAGGGCGATTCCCGCACACAGCAGACAAGCGGCTCTCCGGACGGGCGATGTTGCCTTTGGATGGGGTGTGCCTCCGAATGGAACGGTCAAGAACCAATAACCCTCTTGAGCTTTCTCGACCAATTGACTGTGTTCTTCGACCGCCAGTTAATTTTTGAAGCCACGGGAAGAAAGAAATGGCCAGGCCCGGCATGGGCACATGGAACAGACGGCTATCTGCAATTACTGCGCGAAGAGCTTCAGGTCCCGTCCGAAGTTTTCGACGCTCTCTTACCCGCTTTTGCAAATTATCGGGATTTTCCAAAATATGCCCCTTGCCCGTGCGGGAGTAAGAAACAATTCCGCTGGTGTCACGCTGAGATTGTTCGCAAAATTGGCCGAAAAGTAGGTCCACGTATTTTACACGACCGTTTGGCAACGCTTCACACTGGTGTTGATAGGAGCGTTAAGAGATAGGTCGTGCTAAGCAGGAAGCTCGATTTCCGTGCCTTGACCTGCATCGGACGCAAATTTTCCGAATCGTGCGCGGCTCTGTACGGCGCATCGCGGCGCGGAGGATTTGAAGAGCACATCGCTTCGCGGAGACCCTTCGCTGTGCGCAGGGCGACTGGCAGGCTAAAGCAGCCTGCGCCCTCACTCTTGTCTCTCCCAGTAGGAGAGAAGGTGGAGGACCGCAGCCAGATTTAGGACCCGTAAGGGGCGCGCCTCGCAGTCGAAAACCATTTGCGAAACCCAAACTGGGTTTCGCGCTTCCTGTGTGAATCGGACGGGAAGTCTGAAACCTCGATGAGGTTTCAGTTTCTGGATCTCTCTCCGCGCGCGCTTCGCATCTGGGCGGCGCAGTTGTCGCTCTTATACTTTGCGACAACTGTGCCGCTCATTTCCCCGTGAACTCCGGGCGGCGCTTTTCCAGAAACGCCTTCACCCCTTCGCGATAGTCGTCGCTGTCGAAGCATCGCGCCACCATCGCGGCGATCGCTTTGGTATCGCGATGCGCCGGGTCCTTGAGCGATTCGCGGATCGCGGTCTTCGCCGCCAGCATCGTGAGCGGAGCGTTGGCCGACATCCTGGTCGCGTAGTCGCGCACCGTTTCCTCCAACGACGCGGCCTCAACCACGCGGTTCACCAGGCCCATCGCATACGCCTCATCCGCATCGAACAGCCGCGCCGATAGCAAAATGTCGCGCGCGTTGGCCGGCCCCACGATGTTGCTCAGCGCGAGCACGCCCTCCAACGGATACGCGAGGCCGAGGCGCGCCGCGGGAACTCCCAGGCGCGTGCCGCGCGCCGCAATCCTGATGTCACATGAAAGCGCGACCTGAACCCCGCCCCCGATGCATACGCCGGCGAGCATCCCGATAATCGGCTTGGGCGATTCGATCATCGCCGCGACCGCGTGATTGGGGGCGTCGCGATAGGCGCGCGCCTGCTCGGCGTTGGCGCGCATCGCGGGAAATTCGGAAATATCGGCGCCCGAGATAAACGCCTCGGGCGTGGCGCCGCGAATTATTATGACGCGCACCGCGGCGTCGGCATTGAGCTCGGCGACCCCCTCGGCGATGCGCTGCCAGGAGCGCAGGTTGAGCGCGTTTCTGACTTCGGGGCGATTCAGGATCAGCCATCCGAGCGGCGCCTCATGGCGAACGATTAGCGGATCGCGCGTGTTGTCACTCATCGCAGCAGTCCTCGCATTTGGAAGTCACGTCATGCTGCACATCGATGACATCCGAGCGCAAGATGTGCGCAAAACGTATGTCGCGAGACGACATTGGGACGACGCCGAGCAACATCCGAGCAACACATTCGGCAACATATTGATCGCGATCGGTCGCGATTTTGCCCGAATTTGCCGAATAGCCGATATTGAGCAATTATGAATAATATTAAGTTGGATGTTGACATTATCAATGTTTAGGCTAAATTAAGTTAACTTTGCGAACGTCAGGCTGGAAATGCGAACACTGCTTTTGAAGTGCCCCTCATGTAATGGCGACCTTGCGGCGAACCGCCTCAAATGCCATTCCTGCGACATCGTGATCGAGGGCGATTTCAGCCTGCCGGCGCTGCTGCGGCTCAATCGCAGCCAGCTCGATTTCGTCGAAGTATTCCTTAAAAACCGCGGCATTATTCGCGAAGTCGAACGCGAGCTCGGGGTCTCCTATCCCACCGTGCGCGCGCGCCTCGATGAGGTGATCGAGGCGATCGGCGCCAACCTCGATTCGCCGCCGCCGCCCGATGTAGAAGATCGCGGCGAGGATTCGATCACGCGCGGACGGCGCGCGCTACTCGAGGAATTGCGCCGCGGAAAAATTTCGCCGGAAGAAGCGCTGCGCGCGTTGAACGCGTCGGGCAAGGCGCCGCCACCCGGCAAGGAAAAATAATTCCCTTCACAATTTATTCGGGAGGAACCCGGTTATGGAAAAAATCAAACTGTCGGAAATCGAATCGATCCGCGTGATGCGCGTGGGCGGCAATCTGCGCGTGCGCGGCGTCACCGAAGGCGAGACCGTCGTGCTGTACGACAGCGCGCCGCAAATCCGCACCATCGAAAAGTCCGCCGAGCTGCTGATCGCGGGCAATGCGGAAATCGAAATCGCGGCCGGCGTCACGCTGGAGATTCTGGAGTGCGCGGGCAACCTCGAGGTCGAGGATTATCACGCACCGCTCTCGCTGGGCCGGGTGCGCGGCAATCTGCGCGGGCGCCGGATCGGCTCGATCGCGATTCGCGGCGAAGTCGGCGGTAACCTAAGCCTCGAAGACACTCGCGCGATCGAAGGCGAGCAGATCAGCGGCAACCTCCGCATCGATACCGCGCAGTCGGTGAAATTTCGGGACGCGGCGGCCAACGCCGAATGCCGCGGCATCGAGGGCGAAGTCGGCTTCGAAAATGTTCGCGGCAATCTGCGCGTCTCCGGCGCGGGTGCGGTAACCGCGGCGCGCGTGGCGGGCAAGCTCGAAGTCGAAAGCGTCGCGTCGCTCAACGCCTCCGCGGTCGGCAGCAAAGTCAAAGCGCTCGCGGTGGCGGGCGATGTGATCCTCGGAAAAATCGGCGGCAGGCTGCGTTGCGATGACATCGCGGGGAGCGTGTCGGCCGAATTGGTCGGCGGTCACGTCAGTCTGCGCGCGGTGCGCGGCGCGGTGGGGCTTCCGGAAATCGGCGGCGCGGTCGATTTGCTCGCGCCGATGCCTACGACGGGCAGTTGGAACATCACCAGCCGCGGCCGTATCAGCGTCGAGATCTCCGCCGAGACTTCGGCCAAATTCCACGCGACCGCGCGCCACGGAAGAGTGCGCCTGTACGGGATTTCCGACGAGGGTTTCACGCGCGTGGGACCCGATCAGGTCAGCGGCACTATCGGCGGCGGTGGTCTCGAACTCAACCTGGAAGCGACCGATGCGGACGTGATCCTATTCAGCGAAGATGCGAGCGCGCGCGACTACGATTGCCGGCGCAGCTCGCGCGATTTTCGTTTCCGCGGGCGGCGCTTCTCGGCCCCGTTCGAAAACCTGGCTGACGACTTGCGCGAAGAGATTCCGGAATTCGTCGGCGAGATCCTCGGCGCGGCGGGCCGGATCGTATCCGATAGCGGCAAGTTCACCGGTACTATCGCGCACGATGTCACCCGCTCGGTCGGCGACGCGCTGCACGAGGTCGAGCGCGCGATCGCGGATTTGGATCGGAAGATTCCGCACGACGTCGGCGATCGATTCTCGCGGCTGGGCCGCCGCATCAGTGAGGTGGTAGAGCGCGCGATGGCCGAATCTCGCGAGCGCCGCCGCAGTCGCACGCGACCGAGTCACGACCATGAAGATGCGCCCGACGAACGAGCCGCGCGGCTTCGATGCGGCCTCGGAAAGTGCTGCGGTGCCGGGCGCCGAAGGCACGCATGACGCAACCCTGCTCAAGATTTTGAATGCGGTGCGTGAAGGATCGCTCCAGCCGGAAGAGGCGGACCGATTGATCGCGGCGTGGCTGCAACTCCGCCGGTCCGCGAGCGATAAGCACGCCGAGTGACGGCGCGCGTCGTTTTTAAGACGCTTGAAAGATACTGACCTAACTGCAAAGCGATGTTGTCTTCGAAGTGCCCTAAGTGTAAGCGCAGAACTCTCCGGGAATCACATACCGGTGACGTGAGCTTTACGGAATTTCATTGGGACGGGCATTGTGAAAGCTGTGGCGCGAGTTATTGGCGCCACTACGATCCGAATACTCGAAGTCACAATCTCCCGCGTTGGTGCTCCACAGCGACTGCTTGCGGTTGCCCCTCTCCCGCTCTCCGGCGGACGTAATCGTAGTGCTCTGCCGAAAGCAAATTAGCGACACTATCTAACAGCGTGTCGTAGCAGGGTTTCTGAAATCAAATTAGGGCGATGCGAAAACGACGAAAGCCTCTCGGCTGCCAACATGAAGATGTGGGAATTGCAACACAAGACAGGTTGCCGGCTTCTCTAGAAAATCATTATCACGGATTCTGTCGCTCCTGTGGTCAGGCCGTATGGCAAACTGCCGATCCACACCATGCGCACCGCACGCCGTGGAATTTCATGGACTTGGATCATCGCTGTCCATTTTCAAATTAGAAGCCTGTCCATCACTCAGGCCAAGAACGCCGACGCGCGCTATGACCGAGATCGTTTCAAGCTAACGCGCGTGCGCATCGCCCACGCAGGAGCTGCGCGCCTCCTTCACGCTAGCGGCGCGTAGCAGAGCAGCACATTTCCGTTGCCGAAGGCGCGCGTCCGGGTCAGCTTCAGCATCAGCTTCTCTTTGATGCCCTCGAACATCGTGCGGCCTGCGCCGAGCGCGACGGGATTCATCACGATCTGAAATTCATCGATCAAACCCGCCGGCGCCAATTGGGCAACGATGCTGCCGCTGCCCAGAATCGCCATCCCCGGTCCTGGTTCCTGCTTCATCTTTCGCACTTCCGCCACCAGGTCGCCGTTGACCAGTTTCGTATTGCTCCACGAGGCCTCTTTCAGCGTTCTCGAAAACACGACCTTCGGCACCCTGTTCATCCCTTCGGCGACGGCCGGATCGTTCTGACGCGCCATCGGCGTGGGCCAGTAGCTCGCCATCAGATCGTAGGTAATCCTGCCGAACAATAGCTGGCCGCCACCGCTCGCATTGCCGGCGACGAATGCGTTCCATTCCGCATCGGATCGATCAGCGTGCGCCCAGCTCATGTCGCCGTTGCGATCCGCGATGTAACCATCGAGCGACACCGAATTGAAAACGATTAATTTCCGCATGGTCCGCCTCGGTTTGGATTCTGCATTTATACCGCGAACTGAAAAGCGCCACCTACTCAAAACTCCGCGAATCTTTCCGAGCCGCGGCGTTCTTTTTCCTTGTCATCCCGCGCGAAGCCGCTGAGGCGGAACGCGAGTGGAGTCGAAGCGAATTAAGAAGGTGAGCGGAGCGAAGCCGAAGGATCTCGGGTGAGTATCGGTAGCGAGGGTTGCTTTCAGCATTCGAGTGCGAGCGATCGGTCGGCGCCATCGCTCACGATGCGGATCAATGGTGCGACTTTGTTTTGTGGGGCCACGAGATCCTTCAGCGGCGCTGCGCTTGCTTCTGGATGACAAAAAAAGGGTGGCGCGGTCGGTTACATCGTGGCGTTTCAGCATCGTGCCCGCGGCGTTCTTTTTCCTTGTCATCCAGAGGCGAGCGGAGCGATGCCGAAGGATCTCGGGGAGTGTCCGTATCATGTGTTGCTTTCAGCATTCGAGTGCGAGCGATCGGTCGGCGCCGTCGCTCACGGTGCGGATCAATGGCGCGACTTCGTTGGGTGGGGCCACGAGATCCTTCAGCGGCGCTGCGCTTGCTTCTGGATGACAAAAAAGGGCGGCGCGGTCGGTTACATCGTGGCGTTTCAGCATCGTGCCCGCGGCGTTCTTTTTCCTTGTCATCCAGAGGCGAGCGGAGCGAAGCCGAAGGATCTCGGGTGAGTATCGGTAGCGAGGGTTGCTTTCAGCATTCGAGTGCGAGCGATCGGTCGACGGCATCGTTCACGGTGCGGATCAATGGTGCGACCTTGTTTTGTGGGGCCACGAGATCCTTCAGCGGCGCTGCGCTTGCTTCTGGATGACAAAAAAAGGGTGGCGCGGTCGGTTACATCGTGGCGCTCCAGCACCGTCGGGCGAGGACGCCCCTCCGGCTCTCGCCCGGCCGGCGCGTTTCATGCGACGGCTGCGTGCATGAAACGTGACGGACGGGTGACGTTGCGCGGCGGGCGCCGCGCAACAAAAAGCGAGGGCACGCCGCACCTTGCGGGTCGCGCCCGTCGGCACTACGATCAGCCTTTGAAAATCGGCGGCCTGCGCGGTCACGGCCGTCCTCGTCTGAAAACATCAAACACGGGTTAAGGCTCTAACCTGGCCCGCCTCGGGAAAGGATGGTGTGCTATGGCTTTTGAACTCCCCAATCTGCCCTACTCCTACGACGCGCTCGCGCCGAGTATTTCCAAAGAGACGCTGGAGTTCCATCACGACAAACATCACGCGGCCTACGTCAACAAACTCAACGAGTTGACCAAGGGAACGCTGAATGAAAGTCAGTCGCTCGAACAGATCATCAAGAGCGCGACGGGTCCGCTGTTCAATCAGGCCGGACAGCATTTCAATCACAGCTTTTACTGGAAGAGCATGGCGCCGAAAGCGGGCGGCGATCCGAAGGGGCCGATTGCCGACGCGATCAAGAAAGCCTTCGGCGATTTCGGAATCTTCAAAAAGCAGTTCAGCGATATCGCGGCCGGACATTTCGGCTCGGGATGGGCGTGGCTGGTGCGCGATAAAGATGGAACGCTGAAAGTGGCCGGCACCCATGACGCCGATACCGCGCTCAAGCACGATCAGCATCCGCTGCTGGTCTGCGATGTGTGGGAGCACGCGTATTACATCGATTATCGCAACGCGCGGCCGAAATATATCGAGGCGTTCTGGAACCTGGTGAACTGGGAGTTCGTGAATCAGAATCTGGGCAGGTGATCTTCGGAGAGGGCCTGCGCAGCGCCGGATGCGAAGCATCCGGCGCTGCGCACGGGCCGCGATCGCGTCAGCGCGCTCGCGCGTAGCCGAGCGCGCGCATTCAGCGCGTACATATAGATGAGCGCGTGCGACGGTCACGTCGCATTCGCGAATCATCGGAAAGCGGAAATTCTGCCTAGGTGAGTTGCGGAAGCTGCGCCGGACGGCGGAGCAGACGGACCACCGGCGCCGGCCGCGGCGCGGATGCTCGCGGCGCGCAGGCGAGGCGATCGGCGACCACGCGAAAGACGTCGGTGTTGAAGCCCATGCCGACGTGACTTCCCATCACCTCGACATTTTCGACCGTCTTCGCACCTGACCTATCGACGCAACTCTCCCAGTGCACCACGCCATCGGTGCGCGAGTACACGACGGTGGTGGGAACGTCGCCGGGATGGCGCTCGACCAGCTCCATCCCGCATGGGCAGGATTGGGTCAGGCATCCCTCATCCATATTGCGCATGCGCGCGATCAGCCGCGCGGTTGCGATTACAAAAGCGTTACTGGAGTCCTCGACCAATCGAATCGGCGAGCCGAGAGTGATCACGCGTTCGACCAGCTCGGGCCGGCGCACGGCGATCTCGCGCGCATACACACCGCCGAGGCTCTGCCCGATTATTACTACACGCCCATCGCGATCGTGGATTTTCTCCAGGTGACGCTCCAGATGCAGCACGGTTTCCCGCGGGCATCGCGAGTTGGAGCGGATGCCGGTGAAGGAGATTTCGTGGCCCAGCCATTTGCACAGACCGGCCAGCGGCGCGAGAGTCATATCGCCGGCCATGAAGCCGGGGATCATCATTATGGATTTGCGATGGCCGTCGGCTTCGACGTGGGGCCAGGGGTGATGAATTCCGTGAATCAAGAATTGTGCGGCTTCCAGGGGGAATCGCAGCTCGAAGAGGGAATTCAGAAGCGACGGGCGCTGGGTGAATCGCTTCGTCGCGGTGGAACCTGCGGTCTGTCCAGAATTCATAGGACCCCCCTTGGGACTGGCCAACCCAACCGGCGCATCGTTATGAAACAAACTCTTAACGAGAGTTTGATATAGCCGACACCCGCTACCCCAACCGGTCCCATCTGTACCCGAATATTCTCCAATCTGAGCGATTGTTCAAGTCAAAGTGAGCCGTTTTAGAAAAATTGAGCACAGAAGGGCTAAATGCTGAACGTCAAGGCGGTCCGTCGCCTCTCAGAAAGAGCCTGCAGCGTCGTGCGCCGAAGAACCGCGTCAACCGACTGCCGCACCTCACGCCAGACATCGCGCATCGGGCATGGCTGATCACGAGGGCACGAGGAGTTGGCTTCTTCGAGGCAATCGACGGGGACATAGTCGCCCTCGATTATTTCCACTACGTCTGCCATCGTGATTCGCGCGGGATGCCGCGCAAGCAGATAGCCACCGCTGGGCCCTTTTTGGCTGGCCACCAGCCCTCCGCGTTTGAGCTCGATGAGGAGCCGGCGAAGGTAATTTTCCGGGATTCCCTGGCTCTCGGCGATTTCCTCGACCCGAAGCGGCTCCGGTGAGGGGTATCGCTCCGCTAAGACGAGCAGAGCCTTTAATGAGTAGTCGACGCCGACGCCGAATTTCATAAGATTTCCATGGAATTTGTATCACGAAGCTTGAAGCGGGGGAATAGCAGACTACATCAGTGATCTATTTAATTGACTAAGTTACTCATCGAAGTTATCTTTTACCTCGCAGGGGTCCTAGATCGTGCCGAAACGTGAACCACCCTCCCGGGAAATGGTCCTCAAGCGCAATTCAGTCGAGCGCCTGAAGGCTGATCTGTTCCCGACCGAGCTGTGGGGGCAATGGGATCGGCTGGCCACCACCTCCTACGAGAAGCTTCCCGAAGAAGACATCGTGCGGCTGCAGTGGTTCGGGATGTATCACGACAAGCCGAAAATCGGCACGTTCATGATGCGGATAAAGATCCCGAGCGGCATCCTGAGCGCCGAGGGCCTGCGCGCAGTCGGAGAAATCTCCGAGCTGTATGGGCGCGATCAGGGCGAGCTGACCACCCGGCAAAACATCCAGTTACATTACATTACACTCGACAAGTTCCCCGAGATTTTGGAGAAGCTGAAAGCCGTCCGCCTTACGACGATGGGCGGATGCGGCGACGTGGTGCGCAACATCACCGGATGCCCGGTGGCGGGCGTCGATCACGACGAGCTGTTCGACGTCACCGGTCTGGTGAACGAGGCGGCGAGTTTCTTCTACGGAAATCGGGAGTATTCGGATCTGCCGCGCAAGCACAAAATCACCATCGCGGCGTGCAAGTACCAATGCAATGCGCCCGAGATCAATTGCGTAGCGCTGATCGGGATGATCAAGGATGGGCGCGAGGGCTTCGCGGTGCGCGTCGGTGGCGGGCAATCCTCGACGCCGCGGCTCGCGCGGCATCTCGGCGTGTTTATTACGCGCGAGCAATCGATCCTAGTGCTGCGCGCCATCCTTGATGTGTGGCGCTCGACCACCGAGTATCGAATCTCGCGGGTCAAAGCGCGCCTCAAATTCATGATCGATGAGTACGGGGTTGAGGAATTTCGCAAGCTGGTTGAGGCGCGGCTCGGTTTCGCGCTCGAGGACCTCGCGGAAACTCCGCTTCCCGATGAAGAAAGCGATCACATGGGAATTCACGAGCAGAAGCAGGGCGGATTCTATTCGGTCGGGTTTCCGGTTTATCTCGGGACCATGACCGGGCGGCAGATGCGCGAGATCGCGGCGGTGGCCGCGAGCTATGACGGCGATATCCGCCTCACCCGCCGGCAGAACTTTATCCTCACCGGCATTCCGAAGGCTCGCCTCGAACAAGTGATCGCGCAAGCCGGCAAGATTGGTTTCCCGCTCGACGCCAACGGGCTCTATGCGTCATCGATCGGATGCATCGGCGATCCGCACTGCAATTACGCTGTCACCCCGACCAAAACCAAGCTCGCCACCATCATCGAACGTCTGGTGACTGACTTTGGCGATCGGGTTTCGGGCCTGAAGGTTAATCTCGACGGATGCCCGCACGCGTGCGCGCAACATTGGACCGGCGACATCGGGCTTCAGGGCACCACCTCACGCGGTCCCAACGGCGAGCCGCTGGAAGCGTTCGACATCATTTTGCGCGGCGGCTTGGGCAAGGATGCGGCGATCGGAAAGCCGTTGCTTCGGCGGATACCGTCGGCAAATGTAGAGGACTATGTGGCGCGGCTTTTCGCGGGCTACCTTGAGCATCGTGAAGGCGCGGAGACCTTTTCGAAATTTTGCGTTCGAACCGCCGACGCCGATCTCCTGTCGATCGCGCAAGGCGGATCGTCCGCGCAGGCCGCGGCCCAGTGACGCGGGAGAATACGTCGGTAAGTGGAATGTCGGCAGCTGAGGAAACCCAAAATCCAAAATTGATCCATGTGATGGACGAGCTCGAAGCCGGCGAAGTTTCCGTTGAACTCGACGACAAAGAGCCGCAAGAGGTTCTCGCATGGTCGATTGATCGCTTCGGCGACGAACTGGGCCTGTGCTCCAGCTTCCAGGCCGAGGGTTGCGTCCTCATCGACATGGCGCACAAGATCGATCCGAACATCCGGGTGTTCACGATCGATACCGGCCGCCAGCCGCAGGAGACCTACGACCTGATCGACACGATTCGCGCGCGCTACGGAATCAAGGTCGAAATGTTTCTGCCCGATACCAGCATCATCCAGCAGTTGACGACCAAGCACGGCAACAATCTCTTCTATCGTGACGTCAACCTGCGATTGCTGTGCTGCCAGGTGCGCAAAGTTCTGCCGCTGCGCAAGGCCCTGATGAACTACAGCGCATGGGTCACAGGATTGCGGCGCGACCAATGGGCGACGCGCTCCAATATCCGCAAGGTGGAAATCGATCACGATCACGGCGGTATCGTGAAGCTCGCGCCGTTGGCCGACTGGACCGAAGACGAGGTTTGGGACTACATCAAAGTCAACGACGTTCCCTACAACGAGCTCTATGACAAAGGCTATCAATCGATCGGATGCGCTCCATGCACGCGTCCAGTGGTTGAAGGCGCCGACCCGCGCTCAGGGCGATGGTGGTGGGAAACCGGCGCCCCCAAGGAATGCGGGATGCATTGCGCGATCGAGACCGGGGGCTTCGAGCACGAGCTCGCGGCGCTGATCGGCGATCACGGAAATAATTCCAACGGCCACGGCTGATGGCCGGCGATCCATCGAGCATCAAGGACGCCCCTCTTAAGCTCGACGCGATTCAACGCGAAGCGCTCCTCCCGGAAATCGAAAATATGCTGGTCGCCCCGATCCCCGCGGACGCGCGCGCGCCATACCAGCGACTCAAGGAATGCGTTGAGGCCAGCCTCGAAGTGCCTCGTGAGCTTGATCCTTATCTCGGCGTGATGATCGAAAGCTCGATCGTCACCGGCAATGCGAAACGTTTCGGTGCCGGCGTGCAGCAATCGATGGTGGCGCTGTTTCAGAAGACCGCCCTGGGAAAGCAGATCGCCAATTCGATCCGCGCGATCAATGCGGCGTTCGGCTCGACGAAGGGCCACCTCATCGAGGAAGCGTCGACCACGCTTCGCGCGCCGGCGCGTACGCGCTCACGCTGAAGACCGATCAGATGCAGTTGGTGGTGATCTTCGATCGATCGGGAGTCAGCGTCGAGACCCTCGAAGTAAATTTGGGCTGAGCACGATCAAAGATATTTGGCGCCTAGCCCAAGCCAAAATTCTTCGCTTACTCTTTCAATTCTCGCTTCGCCGTCATCTCTATAGCCTGCCTTTCGGGTGTAACTAATATCCGTTTTGCGCGTCTTTAATGGACGATATGGAGACGTACTGGAACGGCGCGGTGTCGGAGACTTATAATCGATGGATTCCGATGCGAATTTTGTCGCGGAAGCTCGGCCGATGGCTCTTGGTCGCCAGCATCGTCACTATTGCGATCGTGACCTACTTCCTGCGCGGTAACTCGGGCGCCACCAAATATGTGACCGCGCCTGCTGCCAAAGGCGATATCGTGCAGGCCGTAACCGCCACCGGAACGGTCAATCCCGTCGTCACAGTGCAAGTCGGCACCTACGTCTCGGGCCCGATCGTGCAGATGCTGTGTGACTTCAATACGCAGGTCAAGAAAGGCCAGCTTTGCGCCAAAATCGACCCTAGCCAGTACCAGGTCACCCTCGATCAAGCGCAGGCCAACCTGGCTAACGGCACCGCGCAGTTACATAAAGATGAGGCTACCCTCGCTTATGCCAAGGTCACTTACGAACGCGACCAGCAACTGATCCGCGATAACGTCATCTCGCAGGACGCCCTCGATAGTCAGAAGAGTACGTACCAAGCGGCACTCGCGCAGGTCGGCGTGGACAGGGCCAGCATCATGCAGCAGCAGGCGTCGGTGCGGTCGGCCAAGGTTAACCTCGCATACACGGATATCATCTCGCCGGTTGATGGAACCGTGGTGGCGCGTAACGTCGACCTCGGCCAGACGGTCGCGGCGAGTTTCCAGACCCCGACGCTGTTTCTGATCGCACAAGATCTCACCAAGATGCAGGTCGACACCAACGTCAGCGAATCCGACGTCGGTCCAGTGAAGGTTGGCCAAAAGGCCGGATTTACCGTTGACGCCTTTCCGGACAGAACATTCTGGGGCTCGGTCGCGCAGGTCCGGCAATCACCGATCACAGTGCAAAACGTCGTGACCTACGACGTGGTGCTCGCGGTGTCGAATCCCGAGCTTTTGCTGATGCCGGGGATGACGGCGAATGCGAGGATCGTTACCGCGGAACGCGACGGCGTTCTCACCGTGCCACTTCAGGCGTTGCGATTTTCGCCTACCGGTGCCGCCGACGAGCATCACCACCGCGCCGGCAACGGAAGCGCAACCGGGCAGTCGGATCGCAATGGACATTTATGGGTCGAGGACGGAGGCACGCTGCGCCGAGTGAACGTCGTGCGTGGGCTCGACGACGGGAATGTGGTCGAAATCGTCAGCGGCGATCTCCAGCCGGGTCAGCAAGTGGTGATCGATCAGAGCAGTTCGGGCGGGAGCTCAAGTGGCAGCAAGCGATCGCCGGTTTCCGGAGCTCCAATGGGCATACCGCATCATCTTTAATATCTCCTAACGTTTCGGCCGCCGCGTTGAAGTATCGATCCGCGGAAATCACGCCATGCCAGATACCGTCATAGAAGTTCGCGATCTGATCAAAACCTACCACCTCGGCGACGTCGAGGTGCGCGCACTGCGTGGCATCAGCCTCACCATCGAACGCGGTGAATTCATCGCGATTATGGGGGCGTCGGGTTCGGGCAAATCGACGCTGATGAATGTGATCGGATGCCTCGATCGTCCCACCGACGGCCTTTATCTGCTCGAGGGCGTGGATGTCGCCTCGCTGACGGAGCCCGAGTTGGCAGGAATTCGGAGCCGGCGCATCGGATTCGTATTCCAGAGCTTCAATCTGCTCTCGCGGACCAGCGCGCTCGAAAACGTCGAGTTGCCGCTGCTCTATTCCGGCGACATGGCTGACAGTGGGAATCGCGCGCGCGCTTCGCTCAAGCTGCTGGGGCTCGAAGGCCGTGAGCGAAGTCATTCGAATCAGCTCTCCGGCGGTCAGCAGCAGCGCGTCGCAATCGCGCGATCTCTTATCAACAATCCCGCGATTCTGCTCGCCGATGAGCCGACCGGAAACCTGGATTCCGTGACTTCGACTGAGATCATGACCACGCTGCAAAAGCTCAACAGCGAACGCGGGGTGACGGTAATCCTGGTAACTCACGACGGTGAGGTTGCCGAGTATGCGGATCGGGTCGTCACTTTGCGCGACGGCCTGATCGTCTCGGATCATCGGGAGCGGTCGCGCCATCGCGTCGATGCGTCGACGACGCCGGCCCAAACGGATCTATCGGCAGCGTCGAGCGCGACTAAGGTTGCCGCGGTAGAACGCGAGTCGGCCGCGTCTCAGCGATTTGGCGTAATGGCGCTCAGAGCGGCCGCGCGCGCGCTGGCGCGCAACAAGTTGCGCTCCGCGCTGACGATGCTCGGTATCTTCATCGGAGTGGCCGCGTTGATCGCGATGGTCGCGGTGGGACAGGGTGCGAACCAGGCCGTCAAGGAGCAGATCGCCAGTCTCGGCACCAATTTGTTGATCGTTCTGCCGGGAGCGGTGACTTCGAACGGGGTGCGCAATGGCAACGGCAGCCGCTCGACCTTACGGGCTTCGGACGCGGACGCGATCGCGAAGGACGATCCCGCGGTCCTGATGGTTAGTTATCTCGATCGGCAAACCGCGCAAGTCGAAAACGACAATCTGAACTGGAGCACCAGCATCTACGGCGTGACCCCGAACTATATGCAGATTCGCGACTGGCCCGTGGTCTCCGGCCGCTCCCTGACGCAGGAAGACGAGCGCTCGGCGGCGCTGGTCTGCCTGCTCGGCAATACCGTGGTGCAGAATCTTTTCGGCGAGCATCAGGATCCGGTGGGCTCGAACATCAGGGTAAAAAACGTCCAGATGAAAGTGGTCGGAGTTCTGGCCACCAAGGGCCAATCCGGAATGGGGCAGGACCAGGACGACGTCGTCCTGATTCCCTTCAGCACCGCCGAACGTAAAGTGCTGGGCGTCGCCTCACCGATTGCGCAAGCAGTCGCCTCGACCGCCGCGACGCTGCAAAATCCTTACGCGAGCACTCCGAATGCCACCGCAATATACAATGCTAGCACTACCGTCATCAGTCCGTTTGGCGCGCCGCCGAAGCTCGTCGGCGTGGTGCAAGTAATCTTTGCCGAGGCGCGCAGCGAGGATCAGCTTCCCGAAGCGATCAATGAAATCACCGATACGCTGCACACGCGCCATCACATTCAGGCGGGCAAGGATAACGATTTCGATATCCGCAACTTGAGCGAAATCGCAAAAGCCGCGGAGAGCAGCAGTCATGTGATGGCGTTGCTGCTCGCGGCGGTCGCGTCAATCTCGCTGCTGGTCGGCGGCATCGGTATCATGAACATCCTGCTGGTTTCGGTGACGGAGCGCACACGCGAGATCGGAATCCGAATGGCGATCGGAGCGCGCAGGGTTCATATCCTGCTTCAGTTTCTGGTTGAGGCGGTATTGCTCAGCGCCATCGGTGGAGTGGCCGGGATACTCGCTGGCATTGGGGCGTCGCAGACTATCTCGGCACTGGCGGGATGGCCGACGCTGTTGTCGCCTGACGCAGTCATCGGAGGCTTCCTGTTTTCCGCCGCGGTGGGAATTTTCTTCGGCTATTATCCCGCGCGAAAGGCCTCTCTGCTAAACCCGATCGACGCGTTGCGCTACGAATGAGCTGGGCACGTTTTGGCTGAGCTTCATTTTCTTCTTGTTGCATTTAATCACGCTTTCAGAACGTTCGTTCAGCCAGAATTTCGGCAAAACTTGCTCGGCCTCTCTCCACCGGATGTAGCGGGTAAACCATACGCATTGGATTTCTTGCTACTCGTATAAAAGGAATCACTTGACTCTTCGAAGTCGCGAGCAGACATTAGAGGCCACAGCGCATTAGCGCCGGAGGTTCTCGCTTATGTCGAAATATTCAGGCTTGGGGGCTTGGATGAGCGCGGCAACGATGTCTTTGGGGCTCGTTCTGATCGCTGCAGTTGCTCAGGCCCAGGTGAAACCGGGACAAGTAATCAATCCTCAAAACGCAACTCTGGTACGAGACCTGGTCTCACCAGGCACATATACTCGAGTCACCTTGGGAATGACGATGGACATCGTCCCCTCGGATCGGATCGATTGGCCGCCTCCCTATAAAGATGCAACCGAAAAATATTCTTCGCAGGTTCGGCTCAGCAACGATCATCGCACCCTGCTTGGTTATGTCGCCGGCCAGCCATTTCCTCTGCTCGATCCCAACGATCCTGACGTCGGCACCAAGATCATCTGGAACAATGTGTTCCGGCCCATCACCACGGACGACTACGATCTGCGCTTTTTTGACTGCACGGAGCAGTACCCCAAATTAGGCGGCACGCATCGCGTCATCAACGACGTTCAGGTCGGCCACTACGCCGGTTATAACCTGCTCGGAAGGACCGAAGTCGAACCGCTCCCGGTCGATCCCGATTTCAAGATCTCAGGACGTCTGTTCCTGTTTGCGCTCTATCCGGTGCTCGCACCCCAAGATGCCCGCGGCGTCGGCATCATCCGTTACCGCTACGCCGATCCGAACCGTGGCGACGATTCCTGGACTTGGCAGGCGGGTTCGCGACGTGTACGACGTCTCGATGAATCGATCTTGAGCTCCAACACCGGTACTGAAACTTTCGACCCCGATCACTATTCCGGCTACAACCCCAAGACCGAACAGTACAACTATAAGTTCCTCGGCGAGAAGAACATGCTCGCGTGCGTGCATGCGAAACATTCGCCCGAAGTGACCTGCCCCTCTGACGCCGGCTCAAGCGCCTGTCCGGAAGATTGGGAAATGCGTCACCTGTACATCGTTGAGTCGACCCCGCGTAAGAGTGGAATACAGTCGAGCAACGTGATCGAGGGCAAGACCGTTGTCTATCTCGATACGGAAACCTGGTTCGAACCCTACGTCGACACCTACGATCGCAAGGGTCAACTGTGGAAGAACAACGTCTTCTGGCTGGCGTATCGTGACCGTCCGGTACCCGACGCGAAGGTCGCCATCTATCCTTTCAAACGCGAGTTCGTAGTCGGCGCCAGCGACTTCGACGAGCAGGGTGGACGAACTGCGATGTGCTACCTGCCCGGCCAGACCACGCCCGAGCGTGAATGCTGGTACATCAACATGGGCGCCATCGACAAGGAATTCTGCACCGTGCGCGCGATGGTCGCCGCTGCGCCGTAGTCGGCGAACATAACGTCTGACGACAGCAGTGGCGCGAGACGTCGGTCTCGCGCCACTTTTCTTTTTGGGGGCGAATTCTGTTGACTCGTTTCTCTACCTAACGTACGTTAGGTAGAGCGAGGACATCAGTAAAAATGCCCAACGAATCACGACTCAACTTCAGCTTCGATGAATTGCTGGAGAACCCAGAATACGAACGCACTCTCATCGTAAATGACCGCCGCTGTCATGGCGGATTTGACGCCGACGGAAACTATCGCTCGCCGCGCACGATGGGGCGAGTGCCCGCGATCGAGGCCTGGCAGAAACAGCACCTCGCCACCTCGTCGCTGCCGCTGATCGAAGTGCCCCGCCGATGCTGTCCCGCCCTCATCTGCCGACGTCGCGCAGGCCCGCTGCCTGCTCAAAAATGGCGTGCGCGAGCCGATCGTCCGGATGCTCACCGAGATCGCGATCGTCGAGGGCTTTGGCGGATTCGATCCGCGACCTGCCCGTGCCCCCGATGGCGAGCTTTATCCGCGAGAGACCGCTGCCGGACTTCGTCTGGCGCATCTGACCGGCGGATCTATTCGAGGCCCACGCGCGCGATGAGGCCGGATGGGGCGACGAGGGCGGCCACAAGCAGATGTGGGAGGCGGCGCGCGATGCTCGCCCTTTCCAATCCCGTTTCTCGCGCGACATTCTGCGGCGATCATGGGGCGGCGCAGCGGGCAGAACCAGCGCGCCTCGCTGTTCCCTCAGTTGGCAGAACCCGTCGAGCGCCTGATCGGCTTCATGGTGAACGTGCTCGCGATCGAAGTCTTCGCCGCGTCAACCTTCGTGTGGGCCGAAGATGTGCTGTCCGATCCCGAGATTTCCGACGCGCCGGATGATGCGGCCAATCTGGTCCGCTATATCCGCAGCGACGAAGCCCCGCATGTCGAGTATCTGCGCACTGGACTTTCCGAGATCGGCGCGCGCACGCTGCTAACTCTCGACGGTAAGCATATTCAGGGGCAGGCCGTCGTCGATGCGATGATGGACCGGACGCTCAAAGCGATGATGCGGCAGCGAGCGGTGGAGCGTCCTGCGATGCTTCGCGATCTAATCAGCAATACCGCCAAAGCGCAGGGCGTCAAGAACATCGAACCCATGCTCGCCGAGTTCGAGTCACTCGGCAGCGCATGGGAACCGCCCGCGCGGTTCGCGCCGAAGGGTAACGCAGTCGCGGCCAACGTCAGTTATTAGCCGTACTTTTTCGCAAGCTGAACGATGTCTATGCCGTTGCCCGACGGGTCCGACAAATTCGCCAGGCTGCCGCCGTCGGGCTTGCGTTGAATCTCGCGATCGAGCTTTCCGCCCGCTGCCAGAGCGCGTTTGACGACTGACTCAATATCGTCGACATGGAAATCCAGATGGATCGGCGTCCAATGACGCTTGTTGTCGCGCGAGATTGAGCCGCTCGGGCCGGCCGGGATCTTCATGATCCAAAAGACTTGCTCGCCGAGGACCGCCTTCGCCCAGTCCTTTTCGTGTTTCTGAATTTCGAGGCCGAGACCGCGCCCGTAAAACTCGACGCCGCGATCCACATCATCAACGTCGATACAGATTTCGAGCTTCATCGCTTGCAGATTGTGGCTGCGCGCCGCGCGAAAGACTAGGGTTCCAGCCGCTCCATCATGCGCGGGAATGGAATCACCTCGCGGATGTGATGAGTCCCGGTAATCCATCCGACGCATCGCTCGATTCCCATCCCGAAGCCGGCGTGTGGCACCGAACCATAGCGGCGCAGGTCGAGGTACCAATTGAACGGCTCGAGCGGAAGATTGTGCGCGAGGATTTTACTCTTGAGGGTTTCGTAATCATCCTCGCGCTGGCCGCCTCCGATGATCTCGCCGTGACCTTCGGGCGCGAGCATGTCGACGCATAGCGCGACCTCGGGACGCTTGGGGTCCTGCTTCATGTAAAACGCCTTGCACTCGGTCGGATAGCGATGCACCATCACGGGCCGATCGAATTCCGACGACAACGCGGTCTCTTCGTCGCCGCCGAAGTCGTCGCCCCACTTCACCGCCATCCCTTTCGCCTTCAGCTTCTCGATCGCGTCGTCGTACGAGATTCGTGGATACGGCGCGGTGGCCGCCGCCTCCAGCATTTTGGTGTCGCGCTCAAGGCGCTTCAGTTCCTCTTTGCGCCTGTCCAGCACACGTCCAACGATGGAAGAAACGAAATCTTCCGCGAGCCGCATGTCGTCTTCGAGATCGAAGTACGCCGCCTCCGGTTCGACCATCCAGAATTCGGTGAGATGACGCCGGGTCTTGGATTTCTCGGCGCGAAAGGTCGGCCCGAAACAGTAAACCTTTCCGAGCGCGAGCGCGCCGGCTTCGGCATAAAGCTGTCCGCTTTGCGTGAGATAGGCTTTGCGCTCGCCGAAGTAGTCGACCTCGAAAAGATTGGTGGTACCTTCGCATGAGGTCGGGGTGAACACCGGAGCATCGAAAAGCACGAACCCCCGATTGTAGAAAAAGTCGCGGCATGCTTGCTCGACCTCGCTACGCACGCGCAAAATCGCATTCTGCTTCGACGACCGAATCCACAGATGGCGCAGGTCGTGCAGGAACGCGACCCCGTGCTCTTTGTGCGTAATCGGATAATCGATCGAGCCGCTGATGACGCGGTAGCTTTTGACGGTCAGTTCATAACCACCCGGCGCGCGTTTGTCCTCGCGCACGGTGCCGATCAGTTCGAGTGAGGTTTCCTGGCTCAGATGATCGGCGGCCGCAAAAGCCTCGGCGCCGAGATCGTTAAGCGTCGCGACGCACTGGCAAATGCCAGTTCCATCGCGCATCTGGATGAAGTGAATCTTGCCGCTCGAACGGCGATTGTAGAGCCATCCGCAGAGGGCGACTTCTTCGCCAACGTGGTTTGAAAGCTCCTCAATATAGACGCGTGCGGCCATGCTTCCTATTTATACATATCGGCCCGCGTTATCGAACGCCGGACTTTACGTCCGCGTACAATTAGCGTCGATCACGCATGCGCGATCCGATAACTTTGTGAGGACTGAGCGGGCGAAGGATGAACGGGCTCGACTACGCGATAATTGTTTTGCTCTCGATTGGCGCGATCTACGGCCTTTCGCAGGGCGCGCTGCGAATGCTCACGGCGGTGCTGGCGCTGGCCGGCGGTATTTTTGTCGCGTCGCTCTATTACCCGAACCTGAGCGCAATCATTGAGAAACAATTCGGCGCCAGCCCGATGCTCGCAAGCGTGCTAGGGTATCTGATCCTGTTCGTGGCGATTTTCTTTGTCACCGAGATGGCCGGCCGCATGCTGGTCAGAATGTTGCTCGTGGTGCATCTGAGCTGGGCCGATCGGCTCGCGGGCGCCTTGCTCGGAGCGGCGGTCGCGGCGGTCGCGGTTGGATTTGCGGTAATGTTGCTTGCGGTGGTGTTACCGCCGGAGGCGGAAATTCTGCGCCAGTCGCAACTGGCCCCGCGGCTGCTGATCTACAATCAACAGCTGGTACATTTCATCCCCGACAATGTAAAGGATGCGTACGAAACAAAACGGGCGCTGATCGTTCGCGAATGGATAGAAAAAGAGACGAGGCTCGCGCAACCCGCAGCCTCGCCTCAAGCTTCTCCATCCAAATGAAACGATCTTACGCCAAAGCGCCATCCACCGCGCGCTTCAGATGCGCCTTCGCGACCGCGCCGACAATCTGATCCTTGACCTGACCACCCTTGATGATGAGCAGGTTGGGGATGCCGCGGACTCCATAACGAGCGGCCGTTTGCGGATTGTCATCGACGTTGAGCTTGACGAATTTCATCCGGCCATCGTATTCGGTCGCGAGCTCGTCGATCGACGGCGCGATAGCTTTACAGGGGCCGCACCATGGCGCCCAGAAATCGATCAGAACTGGTTTATCGGATTTGAGAACTTCGTTCTCGAAGTTTGAATCAGTGACGTGGAGGACCTTATCATTTGCCATCGGAAAATTTCTCCCAATCTCCACCGCGATGCGTTCCCATAGTTAAACACTAAGTTCGCTTTTCAGGGTAGTCAAGGCGCTCCTGTTATGAGCGCGGATGCGCAGCCGAAAGCGGCTGACGTGACGTTTCCGCGAGCAGGATCTGCGCATGCTTGAGGGTCGCTTCGGCCTCGCGAATCAGGTTGGCAAAAATTTCTGCGGCCGGCCGAATGTCGTTGATCAGACCCGCACCCTGACCGGTCGGCATGAAAGTGCGATCCGGGTCGGCGTGACTTCCGTCCAGCCCGGTGTAGTCCATCACCCCGTTTTGCCGCGAAACCATCGCCTGTTGCGGGAACGGTTTGATCTTCGAAGGATCGCGCTCCCATTCCGCCGCGTAGGAAGTCCGAATCACCCGGCACGGCTTGCCCGTATAACATCGGGTGCGCATGGTGGAATCCTCGCGCGCCTTGACGATCGATTCGCGATATTCCGGCGCGGCCTGCGCTTCCGGAGTCGCGATGAATCGGGTCCCGACAATAACGCCTTGCGCGCCCAGCGTCAGCGCCGCCGCGATCTGGCTCCCATGCGCGATTCCGCCCGCCGCGAGCACCGGCAAGCGGACCGCATTGATCATCTGGGGCAGCAGCGACATCAGTCCGATCTCGCCCGTATGACCTCCGGCCTCGGTGCCCTGCGCGACCACCACATCGGCGCCCGCGTCCTGCGCCTTCTCGCCGTGATGCACCTTGCCGCACATCACGACGATTTTCATTCCGTGATCCTTCATGCTCTGAACGAATTCGGTCGGGACCGCCAGGCCGGCCACAAAGATTTTCACCTTCTCCTCGAGCAGCACCGGCATGTGCGGCCTCATCATGTCGGGAATCGGCGCGAGCAAATCCACGGCGAAGGGCTTGTCGGTCAGCTCGCGGGTTTTGCGGATCTCGGTACGCATCGCTTCGGGCGAAAGCCCGGCCGCACCTATAACGCCCAACCCTCCCGCGTTGGAAACCGCCGCCGCCAGCCGGTGCATCGAAACACCGCCCATCCCGGCAAGCACGATTGGATATTTGATCCCGAAAAAGTCGCAGATCGGAGTGTGCAGCATCGAGACTCTCCCTAATCGGATGGATCGCCCGCGTCGCGGCGCTGATCCCCCTTCGAGTGATTTACGCTTGGCGGCAGTATTGATGCCGCCGTACATCGCAGTCATATAGCATGCGGAGTTCCCGTTGGTCGAAACCAGTGGACCGTGTAAGTTGTTACGGCGCGATGCGGAGAGGTGGCCGAGCCCG
Source organism: uncultured delta proteobacterium (assembly GCA_963747115.1). Taxonomy (GTDB): domain Bacteria; phylum Desulfobacterota; class Binatia; order Binatales; family Binataceae; genus DATGKG01. Next base: position 5,997 of record CAVVEB010000005.1, on the reverse strand, counting down.
GTTTAAGGCGCACGCCTGGAACGCGTGTAAACTCGAAAGGGTTTCGGGGGTTCGAATCCCCCCCTCTCCGCCAGCGAGTCGCTGGATTCTGGCTTCTCCTCCACCGGCATTGCGGAACGGAGGTTTTGCAGGCCTTTTGCTTGAATTTACAGTCGAGTAGGGATCCCGGAGAACCCAGATTTACGCGCTCTTGCGCAAATGAGCGCGCTTTTCTCTGCTGGCGATTCCTGCGAGACCCTTTGCGCAACATTAGAGGCCACCGGAGAATGGCTATCGGCGGGGATGTAACGCATTCCAGGGACCGAGGAATCCGAGAAATGCTAAGGCTGGTGACCCAAAACCCGAAAATCAGGCCAGCGATAGGTTGAGTGAGGGGGTTGCGACGTAGTCCTCTGGAGCGCGAACAGGAGGACATGAAGGAGGCGAAGAAGGGTCACACGGAAGAGCAGATTTTGCGCGCGCTGCGCCAGGCCGAGAACGGCACGAGGATCAGCGACATATGCCGCGAACATGGGATTAGCGAGGCAACCTATTACGTCTGGAAGAAGAAGTACTCCGGACTGGGACTGAGCGAGCTGCGTGAGCTGAGGCAACTTCGCGAAGAGAACGCCAAGCTCAAACGGCTGGTGGCCGACCTGTCGTTGGATCGGCACATGCTCCAGGAGATCGTGCAAAAAAAGCTCTAAGGCCTCGACATCGGCGCGAGCTCGGGCGGCGGACCCAAACCGCCTTTGCCGTGAGCACGCGTCGGGTGGCGGGGCTGATGATGATCAATCGAGCGACGATGAACTATCAGAGCCGACGAGATCCTCAACAGGCGCTACGGATGCGATTGCATTCGCTGGCGGCGAGCCGGGTGCGGTTCGGCTATCGGCGCCTGACTGTGATGCTCAGGCGCGAGGGCTGGAAGGTGAACCCCAAACGGATTTATCCGCTATACACCGAGGACGGCTTGGCAGTACGAACCAAGTTGCGCAAGAAGACCGCGCGCCGTGCCAGCGCTTCGCGCAACGCGACCGAACCAAAAGTGGAGCATGGACTTCGTCGCCGCGAGACTGCTCGACGGCCGCTGGTTCCGAGTCTTAACCGTGATCGATCAGTTCACCCGGGAGTGCGTGTTGCTCTTGGCCGACAGCTCGCTCACCGGCCATAAGGTGGCCCTCGCGCTGTCACAGGCGATAGTCGAGCGTGGAGCGCCGGTGTCGATCACAGTCGACAATGGAACGGAGTTCGTAAGCAAGGCGATGGATGTGTGGGCGTACCAGCATGGGGTGCAGCTGGACTTCATCCGCCCGGGCAGACCGGTCGAGAACAGTTACATCGAATCGTTCAACGGGGGGCTGCGAGATGAGTGTTTGAACGTGGAAGTGTTCTTCACCATTGTCGACGTACGCGAGAAGCTCGAGAGCTGGCGAATGGATTACAACCTGGTGAGGCCGCACAGCGCGCTGGAAGACCGCGCTCCCGAGATCTTCGCGGCACAATGGGCGGAGAGCGCGTCGACCAATGCGGACCCAGTTCCGGAGCAACGAAAAGAGCTCTCAGGGAAGATTTTGCTTTAGTCAGTCACTTGAGTCAGTTGAGATCAAAAACTGCCGGTGATTCCGGCCTTAACAGGACCACGCGGCCCGAAAACTCTACTTGCGGCTGGTATACTTTCGCGGGGCAGGTCAGTGCACGCCCCTCTCTAGTCAGCCCGCCTGCGTTGATCGGGAAGACGGTATCTCCGTTTCGCCGCCGCTTTAAGTAGAGGCGCGCGCTCCGATACCGCGGAGTCGATCAAGCGTTTTTCGTGACGGGCGCCGGCATTATCGGCACGAAGGGCCCGCGGTGAGTCGCCACGCTCCACACAGCGACCAACAGTTTTCGCATCGCGGCGATGATTGCAACTTTGCCTGGTTTGCCCGCGGCCCGGAGCCGTTCGGAGTTGTCCTTGGTCAAAACCTCAAACCCGAACATATTGATGATGGAGCCCGCCGAGAATCGGCAGCGCGACGATGCTTCCCATTCTGTGTGAGCGTCGGAAGGTGGAGGCGTCTTTGCTCAACGCCAGATGGATCCTGACCTGGTTGTAGTGGGCAGCGTAGGTTTGAGAACTCGACGCACGTGCGCCTCGTCCGACACCACCAGGTGGTCAAGGCATTCGCGCCGGATCGAGCCGATCAGCCGCTCGACGTGTCCGTTCTGCGACCGCGAGCGCGCGGCGACTGGGTGATCGCGGATACCCATCGCACGGATGCACCGAGTGTACGCGGTGCCGAACGCGTTGTCGCGGTCGCGGAGCGGATGCTTGGGTGCTTCATTCCAAGAGAACGCCTCGGTGACTTGCCCTGCGATCCACTCCGCCGTCGGATTGCTGGTTACTGCGATCCTGAGCAGCCGTCGTCGGGCGTGGCCAAGAATCACCAGACCATAGAGCAGCTTGAATGAAATCGTGGCACCACGAACAGATCAATCGCAGCTATTCCCGCAGCGTGATTACACAGGGACGCTTTTCAGCCCTGCGACCGCGGTCGGCCAATCCTGATCATGTATCGTCCGACCTGTACGTCGTCAGAACCTTTTGGACAAGTTAGCAATGGATTTAAGAGAGGATCTGGCCCATCTGGGTTGAAGTTGAGGCTGCCGCCCGGTGGTGCAGCCGGCGTCACAGCTCGATGATTTTGAGCTTGATGTTTCCCTCCGGGCAGCGGCGCCATGGTGCAAGGCGCGATAGGCCTGGTCCGCATAGCGCGGCGCGAGCACAAAGTGGCTTGACGGAGCCGCCAGCCAGGCGACCCTGACTAGGCAAGTCTACCGCGGCTACACCGTCAGCCCTGCGAGTAGTATCATCGGGTTCGTCCCGGACAACACCCGACGGACTGATCCAGGGGGTAGGATAGCTGAACGGCCGACTGCGATGATGAAAGCAAGCGATAAGCGGGGAGAGACCCTTGCGATCTTGGTCGGCGGCGGACCCGCTCCCGGGATCAACAGCGTGATCGCTGCCGCGGCGATCGAAGCTATGAAGTGCGGGTTGCGTGTCGTCGGATTGCGCGAGGGTTTTCGATGGCTGGCGGAAGGCGACACCGGCCATATTGATGAGCTGGAACTCGGAGACATCAGCCGCATACATCTGACCGGGGGAACCATCCTGGGAACCTCGCGCACCAACCCGGCGCATGATGAAGCCACCTTGGAGCGCGTGATCGGTGCTCTGACGGCGCTCGGCGTACGATATCTCGTCTGCATCGGCGGCGACGATACCACGTACGGCGCCACGCGAATCGCTGATCGCACCAAAGGCAAAATCGGTATCGTGACAGTGCCCAAGACTATCGACAATGATCTACCACTGCCTGAGAACGCACCAACCTTCGGCTTCGAGACTGCGCGCGCGGTCGGCGCCGCGATCGTCGAATCCCTGATGGAAGACGCGCGCAGCACCGGAAGGTGGTACCTCGCTATAACGATGGGACGGAAGTCAGGCTCGCTTGCGCTCAGCATGTGCAAGTCGGCCGGCGCTACGCTGGCTGTGATTCCCGAGGAATTTAGCGGGAAGAAGTTCGATCTCGGACAGGTTGTAAACACCATAGTGGGCGCGATAATCAAGCGCCGTGCGGCCGGCCACGACAACGGCGTCGCCGTCATCGCGGAAGGAATCGCCGAGCACCTGGACACCAACGCGCTAGCCGCCGCGGCGGGCTCGAAGGCAGACCCCTACGGCCACATCCACATCGCCGACATTCCCTTGGGCATCCTTTTGCGCGACCGTGTGTATGCGGCGCTCAAGCAACTCGGCGTCGAAGTGACGGTAGTAGCCAAGGACATCGGCTACGAGTTGCGCTGTGCGAAGCCATTGGCGTTCGACGTCGAATATACGCGCACCCTTGGCTACGGAGCAGTCCGCTACCTTCTCGGCGGCCGTTCGGGTGCGCTAGTCGCGCTCGCGGGCGGCCGCGTGATGCCAATTGATTTCGAGCAACTACTCGACCCCAACACGGGCCGAATTCGGGTGCGGACGGTGGATATCTCCACCGAGTCATACGAGGTCGCACGCTCTTACATGATTCGCCTAGAACCCCAAGACTTCGAGGAGCCTATGCTATCGAGCCTGGCCGCACAGACACAGCTATCGGCGGCGTCCTTCAAGGCGAGATTCCTGGTGTCGGCGCGCGCCACGACTGTAGAAGTCAAGTTTCCTGGAGCGGCCCCTGAGCGGTGATCCGCAGTAGGTAGAGGGACAAGAACATTGGGCGGTCTAACGTCAGTGACCCGGAGGCGGTCGCCGGGTTAATCTCTATCGAGATAAACCTCAAATCGGTTTCTCTGTTCCCCGAAGAAAATTCCCTGATACGCCGATTAAATTTCCCTGTTACTCGAAAATAATTTACTGATCCTTTGAGTAGGGAATTTCGACAAAAACCTCGGTGAAAAAAGGGCCCCTTTCAGCATCGTTTTGGTTGTGGCTGCTCATAATTCCGTATGCTCCGTAAACATTGGAGTTTTGCACCGACCGCCTTATCGTGGCCGACATGCTGACGATCCTGTCCGCGATAGTTTCTCTGGTCTCCATCCGGTTTCGGTGTCGGGCCTCTCTTGAACTGGAGGTGTTGGCTCTGAGACATCAGGTGGCTGTTCTCCATCGGCAGCAGCCGGCCCGAGCGTGGCTTGGTCGAGGCGACCGCCTGCTGTGGGCCTGGCTCTACCGAGCTTGGCCGCGGTGCCTTAAGGTGATGGTGCTGGTCAAGCCGGCCACCGTTATCCAGTGGCACCGGCAAGGATTCCGCAAATTCTGGCGTTGGCGCTCACGCTCGCGCCGCGCTGGGCGGGCCGGAAGTGAATCGCGAGATTCGGTGAGTTGATCCGGCAAATGAGCGTTGGCAACCTGTTGTGGGGTGCGCCACGGATTCAGGGCGAAATGCTCAAACTCGGTATCGAAGTCAGCCAGGCAACCGTCGGCAGACATATGGTCCGTCGGCATGGTCCGCCCTCACCAACCGGGCGGACTTTCCTGAGCAATCAGATCGACGGCATCGCTGCCATCGATATGTTTGTGGTCGTCACGGCCGGTTTTCGTCTGCTGTATGTGAGCGTCATCCTCGGCCACGCTCAACGGAAGATTCTCAATCTGAATGTCACGCGGCACCCCGCCGCAGGTTGGCTCTCCCGCCAGATCACAGAGGCATTTCCGTGGGACACCGCGCCCCGGTATCTGCTGCGCGACCGTGACGCATCGTATGGCTCGGAGTTCCGCTGCCGGGTCGAAGCGATCGACATAACCGAGGTCGTTACGGCGCCACGATCGCCTTGGCAGAATGCGTACGTCGAGCGAGTCATCGGATCGATTCGCCGCGAGTGTCTTGTTCATGTGGTCGTGACTAACGAGCGGCATTTGTGCCGGGTCCTGATCTCGTACGCCGATTACTATCGCTCTCGTACCCATTTGTCGCTCGACAAAGACTGCCCGGATACTCGCCCGATCCAACCGCCAAACCGCGGCAAGTTGATCGCGATTCCGCAGGTCGGCGGGCGTCACCATCGCTACGAACGCCTAACCGCCTGATCCACTTTCGAGGACTGCGCAGTTTCCGACGCTGGCCCCTGTGTGGCAAAGCCATGCCATCGCGTCCAATCCGCATGGCGAACACCGACGGACTGATCCTCTCGATTGGGGGATCTGCCCGTGCGTTTCATCGCACCCTACTCGCCGCAGCCCAGAATCTCACACGAGATGGAGTTTTGCGCAGCCACAATAGTCGTTTTGCGCCGCCGCTTCAGTTGCTCCCTCATATTGGTGCGCTTGGATCGTGGCGTGTTCATTGTTGCTTGCTTTTGGTAGCTAGCAGTCTCTCAGCGGATTTGGGCCAGAAAAGTGAGGGCTCGAATCGAGGGCAGGAAGAAGTAGGCGCCGCCGCGCACGGTGACGAATCGCGGGAGTCCACGCAGGCGCTCGCGCACCGGCCTGGCCTGTATCGTCATCATCCCGTCGCCCGGGTTGGCGCTACTTAGGGGGTC
>CAVVEB010000004.1:0-38698 GCA_963747115.1 uncultured delta proteobacterium | reverse complement strand
ACGATCGTTGGAAATGTAGTGCAGTACGGCCGCATTGGGGCCCGATGCGATGATCGATGGATAGCTGGGGCCGGCCGCGCCACTTTTGCGGAAGGTGAAATCCACCATCGCCTCGACTTCCCATTCCATCATGCCCACGCGCGACTCCCGCATTGCACGCTTATGCGCTCGCGCGGAAATCGCAGCCGCACGCCGCATCAGGTCGAGCTCGTGCGGTTCCTTGCGTAAACGCGCCTCGTGGATCACTTCGCGAGGATCGAGGATCGCCGACGCGCCCGCGCCGGTCCGCGGCCGCATCATTTGCGCATGACGTAGCAGCTTCAGAATCTGCTGGTTCATTTTGTCGTTGATGCCGAGTGGATAATGCAACCTCTCCGCCTTCGCTAGGTAACCCTGGATGATGCCATCGAACTCCTCGATCGTGTACGCCTTGTCGGCGCCGTAATCGATCATGGCGCCTTCGACACCGGCGCGGCGCCCGGTCCAGGTTTCGCGCTCTTTGTCGCGCGGCATCACGAACATCGCGAATTCGCCATCCGGATGGCCGGGCGCAAAGACCGCCACCGATTCAGGTTCGGTGAATCCGGTCAGGTAGTAGAAATCGGAATTCTGGCGATAGACGAATTCGACATCGTTGGAACGGACTGCGATCGGCGCGCTGGGAAGAATCGCGACGGCGCCTTCACCTATCGTGCTGAGCAGATGCTCTCGCCGCTTGCGAAAGATTTCAGCGTTGCCGTTGAGCGCCACTGGTAAGTAATCCCTTGCTCCATCCCTCTTCGTCAGGGCGGCGAAATAAGTGTAACGAGGACGAGGGCGGCGTGCACGAGGGTACATCGGGCGACTGCGCGGTCCGTGGCGCAGCGAAAGGCGCGGCTATAAGGTCGGACTATGCGACGCTTTCCAATCGTGACGGTTGACGTCTTCACCTCGCGAGCGCTCGAGGGGAACGGGCTCGCGGTCTTCACCGACGCCCACGGACTCAGCGACTCCGAAATGCAGGCGATGCGGCCGAGCAGGATCTTCGTGCGCGCGAGCCGCGACGGCTCACGCATCTTTGACGTTCGCGTCGGCGGCCACGTCGTCGAAGTGCTGCGTGGCGAAGTCACGTTGCCATAAAAGTTTATGGCCAGCCCGCGCCACCCACTTCCACCTGCGCGATTTCGATTCTCGAGCCGTGGGTGTCCCGGCACTTGTCCGGATCGGTACTCGGCGCAGTCAGCAGGAACAGGGTTTTGCGATCGGGACCGCCGAGGGCGCACGCGATTGACATCTGATCGGTCTTAATGGTTTCGGCCACCCGGCCGCCTTCGAACACGCGAATGGTTTCGTTCGTATACGGCGACGATGACCAGATCGCGCCTTCCGCATCGAGGCAAATTCCGTCGGGCAATGCAGGCGCGATTTCGGCCCACACCCGCCGATTGCTGAGCGTTCCGTCCGGCGCGATATCGAACGCGCTGAGCCGACGCGCCGCCGATTCGCCAATGATCAGAGTCTTCCTATCGGGCGTAATCACCGCGCCATTGGGGAATTGCAACCCTTCGGCGACCACGCTCGCCTTCCCTTCGGGAGTCACCATCACGAGTGCGGCGTCCTTTTGCGGCGCGTTGCGATGCAAATCGTAACCGAAATTTCCGACATAGGCGCGGCCTTTCGCGTCAACGACCATGTCGTTGCAATCCCATCCTGCCAGCTGACCAAGGTCCGCGTGGAGCTTGAGGCCGTCGCCATCAAGCCGCATCAGTTTGCGATCGGTCATCGAGACGATCAGCATTCGGCCGTCCGGGAGCCATCCGAGACCCGACGGACGGTTCGGCACTTCGCAAATTGTTTCCACGCTGCCGTCGAGAGTGACGCTCATCACTCGATAGTCGTGCATATCGGAAAAGTAGAGTTTTCCGTTATGCCAACGCGGCCCTTCCGGGAACGCCAGCTTATCGAGCAGAACGTTGAGCGTACGCATTGACACTCCTCCGGTGTATCGCTCTGACTAGTCGATGGCGCTCAATCGAGCGCGCCAAGTTTTCGCAGCTCCTCGACATCGGATTTGCTGTAGCCGAGAATTCCCGTGAGCACCTCGTCGGTATGCTGTCCGAGCGTCGGCGCCGCCGATCGCACTTGCGTAGGCGTGCCGCTCATCCGCCACGGAATTCCGCAATGCTGCATCTTTCCGACTTCAGGATGCTCCTTGTACACCCAATAATCGCGCGCGGTGAGATTCGCGTCGCCAGATAGCGACCGGCTGTCCGAAACGGGGGCCACCGCAACGTTCGCTTTGTGGAGCAGCACGACTACGTCCTCAACGATTTGGGGGGAGGTCCATTTCATGATGATGGATTCCAGCGCGTCCTCGTTCTGTTTGCGCGCCCAGAGCGTGCTGAATCGCGGATCGTTCGCGAGCTGTGGCTGGCCCATCGCGTTCGCGAGCCTTCTCCATTCCGTATCATCAGCGCATGCGATCGAGACCCAACGATCGATCGTCACGTCCATGATTTTCTCCGGCCAGTCGATGCATTTGAAATTTCCGTGCGGCGCCATAAAAGGATCGCGATTGCCGTTTCGCACCGGCTCGCGCCCATTCATGGTGTACTCGAGGATGCCCTCGCCAAGCAGGTTCATGGCACACTCCCACTGGCTCATATCGATGTACTGCCCCTCGCCGGTTTTCGCGCGATGGTACAACGCGGTGAGCAGCGCGAACGCGCCATGGACGCCGGCGTTGGGATCGGCGTAGCTGAAACCGGCGTGCATTGGAGGAAAATCCTTGTAGCCGGTAAGCGACGAAAGTCCCGACAAGGGAACTTGGGCTGGTCCGTAGGCAACGTAATCTTTCCACGGCCCAGTATCGCCATAGCCCGACAGCGAAATCATTATGATGTCGGACTTGAGTTCTTTCGGCCTCCGCGTAGCCGAATCCCATTTTCTCGACTATGCCCGCGGCAAAATTGTTCACCAGCACGTCGCTCTTCGCGAATCAGGTTGCGGGCTATCTCGTTCGCTTCGGGATGCTTGAAATTCAGCGAGAGCGATTTCTTGCCCTGATTGTATTGATTGAAATAGCCGGACTGATTCAGCCCACTGAACACGCCGCCCGGCCACGGCGGCAACATCCGGGTAACGCAAGGCCGTGTTCTCGTCTCAATTCGAATTACTTCGGCGCCAAGGTGAGCGAGCTGCAGAGTGCAATACGGGCCCGCCCAGACCCAGGTAAAATCGCAAATCCGAATTCCGCGAAAGCGGCGGCTGCTTGGCCATCAGATCACACCTTTGCGCTGGAGTTCAGCAAGACGCGCCGCGGTCATGCCGAGGCGTCCGCAGAAGATTTCCTGATTGTGCTGTCCCAGCGTCGGCGCCGGCCGTCGGATCGCCCACGGAGTTTTTTCGTACTTGAGCGGGGCGCCGGGATATTTGTGGGTTCCGGCGATAGGCTGGGCGATCTCGACAAAAAATCCTCGGGCCTTTAGATGCTCGCTGTTGAGCAGATCGCCCATGGTGGAAACCGGTGCGAACGGAATCGCGCCGCTCCTGCGCCTTCGTATAGAGGTCCAGCACCGTCTGCTGGCTTACGTATTCTTCGAGAAATATTTTCAGCGCGTCCCAGTTGACTGCGCGTATCAGGCGGTCTTTGAAAATCTCTTCGCCGGCCCATTCGGGATCGCCCATCAGGTGCACGAAGTTCTGCCACTGATGCTCCTCGATGCAACAGATGTAGATGTAGCCGTCCTTGCACTTGAACGTCTCGACCGGCTGCAACGGCTTCTGGCCGAGACGGGTCGCGATCATCTTCATATACGGCCAATATTCAAACGTCATCTCGAGTTGCGCCGCGATCGATTCCTGTATCGGCGCATCGATGTGCTGACCCTCGCCATCGCGAAGCCGCGCGAACAAGGCGCCCATCGTCGCCACCGCGCTATGCACCCCGCCCTGGAAGCCCGACTGAGACCCGTGACACTTCAGAGGCGGAAGATCCGGGTACTCAGGTCCGCCGCCGTTGAGAACGCAAAGCCCGCCCGCCGCCCACAGAGTGAGATCCTCGGCGCGCATGTTGCGATAGGGTCCCTCAAGCCCCCACGGCGTGATCGAGGTCATGATGAGCTTGGGGTTAATTGTTTTGAGGCGATCGTATGAGAGACCGACGCGATCCATTTCGGGAGGAATCACGTTATGGATCAAGATATCGGCGCCCGCGATCAGCTTCTCGAAAATCTCGAAGCCTTCCGCGGTCGCGATGTCGAGCGTCACGCCAAGCTTGTTGGTGTTGAGATACAGAAACAGTCCGGATTTTTCCGGGTGCGATTCGTCCCTGGGAAAGGGCCCGCGGGTGCGCGCGGGATCTCCCGGTGAACGGGCGCTCGAGCTTGATCACCTCCGCGCCCATATCGGCCATGAGCTTGGATGCGTAGGGCGCGGCGACCAGTTCGCCGAGTTCAACGACTTTTACGTCTGCTAGTGCGCCTGCCATTTTTCTCCGTAGCTACTGCGTCCTCGGCGGGCACGCCTTTGGCGATCGCTTTTCTTCCCCATCTGGAAGTACCTTGTGGAAGGGCTTGATCTCAACCCGCTCGAACACGCCCGCAACGGTGTAAGGATCACTATGCGCGAATGACCGCGCCGCGTCCTCATTTTCGAAGTCCGCAAGAATCAAACTCCCGCTACCGTCGGTAAACGGACCGGCGATTATCAGTTTGCCGGACTTCGTCAGCGGCCCGAGATTTTCCAGGTGGGCGGGACGGATTTTCGGCCGCAGCGCCGCGCCGTTGGGACCATCGTGACCAATGATTACGAAGAGCATTGAGGTGCCTTCAGAAAGAGAGCTCCGGATTTCGTGAAAATTAGCACGCGCCGTCGCGCGCATGAAAGATTACCGCACGTCGGGAGCGCATTCGGCATGGCGGAGCAGCTAGCTATGGATCGAAGCACCCGGAATCGAGCCGTATCCCATCCAATAGAGCATAAACGACGCGGCGCCGGTCGCAATAAGCAGCGCCAACGCTACCGCCGTCGCGCGGGTGCATCTCATAATGGACGTAGCTGGTGGGTCGCTCGCTGTAACCAAAGCCACGCGCCTCCAGCGCCATCGCCATGTTGTTGGCCTTGCGCAACGCGCCCATGAACACCGGCACGGTGACCGGCACGTAGCGCCGGACCCGGGTGATCAGTCCGCCGCTGTTGAAATCGTAACCGCGCAACGATTGCGCCTGCACCACCGTCAACGCTGAATCGATAAACAGCGGCACCAACCGAAAGGCCAGGGTAATCGCGAAGCCAACGCGGTAGGGAACGCCCATCTCCGCCAGTCCAAAAGCGAACTCCTCGACCTTGGTCGTGGACAGGAATAGCACGGAGGTCGCGAGCAGTTCCGCCAGCTTGATTCCGCGCCCGAAACCGAACTCCAGCGAAGCCTTGCTGATGAACAGCGGTCCCAGATGCGACAGCGGCCGGCCCTGCCGATAGAACAGAATCCAGGTACATCGGTAGTGCCGAAGATCACCAGAATGAAGAGCCATCGCAGGCTATAGAAATTGGGCCACGCGCGCGTGAACTGGGCCGCGATCAGCAAGCACCACTCCCAGCGGCAGCAGCGACAGCGGGTTATCGACCCAGTAGACCGACCAGAAGATGCCGATAATCGCCAGTATCTTCACTGTCGGATGCAGCCGATGTATGAACGTGCGGCGGTCCATGTACAGGTAGATCGGCATCAGCGTGATCCCTGAAGCGCCGCCGACCAGTTCAGCGGCGGTCAGCGCGACGATTCCGAAGCGGCGCGACAGACCGGTCACGTCGGGCACCTTGAAGCAGGCGCTCTTGCAGCAACTCTTCGCGCGCAAACAAGTCGCGCACCGGACCGTCGAACAGCTTGCGCCCCTTGCGCATCAGCACCGCGCGGCGGGCGTACTCGGCCACCAGCCACGGCGTGTGAGTGATAATCACGATCGCGGTGCCGCCTCGGTTGAGTTCGCTGATCAGCGCCATCATCCGGCGCTGCTGCGGATAGTCCAGCCCGGTGGTCGGCTCATCCAGGATCAGCAGCGCGCGGCTCCAGCACCAGGATACTGGCGACCGCCAGGCGCTGGCGCTCGCCCCGTGCCGAGCAGGAAGGGTCCTTGTCGCGCATCCCCTCCAGCCCGACCGCCTTGAGCACGCGCTCGCAGCGCCGTTCAATTTCGTCGGCAGGCAAGCCGAATTGCGCGGCCCGAACGCCACTTCATCGTCGACGGTGGCGGCGAAGATCTGATGGTCCGGGATTCTGGAACACGTAGCCGACCAGCGCGCGGCTTCGGCCGGGCGCAAAGTCCCGCGCGTCGCGGCCGGCGAGCATCACGCTGCCCGATCGGGCTTGAGCAGGCCGACGATGTGCTTGGCCAGAGTGGTTTTGCCCGATCCGTTCTGGCCGATTATCGCGACGAAATTCGCCGGCGAATCGATCGTCAGATCGACGCCGTCCAGGGCACGCACAGCGCACGCCGCCGTACTTCGTGAGTCAGGTCCCGGGCTTCGACCAGCTGGCGAAGTCTCGCGGAGGGTGCTCCGGCGCCGGGGCCTCGGCGCAATGCAAATACAATGTCAGACGGCAGCTGGAATCGACCGGCGGATGAGCGCCTCGGCATCGTCGATATTGCGGGCATGCGAACGGATCCCCAGCTCCGCCAGCACGTGGTTGAGGCGCGGGCGGACGAATCCCGCATTCGCGCAGCATTCGACCGAGGTCACGCAGGACCTGATGCGGTGGTCCGTCGGCGAATCACCCGCGCCTCGCGCAGAGGCCACGATCCGGTCGCATTCGAGCAGTTCTTCGGTCTCGTGCTCGATCACCAGCAGGCTCAGGCCCTGGTCGCGCAGCCGGCGCACCAACTCGAACACCTCGCCCCTGCCCTCCGGATCGAGGTCGGTGGTCGGTTCGTCAAGCACGATAATCGAGGCTTGCACGGCCAGCACCGAGGCGATTGCCAGCCGCTGCTTTTCGCCGCCCGACAGCGACGTCGGATCGCGATCCTCAAAGCCCGCCAGCCCACCGCGGCGAGCGCCGGACCCAGGCGCGCCGCGGATCTGCTCGGGCGCCATCCCGACCTGCTCCATCGCAAAGGCCACCTCATGCGCCACGTTGGTGGAGAAGAGTTGGGCCTCGAAATCCTGAAAGACCATCCCGACGATGGGCGCCATGTCGCATACCCGCGAGCCGTCGATACCGCGTCCGTTGACCCGCACCGCGCCTTGGAAATCGCCGTCTTCGAAGCCGGGAATTATCGCGTTGAGGCACTTGACCAGGGTCGATTTGCCGGCCCCCGAGGCGCCCATGATACCGATCATCTCGCCGGCGCGCTGCGCCAACGCAATGCCCGCCAATGCCGGGCGATCCTGCGGATCGATACGTGAAGGCCACATCCTCCAGCGCGACCGCGAGGGCGGACTCCGGCGCCGTGCCGGCGTCTCCGGACCGTCGCCCGTATCCAGCGCGGTTTTCACATCAGTCAGCAATCCCAGCGTGGCCAGCAGCAGGAATGGCGTGACCACGATTCCGATCGAGCGATCGTAAGGCGGCTGCGTCATCGAGGCCGGCAGCGCATGAGGCGTCCAATAGCCGGTCGAGATCAGATTGCCGGTCAGCCAGGCGCCGAACACGCCGACGATCAGCAGGACTAATCCCAACGCCCCGCGTAATCCCTGCGGATTTGGCGGTTCTCGGGCATCACGTCCTGATAGAGCAGATGGCCGGCCTCACCCGCGGATAAATCGCCGCGAGAAGAAAGGGCGAGAGCAGCAACGCGCCGCGAGCATATTGTTGAACATGATCACGTTGCCCAGCATGACGAAGGGACGCAGCGCGAGGAGATTCTCGCCCCAGCCGACGATAGTCGGCGCAAAAGGTGCTGGCCACCAGGCAGGCGACGACATAGGTGAGCGCGGTCCGTCGGCGAACGGATTACCGGCTGCGGCCCTTCGCCATCACCTGCCAGACCTTGTACGGCACGTAGCCGTAATCACGTTGGCGAAGAATCCAAAGATATCCGCCGGGCCCGACGCCGCCGAAAAAATCGCCAATCATGTTGCCGATCGCGGCGCCCCACGCCGCCGCCGGCCCGAACAGGAAAGAGCACACCACCGGAATCGCGTTGGCCGGGCGCAGCTCCGTAACCCCCGGAATCAGCGGCACGACCTTGAACGGCACCAGCACGGCCGCATAGAGCGAGGCGGAGATCGCGCTCAGCACCACCATCCGGGTATTGCCCCACATCGAGCGCAGCTCTCTCATTCGCAGGCTGGCCCGGTCGCAGGAAATTGACCACGTGCGCAATGACTCGACGCATTCATCTCGACGCTGACCAGTATGCTGACGCGGTATCGTTTCGCAAGGCACTTGATGAAACCGCATCGCGCGGCAAGAATCGAGGCAGGGAGTCAATTGCGATGCCGATCTATGAATACGAATGCGGGAAATGTCACCGGCGAACCAGCATCCTTACGATGCGGGTCAGCGAGAAGGCCGACGCGGTCTGCAAGCATTGCGGCAGCAGTAAGTTGTCGCGCCTGATGTCACGCTTCGCGATGCCCCGTTCCGAGGAAGATCGGATGGAAGCGTTCGCCGACCCTTCGGCCTTCGGTAACCTCGACGAAAACGATCCGAAAAGTGTCGCCAAGGTGATGCGCAAGATGGGCAAGGAGATGGGCGACGAGATGGGTGGCCCGGAATTCGATCAAGCTATCGAGGATATTGAACGCGGCGGTGACGGCGGCGAAGACTCATCCGGCGGCGACCTCTGACCGCAGATCAGGATTCTAATAGCACAATCGCAGCGGCTGCCATTCCATCGCCGCGGCCCAACGCGCCAAGGCCCTCGGGACTCGACGCCTTCACATTGAGGAGCTTGGCGTCGGCGTTTACTGCCGCCGCGAGTCGCGATCGCATCGCATCGAGGTATCGCGCGAGCTTGGGCTTCTCCGCAAAGATCGTCATATCAACGTTGCAGAGCCTGAAGCCGCGGCCGCTCGCGAGCTTCCATACCTCCGACAACAGCTTGATGCTGTCGGCGCCCTTGTGGCGAGGATCGCTATCGGGGAAATGTCGTCCGAGGTCGCCCTCGCCTAGCGCTCCGAGGATTGCATTGGCGAGTGCATGCGCCGCGACGTCCGCATCGGAATGGCCGCCGAGGCCGCGCTCGAATGGAACCTCGATACCTCCGAGGATCAGCTTTCGGCCAGCCTCAAGCGGATGGAAATCGAACCCTTGTCCCACTCGAATCGTCACTGTTCTATGCGATCCTCATTCGCTGTCGCGTAAGCCGTTTTATCCCGCCATATCGAAGGAAACCGACCGCGTTGACAGCATCGGACCTCGCGAGACAAGCTTGGGGCATCTGCAGACTGGAGGGAAGTGGCGCGATGCCGGCTTTTGTAAAAACTCCCAAGTTCATCTTCAGTACGATTTTTCTCATCTGGGTGATTTCCATCGTTTGGGAGAATCACACAGAGCCGGCGGTAAATGTTTGGTACGGCCCATTTCTCCACACTCAAGCGCGTCTTTTGTGGATCCTGGTTGTCTCGACGATTTTCGGCGCCGCAGTTGCGCTCGTTATCCAGTATATGTGGAATCATCGCGCTTCGAAGAACGCTTCCTCGTCGGTCGCAGCATGAGTTTCGAGTAGCAGCGCGGTTGCGACGCTTCCGGCCTTCAGCAGATCTTCCTTCGCGGGGCCGATCAGCAGTGCGTCGGCCCGCGATAGCGAGCTCAAAATCCCCGAACCCTGACTTCCGGTCGGCGTCGCGAATAGTTCGCCGTCGCGTCGTTCGAGGCGCACGCGGACAAATTCAGTCAGATTGTTTGCAATCTTTATGTCGGCCGCGCAGGTGACCCGGACGCGCGGCAATCCGAGCTTGCGATGGCCTCCGATCTTGCGCAGCGCCGGACGCGCGTAGAGATAGAAACACACCATCGTCGAGACTGGATTGCCCGGCAGTCCGAAGACCGGCAAACCGCCCATAATTCCGAATTTGAGAGGGCGGCCCGGCCTCTGCGCGACCCCATGAAAGAGCGTGCGCGTCCCGAGCTCATCCATCACGCCTTTGACATGGTCGAATTGCCCGACCGATACGCCGCCGGTAGAGAAGACGACGTCGAAGCGCATCGCTTCGCTAAGGCGCTCACGAGTCTCTTCGATGCTGTCGCGCGCGATCTTGAGGATCGATGCCTCCCCGCCGGCCTCCGCAATCGCGGCGGCAAGCGCGTAAGCGCTGGAGTTGACGATTTGCGCGCCAGTCGGAATTTGATCGATGTCGACCAGCTCGTCGCCGGTCGCGACGATCGCGACCCGCGGCTTTCGATACACGTCGAGCATCGAGCGGTTGAGCGACGCGAGCATCCCCAGGTCCGACGGCGTCAAGACCTTGCCCGAGCTGGTTACCAGCTCGCCGGCGCGAAGATCCTCGCCACGATGCCGGATGAAGGACGCAGCCGGCGCTGGCGCCAGAATCTCGACGATGGAACCAGAGCCTCGAGTGCGCTCGACTTGAATGATCGCGTCAGCGCCCGCGGCGATCGGCGCGCCCGTCATAGTGCGGATGGCGGTCCCCGGCTCGACGCGGCGCGAGGGCATCGCGCCCGCGCCCACTGTCTCTACGACTTTGAGCGAGACCGGGCTCGATTCTCTTGCGGACGCGATATCCGCCGCGCGGACCGCATAGCCATCCATCGCGGAATTGTCGAAGCCGGGGACGTCACGCGGCGAATGAATCTCCTCGGATAATACGCGGCCCATCGCGAGCAGGATCGGGACCCGCTCGATGCCGAGCGGAGCGACACTTTCCAGGACCATCCGGAGCGCTTCGTCGGGGCTAATCATTTTCAATCATGGGCGGTCACGAGGAAGACGATACGCGGCTTCATCGCAGCGGAGAAGATTTGGCGCCGACGCAATCGCGCCTCTCCGGCGCGGTTGGCATCGCGATTACGACGGAAGTATCGGGGACGACGCTCTAATATGAAGCGTTCTGTTCCAAGGGAAGCCGAATCGCGTACGAGTACTCGCCAGGCGGAACGCGGTCGGCCTTGAGCGCCGGGTTGAGACGGCGAAGGCTCGAGACCGTGGTACCGTAGCGATCCGCGATAGCGGTTAGCAGAGTGCCACCCTTAAAAGTATGCATTTGATAAGTTGGGGCATCGGAATAGCTTACCGGACCGATACCGTAAGCGGTCGCGTTGTGTGCGATGAAGGCCACCGCCATAAATCTGCTCAACAATTGACGGGTGCGGCGCGGGAGGCGGTTAGCGAACCTGTTGTAGTTCGAGCCTTCCAGTAGCCAATAGCGATCGAGATATCGCTCCCCCATGTTCCAGCCGATCACCGCAACGCGCCAGTCATTGTCGGCCTGATCGTGCAATTGGGCCAAGTACTCGGCGGCGGCGCGTGTGGACAGGATAGGGTCCCGGCGCTCATCTACCCATTTGTTTACATGGAGACCGAAACGCTTGGCCGTGGGGGCGCCGAACTGCCACGGGCCCTTGCCACTATTGGTGAAATCGCTCTCCGCGAAGGTCAGATATACGAGGTCGTCGGGCACCCCGCTTTGCTTCATCACCTTGATCATCTCAGGCAGGAACGGGCGGCTTCTTTCGAAAGCGAGCTTCAGGCCTTGGGGTTGATCGAGGAAGTTTTTGACGTAATTCTGAACTGCCTGATTGAGGAGCATCGGAAATGGCGCGACCGGGTGGGGTTCTGGCTGCACGAATGGCGAGCTGGAAGTCGCCGCGCCGGTCTCCCCGATATACGAGGATGGCGCCGATGCGGTCGGCTGCTGCATATACCCGCTATCTTCGGCAAATGCTATGGGACCGTACGCGAAAGTGGCCACCAGGATGGCTGCCGACCCTCCGACAAATGTGGCAAATATGTAGCTCCGATGCGTCTTTTTTGTCATCAATTGTTCCCCCGAGCAGTCTTCGGCACCCGTTCGAGACGGTATTCGGGCAGGAAACGTAGATCAATGAATCCAACCAAGGTTTAGCATTAAAAAATCTTATGCCTTGATTTATCCATCGTTATGTCTAGACTACTCTTCACGCTTAAACGAGTCGAATTGTCCCATAATGCTACGCGGCGCATGTGAGGACCCGCCAAACTGCCCAAATTCGGTCCTTGGGCAAACCCGATGAGGTGTTGATAGATCTTTCTCCAAGCCAAATAAGGGCGATTTGTGGTAACTTCCCGCGCGTGCCTCCTGATCCGCACAAAAAGCCCTCAGCGCATCTCTGGCGTGATATTGTCGATAGCCTTGCCGATGCGGTTATCGTGGTCGATCGCGACCTGAAGCCGCTGGCCGTCAACCCCGCCGCCGAGACGATGCTCGGGGTCTCGCAGCTAAGCCGCACTGTTTTCGCCAATATTACGCGGCAAAACGATTGGCTGGGCAGGATGCTGCATGCCTGCCTCGATACGGGCCAGAACCTCGGCGATCCCGAGGCGACCTTCAACATCGGGCCGCGCGCGGTCATCGTCAGAGCCGAAATCTCCCCGCTTGCGGGCTCTGACGGCCGCATCGATGGCGCAATCATGCTGCTGCAGGATTTATCACATCAGAGGAGCGCCGAGCATGCCGCCGAGGGACCTCCTCAGCTTCGGCTCTCACCGGCGGGCTTGGCGCATGAGGTCAAGAATCCGCTTACCGGAATCAAGGGTGCCGCCGAGTTGCTGGCCGCGATGTATCCCCACGAGGCGCGCACCCAACAGTATTGCGAACTCATAATGGACGGGGTGAATCGAATTGCCGCCCTGGTCGAGCAGGTCCTTGCGGTCAGCGCGCCACAGCGCCTCAAACAGGACGAGGTCAACATCCACAAGGTGATCCATCAGGCGTTGAAACTGGCCGGACTGTTCCCGCAGCCGCCGCCCGAAATCGCTATCGAGCAGGAGTTCGACCCTAGTCTGCCCGATGTGATCGGTGACGAAGCCGCCCTCGAGCGCGCCGTGCTCAACCTGGTCCGCAATGCGATCGAGGCGATGGACCATCGCGGTCGAATTCGGCTGCGGACCCGGATGGAAACCGAATTTCGCCTGGCCGCCGAGGGTATACGCCGTCAATTTCTGCGTATCGAGGTGATCGATAGCGGGCGCGGGATGACGGAGCGGGAGCTCGGGCAGCTCTTCACCCCATTTTTCACCACCAAGTCCTCGGGCACCGGATTGGGCCTCGTGCTCAGCCAGCGTATCGTGTCGCTGCACGGCGGCAAGCTATGGGCGGAACGGCGCGGTGTCGAAGGAACAGATACGCCAGTCAATCCGGAAGCGCGGTCGCATGGGATGAGTTTCAAGCTGACGCTTCCGGTGAAAAATTAGCGGTCTTAGCCGTCGTGGATTCTTAACATTGAGAGTGGCGCAGGGCACTCGCCACTCGATTACTCTTCATTTACGATAACGATGTAGATGCCAGAAACCGAAACTCATTCAGCGCAAGGATCCGAACGCGTCGCCATGGCGACGGTCAGGGTCCTGGTCGCCGACGACGATCCCGCCATCCGCCTCGTTGTGCGTCATCGCCTCGAAGCCGACGGATGCCGGGTCGAGGAAGCCGCCGATAGCCAGGCCGCACTCGAAGCATTGCGCAGCGGACGCTTCGATGTTGCGCTGCTCGATATCATCATGCCCGGAATGGGTGGCCTCGAAGTCTTGTCTGCCGCGAAGGCCGAGAGCATCCGCACCATCATCATCGTCGTCACCGCCGCGAGCACCATGAACAACGCCGTCGAGGCGATGAAACGCGGCGCCAACGATTATCTCACCAAGCCGTTTTCCAACCTCGATCTGGTCGCGGCCGCGGTGCGGCGCGCGGTCGAGCTCTCGCATCAGGCCGCCAAAGCTGCCGCACTCGATTACCCGAAAGAAGGCATCGCGCCCCAACTGCCAAGCGGCGAGATCATAGGACGCAGTCCCGCGATGCAGGAAGTCTACAAGCTGGTCGGACGGCTGGTGACCAACGACGCGGCGGTGCTGATTTACGGCGAGAGCGGGACCGGCAAGGACCTTGTCGCGCGCACGATCCATTTCAAGTCGGCGCGGTCCGCCGCGCCCTTCGTCGCGGTGAACTGTTCCGCGATTCCCCACGGCCTGCTGGAAAGTGAACTGTTCGGGCACGAACGCGGATCCTTTACCGGCGCCAACGAGCGCCGCGCCGGAAAATTCGAGACCGCCGAGGCCGGCACGCTGTTCCTCGACGAGATCGGCGATCTCCCGCTCGAGTTGCAGCCCAAGCTGCTGCGCGCGCTGCAGGAACGCGAGTTCAACCGCGTCGGCGGGACCGACACGCTGAGGCTGCGCGCCCGAGTGATCGCGGCGACCAACCAGGACCTTGAAGCCGCGGTGCGCGCGAAACGGTTTCGCGAGGACCTCTACTTTCGCCTTCGCGTAATCCCGATCCAGATGCCGCCGTTGCGGGCTCGCCGCGAGGATATTCCGGAACTCGCGGAATATTTCGTGGCCAAGGCCGCGCGCGAGATGGGCGCGAAGACCACCGCCTTCGCACCCGGCGCGATCGCGAAACTGATGTCGTACGAATGGCCGGGTAACGTTCGCGAGCTGGAAAACACCGTGATGCGCGCGGCGCTGCTCGCGCCCGGCAATAGCATCCGGCCCGAGGATATCGAGCTCGAACATTCGCCGAGCGGGCAGCGGCGCACTCCGATGCACGAAGGCGCCGCGCTGGGCGATTTGATTTCCGAGCGCATCGCTCAGTGGTTTGACGATCCGAACGGAGAGGAGCCGCGCGATCTCTATCAACGGATGGTCGCTGAAATGGAACGTCCGCTGATCGAACTGGCCTTGAAACGCGCCAGCGGCAATCAGGTCAAAGCGGCGCGGATGCTGGGGCTCAACCGCAACACTCTGCGCAAGAAAATCACTGACCATAAAATTCCGCTGACCAAATATCCCGGCCAGTCTTGAAACTTCCGTCGCATTTCTACGCGATGGTTGACGCCGCCGGTGGACACCATCCGATAGATCTCGCGCGCACGATGCTCGATGCGGGCGTGCGGATCATGCAACTGCGCCTGAAAAATTTTGCCAGCCGCGACTTCCTCGCGGCGGCGCGCGCAATCTCGAAGCTATGCCGCGAGCGTGGCACGATTTTCATCGTCAACGATCGGGTTGATATCGCGATGCTGTCGGGCGCCGGCGGAGTCCATCTGGGTCAGGACGATCTTCCCCTGGACGCCGCGCGCAAGCTGATGGGCCCGGGCAAGATCATCGGAATCTCGACCGCCAGCATCGAGATGGCGCGCGCGGCGCAAGCGTGCGGCGCCGACTACATCGGCTTCGGACCTATGTATCCGGGTGGTCTTAAGAACAACGCGCAAGGCCAGGGGCTTAAGCGATTGGCCCAAGTCCGCGCGGTAGTGAGCATTCCGATCGTCGCAATTGGAGGAATCACCGAGGCGGCGGTGCCGGAAGTTCTCGCGGCGGGCGCCGACGCAGTTGCGATCATCACGGATGTGGTGAAGGCCCCCGAAGTTGCAGCAAAGCTCCGATCGCTGCTGCGAATCTGAGGTCTCCGCATCTGCTTTACCCTCGCCCGCTCTTGCTTGCGGGCGCGGGTTGAACGGACGCACGGCGAATTTTTCAGGCAGTGGCTGCGGTGACGGATACGCGGGCGCGAGAGCGCGCTTGCTCCGCCTCGTAGGGCAGGCATGAAAGGGTAGCGCCCGCGCCCAAAAGGCATAGCACGATACAGATCTCGAATGCGCCCGAATAACTTCCGGTACGGTCGAAGATCTCGCCCAGCATAAGTGGGCCGATGAACGCGCCTATGGTATTGAACACACCGGCGAGTCCGGCGATCGATCCGAATCTCTTCAGTCCAAGACAATCCGCGGTCAAAAGCGGGATAAGCACCAGCGGCGCCCCCAGAGTCAAGCCGAACATCGCTACAAATGGATACAGCACCATCGGGTTGCGCGCGCCGAAAATCAGAATCATTCCGATCGCCGCGCCGATGAAATTCACCGTGAGGGCAATTCGCGCACTCACGCGATCGGCCGCAAAGCCCATTCCCAATTTGCCGGCGGTGGTGAACAGAAAAACCACGCTCATCATTCCCGCGGCAAACTCGGCCCGGTAGCCCAGCCCAATCATGTAGGGAATGAAATGCAGGCCGACCCCCGCAGCCAGAGTCGCATAGAGGAACTGCGCGGCGCATAGCATCCAGAAGGAACGGGTGCGTATCGCTTCGGACAATTCAAATCCCGGCAGGGCGCCGGCACGTTGAGCGACCGATATTTTTTCTTCCCCGGCCTCCTCGGGGCGGGTTCGGATCACCAGAAACACCAATGGGATCACGACTGCGATCATCGGGATCGCGAGCGTCATATAGCCCGCGCGCCATGAGCCGCCCCACGCGATCGCGCGGCTCGCCACCACCGTCATCACCGCGCCGCCGAATGAAGTGCCGGCGAAAGTCATCCCCATCGCAATCCCACGTCGGGCGCCGAACCAGTTCGCGATTATCAGCGAGGCGGGCAGGAGAGTTGACGCGGCCAACCCGATCCCCATGATCAGGTACGCGACCACCAGCACCGGGTACGAATTGGCGCGGCTGGCGAGGATCCACGCGGCGCCGGCCATCGCAGCGCCGAAAACCATCACACGTCGCGCCTCGACGCGATCCAGCAGCCATCCGACTAAGGGGCCGCTGAAGCCCGCGGCTGCGGCGAGCATGCTCTGAAGAAAAGAGACCTTGGCGCGTTTCCATCCGAACTCTTTGATCAGAGGAGTGACGAAGACGCCGGCGGTGTTGTAGCCGGAGCCGAAGATCAGCAGCAGGG
Source organism: uncultured delta proteobacterium (assembly GCA_963747115.1). Lineage (GTDB taxonomy): Bacteria > Desulfobacterota > Binatia > Binatales > Binataceae > DATGKG01. The sequence continues at coordinate 21,885 of CAVVEB010000004.1, read as the reverse complement.
TCGCGAAAAGGCTCGCGACGATGATCCATCCTTGCCGCTCGCGTTTCGTCATCGCCACGATGAATCCTGAAAAAGAAAACGCATCTTATGAGATGCGTCTCTTATAGCCAGCAACGCGCGCAACGTCTATCGGAAATCAGCAGGTGGCGCCGTTGCAAAGATTCAGGCCGATCGCGCTTCCACCCGAGACCTGCCCTGCGCTGCCGACGGTGTTTGCGTCGTTACCCTGCATCACGTTGCCCGAATAGCCGCTGCTGGGATCTCCGAGCACCAGCCCGACGCCGGTGTTCGCCTGGATGAGATTGTCTTGCACCAGGCATCCCACTCCGCAGCTGATCCCACCGGTCCCGCCGCCCGTGACGGTATTGCCGGAAACGCGTGACGCGTTCCCTGCCTGGATGGTCGCGCCCGTAGCGCCAACGCCGGCGGAATCGCCCGACGCAGTGATGCTGGAGATGGTGGCGTCGGAACCGGTGACGATCGCCGCGCCGCCCATACCCGTGATGGTTCCGCCGACAATCACGACATTGGTTTTGCCGTTCGCGTTGATACCAATGCCGGTCGACGAGGACCCGATAATGGAGAAGCCTTCAAGTGAGATCGTCACGTTGGATGCGGTCACATTAACCGCGTTGAAGTTGGCCTTGTTGTCGATCAGATTTCGATTCATCACATAGCTGCCCGACTTGTTGATCGTCGCCAGCGCTTTGGGCCCGGAAACCGCGAGATTGAGATTGCTATCTGGCTCGATCACGATAGGTCTGCGCTGCGCCAGCGACGGAGCGCTGGCGAAGATTGCGCATAGTATCGACGCGCAAAAGATCGTGCGCCGGCCGGAAAAACATTCGCCACCATGTCTCATATGAACGTCCTCGCCGAGATCGCGAAAATTATTGAAGCGCGCTCGCCGGGATGAAACCGACCAGCCCGCTCTTCATTCGAATCTGCATGTAGTTCAGCGCCAGCCCGATGATGTGAACTTTGTGGTTGCGATGCACCGCGTTGATCTTCTGCGCCCATCGATTCGGCGCCTCCAGCACCGCGGCATCGTGGGTGAGTATGAAAACCTTGTCGACCGACTTCACCAGGTCCACATCGGCGATCGGGATATATCCCGTCTGTCCACTCTTGAGTTGCACTTGCAAATAGTACCTGGTCGAACCCGATACGTTGACGAACTTCCCGGTCGTAGCACGCTCGAGGTGCTTGCCCGATTTTGCGGGCGACGCATAGATCCAGCCGTCCTGCTTGACTTTCAAGCGCGTATTGGGGGGAGCAGGCTCGATCTCGGGAGGCACCGATGATGCGGCGTGATGAGTCACATGATGTTTCGGCTTCGGAGTCGCGGCAGCACTCGCCTTCGAGGGCGTAGCGGGCGTGGCTGCCGCCGTGGGAGCCATCGTGGCCGGATTCGGAGCCGGCGGCGCCGCTGGCGCCAGGGTTACTTGTGCCGATGGGGCCGCGGCTGGTGATTGGTCCAGAGCGGACGCGATCGTAACGTTCATTATCAGCGCCGTCGCGATCATCGCGGAAGTCGCGATCGCTCTCGCACGCCTCGCGTGCTTCAGCGCCCTAAAATTGGAGCTCATCTTCATCATCCTCCGCGCATCATCCTCAGCACGCCCCGCTCAGCACGCTCCGCAGACAACACATCGGGTCACATCGCAGGGCGGCGTTTGGTGCTCGTAGCGAGCTTTCTTGCGTTCAGAAAGAAGGAACCATTTGTAGACGTGATGGTCAATGAAATCCCACGGCAAGAGTTCGTCAGCGGAGTAATGCCGGGTCACAAAAAAGTCAGGATTGGGAAGTCCACTCGCCTCGCCCTCGCGCGCGATGCGCTGGAGTTCGTGCCAGATTTCTCCCGCGCCTTCGCAATTCGCGGTCGCGAGCCGCTCGAGAATCGCGCCGACCCGCCGATCGCCGCGCGAGACCAGCGTCTGAAAGTAGGCTTCGCGTGGCGATTCGGCATCGAGTTCCACCGGCCCCAGTTTCGCGAGTTCGGAACGCAGCATCGCAACTTTATTTTTGATGACGCGCCGCGACTCCATCGGATCCCATTGGAACGGCGTCCATGGTTTCGGCACGAACGGATTCAACGAGACCGTCACTTGGCCAACCGATTTTTTTTGCCCGCGCGCACGCTCCAGGATCTTGCCGGTCAGGTTGGCGATTTCGCGGACATCGTCTTCGCGTTCTTCGGGCAGGCCAATCATAAAGTAGAGCTTTAACTTCTCGATACCCTGCCCCACCATCAGCTCGGCCGCATCGAGGATTTGCGTTTCGGTCAGATTTTTGTTGATCACCTTGCGCATGCGCTCGCTGCCGGCTTCCGGCGCGACCGTCACGCTATGATTTCCGTTGCGAGCCAGCGCGGATGCCAGTTGCGGCGAAATGCAATCCGCCTTCAGCGACGATGGCGAGAGTCGTCCGCCCGCATCGGCAATAGCGTCGGCCACGTCGGCGACCCCGGGCACGCTCGCCATTTCCGCGCCGACTAGTCCAATCACGCTTCTTTCCACTAGTCCCTTTCGCGACTGCTCGATGAGATGTTCGGGCGTCCGATATCGAATCGGACGGTACATGAAACCGGCCGCGCAAAAACGGCATCCCCATTGGCATCCGCGGCTGGCCTCGACCAGAAACATATCTCCGAACACCGACTCCTCGGTGAGGATCAGCGAGGCGGTGGTAAACTTATTCAGATCGTGAATCAAGCGGCGGGTTACGACCGGCATTCCGGGGCCCGAATATTCGACTTTTCGAAGGCGTCCGATCGCATCATAGACCGGGGTAAAAAAATCGGGCAGGTAAGCGCCCGCGACCGTCGCCAGCTCGCGCAGACGCGCGCTTCGATCGCCGGTGGCGCGGGTCTCATGGTAGCGCTCGAGGAATTCCGGAATCATTTCCTCGCCCTCGCCAATCAAAAACAAATCCACGAAGTCCGCGATCGGTTCGGGATTCAGAAAGACCGCCGATCCTCCCGCGATTATCAGCGGCCAATTCCCATCCAGGCGCTCCGAGCGGCGCGGGGGAATTCCGGCGCCCCGCAAAATCGATATCAGATTCAGATAGTCGGTCTCGAACGAAATCGAACACGCTAGTATATCGAATTCGCTCAGTGCGCGCGCTTGTTCGAACGAGAAGATCCTCTCGCCGCTCTTTCGCATCGCGGCACGCTCGTCAGGATCGGGCAAAAAAGCGCGCTCGGCGGCCACCAATGAATCGGATTCGAAGATGTGAAAGACGGATTGGAACCCGAGATTCGCCATTCCCAGCCTATAGATGTTTGGATAGACGACACCGACCGAGATGTCCCCGCCGGGTCGGCGCTGGTACAGCACCTTTTCGCGGGCGAGCCGCTCCAACGCCCGCTTACGAATGTACATACAAACGATGCCGCATCGCTTCAGCGTATCGCGTTGACTGAAGGTGGCTCAAGCGGGCACAAGGTCCCGTTGGCCGCGCGCGGAAAAGAAATCAGGAGCCAACATTGAAGACCCGCACGATGATCGCGGTTACGCGCGAAGTCGCCTTGGCAACCGCGATCAACTGACCCTCATGAATGACCTTGAACATCTCGGTATTGGCTGGGATTCGGCCCTCTAGCGCGCGAGGATCTCCGTTGCGAAGCAATTTCACCAACTCGGCATCGACCTCCAACTCCGCGAGATCGGGAAGGGCCTGGCGAAGGCCAACTACGCGCTCGGGCGCGTTACCTAAGGCATTCTCGAGCGCGATCGCGTCTTCGATCGCAAAATTTCCGCTCCGAGTCCGGCGCAATTCGACCAGGTGGGCGACGGTCCCCAATGCGATTCCGATGTCGCGCGCGAGGGATCGCGCATAGGTGCCGGGCGAGCACGCCGCGCTGAAGCGGATTTCATCGGCGCTCACAAGCTGCATCGAGAGTTGCTTGATCTCAACGCATCGAAGCGGCGGCGGCGCGATACTCTGAGCGTCGCCCTTTCGCGCCAGCGTGTACATCCGTACTCCCGCGCGTTTGATGGCCGAGAACACCGGGGGCACCTGCTCGATCTTTCCGGTAAATTGCATTGTCACAGCGGCGAGCGCTGCGTGGTCGATTTGAGGTACCGGCGCTTCGCGAACAATTTTTCCGTCGCGATCCAGCGTATCAGTCTCAACCCCGAGCTTTATGATACCCTGATAGACCTTCTCACCACCTTCGAGCATCGGGGCTAGTTTGGTCGCCTCACCCACCATGATCGGCAACACACCAGTGGCGAACGGGTTGAGGGTTCCCAGGTGACCGACGCGATCGGGCTTGACCCTAGCTTTGATCCGCCGAACGACCTCGGCCGAAGTGATTCCGGCGGGTTTATCGATGAGAATTATTCCGTCCATGCGGGCATTACGACCCGATCCGAGCCCTCCCCCCCGATGTGCCACAGTCAGGGGCTAATACATAACGGCCTCAATCCTTGGGGGCGTTTTCGCGCAGCAGCGCACCGATACGCACCGCTTGCTCGATTCCAGGATCGAATTCAAATTCCAGATCGGGAGTGCGGCGAAGATTAAGCGCGCGACCAATCTCGCGCTTGATAAATCCGCTCGCGCTTTTGAATCCCGCAAGGGCCGCCGACGCCCGCGGGGAACCTTCCAGATGCGAGAAGTAAACCCGTCCGTGCCGCAGGTCGTCGTCCATATGGACGCGCGTCAACGTGATGCCGCGAAGACGCGGATCCTTGAGTTCGCGAATAAGCAGATGCGAGAGCTCGCGCAGCACCAGCTCCGATACCCGTTCCGCTCGTTTTACTTCGGGCACAGTTTTCTCCAGCGCAATATCGCGGCGCCCTCACAGCGGACTCTCCGCATCGCGCGAGGCCGCCGCATGGCAACCTCTCGCAGCGCGCCTTCGTCAACTCAGCCGCAGGAGAGGAGCTTTTCAGCAGTTGATGATCTCGAGATTCTCCTCGCCCAACCGCGCGAGGCCCAGCCCATCAATGAAGTTGACCACCTCGCGCAGCGCCGAATCGACAAACGCGCGATCGTTACCCACCTGGCATATGCCAAGTTCCGCGCGCTGCCACATATCGTTCTGGTCGGTTTCCGCGACCGATACGTTGAATTTGTTTTGCACCCGCGCCTTGATCGCACGCAGTACCTGACGTTTTCCCTTCAGCGAATGATTTTCCGGGAGAAACAGGGTGAGCCGCAGTATGCCAACCACCATGGTGACCCATTTCGTCCCGATGCAAGAACGCAAAGCGCGGCGAATTTTGCACCCGCGCGGGCCGAGATGCTACCTCAGGTTTGAAGCTGCTTTTCGGCCGGGGCTTGACCGCGACCTTCGGGGCGGTTTTGTGCGAGCTTGCGCAGCACCGTTTCCATCTCGAAGGCTTCGACGATGTCGCCTGGTTTCAAATCGTTGTAATTCTCAAGTCCGATACCGCATTCGTAGCCCGAGGTTACCTCGCGAGCGTCGTCTTTAAACCGTTTGAGCGATCCGATTTTACCTTCCCACATTACGCGGCCGTCGCGAACCAGGCGCGCGCGCCCGGCGCGGGTAACTTTACCGTCCACTACCATCGAGCCCGCGATGGTCCCGCCGGGAACGCTAAAGGTCTTGCGGACTTCCGCGCGACCGAGCGCCTTCTCGCGGAAGGTCGGCGCGAGCAATCCTTCCATCGCCTCGCGCACGTCATCGATAGCTTCATAAATGACCGTATAGAGCCGAATCTCGACGCCTTCCTTCTCGGCCAGCTGCGCGGCCTTCGGCTCGGGGCGGATGTTGAATCCGATGATCAGTCCCTTGGAGGCCGAGGCGAGCGTCACGTCGGTCTCCGAAATCGCGCCCGCCGACGCGTGGATCACTTGCAGCTTGACCTCATTGGTTGAGAGCCGTTCGAGCGCGTTCTGCAACGCCTCGACCGAACCCTGAACGTCACCCTTGATGATGACCTTGAGATCTTTGACATCGCCCTCGCGCATCCGCTGGCTGAGATCTTCGAGCGAGATGCGGCTGGTCTTCTGAAGCTCGCCCTCACGTTGCTTGGAACGACGAAACTCGGCGACCTGTCGTGCCTTCGCTTCTTCCGCGACCCCGACGAACTGGGTTCCCGGCTCTGGCACGGTAGAGAGTCCGAAGATTTCCACCGGCGTCGACGGTCCCGCTTCCGTCAGGCGCTGCCCCAGGTGATTCAGCATCGCGCGAACACGGCCGTATGAGACCCCGCATACAAACGGATCGCCCTGATGGAGCGTGCCTTCCTGAATCAGGACGGTCGCGACCGGACCACGGCCACGATCGAGTTGCGACTCTATCACAGCGCCCTTGGCCGGACGGTTCGGATTCGCTTTCAGCTCCATAACGTCGGCTTGTAGCAAGATCATCTCAAGCAGTTTATCAATACCTTCCTTGGTCCGCGCGGAAACACCCACCGTGATAGTGTCGCCGCCGAAGTCTTCGGGAATCAGGCCGGCCTGAGTCAGCTTCTGCTTGACGTTATCGATATTGGCATCAGGCAAATCGATCTTGTTGATCGCCACGATGATCGGAACCTTGGCGGCGCGTGCGTGATTGAGCGCCTCGATCGTCTGCGGCATCGGACCTTCATTCGCGGCAACGACCAGGACCACGATATCGGTGATCTTGGCGCCCCGCGCGCGCATCGAGGTAAACGCTTCGTGACCGGGAGTATCGACAAAGGTGATCGAGCGTCCCGCAACCTCGACCGTATAGGCGCCGATGTGCTGCGTGATCCCACCGTACTCCTCTTCGGTAACCTTGGCGCTGCGGATCGCGTCGAGCAGCGAGGTCTTACCGTGATCGACGTGGCCCATGATGGTGACCACTGGCGGACGCGGAACCAATTCGCCTACTTCTTCCTGCTCGGGGGCCTCTTCGATCGCCTGCTCAACGTCGAATGCAACGTTCTCGACGGTGTAGCCGAATTCGTTGGCGAGCAGCGACGCGGTATCGACATCGAGGACCTGGTTGAGCGTCGCCATCTGGCCGAGATCCATCAGCTTGCGGATGAGATCTCCCGCCTTAACCCCCATCGAGCGTCCCAGATCGCCGACCGTAACGCCCTCGGTAATCCTGACAACACGCTTGGACGCGCGCGGAGTCGTAATTTCGGTTTTGCGCTGTTCTTTTCCAGGTAACGCGCGCCGCTTCTTGGGCACGCGGAGCCCGCGGATCTCGCGCTCGGCGAGAAAATCACCGCCGTCTTTCTTGACGACCTTCTTTTTCTTGAGCGCGCGGCCAGCGGCACCGGGTTTGATGCTCGAAGGATCCGGCGGTGCTTCCGGTTGTTGCGGCTGCTGCGCCGGCGCCCCGCTCTGCGGGCGACCGCTCGGTTGTCCCTGGCGCTGCGGTCCCGTCGTTCGTCCGGTCGGCGCGGCGGGTTTAGAAGGAGCAACCTTGGCGCGCAGATCAATTTTGCCAAGGACTTTCGGACCGCGCTGACCATCATCCAATGAAATGGCAGCCGGATGCGATCCGGTTTTGGTCAGATTGAGAGTACGCCGTTCGCCATTGGCCGCTCCGGGCGCATTGGCCACTTGCGGCGGCCGGGTCTCGACGCGGGGGCGGCTGGCCTCCGGACGCCTGAAGTCACGGCGCTCGGGCTGCAACGGACGCACCGGCTCCCGAGGAGGTTGCGTCCGGGTTGCGTCGTGCGAACTATCGAAAACGTGCTCCGATTCGCGATGTGGACGCGGGGTCGCTCCCGCATGCATTTCGGCAACCGGGTCGGACTCGGGCCGTTGCAGTGGCTGGCGAGTTTCAGGGGCGAGAGGTTCGATGGATGATTCCTGCCCGGTTTCGGGCGCCACGCTTTGCGCCGGCGCGACAATTGAAACGGAGGTTTTGACCGGTTGCGCCGCGATCTCGAGACCGGTTCAAAGGATGCCGTCTCGGGCTGTGGCGCGAGACCTTCCTCCATGAAGGGCGCGCCGAAGGTGTCTTCCTGCGAAGTCTCCGGCGATTCGAAATGAAAGGGTTGCGCGGCTTCGCTAGGTCCGGTGGCGCCTTCGGCGTGGCGCCGACGCATCACGGTCGCGTTGAGCCGCTTCTCTACGACGGTGCCCGCACTGGTCTCAAGCACGGTTTCCTTGCGCAGGATCGCCTCGCGATGCGCTTGCTCGTCGAGATCGGCTTTCACCCGATCCGCTTCGTCCTGTCCAAGCAGGCTTGCTTCGGTGTGCGCGTGGGCGAGCTTCAGCCGCTCGCAACTGGCGATCACATCTTCGAGCGGCACGCCCCACTCTTTAGCCAGACTTTTAATCCGCTTACGGGCCATCGGTACTATTTTATTCGAGCCTCAGCGCGCTATCCAGTCAGCCCCCTCGCCTTGGCAGCCTCGGTAATTCGAAGCCGCTCAGCGGGATCGATTCTGCATTTCAGCGAGCGAAATTCCTTAACTTTTGATGCGGCAAACTTTTCAAGACAGCGGGATTCCGGATGGAGATAGCCTCCACGTCCCGGCGCGCTACCCGCACTATCTATAATAACCACCCCATCGCTCGCCACCATGCGCAGCATCCGTGATTTTGCGCCACGACCGCGACAACCGAGGCAAGTTCGTTCGGGGCTATGACTCTTCAGGCTTGGCATCCTGCGACGGCTCGGCCACATCCTCAGCCGTCGCTTCCACATTCTCACCGATCGCTTCCACCTCGGCGCCGCTTCCGCCCGCTGCCGCCTTTAAAGCTTCTTCGGAGGCTGCGTCAGCTTCGGCCTGCGCTTTCGCCGCCGCTTCCGCCTTCTTCTTGCTAACGTGTTCGCGGGCGGCCGCGATCAACTGATGCGCGCGCTCCTGGCTAATCCCTTCGACATCGAACGAAGTCTCGTCGGCTTCCGAGAGTTGTTCGGACGATCGGAATCCAAGCTGGAATAGCAGCTCGGCATTTATGTCTCCAATTCCGGGAATCGCGTTGAGCGATTGGCGCGCGTTGCGGGCTTCTTCTTCTGCCTCGGCCTCGCTGCGAACATCAAGCTTCCATCCGGCGAGCCGATGGGCGAGGCGGACATTCTGGCCGCGCTTTCCGATCGCGAGCGAAGCTGATCGTCCGGGACGATCACCTCCATCGCGTGCTCGTCCTCATCGATGATCACCTTGGAGACTTTCGCCGGCGCCAGCGCGCGGCAAACCAGCTCCGCCTGATCGTCGGTCCACGGCACGATGTCGATCTTCTCGCCGCGCAGTTCCTGCACCACCGTTTGAACGCGAGTGCCTTTCATTCCGACGCACGCGCCCACCGGATCGACATCGGAGTCCTTGGAATAACGGCGACCTTGGCGCGCCCCCGGGCTCCCGGCGCACTGCCGGATCTCGACGATGCCCTCGTAGATCTCCGGGCACTTCCTGCTCGAACAGCTTGATCAGGAATAGCTGTTCGAGGTGCGCGAGAGCACGATCGAGAGTCCCTTCTCCGAGAGATCGACTTCGACGAATCAGGCGCCCGGATACGTTCGCCCTGGCGATAGCGCTCGTGCGGATCTGTTCCTTCTCCGGCAGAATCGCCTCGGTCCGCCCGAGGTTCACGATCATGTTCTTGCGCTCGAAGCGCTGCACGATACCGGAAACATTTCGCCGTTGCGATCCTTGAACTCATTGAAAATCTGTTTCGCTCGGCGTCGCGAATATGCTGGATGAGGTTCTGCTTCGCCGCCTGGGCGGCGATCCGGCCATCGTCGCGGTATCGAGCTTGATCAGAATTTCGTCGCCCACCTCGGCGTCGGGATCGTATTTCGATCGAGCTTCATCGAGCGTGCCTCGGAGAGCGGGTTGGCTGACCGCTTCGACCACGGTCTTGATTTCGAACAGTTCGATCTCGCCGATCTCGGTGTTGAAGCGCGACTCGATTTTCCGATCGGGACCAAAGGTGCGCGCGCAGCCGAATGCATCATCTCTTCGACCGCGTTTATCACGATTGTCTTGTCGATCCCCTTTTCCTTGGAGACCTGTTCAATAACCCGGTTCAGATCGACCTGCATATCAACTCCCCGGGGCGGACCTCACGAAAGTTTGCCGGCCATGGGTGCAGGCGCAAGACTGTGGAAATCTCTACTCGCGCCTCGGCATCGCGAACTATCTTTTGCTCGCGCCAAAGTCGTATTCGTAGTTGGCACCGTGTATCTCATCAAATCCAAACGCCTCGCGGCGGCCCTTACCTCGTCTTCGACCTCGATTCCGGCGGTGGCTCACCCCGACCAGTTTTCCGATGAAAGACTTGGTCCCGTTGCGCGCCGCATGTGTTCTAATCCTTACGCGTTGGCCCCGAAAGGCCTCGAAGTGCTCCAGCTTCAGAAGCGGCCGGTTGATTCCCGGCGAAGCCACCTCCAGCAGATAACGACTCTCTATCGGGTCGTACACGTCGAGAAGATCGCTTAAAACTGGGCTCAACACCTCAAGGTCGCTCGAGCGCGATACCGCCGCCGGGTTTATCGACCAGCAGGCGGAGCATCGCTCCACGCGACCCCTGCTTGAACTCCACCGAGATCAGCTCGTATCCCTGACGCTCAGATGCGGCTCCAAGAGGCCCGCGATCTTGCGCGCTACCGGATGCAATGTCAGCACTATCACAACCCGCACCTCGGGGCCGCCCGGAGGTTATTTCGCTGAAGGGGCGGCCCTTTTGTGGGAGATCTTCGGATCCCGCCAACAAAAAAGTGGGCACGAGCCCACTCGTCACCTACTAACGTACATCCGCGGCTCGTATTCGGCAAGGATGTTCGCCAAAACGCCACATCTTGCGAGCAGTTTATCCTCGACGCCGATGTTTCCCTCCCCGGCGTCTTGAAGAAGCCCCGCAAACCCGGTGTAAATGGGGTTCGAGGTCCTTTTGGAGAATATCGTTATGAGCCCCACCACTTTGCCGAATGAATCGACGAACCGGGATCATCGAAAATCCATAGTCCGCGAATATCTTGAGGCCGTTGGCCTCGCGATTATCCTCGCACTGATCATGCGCACCTCCATCGTACAAGCGTATGTAATCCCGTCAGGTTCGATGATACCGACGCTCCAGGTCGGCGATCACATCATCGTGGACAAGATCAGATACGGAATCCGCGTTCCTGACTCCGTTTTTGGATTAAAGGTTCCGGTGCTCCCACTAGGTCATATCTTTGGCGATTCGAACCCGTGCGGCGCGGCGACGTAGTGGTTTTCGTATCTCCGGTTGACCCGAGCATCGATTTGGTCAAGCGCGTCATCGCGGTTTCAGGCGACACGGTGATGGTGAAGGGCGGGTTTTTCTGAAATGGACGCGCGATGGACGATCCACACGCTCATTTCGAGGTGCCCGATCAAAATCGCACTCCGAGCCAGGTGAAAATTCCGCGCGACAACTTCGGCGCGTTCGATGAGCGCACCGGCGAAATCGTGGGCCCGGTGACGGTACCGCCGGGTAAATTCTTCGCTATGGGAGACAACCGCGACAATAGCTTCGACAGCCGCTATTGGGGCTTCGCCGATGTCAGCGCAGTGGAGGGTCGCGCGGTTTTCATTTACTGGTCATGGGATAGCGCGGCGCACGCGACGATTCCTCCGATGCGATGGCGCCGTTTGGGCCACTTGGTCGATTGAAGACCCGGGGTTTGCATCGGCACTGTTCCGCGGGCGCGTGGCTTGTGTTAGCGACATCGCGGTGCAGAGGCTTCTGCAATCGAAGTTCCCACATCGCTTCGATCACATTACTTATGCGGGTGCCGGTCACATGATTCGCTTCCCGTACTCACCAGTAGTTACGGAGGCTTTTCATCCGCTGGTGCGCACGATGCTGGCGCTCGGAGGTGACCTGGTCGCCAACGCCGCTGCCGATCGTGATTCATGGAGCGCCTGCTCGGCTTTCTGGCCGCGGCAGTTTAGTTCAATTCACCTTAGGAGGGAGACGACATGTCCGAGATCAAATCGCTGGAAATTTTTCAAAACGCAAAAGTACTAGGCGCGATATACGGGATGATATCGGTAGTCTTCGGCGTATTCGCGGCGTTGTTCGCGCTGGCGCGGGGACACCTCGGGCGGGCGCTGCTGTTTTTGATTGGCGTGCCCATCCTTTATACGACGCTTAGCTTCATCTTTGTCGCGGTTCTGTGCTGGCTTTACAATGAAGTCGCTCGCCGTATCGGGGGCATTCAATTCGAGCTGAATAGTTCCGAGCCGCCTGCCCGCTCCTGATAAGCGTGTAATATTTTGCTACTAATTGACTCGCTCCGCGAGGACACGTATATGAGGACGCATATATGATGATCTGCTCGCATCGGAGGGGGAAATGGAGTCTACGTCGCCGACCGCGCTAATAGTCGAAGACAGTCCTGTGGTTCGCCGCTATCTGCGTTTCCGTTTGGAATCGAGCGGCTGGAATGTGGCTGAGGCGGAAGACGCCTTCCAGGGATTGAATGCGGTCCGCACGCTACGGCCCGATCTAGTCACCCTGGATCTGATTATGCCGATCAACAACGGCATCGACGGGATTCACCTGGCCCGGCTGATTCGGGAGGAAGCTCCGGAAGTCACTTTGCTCATCGTCAGCGGCATGGCTTCGGCGCACGACGTCCAGGACTTCCTGAAGAAACACAAGCTGGAGTTTTTTGGGAAATCTGAGCCTGCGGAATCCGGCGGATTCGCACGCCTGTTCGCGCGAACCGACGATCTCCTCGCCGAGCTCAACCGTCTCGAACAAATCGCCGAGAGGGAAACTGTCCGTCACTGATCCCGCGGCTACTCTTCGTCTTCGCGCAGGCGCGCCATCACGGACAGATCTTCCAGAGTGCTTACGTCGCCCAGCGTTTGATCGCCGGCCGCGATCTGACGCAACAGTCGCCGCATGATTTTTCCGCTGCGAGTTTTCGGCAGCGCATCGGTGAAGCGGATCTCATCGGGACGCGCAAGCGCCCCAATCTCCTTCGTCACGTGATGCTTCAGCGCCTCGCGCAACTGCTCGTCGCCCTTGCGCCCGCCCTCGAGCGTAACGAACGCTACGATCCCCTGCCCCTTCACCGCGTCCGGCTTACCGACGCAAGCCGCTTCGGCCACAGAATCGTGCGATACCAGCGCACTCTCGACTTCCATCGTGCTCAAGCGATGACCTGAGACGTTGATCACGTCGTCAACCCGGCCCATCACCCAGAAATAGCCGTCCTGGTCGCGGCGCGCGCCGTCACCGGTGAAGTAAACGCCCTCGATCTGGCTGAAGTAGTTGGTTTTGTAGCGTTCGGGATCGCGAAAAATCGTGCGCAACATTCCGGGCCACGGGCGTTTTATGATCAGGTAGCCGCCCTGGTTCGCGCCGACCGGCTTGCCTTCGCGAGTCACGACCTCGGCGGCGATGCCTGGAAGCGGTCGCGTCGCGGAGCCCGGCTTGGTCGCAATAGCGCCGGGGACCGGACTGATCATGATGCCCCCGGTCTCGGTCTGCCACCAGGTGTCCACGATCGGGCAGTGGTCGCCGCCGATCACTTTGCGATACCACATCCATGCTTCAGGATTGATCGGCTCGCCGACCGAGCCAAGCAGGCGCAGACGATCGAAGGTCATGCTTCTTGACCCATGAGTCACCCCATTTGAGGAAGGTCCGAATCGCAGTTGGCGCGGTGTAGAAAATGGAGACGCGATACTTCTCGATTATTTGCCAAAAGCGATCGTTTTCGGGAAAGTTCGGCGCGCCTTCATACATAACTATCGTGGCACCCGCGGCCAGCGGTCCATATACGGTGTAGCTATGTCCTGTGACCCATCCGATATCCGCGGTACACCAATAGATATCGTCGTCCCTGATATCGAATACCCACTTCATAGTCATTAGTACGTGGGTCAAATAGCCAGCCGTAGTATGTAGCACACCTTTGGGCTTGCCAGTGGTCCCGGAGGTATACAGGGTATAAAGCGGATGCTCAGAGTCGAGCTGCTCCGCTGGACAGTTCGGGCTCTGCGATGCAACCAGCTCGTCCCACCAGATGTCGCGGCCCTTCCTGAAGCTGACCTTTGCGCCAGTGCGGCGAACGACGAGGCATTTCTCGACCGAGGGCGCGCGCTTGAGCGCCTCATCGACGTTGTTCTTTAACTCAACCTGGGTGGAGCGGCGCCACCCCGCGTCCGCAGTGATCACCAACTTTGCTTCGGCATCGTTAATCCGATCGGCGAGCGCCTCGGCGGAAAAGCCTCCGAACACGACCGAATGAATAGCGCCGATTCGCGCGCACGCCAGCATCGCGATGGCGGCCTCGGGAATGAGCGGCATATAGATTACCACCCGATCGCCGGATTTGACCCCGAGCTGCTTCAAGGCGTTGGCGCATCGTCCGACTTCGTCGGCGAGCATCTGATAAGTCAAGATGCGCGAGTCGCCCGGCTCACCTTCCCAAATGAAGGCTACTTTGTTCCGGCGCACTCCGGTCAGGTGTCGATCGAGACAGTTGTAGGAGGCGTTCAGTTTGCCGCCAACGAACCATTTCGCAAACGGGAAATTCCACTCCAGCACTTTGTCGAATGGTTTGAACCACGAAAGCTCCTTCCCGCATTCGCCCCAAAATGCTTCCGGATCTTTCTCCGCGCGCCAGCGCAACGCCTCTAATTCATCGGCGTTCTTGATCCATGCGCGGTTCGCGAACTCGGGAGAAGGCGGAAAGGTTCGGCCTTCGATGAGTACGGATTCGATATCGTCGGTCGCAGGAGACGCCATCGCTTAAAGCCTTCCGCGTGCTTCGCGGGTCTTGAGACTCAGGTACAGCGTGGCCGCGTCGGCAATTTCCCGGCGGTTGGATTTGATTTGCCGCAGACGCTCGAGCAGTTCGGACTCGATACTGGCCGAGAACTCCGCGGCCAGCTCGACCGCTCTCGCCGCCCAGCGCAAAGCGACGCGGCCCTCCAATCCGCCGAAATCGTCGAAGAACCACGCGCAGCTCGTGAGCGACGCCTGACCCGCCCGCACCATTTCGAAGAGCAGGAGCAACTGATCGCGGTTGCGCAAATCGGTAACTTGATGGCGAGCGAAAAATTCTTCCTGACGCGCGACGTTGGGATCTCCCAGCAGCCGCATCGATTCCTTCAGCAGGACGAAATAGTTCTTCGATAGCGCCGGTGCGAAACGATCGTAAGTCGTGTTGACATGATTGTTCACAAACTGCATCGCGTCGAACAGCGGAGCGCGCCATTCCTGGCTGGTAGCGGAATCGAAACGACATCCGCAATTGGAACGCCATCTCTCTACCCCGTGAGGACAACTCCATGCGCTCGGACCGGTGGTCTCGAAAGTCCCGGCCGCGGGATGCGAAGCGAGATAGTCACCAAGGTTGGTCAGCACCATATCGTCGCGGCGTTGCAGCGTCATGATCGCGCGCGCGAGCTCCGCGGCGCCGCTCTTCTTATGATGCCCGAAAGTCTCGCCGTCGGTCGCCATTAGCATCGCGCTTCCGGGCTCGTGCTCTAACGCTACTTCGGCGATTCGCTTCGCGAACGCCGCGCCGTCCTGCATCGCGTTGCCGAAGGAGATTTCCGCCGACAATGCGCGATCGAAGCGAAAGATCGCGAGACCGTGGTTGCCGCGACGCCATTGAAACGGTCCCGCGCTGCGACGGGGACTTGCATCGCCGCTGAAACGTCCCTGGTCGCCCGCAAGAATCGTGAACTTCAAACCGGCGGCCGCGATCGATTCAAGGGTGTCATCATCGACGGCGCATTCGGGAAGCCAGATGCCTTCGGGCTGATTCCCGAAGCGATAAACGAAATCCTCGATTCCCCATGCTATCTGCAATTCGCGATCGCGCGGCGACAGCAAGGGCAATATCGAATGGTTGTAAGACTGCGCGATGGCATTGCCGTGGCCACCATGCGCCTTGCGGCTCAGCTCGTCACCGCGGCGAATGGCGTAGTAGGCCGGCTTGCCATGACGCTCCATCCATGAGGCAAGGGTGGGTCCAAAATCGAAATCGATCGATTCGTAATTGTTTCGCACGTGCACGAGGGTGCCTTCCATCGTGTGTGCGTGAGCATTTGCAGTGTAGCATTCGCTCAGAATCCGCTCGTTCCAATTGGCAAAAGGGGCGGCGCTGGCTTCCGGGCTGATCAGTCCCGTCCACGGGCTTTCGCGCGGAGGTTGATAGAAGTGACCGTGGATGATTACGTAGCGGGGCTCAGCCATCTGATGTCATGTTGCGCCTTCAACCGGAGGCAGAAAAGCGTTCTCGAAAAGACGGTTCCTTTTTCGACGAATCACTTCTTTTGGCGCAATTCGCGGGACTTATCAAGAAAGATCTGGGGATAAGTACTCTTAATGAAGAAGGCCGCCGGATTGCGCCAGCGGCCCTTTCGAAGATTCAAACCGAATCAGTTGCAGGCGGCTGCGAATGACCCCTTAATCGCGCTTTCGCCCTTTTGATTCACCACCTCGAGGTCGCCCTCGATAATCTTCTCACCGTTTTTCTCGGTCTTGTTGGTAACCTTACCGCGACAGGTAACGACATCGCCCGGCCATACACGGGTGGCGAAACGCACCTTAAACTTTCGCACCTGTCCGATCCCGGCGTAGTCGGTCAGCGCTTTCGAGAGCAATCCGGCCGTGAACATGCCCTGAGCGAAGACCGTCGGAATTCCCGCCGCCTCCACAAAGGTCTGATCGTAATGCAGCGGGACGAAGTCGCCGGACGCGCCCGCATAGCGGACGAAATCGGGCCGCGTGACACCCTCAACGATGAAGGCGGGAATCGTGTCGCCGACTTTGACCTGATCGTATTTCAATTTTGCTGGCATTTTCCGAATCCTCTATGCCTTCACGGCTTGGCCGGTTTCGATCAGCGTTGAACGCGCGATCGCAACCTTCTCTTTTTTCTGGTTGGTGTACTCGGTCTCCACGATCAGCATCGTCATTTTGCCGCCGCGACCGCCTTCTTTCTCGATGATGTCGGCGACCTTGGAAACGCCGGTTAGAACGTCGCCTACGACGATCGGCCCGAGCAGCTCAAATTCCTGCTCGCCATGAAGGATGCGCCTGATATCGAAACCGCCCATGCCGGGGCTGGAACTGGCGTCCTGCCAAAACGACGAGGTCTGCAGGAAGGTGACTGGAACCGGAATTCCACCGCATTCTTTTTTCGCCGTTTCAGGATCGAAATAGAGCGGGTTCGGATCTTTGATGGCACGCGCGAACTCGCGCACCTTGCTCCATTCGACGGGCATCGTGAAAGGCTTACCGGTCTTGCCGATGATGCTACGGTCGGCCATCGCTTTTGAACCTCGCTGTACTCAGAAGATCTATCGAGCGTTCGATTGCGTTACCATGAGCGGGCCGCTTTCGACAAGTGTCGAGAACTATAACGGCGGGTAGTACGACGCGTTGTACCGATTCGATTGAGAGAAGCCCTACCTTACCCCGCGATTGCGCGGGGGCCGACGCCGCCGTCGATGATCAGCAACGCGCCGGTCACATAGCTGGAGGCGTCGGAAGCCAGGAAGATGCACGGGTACGCGATTTCCTCGACGCGGCCGAAGCGCTGTAGCGCGCGCGAGTCCGCGACCGCCTTCTTCACCTTCGGATTCGGCCACACCCTCGGCGCCGCTCCTTCGGTATCGATCGGTCCGGGAGCGATGCAGTTGACGCGAATCTGATGCTCACCCCATTCGCCCGCCTGCGAGACCGTCAGATTGACGACGCCCGCCTTGGCCGCGCCGTAGGGTAACATCGTCGGCGATCCATGCACTCCCGCCGTCGATGAAATGTTGACGATCGAGCCGCCGCCACCTTGCTTGATAAATTGACGCGCTGCCGCCTTCGAACAGAAGAAAGTGCCGTCCAGGTTGATGCCGACCACCGCGCGCCATCCGTTGGGCGAGAGATCGAGGCTGGGCGCGGTGATGCTTGCGCCGTGATTGTTGATGAGCACGTCGAGACGGCCGAAATGTTTAACCGCCGCATCGACCATCGCGTCGCATTGATCGGCCTGGCGAACATCGACTCCGGTCATCTCGCAGGTGCCGCCACCCTTTCGGATTTCGTCGCGCACTTTTTCGAGGTTTTCGATCTTGCGGCTAGCGATCAGCACCTTGGCACCACGTGCGCCGAATTCTTTCGCGATAGATTCTCCGATACCGGTGCCGCCGCCGGTGACGATGGTCACCTTTCCGTTCACGCTGAATGGGTCTTTGACCTTTGCCAACTCGCAAATCCTCCTGTTAGTGGCTTAATGGGAAATCGCTCGAGGAATTTGGTAAAGGCAACCCGGCCGGTCACTTGGAATTAACAAACAAGATCGCTCCGTATGCAAGAAGCGCCAGGGCAAGCGCTCCGGGAATAAAAAAGCTCCGGTTCTCGCGATACTGACTCTGGGTCGCTTGCCACATCAGCAGCAGACTCAGCACCAGACAGCCACCAACTTTGTAGTCAACCGGAACCCGATCCCAAGCGGCGATCAGATCAGTCCGAAGCGATTGTAGATTCGACCATATCTGGTTGAACATTTGTAAGCGGAAATTTAGTCGTGCGCCGCGATTTAAGCTAGTTCAGGGCCGAGGAAATTTCCAGGCGACTGAACTCGGGTTCAGACCGGGGGATCGATCATCGACAATTGGCAGGCGACAATTGGGGAATAGTTACTACCGCGCGAGGCCCCAGGGGCCGGATATTTCTTTCGCGGCTGCGACTATGGGTCAGATTCTTGGCGCGCGGCGTGATCTTCAGACGCAGATGAGGCGTCGTTTGGGTTTCGATCGCGCGGCAAACCCGATGCTTCCATAGAACCAGACGGCGGCGCAGCACCGACGGATTGATCCCGAGCGCCTCGCACACGGTATCGAAGCTGAATCCATGGGCACCGGCCCGGGCAGCCATGATCCATCGCTCGGCATCTATATAGAGGAGACGCTTGCGGGTGGCACGCGAAACCGCCCCCTGTTGATACACATTTATGGCGTCGGCTAACAGCGCCAGCATCAGGCGTTGCTCGGCGGTCAGGCGATGACCACCGGAAGCATCGAAATATTGGGACGGCAGGATCTGATGGAGACCGACGACATTCTCCATAATCACGTCGGGAGTGGAACGGTATTCAATCATTGCCGTTCCCGCCCGCGCCTTCGCTGGCGCCGCCGATTGTGATGAAACAAGCCCGGCCCGGAATCCGCCCCATTTCCTGATGACATCCGACTTCTCCTGACCGAAATAACCGCCCAGCGGCGACAAGGGTTCCCAGGAAACTTTCGTGGTGAAACGATAATCGGATGGTCTGTCGATAGGGCGGGGGCAAAGGAAACGCTCGCAAGCCGAAGGCCGCACAAGCGAGGAAGGGAAGCTAGAGCGAGAGCATGGCGACCAAATCGAGCAACTCGCGATCGAGGGTACGCGACTTTTCGCGAACCTCGCTCAGCGGGACCAAGGCGATCTCGCCGCGAAGTTCAGCTACCAATGACGAAGCCCGCCCCTCGACGATTCCCTTAATCGCGCCCGCGCCCATTCTGCTCGCGAGCAGCCGGTCACGCGCCGTGGGAGATCCGCCACGCTGGATATGGCCAAGGACTACCACCCTCGCCTGTCCGCCGAGGCGCGCATTAACCGCATTGGCGAGGGCGAGCGCGCCGCCGGTGCGCGGACCTTCGGAGACCACTACTATCGACGATCGCTTGCCGCGGGTCTGACTTTCCTCGATGCGGCGAATGAGGTCATCTACGTCGACCTGAATTTCGGGGACGATCACCGCCTCGGCGCCGCCTGCGATCGCGACCGCTAGCGCGATAAAACCGGAATCCCGTCCCATCACCTCGATGAAGAACAGCCGCTCGTACGCGAAGGCGGTATCACGAATTCGATCGATCGCCTCCAGCGCGGTATTCACCGCAGTATCGAAGCCGATAGAGAAATCGCTGCCCGGAACGTCGTTGTCGATCGATGCAGGAATGAACATCACTTGAATGTCGGTTTCATCGGCCAACGCCCGCGCACCTTGCAGCGTTCCATCGCCGCCGATGATGACGAGCGCATACGCTTCACGGTAATGAAGGTTCTCCGCCGCACGCGCGCGTCCATCGGGAGTGCGAAAGCGATCCGAGCGTGAAGTTTCCAGGATCGTTCCGCCGCGTTGAATGATATTCGCTACCGAGCGGCTCGGGAGCGCAGTGAAATTACCATAGACGAGTCCCTCGAAACCGCGTTGGACCCCGATCACGTCGACACCGGCGGCGCCGGCCACGCGAACGACGCTGCGGACAGCGGCATTCATCCCGGGCGCGTCTCCGCCCGCGGTGAGTACCGCTATCCTCCTAGGACGCGGAACGCGCCGCTGCGCGGCTTCGGTCTGAATCTGTTTGTCTTGCTCTTCCATTCGCGTCGCAACTAGAGGCTAACATTGCGTGCATCGAGTAGGAACCGGCGGAAATTTCGATCAGTGGGTGCCCATGCGAGATAACGCACTCGACGCTTCCTGCGCGCTGACCGAGTCAGGATCATTGGATTTGGCGGCAGCGTGGTAGTAGCGGATGGCCGACGCGCGATCGCCCATAGCCTCGTAAGTCCGCGCCAGGTTCAAATTGGCTTGGGCGCTACCGGAACACGCTGTCAGTGCATCCTGATAATATCCGAGCGCCTTGTGCATATTGCCCGTCGCGTATGCGTCTCCACCGCGGCGGGTCGCGGCCCCCTCGACCTTCTTGTCGCAGGTGCCCGGCGTGCCAACCGGTGCGACCGGCTCGGCATCCTGTTGACCCTGCAAGCGGACGATTTCTTGCTGCGTCTGCTCGATGAGGGCCTGATTTTGCTGTACTTGCCGCTGATTGGCTTCGATCGCTTGATCCTCGCATCCAACCACGAATACGCAGACACAAATGATCGGAATAGCTATCAGCGAATGAACCATCGACCAAGTAATGGCTCTAGCAAGTGAGGTGGTCATCTCGGTCGCAATGATCACCGACGACGCGGCCGCGCGCAATGCCTACCCGGCCGTCATCGCCAGCGGTTCTCAATTATATGAGATGATGGAAGGGAGTTAGTCTAGAAGCCGACGGAGACCCAGTAGAAGCCGTCGTTACGGTGGGCGCCGGCGGAGGTTCCATCGGGAACCAAGTCCGATTTGAAGATTCCTTGAGTCGCATGGATCGATACCGTCTCCATCACGACGTGCCCGGCGCTGTCGGCGTCGCTGGAGTTCGAGAGCGATGCGAGCGCCCACATGCATGCATTCGGAAATTCCAGCGGCCACTCGACGGTGAAGTCGCCATCGGCGACGAGTCCGCCGCTCGGAAATGCTGCTCCCCATTGCACGATCGACGTAATCAGGCCGCGATTCACATCGAGGAAAGGAATCTCCACGTACCCGTTCGGCCCCATCAGCCCTTTGAAAAGCGCGGTGAAGGCTTGCAGCGCCGCAATATTTCCGATGTTGGTGTCCTGACGCTGCTTCAGAAAAGAAGTGCGATTCGCGAGCTGCTGATGTGGCTGGTTCGACAAGCCCAGCCCGCCGAAACTCGCACCGGATGCAGATCCCTCGACCGGATCGGTCGCCTGAATTTCGTAAACTTCATTAGCGGTGAAGCTCGGAGCGTCGATTAGAATCGCCATGGCAATTCTCCTTCATGTAGCTTGTGCTGCACGAACTTTAGAATGTGAGGGTCCAAGTCCCAACCAGGCTCATACTCGAAGTGAAGGTGATCGGGCTGATCGTCTTGCGCGCGAGGATCGGTGTCGGCTGATTCGCGCTCGGCAGCACCACCACGGTCTTATTTGCGAACAGCCCCAGCTCCTGAATGTCGATTCCAACCGCTCCGGCGTCGCTCACAGTCAAGCTCCAATTAAAGGTGATGCTGCCTGCGCCGTCTTCAGCGTGTGAGTCGAGCGATTTGTAATAGGCCGGCGCGGTGAGACCGGTATCGGCGAGCGTGGGAGTGGCGGCGCCGGAGCCGAATCCTACCGCGACCGCGAATTCTCCGGTCGTGTCGC
>CAVVEB010000003.1:0-40334 GCA_963747115.1 uncultured delta proteobacterium | reverse complement strand
ATGTTATGTCTACCTGGTTCGGGTACCGTATTGCTCGCCGTGTTGGAGCAAAAGCGCGATGACAGTTGGCTGGTAGCCAAGCGCGACTAGCTGCCCGACCTGCTTGGCCATGTTGCACCAGCGATCCCGACCGTTGGATTTCCCGTGATAGTGGTGCCGTTGACGGTGTACGCGGAGCAACTGGCCGCGTCCCCCGACAACGTGCGCCATTGCGAAAGCTGGTTGTACACCTGGCCGGCGACGCTGGCGTTGGTACATAGCGCAAACTCGTTTCCGAGGTCGTTCAGCGAATTGAGGAATCCGCTGCAACCCGTCTCGCCCAATCCGGTAGTCGAATTCTGTTCGAATAGGTTAGTGACACCTGTCAGTGTCGACGCAGTGAGCACCACGTTTGGGGCCCCTCCGTAGTTCAACGCTCGCACGCCGCATCCCGCACCGTTCGAGCACTGGTACATCAGCGTCTCGCGGGGATAGCTCGGCGCAGTATCCAACACGGTGGTGCCCGCAACAAAGCCATCCGCACCCGCGCTGCGGGACTGTCCGAGTTCAAGTACGACGTCGATTGGGGTTAGCGCCGCTGCCAGCGTCGGCAGTGACAACAGAAGGGCGGCGATAAACGAGACTCTGAACCTCATCCGGGTCGCGGCGCCAGCTGGTGGTCGTGGTTTGTGGGGAGCGCTTCCACGAGACCGGGTGACACCCAAGAACCTCCCCGATGAAATAGCCACCAGAAGGCGTCTCGTGTCGGCCCAGTTAGAGCTTCCGGAATGACCGTTTTGAACATTTATTCGGTAGCACAGTTAACCCGTGGTTCGCAAACGCGAAGTTCGAGCCCGCTTGTGATTCCGAATTAGAGTTCATAAAGATCCGATAGCGAGGCTCGCCGTCAGGGGAAGTTAGACCGCGATCAGTGTGCCTACTGGAAGACTTCGAAAGCCGCCGAAGACCCTAGACTTTTGGCGGCTTTCGGGACTATTGCTGGGCGCAGGGAGGGAAAGCACATGAAAAAGCTATTGTTGTTGGTGGCGGCGATCATCATGGCGGGGTGTGGTGGCGCGGCGAAAGTGGAAAACGCCGCTCAAGCTCGCGACGCCGCGATGGACGCCGCGACCACAAAAATGATCGTCACGCGCGGGGACACTATTCCCGGCCACGCGCAGGTCGTCGCGTTGGGACCGGTACAGGGACGATGCACCTCGAATCCGGAAGCCGATGAGATCGTTCCTAACGGGGACAATCTCCGACAGGCCGCCTATCGCAAGTATGGCAGTCAGGTCGACGGGATCGTGAATGCGAGCGCGGTTCAAATAAATAATCAGATGATAGTGGATCCCGGCTCGGCCAGTGCCAGCTACATGGAATGCTCGGGCACCGCGGTCCACTTTCCGGAAAGCAATTAGCCCGAAAAACATACCGCGGGGGCGCTGACCTATGTCGCGACTCTCGCGAAGACTGATCCTCGCCGCAGCCGCCGTTGCGGTGCTTGCCGCGGCTGCATGGTGGATGATTCACATCCCCGCCGTGCAGGACGTAATACTGCGGCGCGCGATTGAGGACGCCTTCGCGGCTACCCGCAACGATCTGCTCGCGCCGGATGCGCTCCGAGTATTGTTGTGCGGCACCGGCAATCCACTGGCCGATCGCAATCGCGCGGACGCGTGCACTGCAATCTTCGCGGGTGGCAACATCTACCTGGTGGACGCCGGACCCGGCGCATGGAAGAACCTGTCGCTGTGGCATATTCCCGCGCCGCGGATCGCTGCCGTTATGTTCACCCATTTTCATTCCGATCACATCGGCGATCTCGGCGAACTTAACCTGGAGACCTGGGCGCAGGGGCGGGACCATCCGCTGCGCGTGTACGGACCGCCCGGGGTCGAGCAGGTGGTGGGCGGATTCGCGCAGGCTTACGCGCTGGATGAGGGCTATCGCATCGCGCATCACGGCGCCGCGCTGATGCCGCCGGCGAACTGGCAGATGGAGCCGCTCCCGGTGAAGATCGACACTCCGCCTGGCGTGTCGCCATGCGCGGGCGGTTCCGCGACGGTGCTGGAGGAGAACGGACTCAAGGTGACGGCATTCACCGTCGATCACAGACCGGTGGCGCCCGCCTACGGTTATCGATTTGACTACCGGGGACGCTCAGTGGTGATCAGCGGCGATACCATCAAGTGCGCCAATCTGGTGGCGGTGGCCACTGGAGCGGACGTGCTGATTCACGAAGCCCAGGCGCCGCATATGGTGAAGCTGATCGGAGCAGAGGCGGAGCGTATCGGTAACGCGCGCGTAGCCAAAATCATGGCCGACATCCTGCGCTACCATACGACACCGGTCGAGGCCGCATCCGAGGCGAATCAGGCCGGAGTCCAGCTCCTGGTGATGAGCCACATCGGTCCGCCGACGCCCAACGCGTTTGCGCGGATCGCATTCATGCGCGGGGTCGCGGAGGTCAGGCCGCGCGGTGTCGAGTTGGGCTACGACGGGATGCTGCTGACATTGCCGGCGGACTCGAAAGCGATCGAGATCTCGACGGTCAACTAAGTCGCGGCCGTCAATCCGCGCGCCGCTCGGTTTCCCATGGCGGTCCGAACGGGCGGTTCAAGGCGGGACGCGGCGGCTTCTCATAGCTCGGCAGCGTACCGGCGCGATCGACATAGTCGGCGAAGTACGAACGAATTCCGGCGCGTTCGAGAATCGCGTCGAGCGCGGCGCTGCGATACTTCGCGTAACGCGCGAGCAGGATCGCGCGGGCCTCGGCCAGAAACGGTCTGACTGCGATCTCGACGCGCTGCCCGCTCGCGAACGCAAGCTCGGCTTTCCCCTCCACCGCGGCGCGGCTGACCCACGGCAGGTAGAAGCGGCCGAGTTCGGCCAGGATCGCGATCAGCGTCTCGGGCACTTCGCCGGGCGCGGTCCATTCGCCGAACGTTTGATCCTCGGGCTCCATGAGACGGTGAGTGTGCGCGACGATCGCCGGTGCGTCCGTATCGACCCATCGCCGGCACAGCGGATCGTTAATGAAGTGGGCCGCGTTGCCGCCAAAGAATGCGAAGTCCGCAAGGGCAGGGCGCACGCCAAAGAAATATTGATGCGATGCGAAATGCACGCCGGTCACCCGAAACCACGGGCGCAGAATTTCGCCGATCCATGAATCGATGTTCGCGGCCGTCACGCCGAAGGGCTCGCAGGTCGCGGTGACATGCGCCTGAACCACCGCGTAGGCCCGCTCTCCCGGAACTTTCGCCTCATGGGTGGCGTCGCGCGCGAGTTCCCATCCTCCGACGCGATGGTTTTCCTCAAAGAACCATCGCGATCCGACGGCGGGCCGATAGAACCATTCGTCGAGCGCATCTTCGAGGACGTAGTCGATGAACCGCAGCACCGGATCGCCGGGAAGCACGCGCGGCTGGGGAAAGCGTGTCTCCAGATGATGAATCATCGCGGTCGTATCCCACATGAATGCGCCGTCGGGCGTCATCACCACCGGCATCGCGCCCGTCCATCCGGCTTCGCGCGCCGCGGGATTTGCGCCGGCGAATCGCCGCATGAGATATGGGATAGCCTTGTAGTCGAGATAGCCGGTGAATTTGCGCGTGAAATAGGACTGGCTCATCCCATATACGCGATATGTGGTCATGCGCGGTGGAAGGTCAGATGGCATCGCGGACTCCTATCTCCGCAAAGGTACAACGCGGTGAAAGTCGAAGTCCACGCTTCGTTGCTTTTGATCGCGAGTGGCGTAGAAGATCGGGCAGGTAAATCTCGATGACACTCGAATACGATCTGTTCTGGTCATTTCGCTCGCCGTATTCCTATCTGGTCACGCCGCGCCTAATCGAATTCGAGCGCGAGTACGACGTGAAAGCCAATGTGCGGCCGGTGTATCCGATCGCGGTCCGGATTGCCGGTTTCTTCAAACAGGTGAATCCGATGTGGCCGCCCTATCTGCTTCGCGACTGCTCGCGGATCGCGGAAATGCTCGGTATGCCTTTCACATGGCCCAGCCCCGATCCGATCGTCATGAACATCGGCACCGGCGAGGTCGCGAAGGAGCAACCGTATATCCATCGATTGGTGAGGTTAGGTGTCGCCGCCGCCGAGGCCGGCAAGGGACTGCCGTTCCTCGCGGCAGTGAGCGCGGTCATTTTTGGTGGGGTGAGGAACTGGCACCTTGGTGATCATCTTGTCGGCGCGGCGCAGCGTGCGGGGCTGAATCTCGCGAGCCTCGATTCGGAAATTGCGCGCGACCCGGAGCGTTACGAAGCAGTGATCGCCGAAAATGAATCAGCGCAAAAGCGCGCCGGGCATTGGGGCGTCCCGCTAATGGTCTTCAACCAGGAGCCCTTCTTCGGCCAGGACCGTTTCGATCTGTTGCGATGGCGCATGGAACGAAACGGCCTCCGCCGCCGCTGAGGTGCTTTCAACTTCTGGGAACCAGCTCGTGTCACCTGCCGATCGCATCTTGCAATGCCTTGGTCCAGGCGAGCCAGCGAAAGTCGGGGCCGCTGAAGCCGTCCCACAACATGCTGTTGCAGACATAGGCCACGGCGGTTCCAGATTCCGGATGCGCGAAGGCCATGCGCCCGCCCGCACCCGCATGGCCGAACGATCCTGCACCCAGCATCGGCTCGATCGCGCGCGGCAACTCGAAACCCAGGCCAAATCTCTGCGGACCGGGCCCGAACAGCGGCATCAGCGGAGGGGGCGCCTTGAGACCCTCGACTTGCGATTCGCGTGCGCGCTCCATCGTCTCGCGCGTCAATAGGCGGACGCCATCGATCTCGCCGATACAGGCGGCGTACATCTTCGCCAGCGCGCGCGCATTCGCGATGCCGTTGCCGAACGGCAGCTCGGCAGCATGAGCTTCGCGCGTGTTGATCAAGCTTAGACCTTCATTGCCGGTTATGATCATGTTGAACATCGCGCGCACCGGCCGGGAACTCATGTCCAGTCCCAGACCGGAGAACAGAGCGCGTGCCTGCTCTTCACTTAGTTGCGCCGCGGGAACGATGTGCGGCGCGACTCGATACTCCTGCTCGGCTGGGAGCCCGATCCACAGGTCAAGCTTGAGCGGTCCGGCAATTTCGGCATTGGCAAACTTGCCGACGGTTTTTCCGGAAACGCGCCGGACGATCTCGCCGGCGAGATAGCCAAAAGTCAAAGCGTGATAGAAGTAAGCTGAGCCCGGTTTCCACCACGGCTCCATGTTCGCAAGGGCCGCGGTACAGCGCTCCCAGTCGAAGATCTCGCGGCCGTATATTCCGGTCTCTTCGTCGAAGGCCATCAGGCCGGCGCGATGGGCAAGGATGTCGCGAACCGTGATTGCGGCCTTTCCTTTGGCGGCGAATTCGGGCCAATAGCGGGCGACGGGTGCGTCATACTCGACCATGCCGCGCTGGGCGAGGATGTGCACGCATACGGCGGTGATCGCCTTGGTGCACGACATCAATACTGTGATGGTGTCCGCGGTGAACGGACGGCCGTTAACCTTGTCCATTCCCGCCCATAGATCGACCACTCGTCGGCCGTGCCGATAGACGCATAGCTGCGCGCCGCCTTCGTCCTGAGCTTGGCCCAACGCGAATGCGTCGCGCACCGCCTCGAATCCGCGTTCCACCGTTCCTTCAGCCCGCATAATGGGTCACCTCGACTCGCAACGACGACTACTGGCGCGTCATGGCGGCGCGCACCTGCGCGTCGATCTCGCGATCCTGGGGTCCGGCGGGCAATTCGAACATTACGCTGAGAATCCGTCCCGAATACTTGAACGGCGATTGGTAGTCCGAGTTGACCGGCGAGAGACTGCGCCCGAGATCCATGCCGGTGCTGGAGAGCATGCGCAACAGGTTCGCGATTTGAGCCTCTCCCGACGCAACGCCGTCGACCATCAGCGTCGCGCGGGCGGCGGTCTTATCGATCCTCTCAATCTTCACCGCGATTTTGTGGCGGCCCGCGGCTAGTCGATTCTCCGAAGCGATCAGGGTGTGCTGATGAAAGCAATTGTAGTCGAACTTCACCCGGCCCTCTTTTACGTACAGCACGAATCCGCTGTTGCTGCTGCCACGCGAGACCAGCGCACCGTCAGCGTCCAGCGAAGGGTGATCGAGTTCAACGGTCATGGTCCAACCACGCGCGGTGGATGGGCACGCGTCGGCGACGATGTGTGAGATGGGTGGATAGTAAACGAACCGCCGGCGCGAGGTCGGCAGTCCCGGCCGCATCGCGGCGCGGAACAGCATCGCGGCCCCGCGATCGTCGAGCGGCAGCACCCCGTGACGTTCCGCCTCGGCCCACCACAGATCCACCATCTCCTTGAGGCGCTTGGGCTCGGCGGCGGCGAGGTCATTGCACTCCGAGAAATCCTGGTCGAGATGGTAAAGCTCCCACTTGTCCTCGTCGAATGGCGTGCCCATTTCGTGATGCGTCACCGCCTTCCAGCCGCGATGCCATATGCCGCGATGTCCGAGCATCTCGAAGTACTGCGTGGTTCTCGCCGTCGCTGCGTCCGGATCGGTCAGCGCAGCCGCAAGACTGGCGCCATGCACCGGCATTTGCAGCACCCCGGAGACCACGCTTGGCGGCTCGATATTCAGCAGATCCATGACCGTCGGTGCGAGATCGATCGCGTGGCAGAACTGGCGGCGGATTTGTCCCGGCGCTCCAAGCTTCCCAGGCCAGTGAACGATTAGCGGATCCATGACCCCGCCACCGTGAGTATTCTGTTTGTACCACTTGAGTGGCGTGTTGCCCGCCTGCGCCCATCCCCACGGTATGTTGGAGTGGCTATTGGGCCCGCCGATGTCGTCAAGCCGTGCGATTGCCGCGTCGAGATCCTCGCGCATGCCGTTGAAGTAACGCATCTCGTCGAGCACGCCGATCGGGCCGCCCTCCTGGCTGGCGCCGTTGTCGGACATTACGATGAGCAAGGTGTCGTCGAGCAGGTTGAGCTCTTTGAGAGACGCGACGAGGCGCCCGATCTGCGCATCGGTATGATCGAGCATCGCCGCGAACGCCTCTTGCAGCCGCGCTGCGAACAGTCGCTCCTTCTCCGATAGCTGTGCCCACGGCTTCACTCCGGGATTGTGCGGTGCAAGCCGCGTCTCCTTGGGCACGATTCCAAATTGCTTTTGCCGCGCGAACCATTCCTCGCGCGCCGCGTCCCAGCCGGCATCGAACCGACCGCGATTCTTCTCGAGATAGCTTCGCGGCGACTGATGTGGCGAATGCGTCGCGCCGAAGGCCAGATAGAGGAAGAACGGGCGCTCGGGAACCAACGATTTGGTGTCGCGAATGAAGCCCATCGAGCGATCGACGATATCTTCGGAGACGTGATAGCCCTCGGCGACCGTGCCGGGCGTATCGACGAAGTGATTGTCGGAGGTCAGTTCGGGATAAAACTGATCGGTCTCACCCTGCAAGAAGCCATAGAAACGATCGAATCCGCGCTGCAGCGGCCAGTTGTGCAGCGGTCCCGCCGCAGTGCATTCCGCCATCGGCGCGAGGTGCCACTTTCCGGCGGCGAACGTCGCGTAACCTTGATCGCGCAAAATCTCAGCTAAGGTCGCGGCCGAGCGCGGAATCGCCCCGCGCATGTTGGGAAAGCCGGTGTCCATGTTGGAGATAGCGCGCATCCCGACCGCGTGATGATTGCGTCCCGTCAGCAGACACGCACGCGACGGCGAGCACAGCGCGGTGGTGTGAAACCCGGTGAAGCGCAAACCAGCGGCCGCGAGGCGATCGATGTTGGGCGTTTCGATAGTCGAGCCATAACAGCCGAAATGCGCAAAGCCGCTATCGTCGAGCACCACGATCACGACGTTTGGCGCCCCCTGAGGGAGCTTCGGTTCAGGCCACCACGGCTTCGATTCGGCGATCGTGCGACCGATGACGCCGCCGAATTTTTCGCCCGACGGATGCTTGTACGACATTGACCCTTCCTCGCGCGTCGTGTCCTTTCGGTGACGTCCCGCGCCTACTAACAATCCCAAAAGGCCGCAAAAAGTCTAGGCTCCGCGCCGCTTTCAGTAAGCACACAGAGTTGCGAATCACGCCATAGAGCCTAGCGGGAAATCGAGGTTGGCATTTGCGCGGTCGCCAGCTCCAGAGTGGCTTCGGCTAGCGCGTAGTCATAGAGCGAGTCGATATAAGCGGCGTCATCTTCAATGTAGAAGCGTTCCGCATCGGTGAGCTCGATAATATTTCCGAGGCCGGCGTCGTAGCGTTTGGTGGCGAGTTCGAGGCGCGCGCGGGAAGCCGCAACCGTGAGTTCGGTGCGCCGAATTCTCTCCAACGACGCCTGCCAGTCCAGGAACGCACTCTTCACCTGCAGGTAGATGCGTTGTTGAAGATCGTCGATCTGATGCTTGAGCGCTTCGCGATGAAATGTCGCTTCGGCGATCTGATGCTCGGTTTCGAAGCCGTTGAAGATCGGCCAGGTAATAACAATTCCGGCATCGTAGTTATTCGCCGCCGGCAATCCGGTACCGATGGAACTATATCCCGCGACTCCCTGTACGGTGGGGAGAAAATCGCTCCGATACTGGGTTATCTTCGCACCCTCGGCGAGGGTTTGCTCTTCTGCTTCCAAAAGATCCGGGCGCTGCTTTAATGCCTCGGCATAGTAATGCGGGACATCGCCGGGAATCGGATGGTAGGTCAGGGTGTCGACCAGTTTGTAATCGGTGGCACTCATGCCGAGACCCATCGAATTGTCGAGCGCGGCCTTGCCAGTCTGCTCCATGTTTTGCGCGTCGAGACGCTGCACCTTCGCACGCGCGAGCTCGGCCTGCGCGGTGTAGACATCAATTTGTGGAACCAGCCCCGCGTTTGCTTTGACGTCAGCGTCATGAAGTTGTTCCTGGCGTTGGGCGACGGCCTTTTCGTATACTTTGACTTTCTCGTGGTCCGCGAGAAGCGCAAAGTAGCGCTGGGTAACCTCGTAGGTCAGGCCCAGATCGATGAAATTCGAATCGGCGCGTGCGGCGGCGCTTTCGTATTCGCGTTGATGCACGAATCCGCGCCGACGTCCGAAGTCGAACAGAAACTGCGAGGCTCCGAGCGCCATCCCATAGTTGTTTTCCGGCGAAAAAGACTGGCTCGCGTTCGCGCTGCGATCGTGATCGGTACCGGTGATTCGCGGAATGTATCCTGGATTGAGATAGCTGGCGTCCCCGATCGGATCGTCGGTCGCGCCGAGGTCCTGACCCGAGCCGAAGACCTGCGGCAACAATTGCGATCTTGCCTCGCCGACCCTTTCGTTGACCGAGGCCGCTTCGGAGCGGGCCGCGAGCCCGCGCGGATGGTTGTGCAGGGCCAAGCGGATAGCCTTTTGCAACGTGAGTTGCTCGCCGGGCTCGATCAGTGCTTGTGCGTCTGCCGATCGCGCGCAGACCTGAAAGCCTATGAACAGCGCCATAGTGGCGGCACTAATACGAAGCATAGACATAATTTTCGTGCTCTTTGGCTAGTGATTTTCCGCGATTGCGGAGTTATTCGCGTTCGGACGTTCGAGCACCGTCTTAACCGCCTGACCGTCCGTCAAACCCGGATCGAGGGCGCAGACCACTTGTTCCGCGCCTTTGAGACCGCTGACGATCTCGACCGAAGTTCCGCTGCGAATTCCGGCAGTAACCGGTACTCGCTCAAGCACGCCGTCGCGCGCCACATATACGTAGCTGCCGTCTGGTCCGGTCCCCACCGCTGAATCAGGTACCTGAATTGCGTCGTGATGACTCTCCAGTCGCAGCGTCACATTCGCATACATCCCCGGATAGAGCTCATGCCTGGGATTGTCAATGTCGATTTCGGTTAGCATCGTGCGGGTGGAAAGATCCAGCGAGGTCGCGAATCGTGTCACCGTTCCATTGAAGACTCGTCCCGGAAAATCCTGCACCGTAAGCTGGGCCGGCATTCCCCGCTGGATGAGACCGATGACGCCCTGCGGCGCATACACATAGATGCGCATCTTGCTGATCATCGCTTCGCTCAGGACGGCGCTCTGCTGCTCGCCGGGTCCGGGGTCCGCGCTCGATCCGACGCTGCCACCGCTGGCGCGGATCAATGCTCCCGGATCGACGAATCTGGCGGTAATCACGCCATCGAACGGCGCGACAATTTTGGTGTACTCCTCCAACGCGGAGAGTTCGTCGAGCTGCGCTTTGGCTTCCTGATATTTTCCGTTGGCGACATCGACGTCCTGACGGGCGATTAGACGGTGGTCGCTTTTCCAAACCTGTTGGACACGATCATAAGTGATCTTCTGTACTTCCATGTCGGCGCGCGCCCGCTCGAGGCGTTGCTTCAGCTCGGGTACCTCTATCTCGGCGAGGACCTGGCCCGTCTTCACCCAGTCCCCTTTGTCGACTGAGATGGTTTTCAAATAACCGGTCACCTTCGCGTACAGAGTCGATTGGTAGTAACCCGCGAGATCGCCGGGCAGCGTCAACGTTCGGGCAATCGTTCCACGCTGGGGCGTCGCGACGACGACCACCGGTACCTGGGCGGCGGACGACGAAGGTTTGTCATGCGTGCAGGCGCAGGGTAAAAGCGTCAATCCGACAAAAAGCGCGAGCGTTGCTTTTCGCGGTGCAAATGCCTTGGTCGAAGGATTTGTCATGAATTGAGCTGGCGCCGTGAATAGAAGATTTCGTAGAGCGCAGGCACCAGTACCAGCGTGAAGATCGTCGAGACGATCAACCCCCCAACCGCGGCGCGCGCAAGCGGCGCGGAAGCCTCGGAACCGGCGCCCAGTTTGAGCGCCATCGGCATCAGACCCACCACCGTTGCCATCGCGGTCATTATTATAGGCCGCATCCTGATGCGCGAGGCATTCACCACGGCGTCCCGCACGCTTTCCCCGTTCTCGCGCCGCTGATTGGCAAAAGCGACCACCAGGATCGCATTCGAGACAACGATACCGACCATTACGATGATTCCCATGAACGATTCGATGTTGAGCGTGGTACCGGTCAAAAGCAGTGTCCAGATTACGCCGATCAGGCCCATCGGGACGGCGAACATAATGATGAACGGGTCGAGAAAGGACTTAAACTGTGCGACCATCACCAGGTACAGTAACACCACCGCCATCGAAAGTCCGAAGCCGAAACTCGAGAAAGATTTCTGCATCGCGGAAACCGAACCTCGAATCGAGTACTGGACATCTTTAGGAAGCCGCAGGTCCTTTAGCGCACCTTGCACGGCCGCTTGAGTACCTCCGAGATCCTGCGTGCGCGGCGCCACCAGCAAATCGACCACCCGCTGAATGTTGTAGTGATCGGCTTCGGCGGGATGCGCTTCGCGGCTGATAGTGGCCACGTTGCGCAACAGCAGCGCGTCATGGGTGGATTGTCCGGGGTGACCGGTCAACACGGGAATGTTCCTCAGGGTTTCGACCGAATCAATGGCGCTTTCCGGATATTGCGCGGTCAGGAAGTAGTCGTTGCCGGTTTTCGGATCGATCCAAATGGACGGTGCGATCATCTGGTTTGAAGTGAGCGCCGTAATCACATTGCGGACCACGTCGCGTTGAGTGAGTCCGAGCCGCGCCGCTTTAACCCGGTCGACATTGATCTTGAGAGTCGGATAGTTCGACTCCTCGGGAATGAATGTTCCCGCGACCGCGTGAAGCGGCTTCATTACCTCATCGGCAGCCCGCGCAACGCGAAACAAATCCGAGTAATGCGGTCCGCTGAATTGCACGTCGATCGGCGCCGCCATCCCGAAATTAAGCACCGAATCAATGATGCTGCCGGAGGAAAAAAACGTTTCAACCTCGGGAATCTTTTGTGGCAGCTCCCGCTTCAGATCGTCAATGTATTTGAAGGTTGAAACGCGGTGACCGGCATTGAGCGCGACCATCATGAAGCCGGAATCCGACGACGCGTTGGACGAATAGATCGAGGAGAACCCCGGCGAGAGCCCGATATTCGAAACTATGGTCGAGAGTTCGTCTGCCGGAATGACTTGACGAATTACGTTTTCGATCCGTTCGGTGAATCGCTCGGTATTTTCGATACGGGTTCCCAGGGGTGCGTGAAAGTTGATGATGAATTGCCCGGAATCGGTTTGCGGAAAAAGTTCCGTGCCGATCAAGGGGAACGCCGCCATGCTGACAACGAAGATCGCGGCGATCGCGCCGATCACCCATATTTTGTGGTTGAGCGTCCCCACCAGGAAGCGCTCATAGCGCGACGCGAATCGCTCGTACCCACGCATGAAGGCGGCCAAAGGTCCTCGTCCTTCCTCCTTGCTGCGTTCGGTGTCTTTCGCGCTCAGGAAACGCGCGCAATAGAGCGGAATGATCGTCATCGATACGACGTATGAGGCCACCATCGACAGCACGACGGCGAGCGCGAGAGCGCCGAACAAATATTTCGCGACCCCAAACAAAAACATTACCGGAAAAAAAACGATGATGGTGGTGAGCGTCGATGCGAGAACCGGCAACGCGACTTCCTCAGCGCCGATACGGGCGGCCTCGCGCGGCTCCGCGCCCTCTTCGAGATGACGATCGATGTTCTCCAACACCACCGTCGAGTCGTCGACCAGGCGTCCGATCGCGAGTGCGAATCCGCCCAGCGTCATGATGTTGATGGTCGAGCCGTTCATCATCAGGCCAAACGCACCGGCGAGAATTGACAACGGGATCGAAAGGAAAATCGCAAAGGTCGAGCGGAAGCTCCCCAGGAAAATCAGGATCATCAGCGAAGCGAGCACCGCGCCGCTGGCAGCCTCGTGCTCGAGCGCGTCGATGGCGTCGCGAATATAAGTGGCCTGGCTGAAAATCGCCTTCAGCTTCATGCCCGCGGGCAAGCCCGGAATTTTCGGCAGCAGGTTTTCTACCCCGTCGACAATCGCAATGGTGTTGGCGCCGCCCTGCTTGAGAACGGGGATATACACCGACCGCTGTCCATTGATGCGAACCACGTTTTGTTGAATCTGCGATGAATCCTCCACGTGACCAACATCGCTCATGAATACCGGAGCCTGACCGGGCCCGACTTTGATTGGGACGTTGTTGATGTCGTCGGGATTCTCGATCATCGAGTTGGTGTAAACGAAATAATCGATCGACCCGATCTTGGCATCGCCCGCGGGAATAATCAGATTTGTCTGATTCAGCGCTGCGACTACATCCATCGGTGTGAGGCCGCGCGCCTCAAGCGCATCGCGATTGAGGTAGGCCATTATCTGACGATATTTTCCACCAAATGGCGGTGGTACAGAGGCGCCTGGAATCGTCGCGATCCAGTTTCGAATGTTGTACTGCGCCTGATCTCGAAGCTGTTTCTCATCGTAGCCTTGACCGGAAACTGTGACCAAAGTTACCGGCAGCGACGAAGCACCCGATTGCAGTATCAACGGTGGAAGCGTGCCGGGTGGCAGATGGCGCAAATCAGCCATCGCCAGGCTGGACAGCGAAGAGGCGGCGGAGCCGAGGTCGACTCCGGGGTGAAAGAATACCTTGATGATGCTGACTCCGGGCAGCGATCGCGATTCGATATGGTCGATGCCGCTGCCGAGCGTGAAGAAGCGTTCGAAGCGGGTGGTTATGTCAGCTTCGATTTCCAGCGGCGGCATTCCCGGATAAAACGTAGCGACGATTACCGCTGGAATCTCCAGGCTCGGAAACACGTCCACCGGCATCCGGGTGAATGCGGTAGCTCCCAGGATCGCGATGATCAGCGCTCCGACGATAATCGTGTAGGGATTGCGCAACGAGAAACTTGGCACGCGTTAAACCTCAGCTACTGTCCAGATTAATCCACCGAGTGCACAAATGCCCCGGCATCGGAGAAGAAACCAGAAGATCTTTTTGAGGTCTAGAGCAGTGGGTCTTGGCCGCCCGAGCCGGCCGGACTCAGCTTGAGCCGATGCAGGAGCCAAGAGAGCGGCGCTCGGGAAAATGAATCGATATCTTCGATCGGCGCGATCGTGGTCTCGGCGTCTATTGCAACAAAAATCGCGGGTTGGATTTTGCTCTGCGCGACGCGCTCAGAAGCGCCGTCACGAGTGTGCGCGGTGACGATGTGACGCTGCATGGAGCGGCGGGCTTCGGGAGTTCGAAAGTGAGTTGCGAAATCATGATTGCGAGTGGCGGGAAACGCGAACAGCATCGCTATTACGATCACACCCGCGGTGAAGTGCAGAAAAGCTGCAAGCGAGCGAATGGATGGCAACCGGTAACTCATCGATCTCCAATCCAGTGTATTCTCCCCGAAAATATCGCTCAATAGAGCGTCGCGGCATTGAACTAACTGCGATGATTCTCTCAGTATCCGATATTGACGTTTTCCGTTTTTCGGAGGAAGCGCGTCAAGGAGAATCTCCATCTGCGGCGCTTCGGAGATTGGAACGAACGTATTAGAACGCCGCCGATTATCCTTGCTGCCACCGACGAAATCGCTCTAGACTGCGTTCTCCCCTAACGGTCTCAGTTTTGAGGTCCTGCCGCAGATAAGGTTACGAGGAGGGCAGCCTGAGTTCCCGGCGCTTTGAGGTTATGCCGACATTTCTTCGCGCGCTCGCATTGCTCACCGCAGTGGTGTTCGTCGTCACGGTCGGTCGGCTTGCTGCGCTACAAAAAGGAGGGCCGGCTCACTCGGATGTAATGCTGCCCGGCGGCATTCCCGGCACGTTCTACCTTCCCGGTCCCGGCGGACTGAACGAACACAATCCATTTTTCGTGCTGTTCCCACCGGCGCAATCCGCGCGCCCTCCAGGAGTCGTGCTGGTCCACGGTTTTACCGCGGACCGCGAGATCATGAGCATGCTGGCGCGCAAGATTGCGCAGAATGGATACGGCGTGCTTGCGATCGACGTGCGCGGGCACGGCGAGAATCGCAATCCGTTCGAGAATGACTTTGTGACGGAATCACTGCGTCCCGACCTCAAGGCGGCGGTGGACTTCGTGCGTAGTTCGGACCGCGTTGATGGCTCGCGGGTGGTTGTGATCGGCCATTCGATGGGCGCCGGAGCGACGCTCGACTACGCCTCGAACGATCCCGACCTCAAAGGCGCGGTCATGATTTCCGGTGGATTCAGTCTCGGGCCGGTGCGGCCGAAAGACGCGCTGTTCATCTTCGCCGAGCACGATCCCGACTTCATTCAGGATCTCTCCAAGGACCTCGCGGGGCATTTGGCAGGCGTCGATCAGCCCGAACTCGGAAAGACCTATGGTGATCCCGCACAGGGAACGGCGGTGGAGGCGGTGCAACTTCCAGGTCTCAATCACGTGACGATCCTCAGCTCGGACGAGACCGCGACGAAGATCGTGAAATGGCTCGACTCCGCATGCGGCGTCGCGCGCACCGGAGAGATCACGCTAGTGGATCCGCGTCCGCGAATGGCGCGGCTCGCATCGATACTGCTGCTCCTTCTGCTGATACCGATCGGGCGGATCGCGGGACACCTTGCGACCAAGTGGCCTGAGCGCGCGGACACCCGCGACGGATGGATCGGTCTCGCGATCCTGGCGGGCGCACTGATCGCGGTCATGCCGCTGATGGCGAACGACGAACCCGCGGCATTTCTTTCGCTGGTCATCGGCAGTGGCGAAGTGTCGTGGATGGCGGCAGCAGGCATAATCGCGATCGCGGTTCTGGCCTTATGGAAGCAGATCGATTTGACGCGAATCGGCAACGGCATCGGTGCGACGGCGGTAGCGGCCGCCCTCGCGTTCGGGGCGATCCACGTTTGTCAGGTCTCGTACTCGGTCACATTCCATCGTCTGGTGTTCACGCCGGAGCGCCTGATCGCATGGATCATCGCCAGCGCCTTGGTGTTTCCGTTCTGGCTGGGGTTCGAGTTCCTGCTCCGGCGCGGCGGAATCGTGATCTCGACCGTGCTGGGAACGCTGGGCCGAGCGGTGATCGTGCTCTTGCTGTTCGGCGGCGTGATGGTGGGAATTTTTCCCGGGGTGCTGTTCCTGATCGTGCCGCTGCTGGTGCTGAGTTTCGTCGCGCTGGAAGTCTTCGCGGCCGCAGCCTATAGCAACTCGCGCAATCTGATGCTGATCGCGATGGTGGAATCGATGCTGTTCGCTTCGACGCTGGCGGCAACCAATCCGATCATGTTCCAGTTCTGATCGCCGTCGGTGCGGTCGCCGGGTGCGCTCGATTGAGTGCTTATGGAGTGAACTGCGGAACCTGGCCCACCGCGCCGACGATACTTACCACCATCGGAGCGCTCGCCGCGATCGGATTTCCCGCTTCGATCAAGTGAACGGTCCCCGACGCGACCATCGTTCCTGTCGCCCACACGACATCTGCACTGCTGCTGTTCTGGACTATCCAGATCGTCCCCGACAGCGTCTCGGCGTTCGATTCGTTTGCGAATACGCAGAGCTGCCCGAAGAATCCGACGTTGTAACTGGTACCCGCGAAGGTGCCGCTGCCGGTCGCGGGCACGCATCCCTGCTCATACGGGATCAGTGGCGGGGTGCCGCTACCCACCTGTTGTTGCAGCGCGGCGATCTCACCCTGTATCGTCTGCACGTCTTGTTCCAGGGCTTGGAGCTGTTTTTTGGTCGATAGTGGACGCGAAGACTTTGCGCGCGCGGAAGTATTATTGAGAGGCACCGGAGTTGGCCAAGGCGATGGTATCGGCGACGGACCCGGTTGGGGCGGAAGCGGAATCGGTACGAAGTAGGGGACCATCAGTGTCATTTGCAGCGGCTGCGACGTTATCGCGCCATCGAGTCCGCCTGAAAGTGTGGCGTTGAATGTGCCGGGACATGAGACTGGGGGACAACCTGCACAGATGGGATACTCGGGGCACACTCCGAATCCCACGGTTCCACTGCCTTCGAGGTTCAACGAGGGCGTGGACTGCGCATTCGCGGCGAGTGGCGTCGCGAAGGCAACTGCAATCACGACGGCTATAGTGTAACGCGTCAGCATCGCTCCCTCTTTATCGCGCGCGGGTCGATGGGTCCAGTAGAACGCTCAACGCGATCAACCAGCGCCTACTTCTGCTGCAGCGATTCTATATAGTCGGTCAAGGCGGAAATCCTATGCTCGACCTCCGCTTTCGGCAGGTTCTGGTCGTTCGAATACTCGAATCCCCAGCGGGGCATGTCGCCCTGGAAATGAGCGGCAATTCGCCAACGGCCGTCGATAGCGCGGTGGACCTCTTCACGTGGAAACTGACCGCCGTGCGCCTTGCTGAGTTGGGTCAGATCGATCGAGACGTGGCCGCGCAGCGTTCTTAGCTCGGAACCGACTCCCTTCCCGTCGATTCCATGGCATCGCGCGCAGTCCGCCGCATAGTACTGTCCACCCGCAGGATCGGCCGAAGCTGTTCCGGCCAAAATCAGACACAATAGCGCACAGAACAATGACGCTTCCCGCATGACTTCCTGATTGCTCCTAGAGGTAACCGAGCTCCTTAGCTCGCTGGCGAAGCTCATCGCGGAACCGCGGATCCGCGATGGCGATCAGCGCTTCGGCGCGCTGGGCGCTGGACTTTGCGCGCAGATTTGCCACGCCGTATTCGGTAACGATGTATTGAGTGTCAGCACGAGGATCGGTTGCAGGTCCGGCAATCTTCGGCACGATGCGCGATACTGTTCCGCCCACCGCCGTGGAATGGGCGGCCAAGATTGATTTTCCGCCCTTGGATAGCTGCGCGCCGCGCACGAAATCCAACTGGCCACCTGGCGCGCTGTACTGTCGCCCGTTAACGACTTCGGCGTTAACCTCTCCATCCAGTCCGACTTCCAGAAACGCGTTGATCGACACCACGTTGTCGTTACGCGCTATGACGTAAGGATCGTTCACGTAGTCGACCGGATAGACCTCCATGCTGGAATTGTCGTTGAGATACTCGTAAAAGCGCCGGTCACCCGCCGCAAGCGTGTATACATTTTTGTACCGATTGATGTTCTTGTACCTGTTGTTGACCGCACCGGATTCGATAAGGTCCGCTACCGACGGCGTCATCAATTCGGTGTGAATTCCCAGATCAGCATGGCTGCTGAGGGCGGAGCATATAGCATTGGGGACGCGGCCAAGCCCGATCTGCAACGTTGCACGATTGGGTACCAGCTCGACGATCAATTTGCCGATCTTTTTATCCACTTCCGTCGGTTGGTAGGCCGGTAATTCGGCCAGCGCGGTCTCGGCTTCGACGATCGCCTCCACTTCGGATACGTGTATTGAGCACTCGCCGAAGACACGCGGCATGCGCGGATTAACTTCGACTATCAGCGTCTTGGCTCCGCGTGCGGCTGGAATCGTGTAATCACCGTTGGTGCCACAACTGAAGAAGCCGGCCTTGTCCATCGACGAGACCATAACCACGAACACATCGATGCCGATCTCATCGAGGATGCGCGGCATCGCACTGAAATTGCCGGGCATATAAAAGATGACCTGCTTCTTGTCGCGCGCCCCGCGGACGGTGAGCTCGCGCTCCACCGCAGTGGGAAAAAATGGATACGGCTTTATTGCATCCATGTACTCGTACTTGAGGATGGTGCTGGCGGCAGCCGCCACCGCGTGAGAATAGTACACGCGAAGCTCCTCGATCTCTCCGGCTTGCACCCGCTTTTCCAGCGCGCCCAGCAATGCCGGCGGTTCACTCACCGCCATTCCCATCGAGAGCGTCCCGCGTGCCGGGACAAGGCGGACCGCCGCGTCGGCGGTGACGAGCTTCGAGCGATATTCAACTTGATGGTTCAAACTCAACCGACTTTCGGTCTGACGGTTAGCACGGGCACCGCTGACTCCCGGACTACGCGCTCGGCGACGCTCCCCAGAATCAAGTGCTTGAGGCCGGTGCGTCCGTGAGTAGCCATCACCACTGAGTCGCAGTGATGACGTGCGGCTCCCTCAATGATCTCGGATGCAGCATTGCCGACTACCACATCGATCTCGGATGGGATCTTGTCGCTCAACTTATCCGCTGCCAGCGCTTTCAGCCGTTGCGCGACCTCGACTCCGCCTGCCATCGGCTCCAGAACGATCGGTTGGCCCACCTCCACTGGAGGCAGCAATGCATGCAGCAAAGTAACTGTGCCCTTGGACTGCACGGCCAACTGGCGCGCGACTTCCAGCGCGGCAATGGAGTTCGGACTGAAATCAATCGGGCACAGGATCTTGTTGAACAACTTCCCCATTTGAATAACCTCCCGCAGCGCGCTAGTACACCTTCATTTCGCGTGCCGGGTCTGGATCAGCGGACTTCCCCGCCGAACCCGCAGCCGTGTCTCCTTTCGCACCAGCCAGTAGGTGTAGGTGTGTCTTTTGCTCCCACCGGGGGGATCGCTGACGGATGCCGCGGCAAAAGGTTACCGCGCCGAACACTGGCAACTAGCCCGTTAGCCTGAAATCATCGCGCCCAACTTCTTGATGCCTTTGCTCTCGCCGATGACGACCAAATAGTCTCCCGCATCGATCGGCGTCGATGAGTCCGGAATCAGGGAAATTTCCCCCACTTGCTTTTTTATGGCAACAATTTTCAGCCGCTCGGTTCCCTCTTCAAGTGATTTGATCGTCCTTCCAACCACCCGGCTTCCGGGGGTGACCTTTATTTCTTCGAGGTCGACTTCGGCTCCGCGGCCAGGAACGGAGAGTTCAAGAAAGTCCACCACCGAGGGCCGAAGAATCGATGCTGCCATCCTGAACGCGCCCCATTGGTAAACCCACAGCACCTGGTCGGCGCCCGCGAGCTTAAGGCGGTGCGCACCGGCTTCCGACTCGGCTCGCGCGTGGATACGGGCCGCAGGATTCTTTTCCCGCGCGGACAGTGTGATGTAAACGTTGTCGGAGTCGGACGCGGTCGCGATAACGACCGCGCGCGCCCGCCTGATACCCGCTTGTTCGAGTGCGCTGTCTTCGAGTGCGGAACCGATGACGTAGGGCAGTCCCGCGTGCACTAGATCCTCCTGCTTCGCGGGGTCGCGATCAATGACCACGACGGGCATCGAGTTGCTCGATATCTCTTCGGCAACGACCTTGCCGAAACGCCCGTAGCCGCAAATTATGACGTGTCTCTCAAGCTGATGAATCTTGTGTTCCATTGCGGTTTTCCCCAGATATTCCTGAAGCCGTCCCTCGATCAGCAATTCAGCGACCACAGCGAACAGATAGAGCGCGGTACCGACGCCTGTGATGATGAGTCCGATAGTAAATAACTTGCCTGCCGGGCTTAGCGGCTTCACCTCTCCAAATCCGACCGTGGAAATCGTGATGACCGACATATAGACCGCATCGATCAGTGACATGCCCTCGATCAGAATGTACCCAGCGGTGCCGGCAGCCGTCAGGGCCACGATGACTGCAAGCGCGAGTACGAATCTCCGACCAGCACTCATCGTTTCGGTGCGAACAGAAGTTGCCACGTATGCCGCGCGATCATCAAATCCTCGTCTGTCCGTATCACACGCACCGTGCAGAGGCTGTCGGCGGTGCTGATGGTGTCCGAGTTGCTCTGGTTCTTCGCAGGCGCGATTCGAATTCCAAGATGTTCGAGCCCTCGGCATATCATCTCGCGGACCGGGGCGGCGCGTTCGCCGATTCCGCCGGTGAAGACTAATGTGTCCACTCCGCCGAGCACTGCCGTGAGAGCGCCTATATGTTTTCCCGCGTGATAGCAGAACATTTCTATCGCTTCGGCCGCTCGCGGGTCGGTCGGGCTCTTATCCAGCAAGGTTTTCATATCAGAGAAAGTGGCGGAAACTCCGATCAGCCCCGACCGCTCATCGACCATCGTTTCCAACTGATCGTAGGTGAGATGCTTTTCGCGGAGCAGGTACAGCATCACGCCGGGATCGAGGTCGCCCGATCGGGTACCCATCATCAGGCCTCCCGTCGGGGTAAATCCCATGGTCGTGTCTAGCGAGCGACCGTCGCGGACCGCCACCATACTCGCGCCATTTCCCAGATGCGCAATGATGACGCGATCGGTAGCCGCCGCGCCGAGCCGACCGAGTATGTACTCGTACGAAATTCCGTGAAAGCCGTAGCGCCGCAAGCCATCATCCCAAAGCTCACGCGGCAACGGGAAGCGCTGCGCGACTTCAGGCATTCGCCGATGAAACGCGGTGTCGAAGCAAGCCACCTGCGGCAGGCTGGGGTAACGTGTCGCGATCGCGTCCAGTACGCCGATTTCTTTCGGCAAGTGGAGAGGCGCCAATGACACCATACCGCGCAGCTCTCTGACCAACTCCGGAGTCACGCGCTCGGGCGCCGCGTGGTCGGGGCCGCCGTGCACCAGTCGATGCCCAATCGCCTCCGGCCGCGGAAGGCTCGTGCCTTCGAGCGCATCGAATCCCGCCTCGATCGCCGATTGATAGTCAGCAAATGGCTTCTGCGTGTCGACCAATGATTGTTGGCCGTCCTCGATAAGCCATAGGTGTCCTTTCGGCTGACCTATACCTTCGATCGCGCCGCGTGCGCACACTGTCTCCGCATCGGGCGCCATTCGATAGAGCGCAAGCTTGAGGGACGACGAGCCCGCATTGACGCAGAGGACAACGTTGCCAGCGGCCCGGGTCTCAGGCATCGGTCCACTTCCAGTTGCGAATTTCCGGCAGGTCCTGCCCCCATTGTCTGATGTATTCGCGATGCTTGATGAGCCGGTCGCGCATCTCCTGAGTAACGTGCGCCGCGCGCGGCCTGAGCTTTGGCACCCGCTCGACCGCATCGCAGATCAGATGAAACCGATCCATCTGATTAAGCACGACCATGTCGAACGGAGTGGTCGTAGTTCCTTCTTCCTTGTAACCGCGCACGTGCAGATTGCCGTGATTGGTTCTTCGATAAGTCAGCCGATGTAACAGCCAAGGGTAACCGTGATAGGCGAAGAGGATAGGCTTGTCGCGGGTAAAGATCTCGTCGAACTTATCGTCGGTCAGCCCGTGCGGATGCTCCTCATGCGGGGTGAGCTTCATCAGATCGAGGACGTTGACGACGCGAATCTTAAGTTCCGG
Organism: uncultured delta proteobacterium; assembly: GCA_963747115.1. Classification (GTDB taxonomy): domain Bacteria; phylum Desulfobacterota; class Binatia; order Binatales; family Binataceae; genus DATGKG01. The sequence continues at coordinate 18,400 of CAVVEB010000003.1, read as the reverse complement.
GAAGCGGCGCAGATAGTGCGCCGCCGCGAGTATCTCCAGCGTCGGCACGTCACCGGCGCACGCCATCACCAGGTCTGGTTCTTCACCGGCGACTTCCGTGCCCGCCCATTCCCAGATTCCGAGCCCGGCGGTGCAGTGCGCGATAGCATCTTCCATCGACAGGAATTGAAGCTCCGGCTGCTTGCCCGCGACAATGATATTGATGTAGTTGCGGCTGCGCAGACAGTGATCGGTAACTGAGAGCAAGGTGTTCGCGTCGGGCGGCAGGTAAACCCGAATCACGTCCGCTTTCTTGTTCACCGCATGATCGATGAATCCGGGATCCTGATGGGAGAATCCGTTATGATCCTGGCGCCACACATGCGAGGTCAGGAGGTAGTTGAGCGACGCAATCGGCGCCCGCCATGGAATCTGCGACCGCGTTACTTTGAGCCACTTTGCATGCTGATTGAACATCGAGTCGATGACGTGGACGAATGCCTCGTAGGTGGAGAAGAACCCATGACGACCTGTCAACAGATACCCTTCCAGCCATCCCTGACAGGTATGTTCGCTAAGCATTTCCATCACCCGGCCGCCGGGCGAGAGATGGTCATCGTCCTCGAGCCACTCCGCCATCCAGGCACGGTTGGTCACCTCGAATACCGCGCCCAGCCGATTCGAGTTGGTCTCGTCAGGACCGACGAGCCGAAAGTTTTCCGGGTTTAGACGGATCACGTCGCGCAAGAAGCATCCCATAACGCGGGTCGACTCCGCGTTGATGGTCGCGGGCTTGGGAACCGCGATCGCGTAGTCGCGGAAATCCGGCATCCGCAATTCTCGCAGCAGCAAGCCGCCGTTCGCGTGGAGATTCGCACCCATCCGCCGCGTCCCTTTCGGAGCCAACTCCGCGATCTCCGAGCGTAACTTCCCGGATTCATCGAACAGTTGCTCGGGCCGATAACTTTTCATCCATTGGTCGAGAACCCGAATATGATCGGGCGTCGACATGTCCGGAACCGGCACCTGATGTGATCGCCAGTAGCCTTCCACCTTGAGCCCGTCGATCTCCTTGGGACCAGTCCACCCCTTGAGTGTGCGAAGCACGATCATCGGCCACAACGGCCGTCGAGCGGTGGCGTTGTCGCGTGATACTTGTTGGATCGCCTTGATTTCCTTGATGACGGTTTCCAGCGTCGAGGCCATCAACTCGTGCATCGCCGCCGGCTCGGAGCCCTCAACGAAATACGGCTGGTAACCATATCCATGCAGCAGGCTCTCCAGCTCGCGATGCCCGATTCGCGCCAATACGGTCGGATTCGCAATCTTGTAACCGTTCAAGTGGAGAATCGGCAGCACTGCGCCATCGCGCAAAGGATCCAGAAATTTGTTCGAATGCCACGCGGTCGCAAGAGGTCCGGTCTCAGCTTCCCCGTCGCCGACCACGCATGCGACGATCAGATCGGGGTTATCGAAAGCTGCACCGAAGGCGTGAGCGATCGAATAGCCGAGCTCACCACCCTCGTGGATCGAGCCAGGTGTCTCGGGCGCGACGTGGCTCGGAATGCCGCCAGGGAAGGAAAACTGCTTGAACAGTCGCCTCATTCCATCGGCGTCCTGCGAGATGTTCGGATAGAACTCGCTATAGGTTCCTTCGAGATACACGTTCGCGACGACCCCCGGACCGCCATGTCCAGGCCCCGCGATGTAAATCATGTCGAGGTCGTATTTCTTGATGACCCGGTTGAGATGAACGTAAATGAAGTTCAACCCAGGCGTCGTGCCCCAATGGCCGAGCAGGCGCGGCTTGATGTGCTCGGCGCGCAGCGGCTCTTTGAGGAGCGGATTGTCGAGTAGATAAATCTGGCCGACTGACAGATAGTTGGCTGCGCGCCAGTATGCATGTATCAGCTCGAGTTCGCGGGGGGAAAGCGTTTCGGACATGCGCAACTCCTTTCATGCTCGCGCGGACGGAATCCGGCGCGATCCCGGAGCAATGACGATCAAGTGCCAGTCAGAGCGATCGTTTCTCGCCGGCTCGCAGATGTTTTGCGTAAGTGGACATGGTTATTCGCACCACTCCCGACTCAAGGCGATGGCGAAGATCGAACCCGCTATCGGCAAAGACCTTCAGCATCTCTCGGTTTGATCCCATAACATCGGCGTCGAATGCGTTGATTCCGTTCGCGCGAGCGATTCGCGCCAGATGATTCAGCAGAATTGTCGCTATACCGTGCTCCCGATAGTTATCGGCGACGTCACACGCAAATTCCGCGTGCAATGGCACTCCTGCGTCCAGGTAGTGCGCTACCCCTACGATTCGCTCTCCATCATCGTTGCCGATGATCGCGGCCAGTCCCGCGCAACCCACAAAGTCCAACTCAACGAGACGCGAGAGCTCCCGCTCGGTTAGCGAATTCCGGACTCCGAAAAAGCGCAGATATCGGGATTCCGGGCTCAAGCCTGCGAAATGCTCCCGCAGAAGTTCTTTGTCACGAGGGTTAATCGCTCGGATAGTTATCTCGCGTCCATCGCGAAGATACTCGTGCGTCTTGTAGTTCGCCCATGCAAGTGCTTGCGATCCTTCGGCGCGCGTTTTCATCGTCGCGATTACTCTTCAGGACTCTCGTCAATCTGTCACATCCGTCACTTCTGTTGGATGGATCGGATGTATTCGACGAGCGCATCGATTCGCTGGTTGACCTTAGCCTCGCTCTCGGGGGCGAATTCCTTCCCCTCTTCCTGAAATTTCAGCCCCCATAGCGACATGTCGGTGTCCGAGTCGACGTGATCCGGAAATCGTTTGCGGCCATCGATCACTTGATGGATCTCCTCGGCCGGAAAGGTGCCTCCATGGCTCTTCGCGAGTTGGGTCAAATCGGTCGGCTTGATTCCCGGTATCACGTACAGAGCGGGACCATCTCCCTTACCCTGAGCGCCATGGCAACTCGAGCAGTAAATCGCGTAGTCGCGTGCACCGGTATTCTGGGCCCACGACGTCGCGTCAGTTAACGCGCACACCACGATGATCCAGACCGCCACACGCTTATGGATGTTCATGTCGAGGTGTCCCTTTGTTTCTTCTGACCGACGATGATTTCAGAATCTGTGTGAGGGGAACTGATCGTCGATCCACTCCTCTGCGTCGGCCTCGCGCGCGAAATCAGCATCCAGCTTTCTGCCCTTCCAGAAGACTTCCCACCTCCCGGTGTCCGAGTTCTTCCGGAGTTCGTAACCCTGGTATTCTGTCATCTCCACTTCGCTTGAACATCTTGCAGCCAGGAAACCCGTGGCTACGCCAAAACGCTCGTTAGAGCCGATTCGATTTTCTCGGTGATGGTGTCCTCTGATTGATCCGTATGCACTGCGACCCGCGAGCGTTCCACTATCTCGTCGAGCGGGGCAAACTCGCCGCGCTGACGCTGATAGACTTCCGCTGTCGCGTCCGAAACCTCGCCTGGTTTGTTCTGTCGGCTCCTCAGACGGCGCAAAACATCAGACTCTTCAGCGATGCATTCCACAAACAGTACCGGCGCCTTCGCGCGCGCCGCCATCTCCGATACACGGCAGCGGTCGCCGATCAGGCGGAAAGTGGCATCTAACACTACTCCGCGGCCTGATCGAAGCGTCTTCTCAGCCTCGCTGACGATGGTCTCGTAGGTCAAGCGCGTGAAAGCGTCTGAGTAGATACCTTGGGCGTAGTCCGCGCGAGCTGATGCCGTTTCGGGTATCTTCGCTAGACGCTTCCTGATGCGGTCGGAGCTCAGAATGCCGAAGCCGAGTCGATTTCTGATCATTTGTGCGACCGTGCTCTTGCCGGTACCAGACAACCCGCAGACCACAATGAGCACCGGCGTTCCGAGCCGTGCGTAGTGCGATGCAAGATCGAAGCAGGCGGCGGCGCGGCGCCGAGCGTGCTCTCGCCGTCCTTCGTCGATCTCGGCTTCCAGGCTTGCCAGGCTCTCGACTTTGCCGCGCACGATCGCCCGATAGCACTTATAGAATGGAACCACGGTGGCGAAGTCATCATCGTTGTTTAAACTGGAGGAGGCCTCCACCAGCGCGTCGGCCAGTAGTCGCTGTTCAAGACGATCGAGGTCCATAGCCAGGAACGCGATCTCCGACGCAACATCGCCGTAGCGAAGCTGCTCGCTGAACTCCACACAATCGAAGATTTCGATTCCGTTTGAAAGACAGATGTGTTCGCAGCGGAGGTCGCCATGACCCTCGCGTATCCGGCCATTGCGGGCGCGCTGGTCCATGAGATCGCGGTTGGTTCGGGTGAACGTTTCGATGAAGCGCTCAATGGTCGAGAACTGCTCTTGAGTAAGCGTGTAACCGACGAGTCCCGAACATTCGAGAAGATTCTCCATCACCAACTGACGTACTGCACGCGCCGTACCGTACTCCGACGCGCGATCCGACGAAGCAGCGGAGTGGAATTGCTCGAGGCGTCTCGCGATCGCCTTGATCGTCTCGATACCGACGGACCCTGATCCGAGCAAGCGATCGAGCATCTTTTCCTCGGGAAGGCGTCGCATCTGAACGACATACTCGACCGCGCGCGGATCCATCGCAAACACTTCGTGTCCGAGCGCGAAATGCCCGCCCTCCCGAAAGATCGGCAACACGCCCAGATAGATGTCGGGGGCGAGCCGCCGGTTCAGGCGCACTTCCTCTAAACAATAGTGGTAGCGACTCGCGAGCGTGGAGAAGTCGAGGAACGCGAACGAGACCGGCTTCTTGATCTTATAAACGCGGTCGCCAGCGAGGAACACGTACGAAATGTGCGTCTGCTTCAGCTCGACGCGCGGCGGACGCTCGGAATAAAAATCGGGCCAGCCCATCGCCTCGATTACTTCCGGTACCGTGACCCGCCCCGATTCCATATCGATCGCTTGTCGTCAGTCAGCTTCCGCGAACGCACGGAGAACGTCAGACGCGGTTATAACTCCGACCAGTTTTTGTTGATCGACCACGGCAAGCGCTTCGAGCTTCAGCTCGCGCATCAATCGCGCAGCCTCTTTCAGCGAGGTCGACGCGGTTACCGTGGTCAGGGTTTCGCCGACGTCCTCAGGCATCGCGTGGCCAACTTCCATTTGATCCTTCTGCGCCAAGTGCTCGTTGATGTCGCGATCTGTGATTATCCCCACCAGCTTCCCGCCCTCAACGACCGGAACGCATCGAAAGTGGCCGTCGCTCATCTTGGTGCGCACGGACGACAATTTCTCCCGGCGCGAAGCGGTGACGGGATTTGAGGTCATCCATCCCGCGACGGTTCTCTTGTCATGCTGCGCGGCGCGAACGGTGAGGACCGGACAGGTCGACCCTCGCAGGACCAGCTCGGCAACGCTACCCAGAAAGAAATGAGAGAATCCCTTGCGCCCATGCGTCGCCATCACGAGGACATCCGGCTCCAGTTTCCTTTCGATCGTCAAGATGGTTTGGGCCGGCTCGCCGTTGTATACCGAGAGTTCGCATTTGATCCCGCTCAGGCGGGTGTTGACGATTTCCGCGAGCTTCCGGCGAGCCGCATCTTCCTGGCCCTTGTAAAGATCGACGTACACTGGCATCCCCGCAGGCTGGATGATCATCGGAACGACGTGAACCAGAATTAACGTCCCGTCATTCTGACGCGCGATACGAGCGGCCGTGTCAACCGCCTCGAGCGAGCCGTCATCGAAATCGATTGGGCACATTATCTTTCGATATGGAAATGCCATCGTCCTACCTCCAGCCTGATTGTCGGTGGGCTATGGTGCGACGACCGTGCCAACCAGACTTGCTTGGTAATTCGCGTGCGCGCCAGCTCCTGGCGCGACCGTGTCGCTTTAGGAAACACGGCCTCGGAATGCTGATGGCGCGGAAAGAGCCTCGGCAGGTTTTACGAATGCGCAGGACCTGCTCACCCAAGGCGTTCCGCTATGGCAGCCGAGTTGCAAGGCATTTTAGTACACGACAGGGCGAGGGGGAAATTCGATGCGAATTGGACAACTGATGACACCCAATCCGGTAACGGTTGGGTCCGACGCTTCGCTGGCGACCGTGAAGTCACTGATGGACGCCGGGAAGTTCCGGCGCGTCCTGGTCGCGGAGAAGGGTCGGCTGATTGCGATCGTCACCGAGCGCGATTTGAGGGAGCACGCCGGCTACCTGGCATCGACCAGGGTCACCGCGGCGATGCGCCCCGACGTACTAACGATCACGCCGAACCAGACCGCCGAGGATGCAGCTCGGCTGATGCTGGAGCATAAGATCGGCGGACTTCCGGTGATGGAAGGCGATCGAATCGTCGGGATACTGACCGCAAGCGACCTGCTCAAGGCATTCCTCAACGTGGTCACGGCAACCGAGGAAATCCTGGACGACTGAACATGGAACGATGATGGGCGCGGTCGGAGTGTCGCGCCCCTAAGTTTTTTTCGATGAGGACCCGAGCATCGGTCCGAGTAAGAGCGATGGAGAGTGATACTTCCAGGTCCGGGAAGGGCCTCATAAGAAGTCTTAGTCGGCGCGGGACGCGCTCGGACAAGAGCCCTCGTGTGGTGCGCAAGACGCCCAAGCTTGGTGATCCGTCGCTGTGCGAACTCTGCGGCTCCGTCTATTCGGCGAAACGCTGGAAGCGCAACCCTCGTCTCGCTCGCGAGGCGCTGGCACGAGGCGCCTGGACCGTATGTCCAGCGTGCTTGCAGGTGGAGGCGGGACGCTACTACGGCACAGTTGAAGTTGCCGGCCCCGCCGTCGCCGCGAAACTCGATAGCATCCGAAGGCGGATCGCCAATGTGGAACGCCGCGCCCGTTACACGCAGCCCGAAAGAAGAATCGTGTCGTCTGACTGGGACGGGAGCAAGCTCGAGGTGCGGACCACCTCACAGAAGCTCGCCCATCGCATCGCGCGCGAACTCGAGAAGGCGTTTCGCGGCCATGCGCGATACCAGTGGAGCGAGCCTCTGGGAAAGCTTCACGCGACCTGCGTAATTGATCGGGGTTAACTACTTCAAGCTGTACTTTGCGAGCTTTGCGTAGAGCTTCTTGCGCGAAATCTTCAGCATGCGGGCGGCATAGAGCTTGTTGCCGCCAGTCGCTTCGAGCGCGTTCATGATTATGTCATGTTCGGCCTCAGCGAAGGTCTGAAATCGAGCTCGTTGCGGTGCGGAGGCAGGCGCGGTGGGCGCGCGCTTGCTGATTGCAAAGGGCAAATCGGACAACGTGATCACCGGCGAACGCCCGAAGGTGAAAGCGCTTTCCACCGCGTTGGCGAGTTCCCGCACATTGCCCTTCCACCCGTAACTGCGCATCGCATCGAGCGCGTCGTCTGCGATCCCCGCCACTGGAAGCGGTCGCAGCATCCGTTGATTGTTGAGCGCGATAAAATGCTCGACCAAAAGCGGCACATCTTCGAGACGCTCGCGCAGCGGCGGTACCCGGATCTCGCTGGCCTGCAGGCGATAGTAGAGATCTTCCCGCAGATTACCGCTGCGCACGGCTTCTTCCGGATCGCGGTTGGTCGAAGCGATCAGCCGCACGTCGATTGGCGACTCCTTGGCCGAACCGACCGGGCGCACCGCGTGCTCCTGGATCGCACGCAGAAGTTTGCTCTGCGTCTCCGCACTCATCTCGGTTACTTCGTCTAGAAATAGCGATCCGCCCTCTGCGGCCCGAAACAGCCCAAGATATTCGACATTCGCTCCGGTGAACGCGCCTCGCTTGTGGCCAAAGAGTTCGCTTTCGATCAGATCCTTGGGAATCGCCGCGCAGTTCAGCGCGACAAATGGCGCGGACGCTCGGCTACCGCATTCGTGCAGCGCCCGCGCGACCAGTTCTTTGCCAGTGCCGCTTTCCCCAACGATCAACACGGTGCCACGGGTTGCGCTCGCCGCCTCAACTCGCCGATACAATTCGCGCATCGCGGCGCTGGCGCCGACCAGCCCGTGAAACCCCGAGCGCTCGCCGACCGGCAACCTCGCAGCTTCGCGTTCGAGCTCCTTGATCCGGGTTCCGACCAAAGCGGATTGCGCTCGGAAATAGGTGTCTGCCATCACGATCATGCGACAGTGACTGAGCTTGTCGAAAGACAGATAGGTCTTCGGCAGGGCCAGCGGAAAATGCTCAGACGCGCTCTCTTCGAACAGATGCATCGAGACGATCAGCTCGGAGAACGGCACCCGATGCTCGACCAGTGTCTCTCCGATCGCGCGCACGTCGGCGGCGAAGCGGTCCATATCTTTCGCGAGCAGATCGGACAATGTGGCATCTAGCTCATTGCCGAAGATCTCCAGGAACTCACTCTCGGCGAGCGAGCGACGGTCGCCGAAATGCAAGAGATAGAGCTGATGCCATCGCGCGAGCACCTTGCCGCGATTTCGCTGGAGTGATTCGAAAACGCCGCGGAGACTTTCCAGTTCATCCTCCCAGAGAAGATGAAAGTACTGTGGAACCGTCGCGGCGGCCGCGGCGTGTTCGCCAGCTATCTCTTTGACTTCTGAAGGTTCCGCGCTCATCAACCCGCGTTTCGTGCCTCTAACGGTGACACCGCAAGTGGCCGTGGTTCACAAAAGGAGACACGCCTCTTTGCATCCCATACCGCTTTCTATCGAAAAAAGAATCTTGAGCAATTGGCACGCATTAAGCAATTGACTGGCAACCAGAATCTCGCCCAAAGGAGCGTTTAATTCAATGGCACTACAATTATGGACTCCGGCATTTGAACTGTCTGAACTACGCCATCAGTTCGAGGATGTTCTCGAACGCCACTTCGGCCATCCCGCGCTACGGCAGCTGACCTCGACGCGCTTGACGCCGCTCGAATACTACCGCGAAGGCGACAAACTCGTGGTACAGGTTGACCTGCCGGGTGTCGATCCCAAAGACATCGAAGTTACGCTGAGCGGGGACGTGCTCAAGATCGCAGGCGAGCGCGAAGATAAGCGCCAGGAAAAAGAGCGCGATTTCGTTCTCACCGAGGTGAACTATGGACGTTTCGAGCGTTCCGTCCGAGTCCCTCCCGGACTTGAAAACGACCAGATAAATGCGACCTACGACAAAGGGATCCTGAAGCTGGTGATTGCGTTGCCCAAGGCGATGGAACCACGCAAAGTCCCGGTTAAGTCCGTCGGCAACGGATCGGACGTCAAGGCCGCGCAGAAAGCCGCCTGATGCTGGTACCTCGGAACAAACTGCGAGAGACGTCAGGCGGGACGGTGCGGCATCCAACCAACAAGATCGACGCGGTCGAGAGAGCAGCGCACTCGCCGGCGACCGAGGATCTTGCGCCCAGCTCCGTCGACCGCGTGACCAATTCGACGCTGGGGCAAACGATTCTGATCTTTTCCCGCGATCCCTCGCTCCTCAAGCTGGCACAGCGAGTCGCCCGAAACGGTTGGAACCTGGAACGATGCGACGATATCCGTAACTCTCGCGACCGCCTCGCCCGCCCGCAAGTGGGTCTGGTGATCGTCGACGACGAAGGTATCGAAGATCATTTGCGTGGATGGTTACTGGCGCGGGTGCGAAGTTATGCCCCGCAGGCGCCTCTCGTATATGTCGCGGGCGATCACACCGATTCGTGCGAAAAGCGCGCTCGCGCGTACGCCGCGGCCTACTACACGTCGAAGCCGGTCGAACCGCAACCGCTCCTGCGCGTGCTCGACTCGTTTGTCAGCCGCATGACCCGATGAAAAAGGGACCGACATGAAAGCTTTTGTGATGAAGTCGATCGACGAAGTTGGGTTCGCGGAAAAGACAGTTCCGCATCCTGGACCCCGCGACGCTGTCGTCAGGACCGCTGCCGCCCTGATCTGCACGTCCGATTCGCATACAGTGCACGGCGCGATCGGTCCGCGCGAGAACCTTACCCTGGGCCATGAAGCGACCGGGGTGATCCACGAAGTCGGCTCCGAGGTCAGACTTTTCAAGCCCGGCGATCGTGTGGTGGTCGGCGCGATCACGCCTGACTGGGGAGATCCGGCCGCGCAGGCGGGACACCCGTCGCAGTCGGGCGGCGCGCTCGGCGGATGGAAATTTGCGAATCTAAAGGATGGCGTGTTCGCCGACTACTTTCACGTAAATGAAGCCGACGCAAACCTCGCCCATATCCCGCACGAGGTTTCAGATGAAGCGGCGGTGTATTGCTCGGACATGATGTCGACCGGGTTTATGGCCGCCGAAAATGCCGACATTCCGATTGGCGGTACCGTCGCAGTGTTCGCGCTCGGCCCCGTCGGTTTGATGTCGGTCGCGGGCGCCAGGCTTCGTGGCGCCGGGCTGGTGATTGGTGTGGACTCGGACCGCAAACGCCAGGATCTCGCACGGCTCTACGGGGCGGATCTGCTGATCGAGCATTCACCGGAAGATCCGGTGCGAAGAATCCTTCAAGTCTGCGGCGCGGGCGTCGACTCGGCAATCGAGGCGCTCGGCAACGAGCAGGCTCTACAGCATGCGATCGAGGTCACGCGTCCCGGCGGAACCATCTCCAACGTCGGTTATCATGGCGCAGGGGAGATGGTCCGCATCCCGAGGATCGCGTGGGGAGTCGGCATGGCTGAGAAGACCCTCAAGACCGGACTCTGCCCGGGCGGCCGGCTCCGGATGGAACGTCTACTGCGGCTGCTGCAGACGGGGAGAATCGATCCGCGCCCGATGACGACTCACAGGTTTTCGTTCAATGAAATCGATAAAGCGTTTCACATCATGGACCGCAAACTCGATGGAGTAGTCAAACCACTCATTCGTTTCGACTCAACCCCGTGAGCCGCGCGAAGTGATTGGATCTGTCCCTATCTCCCCGCGAAAGATTGAGCTACGGTAGCGGTCGTGCGTTTTCTCGCCATAATCCTTGTCGCTTTGCTGCTTCCGCTGAGCACGAGTGCACTGTCTACGATGGCGTGTTCCGCGACGGCGTGCTGCGGCGCTAATTGCTCGAAGAGCGCTCCGATGAATCGGGTGAGTTGCTGCAAAGTACCGACGGCGCCGGATCGAGGGATCAACCAGGCGCCGGGCGCGCATCATTTCGACTCAATCGCGAGTCTGTCCGCTTTCGCAGTGGTGAACGCGAGTTCGCACCCGCGAAATACCGTCATCACTCGTGAGTATTCGCCACCCGATCGTCTCCTTTCATTAGCACTTCTCTGTTCGCGTCAAATCTGAGCCTTCCATAAGCGCGTGAGTTGAAGCGCGGATGCGTAGCATCGCGTCGCGCACGCTCGCGCGCTGCCCATTTCGCGACAATTCGGAAAAGACATCCGCCGATACGATCGGCGGACAAAAGACGCAGGCAGACCGCGATCGATCGCGGCTGGAAGGTTGGAATTTGTGAAACCATCCGAAAGCATTCGCATAGCAACGCGAACCTTTATAGCGACGGTGTTTGCCATCGCGATTCTGACCGTCATTCCCTCGTCGGGACGCGCACAGGATGACGCTCTCGCGATTGAAGCACCTGCGCGTGCGGGTCGACTGCAGGCGCTGGTCGATGAGGCACTCGCCCGCAGCCCGGTCGTGCTCGCGGCGCGGAGCCACTGGCAAGCTCAGACTAAGGTGCCGATCCAGGCGGCGACGCTGCCCGATCCGGAGGTGACACTCCAGCACTTCACGGTGGGAGGTCCGCAACCATTTTCGGGTTACGAGAGCAGTGATTTTTATTACACCGGCTTCGGCGTCTCACAGGACATTCCGGGTCCGGGCAAGCTCCACTTACAGAAATCCGAGGCGGAAAAAGACGCGGAGTATGCGAAGCATCGATACGAATCCGCGGAGCGCGAGGTCGAGGAAAAGGTCAAGGAAATTTATTTCGACCTGTTCTATCACGCGAAAACGCTTGCGATTCTCGACCGCAATCAGGACGAGCTGAAGCAGATCCAGCAGATCGCCGAAACTCGGTATCGCGTGGGAGAGGGTCTGCAACAGGACCTGATCAAGGCGCAGCTTCAGACCACGGAGATCCTGAAGGAGCACGCGATGCACCATCAGGAGGAGGATCAGCAACAAATCGAACTCAAGCAACTGCTCGGGCGCGATCCGGACTCGCGAAATATCGAGATCGGCGACATCGAAGTGACGCACCTGCAGCTCGACGCATCACAGCTTGCGCAACTAGCGGAGAACGATTCCCCTGACCTCGCGGCGGATCGTGCGATGGAAGCGCGCAGCGCGGAAGCGCTCAAGCTTGCGCATCAGGGCTACTGGCCGGACTTCACCGTCGGTTATTCATACCAAAAGACCGGCCCCGGATTTCGCGACTACTACATGCTGAATCTGGGGGCGAAGGTTCCGCTCTATTTCTGGCGCAAACAGACTCCGGCGATCGAGCAGGCGGCACTCGAAGCTGAGTCGGCGCGCGAGCAGACGCAGGCTACTCAACTGCAAGTATCGTCAGACGCAGAAAGCAGTCTGGTCGCGATGCGAACCGCGGAACGGATCCTGTCGATCTATCGCGACGGTCTGATCCCGCAGGCCGAAACTTCGCGGGCTTCAGCGATGGCCGCGTATCGCGTCGGCAAAGTCGATTTCCAGACGTTACTCTCGTCGATTCTCGATTTACAGAACCTCCGGCAAGAGTACTACCGCAGCCTCGCCGACCACGAAATTGCGATCGCCAAACTTCAGCAAGTAATCGGTGACCGACAATGAATTACAAATCACCACGCCTACTCGGCACATTACTGGCGGCGCTGGAATTCGTTCTGCTGTTAGCGGCGCCGACTGCATTCGGTGCGGATTCCCCGCTAGCGCCGATCCGGATCACGCCAGAGCGCAGGCAATTGATTGGACTCAAGTTCGCGACTGTGGCGCGAAAGAACGTAAGCGACCACCTCGATACCACCGGGAACATCGAGACCGACGAACGGCTGCAAGGTTATGTGCAAACACGCTTCGCCGGATGGATCGAACAAGTATTCGCGAATTCGACCTATCAGTATGTCCGTTGAGGCCAGCCGCTGTTTACAATTTACAGCCCCGACCTCGTGAGCACCGAGAACGAATATCTGCTCGCCCTCGAGGCGAGCAAGCGCGTTCGCAATAGCTCTGTCGCCGATGTAACCGCCGACGCGTCATCGCTGGTCGATTCGGCCGCGCAACGTCTCAAGCTCTGGGGAGTATCGCCGCGCGAGATCGCGCGATTGGAGCGCGAGCGCACAGTTCGGCGCGCCATCGAGATCGATTCACCCACCAGCGGTTACATCGTCGAGCGCAACGCGCTGCCCAACATGTATGTGCAACCCGACACCCGACTCTTCACGATCACCGATCTGTCTAAAGTGTGGATCTACGCGGCGGTGTTTCAGGACGAGATGGGAAAAGTCCGTCCCGCCGATCCGGCGACCGTGACGGTAGACGCTTATCCAGGAACCAGCTTCGATGGGCGCGTCGATTTCATCTGGCCGCAGATCGATCCCATGACCCGTACCGCCAAGGTCCGATGCGAGTTCAACAACCCCAAGGGCCAGCTGGTTCCGGGAATGTTCGCGCACGTTGCGCTGGACCTGCCGATGGGCGTGCAAACTGCCATCCCCGATACCGCGGTTTTGCGCACCGGCACGCACAACGTCGCCTTTATCGATCGCGGTGACGGTTATCTCACTCCCGCCGAAATCGAACTGGGACAGCATGTCGGTGATGAATTCATCGTGCTCAAGGGACTCGCGCCGGGTCAGAAGATCGTAAGCTCCGCCAATTTCCTGATCGACTCAGAAAGCCAACTCCAGGCCGCCGCCGGCGCGTTCGTGCCGCCTCCTCCCGGCGTGGGCGCGAGTGCCCCCGGACAGGCGGCCGAGGCTGTCCCTCAAGTGAGCATCGAAATTGCGAGTGACCCCAATCCTCTCGTGCGCGGCCACAACAAAGTGATGCTGACGCTACGCGATTCCAAAGGCGCAACGATCTCGGGCGCGCAAGTGACGGTGTCATTCTATATGGCGGCGATGCCGGCGATGGGAATGACGGCGATGCGCGCGCAGAGCATCGCAGATGATCAGGGCAATGGCAGATACGCCGCGAATGTCGAACTGCCTAGCGGCGGCACCTGGAGCCTGACGATCACCGCGTCCAAGGGAGGCCATCCGATCGCGACTAAACAGGTGGACGTGTCAGCCAGCGGCTCCATGGCGATGTGAGAATCGAGTTATGATCGAAAGAATTATCGATTGGTGTAGTGCGAACCGCTTCCTGCTGTTCTTCGGAGTGCTGGCGCTGATGCTAGCGGGCGTCTGGTCGCTCGATCGAATCCCGCTCGACGCGCTGCCGGACATCTCCGATGTCCAGGTGATCATTCACACCGAATGGATGGGACAGCCACCCAATCTCATCGAGGATCAGGTGACCTATCCTATTGTCACCGCGATGCTCGCCGCGCCGCATGTGAAGGCGGTTCGCGCGCAGACGATGCCCAACGACTCATACGTGTTCGTTGTGTTCGAAGACGGCACTGACATCTATTGGGCACGCAGCCGCGTGCTCGATACCTCCAGCAGATTACCGGCAAGCTTCCGGCTGGCGTGAACCCCGTGATCGGACCCGACGCAACCGGTGCGGGCTGGGTCTACGAATACGCGCTGGTCGATCAGAGTCATACGCAAAGCCTCGCCGACCTTCGCAGCTTACAGGACTGGAACGTGCGCTATGCGCTCGAAACCGTGCCGGGAGTTTCCGAGGTCGCCACTATCGGCGGCTTCGTCAAGCAGTACCAGGTCAAGCTCGATCCCAACCGGTTGCTCGCGCTCAAGGTCCCGCTGGAAACGGTGATCGACAAAATCCGCGATAGCAACGGCGAAGTCGGTGGCCGCGTGCTCGAGATGTCAGGAGCGGACTACATGATCCGCGGCCTCGGCTACGTCCGTTCGGTAGCAGACCTTGAAGAAATTTCCGTCGCGACCAACAACGGCACCCCGGTGCTGATCCGAGACTTAGGCGTCGTGAGCCTGGGACCCGATCTTCGCGAGGGCGCGGCAGAGTGGAACGGCGATGGCGAGACCGTCGGCGGCATCGTCGTGATGCGCTACGGACAGAATGCCCTCACCGTCATCGACGGAGTTAAGCAGAAGCTCGCCCAGATTCAAAAGACTCTGCCAGCGGGAGTCGAAATCGTCTCTGGCTACGACCGTTCGGGACTTATCCAGGAATCGATCAACACCCTGAAACGCGATCTGCTCGAAGAAGCCGTCATTGTCAGCCTCGTGATCATCATTTTTCTCTTCCACCTGCGTTCAGCGCTGATCCCGATTCTGGCGCTGCCGATCGCGGTCATCGCGACCTTTATCCCGATGTACTACTTGCAGATCAGCTCTAACATCATGTCGCTCGGCGGGTTGGCGCTGGCTATAGGTGTGCTGGTCGACGCTTCGATCGTAATGGTCGAAAACGGATACCGGCACCTGTCGGAGGCGCAGCATCAGGCGTCGCTGAAAGGCGAGTCGACCTCCGAACCGGAACGACAGCGAATCCTGTTATCGGCGGCGAAACAGGTTGGCCGGCCGATCTTCTTCTCGCTGATTATTATTGTCGTCTCGTTCCTGCCGGTGTTCCTGCTGGAATCGCAGGAGGGACGGATGTTCCGGCCGCTGGCCTACACCAAGTCGTTTGCGATTGCCTTCTCCTCGGTTCTCGCGATCACGGTGGTTCCGGTGCTGATGGTCCTCTTCATCCGCGGCAAACGCCTGCGGCCCGAGGAAGACAACCCCATCTCGCGCTTCTTCCAGGCCATCTATCTGCCGGTGATCCGATGGTGTCTGCGGCATCGCGCGTTGACGATCGCGGCCAATGCGATTTTCCTCCTGCTGACGATCCCGTTGCTGTTCAAGATCGGCAGTCAGTTCATGCCGCCGCTATATGAAGGATCGAGTCTCTACATGCCTACCGCGCTCCCGGGGATTTCGATCTCATCGGCGGTAAATCTGATGCAGAAGCAGGATCAGATCATCCGCACCTTTCCCGAAGTTGAGAGTGTGTTCGGCACCGTCGGACGATCAGATAGCGCGACCGATAACGCGCCGCTCGACATGTATGACACTACGATTATGCTCAAGCCTCGCGCCCAATGGCGAAAGGGCATGACCTACGATCAGCTCATCGCCGAGATGGACGACCGGTTGCATTTTCCCGGGCTGTCTAACTCGTGGACGATGCCGGTCGAGAATCGGCTCGATATGGAGCTGACCGGGATCAAGACACCGGTAGGACTCAAAATCCAGGGTCCTGACGTCGATCGCATTCAGCAGATTGGTTCTCAGATAGAAGAGGTGCTGGGTCCCGTTCCGGGCACGCGGGGAATTTTCGCCGAACGAGTCTCACAGGGGTTCTACATCAACGTTACGGTCGATCGCGCCGTCGCCGCGCGGTACGGTCTGACGGTCGGCGACGTTCAGCGCGCGGTCAGCTCCGGTATGGGCGGCGAGAATATCGCGACCACCGTCGAAGGGCGCGAGCGCTACTCGATCAACGTTCGCTACCTCGCGGATTATCGCAGCGACTTGAACGCGCTTCGTCGAATATTGATCATGACGCCGACCGGAGCGCAGATTCCCCTCGGCGAAGTCGCGCGTATCGACTTGAGTCCGGGACCATCGATGATACGTGACGAAGACGGACAACTGACCGGCTACGTCTATGTTGACCTCGCGACCTCGGATTACGGCAGCTATGTTGACAGCGCGCAGCGCGTGCTCGATCGGCAACTGCATCTGCCGGCTGGATACACGTTGAAGTGGTCGGGAGAATATGAGTTCCAGTTGCGCGCGCGAAAGCGTCTGACCATGATCCTGCCGATCGTTTTCGGTCTGATCTTTGTCTTGCTCTACATGCTCTTCCGGTCCGCAACTGAAGCGATCGTACTGATCCTGCCCACGGGATACGCGATGACGGGCGGGCTACTGCTGCAGTACATGATGGGCTTCAACTTCAGCGTCGCCGTATGGGTAGGTTACATTGCGCTGTTTGGAATCGCGGTCGAGACCGGCGTCGTCATGGTGATCTATCTTCATGAGGCGCTGAACCGACACATCGCCAGAGGCGAACTCACTCACGAGCAGGTCGAGTTGGCGGTGATCGAAGGCGCGGTGCAGCGGCTTCGACCCAAGCTGATGACGGTCGCGGTGGTGATGCTCAGTCTCGCGCCGATTCTATGGGAGAGCGGCATCGGATCGGACGTGATGAAACCGATCGCGGCGCCGATCGTCGGCGGCATGATCACCTCAACCATCCACGTCCTCATATTGGTGCCGGTGTTTTTCGCGATCATGAAGGAGCGGGCGCTGAAGACGCGCAATTTGCTCTGAAACGCGCGCAATATACTGCTTGCGTCGACATCGCGGCAGCAAAATAACGACGCCGAGCAACATCGGAGCAACATCCCGGCAACATTTCGCGAGCGCTTCGAACGATCGATCTGACGGCTGACTACTAGTCGGCAATCTGCTAACATAGTGTTGCGGCGCCCGGATGGGCGCCGCGTTCGTTTCCGGGGGCATCGCGTGCAGATGTGAAAGTGCGGAAACAAAGCCATTGTGCCGATTTAGATCCTTCGCGAAGCGCTCAGGACGACCGCTCGGACGCGCCTCGTGGTCGATTACCTAAACGAACCCAAAAAGTCCTTGAAGATAAAGGAGTTTTGACTTTTGAGTGAGCGAAAAAAGCCACCGCGAAGCATCGCGGAGCAGAATCCTGAGGCTTGCCGAAGGACCTCGGGTGCCACCATCGGCCATCTCAAAAAACGCAAAAACAAAGCCACTGCGAGAGTGCTGGTGATTGCAACGAAATTGCAAAACAAAGCCAAATGCATGAGCAAAGACGCGGCTTTTTCCCCAGCCGCGTGGTACTACTAATAGCCAACAACGGAAAGGATGGTGCCGGTGAGACCAAGGCGGCAAAAATTCGCAATAATAATGATATTGCTCGCAGCGTCTTTCTACTGCGGCTCTCCTGCTGTGGCTCAGGTGAGCGATGAAGCAGTGCAAGGCCGAATTT
Organism: uncultured delta proteobacterium; assembly: GCA_963747115.1. GTDB lineage: Bacteria > Desulfobacterota > Binatia > Binatales > Binataceae > DATGKG01. Next base: position 469 of record CAVVEB010000003.1, on the reverse strand, counting down.
ACTACATGCGCTACTGCGCCGCTTGCCACGGCGATAAGGCGGACGGAAACGGTCCGGTATCAAAGGTTCTTTCCACTCCGCCGGCGGACTTGCGCCGGCTGACAGAAAAGTACGGAAATCCGCTCCCTGCCGATCGCGTCATTCGATTTATCGACGGGCGCGACGCCGTGGCGGCGCACGGCAGCCGCGAGATGCCGGTGTGGGGCGAGCGCTTCTACGAATCTGGCGGCGGAAAAGAGCACGAACGGCAGGTTCGAGGGATCCTCAGCTACATTGTGGCGTACCTGCGCACTATTCAGATCACGCGAACCTCAGGCTGAACTTATCAATCGGAAGGGAAGCATCATGAAAGGGAAGCGTTCCACGATCGCGTCGATTGCCGGGCTGGTAGCGGTGTTACTGATGACCGTCAGGGTTCGTGCTGTCTGCGCTCAAGTCGCATGTCCGCCAAATATTTCGGCCGAGCAGA
>CAVVEB010000002.1:0-346354 GCA_963747115.1 uncultured delta proteobacterium | reverse complement strand
ACTATTATAACTGCGCTAGAGCAATTCTACTAGCTTACCAGACGACCCCTACGCTAGCCCTACTCAAGGAGGCAAGCATTCTACTAGCGGAAATAGAGCTTAACAAGCTCTCACGGACGTTTGCGGCCCGAACTACTAGACTCGACCCCTAATACCCCCTCTGTTTACGGTCTGTAAGGGTCCGCAAGACTAGACAACCCACCTCTCGATTTGCCCGCTAGATACTCGCACTACCCCCGTCCGAGCAGGTCAACCCAATCAAATAGCCCCCGTGGGAGCCACGCGAGGACCGCAAACTAGCTAAGAGCAGAATCTACGGACCGCTCGGCCGAGACAAGGAGACTGCAGCTCGAGACTTCCTCGAGTTCCTCCCCTCTATTCCAGTTAGCGATATCCAGGTGTACTCTGACGGGTCTAAGGCGGAAGGTACGGACGGGTTAGCTAGTGCCGGATCCGTAGCGTATTAGTACGGCCTCCTCCTTAACCGCCAAGTAACCCCACTTGGCCCTAACGCAGAAGTCTTTGATGCAGAGGCTATTGCGGCCCTTAACAGAGCCAAATTAGCCCTTGTAACTCTATCCGCACGGTTCGCGACGGACCTCTGGGTCTTTCTCGATAACCTAGAGGTTGCCCTCCGGCTACTAGGCAACTTTACAGGCTCCTCGCAGACCGTATTCCAAGAATTCCGAGAGGTAGCCCGCAAGTGGCCCGAAAGGACCCGTTTACCACATACCCGCCCCGGAAGAGTACGCATTAGATGGGTTCCAGGTCACCTCAAGGTCCCAGGCAACGAGGAAGCTAATAAGGCAGCAAAGGAGGCTGCCGCTCTCCGACCCCTAGACCCCCAGACTTGCACACTAGCTAGTCTTTAGCGTATCGCCCGCCAGACTGCCCTTACGGAGGTTACTCGGCTCTGGGGACTAGTCCTCCCACATAACTACGAGGAGCTACAGATTAGTTACGGGCCTAGCTCGTCTATCCTTCACCTCCCACGGCCTATAGCAGGCCGTATCCTGGCGATACGGAGCATGCACGGAGACTTTGCGGACTACCACGACCGCTTCTAACACGAGGACGCTAAACTTTACTGCTCTTGCGGCAAGCGGAAATCGCCCCTCCATTTCTACTTTTGCCGGACCGGAAAGGCATACAAATCCCTCTCTGCGGACCCCCCGTCAGTCGCAATCCCATGGCTACTTGGTACTAGGTCAGGCGCCGAGAAGCTCTCTAACTGGCTACGCTCCTCGCGGTTCTACCAAGACATCTGCCCAAACTACGGACCCGTTACGAGCTCTACAGCCCGTTTCTAATCCGTGAACCTCTCTCTCTTGGCTGATTAGCTAATACCTTACTATCTTATTTGTCTATTTCCTTTCTCGTTTCTCTTCTCTCTTAATTTACCAAAAACTGGGCGGCAGGAGCGGATACGGGGGAGTTACGGGCCAGGGCCGGGGAGGCTACACTGCACCGGGGAGGCAGTCTTTTACTTTTCTTCCCGAGGGAATCAAGTTCAGAGCCGTAACGGACATGTAAACCCCGTTACGACCCGTAAAACACATGTACACTAGCCTCTAGTTTAAGTGCCGGGGGCCTACCCCCCCCGGCGTCCTTTGCCCCTCTAGGGGCCTTTAGGACACGTGACTCGATCACGTGCTCCGCACGGACGTTAAATAGACACACACACACACACACACACACACACACACACACCTCAACCTCAGATCGCATCACGCCGAATGGTGAGGCTACGGAAGCATCAGGCCCAAAAGCACTGCAATTTTAGCGTCTGTAAAGACCTTGAAGTCAGCCAGCAAATCACGTCAGCCAGCAGCCGATTCGCCAGTGGTGTGGGGGAGGAGAGAGGGACGACAATGGAGGGTGCTGGATTGACACGTCAGTCGAGCCGAGAACGCGTCCAGACGCCGAAGGCAGTGGAATGGAACAAGAGGAGAGCCAGGGCGATGTCAAGCGACGCAGAGGATGCGATCGAAGTAATTGAGACGGCATCCGCGGGCCGTAATCGAAACGACCGGAGATCAGCTCGCACTTCAAAGAACGTATCGTGGCGACGAAGGTTAAGGCCCTCGCCGCGAAGGCAGGAGAACGTCCTGTAACGATAGCTGTAGCACCGAATCAAGGGGGCCACGAGAAGGCGATCTCTGCCACTGCGTAGCTCAAAATGCTGACCTAGCTGGTCACATTACTACTAAAGGCAATAGAAGAGCAGAAACAGGAACACGCAGGCCAAATAGAAACGCTCACGAAAATGTTCACTCGACAGATTGATGCACTCAAAGCAGAGGTCACGGAAATAACTGAAAAGATTCAGACCCAGCTATCCGATATCCAAGCATCTAGCCCCTCCCCATCGTACGCAGAGGTTGCTCGCACACCACCGAACAGCTTGCCGAGCAATGTACGAACCCTCTTATCGATGGGAACCACGCCGCCCAAAATGACCGACACGCTGTACTGTACAATCGACACTTCAAGAGTTGGGGAAAAAGAGAGGAACAAGGCACAACCCGGAGTAGTCAGAAAGGCGATTGAGGAGGAGATCCGCACCACGAAAGGACAGGAGAATTGGCGCTGCGTTGTGGTGATTAAGGACGCTAGGAACTTGGATCGTATCAGGGTAATATACAGAGACGAAGCGGAACTTCAAAGGGTTAAGGAAGTAGCGGAGAAGACTGCGGTAACGGGCGTTAGGGTGCTACGGGACCAATTATACCCCGTGAAGGTGGATAATGCCAACCGAATAGCCATTCTTGATTAGGAGGGAAAGGTTCTACCTGTGGCCGTCAGCCGTCGGCTCAGGCCCAGCTGATGACGTCCTCGTGGTCCAGGCGCGGCAGCCGGCCGTACCAGGGTTCTGCCTGGGTGCCCATGTTCACCACGAGGATGGACTTGTACCGCCCGCCGGGGAAGAACTCGGCGTCGAGGCCAGCGGCGTCGTAGCCGGTCATCGGCCCGGCGGCCAGCCCGAGGGCGCGCACCGCGAGGATGAAGTACCCGGCCTGCAGCGCGGCGTTGAACCGGCCGCCGGTTACCCGCAACTCCTCGTTCGCCTCGAACATGTCCTTCATCTGCGGCCGCATGGGGAACACGGCCGGGATGTGCTCGTGGAACCGGGTGTCTACCGCAAGCACGGCGACGGCCGGGGCGGCGGCGGTCTTGGCCCGGTTGCCTTCGGCCATGAAGGGGAGCAGGCGCTCCCTGCCCTCGCCCGGCCGGCGTAAAGAACCCGCAGCGGCTGGGTGTTCGCCGAGGTGGGCGCCCACCTGGCCAGCTCCCAGATGGCGGACAGCTCTTCGTCGGTCACCGGCGTGTCGGCCCAGGTGTTCGCGGTAAGATGCCAAGGAAGGTCCGCGCGCATTCCTCGAGAAGCGAAAGCCGGTGTGGCGCGGCGAGTAAATCGTCAGCCGCGGTGCTGCGCCTTGCGCAGAGCGAGCGCGCTCTGCAACAGGGTGCTCGGAATGTTCAGCGTCCCGGCAACATTCGAATACGGGTACAGGCGCGCGTTGATATGCGCGTGGAGCGGAAGACCTTCGCCCTGATGGATCTCGTAGTCGAGCGGCAACGGGCCCAGTACTCGCAAGATTCGAAACAGCGCTCGCGCGAACTCGCCGAGCTGATGATCGTCGAGATCGGTCAACAGTCCGAGATGGTCTTTCATCACGACGTCGTAACTCCGCGGGAACAGACCGATCGGACTCGCGTAGGTAACGACGCCGCCGCGATCGTCGATTATGAGATTGAGCCGTTCGAGTAGCGCTATCAGTTCGTTAAACAGATCGGGGCTCTCGCGCGCGGCGATCGCTTCCTGTTCGATCACCGGAAGCGAACGAGGCGATCCGATTATCTGCTGATGGACATGCGGCTGCGACGCACCGGACTCGCGGCCCTGATTTTTTCGAACCACTACGGATTTGACCTTGCGATTCTCCATTGCGTAGCGCATCACGCGGGTGTCGGTGGCAATCAACCTGACGAAGTGTTCTTCCCCCAGCATCCCGGTATAAGTGAGATCCGATTGCGCGCGTGGTGCGTCGACGAAGTGACGCGGGTCCTCGATCACGACGTACGATTCGTTTCGATCGCCGGTGAGTTCCGCCGGAATGCGCGGGAACAGATTGTTGATCGCGCGGATAACCCACCCGCGGTCTTCGACCGCGCCGTCGCCACTCCAGTGCGGCATCTCATCGCGCGTGACGCGGAAAAGTTCGGCGGTCGTCTGGCTCTCGTTGCCCGGGCAGAAAGGACAACTCGTTATGGCGTGACGAATCGCAGCGTCGTCCATCGGTGCGGCGTCGGTCGGATGATGCTCCCGGCCGCCGAGCGTGAACGCGAAACTTTTTCCGCGCAAATCAACCACATACGAAATGACGCCGGTGATCGGATTTTTGATCCAAAGCAACGCCTCGTCCCGGATTTCGTATTCGAGAGCCATCTAGTCGAAACCTTCCCGCTGCGATCACCTTTAACAACTGTCACGGCAGGAAAAAAGGAAGGGCGGCTCGTTAGCCGCCCCAATTTGTGCAGAATGTCTGTTTTCCGGACAGCGACTTAAGCGTCAGCGGCCGCAGTCTCCCGGGTCTCTCTATATGAGAAACTCAGCTTATCGCTCTCGAGCCCGACCACCGCAATGCCGCCCTTCTTGAGGCGGCCGAATAGCACTTCGTCGGCGAGAGCGCGTGCGATCTCGGTCTCGATGAGCCGTCCCAATGGACGCGCGCCAAATCGCGGGTCGTAACCGCGCTCGGCCAGCCACTTTCGCGCCTTGTCCGTGACCTCGAGCTTTACCTTCTGCGCCTTCAGCCGATCCGAAAGCTCGCCGAGAAATTTATCAACCACGCGTTCCACGACAGCCGGACTCAGCGGTGCGAAGTCAATAACCGCCGAAAGCCGGTTGCGAAATTCCGGACTGAACATCCGCTCGATAATGTTTTTCGGGCTGCCACTGGTTCCACTTTGAAATCCGATCATTGAGCGCGCCAGTTCCTGGGCTCCCGCGTTGGTGGTCATTACCAGCACTACGTTGCGAAAGTCGGCCTTGCGCCCGTTGTTGTCGGTCAGCGTGGCATGATCCATCACCTGGAGCAGGATATTGAAGAGGTCGGGATGAGCTTTCTCGATCTCGTCGAGCAGCAGCACGCAGTGTGGCGTCTTGTTGATCGCGTCGGTCAGCAGCCCACCCTGATCGAAGCCCACGTATCCAGGTGGCGCGCCGATCAGCCGCGAGACCGTGTGACGCTCCATGTACTCGCTCATGTCGAAACGGAGGAACTCGATCCCCATTACCTTGGCGAGCTGGCGCGCGACCTCGGTCTTGCCGACGCCGGTTGGTCCGGCGAACAGGAAGGCGCCGACCGGTTTATCGGGATGCGCGAGACCCGACCTGGCTAATTTGATCGCGCGTGCTACCGCCTGCAGCGCGGATCCTGACCGTAAACGACCTGCCCGAGCTCGGTTTCGAGATTCTGCAACCGCTCGCGATCGGTCGCCGATACCGTCCGCTCCGGTATTTTGGCCATCCGTGCGATCGTGCGTTCGACATCGCGCAGTCCGACTGTTTCAGACTCTTTCTTACCCTTGCCGCGCAGATGTGCTGCGACGCCAGCTTCGTCGACAACATCGATCGCCTTGTCCGGCAGATATCGATCGTTGATGTATCGCGCCGACAGCTCGACCGAGGCCCGAAGCGCAGCCGCGGTGTATTTCACATTGTGATGTTTCTCATAATATGATTTGAGCCCGTTCAGAATCTCGATAGTTTCGTTCTGCGTAGGCTCGTTCACGTCGATTCGCTGAAAGCGCCGCGCCAAGGCCTTATCACGATCGAACGAGCGCTTGTATTCCTGGTAGGTGGTCGATCCGATACATCGCAGTTCGCCCGACGCCAGCGCTGGCTTGAGCAGGTTCGACGCGTCCATCGTACTGCCCGAGGCCGAGCCGGCCCCCACGATAGTGTGAATCTCATCGACAAAGAGGATCCGTTTGCTATTGCCAACCACCGCCTTGATCACGGCTTTGAGGCGCTGCTCGAAATCGCCCCGGAAGCGGGTGCCCGCGAGCAGCGCGCCCATGTCGAGGGCATAGATCTCGACACCCTTGAGCGCGTCGGGAACTTTGCCGTGGTGCACGGCGAGCGCGAGTCCTTCCGCGAGCGCGGTTTTGCCCACTCCGGCCTCGCCAACGAAAATCGGATTGTTTTTGCGCCGGCGCAGCAGCACATGAATCGCGCGCTCGAGTTCTTTCTCGCGTCCCACCAACGGATCGATTTTTCCTTGGGCGGCGCGTTCGGTCAGATTAACCGCGAAGGTTTTCAGCGCCTTCGAGGGCGAGACTTTCCGGTCGCCTTCTTCGTCGCCTTCACTCTCGCGTCCGCCTTCTTCCGCGTCCGCGGAGTCAGGTTCTTCGCTAGCGGCAATCTTTGAGACGCCGTGCGAAATGAAATTGATCACGTCGAAGCGCGAAACGCCCTGTTCCTGGAGAAAAAAGAAAGCGGGCGATTCGGTCTCATGAAACATCGCGACCAAAACGTTGCCGCCGTTGATCTCGTTGTGGCCCGAGGACTGCACGTGGAGCGCGGCCCGTTGCAGCGCGCGCTGCACGCCGACGGCATAGCGGGGCATAACAGTACCGCCCTTCGGCATCCGCTCGACCTGCTCGTCGAGGTAGCGCGTCAGCTTGCGTTTTAATTCTTCGATTTCGGCGCCAGAATGTTGCAGGATGTTACTGGCCGTAACATCGTGGAGCATCGCGTACAGCAGGTGCTCCAGGCAAACATATTCGTGACGGCGATTGACCGCCTCGGTAACGGCAAGCTGCAGAGTGACCTGCAACTCGCGCGTGAGCATTATATTTCCTGATGCCATTTGTATCGCGTCAGCCGGTGGCGGCGCTTTACTCCTTTTCCATTACACACTTCAGCGGATACTGCGACTCGCGCGCGAGTTCCTCCACTGTGTGAACTTTGGTTTCCGCGATCTCGAAAGGATAAACCCCGGCGATGCCCATTCCGTTCTGATGCACCCAGAGCATGATTTTGGTCGCCTCGGCATGTGGCTTGTGGAAAACGGTTTTGAGCAAGTCGACGACGAACTCCATCGGAGTGTAATCATCGTTGAGCAGGATCACCTTATACATCGGCGGACGCCGGGTTTTGGATTGGGTTTTGGTGCGGCGCTCGACGACAGTTTCATTGCCATTGTCGCCCCCGCGATCCTCGACATCGTCGCTGTTGGCTCTTGCTAGGAGGCGCGTGATTTCGTCAGGATTCATACGCTTACCGACCCGCGTTCCACATCTATAGAATAGCAGACGGGGGCATCGTCAACGAAGTATGCGGCTGGAAGTATCTGTTGTTGAAGGTATCGCAAAGATTGCGCGCGAGGATTGGAACGCGCTCGTCAACGAGACCGATTCGCCATTCGTGGATTGGTCGTGGCTGCATGCGATGGAAGCCTCGAGAAGCGCGACCCGCAGCACCGGATGGGCGCCCTATCACTTGATCCTTCGTGACGGCGACCGAAAACAAATCGTCGCGGCGTGCCCGCTTTATCTGAAAACCCACAGCATGGGTGAGTTCGTATTCGACCACGGATGGGCCGACGCTGCGGGACGCGCCGGTCTCAGATACTACCCGAAGCTGCTGGTCGGCGTTCCCTTCACGCCTCACACCGGTAGGCGCTTTCTCACCGCGCTCAATGCGAACCGTCCTCAATTGATCGCCGCGCTGGGCCGCGCACTGATAAATGTGTGCGCGGAAAATAAAGTATCTTCGGCACACGTTACCTTTTGCGAAGCCGACGAAGCCGCGGAGCTGGCAGAACTTGGATTCCAGGAACGTCTTGGCTACCAATACCATTGGCATAACGCTGGATTCCAAACCTTCGACGACTATCTTGCACGCCTCAAACACAAGCGGCGCACCGCGGTTCGTCACGAGCGAGGCGCGCTCGAAGAGCAAGGCATTGAAGTGAAGGTACTTACCGGCAGCGAGATTCCGAATTCCCTGTTCGCCCCGATGTATCGTCTCTACCTCTCGACCATCGAGAAGCTCTATTGGGGACGGCAATATCTCACTCCGCAGTTTTTCGAGCTGATTCGCGATGACTTCAAACGTTTCGTATGTTTCGGGCTAGCGTACAAAGAACGCGAATTGATCGCGGGAACCTTCTGCCTCGAAAAAGCCGGCGTGCTCTACGGCCGTTACTGGGGATGTTTCGAGGATTTCAAATTCCTGCATTTCAACGTCTGCTATTACGCCGGCATCGAACACTGCATCGAGCGCGGCCTTACGCGCTTCGAACCGGGCGCCGGCGGCGAGTACAAATGGCTGCGCGGATTCGATCCCGCGCTAACCCGCAGCATGCATTTCCTCGTGCATCCCGGACTCGCAAAGGCGGTGGGAGATTTCCTCAAACGTGAACGCCGGGAAGTGACCTCGTGGATCGAGGAGGGCCGCGAGCGCAGCCAGCTTAAACCTCCGCCACCTTCGGACGCCGAGCTGCAGTAGTTTCAGCCGCAGTCGCTGTCGCCATTCGCGGCAAGCAGCACCAACTTCCTCGGCGCCGGCTCGATGATCTGCAACTCCTCGATTTCTCTCTTGCTCGCGACGCCAAGTTCCTTGAAACGCCGCGTGCTGACCAGTACCCGCGTCTCCATCGAACGCGCGGTGTTGTTGAATTCGTCAACTGCTTTTCCAAGCGCGCCACCCAGCCGCGCGAGGTATGACGCCATGGTCGCGATTCGCTCGTGCAACTCCTGCCCCAGCTCGCTGATACGCTCGGCGTTTTCCGCGAGCTGCTCCTGACGCCACCCGTACGAGACTGCTTTAAGCAGCGCGATCAGCGTGGTCGGCGTCGCGAGGATAACCTTTTTAGCGGCCGCGTCTTCGATCAGCCCCGCATCGTGTTGGAGCGCCGCGCTGAAAAACATTTCGCCCGGCAGAAACAGCACCACGAATTCCGGCGTAGGTTTGCACGCGTCCCAATAGGTCTTGGAACTGAGCTGCGAGATATGGGTACGGATTTGATTGGCGTGCTCGGACAGCTTCGCCCCGCGCGCCGATTCGTCTGCGGACTCCATCGCTTCGAGGTAAGCCTTGAGGGGCACCTTCGAGTCGACGACCACGTTCCTCATGCCGGGCAACTGAATGCGCAGATCGGGGCGCGAGCGGCCGCTCTCGGTCGATTGCGTTTCCTGCTCGAAGAAGTCGCAGTGTTCCACCATCCCCGCGATCTCGACCACCCGCTTCAGTTGAATCTCGCCCCAGCGGCCGCGCACCGACGGCGTCTTGAGCGCGTCGAACAGCTTGGTGGTTTGCGAGTTCAAGCTGCGAAGCTGTTCGGTGAGCTGCCCTTCCGCGCCGCGCCGCTCGTTTTCCATCTTGCGAATTTCTTCGTCGAGTTTCGCAAGTGAGTCGCGTGCCGGTTTGACGATCTCGTCGATCTTCTTCTCGCGCGCCTCAAAATCTTTCGTGGCGACATCCTGCACGGCTTTGAGTTTTTCTTCGGCGAACTTGAGGAAGTCTCCAGTGCTTTGGCGCAGCGTATCGGCGGCGATCGATTTGAAGGTGTCGGCCAATTTCCGCTCGGCATCGGCGAGTAGCTGGCGCTCTTCTTCAAGGCGTTTTTGCGTCTCCTGCGCGCGCGCCCGCATCTCGGCGAGGCCGCTTTCCGCGGCGCGAAGCCGTTCGTGCAGGCCGTCGCATTGCGCCTGCAACGCCATCCGCTGCTCTTCCAAGGCTTCACAGCGGACCCGCTCCTGATGAGCCTGCGCCTCCGCTTTATCGGCCCTGATATCGATGTTCTGAATTCTCGATTCGGCTTCGCGGACTTTTGATTCCGCTTCGGACTGCGCGCGTGCTTGCGCAACGAACCACCCGAACGCCATTCCGAAAAAGATCGCGACCACCGCAACCGCCATCCACTCCATCGCATCACCTCCAGCGACCCCGCCGCATCGAAACGCGCCTCACGCATTCTTCGAAGCTGCCTGAGTCTAGCGCCATACACACACTTTTGCGATGCGCACTGGTAGTCCGCCTGCTATCGTTCCACTTCGACCGGCACTACCGATATTTTATGAAACAACTTCTCAAAAGAGGCTCGATTCTCATCTTGCTCGGTACCGGCGGTGTCGGCAAAACCACCGTAGCAGCCGCGCTTGGATTAGCCGCAGCCACGATCCCGCTCGACACCGCGCTGATAACTGTTGACCCCGCGCGACGCCTGCGCGAGGCGCTCGGACTGCGCCGCCTGGGCGGCACTCCCACGCGAATCTCCGGGCACGCGCTGCACTCCGCCGGCCTCGATCCGGGTATCAGACTCTCCGCGATGCAGCTCGACGTGAAAGGCGCGTGGGACGCGATGGTGGAGCGGTTCGCGAAGACGCCGACGTCGCGCAAAAGGATTCTCGACAACCCGTTTTACAAGAGCCTGACTGAGGAGTACGCGGGTAGCGAGGCCTACGCCGCGCTGCAACAACTCTACGACCTGCATCAGACGGCCACCTTCGATATCGAGATTGTCGATACGCCCCCGGCCGCGCACGCCTTCGAATTCCTGCAGGCGCCGGCGCGCCTCGCGCGGCTGCTCGATTCGCGGACCGCGCGATGGCTGTTCACGCCATCGCTATCAGCGGGCCGGATCGCGATGCGCATCGCGAATCAGGCGGCGCGTTTCGTGATTCGCGAGCTGGAGCGCTTTGCCGGCGGCAACGTGCTCTCGACGATTTCGGATTTCTTCAGCGCGGCATCCGAGGCAATCGATGCGATGGTGGATCGGCTACATAAGACCGAAACGCTGCTGCACTCGCCCGGGGTCCGCTTCATCCTCGTCACTACCGCCGAAGAAGATCGGCTGCGGCGGGCGAGTGAGCTGATCGACGAGATGGAGGCGCAGAGGTTGACGCTTAGCGCAATCGTGATCAATCGATTTCTGCGATGAGGAAACCTGGTCGGAAGTGATGCGGCATCCGGGCGTCGAGCCTGCGCCGATGAATGGAATTCGGAGGCTTCGTGCCACGCTGAAGAAAGAGACGGAGAATGGCTCCGGTCTCGATGGCATCGTCGAGTTCCTCGAGGACTATCGCGCGCGCTCGATCGAAGACATCGCGCGGGTCGAGAACTTCGTCCGCGAGCTGGCGCCGAAACTCACCCTTGCGATGGCGCCGGAAATCGAGGTGGGCGTGCGCGATCTGGCCGCCCTCTGGCGCGTCGCCAAGTGCCTGCTGACGCCCATTCCTTTGAAAAATCGCGTGGCGAGAAAAGATGCCGGAGTGCGCCTGTAAGCCGGGTTCTGTTCCCAGTTAAGGGCGGCGATCATTCCTCTGGGCCGACGATTGCTCATCGGCTCGTGCGGCCGAACCCGAGGGATTATGAGCGGGCCGCTCACCCTCCTATTTGGCCTTGCTCCAGGTGGGGTTTGGCGTGCGCGCGCGGTCGCCCGCGCGCCGGTGGGCTCTTACCCCGCCATTTCACCCTTACCCTTTCGGGCGGTCTGTTTTCTGTGCCACTTTCCGCGGATCGCTCCGCGCCGTCGTTAGCGGCCACCCTGCCCTGTGGAGCCCGGACTTTCCTCTCCGCATTTAAGCGCAGCGATCGCCCGGCGCACTCTCGGCATGCGCATTGTAACAGGTGCGATATCGCCAGTCGCAGCGGCCGCTTAGGCCAGCATCGCGCGCCGGCGTTCCGATATCGCCTTCGCCAGGCGGGGCAGAACGTTCGCCGCGCCGCCGCGCAGACTCATATCGCAGAAGCGGGTGATCTCGGAATCGTAAAGGTTGACCTCGATCAGCACCCCCCCGCGCTCTCTGACTTCCAGTGCGAAACCAGCGGCCGGATACACGGTGGCGGAAGTTCCCGCGACGATCACGAGATCGGATTTCGCGGCGTGATGCTGGCACTGCATCAGCACGTCCATCGGGATCGGCTCCCCGAAGGAGACCGTGTCGTTCTTGAGCAGGCCGCCACATTTGGGACACTTGGGGGGAAGCTCTTCGAGGCGCACCTGGTCATGCCGATACCTCGCTATGCAATCGAGACATCGAATCAGCTTCCAGTTGCCGTGAATCTCGGCGAGCGCTTTCTGTCCGGCCTGTTTATGCAGGTCGTCGACATTTTGCGTGATCACGAATCTGAGCACGCCATTTTGTTCGAGTTCCACTAGCGCATGATGGCCCGCATTCGGCTTCGCGACCTGTAGCGGCTTGAACAGTTCGTCATTACGGCTACTCTCGCGCTCTTCCCAAGCCTTTTTGGGATTGGCCATGAAGAGCTGGAACTTGTTCATCGGAGGCTCGCCGTATTTCGTCCACAGGCCGCCGGGTCCACGAAACGGCGGAATACCACTCTCGACCGACATGCCGGCACCGGTCAGCGCGATCGGATATCGCGCGCGCACGACGAGCTCCGCGGCAGTTGCGATTTCCTTATCGGTCGCGATCTTCGATTGTTGGTCCGCCATTAGCCGATTCCTCATCGAATAGATCAGCTTTTGAGTTGCTCGATGAAATCGAGAACTACCCTCGCCATCTCGCGCGGCTTTTCGAGGATGACATGATGATGCGCACTCGGGATCACGTTCAACTTCACCCTGGGATTCGACGCGGTCGCGGCCTCCGATGCTTCCTGGGTCATGATCCTGCTCATTTGCGCCCGTACCAGCAAGGTCGGAACGCGAAGCTCGCGAATCGTATCCATGACCGGAATACCGTCACCGCCGAAAAAACTCTCGCGATCGAATTTGAGCGTATAGCCACCCGCTTCGGTGCGCTCGAGACTCTTCTCGGCAATCGCGAGCAGCCGCTCGGGCGGAATTCCGCCTTCATCGGGCATCAGGCGAAAGCGCCCCTTCGCGGTATCCAGATCCGGATACACGACGGTCGGCAGCGCCTTGAGCCGCCGCAAAAACCGATCGCGCCCTCGAGTCGAGGCTACCGCGATATCAATCGCAACCACGGCGCGAGCATGCTCAGGATAAAGACTCGCGAATGCGAGCGTAGCGATGCCCCCCATACTATGGCCGACCACAACGGGCTTCTCGCCACGCATCTCCTCGCGAACAAAGCGCGCGAGGTCATGCGCGTAGTCGCGCGGCTGGTACGCCGGCGGCTTCACCCATTCGCTATCGCCGTGACCGCGCTGATCGAGCGCGAGCAGACGAAACTGTTTGGGGAATTCCGCGGCAACCCATTGCCACCACCACGCGTTGGCAGAATTTCCGTGCAGCAGGACGATGGTACGTGACGCGGCGGGATTCCATTCCAGAAAATGGATACGCGGGCCGCTGTTTGAAAACCGGCTACGAGGCTCGCTCATGCTGGTTCAGTTTATCTCGCTCAGGAATTCCTTGAGGATCGCGACGAGGCTGGCAGGGTTGTCGAACATCGCGTGATGATACGAATCGCGCAACACCGCGAACTTGCCTCGCGGGATCATCGCGGCCACCTTTCGCGCGTGCTCCAGCGTCGGGAACGGACTCTTGAGGATCTTGATGTAGAGCGCGGGGCAGGTGATCTTTTTGAGATCGGAGCCGAGATTGATCGGTTCGCGAATCGTTGTGCGCCGATCGAGCTTGTGAATCCATTCGCCTTCAGGCGTCTGGCGAAAGCTGTGGCGTGCGGCATGCCGCAAGACTTCTTTGGCCGCGATGGTCTCTTGCGGCAGCAACCGGAAGTTAGCGATCGCCTCTTCGAGAGATTTGAAACGCTTGCCCGGCCGCTCGGAAAAGCCACGCAGCATTTCGACTGCGCGCTCCGGATAATCGGCCGGCGAATCGATCGCCACCATCGCGCGAAGCTTGTCGGGATGGCGCGAGGCGTAAGCCATCGCGTTGTGACCACCCATCGAATGCCCCACCAGCATCGGCGCGCCGAGTCCCCATTTGCCGATAAGGTCGTCGAGGTCCGCGACGTAATGGCGGGTGCCGTATTCCCATTCCACAGGCCACTCGCTGTCGCCATGGCCGCGGAGGTCAATCGCGAGCGCATGAAATCGATCGACGAAATGCGGTCCGACGAAATCCCACCAATGACCGTGGGCCGAGCCACCGTGGACGAAAAGAATCGGAGGCTTACCCTCGCCGCCATAATCGACGCAGTTCAGCCTCAGGCCGTTGACGATGAATTTGCGCTCGGTCATGCGGTTTCCAGCGATCTCAGCAGGAACTTTGCATCGCGGTGCATTCATGTAACCATTTTAACAGAGAACTCGTGGACGTTGATGTGCCAGCGAAAAAGCTTTTAGCGGCATTTTCATTTCTCATCGCGCTCATGACTGGGGCGAGCGGGCCCGTGTTCGCGCAGGATTCCAATGCCGCGAAAGCCCACGCGCTGGTCGATGCGGCAATCAAGATGACCGACAGCGAGAAAGCGGTCAAACTATTGTGGCAGGCTTCAGATATCGACCCGACGCTCGAAGAGCCGTACGTCTACCTCGGCATGTACTACAACTCCAAGCAGGATTTCGACGACCTCGCGAAGGTCTACCTGAAATTGGTGAAGTACAATCCCAGCCTGGTGAGCGGATGGCTAAACATCGGAGAGGCCTACATGTCGTTCACGCCGCCCAGGAGCACCGAGGCGCTGCCCTACTATCGCAAGGCCTACGAGCTCGACCCGCACTCGACAATGGCGGCGTTGCGCTTGGGCGAGATCATGGCGCAACAGGGAGACCGCGAGCAGGCCCTCCGCTACCTTCATCAAGCCGCGGCTGATACCGCGAATCCCAGCTACTCCACGGAAGCTCAGAAAATTCTCTCGCAGATGGGAACCCCGTAGGCGCACTATCACAGCGCGATCACGGCGCCGTCACTAGCGCATTCGATCGCGATTTCGTCGCGATGGCGCAGCATGTCGTCCGCCATATGCGTAAGGACTAGCCGCCGACAGCGAAGCTCTCTTCGATGAGCCTCAAGCGTCCGAAAATCGAGGTGGAACTTTACTTGCTTGTCGAAGAAGTAGGCTTCGGCCACGAACAAGTCCGCGCCGTCGGCGGCTTTGACTAACGCATCAGTCCATTGGGTGTCGCCCGAGTAGCCGACAATCTTCCCCTCGTATTCGACGCGGACCGCGAAGGGTGGAGCGCCGCTTGCGTGCTCCACTTCGAAAGCGCTTACGGTCGCGGCCCCGACCGGCACTGCTCGGCCCTCGGCCAGCTCGACGAAATTCACCGGAAAGCGCCGCGCGATTTTGCTCGAGCCGGGGAAGAGCACCTCCATTGTCGCTTCGATGCGTTCGCGCGAACCCGGCGGGCCGGCAACGATTAGCGGCTCCGTCCTGCCGCTGAATTGCCCATCCAGAACGAGAAATGGCACGCCTGCAAAGTGATCGCCGTGGAGATGAGTGAGAACGACGGCGGCTATGCGCGACGGATCGATCCCCAGCCGCTTCATCGCGATCAATGACGAAGCGCCGCAATCGATGAGAAGCGGCGCGCCACCGCCTCGAATCAGGATGCAGGTCTGGAAGCGGCCGCCGCTGCCGAAGGCGTCACCGGAACCAACGAACTGGACCTCGACCGCCATTTTGATTGAGCCGATTTCCGCGGCGGCTCAGTCGTCGTGATGATGTTCGTGTTCGCTATCGCCAGGATGAGCGAAATCGTGGTCAAACTTCAGCTGCTGGTCGGGAGTCAGCATCGCGCGAATCTGATCGTGAGCTTGCATGATCAGCTGCTGGTGTTGCTGCCTGAAGTCCTGATGTAGCTTTTCCATCTTCGACCGAGTCTCTCGTATCAGATCCTCGATCTGATGGTGTTGCTGCGGAGACAGGCTCAGGTCGCGGTCGAGCCGTTCGAGAAAAGTATGCGGGCCCGGAACCATGAGTATCCGATGACGGTAGGCCACCGTGGTGGCGGCGAAACCGATGAGCAGGCCGGCGATCAACGCCACCGCTATTCCGCTCCATTTCAGACTATTGCCCAAGGTCGCTATTCGCCTCCGGGACCTCGGCACTAACCAGTTGCACAAACGGCTCGGGCTGATGGATCGCTTCGCTCAGAGTCTGCGCCGGCGATTCCACCGAAAGGTATGCCGCCGATACTCCGGTCAGAAACAGAAGAATCGTCGCCGCCATCGAGAGCCACGCTCCGGCGCGGCGCGGCTCGCGAAAGACTCCGCCCTCGCGACGCGATCGCATCGCCTCGCGCGGACGCGAAATGTGCGCCGTTCGATCCGGTTCCGCGTCCGAATGGAGTACGGGCGCGCTCAGTGCGAACCCGCGAAAAGCCGCGTCGCATTTTGCGCACTCGCGCAAATGCTCCGCCAGCGCGACCCGCCGCTCAGGCTCCAACTCCTTTCTCCAGAACGCGCGAAAATCCTGTCGTGCTTCGAAACAATTCATCTCATTACCCTGCGTCCTTCGTTCTTCAGGCGCTCTGCCTGCTTGCGCAAAACCTGACGAGCGCGGAACGCTCGAATTTTTACCTTTGCTTCACTCCATCCCATCATCCCGGCGATCTCGGCCACTCCGAGGTCTTCGCTATCTTTCAGCACCAGCACCATCCGATCTTCCGGCTTGAGCGAGTCGAGCAACCGATGCGCCAAGTCGTGCGCTTCGCGACGCTCCTCGGCCTCGCCCACCAACTCCTCCGGCGTCGCGGTGCTGACCATCTGCATCCACCCGAGTTCAGGCTCGGTGAAATCACCTACGAGTTCCTCGGGGCGGCGCTTTCGCCGCCGCAATTCGTCATAGCAAACGTTCACTACGATAGCCCGCAACCAGGCGCCAAACGGCATCTCGGCGCGATAACTTTTGAGCGCCGCGAACGCTTTGAGAAAACTCTCCTGCGCCAGGTCCCGCGCGATTTCCTGATCGGAAAAAAAGCGCTGGCACAACCGCTCGACCCGCTGGCGATGGCGCGACGACAGCTCCGAAAAAGCCTCGGTCTCTCCCGCGAGGGCATCGGAGATCAGTTCCTCGTCAGGTCTGACGGCAGCGCTCCATCCCATTCGTCTGGCTAGAGCAAGTCCACGCATAGCTGTTTACTAATACGCTGGAAAAGCTCAACGGTTACACCAAAAATGTAGCAATTTCGCCCGCAATAACAGACCTTTTCGTCAAACTTTCGGCGGCCTTTCGAGGCCCGCGCGATCCAGGTCCTCGGGGGTATCGAGATCGAGCAAGATTCCCGGATCATCGACATCAACGTAGCTGACCCGCGCCGGGTCGGCATTGACGACCACGCGAGCGCCCTGATCTTCCGGAGCTTCGAGAAGCTCCGCGAACAGCTCCCGATCGAACAGCACCGGGTGACCCCGGCGGCCGCGATATCGCGCAATGACGATAGGGCTTTTCGATTCGCGATAGCGGGTGACCGCGGCGCCGAACGTCGCGGCCCGTACCGTCGGTTGATCGGTCAGATGAATCAGCACGGCCGTGGTGTTAAGGGGGATCGAGCGGATGGCGGCTTTGATCGAGGACAACTGCCCGCGACGGTAATTGGGATTGTAGACAACCGCGACCCGCGGATCGGAAGGTATCGCGCAGCGGACGCGGTCGGCATGCGCGCCGATCACAATCGTTAGCCGAGGCACTGCGGCGAGCATCGCGCGCGCCAAATGCGCCAGATAAGTTTCGTTCCCAAGCTTAAGTAAAGGTTTAGGATATCCCATCCGGCGCGACTCGCCGGCCGCCAGGAGAATCCCTTCGAGGTCAGCCGCCATCGCAATCCGATCCACTCATCACGGATTCGGCTTCAGGCGCCCCAGCTTGACACCCATCGTCAGCGCATCGCGGATACCGGTCCTGCGTTCGCGAATGATCTCCGCCATGATCGCGACCGCGATTTCCTCCGGGGTTTCGGCGCCGAGATCGAGCCCGAGCGGTGCGTGAACTCTCTCGATACGCTCGCGCGGCGTGCCGGCCTCGAGCAGCCGATCGAGCGTTCTCCTGACCCGGCGCCGCGATCCGATCATTCCAACGAATCCGCACGGTTGGCGCAGCGCGGCCTCGACCGCATCTTCGTCGTAGCTATGGCCGCGAGTCACCGCGACCAGAAAGCAATGCCGGTCGAGCGCGAGCGATTCGATTGCCGCGCGAAAGGGTTTGACGATTATCTCATTGACGCCGGGAAAGCGTTCGCGGTTGGCGAACTGACTGCGATCATCGATGACGGTGACGTGGAACCCCATCATCGAGCCTATCGCCGCCAGCGGTTGCGCGATATGTCCCGCGCCCACGATGATGAGCCGCTGCGCGCCGCTTACCGGATCGATGAAAATACGCGGCGCTCCGTTGGGCTCGATGCGCGTCGTGTGTCGAAGCCCTGCCTCGCCTACTTCGACCAGTCCCGCATGCAAATCGACCGCGCGCTCCGCCACCTGATCGAGTGCGATCGAACTTAGCCCGACGGCGGCAAGGATGTCCCCCGCGCGCTCGGCGGGATCCACCACCGTCCGCGATCCGATGCGCACCGCGTCGGAGATGCCGGGATCGATTACGGTGAGCAGCGCTGCGGGCCGATTGCGCTCAATGGCATGGGCGAGTTTCCGCGCCAGCGGGAGATCGGATTCCGGCGACCATCGATCAATAAACACATCCATGATGCCGCCGCAGGTGCCGATTTCCTGTTGCTCGAAGTCTCCGGTCAGGTCGACCTCGGTCAGACGCGCGCCGGCGTGTTCCTCAAGTAGTACACGAGCTTTGCGAAAGACCTCGGCCTCGCCGCATCCGCCGCCGATAGTGCCGAACTGACCGTCGTCGCGCACGAGCATCTTGGCGCCAACCTCGCGCGGGGTGGAGCCGCGAACGTTGACCACGGTAGCGAGGACGAATGGCCGGCCGTCTTGGAGCACGCGAACGGCTTCGGCCCATAAGCGATCGGAATTAGGCATGTCGAATCGTATGATTACTCAATGAAATCAGCTACTTACAGATAATTGGGTTCGTTTCGTAGTGGCTTTGTTTTTGCGTTTTTTGTGTCTGAAGCTATGGCGCCTGAGTCCTTCGCAATGCCACAAGGCATGCTCGACGGTGTCTCGCCGATCCAGTTTCCGTCAGATACCGAGATCGTGCAACAGCACTTTGGTTTTGAGGAAGTCGCGCTCTGCCTCATCGTAGTTGCCCGCCTTGAGCGCCTGCTCGCCTTCGAGATCGATCTGATGCGCATCCGAGAGCCGTTTCACCTGGTCGGGCTGGACAAATCCGAGGTCGTGCGCATGAGCCATCTTGAGTGCAACTTCGCGCTCGAGCTGGAGCAGATCAGGCGGCGGATGGGGGCCTTCGGTAAGCGCGGCGGCGGCATAGATCAGCGTCGCCATCGCAAAGGTCGCGGCAAGAATCAGACGGTTCATGCATCGAAATTGTGATTCAGGGCGCAACCATTTTCCAGCGCGATTTGACTGCGCGGATAGAAGAACCGCAACCCACGATTCACGAGGTGGTCCGGACTTCAGGAGCGCGATGCTTGAGGTTCTCGCCCAAGCCATATCGCGACAGCATCCGGTAAAGCGTCGAACGCGATACTCCGAGCAGATTGGCGGCGCGGCGGCGATTTCCTTCAGTCTCATGAAGGGATCGCACCAGGGTTTTCCTTATCATGTTGTCGAGGAGGAGCGGCGATCCGTCCGGCAGCTCCCAATCCATCCCCGGCAATGACGCGGGCGCAACTTGATCGGGCTCGTTGGGCTCGGTCGCGATTGGTTTAATCGATGCGACAGGCGCCGGGTCGTCCAGAGCCTGCGCCGGCGCGGGATGCGAAAGGAAGGCCGGCAAATCCTGCAGGGCGATGCGGCTGCCGTCGCACATCAGCACCAGCGTTTCGACCGCATGGGCCAGTTCGCGGATGTTGCCGGGCCATCCATAAGCGCGGAATGCCTCAACCACTTGCGGGGAGACGTATTGCACACGTTTTCCAAACAGCTTGTTGTAGTGCTCGATAAAATGCGCGACGAAGCACGGGATCGCATCCTTTCGGTCGCGCAGCGGCGGCAACACAATCGTCGAAGAATTCAGCCGATAGAAAAGGTCCTCGCGAAAGGTGCCCGCCCTCATCATCGCTTGCAGGTCACGATTGGTCGCACCGACCAGGCGGATATCCACCTTGTAAGTCTGTGTGGACCCGACCGGCTGGACTTCATGGTTCTCAACCGCACGCAAAAGTTTCGGCTGAAGCGCAAGCGGCAACTCGCCGATCTCGTCGAGAAACAGCGTCCCGCCATTGGCCGACCGAAAATAACCCAGCGCGTCTTCGCGCGCGTCAGTGAAGGCGCCCTTAACGTGTCCGAAGAGTTGCGACTCGGCCAGCGAGGCCACCAGGTTGGAGCAATTGAAAGTGACAAACGGACCAATCGGTGGGGTTCCGAGGCTATGCAGCGCGCGCGCGATCAGCTCCTTGCCGGTCCCGGACTCGCCTTCGATCAAAACCGTTTGCCGATAGGGACTTAGCCGCGTGATGGTCTTGATGACTTTGCGCAATTCATCGGAGCACACGATCATCTCGTTTATGTGCTCGTGCGGATTTGTAAGCGTCTGAATAGATACCCATTCGCTGCCACTTTCACGCGGTTTCACGGACGGTACATTCTCAATTTCTTCAAGCTTTTCAGCAGAGTTTTCCATCGGTTTTTTCCTTGCGGCGGTGGGTAGGTTCCGTAGTCGCATCCCCCCTGCGAATAGAGCAAACGCCGCGCCAAATCGCCTTGCCTACCGTCGCGCGACGCAGCCCGGTTGCACACTCGTTTGGAAGTGGGACGTTCCAGTATTATGGCGCTAGCGACATCTTGTGGACTTAATTGCGGCTAATCTTCGTGCGCCCCGATGTGTCAGCAATATGTTGCTCAGATGTAGTCTGAATGTTGCTCGAGTGTTGCTCGAAGGTGTCACGGCGCGCGGCGAAATGCGCTTCGCGAGCGCGCCGAGGCGCCATTTGGTGTCTCAGATCGCGACGATTGTGGTTAGAAGAGCGCTTCCAGTGACTTGGGCAGCCGCGCCAGGTCACGCACCTCGCGATCGGGGATGGGCGACCCTTCGGCAGCCTTCGCACCCCCTCGGTTCACCCAGATGCTCCTGATGCCGGCATTGGCCGCGCCCGCGACGTCGCGCTTAAGACTGTCGCCGATCATCACCGCCGAAGCCTCGTCGGCTCCGAGCTGATCGATGGCGAGGCGAAAAATTTCCGCGAGCGGCTTTCCGAAACCAACCTCGCCGGACACCAGGATCGAATCGAAGAATCCGGCGAGCCCGGATTTATCGATCTTCTCGCGCTGAATATCGGGCGCGCCGTTAGTGAGCAGGCCGAGCTTCACGCGGCCGCGCAGAAGTTCGAGCGCGCCGCGAGACTCGGGAAAAACCACGTGGCGATTCTTGCGATCGATGCGAAACGCTTCGGCGAGATCGGCGGCCAGCGCGCGATCGTCGATGCCGTGGTCGCCGAGCGCGCGCGCCCAGGCTTCGACCCGATAGCCGGCAATCCAATCCCGCAGAATTTTCAGGTTGGGTTCGCCGCCGGTGAACGCGCCCCATAGACCCTCGCGCGAGCTGATTCCGATTGCGCGGCAGTATTGCACCGCGGGACCGGCGCGCCACAACTCGACGCTACGCGCGCGCAGCGTTTTGAGCACGAGGCGCGGATCGACGGCATGGCGCTGAGACGCGATGGCGCAAGCGGCCAGCGCGGAGGCGTCGTTGGAGGCCTCTTCCTCGATCAGGGTTTCGTCGAGATCAAAAAGAACGGTTTCGACTTTCAGTTGCAGCCCCCCTCATCGCGCACACCAATACGATATCGCGGTTTCATTCACGAGTCGCCGCCAGCTGCGTTCCCCCGCATATGCGATCGGTCCGCGCGCGGTGATTCATTCCACGACGATGCGGAACACGGGATAGCGCGCCGCCACCTTCTCGAACTCCGCCAGCGGCGCGTCACGGCTGAGGTCGAAGTGCGGGCGGGCGCCCGGAGCCCGTTGCAAATAGGCCTTGAGGATCGGCGCCCGCTGCGACACCGGCACATCCTCCAGCCGCACCTTTTCCGTTCTTCGATAGCGGAGCACCGCGGCGCCCGCGCTGGCGCGCGCGTTGCGCACCCAGTCGGCGTTCTCGCCGAGCATCGACACCAGGTATCGTTCGGTGCCGACCTGCGCCACGACCAGCGGGACCAGGAAAGCCCTGCCGCTTCGCCGCCCTCTGGTTTCCAGGGCGACCACCAGCGCCGGCAAAACTCCGAGCGCCGATAGCCTTGCCTGCCCGGAGTTGAGACGTCTGGCGAGCGCGTTCGGCCTGCCGCCGGGATAGAAGAGCGCCCGGTACCACGAGTGCGGCAAGGTCCACGGCAAGGTGAAGAAAACCAGCGCGGCGCCGAATACGATCGCCCCGATTAGAAGATACGGGCTCATTGCTCGCCCAGCATCTCAGTCCAATATGTCGGCGAGTACCCTGGCCGGATGGTCGCGCGGATCGACCTGGTCATAGACGCGGGCGATTTTGCCGTGCTCATCGATGAGGAAACTTATGCGCTCGGCGGATTGCGCCTTCGCATTGGAGCACGCGCCGTAGGCCAGGGCGATTTTGCGATCGACGTCGCATAGCAGCGGAAACTTGAAACCGCATTTGAGCGCGAAAGCCGAGTTGCGATCGACCGGGTCGAAGCTGACGCCGAGGATCTGGATTCCGTTGTCGTCGAAATATTCCTGATGGTCGCGAAAGCCGCGGCCCTCGAGCGTGCAGCCGGGCGTGCCGGCTTCCGGATAGAACCACAGCAGCACTTTTTTTCCGCGCCAGGTGCAGAGTGAAACCGTCGCGCCGTCGTGCGACTGCACGGTGAACTCGGGCGCTGGTTCGCCAACTTGCAACATCGATTAGGGGCTAGTTGAGGGTCGCGCGCAGCTTGCGCAGTTGCTCGGCGATCGAATCGGCGGCGTGATCGCCGCCGGCCAGCCGCAACGCTTCTTCGAATTCCGCGATCGCCTTCACCACCATGCCCTTCTGCGCGTAAAGGCGGCCGAGATTCATGTAGGGATAGTGGCGCGGATCGTAATTGGGGGCGCGCTTGGCTTTTTCGAGCCATTCGATCGCCTGCTCGGGCTCACCCTTGGCGATCAGGTAGGCGCCGATATCGTTGTAAGGATTGCCAAACGCCGGATCGACTTCGATCGCGCGCTTGCATTCCTCGATCGCGTCATCGAGGCGCCCGAACGAGCGATACGCCCATCCGCGAAAGGTATGCGCTTCGGCAGTGGGAAACACCTCGATCGATTTACTGTAGAAGTGGACCGCCGCGTTGAGCTCGGCGACCGCTTCGTGATCGCATTCACCGCCGGCAAATGCGAAGGCTTGCAGGTGGTGCTGATAGCCCTGACGCCATAATTCTACGGCGCGGGATTTTTGCGGAATCGGTTCCACCCTTTATGCGTTATGTCCGCCGACGCTTCTCGTCAATAGGGTCGTGTTTGATTTTACCGCGGCGTTACTTATTGCCTTCACTCATCGCTTTCATGATCGCGATCATCGCGGGCCCCACGATCACGATCATCATCGCGGGCAAGATGAAAAGTACCAGCGGGAACAGAATCTTGATCGTGGTTTTCTGCGCGGCCTCTTCGGCGCGAGACGTCACGCGTGGTGCGCAAACTGTCGGAACTCGATCGCAGCGCCGGCCCGATCTGCGAGCCGAGTTGCTCGCTCTGGATCATGCGTCGCGGCCAGCGGCTTGATGTCCTCGACTGCCGTCCGGTCGGCCAGATTGCGCAGCGCCTGGCCGAGCGAGCCGCCCGCCGCAACTTCGACCGAGACCATCGCGAGTTCGTGTGCCGATTGCCTGCCCCTGACGCTCGGTTTCGTCGCCGACCATCTTGATCGCTTCGACAATCCAAGTCCCGCCTCCACGCAGACCACCAGCAAATCGAGCACGTCGGAGAGCTGGCTGGCGAATCTCTTGGCGCCGGCTTTGCGGCCGCGGCGCCGATAATACAGCGGAGCCGAAATACCGAGCGCGAGCGCCGATAATCATCGCCAATGCCGGACGTGCGCCGACCAGCCAAGGTAGATGCGCTGACGTCGATCACCAACAATCCTCCGTGCGCCGAGCGCGATGCCGGACGACTGGAAACGTGCGTAGCGCGCCCGATCGGCGAAGCCGGCCCGCACCAGTGTCTGGGCCAGCTTCGCCGATTTCGCGGACGTTCGATCTTGGGCTCGGGATTCGTTGCAAGCGCCCATTGGAACAGTGAACGCGCGCCATCCCCTTCGGACTGGATCCTCGCGAATCGATAGTCGCCGTCGGCGACCCGCATCTTGAGCGCCATCTCGATCGAAGCGCTCCTGAGCACGCTCGATGGCCGCCGTAAGCGCCACGTAGAGCGCAGAATTCCGGCGACCCGACCAGAAACAGAAGATCGCAGTGCTGACACATCAGTGCGCTCATTTCAGTATTTCACCTTGAGCAGCCGTCGGATCGTGAAGAACGCCAGCAGATCGAGGACGATCGCGACCTTGAGCAGCCTATTCCCGATGGGATCGTGAAACAGCGTGCGCGCGTATGACCGGCTGAACGAGGCTGAACGCGCCCAGCACGACGCTCGGCAGCGAGCCCGACCACCAATCCGCTCATGCGCGACTGCGCAGTCAGCGCCCGAATCTGCCGCTGCAGCCGCTGGCGGGTCCGCACGATCTCGGACAGCCGGCCGATTATCTGCGGCCAGACTGCTGCCCACTTCGCTCTGGACCTTGATCGCGACCACCAGCAGTCGCAGGTCGTCTTCGGGCACCCGCTTGAGCATTTCCTCCATGCGCGCGCGGCAGCGGCATGCCGAGCGCGCGTCTGCTCGAGCACCGTCGGAACTCGGTCGCGATCGGATCCTCGAATTCCTGCACCACCACCTGCAAGCCGCGCAACAGCGAATGGCCCGCTTCGAGCGAGGACTTCATCAGATCGAGCGCGAAGGGCAGTTGCGAACGAGAACTTTTTGAGCCGCCGCTTGCGCCTGAAGCTTGATGTAAAGTATCGGCAGCGCGCCCAGCACGCCACCGAGCGCGATCGCGATCAACGGGTCGCTGCCAGATCGATGTGCCAATGACGACGCCCGCCCAATCAGCACCATGATCAGGAGCAGAGTCGCTGACACGCGCATGTAGATTCCGGCCTGCCACATGCTCTGCTCGAGCTTCTGCAACGGATCGAGCCGGTAGATCACGCGGTATCCGTAGCGCAGCCCGCGCTCCTTCAGTTTCAACTCCGAGCGCAGGATCTTCATCGTTCGCGACCGACCCCGGGACGCGTCATCCGCTGCGACAATCCGGCGCGCCGTCGCGCGCGGGCGGGGTTCTGGCGATCACGAAGTAGCCCGCCACAGCCGCAGACCACGGCGATTAACACAACCCCAAGTATCAGCATGATGGGTGGCCCTAGCCTTCCGCGCTGCGGATGAGCCGCGAGTCGGCCTTGAAGCCGGCGATCTCGAGGTGTTTGGCGTAGGTCGAGCGGATTCCGGTCGCACGGTAGTTGCCGATGATATTGCCATCGGTGCCGGTCTCGGTGCGGACGAATTCGTATAGGTCCTGCATCATGATCGACGTCGCCTTCCATCCCGCAGATTTCGGAAATCTTCATCAGCTTGCGCGAGCCGTCGGAGAGCCGGGCTGACGTGAACGATCATGTTGATGGCCGACGCCATCTGCTGGCGCATCGCGCGCTGCGGAATGGTGAAGCCCGCCAGCAGCATCATCATCTCGAGCCGGCCCAGACATTCGCGCGCGCTATTGGCGTGGATAGTCGCGATGGAGCCGTCGTGGCCGGTGCGCATCGCCTGCAGCATGTCCAGCACTTCGGCGCCGCGGACCTCGCCGACGCACGATTCGATCGGGCCGCATTCGCAGCGCGTTCTTGACCAGATCGCGCTGGCGTGACCTCGCCCTTACCTTCGAGATTCGGCGGGCCGGGTTTCGAGCCGGACCACGTGCGGCTGCTGCAGTGAGAGTTCGGCGGAATCCTCGATGGTGACGATGCGCTCGTCTTCGGGCACAAACGCCGAGAGACAGTTGAGCATGGTGGTTTTGCCGGAACCGGTGCCGCCGCAGACCATGATGTTGAGCCGCGCGCGCACGACCGCGCAGCAGAAACTCGACCATCTCCCAGGTCAGCGTGCCCTTCTCGACCAGGCTCGCGATGTCGTAGCGCTTTTTGCCGAAACGCCGGATCGAAAGCGCGGGGCCGTCGATCGCAAGCGGCGGAATGATCGCATTGATTCGCGAGCCGTCGGGCAGACGCGCATCGACCATCGGCGACGCCTCATCGACGCGGCGGCCGACGCTGCGAAACGATCCGATCGATGATCAGCATCAGTGCTGATCGTCCTGAAATGTCACATCGGTCAGTTGAAGCTTGCCGCCGCTTCTCGACATACACCTGATGCGCGCCATTGACCAGGATGTCGGTGATGGCGTCGTCGCGCAGCAGCGGTTCCAGCGGACCCAGCCCGAGCAACTCGTTTTTGATCTCCTCCACCAGGCGATCGCGATCGGTGTCGGTCAGCAGGCGTCCGTCCTCGCTCAGAATATCGGTGATGGCGGCGATGACCTTGGTCGAGACGACGCTGGGCTCCAGGGTTTCCAGCTTGGAGATGTCGATGGTTTCGAACAGGCGGTTGTGAACCTTGATTTTGAGCCGCCGCGATCCTTCGGAGAGGAGATCCGGTTTTCGTTTGCCGCCGCCGCCGATAAAGGAGCCGGAAGCCGCGCCGTCAGCTTCGGGGCCGGCGCCGCCGGTGGTTTTTTTTCGCAGCCGATCGGAAAGTGCCATGATCCAGCTACCTCACGAGTGCGCGCCGAAGGCCGAGAACAGCCGCGCCATCAAGGGGCGGCCCGCTTCGAGATTGGGTTGGCTGACCTTGGCGACGCGATAGGCCAGCGCCTCGAAACTCCTGGTCAGCGCGGCGTCGGCGGCCACCTGCCACAAGTCCTTGCCGCTCAGTTCCGCGAGCTCGACCGATTTTTCATCGCGCGGAACGCAGACGTACATCGGACGGCCGAGCGTGGTCTCCAGTTGTTTGTCGCTGATGGTGTGACCCGGCTGAAACCGATTGATCGCGAATTGGGGTTCCAGCGTGGTCAGGTTGAGGCGCTCGAACAGATCGATAAAGCGCCACGCCGAGCGGACCGAAATTACCGATTGATTGAGCACGTAGAACAATTGGTCGGAGCGCTCCCACGCCGCGACCGCGTTTTCCGCGATATGATTTCCGCAGTCCACGATCACGTAGTCGAACATGTCGCGCATGAAATTGATCACGGTGCTCACGGTGAGATCGGTGACCAGATCGCCTTCCTCGATCCGCTTGGGCGCCGCGAGCAGATACAGCCCCGAGGAATGCTTGGTCAGCGCCGCCTCGAGCTGAATCGAATCGAGCTTCTTCTCCAGCCTGATCAGCGGCATGATGGTGAACTCGGGCTCCAGATTCAGGAGCACCGAGAGCACTCCGGTCTGCAGATCGAGATCCATCAACACCACCCGCTTTTCGAGCTTGTATTGCAGGGCGAGCGCGAGGTTGGCCGCCATGGTGCTGACCCCGACTCCGCCGACGATACTGGTGAAGGAAATCACGGTGCCGCCCTCATGATGGGTGGCGCGGATTCGGGCCTCGCTGATTTTGAGCAGCGCGCGGGTGACCTCGCCGGGGTCGAGCGGTAAAAACAGCAGCTCGTCGGCGCCGGCCCGGAGCACGCGCTTCATCAGCAGGGGCGAGCGCTCCTGGAGCAGGCCGAAGAGCACCGGCCGCGGGGTCTGGCGGGACTGCTGCTCGAGGCTGGCGAGCGACTGTTCCTCGTTGCCATTGAACAGCACCATCGAGACATCGCTGGGCGCCACCGCGGGGGCGCCGGCTTCCTCGAAAGCCGAGGAACCGCCGTCGGGCGCCGCTTCGACGATTTCAATCTGCGGCTCGCTGATGTTGGCCAGCGCCTGTTCCACCGCCTCGCGGTACTCCGGCGGATCTCCCACCAGACTGATTCGCAACGCCGCCTTCTTGCCGTTTGTTCTTTCGATTCGCACCGCAACTCCCTGCTGTGAAGTTTAGAATCGTGGCCGGGCCGCGTCCGGGGTTTGCAGCCGCTGGGTGCGGACCTCGGCGTCGGTCAAGGGGCCGCGGCTAGTCGGCTGAAAAACCTCCGCCTGCGGCGGCAAGGGCCCGACTATTTGCGGCATCACCGCCATCACCAGATCGGTTTCGGAATCCTCCCAGGTGGTGTTGCGGAAAATCGCGCCCGCGTAAGGCAGGTCGCCGAGATACGGAACCTTTTTCACCACCGCATTGCGGCTGCGCAAAATCAGGCCCGCGATAATCAAGGTCTGGCTGTCTTTCAAACGCACCAGGGTATCGGCGCGGCGGGTGACAAAGGCCGGCACCGTGAAGCCGAACAATTCCACTCCGTGGGCAAAGTCAGGCTCCGAGACCTCGGTCTTGACCAGCAACTGGATTTCCTGGCGGCCGATCACGGTCGGAAGAAAATTGATCGAGGTGCCGAACTGCTTGAATACAATCGAGGTGTTGAGCGCCTGGGCCAGAACGATCGGGATTTCACCGCCCGAGAGAAACGACGCGGCCTGACCTGAGTTGGCGAGCAAATGCGGCTGCGCGAGAATCCGGGCCAGATTGTGCGACTCGAGAAATTGAAAAAACGACTGGGTCGCGACGTTGGAATTCAGCGTCGACAGGCCGTAGGTCATGGTGCTCGAAAGCAGCAACGGAATGATACTGCCGCCGGCAGGAGTAGTGCCCGCGATCGAGCTGGTACCCGCGGTTAGCGAAGACGTCGCGGTGTAAGGAGTCGCCACCGAGCCGGGCAAGCTGGCGAGCGAGATGCCGGCGTTCGCCAGCGCGATCGAGAAGTCGATCCCCTGCTGCTCCATTTTGACGCGGTCGAGCTCGGCCACGACGACGTTGAGCAGCACCTGCTGCTTGCCGTTGTTCTCGACGCTGACCTGGCGTTCCTGGTAGTGGCCCTGATCGTCCCATACGGCGAGCGTGGTGAAGCCGAACTTATGAGCGATCACATTCAACTGGTAGGGGCCGGTCACCTGGATGTCGGCTACGCTGCTGTCGGCGATGGAAACGCGCTTGAGACGACGGGGGAAGTCGACGATCTGCGAGGTCCCGGTCATCAATGAAAGCCCGTCCGCAGGCAGATAGTTCGGTCCGCTGGAGACCGAAGGATTGAAATATCCCGCGCTGCTGCTGGCCACCGGTGGATCGGTGCGATATTGCCGGCCCGCCTCGGCCGCGTCCTGCTGGCCGGCGATGCGCGGCAGCGGTTCCGTCGGGGGATTCGCCGACGCCCAGCCATTGGCAAACGCCGCGGGGTTCCACTTCCGGGTCGACTGAAGCGACGGCTGCGAGGAACGAAGACTCACATTCTCGCTCGCCGGCGCGACTACGTTTTGGGTCGCATCGCTGTTCACCACCGTGCTGTTCTGACGCGGCGGCGGACTATTGTCGGAAAGGGCCGCGGGCGCCGATGCCGGCTTCAGCGGGTTTCCGTTGTCGGGATTATCCGCGATCGCGGCGACGCTGACCCGATAGACCACCACGTCGCCGTCATCGTGGGTGACGGTGATGTCCCATTTGCCGCGCTCCGCAGCCACCATGAGCAGCTGTCCGGGGTTGTCGCCGTTGAGCACCAGAGCGTTAGGATTTTCGATGACATGGACAGTGGGCGCGGAGGCCTTCTTCAGATGGTCGATGGTAGCGGTCTCGCCCTTGGTCATATTGATGCTCTGAAATTGCGCCGCGCTATCGTCGGCGCGCAGCCGCGGCGCCGCCGTCGTGAGCATCAAGATCACCGCAAAAATGCCGCCCGCTGCCGCGAGCCGTGGATGTGCGCGTTTATGTTTCATCGTGCTCCGCCGCGAGGCCATGATCAAAATTTGCGTCATCGAGAACCGCCTCAACCTTTGCGTAACGAAAATTTTCGTCATGGAACTTCCAGAGTTTTCGGTACCGGCATGAAAGAAGCCGTCCCCATGGGGTTGGAGGGCGCCGCCGCACCGGTGACTGCCGGAGCGGAAGCGGCTGCACGCGGCTGCGCGGGCACCACCGTAGTCGGAGGCATCGCCGCAGCCGCGGCGATCGCGGGTTCGGTATGCACCGCGGCGTGGTTGTCGCCCGCGTTGGCAGAGACGAACGAAACCGTCTCCGCGCTTTTCCCGTCACGCATGATTTCCACCGCGAATTGATGAGCCCGGAAACCGCCGGCCGATCGCATCGGCTCGGCCATCGGGCCTTCCGCGCTCTGGGCGTTGAGCGCGATTACCGGCGCACTGGTCCCGAGCAAATCGCTGAAGTCACTGCCGGAAGTCGCGACCACTTTGTCGTCGCTGTAATTGCGCATCGCGAGCCGCAGGACTCCCTCATGACTGGCGAGTCCGAGTTTCTCGGCCTGATGCGGGGTGACGACCAGAGTCACCACTTTGGCGACCTCGGCTTCGTCCTTGCCCTTGTCGATCTGTTGCGCGACCGCCAGCACCTCGATGTCCTGCAGCACGATCTTGGAAAACGGCTTGTTCTCGGGGCCGTTCCCGCTGCCGCTGCCAGCCACGGCGACCAGCACGTCAACCCGGGTGTGCGGCTTCACAAAGCCCGCGATATCGGAGACTTCGTCCACAGCGACCGACATCGCGCGCATTCCGGGCGGTATGATCAACGGCATCACGCCGGGAACCTTGTCGGACGTAACCAGGTTTTTTTCGATTAGCGGTTCGCCCGCGATCAGTTGATTTCTGGTGTAGCTATTGACCGCCGCCGCGGGATCGGTGAAAGCGCCCTGGGGCACGCTCTGGCGCGACCAGCGGACCAATTTCACGTCGCCAAGCTCCAGTTTTTCGCCCAGTTGAACGTCACGCGCGGCGACCACGATTTCTTCGGTCTGCGCCATCGCCATCTGCACTTGCGCTTCCCGGCTTCGCAGAGCGGAAAACACCACGATGCCTGCGAGCACCGCCGCTACCATCGCCAACATCAGGAAGATCGTTGGTCTTCTCATTTTCTCCTCTGAACAACCTGCTCGCGCACAATTAGCTGCTCCGATTCATCACCCCGGCGGCCGGTAGCGATTGCGCACGCGCCGAGTTGAGATTTGGCAGGATTGCGGAAGTTCGATTCACCTCGATCAAAAAAATCGCGGCGGCTGAAGATGAAGGACGCGAGGTTGCGGTCCTCGCCGATTGCTTCACGGGTCTTTTTCTAGCCACGCCGGTAGCGGCTGGATGCGTCCCGGCGCGGGATCCCCGGTCACGGATGCTGGCAGACATAGGGTCGGGCCCGTCCTGCGTTTCCCTGCAACTGACACCGACGCTCAGGCCGCGGCTAGCGAAGTCGTGACGTTGGTGATGAGGCCGGCGATTCCAGTCTCGAGGCCCTGGTACGCGATGTAGCCTGCGACCGCGATGGCCGCGATGATCAACACGTACTCCGTCATCGTCTGACCGGACTGGCCAGGGTTGCGAGAAGCGGCACTGCTGATTCGCACGTATGTTGTGGTAAGCAAATTCATTCTCCTTGTCTCTGGTGCGCCCTTGTCTGCGCCCTGGCCAAGCTCTACCGAAGCCCGATGCTTTGGCGGGGGCTGTCGTCGATTGCTTCATGGATCTTTTCTCAATCACACTCGCATTGGCCGGACGCTTCCGGGCTCGGGTTTCGCGGTTACGGATGCCGGCAGGCAGAGTGTCGCACCCTGCCTGCCTTTCCTTGGGACTGACACCGACGTTTAGGCAGCGGCTAACGAAGTTGTGACCTTCGTGATGAGGCCGGCGATTCCTGTCTCGAGGCCCTGGTATGCGATGTAGCCCGCGACCGCGATCGCGGCGATGATCAACACGTACTCAGTCATCGTCTGACCAGGCTGGCCGGCTTTGCACGGAGTGGCATTGGTAATTCGCACGTACATTCTGGTTAGTAAATTCATTCCCCTTGTCCTTGATGCGCGCCTGTCCGCGCCGTTGTTAAGCTCCACCTGCCCGCGATGTTTTCGCGTCGGCAGAGGTGCGCTCGGTATGAGCGCTGCCTAGACCCTCGCCGTCTCCCAGCTGCTAGCGATGGATCATCCCACCACTCGTAGATTCACTTATGGTAACTATCTGTGAGGTCTGTGAGACGGCAGGGAATAGGTTTGCAGGTCGCGTGCCATCGATGCTGAAGACCAAATGCGCTGCTACGCCGCGCTCATCCGCTCGCACCGGTATCAAAATGGGACGGATTCATGTCTCATGACGGCATTTTTCGGTCTTGCCGATGGTCTTTATCTAGTGCTGCTATCCGTCTTGCGACTAGGTGGCACCATCGCGCCCTACTTCGGCCCCTTTCTTCGATGCGCTCCAATTTGGACCCGGGATTCTCACGGCGGGTGCCGTCCTGGGTCGTGAAGACCTAAGATGACATCGGGGTTTTTCGCGCTAAAACGTCGGCGGCTGATCACCCTGAGCCTGGAAAAGCCTGCCTCATCCGGTCGCCTCAACGCTTGCCACGGTGGGTTATCGCGGTCAGACTTTTCAGAAGATGACGGCGAACCGCAAATGCGATCTACGCCATGGCGGTCTTGCTCCGCGGCGACGGCCAGCCCGCAGCGCCGGCATCTTCCTGATGATGGTCTTGCCGGCGGTCGTCGCGGGATGCGCGCCGAGCCAGCTATCTTCAGCGCGGCAGAAAATTGCGGCGGGCGACTATGCGGCGGCGCGCGGCGAGCTGCTCGCGATCCCGATGAGCAATCTCAGCGATTCGCAGCGCCGCGAAGTGAAAGATGACCTATGCCTGACCGACTTCATGATCGGTGAACCGACTTACTCGCTCACGGAACAGCGCCGCGTATGCGTTGAGGCATCGCATGAAGCGGGTAGCCAGAGCGCTCAATTTATCGCGAGGATCGACGCCGCGACCCTCGAATCATCTTCCCGTAAGGTTGACGCGGCGCTGGCCAAGGGAGACCTGGCAAGCGCGGAGCAAGCGGCGCTGATCTATGTGAACACGCCGGGCGGCGATCCCGCGGTCGTCGCGAAGTGGTCGCGCAAAATGTGGGAGCTGGTGGCTCGTCAGGACTATCGCTCCGAGCATCGTCACAAGAGCAATCTCAATGTGGCGATAGCGGCGGTTCGCAAGCTGAATCCTTCGATGCGAAAGATGAGCAAGGACGCGTTCGTCCAATGGGTCGCGAAACAGGGTACGGTCGAAGGCGCGACAATGTTTTCCTCGGTGGCGTTGAAGGACAAGGAACTCGACCTGACCATCGGCGAACCGCAACTGCATACCGCCGCGCTTAAACTCGATCGGCTGACGACCATCAATGATGGCACGGTAGCGAGATGCGGTTGCGATGGGCGCACGAACGTCGGCATCGCGGAGACTAATTTTCCACTCTACCTGGTGCGCCTCGATCCCGAGACGCGGCAATCGGAAGTGCTTATACTGCCGCATCGGCAATAGGCTTCACGCGAAGTTCGAAGGGAGATCCAATGGCTAGCGCAGAGTTGAGCAGGGTTCTGGAAATGTTGAAATCGGCGCCACGCAATCCCAACGCCACGGTGGCTCAGATGCGTGCCGGCATGGAGCTCTTCAGCGAGCGCGTGGCGACCGATGTAACCTGCGAGACGGTTAACGCGGGCGGCGTGCCGGCCGAATGGATCATACCGCCCACGGCGGCGGCGGACAGGGTCATCCTTTATCTCCATGGCGGCGGTTACGTGATGGGCTCGATAAAGACGCATCGTGCGACGGTCGCCAGGATCGCGCGCGCGGCGCAGGCCCGTGCCCTCGCGATCGACTACCGGCTCGCGCCCGAGCATCCCTTTCCCGCGGCCCTCGAAGATACCCTCGCGGCCTATCGATGGCTGCTCGGCAATGGCTACCGGCCCGGCAAGATCGTCATCGCGGGCGATTCCGCCGGCGGCGGCCTGACCCTTGCCGCATTGCTCTCGATCCGCGATCGAAAGTTGCCGATGCCCGCGGCGGCGGCGCCAATTTCCCCATGGACGGATATGGAGGCCACTGGCGCCTCTTTCGAGTCGCGGGCAAACAGAGATCCAATGGTAGGAAAAGCCGAATTGTTGCCGATGGCGAAGCTCTACCTTGGAAACGCGGATCCGAAAAATCCGCTCGCGGCTCCGATTCACGCCGACTTTCACGGACTGCCTCCCTTGCTGATCCAGGTCGGCGATGCGGAAACCCTTCTCGATGATGCGACGCGAGTCGCGCAGCGCGCCAAAAGGGACGGGGTGAAGGTGGAGCTCGAAGTGTGGCCGGACATGTTTCACGTGTGGCATGCCTTCGCGAAGATTCTTCCCGAAGGCCAGCAAGCCATCAACAAGCTCGGCCAATTCATCCTCGCGCACACCGCGTAGATGATGTGGGTTTGCCGGCGGCGGGCTGGCATCGACAAAAGCGGAGCAGTAATTGTAGGTTTTGGCGAGCCCGCCCGTTTCTCCGGGAGGTCGTGGAGGCAAATCTGATGAGCGAGAACATCTATCAATGCATCAGCTTCTGGATAATGACCTTCGCGATTGCGCTGTGGGGCTTGACCTGCGCGCGGCCCACGGTCGAGGCGTCGTATGTGGTGATGGCGCTGCTGGCGGCCTCGATCTGGACTCTCGCATTCGGATGGGGGACGTCGAGCGCCGCGACTGCAGCGCCCTCGCCGCGCGACAAATTCCTCATATGCACGATCAGCGCCGGGTTGCTCGCGATGGCGATCGCTTCGGGGCTGCTCGGATGGGCGTCCGACATGTTCCTTCGCGACATGCCGATCATCGTGCTTCCGATGAGCGTGGGAATCGGTATCGCGTACATGTTCGGCGCGACGATTCGGCGCAATGTCGCGCGCGAAGAGCGCGTCCGATCGGGGCTCAACGAAGCGTGAGCGAAAACCCACCGCGAGGAGATTTCAGCGCGAGTAGCCCATCGCGTTCAGGAAATCGTCGAGACTTGAAAAGCGCATATACAGGTTGGTGCGCTTCTGATTGCCGATAGTCGAACTCGCTTCCGGCGAATAGTGGTGGCCCGGATACACCACCGTCGCGTCGTCAAGATTTCGCAGCGTCTGATTCAAACTGCGATACATCGCCGCGGGATCGGAACCCGGCAGATCGACCCGGCCGCATGAGTTCACGAACAAGGTGTCGCCCGACACCAGGTTGCCGTCGACCAGAAAACATTGCGAGCCCGGGGTATGCCCGGGGGTGTGAAGAAATTTCACCTCCAGATTGCCGACCTTGACCACGTCGCCCGCGTCGGTCTTGACGATATCGGAATCCGACAGCCCGGCGATTCTCCGGGCACCTTCCGCCTCGTGCTTGTTGAGATAAACTTTCGCTTTCACCTTGGAGAGCATCTCGGCCGCGCCCTCGATATTCTGGCCCATCATGCGGCCGCCGAGATGATCGGGATGGTAGTGGGTGATCAGGATTTTGTCGATTTCGTAACCGTCGCGGCCCACCAGATCGATGATGGCGTCGATGTCCCAGGCGGGATCGACGACGGCCGCTTTATGCGTCGCCGGATCGCCGATGATGTAAACGTAATTCGCCATCGGTCCGATCTCGACCTGACGCAGGTGCACGTGATTTTCCGATGCGGTCGCCATATCTCGCTACCTTTTTTCGCCGCTCTTCTTTTGCGCGGCGCGCGCGGCTTTTGGATCGAGGCGCAGGCCGCGGTCCCACAGGAATTCCGGCTCGTCGAGGCGCTTCGCGATCCATCGCGATTGCACGAACAGATGGTCGCTGAGACGGTTGATATAGATGATGACGTGATCGCCCACTTCCTCTTCGCGCTTGAGCGCCCAACAGACCCGCTCGGCGCGGCGGCATACGGTGCGCGCCTGATGCAGGAACGCATTGAGGACTCCGCCACCGGGCAAGGTGAACGAATTGAGCGGCTGGAGCAGCTTTTCCATCCGATCCATTTCTTCTTCGAGCTGCTTGACCTCGCCCTCGCCCATCTTGTGCATGCCCTCGTACTCGGCCTCGGTGGGAGTCGCGAGTTCCGAGCCGACATCGAAGAGTTCGTTCTGAACCCGCCGCAGCATTTCCGAATACCAGGTGAAGTCGTCGCCGAGCGCACTTTTGTACTGCGGCAAGTACGTGCGCACGATACCGACGATGGAGTTGAGCTCATCGACGGTGCCGTAAGCCTCGAGCCGGAGGCTCTCTTTGGGAACCCGTTTGCCGCCGACCAGCGCGGTGGTGCCCTTGTCGCCGGTGCGGGTGTAGATGCGCGAGAGCCTGATCGCCATGACGCCTACAGCCCCGCTTTTTTGCGCAGCGACTGATAGCTCGCATCGCCGGTGTCGACGCTGACGGGAAGCCCTTCGTCGCGCCATCCCTTTACAATGATGGCGCCCGAGGCATCGCGCTGTCCGCCGAAGCCGCCGACCACATTGGTGAGGTCGATGTAGCCGTTTTCTTCGAGAATTTCACACGCGCGCTGCGAGCGCCCGCCGGAAAGGCACCCGACGATGAGCTTCGCGTTTTTGGGGAGGACCTTTTCGACCACCGCGGCAAAGTCATCATTGAGCTGCATATTTCCGGGCCCCTTGATGAAGACGACCGGTACGTTGAGCGCACCTGCGGGATGCCCCTGCGCGAACTCGCCCTCGGTTCGCACATCGAGATAAATCGCACCGGGATTTTTGCTGATGGTGTCGTGAGCCTCGGCTGGCTTCTGCTGTTTTATCGCCATGAATGTCCTCGCATAAGAATTTACCACGGAGCCACAGAGACACTAAGCAGGTCTTTGTGGCTAGGGCTTGAGGTTTCCGTATTTCTCGTAATGCACCATCGTGGCGCGGCTCTTGAGCGGCTTCGACTGCGGAAGATTTTTCTCATCCGCATAGCCGAACGGAAGAATCGTGAAGATCGCCCATCCTTCGGGGATTGCGAGCAGTTCGGATAGCTTCGCCCCGTCGAAGTTGCCGACCCAGCAGGTTCCCAATCCGAGCGCCCATCCGGCGGTCGCCATATTCTGCACCGCCTGCGCGCAATCGATATCGGCCCATCGCGCATTGCCGAGATCTTTTACAATGACGATCGCCGACGGAGCATCCGCGACGAAACGGCCGGTCGAGCATAGCGCGCCCATCGCTTTGAGGCGTTCGCGGTCGCGCACCACGATAAACTGCCACGGCTGCAGATTCGCGCGCTCATCGCATGGCGGCCCGCATCGACAACGGTCGCGAGCTGACTCGCCTGGACCGGGCGACTTGAGAATGCGCGCTGAACTTTTCGATTGAGAATTGCTTCGATTGCATCCATCGGTATTTCTCCTGCGGTACTTACCGATGGTTGTAGCATCGGCTACGTCACGGAGAGTACAGCTCCGTGGTGGACTGATAGTTCGGGAACGGTGCGGGCGCCTCGGCGCCGCCCGCGATCAGCACTTTGCCATTGGGTAGCAGGGTCGCGGTGGCCAGATCACGCGCGGTGTTCATCGAGGGCGGCGAAGGCGCGAAGAGGTTGGTCGCCGGATCGTACAACTCGATGCTGCTGAGAACAGCGTCAGTGGAAGTGCTGCTATTGAAATCGAGGCCGCCGGCGATCAGCACCTTGCCGTTGGGTAGCAGGGTCGCGGTGGCCTCTTCACGTCCCTCGTTCATAAAAGCCAGTTTGGACGCGAACGTGTTTGTCGCCGGGTCGTACAACTCGGCCTCGATGATCGAATTGGCCGAAGCGTCCGCGCCACCGGCGATTAGCACCTTGCCGCTCGGCAGCAACATGGCGGTAGCTTGCGTACGCGCGAAGTTCATCGTCGGGGTCGAAGCCGCGAAGGTATTGCTGACCGGATCATACAACTCGGTGGTGTTGAGCGCGGTGACGGTATTGTTGAAGCCGCCCGCGATCAGCACCTTGCCGTTGGGCAGCAGCGTCGCGGTCGCATTGTAGCGCGCGCCGTTCATCGAGGGCGGCGAAATTGCGAAGGTGTTTGCGACCGGGTCATATAGCTCGGTGCTGATGAGAGCGCCGGTCGGGAAGTTGTAGCCGCCGGCGATCAGCACCTTACCGTTGGGCAATAGGGTCGCCGCCGCATAGGTGCGCGGGACATTCATGACTGGCGTCGAGACCGCAGCCGCGAAGGTGTTAGCCACCGGATCGTACAACTCGGTGCTGGTCAGTGCGGTGTTCGCGTCGCCGGTGAAGCCGCCCGCGATCAACACCTTGCCGTTGGGCAGCAGGGTCGCCGTCGCGCTGTCGCGCGCGGTGTTCATCGAGGGCGTAGAGGCGGCGAAGGTGCCAGCGACGGGGTCGTATAATTCCGTACTGGTCAGATCGTTAGTGGTAAGGCCCCCGGCGATCAGCACCTTACCGTTGGGCAACAACGTCGCGGTGGCAGACTCACGCGCGGCACGCATCGAGGGCGTGGTGGCGGCGAAGCTGTTGACCGAGGCAGGGGCGGCGCTGGACAGCGCGGCCTCGATCGTCGCGGCATCAGCAAAAGCGTTAGCGGCGGTCACGCCATTGAGGGTCAGCTCGTTGTTGGTCCCGCCGAAAACAAATCCACTCGTCGCCAGCGTCAGGTCCTGCAGGCCGGAAAGCGCATCGCCGAACTGCGCGATCCCCGCGATAGCGGCCAGGTTGCCGCCACAATATGAGACCGGCGTCCCGGAACTCGCGCCGTCGAATACACCATCGGAAATATCGCTCGACAGTGCGCTGACCAGTCCACCCGGAGCGCTGGGGCAGGCGAGTTGGTCTTCGTTCACCATCGCGCCGAGGATCAAGCCGAGCCGGAATGCGTCGGTACCGACGGCGCCCGAGGTATAAAGCGGGGTCAGGGTCGAGAGATCGGTCGAGATGCCGTAGTCCTGCTCGATTGACGTCGTCGAATTGTTCAGCGCGGCCGCAACGGTCTGGCCGCGCGAAATGTTTCCCTGCGCGAGTGAGTCCACGAACGTGGTCAGCGGATTGATCGATACTCCGGAAAGATTGTTCTGCAAGCTCGGCAGCAGCGCGGACAATGGGCTGGGAGAGCTGATCGTCGCGCCGTTCTGCTCGCTGACATAGCTGCCGCCGCTCGCACGGAAACGCACCGGACCACTCTGTGCGGCGATAACCATCGAGAACTGGCCGCTGCCATTCGCCGTGGTGCTAGCCAGTGTGGAACCATCGGAGCCGTTGGAGTTGACCGAGAGCGCGGTGACCGAGGCGCCATTCATCGCATTCTGTATCGCGACACCTGAGACGGTGACCGCGGTTGCGGTCGCAGTCGGCGTCGCAGTGGCGGTCATCGTAGGGGTGGCGGTCCTGGTCGCGGTGGCGGTCGCCG
The DNA here is from genome assembly GCA_963747115.1 of uncultured delta proteobacterium. Lineage (GTDB taxonomy): Bacteria > Desulfobacterota > Binatia > Binatales > Binataceae > DATGKG01. Next base: position 307,121 of record CAVVEB010000002.1, on the reverse strand, counting down.
TAGCTGTTTTGGTCGCGGTCGCCGTCGCAGTAGCCGTTGGCGTTGCGGTTGCGGTCTTGGTGGTGGTGGCAGTCGTAGTGGCAGTCGGCGTCGCAGTCCTGCTCGGGGTAGCCGTCGCCGTAGCTGTTTTGGTCGTAGTCGCCGTCGCGGTGACTGTTGGCGTCGCGGTCGCAGTCGCTGTCTTGGTCGCGGTAGCCGTCAGCGTTGGCGTTGCGGTTGCTGTCTTGGTGGCGGTGGCAGTGCGGTCGGCGTCGCAGTCCTGGTCGGGGTAGCCGTCGCCGTAGCTGTTTTGGTCGCGGTCGCCGTCGCGGCGACTGTTGGCGTCGTGGTTGCAGTCGCAGTCTTCGTCGCGGTAGCCGTCAGCGTCGCGGTGGCGGTTGCAGTCGTAGTAGCGGTCGGCGTGGCAGTCTTGGTCGGGGTAGCGGTCGCCGTAGCTGTTTTGGTCGCGGTAGCCGTCGCAGTGCCGTCGCGGTTGTCGTTGCTGTACCTGTCGCCGAAGATGTCGCCGTAGTAGTGGCAGTTGTAGTCGCGGTAGCTGTAACGGTCGCCGTCGCGCTTGGGTCCGGCGTTGCGGTTGATGTGGCAGTAGCTGTTGGCGTGGCGCCCATTGCGGTGGGTACCGTGGTCGGAGTCGCGGTTGCCGTTGCGGTCGAAGTCGGGGTTGCCGTCGGTGTCGGCTTCGGCTGGATCGCGTGGCCATGCAGATTGATGGTTGCTGAAGTTATCCCTATGGTCGCGTCATCGGTGATCGGAATTGTCGCGAGCAGCTTAATGCCTGCTGCCGGCGGCGCGAAGGTGACATTCACCGCGACCTTATTCGCGGTGGAGTGCGCGACCTTGCCGGGGATCGTGATGGTTCCTCCCGCACCAGTGAGGCCGGGGCCGGAAATAGTGTAATCGTTGGCATCGACTCCCGTCGGCGCGCCGACGGTGACATCGAGCGGGAGCGTTCCGGTGTTGATAAGCGTGAAGTGCTTGGTCTGGGAGGTCACCTTGTCGAGATTGATTCCGAAGCCAATCGACCTCGGCCCGACAGCTAGTTTACTAATGGGAGTCACGCTGTCTAATGACGCGGCGGCGCCGGGCTGCGCGAATGCCGGGCGCGCAGACGCGGCCAGCATAAGCAGCAGTGATGAGCTCAGCGCGGCGAGTGACCGCGTGAACGGCTTGAAGCGCATTTTAAAGCGGAATTCCCCTCTTTAGCGTATTATGTCGTGTTATGTCATAGCTCAACTACACCATTCCATGCAAGATTTAAGACGTTTCTTATGGCGTAGGCTTGGTATACTGACCAAGTGGCCCTCGTTCATCATCTGTTAATTGACCATTTCCAAGCAGACTTGACTGTTTTTATAACCATCAGTAGAGTTGAAAAAGGTGGTCACTTCACTCGCCGTGGCAGTCCCCCGCAGACGAACCCAGGAAGAGCGCAGCACCCAGATGCGCGCGCGATTGATCGATGCGACCGTGGATTGCCTGGCGCGATTAGGCTACGCAGGCACGACTACGACTGAAATAGCGAAACGCGCGCGGGTCTCGCGCGGCGCCCAGCTGCATCATTACCCGCGCAAGGAAGACCTCGTGATCGCCTCGGTTGAGCATGTCTTCCGCTTGCGGCTGGAGGACTTCAGCAAGGCTTTCGCGAGCGTGCCGCCCGGCACCGATCGACGGCCGATCGCCGTGGAATTGCTATGGAAAATGTTCCAGGGACCGGTCTTCCATGCCTGGCTGGAACTGGTGGTGGCGGCACGAACCGATCGTATCCTGCGCGAGGCTTTGACCGCGATGAACGATCGCTATCAGCACGACCTCAAGGCTTATTTCAAGGAGATTTTCGGCCCCTCGCCGCTTACGACTGATTTCGAGCTCATTCCCGTGTTTATCTTCGCTTTGATGGATGGGATGGCGATGCGGTTGATCGTCGGCAATGAGGAAGAAACCGCGCAAATCCTCAATATGCTCAAGCGTTACGCCACCCTGCTCCTTACCGACCGACGCATGCCCCAAGCTATCCATTGATTTGATAGCCCAAGTCTATCGAAGTCGATCTGAATAATCCGAAATCGATTTGAATAATCGGTTTCGCCTCTCCGTCTTATTTTCAGGTGTGACGAATATAGCCACCAATTGAAGGGCATGGCCCGCGATAGCGTTTCCTCCTCGCGTACTCACCCCCCGATGAGTTAAGCGGGCCACCCCCCAAGGCGTAAACAGGGCGACCTAACCAGCCTCTACTTGTTAACCCTGTTCCGCGAGGCGGCCACCGACCCCCCCGGTGGCCGCCCTTTTTTTTGACCAAATTGCGAGGATGCCGGCCACCCCGGCCGCCGCTGAAATGTTGTAAAAGTGTTGCTTTTGTGTGTACGGCGGTGACGCCGATGTAGTCGCGCGGACGCGTTTATGAGCGATTATGGTGTGACTTCGGCGCCGTTGGTTGCTCCGCAGCGCCTATTCGTTACTCCTGCGATAAATCGCGAACTCCTGCCTCGAGCTTCGCCGCGCGCTCCTGAATCGAGGACAGGCGCTGCGTGCCGAGCAGGAAATTTACCAGCTCGCCATGCCCGACTTGTCCGCCGGGACTTAAGACCTCAACCAGCTCTTCGATCAGACTGGGAAACTTTTCGCTGGGAATATAATAGTTGGCCCAGCCGAAGTTGCAGTGGCGATGGAGAATTTTTGCGATCGCCTTTTCGAGCAGCTCGCGGCGCTCATTGGAATTTTCTTGTTCGTCGTTCACGTCGGTCTTCCCCCGATTCGAATTCTCCGCCGCCCATCGATTCGCCGCAATCCGTCACCTCGGTTTCGCATCGCGAGGCTGCTAGGCGGGCTTCTTGGCCGGGATCGCCTGCTCCTCATCGGCCCATAGAATCTTACGATAGTCGAACCTGAGATTCTCTATCACATTGAACTTGACTATTTCGAAGTAGGGAGACAAGTCAAAGTCGCGCGGCGTGATCAAGGTCGGCGAGACCCGGCGCATCACGCCGTACGGATTCGCGATCGACCGCGTGCGGAATTTCCATATCACCCGGCGCGAGGGAATCGCGCTCGGGTCGGGCGCTTGTGCGAATTTCGGCACGATCGGAAACCCCACCCGATCGAAGCATTCGGCCAGCAGGCTCGAGCAGATCACCTGGGTCGGCTCGCCGCTGCCGAACTGCAGCGCCTGGCGCCGGAACCGCCGCGGCACCAATGAGACCGGAAAGAAGTAGCGCGCCAGATCGACCACATTCTTGATGTCGTAAACGTCGCCGACGTGGCGCAGCGCCTCATCCATGACCTCGAGCAGGTCGCGCCCGGACAAGTTGTAGGGCCGGCATACCCGGATATTGAAATCGCGATACTTGGTCAGCGGACTCAGGATTACCCCGAATTCGACCAACGCCTCGACCACCAGGAAATCGAGATCTTCGCCATACTTATCGATGAACTCGTCGCGCTTTTCCGGATTGCGCTTGAACGGTTCATCGCCCACATAAAGCACCGCGTGCGACCATGAGCTTTGGGTCAGATACTTGATGCATTCGCTGATGCGCTCGTTGCCCTCGACCAGGATGACATCGCCCTTGCGGATGTACTTCCTGAGATTGGTCAGGTCATTGGGGGTCTGGAGGTCGTAGCGATGAAGCGGCTTGGTGAGTTGACGGACCGCGAAATCGACGAAGGCGCGCCGCATCAGGGTGATCGGATTGTAGGTGCTGAGGCGGCGTTTCTGCGGTTCGGGCAGCGGCGCCGGCGCCTGATCGGCGTGGTCGTCCATCATTTGAATATAAGAACCGCGATGAAATGGAACAATAGAGGGGGTCAGAGCAGCAAGGTAGGGGCGGTTCGAACCGCCCCTACCAGGAAGAACTGGAAGAAGCAGATCTCGACGCGTTTCGCGCGCGGTGATGGAATGCCACGACGTACGCGAGCTACGGCACGTCGGTTGGCTTGTACACCGTAAGCCCCGGAATTCGATCGAAGTCGTCGTCTCGACTCGCTAACGAATCAAGGCCGTAGTCCTGTGCTGCGGAGACGATTAAGGAATCGTTGGTGAGGAGGCCGTGTCGAGACCTGATCCCTTGCGCGCGCCGGATCCGTCCTTCATCGAGTCCGATGACTACGAGGTTGAGATCGAAAATGCTGACCGCACGCTCCCAATACTGATGTAGATCGCGTACTACCTAGGGTTTCCGCTTGAGAGACACGGCTGAGGTTCTGACGATGGCTCCCGTCGCAACGGCCTCCGCCAACATCAGACGATGACAGACCTCGTTGATTACCTCGATCGTGGTGAGACCGAAAACCTCTTCCTGCGCACATCGGATTAGAAGTCGCCGGCATTGTTCGGACCGTCCGTCGAGTGCGTAGACAAAAATATTAGCGTCGATGAGTACGGTGGACTTAGCCGGGAGGTCAGGCAGGTCGAAAACAGACACGGTTCAGGAATGTTCGATATCCGGGTCTTCGGCGGTCCATTTCAAGGTTTCATCGTCGAAACCGAAGTCCCAGTGGAACTGATCTAATGTTTTCATAGCGCGGTCGATGCGCGCCGCGCGTCCCTTCTTCGTGAAGTGCCTACGCTTGAGGGCGGCCAACTTCGGGTTTTCTTTCCGCTCGGTCGCAATCGCGCGCGACCGAGTGATCGGCTTCGGCGCAGAAGATCTTTTCTTTTCCGCAGGCGGTGCGGAGTGCTGTGACCGCGGGCTACTCATGGTGTCCTTACCATACCGTTTCGGCGATCATGGCGCACTAGCCGGAGCAGGGGTTTCGCTTCCCTCGCGCTTGCGCGGTGAGCGACGCTGAGGGCGGCGCGGGCGCTCGCGCGCGGTGATCGCACGCCACGACGTACGCGAGCGCGCGGCTCCTTTCGTCATCCAGAGCGAAGCCTACGGCGCACGCGAAGGATCTCGTGGCCCCACCGAACAAAGTCGCACCATCAACCTGCACCGTGAGCAATGCCGCCCGACGATCGCGCGCACTCGAATGCTGAAAGCAACACTTTCAAGCAAGACTCTCCCGAGATCCTTCGGCGTCGCTCCGCTCGCCTCTGGATGACAAGGAGAAAGCTGCGTGTCGCGTATGCCGTGGCATTCCATCACCGGCCGGCGAGGACGCCCGCCGGCCCTCACCGTCATGTCACGCCCGTTGCCCGCGGCCATCGCAACAGCCGCGCCGCGACCGCCTCTCCCAGTAGGGCGAGGGACTAAGAACTTCTGTGGTTTGGGTTATTCGTAATCGAGTATCGTACCTTCATACATGAAAAGTATGAAAACTCGCGTCGACGAGCGCGCCAGGTGACTATCCCGAAATCGCTACGAGACCGGCTCTGGGTGAAGCCCGGGACGGTCATGGAGTTCAGCGAAGAACACGGGCGCCTGGTCGCGGTTAAGAGCGGCGCCGTGGATTCGGTTACTGAGGTCTACGGCTGCCTCCGTAAGAAAATCGACCCTGACGTCACGGTAGCGCAACTTCGTGGCCGGCGGTGATTACAGCTTTTGATACCAACGTCCTGCTCGACGTATTCGGCGCCATCCCAAGTTCTTCGACGGCGTCGGCTTGCGAGTAGTCTACCCCACGACGAGTGCCAAAGCGGTAAGACCGCCGCCCTCTGCCAACCGCTCCCGTTCACGCCAGAAGCGCGATGTTATTCACACCACCCGCGCGCGCTGTGGGCAAAACTGTCGTTCGTATTTCGCCCCCACCCCGCTGCGGGTGTATTTGGGGGTTGCCGGACAAACCGGGTACAAACACACATGGAGGCTTTTCGATGTACAAGCTACGGGCAAGCATCGCGGGTTTCATTGGCCTGCTGGTTCTCACTCCGAGCGTGGTGCTGGCAAAGAACTACTGCATAAGCGGCTTTCCCAATTCGGCCTTTGTTCTGGTGGGACAAGCATTCCATCTTCCCGGCAAAGGCCATTGTTCGCAGTGGCTCGGCTTCGTTCCCGAGTCGGAGAACGTTCCAACTATAGGCGTTGCATGTGCGTCCTCTGATGGGTCGGACGTTGCGCTCACCCTCACCACCGGGGGCGAGGCGGCTGAATTTGTCGAAATTGATACCATCATTTTGTCGCTCCCAGCTGTTCACGGTACCGTTACCGGCGAATACTTTGGTCAACTTTTGGAGGGTAGCAGTGAGGTGAGCTTCGGCCCGACCGGCGGCCTCACCGGAGCCGCTTGCACCACCAAGACGATTCCGGCGGCCCTCGGCGAACCCGGCGCATCGCTACTGCCGCACGCGAGCCGGTAGCGGTGACGTGACGGTGAGGGGGGCGCGCGCTTCGCGCGCGCCCCTCGCGCACCAAGAATCTTTCCGCCCGCGCAGACGGCGCAATCTTGGAACTAGAAACCCATATCAAGATTGCCGTCACCCATCGTGATGAACCATCGCGGTAGATCCGCGTAGGCCTTTAGCCGCGGATCCGCCGAATGGAACCAGACCGCAAGCGCGGTTCGATTGCCGAAGGGGACCGGGAAGAAGCCGTGACGAACCAGGAGGCTCCTATAGGGCGGGATCGCGACTGAGCAAACGATCGCTTTGACCGGCCAGGCCCTCAGCAAATCCTCGGCCTCTTTCAGAACGAGTGAGAAGACCTTGCGATCCTCGACCAGGTAGTCGGTCAGGAACCCGCAGGGTACGCCGAGGTGATCGGAGACGCGAAACACCAGATATCCGCGCATGCTCGAATCGCTAAGTGCGGCCACTACCGTGTACGGAGAGTCCGGTCGCGAGAACAATCGCCAATTCAAATAGCGCCGGTCGCGAATCGCGATCACCGGATAGCTTTGATTGACCCGTTGCCAGAGTTGATCGGCGCGTTCATCGAAAGTGTCGATCTGAACCACTCTGACTCCCGGCGATGACACTGGTCGCTCGAGCACCGACCCCAGCCGCCGCGCACCGGCGCCGATGAACGACGCGGCCGCTCCAAGCAAGCGGTTGTCGGTGACCAGATTCGCGAGCGCGCCCCAATCTATTGGCTTGATCAGAGGCACCACAGGCATCGTGGCGTGGACCGATACGGACGCCTCGGTCCGGCGTGCGACCCCTCTGCGCCATCGTTGCGCAACCTTGCGTGAAGCCGCATTCTGCCATGCCAATATCAGCGCGTTGTCGGTCTTTAGTCGATTCACCAGCTGCTGCGCGAGTCTCTGCTTACGGTAGGCGGGATGCACGGTCCAGTTGCACGCAACCGATACCGGTTGCTCCGTACCGCCAACCAGAAAGCGCTGCGGGAGTACCCCCTCCATCGCAACCACGTCGTCACGATTGTTCTTCATCAGAACAAGGTATGGCTCGTCCCCCAGCTCCAAATTGTCGTGGTGACTAATTCCCCATTTTCGGGCGAACCTCTCCACCCGTTCGGCAGAATAGGTGGCGCGCAGGAAGGCTTGCAGTTGCTCGCGGTTGGCGCGTCGCTCGCGTTCAGCCTCGCGATTGAACGGGTTGGAATCATACATCCAGTCCCAGTTGCGAATCACTATTGAGGCGGAGGCGGGAGAGGAAGCGCGTACGAGCTCAAAGACGCGATCGCGGTCCGACCGGCGATATCGCTCGATGCGAAATTCTTCACCCATTAGATGCCGCGCTCGGAGGCGGCGACCGAGGTTGCAGGGTCGGCTTTGCGCTTGGAGTCCAAGCGGTCGCGCAGCGCGAGGAAGCGTTTCTCGACGATCTCGAAGTGGCCCCATGCGAGAGCGATCGAGGCGGCGAATACCAACGTTACCGCGACAATCTCCTGCGGCAAGGTTCCTACTGCTTCAAAGCGCAGTCCCATCACGCGCGCCAGCGCCATCCAGAAGGGTTCGTGAAAAAGATAGATGCCGTAGGAAATCTTGCCGATGAAAACCATCGGCGGCCACGAGAGGCATCGCGAGAGCATCGATTCCGGTTGCAGGAACAGCGCTAAGATCACCGCCGCCGTCGTCACCGCCATCGCGGTGAATCCGATCGTCGCCCCGCGCCATCCACCTTTGAAGGCGCCGCCGGTCGCCCACGCAAACGCCGCTAGCGCGACGGCCGACGCGACGACGGTGAACCATCGCCAATCGCGCAGCCGCTGGAAATATTTTTCCAGCGCGGGTTCCCGCAGCACGAGGGCCGTGGCGCATCCGATCAGAATCGTGTCGATGCGGGTGTCGGTCCCGTAGTAGATGCGATCCAATGACCGCTCGGAGGCGATCGCGAAGTGTCCCCAGTTCAGCCACGCATAGAGGCCGGTGCGGTAGAACATCACGAAGACCACGATGCCGAGCGCGATTCGGAGGCATCGGTGGGTGCCGAAGCGGCGCAGCGTCCACGGCCAGCAGAGATAGAATTGCTCCTCGATGCATAGCGACCACGCCTGTCCGTAGGGCGGAAACGGGATCCATCCGAAGGCGACGGCGAAGTTCATCGTGTAGGTCAGGAAATACGGCATCGCGTGCATCACGATGAAGAATTTTTCGCGATGAAACAAAAACAGCAGCAGCGCGAATCCGATCAGCCCGGAAAAATACGCCGGCTGCAATCGCAACGCGCGTCGCACATAGAAGCGCGGCAGATCGACGGTGCCGCGATGATCGATTTCAACCGCGATGATCCAGGTGATGAGAAATCCGCTGAGGACGAAGAAGACATCGACGCCGCACCATCCGCGGCGCGCGAGGTTTTCCAGCCATGGATGACTGGTCGAGACGACATGGAACAAGATCACCGCCGCGATGCATAAGGCGCGCATGCCATCGAACGATGGGATGTAGCGAACTCGCCCCAGCTGATCTTCTGCCACGCGGTCTCCGTGCGAAAGAAATATTGGGTAACAAGATAGCGGGAGGCATCGTCGCACGCGACATCGCGTGCGCCCCTAGGGCTTCGATCAGGATGAAGAGGGAGAAGCGGCCGCGCAGCCTACATCTGGAATTTACCGACGATGCCGTAGAACGGAACGTTCAGCACTTGCTGTTCTGGGTCGTCAGTCTTGATTTGCAATTGCCCGCGCACCTGACCGTCGGGTGTGCCGCGATGCAGGTTGACAGTGATCTTGTATTCCTTGCCGCCGTCCAACGGTTCCGCCGAGGCGGACACCGGAACCGCGCTGCTCGTGATGCCGAGCACTTTGACCGGCTTCGATCCCTGATTGGAGAGCTTGATCATCCGCACCGCTTCTTCGCCATGCGGCACGATTCCGAACGAGACTTGCGCGGGATCGATGCTCAAGTCTCCGGTCACCGTGCCAAATACATCGACCTGAACCGGGATTCGGCTGGTGGTCATTTTGATGGTGTCGTCGAAGCTTCCGATCGGCATCGCCTTGGTCAGGGTGACTTTAAGCATCGCGCCCGGCTTACCATCGGTGCGGTTTTCCTTGGTCACTTTGATCGCGGGATTGGAATTGCTCAGCTCGCTGACCGAGAACGGTTCCTTGCTTCCCGTGAGATCGGTGATGAGGACTTCTTTGGTGATCTCCGTGCCCTGCTTTACCTTCCCGAAGGCGACGTTGTCGGGAGTGGCCGAGACCTGCTGCTTCACTACCCCCTGTATCGTCATGATCGCTTGCTGGGCGTTGGGATCGTTGGTGAAGGCCGTGATGGTGCGGACCTGATGACCCTTCTGGAAGCGGGTATCGAAGCCGACCGTGATATCGGTTTGCTCGCCCGGCTCCAGGGTGCTTTTGCTCGGCTTCGCCGCGGTGCATCCGCATGAGGTTTTGACCCCGGTGATCACGAGACGGCCGTTGCCCACGTTCTTGATCTTGAAGGTGTGATGCACCATCGAGGCTTCGGTAGCGGTTCCGAAGTCATACAACGGGTTTTCGATTTGGATCTTGGGCTGCGGTCCTGGCGGTGCGGCATTGCCGCCGGGAATCATCGAGTCGTTTTGCGCCCGCGAGAGCGCCGGCGCCGTTATCGCCGCGGCTACAAAAGCTATCGCGAAAAAAATTCTTTTCATCATTTGATGTGTGTTGGAGTCCCGCGCTCCCGACCGGATGCGGACTCTATCTATATCGTATTAGGTGGAAGGCGGTCTCGGTCAAGAGGCTATGATCCGGCGCAGACCGCACCGTCCCCGTGGCGAGATCGAATTACTCGCAAGCCCGGCAGGATATCGCCCGGTAGTCATCGTGAGGGATGCTCCGCGACGAGAATCCGTCGCGGGGCGGCAATTGGATGGCGCCTCGGACCTCCATTAATTTGGTTCAGGTAACTCATCCTCATCCGGCCTTGGAATGCGGTATGCGTCGCGTCGGAGTAACCATCCATCTATAACGGCATCGAAGTTGCTGGGTTGAAGTGTGCCGATGCTGCAGCTTCGTCATCTTTTGAGAGTAAGCGATCGCTGCGTGCTCCAAATCTGCGCCACGGTGTTCGGACTCGCCCTGATGTCCGCAATCGGTGCGAGCGCGTTCGCATCGGAGTATGGCGTTGGCACCTATCGACCGGGGACGGTGGACTTGTTTGCCGGCATGCTGGCAGCACCAGGCGGCGTGTTGTTGAAAAACTACTTCTTATTTCAGGACGTACTCGCGCAGCATTTGCCGCACGGATTGGTCGCGGGGATGGCGGGGTACGCGGTTCAACAGACCACGCCCGACTCCGGTAGCGGCGCGACGCTCGGCGCCTTCAAAGGGCGCGTGATCGGGCTCGGGCCGCCACTCGGCGCCACCGTTCCAATCTGGAGCGTACCGATCAGCGTTTGTTTCAAGTACGACTTCGAATTCGCGGCGCAAAATCGATCGACCGGAAATGAGCTATGGCTGACGGCGTCGGTTCGGTTCTGAGCGATGCAAGAGAACGGCAATGCCGTGCACGATGGTCAGGTCGAGATCCAAACCCCGATCGAGCGTGAGCACGCGCCGCGTGGCGGAGAGTTTGACAGGTCGAGCCAGGAATCGAGCGGAAAAGGTCACGGACCTGATCACCGGCCCGAGCACGTTCCTGCCGACAATCCTACTCGCAACAGTCTACCCCTCGGTTCCGCGCCTGCAGCAGCCCTTAGTGCCCCCTACGAAAGCCAATCTGGTGCGCGGGAGGCGTTCTACCGAAGCATAATCGAAGGCGCGGCCGACGTGACCACGCTGATCGCTCCTGACGGAACCATACTCTACGCCAGCGCGGCGATGGCGGAACCGACCTCGCTCGGCTATGCGCCCGAAGAGGTCGTCGGTCGGAATTCTTTCGATATCATCCATCCCGATGACCGCCAGGGAGTTGCCCAAGCTATTGCGAATGACCTGGCAGGGATACCCACGATAGTGGAAGCAAGAGTCCTCAAGCGGGACAGGTCCTGGATGTGGACGGAGATGAGGGGCAAGGCCATCGTTGGGCTCGATGGCAAGACGATCATCGTTGCCTACTCACGTGACATCGATGACCGCAAACGCCTTCAGGACCGACTGGAGAAGAGCGAGAAGTACTATAAGTCGTTGCTCCACGCGTCCTCGGATCTCATCAGCGTAATCGATCAGTCGGAAACAATTGTTTTCGCAAGCGATTCGATAGAAAGGATCTTGGGCTATCGACCGGAAGAAGTGGTCGGTCAGAAAATCTCCTCGTTTGTTCATACAGACGACCTCGCGCTGGCGGCGGAATGGCGCAACAAACCCGCTGAGTCTCGCAACCTGGCTACCGAGCTCCGCATGCGGCGCAAGGACGGTAAATGGTGTCTATGCGAGGGTACCGGCAGCACGATCACGGGGCTCGAAGGTGAATCGTTCCTCCTGGTCAATGTGCGCGAAATCAGCGAGCGAAAGCGAATCGATCGCGAGCACGCGCTGCTGGCAGCAATCGTGGAGTCCTCCGACGACGCCATCGTAAGCAATTCTCTCGATCAGCGCATCACCACCTGGAACAAGGGCGCACAGCGGCTGTTTGGTTACACGGCGGAGGAAGCGATCGGGCAGCGGGCCAGCCTCTACATGCCGCCTGAATGGAAGGCCGAGGGCGAAGCTTTTCTCGACGACCTGAAGACTCGCCTCGATCATGTGCAGAGTTTTGAAGTACCGTGCATGTGCAAGGACGGCCGGCGCGTGGACGTGTGGACCGTCTGTGGCGCGATCCGCGATCGCTACGGAAAGCTAATCGGCATGTCGGCGATCCATCGCGATCTCAGCGAGCGCAAACGCGCCGACCGCGAGCAGGCGTTGCTTGCGGCCTTGGTCAAAACCTCCGAGGACGCGATCATGAGCCATTCCCTGGACTTCCGGATAATAAGCTGGAATCGGGGTGCGCAAAGACTGCTTGGCTACACGGCGGAAGAAGCGCTAGGAGAGCGGCCGTTCGATCTTTACATCCCGCTCGCAGACCGCGCGATGGATCAGGCGAGGCTGACGAAAGACCTCGCAATGATAAGAGAAAACCCCGAGGCCAAGCGCCAATTCGACCTGCAAGTGCTGAGGAAAGACGGCGCCATCCTCGATACGACGATTGTCGGTTGCGGAATCCACGACGCGAACGGAAAGTTGATCGGTCTCTCGACCATCATGCGCGACGTCACCGAGCGCAAGCGCGCCGAACGCGAGCAGGCGCGGCTGGCGGTGATCGTCAACGCCTCGAGCGACGCTATCATCGGATTTTCCAAGGACCTCGCAATTACCAGTTGGAATCCGACCGCGGCGCGCCAATATGGCTATTCGGCCGAAGAGGCGATCGGACGCAGTTTTGACCTGTTTGTGTCCGCCGATCAACTCCCGCAGGCGCTCGCGGCGGACCGGCGCTTGTTCGAGACCGGCGTTCCGGTGACATTCGAGCAGACTTCGCAACGCAAGGACGGTTCGTCGTTCATCTCGCTGGTGAACATCTTTCCGATTCGCGACCTGGAGGGAAACATAGTCGGCGGCGCCGGCATCGCACGCGACATTACCGAACGCAAACGCGCCGAGCGCGAGACGGCGGTACTCGCCGCGGTAGTTAATGCTTCGCAGGACGCGATCATAAGTGTGTCGCCGCAGGCCAGGATCATCGCTTGGAACCGGGCGGCGGAAAAAGCTTATGGCTACACGGCCGAGGAGGCGCTTGGAAAGGGGATTGAGCTATTCGTTCCCCCCGACGAACTCGCGGAGACTGTTGCTACCAACCGGCGCGTGGTTGAGACCGGCCAGCCGGCGTCCTGGGAACAACATGCCCGCAAAAGGGACGGCACTTCATTCGTTACCGCAGTCAGTATTTTTCCGATCTGCGATTCGACCGGCAAGGTTATCAGCGTAGCTGGCATCGGGCGCGATATTACCGCGCTCAAAGAAACGCAGCGCGAACTGGTCGCGGCGCGCGAAGCGGCGTTCGCGGCTTCGCAATCCAAATCGGAATTCCTTTCCAGCATGTCGCACGAGATCCGCACGCCGATGACGGCGATCCTGGGAATGGCCGAGCTACTGGCCGAAGGCGAGCTGAATGCCGAGCAGCGCCGCTATATCGAGATCCTGTGCAATAACGGTCAGACGCTCCTCGAGCTGATCAATAGCATCCTGGATCTCGCCAAGGTGGAGAGTGGGCGGCTGACGCTCGAGCACATCGGCTTCGACCTGAGCGAAGTAGTCGACAAGTCGGCCCAGACGCTCGCCATCCGCGCGCACGCCAAGCAGCTGGAACTGATCGTGAGCATCGCGCCCGACGTCCCGACCGCCCTGCTTGGCGATCCGTTCCGCATCAGACAGGTGCTGATCAATCTGATCGGCAACGCAGTCAAGTTTACCGAACAGGGCGAGGTAGTGGTTTCAGTCGAATGCGATTGCGCCCCAGGCGAGCCCTTGCGGCTGAAATTCAGCGTTCGCGATACCGGAATCGGAATTGCCAAAGACAAGCTTCCTGCTTTATTCACCGCCTTCTCGCAGGCCGACTCCTCGACCGCGCGCAAGTACGGCGGCAGCGGCCTTGGACTCGCGATCGTCAAGCGTTTGGTCAGTCTCATGCAGGGCGAGGTGGCGATAGAGAGTGAGCCGGGCAAGGGAAGCATCTTCAGCTTCACAACGCCGTTCGAATTGCAGCCAGACCCTCCCGCCGCTGCGCCATGGCCCGACCTCGGCCAGGTTGCGGTGCTGATTGTCGATGACAATCAAAGCGGGCGCGCAGTCCTGCACCAGATGTTCAGCCGACGCGGCGCAAGCATCATGGAAGCCGCGTCGTATGAGGCCGGCCTCACGGCCATCAGGCAGGCCGTCAGCGCGGGGCAGCCGCCTCGCGTCGTGCTGCTCGATGATCGGATCGCTTCGCCGGGCCCTCAGGCGCTGGAGCAATTGGTCGCGGAGGCATCGAAGTGTGGTGCCTCGATCATCCCGATGATCAATTGTGACAACCTGGCCACCGATATATCGCGGCTGCGATCTTTGAAGCTGGAGACCTACCTGGTCAAGCCGATCGATACGCGCGAACTTGCCACGGTGCTTCGCCAGGCGATCGTGGGCGCCAACGGTGAAACGCAACCCGGCCATCGCCGCGGCGCAAGCGTCGCCGAGCAGCTGCCGATCGTCGACCGACCGCTCAAAATTCTGTTCGCGGACGATTCACGCGACAACCGGATGCTGATCCGCGCTTTTTTAAAGAAGACGCCCTATCATCTCGACGAAGTCGAAAACGGCAGGCAAGCCATTGATGGCTTCATCGCCGCGAGCGACTACGATCTGGTGCTGATGGACATCCAGATGCCGGAAGTCGACGGGTACGCGGCGACGCGCGCGATTCGCGAGTGGGAGCGTGAGCATAATCGCGCGCACACCCCGATAATCGCGCTGACCGCTTCGGTGTTAGGTGACGCGGTTCTCCTCTCTCGGGCGGCGGGATGCGACGCGCACGTGGGCAAGCCGATCAGCAAGGCGACCTTGCTGCACGCGATCTACGACGCAGTGCGAGCTTCCGCGCAGGTGGCGAGTGCTCTCTAGATCGGTCTGCGGTTATTTGGATTTCTTAGCGGCGAGCTCCAAAAAGCCTGAATCGTCCGCCTACCGGCCGGCGGCGCGGGCGGGGGATTCATGGACGTGTTCGTAGCGGGTGAGAAAGTCGGTCGCGAATCTGCCCGCGGCAAAATCCTTATCGTCGAGAATCTTCAGGTGCAGTGGGATGTTGGTCTTGATGCCGTCGATCACGTATTCGCGCAGCGCCGCTTTCGCACGCGCGATCGCATACTGACGATTTTCCGCGTGCACGATCAGCTTCGCGATTAGCGGATCGTAGTGCACCGGAACCCGGTAGCCGTCATACAGCGCGGTCTCGACGCGCACCCCGAGGCCGCCCGGCGGATGATGATTCGACACCACGCCCGGCGACGGAATGCTGGTGTCAGGGTCCTCGGCGTAGATGCGAAACTCCATCGCCGCGCCGCTCATCGTGATCTGACGCTGCTTCCATCGCAGCGGCTCGCCCATCGCGACCCGAATGCTCTCCCTCACCAGGTCGGTACCGGTGACCATCTCGGTCACACCGTGCTCGACCTGGATCCGGGTGTTCATTTCGATGAAGTAGAACTGGCCGTCACCGGCGAGCAGAAACTCGACCGTGCCGACGTTCGAGTAGCCCACCACATCGGCGGCGCGCACCGCCGCCTTGCCCATCTTGTCGCGCAGCCGTGGCGTCAGCACCGGGCACGGCGACTCCTCGATGACCTTCTGATGGCGCCGCTGAATCGAACAATCGCGCTCGCCGAGGTGGATCGCATGGCGGCTCTCGTCGGCGAGAATCTGAAACTCGACGTGGCGCGCGTGCTCGAGATATTTTTCGAGGTACATGGTGCGCGAGTTGAACGCGGCCTCGGCCTCGCCGCGCGCGAGCGGGAACATGCGCAGCAGTTCCTTCTCATCGCGAACCACGCGCATCCCTTTGCCGCCGCCGCCCGCCGCGGCTTTGATCAACACCGGGTAGCCCAGCCGTCTCGCGTCGGCGAGCGCGTCTTTCACGTCGGTGACGCCCTTGCCCTCGCTGCCCGGAAGCACCGGAACGCCGGCGCGTATCATAATTCGACGCGCGCGCGGTTTATCACCCATCAAACGGATGTGACGCGCTTTGGGTCCGACGAAATTGAGTCCCGACTTCCGGCAAGCCTCGGCGAAATCGCCGTTCTCGCTCAGGAAGCCATAGCCGGGATGCACCGCATCGGCGTGGTAAGTAGTCGCGGCGCTGATTATCGAGGGAATATTCAGGTAGCTGGCTTCCGCTTGCGGCGGCCCGATACAGACCGACTCGTCCGCCATCCGCACGTGCAGAGCGTCTTTGTCGGCGGTGGAGAATACCGCGACGGTAGCTATGCCCAACTCGCGGCACGCGCGGATAATTCGAATCGCGATAGTTCCGCGGTTGGCAACCAGTAACTTTTTGAACATCGCCAGGTCGCCGTCAAACGGCGTGTCAGCTAACTTCCAGGATCATCAGGGGCTGCCCATATTCTACCGGCTGGCCGTTCTCAACCAAAATTCTTATCACGCGGCCACCGGTATCCGCCTCTATCTCGTTCATCATTTTCATCGCCTCGATGATGCATAGCGGCTGCCCCTTGCGAACCTGGGTTCCTTCTTCGACGAACGGCGGATTGTCGGGAGAAGCGCCACGATAAAAAGTACCCACCATCGGGCTTTCGACCAGTTTCTGATTGGGCTGCAGATCGGCAACGCCGCCGCGCGAATGATCGTTGGTGGATGTCGCCGTCTTACCTTTGATTTTCTTAAGCGGTGTCGCCGAGACTTTTCCAGCAACGCCCCCCGAGGTCTCCGATCCTTTCGAGGTCGCCACCGCGACGGCGGCCTGCACCGGCTTATGATCGTGCAGCGCGACGGTGCCGCGCACGAGGCGAACCTTGCCCTTCTTGTCCTCGATTTCGAGTTCGACGAGTCCGTTCTCGTGCATCAGGTTCAGCAGCGCTTTTAGCTCGCGAACTTCCATCTTTTCACCGCGATGAGGTGTGTCTGTTCCTACGCGCGACGGCCCCGGGCCGTTTCAACCAGATTGCGCACCGCGCGCAACGCCAGCGCGTATCCGGGCGCGCCGAATCCCATGATCCTTGCCACCGCGACATCGGCAATCGTCGAGCGATGACGCATCGGCTCGCGCCGGTACACATTCGACAGATGCACCTCGATAGCGGGCGCTTCCAGCGCCAGGATCGCATCGCGAATCGCCACGCTGGTATGAGTATATCCCGCGGGATTGATCAGGAGCGCATCGATCTTGCCACGCGCTTCCTGAATCCGGGTGATGATCGCGCCCTCGCTGTTGGACTGAAACGTTTTGACCTTGATTCCGATTTCCGCGCCGAGTTGCTTTAGTTCACGATCGATATCGGCCAGCCGCGTGCGTCCATAAACTTCAGGCTCGCGCTCGCCGAGAAGATTCAGATTGGGCCCGTGAATGACGAGCACGCGCAGCGTTTCGATCCCCGAAGAATCGGCGTCGAGCTGCGTTTCATCATCGGTTTTCTTCTTCGCCATCCCCGCTAACCCCCGCCTGAGACCAGATGCGAATTACTCCAATATGTATAGTGAATCGCACCGCCGCATCGACTTCAAGCGTGTGGAATCGTCCACTCGATGCTATTGGCGCCGCGCCTTCAGGGCTTCCTGATAAATGTCGCGACGGCTGGCGCCGGTCAGCTTTGCAATCAGCGCACTCGCCTGCTTGAGACTCAGGCCCGCCTCGATCAGATCTTCGGTCGTGAGCGCGCCCGCAGATGATGACGCGGTACTCGCGTTGCCCGGCGCACCGGCTACGATGACCACGATTTCGCCGAGCGCCGTCTCTCGGGTGAAGCGCTCGGCCAACCGCGCGAGGGTTCCACGCACCGCCTCCTCGTAGGTTTTAGTGATCTCGCGAACCACCACGGCCTCGCGATCGGCGCCGAGGACCCGCGCCATTTCCGCTAGCGTATCGCCGAGGCGGCGCGCGGCCTCATAAAAGATCATCGTCCTCGCCTCGGACCGCAGCGACTCCAGCGCTTTGCGCCGGGCCGAAGCGCGCGGCGGCAGAAATCCTTCGAAGCTGAAGCGATTGGTTGCGATGCCAGAAATCGAGAGCGCCGCGATCGCAGCCGACGCTCCCGGCACCGCCGTCACGCGAATTCCCGCCTCGTGCGCGGCGCGCACCAGCCGGTAGCCGGGATCGGAAATCGCCGGAGTGCCGGCGTCGGTCACCAGCGCGATTTTCGCGCCCGCGATCATACGCTCGACCAGCTCGGGTACGCGGCGATCCTCGTTATGCTCGAAATGGCTGATGAGCGGTTTGCGGATCTGATGCGCCGCCAGCATCGCGCCGGTGCGACGAGTGTCTTCGCACGCGATAGCGTCGGCATCCCGGATTACCTCAAGCGCGCGAATCGTGATGTCGCCGGCATTCCCGATCGGCATCGCCACGACGTAGAGGACGCCCTCCCCTTCGCGATGCTTCTGTTCGGTCCCTCGCGCCATCAATCTACGAGATTATCCGCGGGGCGAGTCCGGTGGCCGCGCAGTTTCACGATGTCTACGTCCATGCCAATGCCCGCAAAGCGCCTTCCCAAACGGCTTCCGAGCGCGCTCGTGGCAGCCTCCTCAGCGCGTACGGCATTGCGCAGGATTTCCAGTATTTCCTCTTCGATGCTGCGGCCATTGCTGCGGGCGCGGCGTCGGAGGCGAGCTTTAACACTTGCTTCCAGATTTCTAATGACGAGTTCAGCCACTCAGTTCTTGACCTCCATAGCACGATATCATCAGAGGCGCAGAAAAGGGCTGGACAAGTCCATGTCATAGGGAAATGCTAAAGGGTTATGGCCGCGGGTTTTCGCGGCCCTCTTCTAAGGAGGAACTGGTGAGTCGCGCGGGCGGACTGCTGGAAACGCCGGAACAAAGCCACTGTGCCTATCGAGATCCTTGGCGAAGCGCTCAGGACGACCGCTCGGACGCGCCCCCGGTCCGGGATCTACCGTCAGCGCGCATTCGGATGCCGAAATGCGCGCATCAGCTCCAGTTTAGTGCGCCAGAGACGACATCGAGGCCGCCCCGAGCAACATCGGAGCAACACAAAAGCTACATCGTGCGGCGTCGCGCGCATCGACCGCTCGGGGGCGCCTCGCGGTCGAAACAAACCCATTAAGTTCAATGTTTACGGGCAAATCGTCACCAACGCGGCGTGCGAAGGCACTGGCCGCGCGACGCCCGCAAACCAGGACCTGAGCCTTGGTCCTCGGAGCGGCTACTATTTGAATGGTTTCGCGCGATGACCCTAGAATCTGGCGGGGACAAAACGTGGCAAGCGAAAAAGCGGTGCTCCTCATATCGTGCCTCGATCAGCGCGGAATTATCGCGCGGGTCGCGGGCCATTTGTTTCGCCACGAATGCAACATCATTACCTCGGATCAGCATACTGACGACGAGGATGGGCACTTTTTCTGGCGGATTTTTCTCGATAGCCAGAAACTCACGATCGCGCAGCTGCGAAGCAATCTCGACTCCGCGCTGCCGGAGCTACTACCGGGCCTCAAGCTCAAATGGCAGATGTACGAAACCGCGCAACGCGATCGCGTGGTCCTGATGGTCTCCAAGCTGCCGCATTGCATGATGGATCTGCTGAGCCGTCATCATGTGGGCGAGCTCGACGCCGAGCTGGTGGGCGTGATTTCGAACCATCCCGATCTTGAGCCGCTGGTCGCCTCATTCAAAGTTCCCTTTACCGTGATTCCGATCGCCAGGGACACCAAGTCGCAGTCGGAGGCGCAACTGCTCGCGAAGCTCAACGAGATCCGCGCCGACACCGTGGTGCTCGCGCGTTATATGCAGGTGCTGTCGGGGGATTTCCTATCGAAATGGAAGAAGCCGATCGTCAATATCCATCACAGCTTCCTCCCCGCGTTCGCCGGCGCGCGACCCTACAAACAGGCGCACGATCGGGGCGTGAAGCTTATAGGCGCCACTGCGCATTATGTCACCGAGGAACTGGACGCGGGCCCGATTATCGCGCAGGCGACCACACCGGTGACGCATCGCGACACCATCGCGGAACTCGCGCGCAAAGGGAAAGACGTCGAGGTGACGGTGCTGGCCCACGCGGTGCGGGCGCATCTCCAGAAGCGCGTGCTGCTGCATGGCAGCCGAACGATCGTATTCGAATAGTTAAAGAAGAACTTGAAAATTGGGTTCGCTACCGCCTTGGGGGCAAGGCGGCAGCGAACCTGTGTCAGGGAGGTCAGGAGAGACTTACATTCCGGATGAATTCGACGGATTCGAGGCGCTCTGAACGGTCAACTTATTGGTGACACTCTTCACGCTTGCCGTACTCTGCGCGATCCGTTCCGCTTGTTCCGAGGCCGCAGCATTCGGGACAACGCCCGAGAGCGTCACCACACCATTCTCGGTAACGACGTGGATGGTGGAGCTTTTCGTGATTGGATCGGTATCAAGGGCGGTTTTGACCTTGGTCGTGATGGAGGTGTCCGTCACCTCCGTCTTGGTCCCCTGGTACATCTCTTTGGCGCCGGATTCGACAGCGTTATCCTGCGCATTGACGACGAGAGGCATGCTGAAGGAGATGGCTCCAATCAGCGCGGCCGCCGCAAACAATCGGTTTGATTTAATCATAATAAGAGTCTCCTTGGTTGCGGACGGTTTAAGAGAGAGCAAACGCGATGCCGAACGCATCTGCATGATTTGACGATAGTTTCCCACGATTGCTTCAATTAGTGCCGAACAGTCAGACCCATATGGGTTGACGCACCTACCATGTCGAGTAGCGATGGGAACGAAGCGGAATTTGTCGCGCGACAGATCTACACGCCGACGAAGAAGTGGAGCGAGCGGTTTGCGAATGCGATAACCGGCGTCCAGTACAGACCGAACGCGATCGTCGCGGTCGCGAGCACACCCATCAGGCTGTAGTTCCACGCTTCCATTTTGAAGGCGGCCTCGCCATCGGCGGGCTGCTCGAGGAACATTTTCCGAATCGGTTTCAGATAGTAGTAGAGCGACACCACCGAGTTCATGATTCCGATCAGCGCGAGAATGTAGAACTGCCCGTGAATCACGGCGGCGAACAAATAGAACTTCCCGATGAAACCGATGGTCAAGGGAATCCCGGTCAGCGAGAACAGGAAGATCGTCAGCGCGAGCGCCGGCAAAAATCCGCCGCGCCACGCCAGCCCCTGATAAGCCTCGACGTCTTCGCTCCCGAGCTCATTGTTGACGATCATCACGACCAAAAACGCGCCCGCATCCATCAGGTAGTAGGCGAACAGGTAGAACAGCATCGCCCGGATGCCGTCATTGGAAAGCACCACGAATCCCATCAGCGCGTAACCGGCTTGCGCGATACTGGAATACGCGAGCAGCCGCTTCATGTTGGTCTGCTGCAAGGCCGCGAGATTTCCGAGCGTCATCGTCACGATGCATACCACCAGCAACAACTGCGGCCAGTCGACTCCTTTGAGCGCCTCCCAGTTTCCCGCGGCGGTAAGATGTGAGATCGCTGGAAAGAAAAAACGCACCAGCAGCGCAAAGCCCGCGGCTTTCGACCCCAGGGCCAGGAAAGTCGTGATGGGAATCGGCGCGCCAGTGTAAACGTCGGGCGCCCACATATGAAACGGAACCGAGGCGACCTTGTAACCCATTCCGGCCAGAATCAGAACCAGCGCGATATAGACCGCGAGCGCCGGCCCGTGACCGCCGGCGAACAGAGCTTTGTTGATCGCGACGAAATCCATCGAGCCCGCAATACCGAAGATCCAGCTCATGCCGTAGATCATCGTGCCCGAGGCAACGCCGCCGTAGATCAAATATTTCAGCGCGGCTTCCTGCGAGCGGCGATTGTGGCGCAAAAATCCGGTGAGGATATACGAGGTGAGGCTTACAAATTCCAGCGACAGATACGCCATCAGCAGGTTAGCCGATTCCGCCATCAGGAACATCGCGAAGGCGCTCGACAGCAGGATCGCGTAGTACTCGCCCTGGTCGCAGGTCTTTACCTCGTTCGATCCGATCGACATCCAGACCGCGATCACAAGAGCCAGGGCGATCAGTGCGCGGAAGAAAATCGCGAATGCATCGCTCACCAGCATCCGATGAAACATCCACGCGCCGGTCGCGGCCTGAACCGGCTCAAGTGCGATCATCAGCAACGAGCCGGCCGCGACGATCAAGGCGAGATCGGCAAGCACTCGCTTGTTCGGGAGTATCAGATCGAGAACGATCAGCCCCAGCACCCCAACCGCGAGCAGCAACTCCGGGATGAAGAAGGTCAGGCTGGCAAAGTTGCCCAAATCCATCTAGCGAACCAGCGCCACTGCGGCGGCCGCTGCCGGAGTCGAGAGCACAACCTGGTTGAGATGCTCGAGCGAGGTGCCCAGCAGACTGAGAATCGCCTGCGGGTAAACGCCCAACACCAACACGATGATCGCGAGCGGCACCAGCATCGCGATCTCGCGGAAATTCATGTCGGGCAGGCTTTTGTACTTTTCATTGAGCGGACCGAGATAGATGCGCTGGAAAGTCCAGAGCAAGTATCCGGCGGTCAGGATCGCGGTCGCGGCGGCGAAGATGGTCATCACCGGATGCAACTGCCACGCGCCGCTGAGCACCAGCACTTCCGAGATGAAGGCGGACAGCGCGGGAAGCCCGAGTCCGGCGAAAAATGCGAACGCGGTGAAGCCGGCGTAAATCGGCATCTGCTGCGCCAGCCCGCCGAAGCCCGCGATCTCGCGATGATGCGCGCGATCGTAAATCACGCCGACCAGGATGAAGAGCATCGCGGTGATGGTGCCGTGATTGAACATCTGCAGGACCGCACCGTTGATGCCTTGTGAGTTGAACGCCGCCATCCCCAGCATCACGTAACCCATGTGGCTGATCGATGAGTACGCGATGAGCTTCTTATAGTCGGTCTGCGCCATCGCGCACATCGCGCCGTAGACAATGTTGACGGTTCCGAGCAGTCCCAGAAAAATCCACGCCAGCTCAAGACTCGCCGCGGGAAGGATCGCGAAGTTCACCCGCAGGATTCCATAGGTGCCCATTTTGAGGAGCACGCCGGCGAGAATGACGCTGATCGCGGTAGGCGCCTCGACGTGGGCGTCGGGCAACCAGGTATGAAATGGAAAGGCAGGAATCTTGATCGCGAACCCGATGAACAACGCCATCCACGCCCACCTCTGGAAGTTCATGGTGTAGCTGCCGGCATTGCTGGCGAGCACCGTCATGTCGAAGGTCGGAGTGCCCGAATAGTAGTACAGACCGATCATCGCGAGCAGGATCAAGACCGATCCGAACAGGGTGTAGAGAAAGAACTTGATCGCCGCGTACTCGCGCCGCGGGCCGCCCCAGACGCCGATCAGGAAATACATCGGCAACAGCATCACTTCCCAAAAGATGTAAAACAGAAAAAAATCGAGCGATACGAAAACGCCCATCATCCCGGTGTCGAGCAGCAACAGCAGCGCGAAATAACCCTTGGGCGCTTTTTCGATATTGAAACTGGCGAACACCGAGATCACGCAGATGATCGCGGTCAGCAGCACCATCGCGATGCTGATCCCGTCGACCCCAAGGAAATACGTGATGTTGTAATGCTCGATCCACCGATGCTTCTCGGCAAACTGGATCGCGGTGGTGGTGGTGTCGAAATTCGCATACAGCCACGCGGCAATCGCGAGTTGCGGAACGGTGGCGGCCACCGCGATCCACTTGATCAGGCTTTTGAAAGCATCGGGACAGAACAGGATCAGCACCATCCCGGCGATAGGTATGAACGTGATCGAAGTTAGCGCGTGATTCATCGGTTACAGCTCTTTCCCCTCTGCTCGCCGGCTCAGGCGCGGAACATCGCGCGGGCCAGCAGAATGATCATCACTCCTGCGAGAATTCCGTAGAGGTACCCGTTGATCGAGCCGGTCTGAAGCCGGCGCAATCGTCCCCCGACCCCGAGCGTCGCGTTGGAGAGCAGATTCACCAGCCCGTCGACGATGTAACTATCGAAGAGGCCGGACAGCCACGCGCCGAACACGGTCAGCCTCGCCGCGAGGTTCACCACCCCGTCGATGTGAAGATCGAACCACGCCATCGCGCGAGTAAGCGCGAGGTAAGGGTTGACCACGGCGGCCTGGTAGATCTCGTCGACGTAATACTTGTTCAGCACCAGGTCGTACAGAGCGCCGCCGAACATATTGCTGAAGCGCGATGGATCGAGGCGGTGCTGACGATACATCATGTCGGCCGCGAACCATCCGGCCACGACCATCAGGAATGCAAGAACCGCGAAGCCAGCCTCGGTGCCATGATTGTGGATTCCCGATTCCACAACGCGGCGAGTGGCTTCCGAGCTGAACACCGGATCCAGAAAAGTCTCGAAAGGCTTGAAGCTGGCGATGAACTCCGGAATCTTCGGCAAGCCGCCGACCACCGAAAGCACGCCGAGCACGATCAGTACGTAGGCCATCGAAGGCGGCGACTCGTGCAGATGATGTTCCTGCTCGTGGGTCCCGCGGAACTCGCCGAAGAACGTCATGTACACCTGGCGGAACATATAGAAGACCGTGAGCCCCGCCGCGATCCATAAAATCGCCCACAGCAGCGGATGCCCTTTCGCGTATGCCTGCCAGATGATCTCATCCTTCGACATGAAACCCGCGAACGGCGGTATCCCCGCGATCGCAAACGTCGCGACCAGAAACGTCACGAACGTGATCGGCATCTTGTGCCGCAACCCACCCATTTTGCGCATGTCCTGCTCCCCGCCCATCGCGTGGATGACCGAGCCGGAGCCAGAAACAGGCATGCTTTGAAAAACGCATGGGTCATCAGATGGAATACGCCGGCGCTGTAAGCGCCCACGCCGACCGCGGCAAACATGTAGCCGAGCTGGCTGACGGTTGAATACGCGAGAACTTTTTTGATGTCGTTCTGCGCCACCCCGATAGTCGCGGCGAACAATGCGGTCAGGCATCCGACGGTCGCCACCACCAGCATCGTGTCGGGCGCCATCGAGAAGAGAAAATTGAGCCGCGCCACCATGTACACGCCGGCCGTCACCATCGTGGCCGCGTGAATCAGCGCGCTAACCGGAGTCGGGCCCGCCATCGCATCGGGGAGCCACACGTACAGTGGAATCTGCGCCGATTTTCCGGTCGCGCCCAAAAAGAAAAGCAAGGTGACAAAGCTGACCAGCGTCAAACCGAAATATCCCGGCTGTCCCGCGAGCAACGGCGCGTACTTCGCGATGTCGCGCGTCACCAGCGTCGGATGCCCAACGGAGCTGAGTCCCCAGAAAAGCGTGTAGAGTCCGATGACGAACGCCCAATCGCCGACGCGATTGACGATGAACGCTTTGTTGCCCGCGCTGGTGTTCGCAAGGACCTTGTACCAGAAGCCGATCAGCGCGAAGGAGCACAGGCCGACTCCCTCCCATCCCACGAACATCAGCCACAGATTGTCGCCGAGCACCAGAATCAGCATCGCGAAGGTGAACAGGTTCAGCCATCCGAAGAAGCGCCAGTACGATTCGTCCTCGCGCATGTAGCCGATCGAATAGATGTGAATCAGGCCGCCTACGCCGGTGACGATTAGCACCATGACCATCGAGAGCGGATCGAGCCAGAATGCGATATCGAGATTCATCCCGCCGACGTTGAACCAGGTCCACAGCCGGTCGAGCATAAAGCGGCTTTCATGCGGGAGCGCGAGGATGCGTACGAAACCCATCAGCGCGATCATAAATGCGATGATTACGACACCGCATCCAACGATGCTGATGACGCGCTTGCCGAAAGTTTTCTGCAGCCACGGGCCGAGCAGAAAATTTATCGCGGCGCCGATCGCCGGCAGCAGGATAATCCAGCGAACAAAGCTTACGCGGATCGGATAGTCCATCTTATCTGGTGAACGCCGCTAACCGCTCAGCGTCTCCGTCGCCTCGACGTCAATGGTTTTGAAGTTCTGATAGATCGCCAACACCACCGCCAACCCGATGACCGCTTCCGCCGCCGCCAGCATGATCACGAAAATCGCGAACACCTGACCGTCGTAGCGATGCCCCCCATAATACGAGAACGCGAGATAGTTGATGTTCGCGGAGTTCAGAATCAGCTCCACGCCCATCAGGATGCCGATCGCGTTGCGCCGCGACAGCACACAATACATGCCGAGCATGAAAACGATCAGGCTCAGCAGCAGAAAGTGATCGAGGGTTATGCCGGGACCCATCGCGTCGCTCCGCTACTCCCGTGTCTCGTGGCGAGAGATCACAATCGCGCCAATCAAAGCGGCCAGCAGCACTAGCGACGCGACCTCGAAGGGCAATACGTACTCGCCGAGAAATGCGTTTCCGATCGCGTAGGTCGTCGGTCCCGATGCGATCGTCTGCTGCGTTTGCTGCCACGGAGTATGGAACACCGCGAATATCATCACCGCGCCGGCAACGCCTACCGTGATCAGCGAGGGCACCACCCCGACCGCGCGATTGGAGACCGTCACGTCGGCGATTCCCTGGGTCAGCATTACCGCGAACAGCGTCAGCACCAGGATTCCGCCCACATAGACCAGCAACTGCACCATCGCGACGAAGTCCG
Source organism: uncultured delta proteobacterium (assembly GCA_963747115.1). Classification (GTDB taxonomy): domain Bacteria; phylum Desulfobacterota; class Binatia; order Binatales; family Binataceae; genus DATGKG01. The sequence goes on along the minus strand of CAVVEB010000002.1, from coordinate 280,660 downwards.
CGGCCAGCATGACGTAAATGCCTACTACGCCGGTAAACGCGCCGAGCAGCGCGAAGGTCGAATAGACGATGTTGCGCGAGAACGCGACCATCATCGACGATCCGATCGTCACTACGGCGAGCAAATAGAAAACGAATTGTGCGACCATCCGCCCCGCCCGCTTCCCCTTAGTCCGCCTCGTCCTTCGCGGTTGCCTCGTCGGCCGCCGCCTTGCCTGCTTTTTCGCCCGATACTTCGTACTCCGACAGGTAGCGCAGACCGCGATTCAAAATCGGCTGTATCCGCGCATCCGTCTCCGGCCCCTTTTTGGGTTTGTATGCCGGCACCGGATCTTTTACGAAGCGGCGAATCAGGCTTTCGAGACGAATAGTCGGCGCCCTCAAATTCGGTCGTGTGATGGATCGAGCCGGTCGGACACGGCTCGCTGCAAAGACCGCAATACATGCATTTGGCGATATCGATGTCGAACTGCGAGATGACGATTTCGCGGGTTTGTGCATCCTTCTCGATCGCGTAATCGCGATGCAGTCGATCGGACAGGCGCGGTCGCAAGCGAGGCATCCGGTGCAGATCTCCATGTCGACTTCGAGGATGCCGCGATAGCGGAACGGCAGCGTATCCTGCACGCGAACCGCATCCGATCCGGATACTGCATGGTGTAGGGCTTGCGGATAAAGTGCGACGCGCTAACCGCCATCCCTCGAAAATCGAGATGACGGCTTCCTTGATATTGCGAAAGTAGTTGGCCGCCGCGCCCATCTAGTCTCCGTGCCCTCAAATTGTCGGACTGGAGATAGAGTTCCATCCTTCGACGCGTGTGAAATAGTACATCACGCGGCGAACGAACAGGATCAGCAACACCACCCCGAGCGCCGAGATAATCCATCGCCGCAACCGGATTGCCGTCCGGCCAAATCGCGACCCACACCGCAGTGCCGATCATGTCGATGAAGGAAATGGGCACGAAGTACTTCCAGCACAGCGACATCATCTGGTCGATGCGCACGCGCGGCAACGTCCCGCGAATCCACATCGAGACGAAAACCAGGAACAGCACCTTCACGTTGAAAGTGACGAGCTGCAGCAGATTCATCACGACGCGGATTCGCGGTGATGTGCGGGAACTGCCATCCGCCGAGGTACAGCGTCACGACGATGGCCGATGAAACGAACATGTTGCCCCATTCGGCCATGAAGAAAAACAGGTAGCGCATGCTCGCTTACTCGGTCGCGAAGCCGGCGACCAGTTCCGGATTCGGCTTCAGGCAAGTCGAAGGGCGTGCGATTGTCTCTCGGCCAGGCCGGAAATGAACAGGATGATTGCGCGGCGATGAAACAAAAGGGATTGGCGAACATGAACCAATGATCAGGCGACCATCCTTGCGCATGGATGATGCCCTGCATCGACAGCGTGCCGGTGATCAGCACGACCGGAAAAATCGAGAGGCCCGCGGGAATTTCGTAGCTGATGATTTGCGCGGCTGAGCGGATTCCGCCGATCAGCGACCACTTGTTGTTGGAAGACCATCCGGCCATCAGCACGCCGACTACCGTCAGGGCGGTGACGGCGGTCATGTAGAGAATGCCGACGTTGAGGTCGGCGAGAATCAGGTCTGACGAAAACGGCATCACGGCCCACGGCAGCATGAATGCGAGCACGACCAGGTAGGGCGCCAGCTTGAACAGCGGCGATCGGCCTCGGTGGGAATCATGTCTTCCTTGCAGACGTGTCTTGATGCCGTCGGCGAGCCATTGCAGAAACCCGTTGGGCCCGACGCGATTGGGGCCGATGCGCGACTGGATTCGCGCCCATACGCGGCGTTCGACCCAAGTCACGACCGGCGAACGGAAAGGCGATCGCGAAAGAACGATCGCGCAGAAAATCGAGATGCACGAGCGCGTAGATCAGCATCGCGCGGAGGATTGTTGCCGAAGGTGCCGCGAGCGATCAAGCTGTTCAGCCAGGCTTGCATGAGCGATCGGTCAGCGATCGATCTCCGGAGCGATAACGTCGAGGCTCGCGATCAGCGTACCAGGTCGGCGATCATCAAGCCCCGGCTGAGTTTCTGAATCATTCCCATCGCGGCGAAAGAGCCGGTACGGACGTGCACCCGCCACGGATAGGCGGTGCCGTCGCTGACGACGTACCATCCCTGTCGCCGCGCGCGCTTTCGACGCGCATCTGGCATTCGCCGCCAGGCGGCTTGAAATTGCGCACGACTTTCGCCAGCACGGGACCGTCTGGAATCTGTGTCAGAGCCTGACGCAGGATTTTCGACGATTCGGTCATCTCGCGGATGCGCATCATGTAGCGATCCATCGCGTCGCCGATTGTGCCCCATTCGCCGGTGCCGATCGGAACATTGAAATCGAAGTCGGGGTAGACCGAATAGGGAATATCGTTGCGGACGTCCCATTTGACGCCGGAGGCGCGCAGGTTCGGGCCCACCAGGTTATAATTGATCGCCTCTTCGGCGCTGATGACGGCGACGTTGGCGAGGCGCTGGACGTAAATCTTGTTGTAGGAAAAAAGCGCATTGTATTCAGTGATAATCGGGTCGAGATGATCGAGGTAAGCGATCGCCTTCTCGCGCCATCCGGGCGGCAGATCCCAGGCCACGCCGCCGATCCGCATATAATTGAAAGTCAGGCGCGCACCGCACAGCTCTTCGATCAGATCGTTGATCATCTCGCGCTCGCGCAGCGCGTGGGGAACGGCGTCATGGCGCCGATATCCATGCCCATCAGTCCGACCGTCAGCAAATGGGACGCGAGGCGATTGAACTCGGCGGCGATCACGCGGCAATACTCGCCGCGACGGGCACCTCGATATTGGCCGAGCCTTTCGCAGGCCATGCCCCAGCCCTGATTGGTGAACATCGCGCAGACGTAATCGACGCGGTCGGTATATGGCATAAAGCCGTGATAACCGACCTTCTCGGCAATCTTCTCAATCGAGCGATGCAGATAACCGACGTCCGGAATCGCCTCGCGCATCACCTCGCCGTCGGCGCGAATCACGAAGCGCAACACACCGTGAGTCGAGGGATGCTGCGGACCCATATTGAGGGTCATCTCTTCGGTTCTGAGCGTGCTCATTTTTTCTTGTCGTCGAGGCGGATAATCGGGCTCTCGCGCACTGTCGAGATCCCATGATATTCCGCGGCTCGACAAAATCCTTGCGCAGCGGAAAGCCGAGCCAATCTTCCGGCATCAGGATGCGGCGCATGTCGCTATGGCCGTCAAAGTTGACGCCGAGGAGATCGAAGATTTCGCGTTCCATCCAGTTGGCCGACTTCCAGATATTCTTCCACCGTCGGGATCGACGGATTCTCGCGCGGAAGCCGGACTTTGAGTACCACCTCGTGACGATAGCGATACGAGAACAGATGGTAGACGACTTCGACGCAGTCCTTGATAGTCGACGCCAGTTTGGTTGCTGAGGCAGTCCATCGCGCATCGTCAGGATCGTCACGGAAGTATCGGCAAATATCAAGTAATGCGGGCAGGTTTAATCAGCATCCAGGGGTCGGGCTTTTGAGCGAGATTTCGGGCACGCTGTCGCCGAAGCTCTGCCTGGCGCTGAAGATCGCGACCGGTTCCATCTCAGGCCTGCAGTCGTCGATGGTTCGTGCATCGGGCCCGCAGCCAGCGCTCCGCCATGATCTTCTCCTGAAGCTTGAGCAATCCCTCGGTCAACGCCTCAGGACGCGGCGGGCAGCCGGGAACGTAAACATCAACGGGAAGAATTTTATCGACGCCATCGCAGACCGAATAAGCAAGCTGAAACAAGCCGCCGCAATTCGAGCAACTGCCCATCGAGATAACATATTTCGGGTCGGGCATTTGATCGTAGAGCAAGCCGGTGCGCAGGGCCATTTTGAGGGTAAGCGTGCCCGCGATGATCATCAGGTCGGATTGGCGGGCCGAGGCTCGGGGAGTCGCGCCGAAGCGCTCGATATCCGAACGCGGACCGCCGGTGTGCATCAATTCGATGGCGCAGCAGGCGAGTCCGAAGAGCATGTACCAGATGCTCGACTTGCGCATCCAGTTGATCATTTCATCGGTTTTAGTGGTGAGGACGTAATCCGGCAGAGTGTTCAGCAAAGGCATGAAGCGATCCTCGCGGACGTTCTAGTCGGGAACCTGCTTAAGCCATTCGAGATCCTGTTTGACCCACACGTAGACGAGTCCGACAAACAGTATGAGCAGGAAAATCAGAATTTCGCTAAGCGCGTAAAGCCGCTGGCCGCGCCGGACCCAGTCCAGGTAAACGGTGGCTATCGGGTAGATAAAGGCAACTTCGACCTCGAAAATCACAAAAACCAGAGCGATAAGTAAAATCGAACGTTGAAGTTGATCCACGCTCGCCGGTCGGCGGCTCGCCGCATTCGTATGGCATCAGTTTGCGCGCGAATGGATTGTTCGGCGCGAGCAGCTTTTGCAGGCCAATCATGGCGGCCACGAACCCTATCGCGATGAAGGTAAGCGCCAGCGGTACGCCGAACTGGAAGTACATAATCTTAATTCCGAACCCTCATGTAATGAGAGAGGCTAAAGCTGTCAATGGCTGGCGGTTCGCGGTCGGCAATTTCTGCACTGAAGAAATCCCCTAACGTTTGAGAAGTTTCTGCAACGTCTTGGCGTCGAGCCACGCACCGTCCTCGGTCGGACATGCGAGCAGATGGACCGTGCCATGCACTTTTTCGAGGAGCACCTTGCCGCACTTCGGACACAGCATCGAAGCGCCTGCCTTCTGGCGGATTTTCTCGATCAGCTCGGCGTCGCGCTGGCGCGCCCATTGATCCTCGCGCGCCTTCTCGCTCTGATGAATTTTGTCGCCGAACCGATCCTTCTCGTCAGCCATAATTTTTCCATCCTCCGCCGCTTCCGGTGTGCCGCCTACTCCATATCCTTGATGAGCTTGCCGCTGCGCGCTTTCTCAACCGTCTCTTCGAACTTACTTCCGAGGTCGACGCCCATCTCCTTCGCACGCTTCTTCGCCCACAAACCGACGTTGCGCGAGTCGCGATAGAATGATTCGTCGCGCGGCCTGGAGCTGTCGAACTCGGCCAGTCGCGAATCCTCGCTCTCAGCCATCGCGAACGATGACAACACGCGCCGAGTCCGGGGCGATCCGCAATGCGGGCAGCGCGGCCGGGTTTCTTTTGCAGAACCCAGGATCACCTGCGAACTCATGCGCCCGCATCGGCCGCATTCGTACTCAAATATCGGCATGCAGGTAATGAGAATATCGCCCGCGAGACAGACTGACAATGAAGCTACAGGCTGCGATCCTTGAAAAGCGGATCGGTTAGGGGGCTGCCGACCAAAAACAGCAGGCCGATCCCGCCGGTCGCGAGGCCGCACCCGATCCACCACGGCGACCCGTTTCGCAGCCCGAGGACGAGCATCGCGAGTCCCCAGATCGGGAGCGCGAGAGAGATGAGCAACCGCATCAGGAAGGAAACCGCTTGTTCAACCGTATTGCCGGACTCGGGGGTCTGTTCTTGTGACTCCATTCTGACGATCTATTATCGGGTCGCGCCGCCGGTTTCAAATCATCGCTGCGCCGGGCGCTTGGCCATCGGCGTCGCCCGCACGTGACTGATTCCCTTTTCGGAATGAAAGATCGCGACCTCCATCGTTTCGGCATTGTGCGCGTAGCCGACGCGGCCCCGGCGATCGACCAGAATTATTCCCGCCTCGGATCCTTGCGGGACAATCAACTCGGCGATTTTTACCTCGGCCGTGCGGGTGGGCACGGAGTTACCGAATGCTTCGACGGTTTCGCGGCACAGCGACGCCATGATGATCGCCTCGCCATGTCCGGTCGCCGATGCGGCGCCCCACGCACTCGCGAAGGTTCCGGCGCCGATGATCGCGCTGTCACCGACGCGCCCCGCCATCTTTCCCGGCACTCCGCCGGTAGAGGTCGCGGCAGCCAGTTGTCCGTTGGCGTCAAGGGCGGCAGCGCCGACGGTCCCATGCTTTTGCTTTTCGAGGCGGACGCGCCAGCGGTCGCGCGCTCGCTCGCTGATCATCTCGGCGGGTTCGCATAGCATGATACCGAGGGACTGCGCCAAATATTCCGCGCCGGATCCGGTCATCATTACGTGCGGCGTCTTTTCCATGATCGCACGCGCGAGTAACACGGGATTTTTCACCCGGCTTACCGAAGCCACGGCACCCGCGCTCACGACCGATTCGTTTTCGCGATGCGACCTCGGCGTTGCGGCCATTACTGAGGCATCCATCTCGACAGCGCCATCGACATTGAGCGTCGACCCGAAACCCGCGTTGAACAGCGGATCGTCTTCGAGAACCATCACGCTGGCGATCACCGCGTCGAGCGCGCTGCCTCTTTTGCGCAAAATTGACGCGCCTGCTTTGAGCGCGTTCATCATCGCGCGCTTGCGCACCGGACGCTCAGTCGCCGGTAGTCCCATCATGCCCGCACCGCCGTGAACGATCAGGGCCGATGCACCAGTCATTTCAGGATTCAACCGGGCGACGAGCCCAAATGAACAATCGGCGGAACGGAAAAATCAGCGGACCGTCAGTGCCGTATGCGCGATCGAGGCGTTCAACGAGCACACCCAGGAACTCGGCGTGGCAATCTTCGGGTAGCGTGCTCAAAAATGGACGCAGCGTAGTGGCGCGCGACCATTCTACGATGTCCGCGGTGTTCCGCATCGGATGCTGGAAGACGTGGTCGTAGCAATTCACGTCGACGAATCCGATCTCGGTCAGTAGGTTGTCGTAGTGATCCGGGCCGGGTACCGAGCGTGATGGGACCGTGACGGAGCCCAGCGCTTCTCTCCATGGCGGCTCGCCTGCGAGTTTCAGAATCGTCATCTGCGCCGTCTCTCGATCGTTTTTTGGCATCTGCACGACGACCTGTCCGCCGGGGGTCAGCGCCGAGAAAATTCTTTTGAAGACTTCACGATGCTCCGGTACCCATTGCAGTGTTGCGTTCGAAAAGACCACGGAGTAATCGCGATCCGCGTTGAACGCGCGAACATCGCCGAGGCGAAATGCCACCCTGCTTCGCAGCGCGGGCTCAACCTTTTCGAGGATCTTGTTCGCCGCATCGATCATCGCGGCTGATGAGTCCACTCCGACCGCCTTACCGTGGGGGACCCGGTGCGCTAGTTCGATGGTGTTTTCGCCGCTGCCGCATCCGAGATCGATGATCGATTCATCACCGCGCAGGTTAAGACGCTCCAGGATTGCGAGAAAAGGCTCCTCCCGATATCGACGGAAGCGGTTGTACAGTTCGGGATTCCAATCGGCCATGGCGTAAGGTTAGAGGCATGCCGTGTACCGAACAAGGCGCGGCCGTTTCGCCCGAGGTCGCGCGCGAGGTTAGTGGACGCGTGCGTTCGCTGTCGCGAGAACGCCGGCAGCGGACGCATCCAGGCGATTGCGCTACATGCGCGGTGGGATCAGATCCGCGCCAAGTGTGCGCTTGAATTCTTCCGCGAGCTTCTCCACCGTCCACGGACCATTGCTGTAAATGACCTTGTCGGGAACGATGTGGGTGTAGCGCATGATGCGATACCCGGACGCGCCGAAACACTGCCCCGTTACATTGGCGGCGTCGTCGCTGGCGAGGAACGCCACGATCGGCGCGACGTTGGCAGGATCGCGTGGAGTTCCCTCGGCGCTCTCGCTCTGCGGCACTCCGGTTGCCCCCGGCATCCGTCCCGCCGGAATCGTATCGGTCATGCGAGTCGCGGCGCCAGGCATAATCGCGTTCACAGTGATGTTGTACTTGGCCAGCGAATTGGCCGAGCTGTAAGTGAGGCCCAAAATTCCCGCCTTGGCCGCCGCGTAGTTGGGCTGACCAGGACTGCCGAGCGCGGAGTTCGACGAAAAATTAATGATCCTGCCGTACTTGCGCTCGCGCATATGCGCCGACGCCGGACGCACCGTGCAGTAGTGGCCCTTCAGATGAACCCGGATAACGTCGTCCCATTCCTGTTCCGACATGTTGAAGATCATACGGTCGCGCAAAATGCCGGCGACGTTGACTAGAATGTCGAGCTGTCCGAACTCTTTGATCGCCTGATTGACAAGTCCCTCGCCGCCTTCGACAGTTGCGATGTCCATATGGTTGGAAACCGCTTTTCCACCTGCGGCTTTGATTTCCTTGACCACGTCGTCGGCCGGCGATTGGGTTTCCTTTTGGCCGGCTACTGTCACGCCGAGATCGTTCACGACCACGGCCGCGCCTTGCACTGCCAACAGCTTGCATACTCCGCGGCCGATACCGCGGCCGCCGCCCGTAACCGCGGCTACCTTCCCGTCCAGTTTTCCCATTGCTCAAATCCTCCCTTGCGGCAATCGCCCGAATAGAAAGTCCGTGAGTGATTTGATTCGCCGGCGCACGTGCCGGTTTTCATCCAGTGCTATAGCGCAAAAATCGGGGACACGAACAGCGAAATCATGCCGCTACTCGCCCACCGCGAACTCGGAAATGTCGCCATTGGTGGTGATGCGTCCGATTTTTCCGCTCGGTTCGGTGAAATAAAGATTTCCGTCCGGCGCCGCAGCTATGTAGGCCGGGACAACGCTGCCCGATCCGCGATAGGGGATAAAATCTCCTCCCGAAGTCATCCTATATAGAAGGTGGCCGGCTGGAACCGTGGTCCATAGATTCCCGTCCGCTCCGGTGGCCAGCCCGAGCGGTTTTCCCTCCGGAATCTGGTACTCGTCGATGCTGCCGTCGAGCTTCATTTTGCCGATTTTTCCGCGCCCAAGTTCCGCAAAGTAGATGCTGCCGTCGGGTCCGCTGGCGACTGCAGCCGGAATACTGTCAGCACTCGGGATCGCGGACTCGCTGATCTCGCCGTCGCGATTGATTTTGCCGATGCGACCCGCGTCTTCGGCGAAATACACCGCGCCGTCATGCCCGGTTACCACGTCGCCGGGTCCCGCGTTATCGGGCAACGTGAATTCCGTCAGAGTTCCGTCGGGTTTCAGCCTGCCGATCCGGCTCGCCGCATGCTCGGTGAAATAAATCAGCCCGTCGCCGCCGGTGACAATGCCGGCCGGACCGCATTCCGCTTGCGGGAGATTCGACGTATTGGATTTTTCCGTCGGTGGCGATACGACCGATGCGGTTGCCTTTCGGATCGGTAAACCACAGGGCGTCGTCAGGGCCGCCGGTAATACGTTCAGCGAACCCGTCGGGCGCGATCGGGAATCGCATCACTTCACCCTGCGGCGTCATCATGCCGATATTCGAACCCTGGAACTCGGTGAACCAGATGTTGCCGTCGGGTCCGATCGCGATCGCGTAGGGTGAATGGGTTCCTTCGACCAGTGGACCGGCGCCCGGCCGCGGCGCGCCGGGCGTGGTCGCGGCGCATCCCGCTATCGATATCGCACATAGCGCGAGGAAAATATTGCGCGCGCCGGATTTCACCGCGCTGTTTCGAAAATTCGGCAGCATCTCTTCTTCGGTTTATCTGACAGAGACGCGCGCGGTAAAGGCGATGCCCGAACTAACGTACGACCTGCGCGGACCTCAACTGCGAAATCTCGCTCCTGGAAAAACCGAAGTCCTCGAGGATCTCGTCGGTGTGCTCGCCATGATCGGGCGCGTGACGCCACATCTCAGGCTTGGTCCGCGAAAATCTCGCGGGAGAACGCACTCCACGCACCATTCCCGCCTTCGGATGCTCATACTCCATGAAAGTCTCGTTCGCGACGAACTGCGGATCGTTCCAGATGGTGTCGTAGTCGTTGACCGCACCGCACGGAACGTCTGCCTTCTCGATAACCTCAAGCCAGTATGCGGATGGCTTCGAGGGAAACAGTTCGATTAGTTTCCAGATCGCCTTGCGGACTTTTTCAGGGCGCGGATCGTCACCATCGAACCATTCGAGATGACCTACCGCCTTAAGCAGCGAGTCCCAATGCTTGTCGGTCAGCGGCGAGAGCGTGATGAACCCGTCCGCCGTCTTGAACGGATCCGTGCTGGACTTGGTCGGACGCTGCCCCTGCGTATGCGGTAAGAAGTGATTGCCTCCGAGCGTGTCGCCCATCAGGTAATAGGCAACCGCATCGATCATCGCGATCTCGATATGCTGCCCGCGTCCCTCCTCGCGCGCCGCATGCAGCGCGGCGAGGATCGAGATCGCGCCGGTCATCGCGGTAACTTTGTCGGCGATAATATTCTTGACCGCGCGCGGCTGCCCGCCGGTGCGCTGGGTTTCCATCACGCCGGCGATGCCCTGAATGATCGGATCGTAGGCGGGCTTGTTTTTGTATGGTCCGCTGAAGCCGTAACCCGCCATCGAGCAGTACACGATCTTCGGATTGCGGGAAGCGCACGCGTGGTAGCCGACGCCCAAACGATCGACGACGCCCGGGCGCACATTCTGCACCACCACGTCCGCCTTCTCCGCCATCCGCAAAAAAACTTCGCTGGCGCCGGGCTTCTTCAGATCGAGGATCATGTCGCGCTTGTTACGGTTCCAACTCAGAATCCCGACCGGTACTCCGCCACGCGTCGAGTTGGTAACGATTCTGCTCACGTCACCTTCCGGCGGCTCAATCTTGATGACATCGGCGCCCAGGTCGGCCAGCATCATGGTGCAGAACGGGCCGGCGACAACCATGCTGAGATCGAGAACGCGTACGCCGCGAAGTGGTCCCATGGACATGCTTATAGTGCATCAAGCGCCGCGCCGACAATGTGTTCAAATCGCACCCGACGCTGCCATTTCGATCGGGTACCGTATACCAAGCCTGCAGATGCGATGCGTCCTTGCGCGCTAACAATCTTCATCGGCGCTCTTTTGCTCTTTCAGGTGGAGCCAATGATCCAGGACATCACGGCGATACTATTGATCAGAAACGTCCACTGTCGATTGCGATCTTCTTGAGGTCGCGCGCGCGTGCTTGAATCGCGTGGCTGACCGCCATGCGCTCCAATGGAATCGGCAATCGATAAGTCCAATTCGATTCGTTGACGGTGCCCGGAGTGTTGATGCGCGCGCACCATCCGAAGAGATCCTGAATCGGCAGCACCGTCATGATCGGCGGCGATGCGTAAAGCGTCGCCAGGATTTCGTTCAGCACCGGCATTCCCAGCGGCGCGCGCACGTTCACGCGTCGTTCGAGCCCGAACGCCTTCACCAGCTTCGCGCGTTCATCGGGAGTCTGTCCGCGCCACCATAGCGTAAGCGCCTCGGTATCGTGGGTGCCGGTCGTGGCGAGCGCGAGCGCCGGGTAATCGCTGGGATTGGTGAATGGCTGCTCGGGCGCGTCCCAGTCGCGCTCCCATTGCATGACCTTGTAGCCCGGAATTCCCAGCGCGGTGATCGATTTGCGGACCCACGGCGGAACCGTGCCGAGATCTTCGGCGACAAATTGCAGTTCCGGCGTTTCCTCTTGAATCGCGCGAATCACCGCCTCGCCTTGCGCACGCTGTTCGTTTTCATCTTCCGGCGCGAACTTACCGGCGGTCGATGGATCGCCTGCGTCAAATGAAAATGTGCGATACAAACCAACCACGTGATCTATTCTCACCAGGTCGTAGAGTGCCCGCGCGCGGCGCGCGCGTGAGCGCCAGATTTCGAATCCGTCCGCGTGCATCGCGGACCAATTCGGCATCGGGAGCCCCCACCGCTGTCCGGTCTGGCTGAAGGCGTCAGGCGGCGTACCAACGGTGCGGCTCAAATCGAAGCTGGTTTGATGCGCCCACACCACGTCGCTATCGCGTCCCGGTGAGAACGCGAGATCGCCACCGATGTAACATCCGCGCGCGGCGGCGTATTCGCGGATCGATTTCCATTGCTGATGGGCGACGAATTGGAAGTAGCAATATTTGCGAACGCCATCCGCCAGGTCGCGCCGCGCGGACGCAAGCGCGCCCGGCTCGCGCCGTACAAGATCTGTGGGCCATTCCTCCCAGGCGCGGAAGTCAAAGTGATCTTTGAGCGCGCGGAACAGCGCGTAATCGTTAATCCAATACGAATTTCCCCGAATAAAATCTTCGATCGCGCGCCTTTCTGCGGCGCGCGAACGCGTTGCGAACGCATGGTACGCGCGCTCCAGCAATTGCTTTTTCAGCGCGACGTATTTCGCACGCGCAACCCGGCGCGAGGCCTGGCCGGCGATCGCGCGCGCGCGACGGATCGCCATCTTGCCCACGCCATCGAGTTCCGCCGCCGAAATATAGAGCGGGTCGATCGCGAAGACCGTCAGCGCACTGTAAGGACTGGCCTCGAGTGGAGCGGTTTCGTCGAGCGGCAGCAACTGAATTATTCGATGTCCGATGCTGATCGCGAAATCGAGCATCGGCTTCATCTGCATGATCTCGCCGCGTCCGAAATCGTCCGCGGTCCGAATCGAGAACAACGGGATGAGAATACCGGCGGATTTTTTGATCATCGAAAACGGAAAGCGAACGGCCTAGATCACATATCCACCGTTGGGACTCACGATTTGTCCGACCATGTACGACGAATCTTCAGAGGCGAGGAACAGCGCCGCCGCCGCGATCTCGCGCGGCTCCCCGAAGCGGCCGATCGGCGTCATCGCGATCACCTGCTGGCGCAGCTCGCCCTCTATCGGCGCCGTCATCGGAGTTTCGATGAATCCCGGCGCGATCGCATTGACCAGGATGCCGTGACCCACCACTTCGCGCGCGACGGATTTGGTGAACGAGACGATCCCGCCCTTGGCCGCGCAATAGTGCGGCGCGAACGCGAGACCGGTGGTCGCGGCGACCGATGCGAGGTTGATGATGCGTCCGCTTCTTTTCGGGATCATGGTCGTGAGCGCCTCGCGGGTGCAGTAGAACGTCGAGTCGAGATGCGTCGCCAGCATCATGTGCCAGTCCTCGTCGCTCAGATCCGCAGTGCCCGCGGCGATCACGTCGTCTTCGCGAATGCGTCCGATGCCGGCGTTATTCACCAGAATGTCGATGGTTCCGTAGGCTGCGAGAAAATCGGCGAACATCCTTTTCACCGCCGCGCTGCTCGAAACGTCAGCGACGAATGCCTTCGCGCTCTTGCCGCCCGCGCGTTCGATTTCGGTCGCGACGTTTTGCGCGGACTCCGGGCGAATGTCGTTGATACCTACCCTGGCGCCCTCGCGCGCGAACGTCAGGCCCATCTCGCGTCCCAATCCGGAGCCGCCCCCGGTGATCAGCACCACTTTATCTTTGAGCTTCACGCGCGCCTCACGATTTCGGTTTGCCTTCTTTTAACTGTCGCTTCCAATCGAGCCGCCGCGCCTCGGCGCCCGCGGTTTCGGCTTCCTTTATCATTCCCTTCTGCTGATAGAACATGCTCAGGTTCGTGAACGCGAGGATGTCTTCCGGCTCCTGTTCGACGTAGCGCCTGGTGACCTCGATTGCGGAATCGAGATCGCCTTTCGATTTGTAACACAGCGCGAGACCGTGTGCGGCATCACCGAATTTGGGATCGATAGCGAGCGCCTGCTGGTAGAGTTCGATTGCATCGTCGAATTTGTCGTCGGCGAAAAGGTCCACCGCCTGGTCGCAAAGATCTTCTTTGTCGGGCATCGAAACCTCCACGCGCAAAACCGGCTCTCGCGGGGCCATTCATCCCCCATCTCCATTCTTATATACTACCTGGCGGCAACGGCGATTAAGATGCCGCGCTACCTCGAATGCTCAGCGAATCCGAAATCTACGAAGTTCTCAAAGAATGTTACGACCCTGAAATCCCGGTCAATATCGTCGATCTCGGATTGGTCTATGGAGTCGAAGTCGAAGGCGCAGTGGTGAATATCATCATGACGCTGACCGCGCCCGGATGTCAGATGGGTTCGATGATTCGCGAGAGTATCGAGGACAAGCTCCTCGGCCTTCCCGACTGCGAACAGGCCAACGTCGAGATCGTGTGGGATCCGCCGTGGACGCCGCACATGATGTCCGAGGCCGCACGCAAAAGACTCGACCTCGAAAAATAATCATGCCGGCTGGTTGAGACGCTGGCGGAAGAACTCGATGACGCGCTCCTCGGCTCTTTTGGTCGGTGTGCCCGGCTTATCAACCAGATTGATCGTCAACACCGAATGGGGCGGCATCGGGCCGGGCTCCGCATCCTTGGGATCGAGCTCGATCGCCTCGAAACGATTGCCGAACGCCTTTTTGTAGGAATCGAAGCGCGCGTCCGGCACGAAGTTGTCGCCGAAAAACCGCAGACCGATCATCGATAGATCCTCTTTCTCGAAACGCCGCTTCGCGCACTCGATTTCCGCCGGCGATACGTCCGATCCCCGCGGCGCGCCTCTTCGAGCCGATCGGCAGCGGCAACGACGGCTGCGACAGCACCGGCGCGACCACCGCCGGCTCGGTCATCATCGCCAGGGCGAAGCCTGCCGGTGAAGCACATGCCGACCGCGCCGACGCCGCGCCCGCCGCATTCGGCGTGCGACCTTACGCGCCAGCGCGCGCAGCCAATCGACGATCGGGCTCGAGCGGTCGGTGGCCCAGACGGCGAACTCGCGGCGGATGCAGATGCCTCGCAGCATCGTCGCGAACTCCGTAGCCCATCGTCACTGGCTCCGCGGCTCGCCGAACAGGCGCGGGCAGGAACACCGTCATGCCCGCGGCCGCCACGCGAGTCGGCGAAGCGCATCACCAGCGGATGCAGCCCCGGCATCTCGTGGATCACGATCACCGCGGGGCCTGGACCCGCGGCGATAGACCTCGCGCGTCCACTTGCCGTTGTCGAAATCGAATGAAGTGTAGTCCGCGAGCGCCGCTTCATAGCTCATGCCGTTTCCCTTCTCTCTCGTTGTTCAAGGATCGATCAGCACGCCGGGGTTCAGAATCGCTCGCGGATCCAGCGCCTTCTTGGCCGCGCGCAACGCGTCGGCAAATCCGTCGGGCCGCTGCCGATCGTACCATGGCCGATGATCGCGCCCGACCGCATGATGATGCGTGATAGTCCCGCCCAGCTTGATCAACAGGTCCGAGACCGCCGCCTTCATTTCGTCGCGCTGCTCGAGTTGCGATTGTTTTTTTCCCGGCCCGAGGAATGTGTAATACGGCGCGGGTCCGTCGGGATAGACGTGCGTGAAGCGGCAGGTCACGCTCCCGGCTCCGCAGATTCGTTTGATCGCGTCGCGCGCGCAATTCATCACCTTCAGATGAAAGTCCTCGAAGCGGTCCCACGTGATCGTGGTCTCGAAGGTGTCGCTCACCATTCCCATCGCGGCCACCGAATCCATCAGGTACGGCGCATTGAGGAACGCGTTGCGCCAAGCACCCGCCGCGCCCTCGTGCGTCGCCTCCTGGTCAGTGCGCGTCTTGATTTCTTCCTTGGGAATTTTTCCACCGTGATCGGCGCAACACTCCAGCGCGCGCTTCATCCACGGGTCGAGCGAATGATCGCCCGATTCAAATGCCAGCACCATCACCGCTTCATCGCCTTTAGCGGCGCCGGAATTGAGCGCCTCGCCCTCATCGAGGACGCGGCAATTCGCCGGGAACAGTCCGGCCTGCGCGATCTGACGCACCGCATTCGCCGCCGCGAAGAAATTCGGAAACGGAATCGACGCGCCGATGCGAAACTTCGGCCGGTCCTGCAACCGCATCCATGCCTCGGTGATGATGCCGAGGATGCCTTCCGAGCCGATGAACATGCGATCGGGACTGGGCCCCGCGCCGGAGCCCGGCAGCCGCCGCGACTCGATGACGCCGGTAGGCGTGATCACGCGCGTCGATTCCACGAAGTCATCTATATGCGTGTAGTTGGTCGCGTAGTGCCCTCCCGAACGCGTCGCGATCCATCCGCCCAAAGTTGAGAACTCGAAAGACTGGGGATAGTGCCGCATCGTGTAGCCGTGCGGTTTGAGTTGCGCCTCCAGATGGGGTCCCAGCACGCCGGCCTGGATGCGCGCGGCGCGCGATTTCCGGTCCACCTCAAGCACGCGATTCAAATGCATCAGATCGATAGACACTGCGCCGCGATAGTCGCCGTCGCTGGGCGCCTCGACACCGCCGACGACGCTGGAGCCGCCGCCGTACGGCGCTGCGGCGATCTTCGCGCCGTCACACCATTCGAGAATTCTGATGACGTCTTTTTCGTCGCTTGGAAACGCGACCACATCGATCGGGTTCGGATAGTAGCGCCGAAACGCACGGATAAGATCGCGAGAGCTTTTGCCGTAACTGTGGCCCGCGCGATCGTGCGTGCTGGTGGAGCATATTGCCTTGAGCGAATCCGGCGGCTGCACTCGCGGCGCGCGCAGATTCAATTCGTGTTCCGTCGGCGGCGGCGTGATGGTCAGTTCGCCCAGGCCGAAGCGTTTCGCTAGCCGCTCCGCCATATGCTTCTGCTGTTCGGGAGTCGGGCCTTGATCCTCGTAACCCCAGCCCCAAAATTTTCGCCTGCGCGCTTCTGCCATAACGTCGAACTCCTCGCTCGAACTGGTGGCGATTGTGCGCCGCACTCGCCCGCAATGGCAATGCTCATAACGCTCGCCCATTGCGCTCGTTCCCTATACCTTCAAGGCTGCGGGAGGACGCCGATGTATTCGAATCTGATCCTCGAAGTGAAAGACGGCGTCGCGCACCTGACGCTCAATCGCCCCGATGCCGCCAACGGCATCAATCTCGAACTGGCCGAAGAACTCGACAACGCCGCGCGCAAATGCGACACCGACGAGAGCGTCCGCGCCGTGTTGATCTCGGGTGCGGGTAAATATTTCTGCGCGGGCGGCGACCTGAAAAGCTTCGCCGCGAAATCGGAAACCGAATTGCCGCGCTACATCGAAGAAGTCACCTCCCATCTGCATCGCGCGATTTCACGCTTCGCACGGATGCGATCGCCGGTCACCGCGGCGATTCAGGGCAGCGCGGCAGGCGCGGGATTCAGCCTCGCGTGCGCGGTCGATTTCGTCATCGCGGCGGAGTCGGCGAAATTCACCATGGCCTATACCAGGGCGGGTCTGACGCCGGACGGGTCCGCAACATTTTACTTACCGCGAATTGTCGGCCCGCGCCGCGCGATCGAACTGATTATTCTCAATCCGGTGCTCTCGGCCCGGCAGGCGCTCGATTTGGGTATCGTCACCCGCCTGGTCCCCGACGCGGATCTGCTTTCGACGGCGACTGCTTTCGCAGCCGAGCTCGCGACCGGGCCCACGCTGGCGTATCGGGGAGTAAAGCGGCTTCTGATCGACAGCGCGGTGGCAGGACTCGAAGAGCAAATGGGGCGCGAGACCGAGACCATCTGTTCGACCGCGTGGACCAAGGACGCGCGCGAAGGAATCGCGGCGTTTGCCGCCAAACGTCCGCCTAAGTTTTCCGGCGAGTGATCTTCAGGGCAAACCCCGGCGAAGTCAGCGAGGTCAACTCGGCGGCGGCGCTAGAGCAGCGCCGTAAGTTTTTCCGGCGGACGAGCGATGATGGCGCGGTTGCCGCGAATCACGATCGGACGCTGCATCAATTCCGGATGCTTGAGCAACAACGCGACGATTTTCTTCGGTTCAGTATAGTCCGCGGCCGCGAGCCCCAATTCGCCGAAGCGCTTGTCCTTGCGCACCAGATCCGCGGGCGAGCCATCCAGAATCGAGATGATTTTCTCCAGAGTCACACGGTTGGGTGGGATCTTGAGATACTCGACGATGTCGAATTCGGCGTTTCGATCCTTTAGAATCTGCAACGCGCCGCGCGAACTCCCGCAACCGGGATTGTGATAGATAGTCATCTTGTCCATGTTTTGCTCCGACGCGATTCTAAAGAGTGCGTATCGCAAGATCGCGGAGACCTTGCACTTCCTACTTAGCTCAGGAATGGATATTGGGTCGACATCTGCGATGCCTCGGAGGGATTGCGCGCCAATGTCAAAGCCGGCGGGCTACATGGTTGGGGCTGTAGTCGCGATCGCTATAGCTATCGCGGCCGCGCCGAGCGAAGCGGCGGTTGTGAACGGCATTTATACCAGCACCACGGGCACGCCGCTCGCCAGTCATCAATTGCATTTCGAAAATCGCATCAGCGGAGACATTTACCTGACCCACACCGGCGCCGATGGTTCCTTCTCGAGTGATCTTCCACCGGGAATCTACGATCTCAGGGCCGAACACGGACTGATCATCAAGAAAGGAATCAAGGTCGATGACGGCGATGTGAGTATTGGCCGGGTCGATGAAGGCGCTCCGCTGGACGTGCGCCGTCCATTCGAGAGGGAAGCGATTGCGCCCCCGATATTGAATATCGAGGCGCCGGCGACGGCTCACGTTGACAATCAAATCGCCGCGCCCACGTCATCCGCAAGCCCGAGCGCCGCGAGTCCGATCCGGCCGGCGCCGAATTAATCGATCCCGCTCTGCTACAGATATTCGGCAGGTCTTTTCGCCTGAAAAACCCGGTTTTGGGGCCCCTCCGGGTGACCCGCGGAAGGGCATTTTTTTCTCATTTTTCCGTTTGTCTCGTGTCGTGATTTACTACAAAATGTATCTATCAATCGGTTAACCGATTTGGCGGGTCCACTTCGATGAGCGAATCGATGTCCAAATCAAAGCTCGGACGCCCTAACTCAGTTCCTCGATTGGAAAGCTGATAATGCAGGGAGGGTCAGATTGATGGAACTGGATGAGCTGAGACAACGATTACTGCTTCGGTCGAAGTCGGCCGATATTCCTCCGGTGGCGCATCCGGTACCAGCCGATGGCGCGGGGAATTCGGGGGGCGCGGAAGCCAAGCCGGCGACGGCGAACGGCAGCGCGGCGACCAATGCTCATCGAGCGGAAGCCACCCATGGCAACGGCAACCGAGCGGAAGTTTCACCCGCTCCAATAAAAATCGTCGAAAAGGAAACCCAAAGCGAGCGACCGATGAACAACGTACCCATCAAAGGCAAAAGTCCGGCGCTGTCCGTCGCGCCAGCTCAAGCGGAGCCGATTGCAATTCTCGCCAGCACGGTCGATCAGTTGTTCGAGCCGACCGAGGCTTTCCGCCAGCACTTCGCGCAGTTGAGCAGGCTACTGGCTCCGATCGATTCGGCGACTCAATCGAGTGAAGAGGCGCTCAAGCGTATCTCCGGGCTGCACGCGCATCTGTCCAGCCTCGCCGATACGTTCCAGTCCGTGAAGGCGTTTGCGGACCAGGTCAGAACCATGTCGGCCACCTTTGAGCCGATGAAGGCGTTGAACGATCAGCTGAGTCAGCTCATCGAGGCTTTCTATTTGAATGTGAAGGAACTCGCGACCGCGCTGGAACCGGTGACCAGTCTCCAGAGCAAGCTGCGCCAGCTCGCCGCCACCCTGGATCCGATCAATCATCTCGAGACTCAGATTCTGGAATTGGCCGAGGCCTTCTCGCCCACGCCCGACGCTCCGGCGCAGAGGACTGGCACGCGCTGAACTGCGAGGGCTAACTCTCCCGATTGCGGATGAGCGGGCGCGCGGGTCAGTGCGGCGGTGGCGTATTGCGGGTATCGAGTGCGAAGCGTTGCCGGCTCAAAAGAGCCATCCCAGTTTTTTGATATCCGCGGTGCGGAGCGTTATCTTGCCGTCGCTCTCGGTGCTGGGGACCGCGACTGGCACGCAGGAAGCCTTACCCTCCGTTACATGATTGACCGGATAGCGATTGCCGCACAGCCGGCAAATCAGGAAGCCTTTGGAATAGGTATAGCCCTTGTGAAATTTGTAGCACTGCTCGCACGCATCCATGACTGAGCGGACCTTGCCGTCGGTTCCGCGCGCGAGCACGAAGCGAAGATTGCGGCCGGCGTCATCGCGATAGCAGAAAATTTTCGCGGTCCCCTTTCCTAGCGAACTTCTCAGGATCGTCACGGAATCTATTCCAGTGACCGGGGTGCAGCTCGGCTTCGCCATCGAGATCGTTATCGCGATCGCGATAACGCTCATAGTGGCGATGGCAATCAGGGTCCTGAGCCGCGCCAGCCGCATATAGCGCAAACTGTTGCAGGAGCCCCGCGCAAGGTCAATCGGCGGATGGCCTGGCTGACCTGCGCGACGCGCGCACGCCGCGCTCCGGCTTCGTCTCGATATTCCGGGCAATCCGCTCAAGGAGATTGTCCGCGCCTACCCAAGCGGCGATCGCCGTCACCAGAGCCTGATTTACGCTGACCCCGTCGCGTTGAGCCTTGTACGCCGCTTGCCGATGTAGATCGCGGGGAAGTCTCAACGCGATTTTTCCCGAATACGAATGATTCGCCAGCGGTGACGGGATGTCCTGCCCTTGCTCAAGACAACTCTCAATCCACGATTCGGCGACGCTCTCCAGGTTGTGAAATGCCTCGTCCGGCGTTTCTCCTTCCGCGATGCACCCGGGGAACTCCAGAATCTCCGCGAAACAACCGCCCTCGGGTTCGGGAATCAAAATTCTCGCGTACGGCAGACGCAGATAAGACTTCGCGTTTTTCTTTGCTCTCGAAGTTCCTTTCTCCATCGCCGCAACTCCGCTACTTTCTTGAAAGCTATGATATCACATGTGATATCATCGGGCGAGCCGACAAGAGCGGCACTGCCTTGCTGAGGGGCCACTTCTTCTCCGACTGGCTCTCCGTTCGGAACCCGCGTTAACAGATTGTCAAGACGATAAAATCCGACAATAGTATGCGAGACAGATGGTCTACCGACAGTCCCCGAGGCTCACGACCGGGCTGTTTGCACCGATGCGAAATGATGTTGGTCGGAACAAATCGATGAATAAATTCGAGATCTTTGAGCGTCTTATGGAAGAAACCGAGCAAAAGCTCAAGTTGCTTCGAGAACTGGGGGTGGACAGAGACGAAGCGTTACGTAATAAATGGATACATATGGAAAAGACGATGAAACTCGTGGGGCACAAGGTCGCCGCCCTCAGAGAGCACGGTCATCAATCGGAGGCCAGGGCCGTCCGCTTTGACCGCCCCATGGTCGAGCGGAGCTTGGATCGCGCGATCCTGGCTGCCGAGCTTCTCAACTCGCAACTCGACGATCTTATTGAGAGCGCCAAGACAGACAATTGAGGAATTATCGACTCTGATGCGAAGGCCGGGCTCGAAAGAGCTCGGCCGTTCTTTTTTCAGCGGTTCGCGAACCGTCCCTACCATGCGAACGCAGCGGGCGAGGCCCTCACCATCACGGCACCGCCCTTGCGCGCAACGTTGCAGCTCAGTGCGGATACAGAAATTCGAGCTTGTCGCGCAACTGATCGAAGTTCACAAACGGCTTCTCCAGATACGCGATCGCGCCCTGCGACATGTAGGGCACCGCCGACAACTGCCTGGAACTCGAGCTGATCACGATGACGCTGACCTTGGGCTTCTCGGTCCGGATGATCTTAAACAACTCTTCGGTGGTAAGTGCGTCGACCTGCGGCATAATCAGGTCCAGAGTCACCAGGACCGGATTCAATTCGCGAAACATCACCAGTGCCTGCGCCTGGTTTTCGGCTTCGCCCACAATCGTGCAACCGAGCGCTTCCAGCCGGGCACGCAGCATCCTGCGCGTCGGCGCCGCATCTTCGATAATCAAGGTCGGGATGCCATGTTCTGCTTCAGCCATAGTAATATCCCTCATCCGGTAACAATCCGGTCCGGTTCATATCGTCCGTTGGTACTCATTGCTCGCGCGCGGCCCTGGCTTCGCGAGGAGCTCGGATTTTTTCGAAAACACTTCGCGGGCACGAACCTCTTCCGACTTGAGCTCGATCAGATCAGCTTGTATGCGATCTTGCGCGGCCTCTGAAATCGCCGCTTCGATCTCCTTGCAGATGGCCGCGACCCGCTTCGCGCCAACCATCGCGGCGCTGCCCTTCAGCGCGTGGACGGCATCGCTCAACCTTTTGAAATCGCCAACTTCAGCGGCGGCGTCGATCGCAAGGTTCAAGCGATCCATTTCCGCGACGAAGAGCTGCGAGATCTCAGCCACCATCGCGGGATCGTCGATATCAGCCATACCGCCATAGGAGTTCGCCGCCGATTCGGCCGCTGCGCCACCACTAAAGATGCTCTCCAGGAGCTTCAGCAGTACCGCTTTCGAGACTGGTTTGGGGACGTGGTAGTCGCACCCGGCTTGCAGGCTGCGTTGCATGTCGCCGCTCATGGCGGCGGCGGTCAGCGCGATGATCGGGGTACGCGGCGCGCTATGCTCGGCCTCCCATTTGCGAATCGCGCCCGCGGCCTCGTAGCCATTGACCACCGGCATATACATGTCCATCAGGACCAGGTCGTACTTGCCGGAGGTAAATTTGTTCACCGCGACGGCGCCGTTCTCGGCTTCATCGATTTGAAATGCCGCGCCCTTGAGGAACGCTTTCACCAGCATGCGATTTCCGGGATTGTCTTCGGCCAGCAGAATCCGCCGCTCGCCGGTCAGCGCCGGAATCGCCGGCGTGGCTTCGTCATTTGCGGCCGCGGGATTATCCACGCTGCCGGCCAAGGCATCGCGCAAGGTCCGCAGGAGTTCCGCGCGCTTAACCGGTTTGACGATATAAGATTTCAGTCCGGCTTCGCGCATCCGCTCGGCCCGATCGTTCAATTCATCTGACGTGAGCATCAGGATCGTCGGCGCCGGATAGTTTCGCGAGCGCAGCATCCGGTACAGCTCGATGCCGCTGAGATCGGGCATCTTGCTGTCCACCAGCAGGACCGAATAAGGACGGCCCGCGTCGGATGCGGCCTCGATGGCGGTGATCGCGCCCATCGCGGCGCGGCACTGGTCCGCCGCTGCGCCGATCGATTCAATCAACTTCGCCACCGTTGACAGGCTGGCTGGGTTATCGTCGACGATCAGAACACGGCAGCCGGCAAAATCCGCCGCGGGTTCCGGCTTCGGCACCTGGGCCGGAAGCTTGAACGAAATCCGCGCCTCGAAGCTGCTGCCCTTGAGAATCTCGCTTTTCACCGCGAGTCTTCCGCCGAGC
Organism: uncultured delta proteobacterium; assembly: GCA_963747115.1. Classification (GTDB taxonomy): domain Bacteria; phylum Desulfobacterota; class Binatia; order Binatales; family Binataceae; genus DATGKG01. Next base: position 257,787 of record CAVVEB010000002.1, on the reverse strand, counting down.
AAATCGAGCAGCCGGTTGACGATGGTGAGGCCGAGGCCGCTGCCTTCATGGCGGCGCGAGGCTGACGAATCGAGTTGGGTGAAGACCTGAAAGACGGCGCCGAGCTTTTCTTCGGGAATCCCGATTCCAGTATCGCTAATGGTAAAACTGATTTCCGCCTGCCCGGCATCGGCGAAAACCGGTTCGACGGTCAGCGAAACGTCGCCGAACTCGGTGAATTTCACCGCGTTGTTGAGCAGGTTCACGATGATCTGGCGCACACGCATCGAATCGCCGATAACCCGCGCCGGAACCTTGGGATCGATCCAGACGGTCAGTTCGAGATTTTTTTCATGCGCGCGCAGGGCGAGGCTGTCGGCAACCTGCTCGCTCAATTCAGCGAGGTCGAACTCTTCTTCGACGCTCGACAAGTGGCCACTTTCGATCTTCGCGAGGTCCAAAATGTTGTTGATCAACTCGAGCAAGCTCTTGCCGTTCGCGGTCATCGTATTCACATAGCGGCGCTGCTCGTTGGTGAGCGCGGTCTCGCCCAACACTTCGGCGAGGCCCACGATCGCGTTCATCGGGGTGCGGATTTCATGCGACATGCTGGAGAGGAAGCCGGATTTCGCTTCCGAGGCTTCCAGCGCGTCGTTGCGCGCCTGTTCGATCTCGCGCCAGTAGTGCTGATTTATGAAGATCGAACTCTGCGCCACTCCCATCGCGATCAATACCGCCAGCCAATGCATCTGGAACAACAGATTGTGGGTCTCAAGGCTTTGCATCAGCATTGCGGCCAACGCCACGACGTTAATCGACAATTGCCATCGTGGACCCCATGGCACCAGCGCCGCGCTCCCCATCACCAGCAATACGACCGACAGATAAAAGGACCCGCTCCGGCCCGACATCAGGCTGATTAGCGCAGTTGAAAAGATCAGCCAGCTGATGGTCCCAAACGCCAGCTCGCGCCAATGACGGTGGCCGATGAACTTCAGCGTCCACAGCAGACCGACTACACCGCCGGCGATGTTTGCCAGGTGGAGGATAAAGACGGTGGGGTTGAAAACTCGCCCGTGGCTCAAGTCGATAAGCAGATAGGCGGTCTGGAACAGGACGACCAAAAGAGAGCCGGCGCGAATGGTGGTTACCGCGATTCGATCGGGAATCGGATCGCGCAGCGCGCCGGCGGACGCCGTCACCGTCGCAGGTGCGGGCGCCAGGACGCGATTAAGCTGACGGTTCTCTGCGGTCATCGGGTCAAATCAAAGCGCGCATCGCGCGCAACTATGCGTGATCCCCCCATTCAGATGCAGGATTGGTTCCTGCCCATTTGCTCGCAGGATGGCTGAATGCGCCACACGCCGTATCTCGCTCCGCAACCGCAATCGGGTTGCGAGTTGCACCGGTGCAACTGAACCCCCTCCGTCGCAGTTGTACAGGTACATGACGGCGACGCTTACCAGCGCAATCGTGCGCGGCGAATCTGGTTCAGTATGAACAGCACGTCGCGCTCGCAGGTCACTTCACCCATCATCGCGATCTTGCGCACGGACTCGATCTCTTCCGGGGTCACCCGATAATTTTCGAGCCAGCGTTTATCCGCGAATAAGGTGTCGAAGATGCCCGCTCGCGCCACGGACGCCTTCGGAATCGGCCTCTGCTTAGCCATAACTGCGCCCCCTTCCTCCAAGGGAGAAAAAACGGCGGCGAAGAAATACCGGGTCGGCCAACATATGCGCGCTGCCTCAACCGGCACTTAGCTGCGTACCTGGCTTCGCCTACCTTAAGATGTATTTAGCTTATATAGTTCTACGAGGCAATATAGAACCGCTACAATATGTTACAGCAGGTCAAAATATGCCTAAATTAGGCATTACGCGGCATGTCGTACCGAGGTGCCCGGGATGTGCCCGGAGGGTCGTCACGGAGGGGTTGACGGTCACATTTAGGCCTCATCGGGACGCCAAAACGGTCGATTTGGCGTGCTGTCGGCAACGTCGAGCGATGCTATAATCGACGCCGAGCAACATCCGAGCTACATTCCGGCAACATAAAAGAACGAAAAAGTGATGAGGATTTTCACCGATGATGGAGCGCGTTGAACTCACTCGCGAGTGCGAAGGCGTACAAGTTCCCGCCGGAACCCGGATAACCCTGGAAAAGGGCCTCGAGGTTTTCATCACTCAATCGCTCGGCGGCACTTACACCGTACAGGTTCCCGCACACGCGGGGCTGTTCAGAATCGCCGGTAAGGATGCCGACGCGCTCGGCAAGATCGTCGAGCAATCATCGGAGGCGGCATCGGCAGGCGATACCGAATCGATGGTGTGGGAGCAGCTCAAAACGTGCTACGACCCCGAAATCCCAGTGAATATCGTCGATCTTGGATTGGTCTACGGAATGGAAATCGCGCCGCTTCCCGACGGCAGCAAACGCGTCGATGTGAAGATGACACTGACCGCACAGGGCTGCGGGATGGGCGCCTCGATCGCGATGGACGCCAAGCAGAAGCTCGCGGAAATTCCCGGCGTCTCGGAAGCCAACGTCGATCTGGTGTGGGATCCGCCGTGGAATCCGCAGATGATCTCGCCAGAAGGCAAGGAGCGCCTCGGCCTCGACTAAGTGTTATCGTAAAGTAACGATTTGTTACTACGGAAATCCGGGTGGCTTTCGGGGTGATCGGGTGCGCTGAATCTGGTCCGGCGATAGTCGAATTATCCACTCTCAGATACGCCTCGTAGGGTGTCGTAGCGTATCAACGGCATTAGATGCATGCTCACTTTAATGGTTGCACTAAAACCATAAAGCGTTCTCGTTTGCTTTAGTAAACAATTGCGGGGAGAGTGAACCTCAGGCCGCAAGCCAACCACCTCCTCCTCTTCACACCTTCACTTACGGCCACCTAACAGTCCGTAGGGAAGACCCCAAATGAGTACGATTCACGTAGTGCGCGGCGCTGGCCGCGTCGGTGACGTTTTCTCCTCGTCGCTAGGCCTGCTCGACGGCGACAATGTGCTGGCCCATCGCCGTACCAGGAATTTGATTTGGGTCCGAGACCAATATGCCGACCTGGCGATGGAAACCTTGCACAACGCGGGGATCGGCGCCGAGGCGCAGCCCAGCTATGAGACGCTGTCGAACTCGGCCGCCTCGCATCGCGCTGATCGCAAGCAGAGGTATCATTTCGTCAACTAGACGCGCGGCTTGAATCGCTTAACCCCACCACAAGATTATCGTCGGCGTCTCAGCTACGATTCCAATCCGTGGCGCCGCGAGTTCATCAATTTTATGCGATCGCGTTCGTAGAGAATTTTTCCCTGCGCGCCCTCGCGCGGGGTTTCCCGACCGCGCGCGTCTCCACTCGCGAGATTCATTTCCCGGTTGAACCCGGCGGCGGAGTTTATATTTATCCGTTCGGCGCGGTCGTGATGCATGATGTTCCGCCTGAGCGCCGCGAGGCCGAGCTGTCGCGGCTTCATCACGCGCGTCCCGGACTCACCGCTCAGGTCATTCGCGAAGACTACTCGGTGCTCGAAGATCCTTCCTTCCAGACCGGTATTCACGAGGGCACCCTGCGCGTCGATCGGTTCACACCCGGCCGCGCCGCCATCGTCGCGCTGACCATGGCGCAGAGTGCCGCGATGGAATACTACGAGCGCATCGTCGAGGCGCTTTTCGAGCGCACCAACGTGCTGGTCGAACGGATGGAGCGCAGAGGCACGGTCTCGATGCGCACCCGTCCGCTGCATCGTTTTATCGGCGAGGCAATTACCACCCGCACTGAAGTCCTTTCGATTCTGCATCTGCTCGACAAACCCGATGCCGCGTGGGAAGACGCCGCGATGGATCGCATCTATGACGACCTGCGCGCGGAGTTCGATTTGGTCGATCGCTATGCCGCACTGGAATCGAAGCTGCGAAGCATCCAGGAGGCGCTCGAATTGGTCCTCGATGTCGCGCGCGACCGCAGGCTGGTCCTGCTCGAGGTCATCGTGGTGCTGCTGATCCTTGGCGAATTGCTTTTCAGCGTCGCCAAATTCCTCTAACGCAACACGCGTTTCTATCGGTAGCGACACCAAGGCGCAGGCAGCGATCGATGCCGTCGCGTGCTAGAAAGCTCCGATGAATCCGCTCGCGCTTCGCACCGCAATCCTATGGATGCACGCCGCCGGCGGAGTCGCGTGGATCGGCGCGTCGGCCTGCTTCGTGATAGCGGCGAGCGCCGCCGGTGGCGAGGACGAGGGCCGCGCGATGGTGCGGCGCATCGCTCCCGTGATCAATCGCATCGGCCTCGGTGCGATGCTGTTCATCTTGCTCAGCGGCATCGTCAATCTGTACCTCGCGGGCACGATGCGAGGCTTTTCGTTCTCCAACACTTTCGCCGAGGTGCTCGGCGCCAAGATCGGAATTTTCCTCGTGATGTTCGCGGTGTTGACGGCGTGTTGGCGCGCCGAGCCGAAGCTGTCATCGGATGACGCGGCGATATCGGCGCGCGCGGCCTCGCGGCTGGTGCTTTTGAATATCGCGGTGATGCTGTTGGGCGGGACGCCCGCTGTTGGGCCTGTGGTTGGGATCCTGGAACGGTATTCGCCGACTAGCCTTTCTACGTCCGAATCTTTGATCCTTAGCGTGCGCGCCTGAGAGCGACCAAACTCTTGCAGTTCCTTCCAGCGGCTGTCAGTCACGTAACGCCACAGGGCTTCGCGCAAGAGTTCGCTCTTCGTCCGTCCCTCACGTCGGGCCACGCGCTCCGCTTCGCGCAGGAGCTTCGGCGGCAGCGACAGCGAAGTTAACTTAGTCGCGCGCATAGTGCCCGCTATTAAATCATAGGCCGCGCTTCCGTCCCAACTGCCGCCTGTGGTTACTCGGCGGCTAGCAGCCTTGTGGCAAATGCTTGTGTGCGAAATGATTTGTTTCGATGCGGACGCCGGAAAAAATCCAAATCGGATCGTTCACCGTTGCGTTCCTGACCGACGGGCTATGGCGCAACGATGGCGGATGCATGCTCGGCGTCGTGCCGCGCGAGCTCTGGCAGCGCGATCATCCGCCCGACGCGCGCAACCGAATCCGTCTCAATCTCACCTGCCCGCTGATTATGAAAGGCCGCGACGCCGTGCTGATCGATACCGGAATCGGCAACCGCCTGACGCCGGTCGAGCGCAAGATTTTCGATCACGGCGACGGATGGCTGCTCGACGGCCTGCGCGCGCTCGGAATGGAGCCCGGCGACGTCACGCCATGTGATCCTGTCGCATCTCCACTTCGACCATTGCGGCGGTATCGTCCGGCGGCGCGAATCGGGCGCGTTCGAGCCGTCGTTTCCGCGAGCGCGAATCTTCGTTCAACGCGGCGAATTGGAGATCGCGCGGAAATCCGCAACGAACGCCTGCGCGCCGCCTATCGGCACGTCGCAGAATGCCTCGAGCCGGTCGCCGCGATGATCGAGGCGATCGAGCGGTGATGCCGAAGTGATCCCGGGCGTGCAGCGCGGTCGTGACCGGCGGCCATACGCGTCGACCATCAGATCGCGATGGTGCGCGACGGCGGCGCCGCCTTCGTCCATCTCGCCGATATCGTGCCGACCCGCTCCCATATGCGCGGCTCCTGGAACCAGGCCTACGATCTCGACCCGCTTTGCACGATGGCGGAAAAGGAACGATATCTGCGGCAGCGCGATCGACGAGAAATGGTGGGTCTCGTTCGCGCACGATGATCGGGTGTTCGCGGCGAAAGTGGTGAACGATCGCGGCAAGAAAGTGCTAGGCAACAGTGTCGCGGTCGGCGATGAATTTGGTGTAGCGTAGTGGCGTATCAGCCTAACTGAGCGGCAGCTAGAAACTTATCCAAGCCGACAAATTGTAGAGGCACAGGGGAGCGAATGAACGCCTAAAGCTCTAAAAGATAGCTGCCTTGTCCGCGTCGCCGGGCTCCGTTATACTGGGCGCAGGATATGCGGCAAAATAGCACAACCCTCCCGAGTTTCGCCCGCGCAGTCTGGTCAGCGTCCGTTCCCCAACGCCCATAACTTTTTTTCAGGAGTCAGCGGATGGCGGATAGCAACTTCGAACAAGTGATCAAAAAAGACCGCGCGGCGCGCGAGTCCAGGCAGCTGGAGGGGCACGCTGCTGGAATATCTCGAGCGGGTCAAAGCCGATCCGCTGGCGACCAAGCTTTCCCACGCCCGCATCTACGACCTGATCATCTCCGTCGGCATCCGCGACATGCACGACAGCGACGATCCGCGCGCCAAGCGTCTGTACAAGGACGAGACGCTCAAGGTCTACAATTTCTTCGCCGACGAGTTCTTCGGAATCGAGCGGACGATCGCGCAGATCGTGCGCTACTTCCATTCCGCCTCGCTCAAGGGCGAGGAGAGCCGGCAGGTGCTTTACCTGATGGGTCCGGTGGGCTCGGGCAAGAGCTCGCTGGTCGAGCGGTTCAGCGCGGCCTGGAGCAATCGCATGCAGTTTACGCGATCGATGGATGCCCGATGCACGAGGAGCCGCTCCATCTGATCCCGCGCCATCTGCGGCGCGAGTTCGAGAAGATGCTCGGAGTGCATATCGAGGGCGACCTGTGCCCGGTCTGCCGCTATCGGCTGAAAGAAGAGTTCGGCCAGCGCTACGAGGAGTTCCCGGTCGTCAGCCGCAACTTCTCCAAGCGCAACCGGATCGGAATCGGCGTGGTGCCGCCGGTCGATCCGAACAACCAGGACACTTCGGTGCTGATCGGCTCGGAAGACATCTCGAAGCTCGATCAATATTCCGAAGGCGACCCGCGCGTGCTCGAACTCAACGGCGCGCTCAATGTCGGTAATCGCGGCCTGGTCGAGTTCATCGAGGTGTTCAAGAACGAGACCGAGTACCTGCACGCGATGATCACCGCGACGCAGGAAAAGGTGATCCCGGCGCCGGGGCGCCATGGGATGGTCTACGTCGACGTCTGCATCGTGGCCCATTCCAACGAAGCCGAATGGCAGAAGTTCAAGGCCGACCACACCAACGAGGCGATTCTCGATCGAATCGTGGTGGTGAAGGTTCCCTACAACCTGCGGCTTTCGGAAGAGGTCAAGATTTACCAGAAGATCATCCGCCACTCCGATTTCCGCGCGCACGTCGCGCCGCACACGCTGGAGCTGGCCTCGATGTTCGCGATCCTGTCGCGGCTGGAACCGACCTCGAAGTGCGACCTGATGACCAAGCTGCGGCTCTACAACGGCGAGGAAGTGGTCGAGAAGGGACGCACCAAGAAGATCGACGTGCAGGAGTTGAAGGAAGACGCCAAGCGCGAGGGCATGTCAGGCATCTCGACCCGCTTCATCATGAAGGCGCTCGACAACGCGCTGTCCGACAACGCCTCGGGCAACTGCATCAATCCGATCAACGTCCGCGAGGCGCTGATCTCGATGACCAAGGAGGCCGACCTGCCCGACGACACGCGCAAGCAGTATCTGGAGTTCCTGCAGGACACGCTGCACAAGGAGTATCTGGAGCTGCTCGAAAAAGAGATCACGCGCGCTTTCGTTTACTCCTACAAGGAGCAGGCCGAGTCGCTGTTCCAGAACTATCTCGATCACGCCGAGGCTTACGTCAACAAAACCCGCGTGCGCGATCGCAATACCAAAGAGGAATTGCCGCCCGACGAGGGCTTCCTGAAGTCGATCGAAGAGCAGATCGCGATTATCGGCTCGGCGGCCGACGGTTTCCGCCAGGAGGTGATCGCCTATCTGTGGTCGGCGTCGCGCCGCGGCGAAAAGATCAGCTATCGCAGCTACGAGCCGCTCAAAGAGGCGATCGAGAAAAAGCTGATGACCTCGGTGCGCGACATCTCGCGAATCATCACCAAGGCGCGGACCCGCGACGAAGAGCAGGGCGAAAAGTACGGCGCGATGGTAAAGAACCTGCTCGAAAACGGCTACTGCGAGTCGTGCGTGGACGTGGTGCTCAAGTACGCGGCGAACAATCTGTGGAAGGATTGAGTCGTGACATGATTCTCGCCTTAGCGCAGCCGCTTATTAACGGAGGCCGACCGTCTCCGCCTTTTTGTTCGACCAGGCGACGAGTTCGTCGTGCGCTCGACGTATCGCTCGTCATACTGCGGCCGTGACTTTAGGCCCTGAGCAGTCGAGGAGCACTATCGTCACGGCTGGAACCGAGATTCAACCGGACACTAGCGTTCGCTCAGATTTGCAAGTTGTTCGCGATTAAACCGTACGCTGAGGCAAAGCTATGGTCAGTGGTTGTCCACTTGGGGCACGTCAATTCACTACTGGCGCGCGACATTCAGTTTGACTTAGAGCAGATTCCGTACCTTGGCGAACTTATCGTGGATTTCTCGTTGCGCTTTGCGAGCGGAAACTGCTCGAAGTGGAGCGTCCAGAGTACCAGCATGACCTTGACGCGATTACGGAGAATCGGCGGGGAGGGAAGAATTATCAGCGGTCGCGGATATCGAGAAGTGAGATGTCTGGAACGACGAAGTGCTGGGCAGTATCGACAGGCGTGCATCGAGAAAATCGAGGCGAAATTGTATAAACGAGAGCCAGGCAACCGCTCACCCGCGCTCGCGCGTGCTCGCGCTGACCACTCCCTGGTCAGGGAGCAGGTCCGAAGAATATCGCGGCGCGGCGCGCGAAGAGGCTCGAATGCGCGAGTTTCGCCGCAGCGAACAGATGTACTTTATTTCACCGGGAGTTGCTATTGAGCAGTCATGCGCGAATGCCGCGTATGATTCCGGGGGCAACTGATATGCCCACCTCGACTCCATCTTTCGCGAATATCGTCCCTCCGACGCCGAGCGCTCCGACCGTTCGGCCGGCGACCGCTTGCGCCATCGGCAGAAAGTCCGCGAGTCGATCCGCGAAAATATCGCCGACATCATCGCCGAGGAATCGATCATCGGCAAAGACCGCGACCGCGTGATCAAGGTCCCGCTGCGCGGGATCAAGGAATACCGCTTCGTCTTCGGCGACAATGCGCCCGGCGTCGGCCAGGGCGACGGCAACGCGCACCCCGGCCAGGTGGTCGGCAAAGTCGGCAAGGACGGCCCCGGCCAGGGCGAGGACAAAGCCGGCGATCGCCCGGGCGTCGATTATTACGAGACCGACGTCACGCTGGAAGAACTGATCGAAATCATGTTCGAGGACTTGGAGCTGCCCAATCTCGAACGGCGCGCGCTGCGCGAGATCGAGGCCGAGCGCTCCAGCAAGCGCAAAGGTTATCGCCACGTCGGAATCCGCGTCCGGCTCGACAAACGGCGCACCGCCAGGCAGCGCGTGATGCGGAAGCTGGCGACGCGCAAGCGCAACGGCACGCAGCCGATCGCCGATGAAGCACTCGAAGAGAGCGACGACCTCGATGCGACGACGAGCCTGCCGAGGACGCCACTCTCGATGCAGGCGCTGGCACGCTCGGGCGCCGGGCTTCCCGTTCCATCAGGCGACCTGCGCTACCAGCATGTCGAGACCGACACCCGCGAAGAGTCCAACGCCGTCGTGATCTGCATCATGGACACTTCGGGCTCGATGGACACGATGAAGAAATATCTCGCGCGCAGTTTCTTCTTCCTGCTCTACCAATTCATTTCGACCCGCTACCGCAACGTCGAGATCGTCTTCATCGGGCATCACACCGAAGCCAACGAGGTCACCGAAGAGGAATTTTTTCACAAGGGCGAATCGGGCGGCACTTTCATTTCGTCGGGATATCAGAAGGCGCTGGAGATTATCGCCGCGCGCTACCATCCGTCGCTGTGGAATCTCTATGCTTTCCATTGCTCCGACGGCGATAACTTCGATTCCGACAATCCCGCCGCGCTCAAAGCAGCCCAGGAACTGGCCGAGCTGAGCAACCTGTTCGGCTACGGCGAGATCAAGCCGCTGGGCTCGCGCTACTATGAATCCTCGATGCTGAACGTGTTCCGCAAGATTTCGAAGCCCCATTTCCATACCGTGCTGATCGAGCGCAAAGAGGATATCTGGCCTTCGTTCAAGGCGTTCCTGGCCAAAGATGCAGGACCAGGATTGAAGCATGGCCGAATTACGAAATCAGTCAGCTCGATTGAGTGGGACAAAATCATTCGCACCAAGGTCGACGAATTCGGCCTGAGTTGCTATCCGCAGGAATTCGAAATCTGCGACCACTACGGGATGCTTGGGTACATGGCGTATTCCGGCATGCCCTCGCATTATCCGCATTGGTCCTACGGAAAATCCTACGAAAAGCTCAAGACGCTTTACGACCACGGCGTCAGCGGGCTGCCCTACGAGATGGTGATCAATTCCAACCCGGCGATCGCCTACCTGATGCGCGACAACACGCTGCTGCTGCAAATCCTCACCATCGCGCATGTGTACGGACATAACGATTTCTTCAAAAATAACTTCACCTACAAATCGACCCGCGCCGAACTCACCATCGAGACCTTCAAGGCACATGCGATGCGCGTCCGCCATTATGTCGAGGACCCTTCGATCGGATATGAGAAAGTCGAGCGCATACTCGACGCCGCCCACGCGCTGCCGTGGCAATGCCGGCGCAATCTCGCGATCAGCAAAGCTCAGCGCGAAGAGCAGATCGAGCGCGCGATCGAGGCCTCGCAGCCGCGCCCGATCCGTTCCAGAGAATCCACGCGCGCGAATCTTTCAAGGAAGCCGAAGTCCATAAGGTGCCGCTCGAACCGGACGAGGACGTGCTGCTCTTCATCCGCGATCACAATCCGTATCTGGCGGACTGGGAAAAAGATTTGCTCACCATCGTCGACGAGGAAGCGAAATATTTCCTCCCCATGATGGAAACCAAGATCATGAACGAAGGATGGGCCAGCTATTGGCACCATCGGATCCTGCAGGCATTGGAAATCGAACAGGGCCTGCACCTGGAATTTCTCATCCGGCACAACCAGGTCGTGCGCCCGATTCCCGGCCAGATCAATCCGTATCATCTCGGGCTCAAGATTTGGGAAGACATCTATCGGCGCTGGAATCGCCGACCGCCGAGGAAATCAAGCGCGATGGTCCGCCCGCGAAGCCCGCGGATGCGAAAATCTTCGAGGCCCGCGAGGTCGAACGCGACTCCTCGTTCATCCGCCGCTACCTGACCGAAGAGCTGATGCGCGAAATGGATCTGTTCGAGTACGAACAGCGCGGCGACGAATACGTCATCAGCAAAGTCTCGGACGACGAGGGCTGGCGCAACGTCAAGGAGACCCTGATCAAGAGCGTCGGCGCGAGTTCGATTCCGGTGATCAAGGTTGAGGACGCGGACTTCGGGCAAAATCGCACGCTCTACCTGAAGCACGCGCACGACGGACGCGATCTGCAACTCGAATATGCCGAGAAGACCATGACCTACCTCGAGCGCCTATGGGGACGCGAAGTGGTCCTCGAAACGACGCTGGAGGGCAAGCGCTCGCTGCTGTGCTGCAACGATCGCGGCTTCTCGGTCCGCACACTGAAATGAAAGCTCGGAACCCGTCCGAGCTATCGTTGTGTACAATTCGAACATAATGAACAATTTGTCAAATGAGACAAGTTGTACATAACAATGGCAAAGGGGTGACCGTCGCAGGACCTCCCCGCAAACTCGGCGATCATGATGTATCTCTCGCCAACGCGCGCTCGCGCCTCGGAGATCTGGTCAGCCAGGTATCTTATCGGCACGACCGCATTGTCATTACCAAACACGGCAGACCGGTCGCTGCGATTGTGCCCGCGCACGATCTCGAACTGCTCGAAGAATTGGAAGACCGGAGCGACATCGAAGCCGCGAAGGCTTCCCGAGCGGGCGCCCGCAAAAGGGGAACCGTCCCGCTCCGGAAGGTCCTTCGCGACTTGGGCCTCCGGTAGCTCCGGTCAGCCGCCGAAGGCTGCCTTCTCTTTATCGATCACCGCTTTGAATGACGGGCGGCTGTGTACCTTGCCAACGTAAGCCGACAGCTTCGGCCATCGTTTCGGATCGACGCTGTATCCGGCCAGCATCAAATTGACGAACTGGGTCGCGATACCGATATCCGCGATGCTGAACTTGTTCCCGACCAGCCATTGCTTGTCGCCGATCTCATTTTCCAGATAGTCAAACATCGGAGGCAGTTCTTCGTCGACGACTTTCTGTATTTCCGCAAGATTCGGCTCGCGTTTGAAAAAGCGCGGCGCGATGATCTTCGGGAAAAAGATTTTGCCGCCCACGATTGGCGCGAGGCCACCGTCACCGTATTCCTCGAACCAAAGCGCGCGCGCATAGTCGTACGGGTCGGAAGGATACAGCGATGGTTCTGGTTTGATCTTTTCCAGATACGCGATGATGACCGAGGAGTCAGCCAGCGTGCGATCGCCATCGCGGAACGCGGGAATCTTTCCGAGCGGGCTGATTTTCTTGTATTCGGCAGACGCTCCGAAAGGAATGGTTTGTTCGTGTTCGAACGCGATTCCCTTCTCGGTCAACGCGACCACAGCTTTTCTGACGAATGGCGAGCCGAAGGCTCCGTATAGTTTTGGCATCCGATACTCCTGTTCGAAACATTTCCGATTCTTAATTCACCGCAAAGACGATTCGACATTAGTGGATTCGTTACTTCACTGGAATGACAGATCACGTCCAGACCGCTATAAGGGAAGGGCGTGATCGAGGCAGCTACCAACTCCCCAGTCGGCCTTGCCCCCGCGCCGGCTATCGAACCAGTTCCCAAACGAATTCTCATCAAGGCGGTAAACTGGCTCGGCGATATGGTAATGAGCACGCCGGCGATGCGGGCGGTTCGCCGCGCCTTTCCCGACGCGCAGCTGGCGGTGCTGGTCCAGAACGATCTCGCGAGTTTTTTCGACGGCGCGCCGTGGGTCGATGAGGTCATCCCGTACTCCACGACGCGCTACTCGGTCGCGAATGTTTTTCGCGGTCTCAACGATCGCCGTAAGATCATCGCGGAGATTCGGTCGCGCCATTTCGATCTCGCGATCCTGATGCCGAACAGTTTTGAGTCGGCGCTATGGGTAACCGCGGCGGGAATTCCGCGCCGCGCTGGGTACATCGGCGACGCGCGCGGCGCGATGCTCACGCATCGATCGTCGCCGCGTGGCGAGGCGCTCGATGGCCATCAGACCCAATACTGGCTCGCGATGGTTCGCGATACTCTTGGTATCCGCGGCGACGCCGCTGATATCGCGATCGTCCCCGACGGCGCGAACGTTGCGAAGATGCGCGAGTGGCTGACGGCGCGACGCCGTCATCACGACGCGCGACTGATCGCGATCGCTCCCGCGGCCGCGTACGGGCCGGCCAAGGAATGGCCGGCCGCGAAGTTCGCGGCGCTGATCGATGAACTCTCCGCGCGATTCGGCGCCGAATCGGTGCTCGTCGGAGCGCCGTCGGATCGCGCGAAGTGCGTGGAGGTGGCGGCTTTGTCTTCTGCCGGTGCGCTTGTCGCGGCCGGAGAAACCAGCGTCGGCGAACTTGTTGCTCTACTTTCGCTCGCGTCCGCATTCGTCGGCAACGATTCCGGTGCGATGCATGTCGCGGCGGCGTTGAAGATTCCGACCGTGGCCATCTTCGGTTCGACCAATCCGATCAGGACCGGCCCGGTCGCCGATAACAGCTTCGTGATTTGGCATCGGCTCGAATGCAGTCCCTGTCTCGCGCGCACCTGCCGCTTTGGCCATTATGATTGTCTGCGCAAGGTCGAAGCCGCGGAAGCGCTCGCAGCTTTATCGTCGCTGCATGTCATATGACAGCCGGCGGCGGCTGAGGAGTAGAGGGCGGAAATGAAACTCCAAGAACTCGCATCGAAGCTCGAACTGGAATTTCGTGGCGATGCGGACACAGAAATCTTCATGCCCGCGCCAATCGAGGCCGCGGGTCCGGGTACGGTGATATTCGTCGCCAGCGAAAAGTATGCGCCGATGCTCGAGACCACTTCGGCCGCCTGCGTTATCGTTACCACGGAATTTGCCGCCCGCGCGAAGTGCCCGGTCATCATCAGCGCGACTCCATATTATCACTTCGCGCGCACGCTGGAGATTTTCTTTCCACCGCTAAGGCCGGCGCCTGGAATCGATCCCACCGCGCGAATCGCTTCCGATGCGAGCGTGGGCGCGGACGCTTCGATCGGTGCGCTTTCGGTAATCGGCGCCGGCGTGCGCATCGGAAAACATGCGGTGATACATCCACATGTCGTGATCTATCCGGGCGTCACGATTGGCGACCATTTCGTTTGCCACAGCCACGCTTCCATCCGCGAAGGAGTTTCGATCGGCAGTCGCGTTACCATTCTGAACGGCGCGGTAATCGGCGCCGACGGTTTCGGTTTCGGCGAGCACGCGGGCGGTCTTTTCAAAATTCCGCAGGTCGGCACGGTAGTGATCGAAGACGACGTGGAAATCGGCGCCAACTCGACGGTCGATCGCGCGACCGTCGGCGCGACGATTTTGCATCGTGGGGTCAAGCTCGACAACTCGGTGCATATCGGACACAACTGCGAAATCGGCGAGTACTCGCGGTTTGCCGCGCAGGTCGGGATCGCCGGCTCAACGAAGATCGGAAAATGGTGTCAGTTCGGCGGCAATTCCGGGTCCGCGGATCACGCCGTCATCGGCGATCGCGTGATGGTCGCGGCCAAGGCCGGGCTCCACGGCGTCATCGAAAATGATAAGATTGTAGGTGGCGTTCCCGCGGTAGACGTGCGTCTGTGGCGCCGCTATGCGATGGCTTTGCCGCGGCTTCCGGAGCTGGTTCGCAGAATGCGCGCGATCGAAGAGCGGGTCGAGCAGCTGTCTAAGACGCAGCCGCCTGAAGCGCCGCATCGCAAGGTTCGATGAAGCTCTTGAGAGACGCAATCTGTCTGTCTCTATTGGCGAGTGCTTCGATGGTGCTCTCCGGATGTACCGCCTTGATGATCGGAGGTCTCGCCTACACGGGCTACCAGTATCATGAAAAGGAGGGCGTATTTGCGCCGGGGCAGCCGCTGGGCGGACCGGCTCCGGACTCGAATAACAACGCTACGAAGTCATCGGACAATACTCAAAGACAATCGCCGCCGGCGAGCGAGATCGAATGAGCACGCAGGGAACCACGAGCATTGCTTTCCGGTTTCATGATCAGAAGGATCATTAGGAGGAAGTCGCGCTAATGAATCTGCTCAGCCGTCGCGCGTTTATCGTAGCTTCAGTTTCCGCGGCCGCCGCGGTCGTCATCGACAAGACACTTCTCGGCGCGGCCGACGATTCCAGCGGCTCCGCGCCAGGCGCAATCCAGAAAGTCTCGATCGTCGAGTTCACAAATTCAGGTCAGAAGAAGGGAATAGTCATGGCTGACAAGGTCGTGAAAACGGACGCGGAATGGCAAAAGATTTTGAGCCCCGAGCAGTACGAGGTTACGCGCAAGGGCGGCACCGAGCGCGCCTTCACCAACAAATACGCGGAGTGGCACGAGAAGGGAATTTTCCGATGCATATGCTGCGGCACTGCGCTCTTCAGCTCCGATACCAAATTCGACTCGGGCACGGGCTGGCCAAGCTTCTGGCAACCGATCGCCGCCGAAAACATCAGCACCAAAACCGACCGCAAATTTTTCATGAAACGTACCGAGGTGACCTGCAAGCGATGCGACGCGCATCTGGGCCACGTCTTCGATGACGGTCCGCCGCCGACCGGGCTGCGGTATTGCATGAATTCCGCGGCGCTCAATTTCGTAAAAGCGGACGCGCCCGACAAAACCTGACGCACCTTCATCGCCTTGAAGCGGCATATGAAGTTGGGCGACTTTCTGGTCGCCTATCTACGAAAGATCGGCACCGAACACCTTTTTGGCATTCCCGGTGATTTGGCGCTCAAGTTGTTTTTTTCACTCGGGCGCAAACACGGATTCAGGGTGCATACTTTTTCGCACGAGCCGGCGGTGGGCTTCGCCGCCGATGGGTACGCGCGCGCCTCCGGCAAGATCGGTGTGATCTGCGTGACCTACGGGGCGGGCGGTCACAACACCATCAACCCCGTCGCCGGATCTTTTTCGGAGCGCGTGCCAATCCTGATTGTTTCCGGTGGCCCCGGAGAAGAAGAGCGCAAACTCGGAACCCTGATCCATCATCAGGCCCGCGAGATCGAATCGCAGCATCGCATCTTTCAGGAAGTCACCTGCGCATCGCGGGTGCTGATCGATCCACGCCGCGCCGCGCAGGATTTGCACGACGTGGTGCGCGCGATATGGACTGAGCAGCGCCCCGGCTACCTCGAGATTCGTCGCGACATGGTCGATCGCCACATCGAGGTGCCGGATGAAATAATCGATTGGGATGGGCGCCTGCACTTCGCGCCTTCCGATCCGCGTAAGCTCGAGGAGGCCGCGCGCGAAACCGCGCAGATCTTCAACCGCAGCCGCAAGCCGGTGCTGATCGCGGGAATCGAGATTCATCGCTACAAGGTTGCGGGCGAACTGGTCGCACTGGCGGAAAAATTCGGCGCGCCGGTTTTCACCACCGTCCTCGGCAAGGGCGCGTTCCCGATGGACCATCCTTTGTATATGGGAGTTCACATCGGACCGATTAGTCCGGCGCCGATTGTTGAGCGGATGGATCTCGCGGATTTCGTGCTCAACCTCGGATGCCTCAGGACTGACATGAACTTCGGCAATCGCCCTCCGCATATCATCCAGGGCCGTAGCGTGTGGGCGGTCGATCGCAAGGTTGATATTAAGTATCACACCTATACCGATGTGGCGGTGAAAGATTTCGTGCGCGCCCTGCTCCGCCAGGACGTTCGGACGCATCACGAGAAAGTTAATTACGCCGACAACCTGCCGGACAAAGTTTCCCCGGGCGCCAGTCAGCTCAAGGTCGCCGATATTTTGCGCACCGTGAATGAGTTCCTCGCCGCGCACACAAAATATCTGGTGCTCGCGGAGTCCGGAGACATGTTGTTCGGCGGTCTCGATATCCGCGTCGCGCACGACGGCACTTACCTCGCGCAGGGGTTCTACGCTTCGATGGGATTCGCGATCCCCGCCGCCCTCGGCGCGCAGATTGGTTCCGGGCTGCGGCCCATCGTGCTATGCGGCGACGGCGCCTTTCAGATGACGGGCCCGGAAATTTCGCATGCGCCCAAATTTGGACTGAACCCAATCGTACTGGTGATCAACAATGGCGGATGGGGCATCTTCAGGCCGATCGCCGAAAGGCGCGAGTTGCTGGATATTCCGCCGTGGCCGTATGCGCGGCTTGCGCGCGAATGGGGCGGAGCGGGCTTCGACGCGCGAACGCCGGCTGGATTGCGGCGCGCGCTGCAAAACGCACATCAACGCGATACATTCTCTATAATCGATGTACACGTCGAGCGTGATGATCTTTCGCCCGTCAGCGTGAAGTATATCAGGGCGGCGGCGAAGCGTTCGCGAACGCCGGCAGAGAGAAGGCCGCGCCCGCGATAGCTACTCCAATAGCTATTTGGATTGGCAACATGGATACCTATGAGACTACCTACAATGAATTTCGATGGGACACGCCTGAATACTTCAACTTCGGCAACGTTATCGACGAGTACGCCGCTGACCCCGAGCGCGTCGCGTTACTTTGGGAAGATCAGGACGGAAACCGGGCACGCCTCACCTTCGGCGATTTCAGAGAGCAGTCCAATCGCGTCGCAAATCTGCTGAGCGAACGCGGGATCGGCGCGGGAGATCCGATCCTGCTGGTGCTCCCGCGGATTGCCCTGTGGCAGGCCGCCTACATCGGTGCGCTCAAGCTGGGCGCGATCGTCGTTCCATGCGCCGCGATGCTGCGCGAGAACGACCTGGCGTATCGCGCGAATCATTCTGGCGCCAAGGCGATCATCGCATCGGTCGAAAGCGCGGAGCTGGTCGGCGAACTTCGCACGCGCTGCCCCGCGCTTCAGCATTATCTAATTGCCGGAGCCGCGCGCAGCGGATGGATGAGTCTTCCACAAGAAATGCAGAAAGCGTCGCCAAAGTTTCGCGTCGCGAAAACCCGCGCCCTCGATCCCGCCATCTGCTACTACACTTCCGGCACCACCAGGGAGCCCAAGGCGGTACTGCATTCGAATAGCTACATCTATAGTCAGAAATTCACCGGACTGAATTGGTTCGGCCTGACACCGGACGACATTCACTGGACTACCGCCGACACCGGCTGGGCGAAGGCGGCGTATGGGGTCCTCTTCGGCCCATGGATGAATGGCGTGACGGTGTTCATGTACAACGGCCGCTTCGAGCCGATCAAAGAGATCGAGCTGCTCGCGCGCCATGGGATTACCAGCTTCTGCGCGACGCCGACCGAGTACCGGATGCTGGTCAAGCAAAACCTCTCGAAGTACAAGCTTCCGAATCTGCGCGATTGCACCGCGGCGGGCGAACCGCTCAACCCGGAAGTGATCGAAGTCTGGCGCAAGAATTTCAATCTGACGATTCGCGACGGTTACGGACAAACCGAAACCATCATTCTCGCGTGCAACATGCCGCAGATGCACGTGCGGCCGGGATCGATGGGCCGCCCGTTTCCAGGCCACGAGGTCCGCGTCGTCGACCAGAATCTCGCCGAGTGCAAAGCGCAGGAGGTGGGGCAAATCGCGGTGCGCGTTAAACCGGACAAGCCGCCCTCGATCATGCTCGAGTATCTGGAAAAATCCCGAGGAAAACGCACTCGCGTTCCGCGCCGATTACTATCTCACCGGCGATCAGGCCTATCGCGATTCGGATGGCTATCTATGGTTCGTCGGACGCAATGACGACGTGATCACGTCCGCCGGATATCGGATTGGGCCGTTCGAAGTTGAAAGCGCATTGCTGGAGCATCCGGCGGTGATGGAATCCGCAGTGGTCGCGACTCCCGATCCCGATCGCGGCCACATCGTGAAGGCGTTCGTCCGGCTCAAGCCCGATATCGCCGCCACCGAAGCGCTCGCTCGCGAGATTCAGGAACATTGCAAGAGCATCACGGCGCCGTACAAGTATCCGCGCGAGATAGAATTTGTCGACGACCTCCCGAAGACCGTCAGCGGTAAAATTCGCCGCGGCGAACTCCGCAAGCTGGAAGAGGATCGCAAGCAGCGCAAATAGCGTAAGCTTGCGCGGCGCCGTCGGGACGGGAAACGTTCAGGATGAGGTTGCGCGCCCCGGCAGAACCTTGCGGAAGTTTGGATCAATGATCTGCGAGCCGACCGCCCGTGACAGCGCCACCGAGAGCGATTCCGCGGGATCGGTCTCGAGCGGAAAGAACACTTCGCCGCCCACCGGTTTCGGAGGCTCTTCCTCGATCCCGAAGAGTTCGTTGGTGTAAAGAACCTCGCCGTTGCGGCGTTGCAGTTCGATTTTCAACTTCACGCGCGCGGTCATCGTGAAGTATTGCCCGTGAAGAGTCTGCTGTTCTCCAAATCGCTTGCTTACCTCCAATTGCTCGATCGCAGAGGTCAGCATCAGATCGACGCCCTGCTGCAAGTCCTTGGCAGAGATCTGCGAATCGAGCGCGATCGGCTCGAGTCCCGCCGCGGTCAGACTGGCCATCAATGCGTCACGGATCAGCGCGCCGGCATCCGAAATCGCAAAAACTTTTTCCCGTCTGCCGGTGGGACTATAAAGGCCACCGATATCATGAGTTCCGGTCGCGAGATCGCCCACCGTCGGCGCGACCGCAATTTTAGCCGGCAGAAAGACCGCGTGAGTTCCGGGCACAAAGCCATCAAGGTAGTGGAACTTCAGGGTCTCGCGTCGAACGCATCCACTAGACAAGGACAAGCTGATCAGCATCAACACCCACGCCGTCGCGCGGTTGCGCGCATTTCGCATCACTTGGTTGAAGGGCCAGGCGGAATGGCCGCCGCCGTGCGTCCGGCGCGCCGCCAGAAAAACCAGAAGGCGAAGCAGACCAGGAGCGTCGCCAACCCGATCCACCTCTGTGCCCAATGCGCATATGCGGCGAACCGGTGAAGTTCATCGCCGACGAGATATCCGATGGTGACGACCAGGGTGCACCAGATTATCGCCCCCAAAACGTTCCATCCGAGGAAGCGCAGAAATGGCATGCCGGCCGCTCCGGCCATCGGACCGGCCATGAAGCGAACTCCCGCGATGAATCGCGCCATGAATACTGCCTTGGTGCCGTGCGTATGGAAGAAGAGCTGAAGCCGTTCGTAGCGAATACGGATGGTGTCGAATCTCCCCGCGAGACGAACGATCACGCGCTGCCCGCCGTGACGTCCAATCACAAAGCCGCAGCAATCTCCGCTAACCGCGCTCAGCACCACGACGAGATAGACCAATCGGAGGTCCAGGATCGAGCGGCCCGCGAGGAAGCCTGCGACGAGCATCACGGTTTCCTCGGGAACAGGGATCCCGAGGTTGCCGACGAATACGCATATGAAGATGCCGAGATAACCCCAGTTCTTGAGCCACTCCGCGAGTTCCGCGGGATTCAGAATCCCATGCATCAAGATCCCTCAACCGCGCCGCGCATACCCTCATCCCGCATGCGCCCGCCTGCGTGACGCGGGCAAAACAGTGCCATGGCCTAGCTTGCACCATTGGATCATTCGAAGCGATACGCCGATTTCAGGCGAGGCCCCAGATGCGCACGCTCACCACGCCGAAAGCGATGAAGATGACCGACGTGACGATGAGAATCTTGCTTAGGCGATCGGGATGGCGGGTCCCCATCGCCATCATCACCAGCAGAAAAGGAAACACCTGGAGATAATGGCGGGTGCCGAACTGGGCGAATCCGTTCGCATAGTAAAACAGGCTCGGAAGCGAAAGCACGAAGGCGCTGACCAGCATCAGCAGAGCTTCGACCTTGCGCAGGTTGGCCTTAAACGCGAGGACTAACGCGGGGCTGGTGAAGATCAACGACTGACCGGTTAAGGTAGGATGAAAATAGGGAAAGGTATTGTTGATGGCCGGCTCCATAAAGAAAATCGTGTTGATGTTAGTGAGCAGATAGCGCCAGCTGAAGGTACCCTCCCTGGGTGCGATGAGAATCATGCCCTGGTCGAAGAAGCTCCCGAAGCGCGCCTCGTTAAGGCCGACAAAGATGACGCCGACCACTGCGAAGCCCGGAACCATCAGAAACAAATCACGAAACCTGCGCCCTCGCATCAGCGCCAATATCGCATAAGTCGCGCCCGCCAACGCGAACTCATATCGCGCCAGGGCTGCGAGTGCCGCGAAGATACCGAGGCGAAACGGTCTCGCGGGACCGAAGACTTCGTCGAGCGCGGCGAGCGTGAAAATGACGGAGCAGGTTTCCGGCATCGACCAGGTGTTGCCGTAAATCGTCTCGGACCAGAGTATCGTTCCGGCGCTGAAAAATACGGTGAGCCAGGTGCGTGCACTCACACTGATGCGAAACCTTCCAAGCAAACGCCATGCGAGCGCGGCATCGATCGCACCGATGACAAGCGACCACATTGTTTGATTGACGTCCATCCCCCATATCGCGGCCATGGGGATCATGAGGATCGCTGCGAGCGGCTGATGTAGCGCGTAACGATAGGGGCCGATCTGCACCGCCTCGAGGTACTCCTTCGGCGCGTCGATATAGGTATGCCCGTGTAGAAATGCGACCGCCTGGCGCAGTTGCTCATTGTATGGCGTGTACGGAAAGCTGCTGATCCCATACAGCGCGAGGAAGGCGGCGAATACCGTCCACGTGCACCATCGCTGGAGGAGGACGGGGTCCTGAGCCAGTCGCTTTTTCAGCGCGGCGGGCCACACCAGCAGACCCCACGCCATCGCGCCGGCGGTGAGTGTCGGCCAGTTAGGAAAGTCCTTGAGCCATTTGAGGAACGGGATGTCGGCCAACACCATCGCGAGCGCAAACACACAGAATCCGGTTCCCACGCGGATCATTTGCGCGGCGCGCGGCGAGGGCGCGAGCGGCGCCGATTCCCGCTCGATCGGCTGCTCGCGAACCTCCAGCTCCACCGATCTCATTCCGCTCATCACTTCCCGCGTACTGCCCATAGGCATCACTTCGTTGCCGCCAAGTCGTGACGGCGATAGAGCTGAAGGTTTTCGCGATTGAAGATCAAGTCGTAACCATCGGGTGGAAATTTCACGCCCGGAGGCGCGGATACCTGCGCCAGAACGTACGGCGGGTTTCGCGCCAGCGCCGCGGGCAGCGCCGGCATCTGCCGCACGCGGCCCCCCGCGAGCCATCCGACATCGCTACCCGGAATGTCGTAAACGATCGGGTCATCGGCGATGCCAGTGTAGACCGAGGCGCGGTTGAACTCGTGCCACACGATCACATCCTGCGCGAGGTGCAGGATATGCGTCTTCATGGTGATACGGCCCGCGTCCTTTTCCGCGTTCAGCAGGTTCACCAACTCCATCTCCTTCGGCCCCATCGTCCAGCGCGGGTCGGGCGTCGAGCCCCAGTAGCCGCGCGCCGCGATGTTGAGATCGATGCTCCAGTTCTCGGCGATCGAATGCTCCTCATAGTCGTAGTTTCCATTCGGCCGCGGATTCCAGGGATAGATGAGGATCGCGAGCAGCGCCGCCACCACCATCGCGCGGCGGCCGTGATTGAAAACGATCGCGAACGGAAGCGCTGCCGGGAAGGTCAGGAAAAATGGCGTCCAGTATTCGTCGAGCTTGTAGTGCAGATCCGCGATGTCCGATTGGAAAGCGTCGGAGCCGCCGAGCGCGCCGAGCCTTTGTCCGATCACCTCGATGAGGAGCGTTATCAGCAGCGCGATTATCACCGGCGAGCCGTCGATCGCGCGCGCATCGCGGCCGCGAATCGCACCGATAGAGATCAGCCCGAGCGCGGCGAACGCACTCAGCATGGGGAACTGCTGAAACACTTGCGCGAAAATGGTGTTGGGATCCTTGGTGTTGGTGTAAATCAGTGCGGCGGCAAAAATCGCGACCATCACCGCGTCGCGCCAGCGCGCGTTGTTGCCAAGGGTAGCCGCCGCATCAGGCTGAGGAAGCGCGCGCGCCGCCATCACGATCACGCCGGCGCCGAAGAGCTGAATCAGCGGCAGTATCGGATATGGGAGGACCGTTTTGGTGGCAATCGCAAACTCCGGCCCCGCGAAGATGACGGCACCGGCGACGCACGCGAGCCTGAGCAGCATCGCACGAGGGTGGCCGGTGTCGCGCCATACGATCGCCATACCCGCCACCGCGATCGCGAAGCCACCATCGATCGCATGCGCGCCGACCGCGGCGCCAAGAATGAGCGATCCGAGCGCCACCAGCGTGCGGCGGGATTTGCGATCGAGGACAAATGCGAGGCCAACGGCGACCAGCGCGAACGCCACCGCAGTCCCACGCATCCCCACCATCCTGCGAAAGGTATTGGTGAAGAACAGAAACAGCGCGGCGATACCGCCTGCCGTGTCGCCCAGGGTCGCGGCCCCGAATCGGTAAGCAGCGAATATCATCAACGCCGCCATCGGCACCATACCGCCGCTATGTGCGAGGAGGCCGAGGTGCGTGCGCGATCCCATCGCAAGCATCGCGATGAACAGTTCGAGGGCGGGAGTTTGCGCTTGCGGTCCCCACAATCCGAATGCGTCGTTGTCGAATGGCAGGTAGCGTCCGAAGGTCAGAATCCGTTGCACCGACGCCGGGCATGCCATCACATCCATATACGGCGCCGCCGGCGAGCCGAGTTCGAGCGGCACGAGTCCGACGGCGGCCAGCCCGAATGCGAGCAGCGCCAGGGCTTGTCCTGCGGTCAGCCGCGAGTCCACGCGCGGCCTGGGGGTCGACAGAATCCACGCGCCTCCCGCGAGCAGCAGAAGCCATATCACCGGTGCGCGGAAAAGACCGATCGGGCCGAGCATCTGCCCCAGGAAGAACGCCGCCATCCATGCGCCGCTCGCACCGCCAAGGATCGCATCGAAGAGAGCAATCTCGGGATCCAGCTTGAGCAGAATGCCAGCCCCGATCACCGTGAGCAGGGCCCAAAATGACCAGATCTTGAGTGCGGCCACAATCGTAGCGGCGAAGACGGTCTTGATGCCGTCGATCGCGAAGGGAACGTCTATCGCCCACGGCGTGCCTTCGAGTCGCCAGTACGAGAAGAGCGTGATTGCCGTCAGCGCGCATGCGATGATCGCGAAATCGAATCGGTGCGGCAGGCGAACCGAGACGCTAGTGGCAGTCACCGCCGTTCACGCCTCGACTGTGTTTTGAAAGGCCCCAATCCTTCGCAATATGGCGGAAAAGCGGCTGACAAAAAAGCGCGGCGGCGATCCGCTATGCGGTGGCCGCGTGCATTCGCGATCCGATATGGTCGTGGAATCACTTTCAGGGGTGTCCGATGCAACAACGACTCGGAATCACGTTGCCGTTCGATCCATTTCAGAATCGGCATTTTGCGGACCTGGTGCGGACCGCCGAGCGATGCGGCTACACCGACGGATGGTCCTTCGAATCATTCGGAAGCGACGCCTTTTCACCGATTGCCGCAGCCGCGATGATTTCCGAAAGGCTGCGCTTCGGAACCGCGATCGTGCCGGTGTTCACGCGGCCGCCGGCGTTGATCGCGATGTCAGCGGCAACCGTCAATCAACTCTCCAACGGACGTTTTGTGCTGGGACTGGGAATCTCCACGCCGAACATCGTCGAGAACTGGATGGGTGTGCCGTTCGAAAAGACTCACACTCGCACCCGCGAAACCGTCGCAGCGATCCGCGCCATCATGAAGGGCGAAAAGTATACCGCCAACGGTAAAGTCGTTCGCATCAACGGCTTTCGAATGGACATGAACCTGGACGTACCTCCGGCGCCAATTTATCTCGGCGCGCAAGGCTCGAAGATGCTGCGGCTCGCGGGCGAAATTGGCGATGGAGTGATCGTCAACTTCATCACCCCTGAGACCTTGCCCGCGATGCTCGATCATACGCGGGAAGGGATGCGCTCGGCAGGAAAAGATCCCGCTAATCTCGACGTGGTCTGCAGGATCATCATCGCCGTGGGCGAAGACGCCGCGATTGCGCGCGCGCTCTTCAAACGATCGCTCACCGCATACGTGACGGTTCCTCAGTACAATAAGTTTTTTCAGGAGATCGGCTACGCCAACGAAGCCGGTGCCGCAATCGAGCTCTGGAACAAGGGCGACCGAAAGAATGCGCTCGAAAAGATTTCCGATTCGATGGTCGAATCGATCTTCGTGTTCGGCGACGCGAAAACCTGCCGCCGCCGGATTGACGACTATTTCCGCGCCGGGGTTACAACCACCGCGCTGCAGTTCAACTCATTCGCGCGAGATCCCAACGAACGCCGCGCTCGGGTCTTGCAGACCATGGAAGAGTTCGCGTCCGCATGAAGCAGCCGCTCCGACGCGGGCGCTGCGTTGAGAGTTTGCGATGCGAACAAGAAACGGGCGTCCGGCGATTAGCCGGACGCCCGTTCGTGAACGATCTTCGGAGCCGATTAGTGGATGTAGTTTCCGAGCAGAGGAAGGAGCGAGTCAATTCCACTACCGTTGCCATAACCGTACTGGTTATTCGGATACTGATTGGTGTAAGCACCGAGTCCACCGAGTCCAGAGTAAGCTGGCGCCCCTGGGGACTCATAAGCATACCTGCCGCCGCCGCTCATGCTCGCGATTCGTCTTTGGAGCGACTGGATAGCATTGTTCAGGTGCTTAGCGCCGACCCGGTCGCCTCTGCGCACCGCCTGCGCATATAGGTACTGCGCGTTGTCACGGGCGCGAATCAGATTCGCGAGCGTTCCGCCACCCATCCCCGGCGCGCCATAGTATTGGCCGCCTGCCATAGGTGCGTACTGCTCGGGCGCGTACTGCGGTGGGTAGTAATTGGGCCCATACGAACCGTTGTAATAGTTGTCATTGTGAGCGCGCGGATAATTATCGTCGCGGTCACGAAGCGGCATTGCACGCATCGGTACCGGCGTCAGGATGGGGCGATTCCAGATGGCTCTCTGGTTGGACTGAGGCATCGGTGCCCCACGGAAAGATTGGAAATGACGATCGACGGACGCCACGCCGCGATTGAACCGGTGATCATCCTTGTGAGTACGAGCGGCCGCAGTGATGGGCATCGCCAACAACGCGATGCCGAGCAAGCCAGATATCACTCCTTTATTGGATTTCATTTTCCGATGCCTCCTGCCCCATAGATACGCATAAGAAATGCCACGGTTACGCATAACAATATCTGAGCTTTCGCGCGGCAATATTCCGAGCTTCAACGGCACGGGACGAAGCTATACCGCAAAAGAGTGACGACCCCGCCTAAAGCGGTTGCGGCTAGATAAAGGTGCGGCGCGCGAGCCAGTAGATCGTCGCGCCGACCAACGCGTATACCGCGATTCCCTCGAAGAGACTGGCACCGCTGGTGACCAGGAAAACCGCCAGCATCAGGGCCGTTCCTATTATGGCGACGATCTGTTCGATGCGACGTTCGCGTGCTCGCACTCGCGCAACGTGCTCGCTTATCGCTGCACCGCACTTGGGGCATACGCCGCCCCGTTTGACGATCAGGTCAGCGCCGCAATGGGGGCATTCGATTTTGGTC
The DNA here is from genome assembly GCA_963747115.1 of uncultured delta proteobacterium. Classification (GTDB taxonomy): domain Bacteria; phylum Desulfobacterota; class Binatia; order Binatales; family Binataceae; genus DATGKG01. The sequence continues at coordinate 231,320 of CAVVEB010000002.1, read as the reverse complement.
CGTAGCGGCATTGGGGTCAGAGAACGTTACGACTGAAGCCGGCGGCCTCGCAACTCACAACCACTGGTGCTCGATCCGCTTCGCAATTTACATACGCGTCCGCGGCTGCTACATCTGATGACCGGATTAATCTTTTCGGTCAATTGGTCACAGGAGACTGCAATGGCACAACTTAGCGGAAAAACCGCAATCGTTACCGGCGCTTCGAGCGGAATCGGCCGCGCAATAGCTATTCGCCTCGGCGAAGCGGGCGCACACGTGTTTCTCGCCGGGCGTACCATGTCCGCGCTGCAAGAGGGCGCCAAGCTGGTGGAAAAAGCCGGCGGCAAGGCGACCGCGGTCACGATGAATGTGCGCGAGCCGCGCGAGGTCCAGGCCTTGGTCGACAACGCGATGAAGACCACCGGACGACTCGACGTGATGGTGAACAATGCGGGACTGGAATTCCCCAGCAGCATCGTCGAGGGCGATCCGGAAAAGTGGCGCGAGATGCTCGAGTGCAACGTCCTTGGCGTGCTGGTTGGATCGCAGGCGGCCGTGCGCGCGATGCGCAAGTGCAAGGCTCACGGGCACATCGTGAATATTTCGTCGGTCGCGGGACGCCGGGAAGCGTCGGGCGTCTATGGTTCGACCAAGTGGGCGGTGAACTCGATCGCGACTTCGCTGCGCCAGGAACTGGAGAACGACACGATTCGAGTGGTGAACATTATGCCCGGCGCGGTCGCGACCAACTTCGCGCGCAACTTCCCGCCCGAATTCGTCCAGGGCATCGTCAAGGGGCTCGGCATGAATGTGGAATTGAAGCCCGGCGGACATGTTCCGGCGGAAGTGCTCGACCAGGTCGCGAAGGCGGGCAAGATGGTCCTCGCTTCCGCGGACGACATCGCGCGGGCGGTAATGTTCGCGGTCTCGCAGCCGATCGAGCTGAACATTTTCGAGATGGTGGTGCAGCCGCAGAAAGGACTGACTCTGCCGGCGTGACCATTCGCACCCATACGGCGCCAGACAAAAAACGGACGGCGATTCTCGAAGCCGCGCTTAAACTCTTCGGGCAGTACGGCTATCGCCGCACCTCCATCGAGGACATCGCCCACGAAGCCGAGATCGCCAAGGGCACCGTCTACCTTAGCTTCAAGAGCAAGGAGGACGTGTTCCGCGCGCTATGCGAAAGCCTGCTCGAGAAAGTACAGACGGCGGCGGAGGCGGCGCGCGCGCAGCCGGGCGCGCTTGAAGATCGGCTGTTCGCGATCCTCGATGCGAAGTTCGGGCTCTTCTTCGAGACGGTGTATCGCTCCGCGCACGCGGCCGAGCTGATGGATTCCAAAAATCGCCTCTCCGCCGATCAGTTCACGCTAGCCAATCGCAAGTACGCGCGCGTGATCCGCGAGACCCTCGATCGGGCCGTGGCGCATCGCGAGATCGATCTCGCGCCACTCAGCCTGAACGCCGCCGAAGCCACCGAGCTGATCCTCGCCGCCGCGCATGGGGTCGAGCACGCGGCGACGGCGCCTGCGGCCTATCATCGGCGTTTGCGTGAATTGGTTCGGGTGATGGTAGCGGGTCTGCGCGGGGGCGCTAGCACCACCGCGCCGCCCCCAGCATAGTCCGGCGGCTGTCAGGCGCCGCCGATGAGCCGCAAAAATGCGATGCGGCAGGAAATCCTGCCGCATCGCATTGGTTACTATGACGCGCGCCGCGCGCTTATGCGCGCGCTTTGCGCAGCTTCGAACGCGATCGCGAGGCCGAGCGCGCGGGCTCGCTCTTGCGGCGTCCGCGCGCAGTCGCAAGTTGGGGCGGCTGCTTGGCAGCAGCCTTCGCCTTTGCCGCGAGGACGGGTGCCGGCGGCGGCACCACGACCTTTACTCGTTCCGATTCCGGCAACAGCGCCTGGGCTTCTTCGAAAGCCTGCTGCTGTACCCGTTCCTCGGCGCGGCGCGCGATCGCTACCAGCTTCTTCTCTTTCCACTTGCGCAATCCGACCCGCATGTAATCGGGGTTGATATCGAGCATGTCGCACACGTTGTCGAACGAGAAGACCCAGCGCTTGTCTTCCAGCGCGATCCATTCGTCCGCGTCGCGGAACAGGCGCTGACCTTTATTGGTCGACGAGTCGATACACTTCATGAAGCATTCGACTGCGTCTTCCAGCACGCTCAATATCAGACGCTTCTCGCCTTCGAGCAGATGCTTACGGCGCATCGCCTCGAAGTATTGAATCGGGAGCAGCGTGTCGGGCTCGAACAGTCCCGGCAACTTTTCGTCGAGAGTTTCCTTTTCCATTTTTCCTTCCTGATCAGCCTTCAAGGTCTCGCTGGTCGGCATCCGCCCGCACCTCCTGCAAGGTCAGAATATAGAGACGCTCCAATTCCCGGTTTATTCACCGGATTTACTCGGAATCGTCTCCGTATTGCTCCTTATAAACTTCATTCCAAGCCATCTGGATGGCCTCGAGTTTGCCCTCGGTGCTGGCAGCCGGCTCATCGTCGAATTCGTCTAAATCGACGACCCATTGGCGCAGGTCGGTGAAGCGGACGTCGAGTGGATTAAGGCCCGGATGATTCTCGATCAGAACCTCCGCAATCTCCTCCGCCTGGTCCCACTTAAGTCCCATACGACCCTTGCGCCGAACCGTTACGCCAATTCCTCAACCGACTTCTTTTCCAAAGCCTGTTTAATCGCGGCGTCCATGATCCGTTCGGCGAACGGAGTAGTCGTCGCGTTCAAGTTCTTCGACCAATTTCGCTATATTTTCGCGATCGGTACTCTTTTCCGCTTCCGCCAACCGCCCCCTCAACTCGTCGATCGCCGCCCGCTCACTCGCCCCAATCAGATGCCCCCATTGCGCGAGCTGTTTTTCCAGCGCGGCAAGGATCTGCTGGGCGTCGTTGCGAGCTACAATGAGCAGCCGTTGTTCCAGGTCCTGCTCACCGAGATCAATGGCCTCTTCGAGCATTCGTTCGATTTCTTCATCGTTCAGCCCGTAACTGGGCTTGACGTCCACCGAATGCTCGCGGCCAGTGCGCTCATCGCGCGCCGTTACATTTAGTATCCCGTTTGCATCGATGAGGAAAGTGACCGCGATCTTCGGATATCCGGCTGGTTGGGGCTGCAACGGGCCCAATTTGAACCGGGCCAGGCTCCGGCAATCCTTCGCCATCTCCCTTTCGCCTTGTAAAACATGGATATCCACGTGGGTCTGGTTATCAACCGCTGTGGTAAAACCTTCGCTAACGCTGGTCGGAATCGTTGTATTCCTGTGGATAATCCTTTCCATCACGCCGCCCACGGTCTCGATTCCGAGTGACAGCGGGACTACGTCGAGCAGCAGCAACTCGTGCTGGGCGCCCATCAGGACGCCGGCCTGAACGGCAGCCCCTAGGGCCACAACCTCATCGGGATTGATGGAACACAGGGGTTCGCGGCCAAACAGCTCGGCAACTTTGCGCCGCACGATAGGCATCCGGGTCGAGCCGCCCACCAGCACGACCGCATCGATTTGCGAGGGCTGAAGTTTGGCGTCCTTGAGCGCGAGTTCGCATCGCTTCAGGGTTCGCTCGATAAGCGCCGTCGCCATCTGCTCCAGACGCGCGCGGCTGAGCTTCTGGCGCACGCGTAAATCGGGGGGTATTTCGAGTATTAGTTCGGCTTCGTCCGAGGAGCTAAGTTTTTTCTTGGCGTCTTCGGCCACCTGACGCGCGCTGTTCCAGATATGACGTTCGATCCGGATCGGGTCGGGCAGATCCGCGAGAAACCAGTTCACGATCGCGCTGTCGATGTCGTCACCGCCGAGATGCGTATCGCCATTGGTGGCGAGAACCTCGAAGACGCCGCCTTTCACATTCAGAATCGAGATGTCGAAAGTGCCGCCGCCGAAGTCGTAAACCGCGACGCGCCCCTCGGCGAGCTTTTGCAGTCCGTAGGCGAGCGACGCGGCTGTCGGCTCGTTCACCAGCCGCACTACCTCGAGACCGGCGAGACGGCCGGCATCCTTGGTGGCCTGGCGTTGTCCGTCATTGAAGTAAGCAGGCACGGTAATGACGACGCGCTCAGCTTTCTCATCGGGCATCGCGGACTCGGCGCGATTTTTCAGCGCGCGCAAAATCTCCGCGGAAATCTGCGAGGGAGTGTAGGTGCGCTTGCCGATTTGGAAGCGCGCAACCGCGCCCGAGAGATCCGCAAACGCGTAGCGCGCCTGATCCTCGGGCGCCACTTCGCCGCCGCCGAGCCCCATGTAGCGCTTGACCGAACGAATCACCGCGCCCATGTCGCCGCCGGAAAATCCGGTGGCGTGAATCTGTCCGTCCTTTTCCAGCGTAAGCTGCGGTTCGAGTTCGGTCGCTTTGTCGCCGACATACACCGTGCCGTCGGGCGCGATCGCGACGACCGATGACAACATCGTCGCGCCAGTTTGCGGATCCGGAATCACGCGCGCATGCTCGCCCTCCATCACGGCGATGAGGCTGTTGGTGGTTCCGAGATCTATGCCGAAAATTCGCGTCATCGTGGTTGAGACGTCACGCCGCCTTCAGGGTTTCGAGCCCGCGATCAACATCGCGAACCAGCGTTCCTAAGTACGCCAGGCTAGAGAGAATGGATTTCAATTCAGCGACCAATTCTTTATTCGACTGACCGTCACCGGCGTCCCACTTCGCAAAATTCGCTTGCAGTTGCCGGTTCAAATCGTCCATCGAAGCGGCCAGTTCGGCGCGGCGATGCTCTATCTCCTTTTTCAGTTCGATTGCGGCACCGCCGTCCGCGCTGCGAAGATCGGCGAGCTGCTCCTGGACTTCGAAGACCGTCTCTGCGAGCTCGGGCGGAACGCTCGTGTTGTTCTGCGCGAGCTTCTCGCCCTTGAGTTCCAGCCAATAGAGTCCGCGCGATATCGGATCGCGCAACGTGCGATAACTGCGAGTCAGAAGCGCGGTGCCGGAAAGACTGAGCGCGCGCGCCTGCGCGCTGCCCGACGCGAATCGGTCGGGATGAATCTTGCGGCCCAAGTCGTGATACGCGGTTTCCAGCGCGGCGGTATCGAGGGTAAGCTTCTGCGGAACTCCGAGCGCGCTGAAATAATTCAAATCGGCGGGCACCGGCAGCGGCGCCGCACATTGAATACAGACCAGCCGCGGCTCTTGAGACCGCGCACATGATGGGCATTGGATCATGTTCGTTGCGATTGTTGTTTTCTCGGAAGACCGGTCTCCCGCCGCCGCGCCCGTCGCTATACGACGAACGACTCCCCACATCCACACGCGCGCTTAACGTTCGGATTCACCAGCCGAAAGCCGGATGACATCAACTCTTCCGAGTAGTCGAGTTCCGAGCCGTTCAGATACAAAAAGCTTTTCTTGTCCACGATCAACTTCGCGCCGTCGCGCTCGAAGATCTTGTCGCGCTCTTTCGCCGAATCGATTTCCATCCGGTACGACAACCCGGAGCATCCGCCGCCGACAACCTTGACGCGCAAGCCGGCGTCGTCGCCCTTCTCGGCGACCAGGTTCTTGATCTTGCGGACCGCGTTTTCAGACAGCGTCAGCATCGAGGATCTACTTCGCTTGCGCCTTCTCGCTGGTGTGCTCGACGACCGCTTCAGGAGCGCCTTTGCGCTTCTTCCAGTCGGTGATCGCGGCCTTGATCGCGTCTTCGGCCAGGACCGAGCAATGAATCTTGACCGGCGGCAGATTCAATTCCTTCACGATGACGGTGTTCTTGATCGTGATCGCCTCATCGATATGCTTGCCCTTCACCAGTTCGGTCACGTAGCTGGAGCTGGCAATCGCGCTGCCGCATCCGAAGGTCTTGAACTTGGCGTCCTCGATAACGCCGCTGTCGTTGATTCGCAGTTGCAGCTTCATCACGTCGCCGCATTCCGGCGCGCCAACGATTCCGGTGCCGACATCGGCGGCGTTCTTGTCGAAGCTGCCGACGTTGCGGGGATTGTTGTAGTGATCGAGAACCTTATCGGAGTAAGCCATGATTCCTCTCCGTCCTGACCAGACCGGTTATTCCGCCTTCCATTGGACGGACTTGAGATCGATTCCTTCTTTTGCCATCTCGTACAGCGGCGACATTTCCCGCAGCCGATTAACTTCTTTCGAGACCCGATCGGTCACGTAATCGACTTCATCTTCAGTGTTGAAACGGCCGAGCCCGAACCGAATCGAGCTATGCGCCAGTTCCTCGTTCACTCCCAGCGCGCGAATGACGTACGAGGGCTCCAGCGTCGCCGAGGTGCAGGCCGAGCCCGAGCTGACGGCGATATCGTTGATACCCATCAGCAGCGATTCGCCTTCGACATACGCAAAGCTGACGTTGAGGTTACCGGGAAGCCGCTCGGTTGGATGCCCATTGAGATAGATCTCATCGAGACGCTCGAAGAGACCGGCTTGCAGCTTGTGGCGCAATTCGAGCAGCTTCTTGTTCTCCTCGACCATATCCTGCTGCGCGATTTCACATGCCTTGCCGAAGCCGACGATGCCGGTGACGTTGAGCGTGCCGCTACGCATCCCGCGCTCATGCCCACCGCCGTCGATAATCGGAGTCAGGCGCACGCGAGGACCCTTGGCGCGGACCCAGAGCGCGCCGACGCCCTTGGGACCGTAGATTTTGTGCGCGCTCATCGCGAGCAGATCGATTCCGTCGCGCTCCACATCCAGCGGAATCTTGCCCGCCGCTTGGACGCCGTCGCAGTGAAAGATGATGCCTTTTTCCTTCGCGATCCCGCCGATCTCGCGAACTGGATGAATGGTGCCGACCTCATTGTTGGCGTACATGATCGAGATCAGCACGGTCTTGTCGGTAATCGCTTTGCGGACGTCGTCAGGATCGACCATCCCGTACTTGTCGACCTTGAGATAGGTCACCGTCGCCTTGCCATTGCGCTCCAGCGTGCGGCAGCTATCGAGCACCGCCTTATGCTCGGTGACGCAGGTGATGATGTGATTGCCCTTATCTTTGTAAAACTCGACCACGCCCTTAATCGCGAGGTTGTCGGACTCCGTCGCGCCGCTGGTGAAAATGATCTCCTTCGGCTTGCCATTGATTAGCGCGGCGATCTGATTTCGCGCGCGATCGACGCCCTCTTCCGCTTCCCAGCCGAAGCTATGATTGCGGCTGGCGGCGTTGCCGAATTTCTCCGTGAAATACGGCAGCATCGCTTCCATCACGCGCGGATCGACCCGCGTCGTCGCGTGATTATCCATGTAGATGGGCAGCTTAGGCATTGCTTGTTTTTCCCTTGCCGATGCTCACGAATAATAGTGGACCTTACAGGTCGAGTATAGCCGAAACCGACGCGCCCTTCAAATGCCAAGCAAATGCCAAGGTCCCATAGCGGGAATACCAGACCCTATAAGTCTAGTAAGGCCAAGCGCGATCGTTGTCAAGAGATTTTAAGCGCAACTGATACTGCCCCTCCCGCAGATGTTGCCGGAGTGTAGCTTTTGTGTAGCTAGAAGAGCCCCCGATGTAGCTCGTCGAACGCTATTTCGTATAGTTTGCGCTCACTTCGGATCGCTTTGAGCGCACTTTCGCGCACCATCTCGAACTCGCGCTCGATCCACGGTGCGAGGCTCGTCAGGAGCGCGTCGGGCTCGCGAGGCGCCCCGAGCGCCGTCGCGATACGGCATCGGAGCGCCACCTTCTCGATACCGTCGCGCCGCGCGAGGCTGAGCGTCAGCAGCGTCGCGTCAGCGAGATATTCCGGATCTTTTTCGAGGGCGAGAATGTAGTTGCCGCGCGAGGTATGCAGCTCGACCGCCACGGTCCCGAAGGCTTTAGGCCGCGCGAGCGCTGCTGGGCGGACGCGGGGCTTTGATATTCACCCGGCTCTCCCAGAACAGCACCACCGGGCCGGCGATATAAACCGACGAATAGGTACCGGTGATGAATCCCACCAGCAGCGTGAACGCCGACGGCCGCAGGATCGGGCCGCCCAACGCGAGCAGGCAGATCAACACCGCGATCGCGGTGCCGGAAGTCAGAATCGTGCGCGAGAGAGTTTCGTTGATCGCGCGATTCATCACCGTCGCCAGCGTCTCGCGCCGCCGTTTGGCCGCGTCTTCGCGGATTCGATCGGACACGATGATGGTGTCGTGAACCGAATAGCCGATTACCGTCAGCAACGCGGCCAGCGTCGTCAGGTCGAACTGGAACTGACTGATCACCAGCGCGAGCATCACCACCAGCACGTCGTGGATCAGCGCGATCACGGCGCCGGTGCCGAAGCTCCAACTGACGTGGCGGAACTGGATCGCGATGAAGACGCCCATGAAGATGGTCGCGACCGCCACCGCGGCGAACGCGCGATACTTGAGGTCCTTGCTGACTTTCGCGCCGACGGTTTCCACCCGCACGACCTTGCCTTGATCGGGTCCGTATTCCTTGGCCAGGGCCGCGTCGATCTGCGGACCGATACTGCCGATCCCCTTACTTTTCTCGAACCGCGCGAGGTACTCTTTGCCGCCGGGGCCGAAGTCCTGGACCGAGACCTCCCCCAGGTCCAACGGCACCAGGGCTTTGCGGATGCGATCGCCGCTGCTCGGCTTGGTCAAGCGGATCTGGACCACGCTGCCGCCGGAAAAATCGACCCCGTAATTCAGTCCGACGGTGAAGAGCGCGATTATCGCCGCGAGATTGATCAGGACCGAGAGGCCGACGAAAAACTTTCGCTTGCCGACGAAGTCGAGGTCGATATCCGGCCGTATTAGATGAAAGGACATTCTTGTCTATTTTCCCTTTTTATTTACGTTCGACTACGCAGTAGCTCCGCCTCACGTGGCGCTGCGCGCCGCGACCCCGCGTTAGCTCCGCCTTAGGTGGCGCTCTGCGCCGCGACTACGCAGTAGCTCCGCAGGATTGACGGACGCGATTTTGTAGTATCTTTGCGACGGCATGTAAAGGCGACTGCGAGTCTAGGCGTGTGCGCGCTTGCGCGAACTCGAACGCGCCGGCCGCGAGGGCCCGCCGCTGCCCGCCTTGGCCTCTGCGGCCGCGGCTTGCGCGCGGGCCTTGCCGCACTTGGCGCATACGTTCTGCATATTGTTGGCGTCTTCGGTCAAGCCGTCGTCGAGTGAATGGCAAACTTTGAGGCAATCGAAGCAGATGAAATAGATGCCCTCGATGGTCTTGTTGATACGCTCGCGATTGAGAATTCGGCCGCGCAGCTTTTCGATCCGGATGCCGAGCAGATCGGTGTATTGGCGTTTGATCTTGCGCCTGCCCGCTTCGTCCTTGGGCAGGTCCGCATCTTCTTCGGCCTCGTCCGCCAGATCGTCGAAGGTGCCGTACTTGTCCTTCTTCGACGCCTTGGCGGCCTTCCTGGTCTTGGGCATGGTAATCGATCGCGGCTCGATTTAACGCAGCCTGCCGATGTGCGCGGCATTTTTCTCGCACACGATGTAGAAGCCCTTGCGCCCGAAGCCGGCAAACTTGGTCACTTTACTATCGCTGCCGCATTCAGGGCAGAGATGCTTATGCTGAATTTCGCCGGGGTTTTTTTCTGCGGTCTTCGCTTTTTTCTCAGCCATAAATCACGTCCTGCAATCTATTATAAAGCATAACGCCGGTGGTCCGCACGCTTCTCGCATCGAACCTCGCCGGCGAAGCTTCGTGAATTGTTCCCCCGATGATGTGAAACGACCCTGACCGGCGCCGATTTCAGGGGCCGGTCAGCCTCGCTAAACCTAATGGCGCCGATCCATCCGGTCAAGTAGCGAACGCAGCGGGGATGAAGCCTCTGCCACTGAATACCCCGAGCGCGCCTTTCCCTTGTCATATATGGACCCCGCCCGGTTGCAAGGAGGCGTGCGAGCGCGGTCTGGCAGCGTTGCTCATGGTGCGGGTTGACGGCACCACGAGTTCGATGACTCACCGAGATCCTTCGCGTGCGCCGTAGGCTTCGCTCTGGATGACAAAGGGAGGGATCGGGCAAGCTCACAGGCTGAAGCCTGTGCCACTATTGAAGACAGCACTTTGAAGAAACAAAAATATGCGAGACTGCCGTTGGAGAGTCCTATGCCGTTACCTCGATGGCTCGCGCGATTCAATTTCCGCGTAACGAACCATCTTCTAAGTCCGCTGGCGGAGCGCCTGCCAGGCTGGGGCGTTGTCGTGCACACCGGACGGAAAACGCATCGCCAGTATCGCACGCCAGTGTTCGTCTTTCGGCGTGGCGACCGATTCATCATCGCCCTCACCTACGGACGCGAGTCGCAGTGGGTCCACAACGTTCTGGCAGAGGGCGGTTGCGAGCTGGAAACTCAGGGACACAGGATACGGCTCTCGCATCCCCATCTTTTCCACGACGAGAACCGTCATGCCGTGCCTGCGCTCACCCGGCGGATGCTAGCAATGTTCGACGTGTCTGATTTCCTTGAGCTCACGGCGACAGGGTGACGGTTAATCACCTAGTGCCTTCCAGCTCGGACATGGCCGACGCGGCGCGCATCCGAAGTCGCTCCGGCCCTCGTGCCTTAGTGCCTTTGTGGCTAATGCCTGGTCGCTTTGTCCGCAAGCGCACGGGCTGAAGCCTGTACCACAAATTCAGAAGACGGCGGTTTGAAGAAAAAACCTATGCGAAACCCAGACTGGGGTTTCGCGCTTCCTGGGTGAATTGGACGGGAAATCCATCGCTTCGCGGAGACCCTTCGCTGCGCTCAGCGCGACTGCTCGGGCACGCCTCGCAGTCGGTCTGAAACCTCGTGAGGTTTCACTGTCCGCATCTTCGTTCCTTCATGGGCTATTCGCGCCGCTTTCGTTGCGGTTGCGCAACGGCGGCCATGCGAATAAATCCGTAAACCACCTTGGATCCGAAGTTCAAAGCCAACGACGCCGCGCTCTTTATCGATCGAAAAGGCCGCCGCTACTTAAAGATTCTGCGCCCGGGAATGAAACTGCTGATCCGCGGCGAGCTGATGGCGGACGAGATCATCGGGGTCGAAGAAGGCTCCCGGATCAAATTCTCCAGCGGCGAGATGTACCTCATCCTGCGGCCCACTTATGCCGATTTGATCCCGCATCTGCCGCGCGCCGCCCAGGTCATCTATCCCAAGGACACCGGACCGCTGCTGATCTGGGGCGACGTGTTCCCCGGCGCGACCGTGATCGAGGGCGGTACCGGAGCGGGCGCGCTGACGATCGCGTTGCTGCGCGCGGTGGGTCCGGCGGGCCGCGTCATCTCATACGAGATTCGCGAGGACTTCGCGCAGGCGGCGACCAAAAACGTCGCGACCTTTTTCGGTCCCGCGCCCAACTGGACCCTGCATCTGCACGACCTCTATCAAGGCTTTATAGAAACCGGCGTCGATCGCCTGTTCCTCGATCTGCCGGAGCCGGGCCGCGCGCTGCCGCTGGCCGCGAATGCCTTGCGCCCGGGCGGCGTGCTGGTTTGCTACGTGCCGACGACGGTGCAGTTGAAAGATACCTGCGAAGAGCTGCAACGCTCGCCGTCGTTCGGTGAAATCGAATCGTTCGAGACGATCATGCGCTTCTGGCAGGTGAAGGGGATGAGCGTGCGCCCGATGCATCGCATGATCGCGCATTCCGCGTTTATCATCGTATCGCGCAGGCTCTCGGACAGCGTGGTGCCGCTGCCGCCGTCGCCGCTGGTGGCCGAAAGTGAAAACGTCGATGCGGACGGATTCGTGAATCCGAATGACGACGACCCCGACGACGCGGCCTGAGTTTCTAGTGATGAAATAACGACCCGAAGAAATTTCCGATCTTGCCCAACATATCGGGCGCCGGAGTCGCAGCTGCGATCGGCGCTCCCGGAGCCATCGCCACCGGCGCTGCGGCGAAGGTGGGAGTCGGCGCGGACGCGAACATACCGCCGTGCAGCGAGCATAGCTGCGTCGGCGCGGTTCCGATCAGGAATGGCAGCTCGACCTTGCGCGGGCATGCCGGCACCGCCAACCCGCCTGAGGCCGGATCGATCGTGGCCATCTCGATCCCGGAGGGCCTGGTAAAATCATTCGCATTGTCCGGCGCCGTCGATACCATAAAGTCCACCCACGCAGGCAGCGCCGATTGCGCGCCGGTCATCCCGGTTGACGCGGGCTGATCGAATCCGACCCAGACGCCGCATACCACGTCCGGCGTATAGCCGATGAAATATCCATCTTTGTAATCCTGCGTAGTGCCGGTCTTGCCCGCGGCCGGGAAATCGACCCCGAGGCGCGCGGATGACGCTCCGGTCCCGTAGCGCAGCACCGCCTTCAGCGCACCCGTCATCAGGTATGCGACGGGAGGATCGATCGCCTGACGGGAAGTGTCGGCGTGCTGATAAATCTGATGACCATCGGCGGCGATCACCGAATCCACCGCGTAGGGCTCCGACTCGACCCCGAGACTGGCGAACACCTGATATGCGGAGGTGAGTTCCAGCAGCGTGATCTCATCGGCGCCGATGGCCATCGGGAGCACCGGCTCGAGGTCCTCGTGGATTCCCATCTCGTGCGCGGTCTTTACCATCAGCGGCGGGCCGAGCAGGTTTCCCACATATGCGGTCGGAACGTTGAGCGACTCGAATAGCGCCTCGGCCACCGTCACCTGTCCCTGAAAAGTGCGCTCGAAATTCACCGGCGTCCATCCGTTGAAGGTCATCGGTTGATCGGGAAGGATCGAGGCCAGCGTGAGCGGAGGATTCATCGGAGCGCGGCCGGGATCGAGCGCCGCCAGATATACGATCGGTTTGAACGCCGAGCCGGGCTGGCGCTCAGCTTGCGATACGCGATTGAACTGGCTCGCGGCGTAGTCGCGTCCCCCCACCATCGCGACGATGGCGCCGGAATTAACGTCGAGCGCCACCATCGCGCTTTCGAGTTGATCGGTTTTGTATTTGCGCCGCAGTCCGCGGCGCGACTTTTCGATCCGTTCGAGATTTTTCTGGAGCGCTTGCTCCGCGTTCGCCTGGTACTCGGTATCCAGCGTGCTATAGACCTTCAGTCCTTTCAGATGACCGCTGAGCCCCGGAATCCGATTCACGAAAGCGGTCACGTAATCCGTGAAATAGGGCGCGCGCCGAAGTCCCGGGACGTTCGCGACCTGCACCGGCGCCGCGATCGCCGCCGTGTAGGTTGGCTCATCGACGAGATTGTGGGCGCGCATGACTGCGAGCACGGTATCGCGGCGCTTGCGGCAGAGATCAGGATGCCGGCGCGGATCGTAGGCGGTGGGCGCCTGAATCATTCCAATCAGGCTGGCGGCTTCGAGCGGCGTGACCTCGCGCAGATCCTTGTTGAAGAAGTAGCGCGCCGCCAACGGCATGCCCTCGATCGGCGTGCCGTCGTACTCACCCATCGGAACATCGTTGATGTAGCGCTCGAGGATGTCGTTCTTGCTGAGGCGAATTTCGATCACCAGAGCGACCGCGAGTTCCCGGAACTTGCGCGAAAAGCTGCGCTCGTGCCGATCCATAAAGGTGCGCGCGAGCTGCTGCGTAATCGTGCTCGCACCCTGGCTCAGGCGATGCGATCGAAGATCGTTCAGCGCCGCCTCGATCACGCGGATCGGATCGATGCCCGGATGGTAGTAGAACCATCGATCCTCGGTATCGAGCAGGCCCCGCACCAAGTACGGTTTCAACTCGCTCAGGCGAATCTCGACCCGCTCAGCGGGCGCGCCGGGGAGCAGGCGTCCGATAACTTCGGGCTCGAGCACGGCGCTCTTTTGCGCGACCCCATATGAATCCGCCACCGCGGTGATCTTCGCACCCTTGAGCGCCAGGCGGACCAGTCCGGCGGGATAATCTTTCGCGCCGACGCGGAACTCGCGTGCCTGAATCCAAATCGCCTCGGGCATCGCGGCGAACTCTCCGGGCGCGTTGGGCGTAGCGGTTTGGGTGTAGCTGAGGCGGCGCAGGCGATCGAGGAGATTTAGCCGATCGATATCGTCGCCGCCGCGGATCACCAGCGGCGCCGAATAGATCGCGGAGGTGAGCGCCGCCTGACGCTCCTCGATCAGTTCCGAAACGTTGACGTAGAGGTTGGCGAGGTAAAACCCGAGTGCGAAAATGATCGCGAGGGAGCCGGCGCTCGCGACTATTCGAAGGCGTCGAGACCGCGGCCCCCGCTTCCACCACTTCGCAATCCCGCTGTTTCGCAGTCCGCCGATGCGGCTTGCCACGTCGCTCCTCAGCGCGACCTGATTCGCGCGCCATCAACTATACCAGACGGCTGCGCCGTGGATTAGGTTGCGGGATTATTATAGGAATGTTCGCCGAGTGCATCGGCACGCCGTGGGGAGAACTGTGGAAGAAATGGGACTGTTCGAGAAGCTGCGCGCGAAGATCTCGGGACCGCGCCTGATCGATGAACTCGCTATGCTGGCGGGACAATGCGAAGCGTTGGTGAAACGGATGCGGGCGCACGCGGAGCGGCCGCTCTACCCGGCGATCGCGGCGGGGGTGCGCAAGATCGCGGAGAGCGAAGCGGCGCACGAAAAAATATTGCGCCACATCCTCGCGGAGCGTGGACTGTGGCCGCGGCCGCCCGAGACGACGGCGCACGACGGCTCCGGCAACTGGGAGCGTCTCAGCGGCGACCTCGAGATTCTGTTGCTGTTCGCTCAGGAGCTGCATCGGCACGCGATGCGATGGGAGAGCGAGAGTCCGCAACTCGCGGAGACGCTCGCGAAAATTGCCGACGAGGCATCGAATAGTGAATTCGAGTTGCGCCGCCTCACCGCGAAGCTCGATCCGCAGGCGCTCGATTAGAGATAGCGTCCGAGGCCCGCGCGCTTCAGTTCTTCGGTGACGCGGCGAGTCTCCTGCGAGCGCGAGCGATCGATCACCAGGATCGCATCTGGGGTGTCGACAACGACGATGTCCTTGACCCCGAGGAGCACCATCAGGCGCGAGTTGCTGTGCGCCAGGACACCGCTGGAATCGAGCGTGATGACGTGGCCGACGGTGACGTTTTTCCTGCGCCCGCCCATCGCCTCCCACAGACCCTCCCAGGTTCCGACATCGCACCAATTGAAACTTGCCTTGACCCCGAGCACGTTTGAGCTTCGCTCGATCACCACCCGATCGAAGGAATCGAAATCGAGTCGGCGATAGGCCTTCGCGAGCGCCGGTCCTTTCAACTTCGCAAGGGTCCCAGCCGCGCCGGCGAGGACGGGGCAATGGCGGATCAGTTCGAGTTCGAGGGTCGCGGTGGTCATCACGAACATTCCCGCATTCCATAGAAATCTTTTCGAGGCGAGCATTTTCTTCGCCACTGCGAGCGTCGGTTTCTCAACGAAGCGTTTCACCCGATAGCCGCCGCCAATCTTCTCGCCAATTTCCTGATAGCCATATCCGGTCTCCGGACCAGTCGGCGTCACGCCGATGCCGACAATCGCGTGTTCGGTCGACGCCAATGCGAGTGCTTTCGCAAGCGCGCTTCTGAAGCCGCTCGCCGGCGTGATGTAGTGGTCCGCGGGCATCACCGCGATTACTCCGTCGCCGAGGCGTTTGCGGATCACGGCCGCGCCATAGGCGATAGCGACCGCGGTCCCGCGCCCCTCCGGTTCGAGGATGAGGTGATCAGGCGCAACCAGTCCCGCGATCCCGGAGGCGAAAGCTTTCTTCTGCGATGCGGTGACCAGCACGAAGATTCGTTCGCGTGGGATCAGCGGCTGCAGCCGCGCGATGGTTTCGCTCAGCAGCGTGGTGCCCCGGTCGATCGAGAAAAGCGGCTTGGGCCGGTCCTCGCGGCTGGCGGGCCAGAAGCGGGTGCCGCGGCCTCCGGCGATTATCAATGCTGAAGCTTTGGAGGAAGGCCGCGAGGTTGGGGGCTGGGTCTTCTCAACTTTGGCCACGCGATACGCCCCCGCCCCGCCGCAGCGTCACATCGCACCCAAATCTTTCAGCTTGCTTTCGAAAATCGCCCGAATCTCATCGAGGCTCTTTTGATCGCTGGCCTCAAACCGGGTAACCAGCGCGGGCTGGGTGTTGGAGGCGCGCACGAGGCCCCATCCGTTGGGAAATTTCACCCGCGCGCCGTCGATCGCGATGACGTCGTAGTGTTGGGAAAAATATTCCGCGGCTTTTTTTACCACCGCGAATTTTTTGTCGTCGGGACAGTCGACCCGGATTTCCGGAGTGAAAAAACTCTTCGGCAGATCGGAAAGAATCTGGCCCAGCCCCCTGCCCTCGCGACTCACGATTTCCAGCAAACGGAACGATGCGTATATTGCGTCGTCGAATCCGAAATATCTGTCGGCGAAAAACATGTGACCGCTCATCTCGCCGGCGAGCGCCGCACGCTCTTCTTTGAGCTTGCTCTTGATGAGCGAATGGCCGGTCTTCCACATGATCGCGCGGCCGCCGTTGCGCGTGATGTCGTCGTACATCCGCTGCGAGCATTTCACGTCTCCGATGATCGCCGCGCCCGGCTTCTCTTTGAGAATGGCGCGCGCGAACGCCACCATCAGCTCGTCACCCCATACGATGCGCCCGTTCTCATCGACCGCGCCGACGCGGTCCGCGTCACCGTCGTACGCAATTCCGATATCCGCCTTGTGCTTGCGCACCTCGGCAATCAGATCGCGCATGTTCTCTTCGACCGTGGGGTCGGGATGATGATTCGGGAAGCGCCCGTCCATTTCGATATACAGGCCGAATGTGGTGGCGCCAAGCTCCTGCATCAGCGGTTCCGCGACCACGCCGCCGCATCCGTTGCCGCCGTCGACGGCGACCTTCAGGCCGGGCCGAATCTTGATATTGGCGCGGATGAAATCCGCATACTCGGGCAAGATCGGAACCTCGCTGAGCGAGCCTTTTTTTCCACTCGTTTGAAAATCGCGCCGCTCGATGATATCCGCGACCTTTTGAATATCGGCGCCGAAAATCGTGGTCGGACCCACGCCCAGCTTAAAGCCGTTGTACTCGGCGGCGTTGTGACTGCCGGTAATCATCACGCCGCCGTCCATTTTCCAATGCAGTACCGAAAAATAGAGCAGCGGAGTGGGAACCACCCCGACATCGACCACGTCGATACCGGCCGGCAGCAATCCTTCCAGCATCAGGTTGCGAAGGCGTGGCGACGACAGCCGGCAATCGCGCCCCAGAGTAATCTTTTGCTTACCGGCGAGATGCAAGATCGTCGCGTAGGCGCGGCCGAGGTCCACCACGAAATCGTCGGTGAAATCGCTTTCAACGATTCCCCGGATGTCGTACTCGCGAAAGACTTGCCGATTCATTGATAATCTCCCCCCGGTCCCGGCTCGCATTCGGTGTGGCCCCGCTTGAAATCCACGTTATGATGAGAGTCTGTGCGAGTTGCCGAGCCAGTTCAAGTTTACCTGTCCGCTAGCATCGAGGGCACCGCCTGATTGTCGGATTCGAGTCCATATCCGGTTGCGATAGTCACTGGCGCGGGACGTGGCATCGGACGCGCGATCGCGCTGGCACTGGCGCGCGAAGGATTTTCGCTATGCATCGCGGCGCGCACTCGTGAAGAACTCGCGGAGACTCGCCGTCTCTCCGGGCTGCCGGCCGAGCGGGCGCTAATCGTCTTGATCGATTTGTCGCAGGAAGAAGCCGCCAAGGCGTTGTTTGAAACCACGCTCGACTGCTTTGGCCGCCTCGACGTATTGGTCAACAATGCGGGATGGGCGCCGCCGCGCACGCCGCTTCTGAAAATGAATGACGGCGACGCGGAAAAGATCATCGCGCTCAATCTGAGCGCGCCAGTCGCGCTCTCGCGGATGGCGGCGGTCGCGATGGCTGAACGCGGGAGCGGCGCAATCATCAATATCGCGTCGGTCGCCGCGCGCGACAGTCCCGCCGGTGAAGCCGTTTATGCGGCCTCGAAAGCGGGAGTCGTCGCGTTCAGTCATGCGGCGTTCGCGGAGCTTGGCGATCGCGGGATCAAGGTCGCAGTCATTCTTCCGGGACTCGTCGATACCGCTCTTGTTCCAAATAACAAGCGCCTGGATCGCGAACTGATGCTCGCGCCGGATGACGTCGCCGCCGCCGTGATCGGGATCGTGAAATCGCCCCCGCGCGTGTGCCCGATGGAGATTGTGCTACAGCCACAGCGTCGTCCCGAGCGGGCCAAATAGCGACTAGCGATAGATTTTCGTACTCGGCCAGAATTCGATCAGAGGTCCTTTGGGCTCCCGACAGAGGTAGATCGGCACGTGCTCGCCCGGCATCGAGTACCGGGTGCCGACCATTGCGACCCGCTCGACGCTGTAAAACGCCCGCCGGTAGTCATCCCCTTCACCGTTGATCGCGATCAGAATCTGCGCCGACCCGGTGTCGCGCGGCCCCCAAATGAAATACGACATGTGCCCGCTGATGGATTTCGGCAGCCCGTAGCGCGGGCCGAAGAAATCGATCGCGCCAGCCTCGCCATAGTCGCGCGCGAAGATCGCGGTCTCGCGGCGCTGCTCGGGCGGCAGGCTCAAGTAGACTTTTGCTACCGCGGCAGTCATTTCTTGCCATCCGAACATGTCGGCATAGAGCTGCGGCAAATCCGCCAGGGCGAAGGTCTCAGTCTTCGGCACCTGTACTCCGAGGGCATGCTCGTAGCGAATGAAAGTGTCGACCGGCAGCACCGGAATCGCATTAGGAGAGATCAATATTCCGGTAATCAACACGATTGCGGGAAGCGCGTAGCGAATCATCGGCCGCCATACGCCCGCAGCCACGCTTTCCAGGTAGACCGCGCCTCCGGCAAAGATCACGGGATAGACTGGCGCGATGTAATAAACTTTGCCTCTGAGTAAGACGAATGCGATCCACAGCAGAATGTAGGTTAGGCCGAAAACGCGAAATCGTTTCCCGCGCTGCGAGAACAGGAAGAAATACAGACCGCCGATCCAGATCGGCGCCGAGAACGGGTTGAGCTGAATAACCTGGCCGCCGAAAAAGCTGAGCATCGTGAGCGGAGCGTTCTTGTTGCTCGCCTTCACGTTGCTGAGTTCCTCGAGCATCGGAAAGTGATGGATCGCCTGCCAGATCGCGGTCGGCGTCGCTATGACCAGCGCGACCATCCCGCCAAGCAGGAACCATCGGTTGAACAGCACCTCACGTTGCGGCGTGAGCATCAGCGCGAGCAGTAGGCATGCGCCATAGAACACGATCGATTCCTTGTTCTCCAGGCCGAGTCCCGCCGAGAGCCCGAAATACAGCCACAGGCGTGGATCGCCGCCCTTTACGATTCTGATCAGCGCCCACGCACAACCCATCCAGAAGATCGGATCGAACGCGTTCATTGTGAGGATGGTGTCCAGCCCGAGAAAAATTGGCGCCGTCATCGTCGCAAGCATCGCAAGCGCCTGCGCGAATAATCCGCCGCCCAGTTCACACGTGAGGATTCCCGCGAACGCTACGGTCGCGCCGCCCGCGAGCGCGGGAAAGAATCGGATCGCAAACAGCGAATCGCCCATCGTAACGCGGCTAAACTTCGCAATCGCGGCCACCATGGGCGGAAGATCGACGTATCCCCACGAGAGATGATCGCCACACGCGATGAAGTAGAGCTCGTCGCGGAAGTAGCCATAGGCGCCATTGGTCAGGAAATGAATCAGGACCGTCGCGCCAGAGAACGCGGCGAGCAAGCGCCAATCGGGTTGCGGCATCGATGAAGCATTCTCACTGCGCATGGAAAGTCCTGCGACCACTCTTGGCGCATTCATAGTGCGGCGCTTGCCTATCTGCAAATAGTGTTCGACCGACGACGCATGTATTGGCACGTTCGCATGACTCGTGCCGTATTCTATCGTGCTCGCGCCGCTTGCAAGGGAAGTGTGCAATCGGTATCGCTCGGTACGAAGTTAAGTCACCGGAATGTTTCGATAGAATCCCTGGTATAGATGTCGTTCACCCTCAGATTGAGCATAGTCATCGTGGCGAGCTTGATTGTGGCCGCCGCCGTCTCGCCGTTGGCGGCATCCGCAGTCGCCGCGATAGGACTGCATTTTCCCTTCCCGCGCATTTTCGATCGGACCGTGATGATCGTGGTTGCAATCGCAATGATATGGCAGGCGCGCGAGCTTCGCGTGATCGCGCTGCTGCGCAGCGGCTTCGCCGATCCGCTAAAGAATCTTGCGCGAGTTACCCGCGGTTTTCTGGTCGCCGTGATCGCAATCGCATTGCTGATTTATCTCGCGGTCGTAATGGGCGCGCACGCGGACGAAACTTCCGCGAGCATTTGGCGTCTGCTGCCGAATTATCTTGTCTCGGCGATTGTAATCGCAATCATAGAGGAAGGATTTTTCCGCGCGTTCCTGCTGCAGGGAATGGAAAGTGACTTCGGCCGCATTTCCGCGCTCATAATCAGTTCGGCAGTCTACTCGATCTCCCATCTGGTGCGTTCGCCAGCCAAATTTTACTTGAGCGGAATTCATCCGCTGGCAGGATTCCAAACACTCGGATTGAGCTTGGAGCATCTGGCGAGTCCGGCGCTGATGATTCCGACCTTCATCGGGTTGTTCCTGCTCGGGATCGTGCTTGGCGCGGCATTGCTGGAAACCGGCACAGTCTACTTTGCGATGGGGCTGCATGCGGGCTTCGTACTGGGCGCGAAGCTGTGGCCGCGGATGACTTCGACGGGCACCGCGCTTCCAGGATGGCTTGGCGGCTGGGGTTCGCAGCCGCTGATCAGCGGCCTCGCAGCCTGGACGGTAGCGCTCGCGATCCTTCTGGCAATTCGTCCGCTGACCCGCCCCCGCCGCGGTTGATGTGAATCACTTATCGTAAATCGGAAGCAGGCCGCGCGGGCGGGTGCGATAGCGCCGATGGGTCCAGAGGAACTGCTCCGGATGGCGACGCACCATGCTTTCAATCGTTTTCACGAAGCGCCGCGTGTTCTCGAGCACGTCAGCCTCTGCGTCACCGCTGCGCTGAATCGGAACCTCGTCCTGGATCTCGATACGATGGTGACGCCCGTCGGGCTCGCGCACGATGAACGCGGGAACCACCGGCGCACCGGAAATCGCAACCAGCCTGGCGAGACCGCTGGCGGTCGCCGCGGGTTCGCCAAAAAACGGCACCCATACCGCCTCGCTGCGCTTGGCGTTCTGATCGAAGGGGACGCCTACCAGGTCGCCGCTGCGCAGTGCCTTCAGCACCGCGCGCGCCGCGGAATGTTTGCGCAGGATCTCGACCCCGCAGCGCTCACGCGCGAAGGTCATCAGCGCATCGCCGGCGAGAAATCGCTGGGTGTGATGGACCAGATTTATCTGGTAGCCGTGCATCGCGTGCGCACACGCCATCAGCTCGAAATTTCCGAAATGCGCGGACAGCACGACCATCCCTTTGCCGGGATATTTCTGCAAGACCTCGCCCCAGTAGTCAAAACGCTCGTAGCGGACGCGATCGCGCAGACGAGCATGAAAGAATCCCGCGAGGCGCACATACTCCGCCCCGCCTTTTCCGAGGTTGATATAGGAGCCGCGCAAAATTCGCCGCCGCTCGGCCTCGCTGCGCTCGGGAAACGCGATTGATAGATTCTTCATCCCGATTTTTACGTGCCGGCGGTCCAGGCAATAGCCGAGGAACCCGCCGAGAACGCCGATCGGATACAGCAAGAAATCAGGAAGCAGGCTGAGCGCGTGCAGGACGGCGCTCATCAGGTAAAAGGCCACGCGACTCTTTGCGCCGAGCTGAAGGTTCGACTTGCGCAGCGTCCGCCCTTCGATTCGCGGACTCGAGCTGGCCTGGCCGGGCAGATCCTCCGCGGCGCTATCCGCAAACGCGGTGGCGCCGTTCGCGGTCGTGACGTTGCGCTGCGGGTCAGGGATATCGGTTGTTTTGGAAGACGGAATTCCCATCAGGTGTGCGGGAGGATAAATGCATGCTCGCGTTTGGGCGCCTTGGGGATCACGACCAGCCCCGAATCAGTTACGAAGAAGCGTTTGCGATCGCGTTCCAGATCGTAGCCGATTACCTCGCCCTCTGGAATGGTGACGTTCTTGTCGACGATGACGCGGCGGAGCTTGGCGTGGCGTCCGACTTCCGCGTAATCCATCAACACGCAATCGTCGACGGTACTGTAGGAATGGACAAATACGGAACGGCCCAGAACCGAGTTCCTGACCAGACCGCCTGAAATTATGCATCCTTCGGAGACGACAGAATGGAGCGCCTCGCCGCGGCGGTGGTCCTCATTGAAGACGAATTTCGCCGGCGGCTGATCGTAGTAGGCGGTGCGCAACGGCCAATCCGAGTTGTACAGGTTGAGATGCGGGCGAGCGTCGCGAAGATCCATATTCGCATCGTAGTAAGATTCCAGCGTCCCGACGTCGCGCCAATAGGCGAGGTTAAGTTCCGAGTCGCCGCGAATGTGGTTGGTCAGGAAGTTGTAGGCGTAAACTGGCATGCGATCGATCAAGCCGGGGATGATGTCCTTGCCGAAGTCGTGATTGCTGCCGGGGCGGTTGGAATCCTCGATCAGGGCGTTGGCCAAAACCTCGGGATCGAAGACGTAGTTGCCCATCGAGGCGAGACACATCCCGGGCGCGCCGGGCATCGAGCGCGGCGCCTTGGGCTTTTCCTCGAAGCGATTGATCCGCAGGCCCGAGTCCACATCGAGGATGCCGAACTGATCCCCCTCTTCGACCCGCACCGGCAAGGTCGCGACGGTAACGGCGGCTTTGCGCTCCCGATGGAACTCGATCATCTGGGAGATATCCATCCGATAGATATGATCGGCCCCGAAAACGGCCACCAAATCGGGTTTGTTATCTTCGATCAGATTCAGATTCTGGTAGATGGCGTCGGCCGTGCCCTGATACCAACTCTCACCGAGCCGCATCTGAGCGGGTACCGGCGTGATGAAATGCCCAGCTAGCAACCCCGCGACTTGCCATCCGTCCTTGAGGTGCTCGATGAGCGACTGCGAGCGCCATTGGACCAGCACGTAGATGGAATAGACCCCGGAATTAACGAGGTTGGACAGTACGAAATCGATGATGCGGTATTTGCCACCGAATGGAACCGCGGGCTTTGCTCGGTCGCGGGTCAGCGGATAAAGCCGGGTTCCCTGACCTCCCGCCATCACAAGCGCAAGCGTCCTCATACTGATGCATCCCTTTCGCTGCGGGAGAAAAGCCCACGGCCCCCATGAACGGCCAATATAGGGGTAAACAGAATTATGGGGAAGCCTGCTTGCGATTCGATGGGTTCGGTCACGGTCGGTGCCAATGGAGCCTCAAAATGTCGCAAAAAATACACGATTCGCGATCTATTTTGATACGGCAAGAGCGGAACCACTAAGCCGCTTTCATGATTTATCTTTAAAACAATGAGTTTTTCGGTTAATTTGCCGCAAAGGACCTCGAGGCACGTGAGTTGCTTGAAACCTTCCAGCGGAAGTTACGTCTAACATCCAGAACGAGGTCCAAAGAAGAACATTTATCGCGCTACCCCTCCAGTACGGGAGGTACTGAATATGCAAACCGCCGCTGCCACAAGCAAATTAGAAGCCCGAAACAGCAACAACAAAGGCGTCGTTTATCGTACCACATGCCATAATCCTGGATGTGGCTTTACCTTCGATCTGCGGATTACTCCCGAGACCGTCGGCCTGCTCAGCGGCCCGATTGCCTGCCCACGATGCCGCCGTCATGGCGGATCGCTGAAACCGCAGGGCCGCGTGGGCGACAAGCTGTTCGCCGCCAAGTTGATGTTCAGGGTAATCGGTACCGCGTCTGCTGCCCAAGACGACGACGATAACGGATTGAACTGACGCGCTATTAAGGGACTCGCGAATGGTCTAAACTTGATTGGCCGTTCCTCGATCCACCACCGCTTGGACAAAACGATGCGCCGCCCGATTACCGGACGGCGCATCCATTTTTGAATCCGAAAACGCGTCACCTCCACGGGCCCATCCAAGCTCTTCAGACGCCGGCGAGGAAGTCGGTCGTGACACCTTGCAGGCTCCTCAAACTGGGACGCTCAAGCAGCCGCTTTATCCAGCCATCAACATTCGGACGATTGGTTCCGGCTTCGATGCCGAGGTTAGGAAGCACCAGAACGCGTGGGATGAACCCGATATCCGCCACCGAAAAGTCCCCCGCCAGGAACTGCTGACCGGCGAGCGCCAGATTGAGGTAATCCAGCATCCGCTCGATATCTCGGGTGACCCGCTGCAGACGCTCGGCGTTGCGCTCGCCTTCGGCCTTACCCAGCTCCGCCATCAATTGGCCCACCTGCGAGGTGAACCGCGTGTCCGCGAAGTCCTCGAACATTCGGGCCCGTCCACGCATCGAACTCGAGCTCACCCCCGGCAGGAGCGGGGGTTCCGGGTACTCGTCTTCGAGATACTCGTTGATGATGGTGGAGTCATAAATAGTCGTATCCTCGTCGACCAGGACCGGCACCTTGCCCAGCGGATTTAACCGATAGAAGTCCTGAAGGCGATGCTCGCCTTTCGCAATGTCCACCTCAACCAAATCGTAAGTGAGACCCTTCTCCGCTAGCACGATTCGGACCTTCTGTCCGAAAGGACAGGGAAGGAAGTCGTAGAGTTTGATCATTGGCCCGGCAACCCCTTACTCCGCCTTAACTTCGACCTTGAGGCTCGCCTCCACTTCCGGTTGCAGCCTGACCGGAACGGTAAACTCGCCGAGTTGCTTGATAGGCTCCGCCAGATGGATCTTGCGCCGTTCGACGGCGAATCCCTTCTCGCGTAGCGCGCGCTCGATATCGATATTGGTCACGGAGCCAAAGAGCTTGCCCTCCTCACCCGCGTGCGCACCAATGACGATGGTTAGCGCCTCGAGCTTTTGTTTGAGTCCGGCCGCCTCGGTCTTCTGCACTTCGCGCTTACCGATCGCGATACGTTTGTTATGCTCAAAGGCGCGCAGACTTTTCGGATTCGCCTCGACCGCGAGCTTGCGCGGCAAAAGGTAATTGCGCGCGAATCCCGGCCGCACCTTAACCACGTCGCCGGTTCGTCCCAGGTTGGGAACATCCTCGCTAAGAATAACTTGTACGTTCATGGCTCTGATTCCGTCCAACTTAAAGAAAATCGCCAAAACTTCCCGCTTCCTGGCTGGGCGGCTTGAGTCTCCTGAAATCCACCCACATATCCAACACGCCCGCCATACAGACCAACACCGCCAGGACCGGCTGAACACAAGTGATCAAATAGATCGCCGCGCGCGCCACCGTCGGCATCGCGAGCATTCTGAAGTAAAACGACATGATCGCCAGGCCCTGACAAAAATATACGACCGCGACGCAGACAAAGGTGTCCAGCGCGATGGTTTCAATCGGCTTCACCGGAATCAGGTATTTGAATCCCTGGAACGCAAACCCGGTCGCCAGCAACACCCACACCAGCCAATCGGGGGTGGCCCACTTGGCCAGCTCGCCGAAGAGGTCGTACGGCAACCTCTGCTTGCCGACCCATCGCCAAAAGACCGCGAGGTTCAGCATTACGGTCGCGGCGGCCGCTATCGCTGCCAAGGCCGGGCTCAGACGGATGAAGATATCGATCGCGGTGGCTTGCGTGTCAGCTGGGAGACCAGCATCCATTCCCAAAGTCTTGTAAAAGTCCTGCCCGCGCGCCATTCCAGCTTTGAGCGACTCCTGCATCGTCGCAAGCATCGCTTCGCTTGAGCCCGCCGCAAGCAGAGCCGTCGCCGTCCCAGCGACCAACATCACACCGGCCGTAACCAATACGATCAGCTCGAACGGACAATGTCGCTCGAGCATAAAGCACATCACTGCGGTCGCCAGCCCCATGCTTACCCCATAGGTCATTCCAGCGCCGACTCCAGCCGCCACGGACACCAGCGCGCCCGCAAGCAGCACCGCTATAATCGCGCGAAGGTTGGGACTGAGCCTGCCAACCGCGAAGATGAGGATGGGTGCTGGCGCAAATAGCATCGCGAAGCCGCCCACGATCGGGATCGCCGCCACCGCCAGGAACAACACGCCCGAAAGCGTCGCGGAACGGATCAATCCGATTATTGCCTTGCCTGACACTCTCTCCCTCTAGTCTCGATCACACGCCCAACGTCGAGAACGGAAGTAGCGCCACCACGCGCGCGCGTTTGATTGCGACCGCCAATTGGCGCTGATGCCGAGCGCAATTGCCCGAGGTGCGGGCGGGCACGATCTTGCCGCCTTCGGTGATGAAGCTCTGCAGCGTGCGCACATCCTTGAAATCAACCTTCAACGATTTGTCCGCGCAGAAGCGGCATACTTTACGCCGTCCGCCGCCGCTGCGGCCGCGACGCATGCCGCCACCGCCACGTCCTTCGCCGCCGCGGCCCTCGCCACGATCGTCGCCGCCGCCGCGGGGCCCACGGTAGCCACCGCCGCCGTGTTCATTTCTTTCTTCGTCTGCCATTTCCGTTCCTGATCTTAACCTTCCGCGCCATGTCCCGATCCCGAACGTTCGGATCGTTTAGAAGGGTGCCAGCGCGGGTTCGAAGTCTATTTTTGCCGCTGCGGGTCTTCTTCCGTTATTGACGCCGCCGCCACCTCATATGCCGTTTCCAGCAGACCCGAGTTGAGGCGCCGCCGAACGGCTTTGAGACTGCCCTTCACCCGCACCCCGGTACCAGCTCTTAAACTGGCGCGAAGGCGTTGCGCAGCCTCACCTGTCATAACGACCGCCATCGCAAGTTCGCCAGGTTGCTTTGCCGCGTCCACCGTGATGCGCAGGACCGCGGTTCCCCGCGGGGTGGTTCGAAGCTCCGGTTCACCCAGGACTCGGCCCCAAAGCTCGACACTATTCCCTGCCACCTTCGGGCTCGGTCACTTCATCGGGAGCGTCGGGTATTTCTTCTTCCGCGACGCCTTCCGATTTCGACGCAGCCGCCGCGGCTTCGGCTCTCGATGCCGCCGCCGCAGCCATCCGGGCCTCAGCAGCCGCGCGCGCCTCGGCTATCCGGCGCTTGCGAGTCTCAATTTCTTCGCGCGCCTTGGCTACGTCGGTTTCAAGATCGACCAGCACCGAAAGATATCGCAGCACCGTATCCTGCAGCTTGAGGTTACGTTCGATCTCGTTCATCACGCCGGTGTCGGAGGCGTAGTCGAGGCGGACGTAGTAGCCGCGCCGCTCGCCCTTGATATGGTAAGCGAGTTCGCGAAAGCCCCATTCCTCGGTCTCGATCGGCTCGCCACCACCCGAGGCAATGATGCCCTCGAAGCGCTTGATGATGTCTTTGATTTGTGGTTCGCCCAGATCCGGGCGAACGATAAAAAGCGTTTCGTAGCGCCTCACGCGCTGTCCTCCTTATGGGTTTTGCCCCTTTCGGAGCAAGGAGCGAAAGATGCAGGGTAGCATCACCGGCATGTGGTCTCAAGTGAAAATTCGCTCCAGTCGCGTCTTTTCAGGCCGCGGCAGGAGCATTTAGAGGCTTAAAAATTCTGTTGGCGCTACCCTTTGCTTCGTTTTCCGATAACCTTCAAAATAGCCCATAGCGAATTGTAGCAAATGCCGTCATTTGGACGGTGGCAGTTCTGGGGGGTTCACTATGGCATTACCGAAATCAGGTCCGGTCCGCAGAAATTATCATCCGCCAAAGAAGTCTGCCTTCTCTACCGCGCAATTGATCGGCATCGGCGCCGCGGTCCTGGTGGTGGTTGCGGTCATCGCGCATCATCCGCAACAGGCGCGCGCAACCCGAGGACCGGTCGAACGCCTCTATTCGCCGCTCCAGGTTGACAGCTTGACGGTTCTCGAAAAATTGAAAGCGGGCAACTTCAGCGCTCTCGAAGCCCAGTTTAAGGATTTCGAGTCGACGGCGGCGACCGATCCGCGGGCTGAGATGAATCTGACCTACGCCTTCGGCGTTTTCGCGCTGCCCGATCCGGAGATTTCAGGAAAGGTGCGGCAATGGGTGAGTCAGTTTCCGGAGTCCGCAATCGCGCATTGCGCACGCTCAATAGTATTGGAACAGATCGCTGCCAAAGCACGCGGCCACGAAGGCGGATCGACCACCAGCATTCCGCTCGAGCACTTCAAGGACATGGAAACCGCTCTGAACCGGACCGTGACGGAAGCCGAGAGCGCGCGCGCCTTCGATCCGAACCTGGTTACCGCGTGGATACCCTCCATCGATGCGGCCAAAATGGAATCCGATACGACTACGATGGACGAGCTGTCGCGCGAGTCGTTGGCCAAATTCCCCACCAGCTTCCAGCTCAGACGCGCGATAATTATCGCGATGGAGCCGCGATGGGGCGGTTCCTACGACGCCATGGATAAGTTTGCGCACGAGTCGCAGGCCTACGTGGCGCAAAATCCGACGCTTCGCTACCTGCTGGGATTCACTGCAATGGAGCAGGCGCGAGAACTGCAGGATGACGGAAAATGGGCAGCGGCAATTCCGTTGCTCAACAAGGCGATCGAAGTGGGCGGCGACTATCCCTCCTTCTACACTTACCGGGCAAATTCATTTTACAACCTCAAAAGATACGACGATGCGCTGGCCGACCTTTTGTGCGCCAACGACTTGATGCCAGATACTCCGGAGAACCTCGATATGCTCGCGCTGACGTCGCATGTTCTGAACAAGCCTTCCGACGCGCTTGAATATTCCAATCTCTATATGAAGCTGGGCGAATCGGATAAGGAAGTCGCCGATGTTCACGATTGGGCGGTCGCGCAAGTGCTCAAGTAGTAGGCACGAACGCAAGTAACCCTTCGAGTTCGACTTACGGAGCGCGGCATTCAGGCCGCGCTCCTTTGCTTCGTTCCTGAAGAATCTTCAGAATAAGCCGTAGCGAAGTGTAGCAAAAGTCGCCATTGTGGCAATGACGGCTAATCAAAGGGGAGTTCTATGGCGCTACCGAAACCCGGTCCGGTCCGCAGAAACTATCAGCCGCAAAAGAAGTCCGGCTTCTCCACTGCGCAATTGATCGGTGTCGGCGCGGCGGTCCTGGTAGTGATCGCGTTCATCGCGCATCGTCCACAACGGGCGAGGGCGACGCGCGGACCGGTCGAACGGCTTTATGCGCCGCTCTCAATCGACAACCTGAGCACACTCGAAAAGCTGAAGAGCGGCGAGTTCAGGGCACTCGATGCGCAGATCAAGGATTTCGAGTCGGCGGCGGCGAGCGATCCGCGGGCCGAGATGAATCTGACAGACATGTTCAGCGTTTTCGCGCTGGGCGATCCGCAGGTTGCGGAAAAGGTTCAGCAATGGGTCCGCCAGTCTCCGGATTCGGCCGCAGCACATCTGGCCCGCGCGATAGTGGCCGAGCAGGAAGCTATCCAGGCACGCGGCCGCGATGGCGGAAAATCGACCGACCTCCCGCAAAGGAATTATGACGACATGCAGGTCGCGCTGAACCGGTCGACGACAGAAGCCGAGAGCGCGCGTGCGTTGGATCCCAACCTGGTGAGCGCGCGGATACCCCTGATCGATGCTGCCAGAATGGGACAGGATCCACCTGACATTAGCCTGGTGAGCGACGGAACCTTGGGAAAGTTCCCCGCCAGCTTTGAGATCAGACGCGCGATGATTATCGCGATGGAGCCGCGATGGGGCGGTTCCTACGACGCCATGGACAAATTCGCGCACGAGTCGCAGGCTTACATAGCGCAGAATCCGATGCTTCGCTATCTGCTCGGATTCGTGGCGATGGATCAGGCGCGGGAACTGCAGGCCCAGGGAAAATGGGAAGCCGCGATTCCGTTACTCAACAAGGCGATCGAAGTGGGCGGCGACTATCCGGATTTCTACACTTTGCGGGGAACTTCGTTTTACAACCTCAAACAATATGACGACGCGCGCGCCGACTTCTTATGCGCTAACGATTTGATGCCGGACATTCCGGAAAACCTCGATTTGCTCGCTCGCATCGCGCAAGCTCTGAACAAGCCCTCTGATGCGCTGCAGTATTCCAGTCTCTATCTGAAGCTGGGCGAATCGGACAGGGAAGTCGCCAGCATCAACAAATGGGCGAGATCACAGGTGCTCAAGCAGTAACCTTATCTTTCGAGTTCGCTCCAAGGAGTGCGACATCAGTTGCACTCCTTTTTTGCTTCACTGCGGTCCGCTCTTGCCAATGACACCCGAGTTGCTAAAGAAGGCTCAAGAGCCGCCGCGTCGAGACTGCGGCCGAGGAGAATTTCGGTGGCAAAGGGAAAGACCAGGACCTCGTCAAAGACTCGCCCCTCGAAGAAGCCCGTGTCCAAAGCGGTGAAGAAAGCCGTCTCCTCCACAAGCAGCACGGCCAAGAGGATCGTTGCGAAGAGCCGCGCCCAGGTGGCGCCTAAACGCGCCGCCGCTGCGCCGCGCGAGCACGACCATCTTCCGCGCTACGACCAGCTTCCGGTTCGCGAAGGTGCGCCCGTAGGATCGGCGTGGGGCGTCTTCGGCGATCACGATGAACTCGGCACCATCAATCTGCTGACGGCGGCGCGAGTACGAGCAGCGGCGGAGTCTATCCGAAGCGGAAAGGTTTTCGCGCTCAACCTTCCGATCGATATTCCCAATCCGCCGCTGTTTACGCGCCAGCCGCATCGCCACACCGTGATAAAGTTTCCCGGAGCCGACTTTGTACTGGACGATTACCTGGATAACTTCTACCCGCAGGCCTCTTCGCAATGGGATGCGCTGTGCCACGTGATGCATCCCACGCTGGGCGCGTACAACGGAATTCCCGCCAACGAAATGACCGGACGCGGTGGGCGGCGGCTGGGTATCGACAATCTGGCGCGCCGGGGAATCGCGGGTCGCGGCGTGCTCGCTGACGTCGGACGCTTTTACGAGCGCAGTGGAAAAAGCCTCAACTACACCGCGGCCGTATCCATACCGCTCGAGGATCTCGAAGCAACTCTCGCACTGCAAAAGACCACGCTGCACAGCGGCGACGTGCTGCTCATCCGGATCGGATGGACCCAGTTTTATTACGGCGCCAGCGCCGAGCTAAAAGATGAATTGGCGCGCGAGACGGTAGTGCCAGGCATCGAGGGATCAAAGCGAATGGCCGAATGGATATGGAACCATCATCTGGCCGCGATTGCTTCGGATTCGCCGGCTCTCGAAGCGTTGCCGAAACCAGGGGGCGAGGAATTTTTGCACTTCCACATGCTTGCCTTCTTCGGCATGCCGATCGGCGAGATGTGGAACCTCGAGGAACTCGCTCAAGACTGCGCCGCCGACAAGCGCTACGAGTTCTTTCTGACCTCGGCGCCGCTGAACATTCCGGGCGGCGTGGGATCGCCGCCTAACGCCCTCGCGATCAAATAGAAACTAGTGGCCGGCTTTAACCATCGCATCGGTAGTGAAGAATTCTCGATCGACGGCGCCCATGTTGATGTACCAGCATTCGCGCTCCGGCGTATCAGGACCCGGCAGGTAGCAGGTAGTCGTTTGCCCGGTTTGAACATCGACGCTGGAGGCGGCCAGAATGAACTCGCGTGGGAACGGGTAGATGGCGACCTTGGCGTCAGGCACCGGCCGATCGCGATAGGTGGAGAGATATATCTGGGTCTTCCACAGTTCGCCCCGGCGATCGTAGCTATCGACGTAAGGATTAAACCAGAGTTCCGAATCGATATAGACAATCGTCTTCGATTGTAGAACTTCACTGGTTTTTTCCGGCCTCGGGGTCACTTCGACGACATACACGTGGCGCATCTCCCAGTCTTCCGGACACGCGGTCGCCTGCCCATCGGTCGGACAAGGATGCTCCGGCGAGTTTTTCGCGTGCACCACGCCCAACATGTCGCGCTCGCCGAGGAATTTGTAATTGTATTCCTGCGGTTTGGCCGCAAAGCCGCCGACATGATCGGGATCCCAGGTGGTCAGTCCCGGCGACGAACTCAGGATCGTTTCACTGACTCTGCGCACGCGGCGGCTGCCCGCCAAAAAAGCCCACGCGTCATCGGCGCGATCGGGATCCCAATAGCGGTAGCGCAGACCACCGCTGCCGCGGCCTTCGGCTGGCGAGATCACGGGATAGGCGCCGGCGCGCCACCAAATGCCCGACTCTTTGAAATCAGGATCGGCCGGCATCGGTTCAACCTCGGTGCGGCCGATTTCGTAGTACGCGCCCAGATGGCCAATCTGGCTGAGTGTCTCCAGCTTCTGCGATCCTCCCGGATTTAACTGTGCGACCTGGCATTCGAAAAACCGCAAGTCGGTGTCGTCGGTCGAGATCGGCTTGAAGTTCGCGTTCCACATAATCTTCGTGGCGACGTAAGGATCGTTCGGATCGAGCAGTGGAAACGGCTGACCGGCAACATATCCAAGCACCGATCGATGATCCGGCGAGAGCTGCACCTGCGAGGAATACTTTTCGGTCGCGAAACGGAAAGGCGGCGGCCAATCAACCCGCTGATGTTCAACGATGTGCATGCCCATGCCCTTGGTTACCGCAAAGTAAGTCCCGGGGCTGACCAGGTCTTTCACCGCCGCGGCATTCTGCGGCGTGATATTGTCGCCCGGTTTCACCTGCGCACGAGACACGCTTGCGAACGACAACAACACCGCCGCGCATGCGACTGCCCGGATCCGGGTCGATTTCATCATTAGAGCTGGACGCCTCCGCGAGATTTCCTCTACGTCTAACAAGCATTAGAAAAGGCGTCCACCTAAAGCGGCGGGGACAACCGCGTCAGGCGCCGGAGCCGCTATTCGTGGATCGCTCTGTGCCCAGCCGATTTCAGGACCGCGTCGACCTCCGAGCTTCCGAGGCATTCGCCATCTATCTGCTCCGCGCGAGCGTCGGCGCAGCGGTGGGCGCCAAGTTGCGGCGATAGGTGAGAAAGTTGCTGGTGACACGCGCGCCCAGGCTCTCCGCCGTCCGCCGCGAGGCCCAGTTGTCGTCCAGAACCAGCGTGTAGCCGGCATACTTCATTCCCATTCTTTCCATTTCCAGAAATGAGCGCGCCGCCATCGCGCGGGCTACGCCGCGTCCCCTGGCGTCCGCGAGCACGCCGATATTGATGAGCGCGCCACGCGGGCCACCGCTGTTGCCGGAATCCAACTTCACTCCCTGCTTGAAGGCCGCAAGCGCGGCGCTCAAATCGGGGACACAGAAGGCCGCACCCACTACTTGTCGATCGGAAATTGCGATGGTCGAAAGATCCGCGGCGGGAGTTTCCCATAGCGACATCAGAATCGGACGAACTTCGAGCTTCGTCACCGGGTTCCATCCCCAATGATCGCGAAAGGCCTCATTGGTAACGCCAGTCCACGCGTCGATGGCGGCGAGGAATCCGAATTCGCGCCACGAGCGAATTTGAATCGCTCCACGGCCAGCCGCCTCGACCATTCCGCGATAACGCGCCAGGATTTCCGGAGCGAACTTTACCGTGTAGTCGACTTGTCCGCGTTCGGTCTCGAATCCCGCGTTCTTGAGGTAGCGATGATAGTACGCGGGATTTCCTCGCAGCAGGAACGAGGGAAAGGCGCCGTAATTGTCGATCGCGTACGGATAGTTGAGGAACGCCGCGAAGCCGCTGCGCGCCGCTTCCATCGCGCGCCCCTGCAGCCATTGCGCCGCGGCGTCCAGGAGCAAGGTCGCGGCTTCGTCTTCATTCGGCATCGCTTCAAAATGAATCAGCTTGCCCAGCTTCTCCTTCCAATGATCGTTGTAGCGATGATTGATCACGGCGCTCACACGCGCCACGGTGATACCGTCGCGCCGGGCTACGAACGGCTCGATCTCGAGGAACTCACTAAGCGGACTTTTTCGCGAGAGAAGATCGATTTCGTTTTGGACATCGGGTTGCCACCACGCCTGGCGCTGCGTATAGACCTGAAAAGGAAGCCGCGCAAAATTTTCCAACCCCGCTCGGTCGCGAGGATTTTCCACTGTGATTCGCGCTGAACTCATCGATTGGAAACCTACTCCAACCAGCCGAAACCGAAAACCTCACGCACCCAACGGTCGTTGTCCGGGAACCGAGCGCTCTGCCGGCCGGTTTACAAAATGGATCTCCGGCAACATGCTACCTCGGCGCAGCAGTGACATCGCGTAGTACATCGCGGATGCTCTTGCGAGCGATCGCGGTAGTAATTTTCGCGGCATTCCCGCTCCGGGGTTACGCGGCATCGTTGCCGGGCGCCACGCTGCAGGTTGGCGGCGCTGAGATCGCGGTCACCTTTGACGACGGCCATCTGAACCTTCCACCAGCCTCGATCCTCAATTGGATCAACAAGTCCGCGTGTGCGGTCACCGAGTACTATGGACGCTTTCCAGTTCAGCGACTGCGAATCGTAATTGTACCGTTCGAAGGTGGTAAAGGGGTCGGCGGAGGGAGGACTTTTGTTCCCGGCGAAATTCCGGTGACGCGGGTGATGCTCGGAAGTCTCGCCTCGGAGACGGATCTGAACGACGACTGGGTGATGACGCACGAAATGGTTCATCTCGCCTTTCCCTCGGTGCCGCGCCGGCATCATTGGATCGAAGAAGGAATCGCGACCTACGTGGAGCCTATCGCGCGCGTTCAGATCGGCGATCTCCACGCGAACAAAGTATGGCGCGACATGGTTGAGGGGCTTCCGCAAGGCCTGCCCGCCACAGGCGACAAGGGCTTGGACAACACACACACGTGGGGACGAACCTACTGGGGCGGCGCATTGTTCTGTCTGATGGCGGACGTGGAGATTCATCGCCGGACCGACAATAAGTTCGGCTTGCAGGACGCCTTGAGGGCGATTGCGCGAGCGGGAAACCTGCAGCAAGATTGGCCTCTGGAGCGTGCCCTGAAAATCGGCGACGACGCTATCGGCATTCCGGTACTGACGGAACTTTACAACAGAATGAAAGACGCTCCCGTCGATCCGAATCTTGCGCAGCTGTGGGAGAACCTCGGCGTGCGGACATCCGGGAATTCCGTTGTGCTCGATCGCGACGCCCCACTAGCGTCGGTTGCGAATTCGATAATGGCGAGACGAACCGGCGTTTCGATATGCGGGCCTGTTGGCGGGACAAAAGCCTCCATTCCAATCAGGGAGCCATGAACATGACCAATGGAATAGCTGGGAAACTTCGCTGGGCGATCGAATTCAAGTTGCGTATAATCTATCGGCTTCGATGGCTGGCGCCGCTGTTGATGCGCTTGTTCCTGGGCTACTTCTTTCTTGAGACGGGATGGGGCAAGATTCACAACCTCGATTCCTTCACGCAGCGTTTCATGGGATGGGGCATTCCGCATCCGGCGTTCAACGCGGCGCTTTCCGCTTACACCGAATTTATCGGTGGCGCGCTAACGATGGTTGGACTGTTCACTCGCGCGATTTCAGTACCAATGATCATCAACATGGCAGTCGCCGTTGTGACGGTGAAAATGAAGCAGGTCAGCGGCCTCAACGATTTCGTCGAACTCGACGAGCCGCTGTACGCGCTGGGATTTTTCTGGCTGATGATGGCGGGTCCCGGAGCCGCAAGTCTCGATTACTTCTTCGAGAAGGTTTTGAAGTTGCGCGGATGGTCCGAATCGAAGTCGGATACTGTAGCGTCCTAGTCGCTCACGCGGACCAAAATACCGTCGCGGAGCCAACTCTCGAGGCGACTGCTAATCGTGGTTGCGGAGTCCTCAGGGTCTTGCGCCGTAACCCTGCTCGAAATTAAGTCGCAGACCTCTGCGAAAGTGATCCCTTTCGAAAGCGCGTTCAGCGCGTCCCGCTCGGCCGCATCGATCTCGCGATAGTGGACCTGATTCCGATAACGCCAAACGAGTACATTCACGTCCTGACGCATCGGTAGCTGAGGCTCCTCGCCTCGCTCCACCGCCCGCGTAGCTGCGAACACGTACCATTCGAGTTGGAGGATTTTAGTCGCGGGATGCAGCGCCAGCTTTAGCGACGGCCATTGCTCAGGCGCAACCGCGCGCATCTGTTCAGCATCGAGGCTGTCCGCGTCTGCCGCATGGAAAACCTCGATCAGCGCCCGCTCCAGGCGCGCGAGATCCGCGAGGAAGGGAAACTCCTCATGCATTGGATGGTCGCGCAGAAAATCTTGCAGATGGCGGCCGGCATGAGCAATGGAAAAATGTACCGGCGGATATTCGATCAGATAACCCGTGGCAAGATTGTGGAAACGATCCGCGCCGATAACCGCCAGCGTCGCCGGAAAATCTTCTTTGAGGACGTCGAGCAGCCGGTAGAAATACATGTTCGCATAGATGTCGACCCGGGACTCGGGACTCAGGCGTTCATCGCCGGCGATGATCTCCGATAGCCCACCGCGCGCAAGCGACTTCTCATGCGCGAGGCCCTCCGCCACACCCGATGGCGCCGTGATGAGCCGATAGAGCAGGCTCTCAACCCAATCAAGGTCTGATGGCGCCATGACGATACGGCTCGGTCCGGACGTTCTTGTCGATGGCGCGGGCGTGGTCCGCCGTTTCCATCAGGACCGCGAACTCAGGAATGTTGTCATCCCATTCGATGAGCGCCGAAACCGGCCCGAAGCGCCGCACCGCGTGTTCATACAGCGCCCAGACTTCGTCGCGCACCGGATGGTCGTGAGTATCGAGCAGATAAGACCCGTGATCGCTATGTCCCGCCAGATGAAACTGGATCACGCGTTCGCGCGGAATTGCATCGATATATTCCAACGGATCGAAGCGATGATTAAACGCGCTGACAAAAATGTTGTTGAGGTCGAGCAAAATTCCGCAATCAGCTTGTTCGGCGATGGTCGAAATGAATTCCCATTCCGTCATCGTAGAGGATTGAAACCTCATGTAGCTCGAAACATTCTCCATGAGGATTGGCTGCTCCAGAAAATCCTGCACCTCGCGAATCCTGGCAGCGACGTGTCGCGCAACCTCGGGCGTGTACGGCAGCGGAAGAAGGTCGTGCAAGTTGCGCCCGCCCACTCCGGTCCAGCATAGATGATCGGATATCCACGCCGGTTCGATCCGTTTCGCGAGTGCTTTCAACTCGCGAAGGTAGTCGCGCCTGACCGGATCGGTCGATCCAATCGACATCGAAACGCCATGCATCACCACCGGGTAGCACTGCTTCACGCGATCGAGAATCTCAAGCGGGCGCCCGCCGGGAATCATGAAATTTTCGGAAAGAATCTCGAACCAGTCGACTTTGGGATGCGTCTGGACGATGTGCAGGTAGTGATCCCGTCGCAGCCCGATACCGAAGCCCAGAAAAGGAAAGTCACTCCGCTTCATCTTCAACGGCCCGTCAGATCCTCGCCAACGCTGACTTGAGCTTTTGGCAGAGCTGATCTTTGCTGGCTTCATCGATGCCGGGAACGGTGCCGTCTTTCCATCGAGGATAGAGATGCAGGTGGTAGTGGAGTACGTCCTGCCCAGCGGCTTCGCCGTTCGCCTGGGAAACCTCCACGCCATCGGGCTTGAGCGCCTCGCGCATCGCCTTCGCGATCTTGATCGCCGATCTCATGACCGGCAGCGCCTTGCTCGGCGCTCAACGAGAAGATGTCGTCGACGTGAGTTTTGGTGACCACCAGAGGGTGGTTCTCCAGCGAGAGAAACACGACGACGTGCGCGTCCCGGTCGATTACGCGGCCCGGAATTTCGCCTTTAACTATTCGGCAGAAAATGCAGCTGGCGGCATCGCTCACAAAACAACCTCCGAGCGGCAGCGCGATGAAGTGCTCAAATGACACGCGCGCCGGACTGCGGCCCGACGCGCGTGTCCGAGGCAGTCGGTGGAGTTTTTACTTTTCGGGCTTGCCGCCTTTATCCGTGCAGTCCTTCTCGCTTGAGGTCATCACGAAGCCCTTGCCTTTGCACGCGTTCTTACCCTTGCAACTGCTCTCCGCGCTCTTGCAGGCGCTTTGACCCTTGCAGGAATTTCCGCCCACACACTTAACCTGGGCGGACGTCTCCGAGCCCGAGCTGGTCTGCGCCATCGCGTTGCCCATGAACATAAGAGCAACTGCCGTCGCCAGAGCCGCACCGCCGACGATTGATCCTTTTCGCATAGAAACCTCCTTCGATTGTTGGCGCTTGGAGCGCCCGATATGGTTATTGCCGCTGAACCTCAACGCCTTCGACTCCGCCGCAGCCGCCGTTTCACGGAATAAATCGTTAAGTTTAGTCGATGGTTCCCGTCTCGTCTTCGACAGAGGAGCGGTATCCGGTTTAGCGGACGCTAGGCGGCCGCTTGCTTATTTAGCGCGGATTTGCGGAACTTTTCCAGCAATTGCGGGATTTTATCAGGGGAGAATGGTATGTTTCTAGACTCTCGATATGGCAGGGAAGAGCCACCGCGAAGCTACGCGCGAATTGTTCGAGCGCGAGGTGTTGTCTCAGCTCGATTCGATCTACTCGATGGCATTTCGGCTCGCCCGCAATCCTCAGGATGCGAACGATCTGTTACAGGAAACGGTCCTGCGGGCGTTCCGGTTTTTCCATCAATTCACCCCCGGAACGAACTGTCGGGCGTGGGTCTTAACCATACTCTACAACAATTTTCGCAATGGATACCGCAAAAGCGGACGCGAACAAACCAGCCCCTCCGAAGACGAATTCATCAGCCGGATGGAGGCGCAAAGCCTTGCCGCGGACCCGCGCGAGACCGACCCGCAATCGCTCGCATTAGCCGATGTTATGGAGCCCGAGGTCCAGGGAGCGCTGGATTCTCTTCCCGAGGAGTTCCGTTCCGCGATGCTGCTCATCGATGTCCAGGAGCTCAGCTATCAGGAGGCTTCCGCAGTTCTTTCGGTTCCGGTCGGAACCGTAAAATCCAGAGTTTCACGCGCTCGAGCGCTGATGCGGGCGGCGTTGCTCGGCTTCGCACGGACCAGGGGAATAATACGTCCTTGACTCCGTAAACGGGTAGCATCTTACTGAACGGGACCGCTGTAAGGGCAGGTCTGGGGGATATGGGCCTTTAGCCGGTGGATTGCCGCGAATACATAGATCAGTTTCTTTCCGCTCACGCCGACGGTGAACTCAACGAAACAGAATTGGCCGAGGCCGAGCGCCATGTAGCGTCTTGCCAAAAGTGCGCAAATCGGCTGGCGCAAGAACGCGAGATAAAGGCGCTGGTGCGCAAACATGCCGCCAACCTCGAGACTCCGCCGCGGTCCGCTCCAGTCTGATGATGCTGCTGGCGAACGAGCCCGCCCAGCAAGCAACTCCCCTCAGTAGCCCACCACGCATGCCGCTTCGCGAGCGGCGCGTGAGCGCGATCCGGCGTCCGGCAGTGTGGGTACCGCTTTCAATCGCGGCGTGCCTGGTAATCGCGATTCTCACGGTTCGCGGCTTCAGGTCGTTATCCGGCGGCCCGGCCGAGATCGCGCAGCAACCAGGCGCGATTGCGGATTTCGACGCGGCGATCGCCAATTTTGAAAAGTTCGATCGGAATTTTGCTCCTAATGTGCCGTCGAGTTCGCCCGGCGATGTCGCGGGCGCGTATGTCGACGCGCATATGCCCGGTTATATATGGAATTTCAACAGTTCAGGCCTGAAGCTGGTCGGTGGACGGCTCGACAAGCTGCCCGATGGGCGCACCGTCACCTACACTTTGTATAAGGGCGACCATGGCGCGATCCTGTGCACCCGCTATAAGGTTTCCAGCGCAAACCCGCCGCCGGGCGCCGTGCACGAAATGGTCGGGCATCAATTCTACAGCTACCACGGCTACAGCATCTGCTACAGCTATTCTCCAGTGGGTAATTTCGTCTGCCTGTTGGTCTCGAAGCAGCCGGTGAAGCAACTGCTCGAAAGCGTCGAATACGCATCCAGGTAAATCCTTCGTCGCGCCGGAGTATGTCGAACGACATTGCCCACGCGAGGATGACGCGATACACGTCCTGAACGGGAGGTCTCGGCCATGCCACAGTTGGATCATCTCATCCTCGCCGTGAACGATGTGAAGCAGAGCATCGACTTTTACACCGGCATCCTCGGCCTGAAGTACGACGGCGAACGCGAACCGTTTTCGATGATTCGCGTGACCCCGAACTTCATCGTACAGTTGGCGCCGTGGGGCACCAAAGGCGGTGAGCATCTCGCCTTCTCGATGACGCGCGCGGAATTCGATCGCACCTTCGAGCGCGTGCGCGAGGCCGGCCTCGAGTATGGCGACAAGTTTGACACCGTCGGCAACATGCGCGGTCCGGGTCAGGAAGGCGGCGCCGAGGGGATGGGCGCGGCGCTGTATTTCTTCGATCCGAGCAAGCATCTGATCGAGATCCGGCACTACGAAAAATAGGCGCTGTATCCGTCCGATCGGCGAGACCTCGACCCTCGGCGAGGATGACGCGCGCCCGCCCGCAAAAGCATCGCGTCGTATTAGTGTGACTAATGGGAAATGCGGTGCTGACTCCGAGTTAGCACCCTCAAAATGTTGCCGAAGTGTTGCTCGGATGTTGCTCGGGGTTGCTACGGTGTTGCTCCGCGGACGCGCAAACGTCGCGTTTTGGATGCGAGTCGACGTCTGAACCGCGCCGACTGTCGCCCGCGCCCGCGCGGATGAGCCCGCACGGAGGTTGCCCTTCCTGAGAATTTTAAGTCGTTTCACTATAACGAAAAGCTCTTTGTTTTATTGGTCGAGCTCGGAGTCCCCCGGACCAGCGGGGCTTGAGGTACCGCGCATCTCTGACACCTTCCCCACTGGTTTGCTCTACGAGTCCCGCCCCCGGCATTTGAGGAAACGCGCCAGTTCCCTCGGCGGCGCCTTTCGCACACGCCTTCTTTCCGGCGAACCGCGTCCGCCTCGATCGTCCCGTTGTCGCAAGGAATACATCTCGTCATGCCTCATCCTTCGACGGACCGCCCGGCAGACGTTCAATGAGGTGTGATGACACGACGGGAGCCGCCATCTTGATCTCCCGGTGAACCCCAACGCGAGCAAAGGACCGATATCTGCGGTGAACTCCGGGTCATGCAACTTGCCCGCGATATTCCTTTCGAACTGAGCGCGGGTGACCTTGCGGCCTTCTCGTTCCATGTACCCTGAATGACCCCGCGCCGCGCCGCCTGCATGGTCGGGCTTGCGCTCGAAGTTGTCGAAAAATAAAAAGGGAGGCGCCCCGAGGAAATTCCCCGAATCCCAGCCGACATCACGGGCTTCGGAGCAGGGAGACAACCGTGAAAACCAGACGGCTACAAACGCTCATGCCTGCCGCACTCATTGGCGCGCTCGCGGTGACTTCGCTTCTTGGCGCAATCGCTCCGGCCCACGCAGCGAGCCAGAA
Source organism: uncultured delta proteobacterium (assembly GCA_963747115.1). Classification (GTDB taxonomy): domain Bacteria; phylum Desulfobacterota; class Binatia; order Binatales; family Binataceae; genus DATGKG01. The sequence goes on along the minus strand of CAVVEB010000002.1, from coordinate 190,276 downwards.
ACCCAATATCGTATTCATTCTGGTGGACAACGTCGGCTGGGGAAATTTCGGCGTGTACGGCGGAACGATACCCACGCCGCGGATCGACAAGTTGGCCAGCGAGGGCATCCGCTTCAACAACTACAACGTCGAAGTCCAGTGCACGCCGACGCGCTCGGCCATACATACCGGGCGGTATTCGGTTCGTTCGGGGACCTTCACGGTCCCTCTTCCCGGGCAAGGGTTAGCCGGGATGGCACCGTGGGAATACACCATCGCCGAACTCCTCTCGGACGCCGGCTATGCCACCGCGTTGTACGGCAAGTGGCACCTGGGCGACGTCCAAGGCCGGCTGCCGAACGATCAAGGCTATGACGAGTGGTGGGGCATCGAGAACAGCTGGGACGAAGCGGGCTATACCGCTTGCGCCGCTGTTTAAGGAAAGCGGCCTGCCGGTGCCCGATGATCTGGGAGGGAAAGAAAGGCGAGCAGTCTAAGCCGGTGATGCCGCTCGATCTGAAGGTGCGGCCGATCGTGGACGGGAAGTACATCATCCCGAAGACGGTCGAGTACATCAAGCGGAACGCGGCAGCGAAAAAGCCCTTCTTCGTCTACGTGGGTTACTCCGAGGTGCACCCGCCGATCATCGGCAATCCGGACTTCGCCGGCAAGTCCACTCAACGCGGCGGGCTGTACGCCGACGTCATCGGCGAGATGGACTTTCGCGTCGGTCAGATCTTGGACGCCGTCAAAGAAGCGGGCATCGATACAACACGATCGTCATCCTGAGCAGCGACAACGGGGGCGGCGGCGCAGTCCCACAAGTCGGGGGAAGTTTGCAGGGGCCCTGGCGCGGTGATTTCCTCAACACGCCGTTCGAGGGAAGCATGCGGGTGCCTGCGATGATCCGTTGGCCGGGCAAGATCCCAGCCGGTGTTGTTACCAATGAGATACTTGCCGCCGTGGATTGGCTGCCCACGCTGGCCGGGATGGCGGGTGCGTCGAAATTGGTGCCCAAGGATCGACCCATCGACGGCGTCGACGCCTCAGCCTTCATGCTGGGCAAGAGCGATACGACCGGCCGCGACAGCTATATGTTCTTCGGCATAGACGGCGAGCTGATGTCGATCAAGTGGAAGATCTACAAGACGATCTTTCGCTATACGGAAAAGTCAGTCTCCCGCCATCGAAAATCCCTTCATCAAGCCGCAGTTGCCCATGGTCTTCGACCTGAGCAGCGATCCGCACGAGGACAACAACCTTATCTACACCGATCTGACGAACGGTTGGATTTTGGCTCCGGATTTCAAGCTCATCGGGCAATATCAACAGCAGCCTTAAGAAATACCCCAACATCAAGGTGGGCGAGGACTTCAAGGGCTATAACAAATAAGTTCTGATTTATGTGCTCGTAACCCGGTGCCGTGGCCGCATCATAAGGTACTGTCCTGAATTGTTCCTGCTCCAAGAGGGTGATGGCAAGAAAAACATGAAACTGTACTTCACGGTTGTGCTCGCAATTATCCTGGCCGGGGTGTGTTGTGAACCTGCCGGTGCGGAGGAAGGCGGGAGCGGTCACTATACGCCGGGGGCAACCGCATCATTTATCGACATGCTGCCTGACCGGGAGACCTCGACATTTGCATACTTAAACGCGTTCACCTATTACCACGGGTCCGTTGGCGCCTCGCGCGACCTTCAACTAGGAGGTCAGGTAGCCGCCAACGTCAAAGGTACGGTCTACGCCGATACTTCCACTTTCCTCTACCAGGCTCCGTGGACGTTATTAGGCGGGCAGTATGGAGCAGCATTGGCAGTCCCATACGTATGGGTGGACGTTAAGGCAAACTTGCTCCTTAGTGGCCAGGCGAGGAAGCTCTTCAGTCGTCCGGTCGCAAGGTACGGACAACGGGTTTGGAGACATTGAACTTCTGCCCTTGATGTTCGGCTGGAAGGAAGGCGACCTGAAGTGGCAGGGGACGTTCGGGATCTACGCGCCCACCGGCAACTTCATGAAAGGCGCCCTCGCTAACGTCGGCAAGAATTACTGGACCTTCGAGCCGGGCGCGGCGGCAAGCTACCTCAGCAGCAAGTATGGCTTCGAGCTTACCGCATTCACCGGCTTTGATTTCAATACCGAGAACGGCACAACCAACTACCAGACCGGCGATCAGTTTTACCTCGACGGCACGGTAGCCCAACATTTGCCCTTGTTCGGTGGATTCGTCGGCGCCGGCGCAAACGGATTTTTCTATCAGCAAATCAGCGGCGACGGCGGCAGCGGCGCCAAGCTCGGTGGGTTCGAGGGCATGACGGCGGGCATCGGCCCGGCAATCTCCTATGCCTACAGCATTGGCGGCCTGGATTTGGCGGCCCAGGTTAAATGGCTGCCGGAGATCGGCGTATCGAATCGGCTCGATGGCAATACCGTGTGGTTCAAGCTGGCCGTCAGCTTCGGGCGCGAATCGGGAAAACCCGCTCGACGCGCTGTGAACTCAGTCACGAGCGATCGCAGTCTTCAATCTGCGCGCGCCTTGCGCCTTTTATCTCGACAGATGAGGCCCGCGGGCGCGGCGCCTCTCGCCAAGCATCGCGCCCGTTGAAGGTGTCGCCTGGGTAAGCGGCCGTGACTGTTTTTAAACTCTGGCCGGTATGGATCCGTGAAAGGTCGTCTTCTTAAACGTCTGCGGTAATCCAGGAGCGATGAGTTTGCCGGCAACACTCGTGCTGTTCAAATCGCCCGCTCGCGCGGATGTTTGGCTGCAACGTCCGGTCCCCGGGCAGGTTCGTGCAACATCATTCCGAGATAAGCGATCAACAGCGTGGAAATTTCTGCCGACAGTTTCGGAGCCTCCCGGGGACTCGCGGCGACCAGGTCAGGAGCTACGGCGTCGCAAACCAGAACGACAAGATGAGCCGCGCGCAGCAGAGTTCTCGAATCGACGCGGGCTCCTGCGGCGCGCAAGAATTTTGCGATCATTCGAGCGAACTGATCGTTCATCTCCGCGTTTAATCGCCTGAGCTCCGGATCGCTCTGCAGCGCCTGCAGGATTGCCGTTGCCGCCGGCTCTGCCCGGTAGGCTGCGGTGAGCTTGCCGATCAACCGGCGGATCGCTTCTCTCCACGAGGTCGCCTTTGCTCCACTGAGCATTTGCGCGAGTTCCTGGCGCAGCGGCTGAACACTCTGCTCGGCCAGAAGCATCACAATGGCCCCTTTATTCGGAAAGTAGTGATAGAGGAGGCCTGGCGGCAGCTTGGCTGCGGCCGCAATCTGACGCGTATTCAACCCATCGAAGCCGGATTTGGCAAGGAGTCTGGCGGTCGCTGCGAGAATCGCAGCGACCCGCTCTCGGGACCGCTCCTGCTTGGGAATCGCGCGCGCCGCCGGCGATACCGTCCGCTCACGGCTTTTCTTCGGAGTCTTCGCCACAGATCTCAGAAGGTACATCAAAACTTGACGGATGTTCAATATCGGAGTTGTAACGAAGAGAGCGATTTGTTATAAACTGACTACTGTTCAACTTTTGGGATTGCGATATTTATTATGAAACCACTCGAACGAATCGTGGTGCTGGGCGGTGCCGGAAACATGGGCCGCGTCGCGGTACGGACTGCGGCATCACTTGACGGCATACGCGAAGTTATCATCGGCGATCGCGATCTCGCGGCTGCGGAAAGGATTGCCTCGGAGACAGCCTCGTCGGCCAGGGTCAGGCTCCGCGCGGAACGAATCGACGTTACCGACAGCATGGCGCTCCGGCGACTGCTGAGCGAAGCGGGCGCGGTGCTCAATACAACCGGGCCATTCCAGAAGTTTGGAGTTCCAATCCTGCGTGCAGCGATCGAAGCGCGCACGCATTATCTGGATATCTGCGACGACTGGGAACCGACGCTGGAGATGATGCGCGAGCATCAGAACGCAACCGACGCCGGAGTTGTGGCCGTGATTGGCATGGGAGCGAGCCCAGGCGTGTCGAACCTGCTCGCCAAGGTAGCTGCGCGCGAGCTCGACGAAGTGACCGACCTGTACACCGCGTGGCCCTTGGACGTACCGATCGGCGGCGTTTCGATTAGCGACGACAAAGAGTCATTGGTGGATCAAAACGGAAAGCCGAGCGCGGCAGTGCGTCACTTGATGCAGCAGATCTCCGGGTTAATTCGCGTAGTAGAGGGCGGACGACTTGTCGATCGACCGCCGCTCGATGCGGTAGAGATTGATTATCCTGGTCGCGGTCGCGGTGCCGCCTATACCGTAGGCCATCCCGAGCCGCTGACGATGTGCGGCACACTCGGGATTCGTAGGCGGAGCGCGTGCTTGATGGTCCTTACGACCCCCGCGCTTTCCCTGCTGAAGGATCTCAACGCGGCGCTGGATCGGAAGAGCCTCACGAACGAGCAGGCAGCAGCGATCATGATTGCCCCCGGCGCGCTACGAACCCTCAAGGCCGTGGTAAAGTCGCTGGGCCTCAAAGGTCATGGCGATTTGCCTCCGTTCTTTGCGTTCGCGGCCGGAACCAAGGACGGAAAGGCGGCGCGCGTCGGCGTATCGGTCAGCACCGTTCCGAAGGGAATGGCGAACTCGACGGGGGTGCCGCTGGCGCTCGGGTTACGACAATTGCTGGAAGGACGCATCGCCACACGCGGCGTATTCGCGCCCGAGGCGGTAATCGAGCCGGACAGCTTCTTCAATCAGTTGGCGCCGTACTGCGACCCGCCGATGGCGCGCTCAAGCGAGATCCTCAACGTTACGATCGATCGTGGGCGAGAAACGCCTGTCAAACCTTCAACGACTGCCCACAATATTTGCGCCTGAGGACAACTCGGGCTAGTTTCGAAAAACGCGCGCTGGTCGGCGCGCTTTACCAAAAAAGGAGAGTATCTGGCCATGCCGAGTCCACAGTTGCAGCAGGTGATCGACGCGATAAGAGCCCTGGCCAGTAAGGCCTCAAGCATCGAGGAGATGCGCGCGCTCAACGAAAAGATGGCGCGGCCAGCGCAACCCGACATTAAAAGCGAGCCGGTTCTTGCCAACGGGGTCAAGGCGGAATGGATCAGCGCGCCGGGCGCTGCCGCCGATCGCACCGTGCTCTACTTACATGGCGGCGGCTATGTAATGGGCTCTTTGAATACCCATCGCGATCTGATGGGCCGCATCTCGCGCGCCGCACAGGCCCGCGTACTGGGACTGGACTATCGCCTTGCTCCCGAGCATCCGTTTCCGGCCGCGGTGGACGACTCGGTTGCCGGCTACCGCTTCTTGCTCGAACAGGGGCTGCGTCCGGCACGCATCGCTATAGCGGGAGATTCAGCAGGCGGCGCATTGACGCTCGCTATACTGATCGCAGGGCGCGACGCCGGACTCGCGATGCCTGCGGCGGCGGTGTGCCTTTCGCCTATGATCGATTTGGAGTTCACCGGCGAGTCGATGAAGACGCGAAAGGAGGTCGATCCGATTTTCTCGCCCGACGGCATCGGACTGCTGGGGAAAGCTTTCCTGGCCGGCACGAATCCGCGCACCCCGCTGGCCTCTCCGCTTTATGCCGATCCTAAGGGATTCCCACCGCTGCTGATCCAGGTTGGCGATCACGAGGTTCTGCTCGACGACTCGACCCGCCTCGCGCAACGCGCGCGTGCAGCCGGAGTTCAAGTCAAACTTGAAGTCTGGCCGGAAATGATTCATCGCTTTCAGTCGTACGCCAGCGTCCTGCCCGAGGCCCAGCAAGCGATCGAGGGCATCGGCAAGTTCATCCTCGAGCAGATTCCCTAGCTGAGCGCTTGGAGGCAAGGAAGATGAATTCAGAACAGGGCGCCAAACCCAACATCGTATTGGTGCTGATGGACAATCTTGGTTGGGGCGAACTTGGCGTTTATGGAGGCGGCATCATCCGCGGCGCTCCGACGCCCCGGCTCGATAGGCTGGCAGCCGAAGGATTTCGCGCGCTCAATTTCAACGTCGAGGCCCAGTGTACGCCCAGCCGCGCGGCCCTGATGACAGGACGATATGCGGTGCGCACCGGCAACGGCACGGTGCCGCTATTCGCCGAGAATTACGGTTTGACCCGATGGGAAGTCACGCTCTCGGAGATGCTGTCCCAGACCGGCTACGCGACCGGGATATTCGGAAAATGGCATCTCGGCGACACACCCGGGCGCTTTCCAACCGACCGGGGATTCGACGAATGGTACGGCATACCGAATTCATCAGACGAGTCGTTTTGGCCGCAGAGTTCGCGCTTCCGCTCCGACTCGAGTCCTCTGGCGAAATTTGAGTACGTGATGGAAGGACGTAAAGGAGAAGCACCCAAAAACGTAAAGGTCTATGACTTGAATGAGCGGAGAATGATCGACCGTGAGCTGACGGAGCGTGCCATCGACTTCATGCAGCGCACTGTCACGGCCCACAAGCCCTTCTTCGCGTACATTCCCTACACCCAACTTCATTTTCCGACTCTGCCGGAGCCCGTGTTCCAGGGTAAAACCGGAAACGGCGACTTCGCTGACGTGCTTGTGCAGATGGACGACTACGCGGGTCGTCTCCTCGACGCCATCGACCAGATGCGCGTGCGCGACAACACGATTTTCATCTTCACCTCAGACAACGGTCCCGAAATGTTCGAACCATATTACGGCTTCAGCGGGCCGTGGCGGGGCACCTATTTCACGGCCATGGAGGGCTCCCTCCGGGTCCCGTTGCTCATGCGCTGGCCGGGCCACATTCCACCCGGAAGCGTCAGCAACGAAATCATCCATGAAATGGATCTCTTTCCCACGCTCGCCCGAATCGTCGGGGGCAAGGTGCCCGACGACCGTATCATCGACGGCGTCGACCAACTCGACTTTCTCACCGGAAGCCAGCCACGCTCGAATCGAGATTCGGTCATCATCTACGTCGGCAATGATCTTTTCGGCGTCAAGTGGCGCGACTGGAAAATGATGATGAAGACGTTTTCGAAAGGCTTCGGCGAGCCCGTGAGTAATTTCAGTACTCCGCTGTTCTTCGATCTCCTGATCGACCCCAAGGAAGAACATCCAACCGATCCGCGCGTAGTTGAGGACTTGTGGGCTCGCTTCCCGATTACCAAGTCGCTGGCTGAACATTTCGCGTCTTTGAAGAAGGAGCCGCCCATTCCACCGGGCACGCCGGACCCTTACATTCCGCCAAAACCTGCGCGCTAGGGGAGGGCCGCTAGACCTGTAGTTACTCGGTCGTAACCTTGGGAAGGAATTGTAGTCAACCGCATTCCTGTGTCTTTGCAACGGGAAGACCATCGCTTCGCGGAGACCCTTCGCTTCGCTCAGGGCGACCGCTCGGCCACGCCTCGCAGTCGGTCTGAAACCTCGTGAGGTTTCAGTTTCTGAGTCTTACAATTTCCCTTGACGGCGTCACGACCGGGCGCCTCAATGAGCAGCTCAACCGCAACCTCGATCGATTTCCAGAAGATTTTGCCTTCAGACTGACGACGCAAGAGTTCGAAGCTTTAAGATCGCAAATTGCGATCTCAAGTTGGGGTGGCCGCCGTCGGAAATCTAGACGCCGGCGTACCAGTCGTAACCCTGGTCCTCCCAATACCCGCCGGCCCGCGTCGGGAGAAAATTTACTTCGGTCAGATATTTCACCATCTTGTAGCCGAGCTTGACGGGCGAGTAGAGGCGCAGCGGGGCGCCGTGATCGGGATACAGCGCGCGCCCGTTCATTCCGTAGGCAAGAATCGTCTGCGGATGAAGTGAGCTTTCGATATCCCAAGTCGAATAGTAGCCGTTGTCGAACGAACGGAACTCGACATACTGCGCGTCGCGGCTGGCGCCGACCATCCGCGCGAGCTCGCGGAGCTGCACCCCGTGCCACTCGGCCACGGCCGACCAACCCTCGACGCAATGATGGCGAATTCGCATGCCGGTTTGCGGCATCCGCTGGAGTTGGTCGAGCGAGTAGAGCGCCGGACGCGCAACCATCCCGCCAACCTTAAGCGCCCAGTCCGCCGGTGGGAATGGCATAGTGTTGGAAACGAAGTAGCTCGGGAAGGCGGCCTCGGGCGTGAGCTCGGAGGCAGGCGGCTCGGGCGCGAGTCGATTCTGCGAGAACAACCGCCGATCGACGCGCTCATTCCAGCGTCCCATCCCGGCCAGGAAGATCGACGCAGCGCGGCTGTCGCATCCTGCGAGCGTAACGCCGGCAGCGAGACCGAGCAGAAGTTTTCGCCGCGCGATCAGCCTAGCCACGTGGTCCTCCGGTCACCATGGTGATCAACGTCCGCGGATGCAGCGCGACCAGCACCAGGTGCATCGCGGTGAACAGTGCGAGCAAAACCAGGCAGCTCAAATGCACCACGCGCGCGACGTCGTATCCACCGAATGCCGCGGTTATCCAGTGCAACTGCACCGGCTTGTAGATTGCCAGTCCCGAAAGAACTACGACGACGCCGAACAGAATCGCGGACGTATAGGCCATGCGCTGCAGGCCGTTGTAGAAGTCCTCGGGCGGCGGAGTCTTACGAATACGCAAGTAATAACCGAACATCGCGAGCGCGTTCGAAGTATCGCGGCTCGGAATGAAAACACGCCGTCGCCATTCCCCGCTCGCGATCATATAGGTCAGGTAGATCAGCCCGTTGAGGATGAGGAACCAGGCGATTGCGAAATGCCAATGGCGCGCACCCGCGAGCCATCCGCCGAATCGCAGCCACGACGGCGGCGCGTGGTTCTGAAACGGATACCAGCCATATTGCGCGCCGCGAGGTCCCAGCGCTGGATACGCCGCGAGAATTTGCAATCCGCTGCCCGCCATGATCACCAGCAGCGGAATGTTGATCCAATGCGCGAGTCGAATGGGCAGAGGTTGCAGTCTCCGACGATGCAATCGGGCGGTGGGGGAATCCTCGAACGCGGACCGTTCGGTGTCTGTGAGGCTTCGGTTCCACTTAGTGATTCATTCCTCCGGTCGAGCCGCCGCTCATCGCGCCGCTGTGCCCGCCTTCCATCATGTGCCCGTCCATCATCATCATCTGACCGTCCTTCATGTGCGCTTCACTGCCATCTTTCATTTTGACCGTTCCGTCACTCATGACCGTCGCTCCGTTGGACATGGTCATCGAGTTTTCCATTGTGCCTGTCGCCTTACCGTCCTTCATCATCATCATCTTGCCATCGTGCATCATGACGCCGTCTTCTTCAGCCGCCCTGAGGTTCGGGACCAAACAGAAAGTCGACAACAGCACAGCCGCAGTGAGGGTGATTGCTCGATGGTTCTTCATCGTTGTATTCCTCCTTCTCTTTGTACGCCTGCCCACTTTGAATAGGGAGTTACGTTGGTGCGATAGTCAAAAAAAGGTCCAGTTGTACGCGCCGGGCATCGGAAACGCTCCAACCGCGCGGTGCGGATAAAACATGTTCTGTGCCAAACGGGCTGTTGTTGTAAAAGCATTGAAGCGTACCGACACTTGCCTGATCGCTCGCCGACGATCAGACCACGAGTTCTCGTAGAACTACGACTTTTCGCTGGTGCTTCTACGACAAGTCGTAGTAAGGTCGCGTCTTGACCATGAAAGCTTTGCTTCCAGAGAACGAGACGGAGCGCTTGGACGCGCTGCGGCGCTATCAGATTCTTGATACACCGCCGGATGGAGCTTTCGACCACATCACGGAGGTGGCTGCTAGTTTATTTCAGGTGCCGATTGCGATCGTCAGTCTCGTTGACCACGACCGCATCTGGTTCAAGTCGCATCACGGTCTTGATGCCCAGCAGACCGGGCGCGACCCAGGATTATGCGCGTCGGCCATTATCTCGGACGAGGTGTACTACCTCCGCGATGCGCTAGGCGACGCGCGCTCATTAGCCAATCCGCTGGTGGCTGGTTCTCTTGGCCTTCGTTTCTATGCGGGCGCCCCGCTGCGCACCTACGACGGTTTCAATCTCGGCACGCTCTGCGTTATCGATCGACAGCCTCGTGAGTTGTCTCCAGCCGAGGCGGAGATGCTCACGAAGTTGGCTGCGCTGGTGATGGACCAGATGGAACTTCGATTGGCGGCAAGGAAGGTCGCCGACCTGGAATTGGACCGAGCGCTCGATGAGCGAGCAACTACGCGAAGCGAACGAGGCGCTGGCGCAGAGTGAGGAGCGCTTCCGCGATCTTTTCGAGGAGGCCCCGATCGCCTACATGCATGAGGACCTCGATTCCCGATTCATCCAGGCTAACCGCACTGCGATGAGGATCCTCGGTCTCAAGCCCGAGGAGGTCGCCGGAATGTTCGGGAAGTCTCTCGTGCCCGATACGCCCGACGCCCAACGTCGCCTGCGCGAGGCGCTCGACTCGATCGGACGCGGCACCGACACGAGCGGCGTCGTACTGGAACTGCGCCGCAAGGACAACGGCAAACCTATATGGGTCCAGTGGTGGTCCAGGCCGGCCGCCGGCGGCAGTTACACACGCACCATGTTCCTCGATATCACGGACCGGATCTTAATGGAGAAGGAACAGGCGCGCCTTGAGGCTCAAAACGCCTACCTGCGGGAAGAAATCCGGATCGAACAGAACTTCGGCGACCTTATTGGCGAAAGTCCAGGCCTGCGCAAAGTCGTGCAGCAAATTCAGCTCGTCGCACCAACCGATGCCACGGTATTGATCACGGGAGAAAGCGGCACCGGCAAAGAACTGGTCGCGCGTGGAATCCACGAGCACAGTTCGCGAAATGGCCGCGCTCTGGTCAAGTTGAATTGTAGCGCGGTGCCTGAGGGCCTTTTCGAGAGCGAATTCTTCGGCCACGTGAGAGGTGCGTTTACGGGCGCGCTCAAAGACAAACCTGGCCGCTTTGAACTGGCGGACGGCGGCACACTGTTCCTCGACGAAATCGGCGAAGTGCCGCTCGCGATGCAGGCGAAGCTGCTCCGCGTTTTGCAGGAGCAGGAGTTGGAGCGCATCGGCGATACTCGTACCCGCAAAGTCAATGTCCGCATCATCGCGGCGACTAATCGCGACCTGAAGAAAGAGGTCCATGCGGGCCGCTTCCGCCGATGACCTTTTCTATCGCCTGAGCGTCTTTCCGATCGAAGTCCCGCCGCTCCGCGAACGGAGGGAAGACATTCCACCCCTCGCGGCACACTTCGTGCGGCAAAGCGCCAGACGAATGAATCGCCCCGATCTGCGAATCAGTAGGGCCGCACTGAGCGAGCTCGTCGCACATGATTGGCCCGGTAATGTGCGCGAACTTCAAAACACTGTTGAGCGCGCGGTCATCCTATCGCGAGGTGCCCCGCTGCGTTTCGATCTGGCGGGAAAGGCGGGTGACGCTCCTCTCCCACGTACCCAGTCGGCTCTAAAGCCGGACTTGCCGATGCGCGAGGAATTGAAACGTCAGGAACGTGACGCCATTGCTGCGGCCCTCAAACGCACCGGCGGCAAGATTTTCGGCGCCGACGGCGCTGCGGAATTACTCGGCATGAAGCCAACAACTCTGACTTCGCGCATCAAGGCTTTAGGACTCAATCGAAAGACCGGAGCGTAATGTGGTCCATCGTTTGCTTAATCTTAATATTGAGGAGTGGAGAGTGTCCGTTTCTTGTTCCCCGAGAAGCCGGAGGCGCGCGGCTGGTTCACCATCTGGCGGTCGCGCGGTATCCGCGAAACCACTTCCACGCGCCGGCCTCGGCGTAACTAAGCAGGCGAACACACACCGATTCACTCTAAGAGGAGCAATCTCAATGAGAACGATCCGCTACCGTGGCGTCGACGTTAATGGGCTGAGGATTTCCTATCGCGAAGCCGGTCGGACAGACGCCCCGGCACTGCTCTTGTTGCACGGGTTTCCGACTGCCGGGCACATGTTCCGCGATTTGATTCCACTTCTCGCCGACACCTTTCACCTCGTCGCGCCTGATCTGCCAGGCTTCGGTCAATCGGACCTGCCGCCCCGCGATAAGTTTAAATACAGCTTCGAAAATCTTGCCGACGCAATCGATCGCTTTACCGGTGTGGTCGGGTTGAAACGGTTCGCGATCTACATCTTCGATTACGGCGCTCCTGTGGGCTTGAGAATTGCCCTAAAGCATCCGGAACGCATATCCGCGATCGTTTCCCAGAACGGCAACGCTTACGACGAAGGTTTGAGCGACGGTTGGAACCCGATCCGGGCCTATTGGGAGAACCCATCGCAAGCGAACCGCGACGCACTCCGCGCGTTCCTCAAGCCCGAGACGACGGTTTGGCAATACACACACGGCGTCTCTGATGCGACGATGGTTTCGCCCGACGGATACTCGCTTGATAATTTCTATCTGAGCCGGCCGGGCGCAGACGAGGCGCAGCTCGACCTATTCGGTGACTACAAAACTAACGTCGCGCTTTATCCGACCTTCCAGAAGTATTTCCGAGACCACAAGCCGCCACTGCTAGCGGTGTGGGGAAAGAACGACCCTTTCTTTCTGCCGGCGGGGGCGGAAGCGTTCAAACGAGATATTTCCGGCGCAGTCGTGCGCTTCTTCGATACCGGACACTTCGCGCTGGAGACCCACGCCGCCGAGATTGCGACGGCAATCCGTGAGTTTCTCGTCCGTTAATTTCGTAACTCACTGCGCCCACTGCTCGCACGAGATGGTGGTAGTCGTTCGCGCCTAACGTCGCCGATCAGTTGATCGCGCGGCACGAGGAGAAAGCCAATGTCGCGTGAGAATGTGAGTGTTGTGCTGGTGCACGGCGCCTGGGCTGACGGATCGAGCTGGGCCAAAGTCATCGGGCCGCTGGCTGCCGAGGGCGTCAGGGTGCTCGCGGCTCCGTCGCCCCTGACGTCGTTTGCCGAGGATACCGCGGCCGTTGAGCACACGCTGGAGCGAGCGTCGGGGCGGGTCGTTCTTGTGGGTCACGCCTACGCTGGGGCCGTGATCGCGGCTACACGCAGTGAGAAGGTGAAGGCCCTTGTTTACGTCGCCGCCCTTGCTCCTGACGAGGGCGAGACTGTCGCCGATGTCTTCTATCGTACCAAGCCTCATGCGCTGGCTCCAAAGTTGGCACCGGACAATCGTGGGCTCATCTATCTGCCGGACGAGTCATTCGCCGCGGCGTTCGCGCAGAATGCCTCCGCTGATGAATTGGCGCTGCTCTCAGCGGTTCAGCGGCCGATTTCGCCTGCATGCATCACGGTGCCTGTGAATCGTCCACTCTGGAAAGACCACCCAACCTGGTTTCTGATCGCAGAGCACGACCGCATGATCGTCCAAGATACGCAGCGCTTTATGGCGGAGCGGATGCAGGCCCAGGTGCGGTCGCATCCGGTAGACCACGCGCCGATCATTACTGCGCCTTGCCTCGTCGTCGACATCATACGCGAAGCTATTGCGGAAACGATCAGCGGCTAATCGCAAAGGCATCGAGCGGGAGATCGACGTCACGCATTGCGCGCCCGCTACCAGGGTCTAGCGGTGGCCGGAGGCGGCGTGCTCGGCGGCATCGAACAGCCGCAACTGATGCGACTGGCGATCGGCGGGAATCGCGACCGGATATTTTCCGGTGAAGCAGGCATCGCAAAATCCTTCGCGCCCTTCTTGAAACGAGTACAGACCGTCCCAACTCAGATAGGCGAGCGAGTCGGCGGTAATGTAGCGGCGAATCTCCTCGACCGAATGATGCGAGGCCAGCAGCTCTTCCCGCGTCGGCGTATCGATGCCGTAGAAGCATGAGTTGGTGGTCGGCGGCGCCGCGATGCGCATGTGGACCTCGCGCGCGCCGGCCTGCCGCAGCATCGGGATCACCTTGCGCAGCGTGGTTCCGCGCACCAATGAATCCTCGATCAATACGATGCGCTTGTCGCGTGAGCAATTCCGCCACCGGATTGAATTTGATCTTGACCCCGAAATGGCGAATCGACTGGCGCGGCTCGATAAAGGTGCGCCCGATATAGTGGCTGCGCACCAGCGCCATCTCGAACGGCAGCCCCGATTCCTCGGAATATCCCAGCGCGGCGGCGTTACCCGAATCGGGCACCGGCACCACGATGTCGGCCTTTGCGGGGCATTCGCGCGCGAGCGCCCTGCCCTGTTCCTTGCGCACCGAATAAACGTTGCGGCCGTACAGCAGGCTGTCGGGCCGCGCGAAATACACGTACTCGAAAATGCATCGCTTGGTCGGCGCGAGCGCGAACGGCTTTATCGAGCGCACTCCCTCGTCGTTGATCACGATCATTTCGCCCGGCTCGACCTCGCGAATATATTCCGCGCGCACCAGATCGAGCGCGCAGGTTTCCGAGGCAACGATGGGCGCGTTGTTGAGCTTGCCTAAAACCAGCGGACGGAAGCCCTGAGGATCGCGCACCGCGATCAGCTCGTGCTCGGTCAGCACCACCATCGAGTACGCGCCCTTGACCTGCGACAGCGCCTCGATCACGCGCTCGGCCACGGTCGGAGCGTGCGAACCGGCGATCAGATGGATGATAACTTCGCTGTCCGACGACGATTGGAAGATGACCGCTGCTTCCAGCCGCTCGCGCAGCTCCTCGAAATTTACCAGGTTCCCATTATGCGCGAGCGCGATTCCCCCGCGCGCGTATCGACCACCAGCGGCTGGCAATTCTTGATACTGCTCGAGCCGGTGGTGGAATAGCGGTTGTGCCCGATCGCGCTGGTTCCTTCGAGCTTAGCCAGTATGTCGTTCATTGAAAATGTCGGCGACCAGCCCCATCCCGCGATGTGAGATCAGTGACTTGCCGTTGGACGAGACTATGCCCGCGGATTCCTGTCCCCGATGCTGCAGCCCGTAGAGTCCGAGGTACGCCAGGTTGGCGGCTTCGGGATGTCCGTAAACGCCGAAGACGCCGCATTCCTCGCGGAAGCCGTCGAGATTGGACTCCTCGCGATCGAGGATCACTTCCAGCTCAGATCCCGACTTTCGAGCCTCCCTGGCAGCGCCGACTCGTAGATCCGATTCAACTCAGTCAGGTCTTCGTCGATCGAAGACGCGATCTTGAGGCGCGGCGTTTCGGTCACGCGGCCAATCGCGCGGCATTCGATCCCACTCTCCACGAACATCTTTGTAACTCGCGAAACATCATTCTCTTTCGGCGCTACAGGACTATGGTTGACGACCCTTCTCCGAAAAGCTCCGCCGCGTCGAAGATGCCAGTCTCCGAGTCGATCTCAGCTCCAAACAGTCTATCGGGATTGAAGCAGGATTCGGTCAGTGCCACCGCTAGTCCGCCTTCACTCACATCGTGAGCCGATCTTATCAACCCCTGCGATCGAGCCAACGAGCCCATCGATCAGCCTTCGTTCGCGCGAGATCGATCGGCGCTAGCCCTTCGGGCGAGCCGCCAAACATCGCCGCGTATTCGCGAGGCGCCATCGAGGGCGGCCGGTGCGCACGATCAAAATCGTAATCTCCGGCATCCTAAAAACTGCTTCAACCGCCGGCGAAACGTCGTCCATAACGTCCCGACCATCGCGATCGTCGGCGTCGGCGGAATCGCGCGGCCTTCGGTCTCATTGTAAAAGCTGACGTTGCCGCTGATTACCGGCGTCTTGAACGCGAGCGCGGCGTCGCGCAGACCCTCGATCCCGCGGACAAATTGCCACATGATCTCGGGCCGCTCGGGATTTCCGTAGTTGAGACAATTGGTGATTCCGGCCGGGCGCGCACCGGCGCAGGCGACGTTGCGGGCCGCCTCGCATACGACGTCGCGATAGCACCGAGATAAGGATCCAGCGCGCAGGCCCGCGGATTGGAATCGACCTTGATCGCGAGGCCGCGCGCGCGAATCCTTGATTCGCAAAACCGCCGCGTCACTGCCCGGCCCGACGACGGTGTTGCCCTGCACCATCGAGTCGTACTGGCGGATAGATCCATCTCTTCGAGGCGACGTTGGGACTCGCATGAGAGCGCGCAGAGCGCATGCGTCGGGCTGACGGCACTGCGACGATCGGGCGCGGGCACTGCGGCGGTCGGCCGTTTGCGGCGGCGCTTCGCGGGCCGGTCGTAAATCGGCGCCTCATCGCTGATCAGCGCCTGACCGGAACGTCCGCGACCACCTGGCCCTGCCACAGTCGCGCGCCAGCGGCCGTCGTCGGTGATCGTCCGATCACGACCGCGTGGAGATCCCACTTCTCGAAGACCGCGGCAGTTCGGCCTCGCGACCGCGCGCGGCAACGATCAACATCCGCTCCTGCGATTCGGAGAGCAGAATTTCGTAGGGCGTCAGATTGGCTTCGCGCAGCGGAACGCGATCGAGATCGAGTTCGATGCCGAGGCCGCCGCGCGCCCGCCATCTCGCTCGATGACGAGCTGAGTCCTGCCGCGCCCATATCCTGAATCGCGACGATCGGCGCCGGTCTTGATCGCTTCGAGGCACGCCTCGATCAGCAATTTCTCGGTGAACGGATCGCCGACCTGAACGGTCGGCCGTTTCGACTTCGCTCTCGGCATCGAACTCGGCCGAGGCGAGCAGGCTCGCGCCGTGGATTCCGTCGCGCCCGGTGGCGGACCCGACGTAGAGCACCGGATTTCCGGCGCCCTGGGCGCGCGCGCTCTGCAATTCCTCCCGGCGCGCGAGGCCGAGCGAGAACGCATTGACGAGGATATTGCCGTTGTAGCCGGCGTCGAACATCACCTCGCCGGCGACGGTAGGCACGCCGACGCAATTGCCATAGCCGCCGATCCCGCCGACTACGCCGCCGAGCAGAATAGCGCGTGCGCGGATGGTCGAACGATCCGAACTTGAGCGAGTCCATGTTCGCGACCGGCCGCGCGCCCATCGTGAAAATATCGCGCAGAATTCCGCCGACGCCGGTCGCCGCGCCCTGATAGGGCTCGACGTACGACGGATGATTGTGGCTCTCGATTTTGAAGACCGCGACCCAGCCGTCGCCGACGTCGATCGCGCCCGCGTTCTCGCCCGGGCCCGCCGACCACGTAGCGCCCCTTGCGACGGCAGCATTCTGCAGATGTTTGCGCGAGGATTTGTAGGAGCAGTGCTCGGACCACATCACGGAGAAGACGCCGAGTTCGGTGAAGGTCGGAGCGCGCCCGAGCATGCGTTGCGATGCTCGCGAATTCGTCGTCGGTGAGTCCGTGCGCGCGCGCCTGTGCGAGCATCGACTTTCGGTTCGCCCGGCAATATGCGCGTACTCGGCTGGACAGCTTGGCCGCATCCGCGCGCGCCTCGAAGAAATTATCGACTGAAAAATTCTGAGTCCGTCGGCGCCGCCGAGCAATCCCTCGACCGCGTGCTCAGGATGCGGCATCAGGCCGAAGACATTGAAGCGATCGTTGGCGACGCCCGCGATCGATCGCATCGAGCCGTTCGGATTCGCGGCCTCGGTCGCGTCGCCCGCCGCATCGACGTAGCGCAGCATCACCTGCCCGCGCTCTTCCATCTGGAGCGAGTTCGTTGGCCGGCGCGACGTAGCATCCCTCGCCGTGCTTGATCGGCAGCGCGCAGAATCTCGCCGGCGCGCATCGGCGCGCGTGAACGGCGTCTGCGCATTCTCGACCCGCACGATGAACGACGCTCGCAGATGAACGAGAGCGATGCGATTGCGGGTCAGCGCGCCGGGCAGCAGATGCGCTTCGCAGAGAATCTGAAAGCCGTTGCAGATGCCGATGACGAGGCCGCCGTCAGCGGCGAACTTCGCGACGCTGTTCATGATCGGCGAGAAGCGCGCGATCGCGCCGCAGCGCAGATAATCGCCGTAACTGAAACCTCCGGGCAGCACGATGCACTCGGCCCCGCGAGGCTTTCGTCCTTGTGCCACAGCAGCGAAGCGTCCTGGCCCATCACGTCGCGCAGTCGCGTAGACCGCGTCGACGTCGTCGAGCGATCCGGGAAACCGAACGACGCCCCACTTCATCCGCCCTCAACCTCGAAGCGGAAAGTCCTCGATGTTCGGATTGGCGAGCAGTTGATCGCACATCTTCGACGCGGAGGCGCGCGCCTCCTCGGCGGTTGATGGCGGTCGATGTCAAGCGTGATGTAACGGCCGACTTCACGCTCGGCGACGCTCCTGAAGCCGAGACTTTTGAGCGCATGTTCGACCGCACGCCCCTGCGGATCGAGGATGCCCTTTGCGCGGCGTCACGAAAACTTTGACCCGCACGGCCTCTCAGTTCTCCACCCGGCGCAGCATCTCCTGGTACGCCTCTTCGACGTCGCCCAGGTCGCGGCGAAAGCGGTCCTTGTCGAGCTTTTGCGCGTCGCCTTGTCCCAGAAGCGGCAGGTGTCGGGGCAGATCTCATCGCCCAGCAGAATCTTGCCGTGATGGCGGCCGAATTCGAGTTTGAAATCCACCAGGATCACGCCGCGCTCGTCGAGGAAGCGGCGAGCACGTCGTTCACCTTGAGCGCCATCGCGTCGATGGTCTTGAGTTCGTCCTCGGTCGCCCAGCCGAACGCGATCGCGTGCTCGGCGAGAATCAGCGGATCGTCGAGCGCATCGGACTTGTAGTAGTACTCGACGACTGGAGATTTAAGCTCCTCGCCTTCGGCGCGTCCGAGCCGTTTCGCCATCGAACCGGCGACGATATTGCGCACCACGGTCTCGACGGGATGATTTCGAGCCGCCGCACAACATCTCACGATCGTTGAGCCGGCGCACGAAATGGGTCTGCACGCCGTTGCGTTCGAGCAGGCGGAAAAACAATTCCGACATGCGGTTATTGACGACGCCCTTGTCCTCGATCGTGCCCTTCTTCTTGGCGTTGAAGGCGGTCGCGTCGTCCTTGAAATATGGATGACCAGGTCCGGGTCGGCGGTGGAATAGAGCTTCTTGGCCTTGCCCTCGTAAAACATTTCGCGCTTCTCGGGAGTGCTCTCCACGTTGATCCTCCGTTCGGTCAGCGATGTTTTGATGGTCTTATTCTAACGATCGTTTCGATCAATAGGCAGGCGGTTATCCACAAATCGCGCGGTTTATTCACACTTCCGGCCCGATCGTTGTGCATGACCGGAGTCCCGCCGGCAGAGCCTAGCGGCCGCGGGGTTTGGATTCGCCTTCCGCCGCGGGCGCGAAGCGTTCGACCAGCTGCGCGGCGAGGCCGACATAGTTGCGCGGCGCGAGCTTCTTAAGTGCGTCACGCGCGCCATCTTTCAAATTCAGCGAGTCGATGAACTGCTGAATCTTTTTCTTGTCGGCCGTGCGTCCGCGAGTGAGGTCCTTCAGGCCTCGTAGGGCCGTGGATATCCATGGCGGCGGAGCAGCGTCTGGATCGCCTCCGCTACCACCTCCCACGATTCTTCGGCGTCGATATCCTGCGCGATGCGTTCTTGATTGATTTCGATCTTCGACAGCCCTTTTTCGAGCGAGCTCAAGGCGACCATCACGTGGCCGAAGGCCGGTGCCGAGCGCGCGCAAGGCCGTGCTGTCCGACAAATCGCGCTGCCATCGCGAGATCGGCAGCTTGGCGCGAGTGCTCGAACACCGCGTTCGCGATGCCGAAGATTTCCTTCCGCATTCTCGAAGTCGATGGGGTTCACCTTGTGCGGCATCACCGATGATCCGGTCTCGCCCTTGATGCTGCGTTGGCGGAAGTAGCCAATCGAAATGTATGCCCACATGTCGCGGCAGAAGCCGAGCAGGATGGTATCGATGCGCGACATGGTCTCGAACATCTCGGCGATGAAATCGTGACTCTCGATTTGCGTCGTCAGCGGATTCCAGACCAGGCCGAGGCTTTCGACAAAGCCGCGCGATTGTTCGATCCAGTCCACCTCGGGATAGGCAAAGGCATGCGCGTTGAAATTGCCGACCGCGCCGTTGAATTTGCCGAGGTACTCTTGAGCTTCCAGATGCTTCAGTTGCCGCTGCACGCGCGCCGCAAAGATCGGACATCTCCTTGCCGACCGTGGTCGGCGAGGCATCCTGCCCATGCGTGCGAGACAGCATCGGGACGCCTTTGAAGCGGTGCGCCATTTCGGCAATCCGGCCCATCACCGAGCGATCTTCGGGATCAGCTCGCTTTCGGCGAACTCCTTCAGAATCAGGGCATAGGAAATGTTGTTGATGTCTTCCGAGGTACACGCGAAATGCATCATCTCGAGCGGCAACGATTCGTCGATCGACGGCAACCGCTCTTTCAGGAAATATTCGACCGCCTTAACGTCGTGATTGGTCTCAGCTTCGAGCGCCTTGATGCGCATCGCGTCGGCGATTGAGAACGAGCTGTAAAGCGCGCGCAGCTTGCGCACCACCGCGGCGCCGATGGGCTTGAGCGAGTCGATTTTCGGATTCGCCGCCAGCGCGAGATACCATTCGACCTCCACTCGCACGCGGTATCTAATCAGCGCGAACTCACTGAAGTAGGCTTCTAGAGCGCGGGTGCGGCTCCGATAGCGGCCATCGATGGGGGTGACCGCCTTGAGCGAGATTTCCGCTTCATTTTCCCGTGAACTCATCTCAAGTAGAGCTTTAACTTCGCGTTTAGCGGCCGGTGTGGCCGAATCCGCCCGCGCCGCGTGCCGTATCTTCGAGGTCGTTGGTCTCGACAATCTCCGCGCGAGCCACCGGAGCGATCACCAGTTGCGCGATGCGATCGCCGGGGTGAATCTCGGCATTACCGCTTCCCAAATTCACAAGTAGCACTTTGATTTCGCCGCGATAGTCCGCGTCGATAGTGCCGGGCGCGTTCACGACCGTGACGCCCTCCTTGAAGGCGAGACCGCTGCGCGGCCGCACCTGACCTTCGTAGCCGGGCGGAATCTCGATCGCGAATCCGGTAGGCACGGCGGCCCGTTCCGACGGAGATAGAACAAAGGGCGCCTTGAGATCCGCCATCAGGTCCATGCCGGCGGCCAGCTCGGTTTGATAGGCCGGCACGGGAAGTTGATGTTGGCGCAAACGCTTTATTTTGACTGTGGGAGGCATAGTTCGCGAAGGATCTCAGCCAGAGTTACGAGTTTCGCTTTTACCCGCCTAGTAAGTCAAATCTGGTATCACCGCACAACATGCCATCTCCACCAACGGAAAGAGCCGCCCGATCGCGGCCCTTCAGTTCAACCTTTAGAACAAAGATCAGGCGAGCGCGGAGAAGACGTCGTCGCTGATCTTGCGCCCCTTCAAATCCCCGAGCATCACCATCGCCATCTGATCCGCCCGGAAGCATTGCGCTGCAAGCTGAAGCACCTGCTCGTTGGTGACCGACTCGATGCCCTTCGCCAGTTCCTCCAGCGTAACGTCGCGGCGGAAATAGATCTCGTTGCGCGCGAGGCGATTCATGCGGCTGTCGGTCGATTCCATTCCGAGCAGCATGTTGCCCTTGATTTGGCTTTTTGCGCGATCGAGTTCGATCGGCGTCAGCCCGTCGCGCGTGACTTTCTTCAACTCGCCGAGTGTGACCTCGATAACCTCATCGACCCATTCGGGATTGGTTCCCGCGTAAACGGCGACGTAGCCGGTGTCGACGCACGAGGTCATGAACGAATAGATGCTATAGACGCGGCCGCGCTTCTCGCGAACTTCCTGGAATAAGCGCGACGACATGCCGCCGCCCAGCGCGGTGTTGAGCACATAGCTGGCGTATCGCAGCGGATCGCCATAGCTAAGGCCCGGCGCACCCATCACGATATGGGCCTGTTCGAGTTTCTTTTCGTGATTGAGAACGCTCGGATGGCACTTGGGCGGCGTCACCTTGTCGGGACGCCCATTGCCCTGGATGGATCCGAATAGACGCTCGCAATGCGCCACTAATGCATCATGATCAACTTTTCCCGCCGCCGTGATGAAGACGCGCCCGGCGCGATATCGCTCGGCCATGAAAGTGACTACCGCCTCGCGATCGAAAGTGTTCACCGTTTCCGCGGAACCAAAAATTGGAAGTGCGAGCGGATGCCCTTTCCAGAAATCCAGACTGAACAAATCGTGAATGAAGTCGTCGGGAGTATCCTCAGCCTGCGAGATCTCCTGGATCACTACCTGACGTTCGCGGACGATTTCTTCCTGATCGAAAACCGATTCGAGAAAAATATCCGCCAGCAGATCGGTCGCCATCTTGAGATCGTCGCCGAGAACCTTGGCGTAGTAGCAGGTGTATTCCTTGCCGGTGAAGGCGTTGAGCACGCCACCGACCGCGTCAATCTCTTCCGCGATCTGGGCGGCGGTCCGCTTTTTGGTGCCCTTGAACAGCAAGTGCTCGATGAAATGGGAGAGCCCGTTTTCCGCAGGCTCTTCGTAGCGCGAGCCGTTCTCGACCCAAATTCCGATAGTCGAGGAAACCATGGACGGCATGTCCTCGGTGAGGACGCGCACGCCGTTGGAAAGGACACTCTTGCGCACCATCGCGGGTTACTTACCTTCTTCGGAGGTCGGCCTTTGCCTCGCGGAACGAAAGCCGGATCTTCCCACTTCGATCGACGTCCAGCACCTTGACCGGATTTCATCGCCCTCGTGCAGCACATCCTCGACCGCGCGTACGCGCTCATCGGAGATCTGCGAGATGTGCAGGAGGCCGTCGGTGCCAGGCATGATTTCGACAAACGCGCCGAAATCGACAATCTTGCGCACCACTCCATCGTAAATTTTGCCGATCTCCGGCTCCGCGGTGATCGCCTGGATCATGGCGATGGCGCGCTCCATGGCGGGGCCGTCGGCGGACGCGATCAGCACGGTGCCATCATCTTCGACATCGATTTTACAGCCGGTCTCCTCGACCAGCCCGCGAATGACTTTTCCGCCGGGACCGATGACATCGCGAATCTTGTCGGGCTTGATTTTGATAGTGACTATTCGAGGTGCGAACTCGGACATTTCCTTGCGCGGCCCCGGGATCGCCTTTTCCATCACGCCAAGGATGAACAAGCGCGCATCGCGCGCCTGCATCAGCGCCTTGCGCATGATTTCTTGGGTGATGCCGCCGACTTTGTTGTCCATCTGGATGGCGGTAACGCCGGTTCGCGGTTCCCGCGACCTTGAAATCCATATCGCCCAGATGATCTTCATCGCCGAGAATATCGGTGAGAACCGCGATGCGTTCTCCTTCCTTGATCAACCCCATCGCGATGCCGGCCACCGCCGCTTTGATCGGCACGCCGGCGTCCATCAGCGCGAGACTGCCGCCGCACACCGTCGCCATCGAGGAGCTTCCGTTGGATTCCAGCACCTCGGAGACCAGGCGGATGGTGTATGGAAAAACTTCTTCATCGGGCAGGATTGGGGTCAGCGCCCGTTCCGCCAGCGCTCCGTGGCCGATCTCACGCCGGCCCGGTGCACCGTAGCGTTTGGCCTCGCCGGTCGAAAACGGCGGAAAGTTATAGTGCAGCAGAAATTTCTTGTAGCGCTCGCCCAGCAGCGCATCGATCTTCTGCTCGTCGGCCGAAGTACCCAACGTCGCGACCGCGAGCACCTGGGTCTCGCCGCGCGTGAAGAGCGCCGATCCGTGCGTGCGCGGCAACACTTCGACCTGCGCGCTGAGCTGACGAATCTCATTTGATTTGCGCTCATCGATTCGACGGTCGTGTTCAACCACGGCCTGCCGCACGACGGTGCGTTCCAGTTTGTCGAAAGCTTCGAGTACTTCCTTGTCACGACCGGGGAAGCGAGCAGCGGTATCACCCGTCGCCGCCAATTCGGTGAGCACTTTCTCCTCAAGCACATGGAGCGCTTCCCGGCGCTCTTTCTTTTCCTTAATTGCGAGCGCCTTTACGACTCCGTTGCCAACTTTCTCCCGAACCGCGGCCACGATTTCCGCGTCGAGTTCTTTGACCTTGAAGGCGCGTTTGGGCTTGCCGGCGAGTCGCTTGAGCTCCCGCTGCATTTCAAAAATCGGCGCCATCGACTCATGCGCCAGATAGAGAGCTTCGAGCAGCGTGTCCTCATCGACGATACGCGCGCCGCCTTCGAGCATTGCTATCGTATCGGGCTTCGCGGAAACGACGATCGAAACGTCGCTGTTCTCGTAGTCGCTGATCAGAGGGTTGACGACGAGCTTGCCATCGATACGGCCCATCCTGACTGCCGCCACCGGTCCGTCGTGCGGGATGTCGGAAACTTCCAGCGCCGCCGATGCCGCAATGATCGAAAGCACATCGGAGTCGTTGTCGCGGTCGGCCGAAAGTACGGTGACGATGAGTTGGGTCTCGCAGTCATAACCCTTGGGAAACAGTGGGCGCATCGAGCGATCGATCA
This sequence comes from uncultured delta proteobacterium, assembly GCA_963747115.1. Classification (GTDB taxonomy): domain Bacteria; phylum Desulfobacterota; class Binatia; order Binatales; family Binataceae; genus DATGKG01. The sequence goes on along the minus strand of CAVVEB010000002.1, from coordinate 166,210 downwards.
ATCGCGAAGTGAGGATTTCCTTTTCGGAAGGACGTCCTTCGCGCTTGAAAAAACCGCCCGGAATCTTGCCCGCGGCGAAGGTTTTTTCCTGGTAGTCCACCGTCAGCGGCAGGAAGTCCATGTTGGGCCGCGCCTCGTACGCCGACACCACCGTCGCGAGGACCACGGTGTCGCCATATTGCGCGAGCACCGAGCCGTGCGACTGCTTCGCGAGGCGTCCGGTCTCGAGCGAGAGGCGGCGTCCCGCGAACTCAATCTCCATTTTCTTGTACATTTAATTTACCTGAGGGAGGGCATTGGGGCCGCCACTACAACACTCCGGCGAGTCTCTTTCCCGCCGGGGGCGTCAATGCGACGCGACCAGAATTTTGCCGGAGAGGCAGAACCCGGTCCCGCGATGCCCAAATTGCTCGGACCTCGCGGCAAAACAACCGCGGCCTTACCTCCGGATGCCGAGCTTTTCGATCAACTCCCGGTATCTGGAAACGTCGCGCGAGTGTAGATAGTCGAGCAAGCGGCGACGCTTGCCAACGATGCGCAATAGTCCGACGCGCGAGTGATGGTCCTTCTTGTGCGAAGCCAGATGTTGGGTCAGCTGGTCAATGCGACCCGAGAGCAACGCCACCTGAACTTCAGGTGAGCCGCTATCGTTGAGGGTGCGCGCGTGGGCTGTAACTAGTTCCCGTTTACGGGCGATCGGGAGGGGCATCAGGAGTTCTCTTATCTTCCCTTCTTTCCTTTATTATCCGAGCAAAGGTAACAGACCCAAACGGGGGTGTAAAGTAGGACTCCCGAACGCCGCTCTCGTTGCCCCTTCGAAAAGCTCTAGCCTGACAAGGCTGCGGCGGCAGAGTTGTGCACTCGCCCAATCAATTGAGGATCCGGAAGGCTGGCAATTAAACGGTCTTAACGTATCTCACTATGCGCGGATCGAAGGCGTAACCTTCCGACGCCATCGAATCCCAGAATTCCAACGCGTCGGGATGCGCTTGGTCGACCAGCGCGCTGATGCGATGGGCGCCCTTCTCGCGCACCAGCCGCGCGCTAACCTCGCGGACCAGCGCCGCCGCCACTCCAAGGCGCCGCGCTTCGGGAGCGACCGCTAACCGATAGATGTTGCCGCGCCACCCGTCCCATCCGCCGATTACCGAGCCCACGATTCGCCGTTGCTCATCGATCGCGACGAGGACGATCGCGTGGCCGCCGGCGATTGTCTTGCGCAGTTCATCTATAGAGTCGGTGACGCTCGGGGTCGCAGCGGCCGCTTTCCAGAGCTGGATGACGTCTGCGGATTCCGATTTCTCACACCCACGGATTCGGAAATTGGCTTTCATCTGGTCCCTGCACCCTTATCGAGTCTGAATCTGAATCCGGTCCCGATGCGTGTATGCATTAAATGAAGCGTCGCGCAGAAATCCCACCAAGGTGATGCCGATCTCGTCCGCCAACTGCACCGCCAACGACGACGGCGCGGAAACCGCGGCTAGAATCGGTACACCCGCCGCGGCAGCCTTTTGCACGATCTCGAAACTCAATCGGCCACTCACCATCATCAGCGATTTCGAAAGTGGCAGCATCTCATGGTTCAGCGACCAACCGACCACCTTGTCCACCGCATTATGACGTCCGACATCCTCCCGAAGTGCGATCAGATTTCCCTCGAGGCCGAAGAGACCGCACGCGTGCAGGCCCCCGGTCGCAGCGAACACCTTTTGCGCTCCGGAAAGTTTAGCGCCAAGTTGCAGGAGCATCGATGCCGCGATGGTCGAGTACGTCCGCACCGGCGCGATGCGCCGCGTGATCGACTCGACACTGGTCTTGCCGCATATGCCACAGCTCGACGACATCGTGAAGTTTCGTTTCAGCCGCTCACGCAGCCGCCGCGAGGGGACATTCAAGATGATATCGAGCGCGTTCGGCTCCAACTCGCCCTTGGCGTCGCGCACGCGCCGAATCTCGCCAAGTTCCGAGGCCTTGGCGACGAAGCCTTCCGACAGCAAGAATCCGGCGGCGAGTTCCTCGTCGTTGCCGGGCGTGCGCATCGTAATCGTGAACCGTCTGCCCGCGAGTCGAATCTCGAGCGGCTCCTCGGCGGCTAGCGCGTCCTCGATATGCGAGAATCGTCCGTCGCGCCATTTGAAGGCCTCGCGGGTGACGATCTTGTGCGCGGAATCTTCCGTGCGATCGACGATCCCTTTGGGGTGACTTTTTATTTGCAATTTCCCCTCTGCCAAGCTGAAGTGACGCCATGGCCCGAGACGATTCGCAACCCTTTAGTCCCGCTAGTGTCCTGAAACATTCTCGTCTGCGCGGCGCCACCAAAAGTCATCAGCGTCTGCCCTTACTGCGCCGTGGGATGCAGTCAGAACGTGTATACCAAACGCGGCCAGATCATCGATATCGAGGGCGATCCGGAAAGCCCGATCAACGAAGGCACGCTATGCCCCAAGGGCGCGAATACCTACCAACTCGTGCATAACCCTCATCGCGTCAACCACGTCAAATATCGCGCGCCGTACAGCGACCAATGGGAGCAGCGGCCGCTGGATTGGGCGATGGATCGGATCGCGCAGCTCGTGAAAGCAGACGCGCGATCGCGATTTCGTCGAGCGCGATGCGACCGGCCTTACCGTCAACCATCTCAAGACTATCGCGCACCTGGGCGGCGCGACGCTCGACGACGAAGAAAACTATCTCATCAAGAAGCTGTTCTCGGCGGCCTGGGAATTCTCCCGATCGAAAACCAGGCGCGGATATGACATAGCGCATCGGTGCCCGGTCTGGGCGCCTCCTTCGGACGCGGCGCGGCTACAACTTTCCAGCGCGATCTCTCCAACAGCGATTGTATCCTGATCATGGGATCGAACATGGCCGAGGCGCATCCGGTCGGCTTTCGATGGGCGCTCAAGGCGCGCGAGCGCGGCGCGAAGCTGATCCATGTCGATCCGCACTTCACCCGCACCTCCGCGATGGCCGATCTCTATGTCGCGATTCGCGCCGGCTCGGATATCGCGTTTCTCGGCGGGATCATCAACTATATCATCGCGCACGATCGATGGTTCAAGGATTACGTACTCCATTATACTAACGCTTCATCCATAGTCAACGATCGATTACGCGGACACCGAGCAACTCGACGGCTATTCGCGGGCTTCGATGCGCCTCGGCGCCATTACGAAGCGACGCGCGGCGCATGGGGCTACAGCCGAAGGCGACGGCGGCCGCGTTCGGCCGAAGTCGCGACCGACCTGAACGCTCGCAGCATCCGCGATGCGTCTTTCAGATCGCTGAAACGTCATTTCGAGCGCTACACGCCAGAGATGGTCCCGCATGGGTTGCGGATGCACACCCGAAGAATCTCCTCCGCGTCGCGGAGCTGCTATCACGCAACTCCGGGCGCGAACGCACCGGTGCGATTGTCTACGCGCTTGGATGGACGCAGCATTCGACCGGCGTGCAGATGATCCGCGCGGCGGGGATCATTCAACTGCTGCTCGGCAACATGGGCCGGCCCGGCGGCGGAATCATGGCGATGCGCGGCCATTGCAGTATCCAGGGCTCGACCGACATCCCGACGCTGTACGATCTTGCTGCCCGGCTATATCCCGCAACCGCTCGCCGTCCCGGCCCACGCCAGCTTGACCGGCTATCTCGAACAGGGACACGGACTATAACTCTGCGTATCACAGCTCGCCCGCCGCCGGCTTCTGGCAGGCAAGCCGCGACTGCGGGGCTACTGGGCGAACCTGCCGAAGTTCATGATCAGCCTGCTCAAGGCCTGGTACGGCGACGCCGCGACCGCCGACAATGACTATTCGCTATGGATACTTACCGAAGCTCGACGGTGATTACTCACAGCTCGCGACCTTGATCAGAATGTATGAGGGAGCGGTCAAGGGCCTTTTCCTGATCGGGCAGAATCCCGCCGCCGGAGCACCCAACGCGGAACTCAATCGCGCCGCGCTGCGCAATCTCGATTGGATGGTCGTGCGAGACTGGTTCGAGCATGAGAGCGCGAATTTCTGGTACGCCGACCCTCGCGTGACCGATCCACGCCGGATCAAGACCGAGTTTTCTTCCTGCCGGCGGCGGCGATGGCCGAGAAAGACGGCACGCTGACCAACACCGAACGCTTGCTCCAATGGCACGACAAAGCGGTCGATCCGCCCGGCGATTGCCGCTCGGACGCGTGGTTCATTTACCATCTGGGACTCAGGCTCAAGCGTCTCTATCAGGACTCCACGCTCGAACGCGACGCGCCGATTCGCGATCTCACCTGGGATTACGCGGCCGATAAGTCCGGCGATCCTGCCCGACGGGCGCGCGAGCCGGATCGCGGACGAGCCTGATATCGAGCACAGTGTTGCAGGAGATCAACGGCCGCCGCATCGGCGATCGGGAGCTGCTCAAGGGATTCGCCGAACTGAAGGACGACGGGTCGACCGCCTGCGGATGCTGGATCTACAGCGGCGTGTTTCCCGCCGAGCAAGACAATCGGGCACGCTCGCGAAATCCGGCGCTGCGACGGCTCTACCTATCCGCAATGGGGTTTCGCATGGCCGAATAATCGGCGCGTGATGTACAACCGCGCATCGGCCGACCCCGACGGCCGCCCGTGGTCGGAGCGCAAGCGGCTGGTTTGGTGGGACGACGCCGAAGCGAGGTGGACCGGCTTCGACGTGCCGGACTTCGACGTGACAAGCCGCCCGGCTATCGGCCCGTCGCCGGGCGCGCGCGGGATGGACGCGCTGGCCGGCGACGCGCCTTTTATCATGCATCCTGACGGCCGCGGATGGCTGTTCGCGCCCAACGGCTCAAGGACGGCCCCCTGCCCGCTCATTATGAGCCGCGCGAATCGCCGTTTGCGAACGCGCTCTACAAAACGCAGACTAATCCTACGTTGCGTGAGTTCCCTTCACCGCTCAATCAGCTCGCGATCCCGCGCGATCCGATATTCCCGATCATCGCGACGACTTACCGGTTGACCGAACATTACCTGAGCGGCCCGATGAGCCGTTTCAACAGCTGGCTCAACGAGCTTCAGCCCGAGATGTTTGTCGAGCTGAGTCCCGAGCTGGCCGGCCAACGCGGAATCGAGCACGGCGGCTGGATGGTCGTGAGCACGCCGCGCGGCGAGATCGAGGCGCGCGCGATGGTGACCCACAGGATCAAGCCGCTGACGGTGGCGCGGGCAGACCACGCATCAGATCGGACTTCCGATTCATTGGGGCTACGCCGGCGAGACCGTCGGCGCGATCGCCAACGATCTCATCCCGATCATTCTCGATCCCAACGTCAGTATGCACGAGGCCAAGGCCTTTACGTGCGAGGTCCGCGCGGGAAAGCTAGCAAACGTCCGCCGCGCGAAGCCGATCTACGCCGCGACTCGCGCGCACGTGCCACGAGCCGATCCCCGATACGCCGCCATATGCGCAACCCGAAGGCCGCCAGCAACCGCATTCCTCTAGGACTCGCGCGACTATGCCGGCGCCGATAAAGGTGAAGTGACGCAAAATCAGATGAGCGCGCTCGCGAAATTGATCTACCCATTTCGGCGCCCCGCGCCGCCGGCGGCGAAGCCGGCGATGGGCTTCTTCACCGACAGCACGCTCTGTATCGGATGCAAGGCGTGCGAGGTCGCGTGCAAGCAGTGGAATCAGTTGCCGTCGGACGGATTTGAGTTTATCGGCGACAGCTACGACAACACCAAAGCCCTTTCCGCGACCACCTGGCGCCACGTGATTTTCGTCGAGCAGTTTCCCGAGCGGCGACGCGTATCGCGCGGCAGTCCGCCAGATCCTGCCGGTGCCGGAGACTCCGATCGATCCCGAAACATTCTCTCTCGACGCGCTCCTGTCAACATCGGACCAGGGCCGCTGGCTGATGATGAGCGACGTGTGCAAGCATTGCAGTGCCGCGCCATGCGAAGCGGCCTGTCCGACCGGCGCGCTAATCTTCAACGAATTCTCCAACGTCTATATCCAGAACGACATCTGCAACGGATGCGGCTACTGCGTCGCGGCCTGCCCGTTCGGCGTTATCACGCGCAGTCCGTCACGACGGCCACGCGCATAAGTGCACGCTGTGCTACGACCGCCAGCGCGACGCTCTCATCCCGGCGTGCGCCAAGGCCTGCCCTACCGACTCGATCCAGTTCGGGCCGACTCGACGAGCTGCGCGAGCGCGCCGCGAAACGGGTCTCGGATCTGCTTCGCGCGGGGCTCGCGGATGCGTATCTTTATGGCGACCAGCCGAGCGAGAGCTATTCCTCGATGCGGCGCGTTTTCGCTGCTGCTCGATGAGCCTTCTCGTTATGGGCTACCGAACAATCCCGAAGTTCCACAGCGTCATCTCGCCGGCGATTATCTCCGCTCGGCTTTGGGCACGACGATCTGGATCGCGATTGTTATAGTTGCGCTGTACCTCCATGGTTTCTGAAGCACGAATTAAATTCCTCGACGTCAATCGAATCGTGACGAAGGCGCCGCCGTGGCACAGCGCGGTGACGCTGGATCTGTTTCTGTCCTCGATCGCATCGGGCACCTTTATCGTGGCCTCGATACTGTTTTTGACTTCGCCGGTGCGGTTGGCGGTACCTTCGATCTACGGCTTCTTCGTCGCGTTCGTTTTCGAAATCGCCGACCTGACGGCGCTGGTCGTGGATCTCGGCGACCCGATGCGATTTCATCACATGCTCAGGATGATGAAATTCCGCTCGCCGATGTCGCTCGGAGTATGGCTCACCAGCGGGCTCGCGGTTTTCGCATTCCTGGCCTCGGTCATTTCCATATTGATTGCGCGCGGCAACCTGAACCTCGTCGGCGCGCTCGAAATCGTCGCCGCGCTCGGACTGGTATTCGCGATAGGAGTCGCGACGTACAAGGGCGTGCTGCTGAGCACCACCGCACAGCCGGTATGGAAGGAATTGCGCTGGCTGGGCGCAGACCTCTCAATTTCCGCCGGAGCATGCGGCGTCACCATGATGCTCGCGATCGCGACCGCGTCCGGTGACTTCACGGGCGCGATCGTCTTACGATTCGCTGCGGGATTTGTACTCGTCATCTACACCGTGACAGTCGCGATCGCCATGCGTCCCATCAATCACGCACTCGCCGCGCGAACCGGTCGCGTCGAAATTGTTTTCTGGAACCTGATTTCGGTAGTTGTCGGAGGTGCGCTCCCGGCCGCGTTGGCGTTTCTCCCCCGATACTTCGGCGCGATCGATTACGTCATTCTCGTGTGCACATTGGCCGGCGCACTCGCATTCAAACACGAGCTAGTCATGCTTCCGCATTGGATCGGCGCCGACTCATGAGCTATCGCCGTCTCGACCGCTCCTCGGAATACCCGAAGCAAAATGGTCGAGCAGCGGGCGCCCCCGGCCGAATCGAAACCGCGCCGCCATCGCCGCGGTAACGAATTGCTTGGCGCCGCGAACCGCGCTTTCCAGATCGCGGCCGCGGGCGAGATGCGCCGCGAGCGCCGCCGAAAACGCGCATCCGGTGCCGTGGGCGTGGCCGGGAATGCGCGCGGCTTTCATGGTGGTGAAGCTGCGCCCATCGTACAGAAGATCGGTTGCGTCGGACTCCGCGCCGAGATGCCCGCCTTTTATCACCACCGCGCGCGCGCCCATTTTGGCCAGACGCCGTGCCGCATCGTGCAAATCTGCGCTGCCTCTGATTTCAATTCCCGTCAGCTTCTGAGCCTCGGGAATATTCGGTGTGATCACGCGTGCGATCGGAAAAAGGTGCGCGGCAAGCGCGGATTCGCCCGCACGATCCAGCAGCCGGGTTCCTGAAGATGAGAGCAGTACCGGATCGACCACCGGCGCGGCGAGTTTATTTTCGATTATCGCTTTGGCTATCGCCTTAACGATTCCCGCGGTGCCGAGCGCTCCGGTTTTCAACGCGCCCGGTTTACGCTCGACCGCGATCGCCTCGATCTGAGCAACCACAATCCTCGGACTTACCGGCGCAACCCGCAGCACCGTCGAACTGTTCTGCGCGATCACTGCCGTCAACGCGGAAAATCCGTAAACTCCCAGCGCGGCGAACGTCTTCAAATCCGCCTGCACTCCCGCGCCGCCGCTCGGGTCGCTGCCGGCGATGGTCATCGCGGTAGGTCGAGTTACTCGAGTCGGCTGCATGGGAGCGTCGAGTCTAATTAAGAATGCGCGGGCTGACGGACTTAGGTGCGATATTCAAGCAGGCACTAAAGCGGTTAACTGATCGCCTGATATTGTATCAGCGCGGTTTTTCGAAAGCCATAAACCACCCCAATTGCCAGCCGAGAGACAGCGAGGGTATCTTTTCAGTGATCCAATGGCGTCAGAGAGACAAAGCGAATTTCTGAATCTTCCGTTCAAGGAAAAGCTCGAATTCCTTTACGGACTGCCGGCGCGCCAAAAGCGCGACCTGATTCTTTCCGCGCCCGAGGCCGAGCGCCTGGTGCAGTCGTTCTCGCCTGAAACCCTCTTCTACACTTTGAAGGAAATCGGCTCCGCCGATGCCGGCGATCTTTTGAGCCTCGCCCTGCCCGAGCAGGTGAAATCGCTGTTCGATCTCGACTGTTGGGATAAGGATCGCCCCAACCTCGAACGCATGCGCGAATGGATCGAAGCGCTGACCGAGGGCGGCAGGCGCCGGCTGGCCGACGCCCTGATGGAGCTCGACCTCGAACTGGTTTCACTGCTCCTGCGCAGCTACATAAAGGTGCATCGCGTCGACGATCCGAACATCGCGGGCGACGCTCCCGCCAACCGGCTGATTCAATTCGACGAACACTATCTGATCGAGTTCATTCGCTACGATCAAATCACCCAGCCGTTGACCGAGTTTCTGGAAGAAGTCTTCGAGCGCGACTTCAGGTACTACGCGGGCCTGATGGAGGAAGCGTACTGGGGCGTCGAGGCGGAACTCGAGGAAGAGGCATACGGTTTCCGGCGCGCGCGGCTCGAGGATCGCGGCTTTCCGGAATATTACGAAGCGCAGAATGTATTCGCTTATCTCGATCCCCTGAAATTCGACGAAATTCGCCGCGCGCAGATCGCGCCGAGCCGCGAGGGCCTTCTCGCCGACCAGGAAATTATTCCGCCCGACATGGCGCTCGCCGCCGATCGCGACAACTCGCTTTTCAACGCCGCGCTGGCCGCGGGATTCGCGGCGGAAGGTCAGCGCCAGCTCCGGTCCGAAATGGCGATGGTGACGAATCAGGTGCTGGTCGCGCGTTCGGTCGATTATGGCGACCTGGAAGCGGTGCACCTCGCGGTCGAGATGACGCACAACTATCTGAATCTGGCGCTGGAGCATCTCGCGAGCGGCGATATGCAAGTGGCGGTGGAAAATCTACGCGACACCCATCTGAAGCTGCTGTTTCGTCTCGGCGTCAGCTTGACGATCGATCTGAGGACGCGCGCGCAAGCAGTGGTGACGCGCCTCGGTCTGGATCCGCGCAAGACTCGCGAAATCGGTTACCTTGACGCGCCCTATCGCGAGGCGATCGCGGGTCTGATGCTGCGGCAGCCGCGTTTCTACGCGGCACTCGACCAGGGCGGATCGATCGCGATGCGCGATTTCCGCGCGATGCGCGATCTGCACGTCGGCTACGCGATGGTCGATCAGATCGAATCGATGCAGGAACTTTTCCGATCGCTATTCAACGTCGATATCGCGTCGTCGTCATTCCGATCCAGCGTGGCAGGCCATGAAATTCGCCTGAGCCAGATCGTGCTGACCGCGTTCGCGCGCGAGGCGCTCGACCAGCGTTTCGCTCCCGATCCGATCGAGGCGAGCCGCCTGTCGGAGCTGCATCGAAAAATAATGACGCCGGGAGGTCGACCAGCGAAACTGAGCGACGGCTTCCGCGCCGACGTCGCCACCGTGCTGGAAAGCAAACTCGACGACGGCGTCCGCTCGCGCAGCGCCGACTTCGTAAATTCGTGCCTGAATATCCTCGAAGAGGAGTTCGCCGAACTCGACCCGCACGAGCGCATCGATCCGCGATTTCTTCGGAGCCTCCTGCTCAAGCGCGGGTGACGAATCGTGCACGCTGTATTGACCGCCATCGCCGGGGCTGTTAACTAGGACAGATCATGCCGCATATTCCCGTTCACCCATCAGCAGAGAAGCGCCAGAGACAAAATCTCAAGCGCCGCGAGCGCAACCAGGGCGCGCGCTCCAAGGTTCGCTCCACCGTCAAGAACGCTGTCGAAGCGATCACCGCGACCGATGTCGCCGCGGCGCAGGAAAAGCTGCGCGAGGCCGTCCGCGCGCTGAGCAAGGCTGCCAGCAAGGGCACGATGCATCGCAATACCGTGAGTCGCAAGATTTCGCGACTTTCGGCGCAGTTTCATCGCACTCACGGCCCCAAAAGCAAGCAAGCCTGACGTTTTTTGCTACACCGCAGCGAACCCGAGCTACATCCGAGCTACATCGCGGTAACGTTTTTGGGCCGGTTTTAGGCCGTCATCAGGTCGAGAACGAGTGCCGATAGCGCCTCGGCGCGCCCTTTGATTTCACCGTTTTTGAAGTCCTCATCGAGCTCGCTCGCGCGCCGATAAGTTCGCTCCAATCGCGCGAGGCCAAAATGCCGCGCACCCTCGATCGCGCGCGTCGCGATCGGACTGCCGGGCGCGAAGCCCAACGCTCCCGCGATCTCGGCGGGATTTTTTCGCGCCGCCAGCATCGAGGCCGCCAGCATCATCCGCCGCATCACCGGGATCACCTCGAGCGACAACACCTCGAAGCAGTCGCGGCCGCCCGCGAGCGCGCGGGTCAACTGCGCGATCGCCGCCGCGGTTTTTCCCGAGGACAGACTCTCCGCGATCTCAAACGGCTCGGGAAGTTTCGATGGGCCTTGCTCGGTTAGATGCTGCCGGCTCAATCGCGGCGCCTTTTTCGAGGTGGATCGCGATCTTGCCGAGCGCGTTTGCGATCGCCGCCAGATCGCCGCCGTGACGTGAGATCAAAAGTTCCGCCGCGCTATGCGACAGCTTCAGGTCCAGGCCGCGCGCGAACATCTGCGCGTACTGCGAGAGTTGATTGTCGAAGGAACGCGCGCAATTCACCACCACACCCGCGGCTTCGGCGGCGCGCCGAATTTTCGCCGGCGCCGCATCTTTCTCGTAAACGACGACTAGATGATTGGGCGGCTTCGCCTCCGAGACCGCACCGATAAGCCCCGCGTCTCCCCCGCGAGTTTCTTTCTCCGCCCTCTGCTCTGCGTCGTCGTCGCCGCCGCGCTCGCGAAACGATCGCATCACGCGGCAGACCAGCATCCGCTTCGGCGCGAACAAATCGGGCGCGCGAAGCTCCTCGACCACGGACGCGAAGTCCGACGCGTTCGCGATTTGAAAGGTGCGATATTGGAGACCCTCGCGGATGAGCCGGCGCGCGATCGCATCGACCACATACTCGCGGAGAAAAGCTTGCGGCCCCGCGATAAGGATTGCATTGGGCAGGGTGCGCGCGGTTTCGATCGCGCGCAGAAAAGCTAGCGCGTGTTCAGCCGGCACCGCGCGCTCCTAGTCAGTTTTGGCCGGTGGGCGATCCTCACCCTTTCCTTTAAGTTTGCTGACCTCGGCGATCTGGTCCAGCACCCCGTTGACGAAGCGGCCGGAGCCCTCGTCGCCGTAAGTCTTGGCCAGTTCGATCGCCTCATCGATCGTGACCCGCGCGGGCACGTCTTCCATGTGGAGCAGTTCGAAGGCGGCGATTCGAAGGATATTGTGATCGACGCGCGAGAGCCGCTTGACCGACCAATGCTCAAGGGCGTCGGCGATCAATTTATCCAGCGCGAGTTCTTCTTTGCGGATTCCGTCGATCAGTGCGTTGGCGAAGACGCGCATCTTGCTGTCGTTGGGCGCGGAGGCAAACAACGCGGCGAGGTCGTCGCTCGAGGCGCCGCCGCAGATGTCGATTTTGTAGAGAGCCTTGAGCGCGAGCTCGCGGCCCATGTGCCTGGTTCCCATAAATAACGGAGCCCTCGCCGAGCCCCTCTCGGTTCATGTTATCAGTTTGAGTTCCGAGAAGAGATGGCCGAGTTTTTCCTTCTTGGTCCGCAGGTACCCGATGTTGCCCTTATGCGGCGCGACTTCCAACGCGACTCGCGTGACCTTCACACCGTAGCGCCGGAGACTTTCGATCTTATGCGGATTGTTGGTCAGCAACTGGACTTCGCCGATGCCGAGGTCGCGAACTATCTGCGCGCCGATTCCGTAGTCGCGCAGGTCCTCCTCGAATCCGAGCTCCAGATTGGCTTCGACGGTGTCGAGCCCGGTGTCCTGCAGCGCGTAGGCGCGAATTTTATTTCCGAGTCCGATGCCGCGGCCTTCCTGATGCAGGTAGATGATCACGCCCGCCTCGGATGCGAGGATTCGATCGATCGATTCCGCCAGTTGCTCACCGCAGTCGCAGCGTTCGGATTCGAACACGTCGCCGGTCAAACATTCCGAATGCAGCCGCACCAGCGCCGGACGTCCGCCGCCGACGTTACCTTTGATCAGCGCGAGGTGCTCGCGTCCATCGACGATATTCTTAAAGATGGTCGCCTGAAACTCGCCCTTGTCGATCACGAACGGCACACTCGAAACGCGCCGTACCAGGACTTCATTGGTGAGACGATGCGAAATCAGATCGCGAACACTAACAATAGGGATCGAATGCTTCGCGGCGAATTTCCGCAGCGACGGCAGACTTGCAATATCGCCGTTCTCGTCGAGGATCGCGCACAGTGCCGCCGCCGGCCGCATCCCCGCGCACTTCGCCAGATCCACCGCGCCTTCCGCGCGTCCCTGCCTCATCATGACGCCGCCACTGAGCGCCATCAGGGGCAGGATGTGTCCGGGCATGACGATATCCGCAGTGGTGGATTTCGGCGACGCGAGCACCTGGATGGTGCGGGCGCGATCGGCGGCCGAAATTCCGGTGCTCACCCCTTCGCGCGCTTCCACCAGCGCCGAAGCCTGCTCGGGAAGCATGCCGGTCTCACTCGAGGCTTGCAGCGGGATGCCGAGTTCGCGCATCCGCTTTTCGGGAATCGCGATCGAGACCACGCCGCGCGCCTCTCGCACCATAAAGTTGACGTGATCGGGAGTGACGCTCTCAGCGGCCATCACGAGGTCGCCGCCGTCAGCAAGCTCGGATTCTTCGGGCACCATAATGACCATTTGGCCATCGCGGAAACGGGCGAAAACTTCTTCGAATGGGGTTGGCGGCACCGATGCGTACTCCAGTCGGGCGATGATATCACCGGCTTTTGAATCTAACCAGCCACATCAGTTTTTGCGAGTTCCTCTTCGAGAACGATGTAGTATTACCCTGTCCCGTGCCTCGCTGGAGAGGGTCCTTATATGATGCGCGCTTCGAGGAGCAGATCGTGGCCGATTTGCCAGACCTCCAGATCATCGAGGCCGATTGAATCCTTCATCTTCAAGAATCCTAATCCCTCGATCGCAGACAGGCCGCCGCCGAGAATTTTCGGCGCCACAAAGAACGCTACCCGATCCACCACCTTCTGCCGCAGCGCCGAGGCCGCCAGATGCGCGCCGCCTTCGATCATCACCCGGTTCCATCCGCGCTGACCGAATTCCATCAGTAGCGGCGTAAGCGCGATCTCATGACCAGAAGTTTTCACCGCGAGGACTTCGGTTTTTTCCGAGCCGTAGCGTTGGTGTGCGAGGCGATACTTCGCCGCCGTCGTCACCAGGATGGTCGAGGCGATCGAGCGCTGTGTGAACACGCGCGCGCGCGGATCGCAGCGCAGTTTCGCATCGAGGACAACGCGATACGGATCGCGTCCGCCCTCATCGCGGCAGGTGAGGCGCGGGTTGTCCGCGATAACGGTGCCCGCACCGACCATCACGGCGTCGTTGTAACGACGCCATCGATGCACCAGCGCGCGCGACTCCTCACCGCTAATCCATTGCGAGTCGCCGCTTGCGGCCGCGATGCGGCCGTCGAGCGTCATCGCGAGCTTGAGCGTAACCATCGGGCGCTCCTTCTCGACCCGGGTGAAAAATCCTTCGTTGAGTCGGCGGCATTCCTCTTCGAGCACGCCGAGCGTCACCGCGACGCCCGCCTTGCGGAGGATGGCGATGCCTTCGCCGCGCACCTGCGGGAACGGATCGCCGCAGCCGATGACGACGCGTTTGATGCCGGCGTCTACGAGCGCATTCGCGCATGGCGGCGTATTGCCGAAATGCGCGCATGGCTCGAGCGATACGTAGGCGGTCGCGCCGCGGGCGCGCGCGCCCGCCTTCGCGAGCGCGACGGCTTCGGCATGCGGGCGGCCTCCGGTCGCGGTGGCGCCGCGACCGACGATTTTGCCGCCCGCGACGATCACACATCCGACGGCGGGATTGGGCGAGGTAAAACCGAGCGCGGATTCCGCGAGCGCCAGCGTCTCTTCCATAAGGCGGCTGTCGCGTTCGAGGTCGGGGCGCGAGGACGCCATGATGTCAGGAAGTGCTCTCGCCCTTTTTGTCGCGCGCGCGGGGATGCGCCGCGGGATTCTGTTTGCGCAGACGAATCAAGTCCTCGAGCTCGTGCATAAACTCGTCGATGTCCTTGAACGAGCGATAGACCGACGCGAAGCGCACGTAGGCGACCTGGTCGGTCTCGTGCAGCTCGCTCATCAGCGCGCTTCCGATGAAGGTGCTGACGACTTCGCGCTCGCCACGTTCGAGCACCAGAGCCTCGACCCGGTCGGCGATCTGTTCGATGGTCTCCATCGAGACGGGGCGTTTCTCACAGGCGCGCTTGATGCCGGCGATTATCTTCGCGCGATCAAAGGGTTCCCGCCTGCCGTCTTTTTTCACCACCATCGGAGCTGCCTCCTCGACGCGCTCGTAAGTGGTGAAGCGTCTTTTGCAGGCGGAGCAGGCGCGGCGGCGGCGAATAGTCGCGCCGTCTCCGGACATCCGGGAATCGACGACGCGATTTCCTTTATGGCGGCAGAACGGGCAGCGCATGGCTACTGACTATCGGAGCCGCGGCGTCCGCGCGTACGAGGCCGCGGAATTTTTCGGCTTGGCGGAATCGTCGCGGGTCAGCTCTTATGAGCCTGGATATAACCCACAACGTCTTTGACGGTGCGGATCTTCTCGGCGTCCTCGTCGGAGATCTCGATGTTAAACTCTTCTTCCAGCGCCATCACCAGCTCGACGATGTCGAGTGAATCAGCACCCAGGTCTTCGATGAAGGAAGATTCCGGCTTGACCTCGTCGACGGCGACGCCGAGTTGCTCGGCGATTTTCTCGCGCACTTTCGTTTCGATGTTCTCAGCCATCGTGCTTGCCATTCCTCCTGGCGACTCAGGAAATAGCCGCCGGTCAATACTCGAAGTTAGTCAGTACGCGTCGCCGCGCGTCAAGAGTCATGGGGAGCATAAGGAGTTGAGCGCGTATAGGCAAGTTTCGCGACGCCGCCGATCGAATGAGCCGACGAGGCTGATTTTAGCTTTTCGCGGCTGAAAAAGCTTCTCCAATCGCTCTGAGGGACGCCAGATCGTCCAGCGCGCGAGCCCGAACGGTCTTGTTGATGCGCTTCATCATTCCCGCCAAAACCTTGCCGCATCCGAACTCGATCGCGTCGGTCACGCCCATCGGTCCGAGTCTCTCCATCGACTCGGCCCACCGAACCGGCGCCGTGATTTGCTCGATCAGGAGCGGCACGACACGCGAGGGATCGCTATTCGGTTCCGCGGTGGCATTCGCGATTACCGGAAATTTAAGCGCCGAGACATGCAGCGCGCGCAGGATCGGCGTCATCGCGTCCTGCGCCGGCTTCATCAGCGGGCAATGAAAGGGCGCGCTCACCTTCAACTCCACCGACATCGCCGCACCGCGCTCCTTGGCGGCCTCGATCGCGCGGCGCACCGGGGCGGCATTACCAGCGATGACGATCTGCCCGGGCGCGTTCAAGTTCGCGGGTACGGCGATCGCGCCGCCTTCGGAAACCGCCGCGCAAATTTCCTTGACCACCGCGAGATCTAGACCGATTAGCGCCGCCATCGCGCCTTGGCCCGGAGGACAGGCCTCCTGCATCAGCCGGCCACGCTCGCGGACCGCACGCACAGCTTCGGTAAACTCGAGCGCGCCCGCCGCGACCAGCGCGCTATATTCGCCGAGGCTGTGACCCGCGCCGACGACAGGAGCGATCGCATCAACGGACGCGCCGTGTTCCGATCGAAACACCCGCAAGGCCGCGATCGCCGCGGTGACCATCGCGGGCTGAGTATTCGCCGTCAGCCGCAGATCGTCTTCGGGGCCTTCGAAGCATAGGGTCGAGAGCGCGAAGCCGAGCGCATCGTCGGCCTCCTGGAAGGTCTCGCGCGCGACGGAAAAATTCCTGGCGAGTTCCGCGCCCATCCCGACTCGCTGAGCGCCCTGACCTGGAAACAGAAAGGCAAGCTTCATCCGATTTCAGGAATGCGGTTCTTTGTGCGAATGCTTTTCGTCGACGATTTCCGGCTCGAGAGTTTTCTCACCCGCAGGCTTGTCGTGGTTCGCGCCCTTGGGCTGTTCGTGGGGATGAAGCTCGCCGGTCGCCGCCGCGCCATTGAGCGATTTGTGCTGCGGCTCCGGCAATGACGGCGGGGCAGCTTCGGTTTTCGGCGCATCTTTCTTTTGCGGATCGGGCGAAGTGAGCAGACCTTCTGGTGAGATGGTGCCGGGTGGAATCGCGGAAGCGGCGAGGTTGGTCCTGCGCTCGCGCTCGTCGGCCTCTTTGGAGCGCGACAATCGATCGCGCATCTTCGCGAAGATACCGCGGATGCCCTTGCCCGGCGGCTTTGCGCCCATCGCGTGCTCGCTCCTGGCGAGAATATCGATGATTTCCGCGTTGACCTGGCGCACCAGCGCTTCATTCGACGCGGCTCGAATGGCGTTGCGAATAGCGCGCGCGTTCGAGGATCCATGCGCGACGATGGTGACTCCGTTGACGCCCAAAAGCGGAGCGCCGCCGTATTCGTGCGGGTCCAGATGCTCGCGCATCTCGCCGAGCACCTTGCGGATCATCAGATAGGCGATCCTCCCGCGCCAACTCGCGGTAAACATCTCGCGCAGATGGCCGAGCAGGAAGGCCGCGAAGCCTTCCATGGTCTTGAGCGCGACATTGCCGGTAAAGCCGTCCGTCACGATGACATCGGCCTTGCCGCGATTGATATCGCTACCCTCGACGTAGCCGATGTAGTTCACGTGCGCCGCCATCTGAGTCAGCATCGCAGCCGCGCCGCGCGTGATATCGGTGCCCTTGGAAGCTTCCTCGCCGTTGGAGAGAATGCCGACGCGCGGCCGCGCGAGGTTGCGCACGCGGCGCGAATAGACGCTTCCCATTACGGCGAACTGCGCCAGATGAAGCGGCTTAACGTCTGTGTTCGCACCCGCATCGATCAGCAACGCGAGGCCGCCGCTGGTCGGCACCAGCGATGCGATCGCCGGCCGATCGACGTGCGGCAGATTGCCGAGGATCGCCATCGCCGCCGCCATCACTGCACCCGAGTTGCCCGCGCTGACGAAGCCGTGGACGTCGGCGCGCTTGACCATCTCCATACCAACGTGAATCGACGAGTGCGGCTTGGTGAGGACGGATTCCAGCGGCGCATCGTCCATCGCGACGACCTCGGGCGCGTGTTCAATTCGTATCGATAGGCCAGCGGTTTCGTGCGTCGCGAGTTCAGTCTCTACGATCTCGCGGATGCCGACCAGCACGATCTCGATACCGAAATCGCGCGCGGCGGCAACCGCGCCTTCGATGACGGCCTTGGGGGCGAGATCACCACCCATCGCGTCGAGCGCGATTCTCACGGCTTCCTGCCCGCCGCTCTACTCAGTCGCTTCGGCTAGCTGGCGGCCGCGATAGGTGCCGCAATGTCGGCAGACGCGATGAGGCATCACGGGCTCGCCACATTGCGCGCAATTGGAGGGGTTTACCGGGCGCAGCGCGTCGTGGGCGCGACGTTGATTTTTCTTGGAATGCGAGGTGCGGCGTTTTGGTGCTTGCATGGAATTAATCCCGTAATCGTTACACTTTGTAGCTTTTTGGTTGCTCGGATGTCGTCAAAATGTTGCTTTTATGTTGCTCGGATGTTGCTCGTAGGTGCCCGGGTCGCGTCTAGGACGAGCGGCTGAGTTTCAGATTGCGCAGCGCCTGTAACCCCGCGTGAACCACCTCGATACTGCATCCGCATTGGCCATTATTCAGGTTGACGCCGCATCGCGGGCAGAGTCCGCGGCAATCTTCGCGGCACAGCGGGCGGGTCGGCAGCGAGAGCAGGAACTGTTCGTTGATGAGCGGCGACAGATCGACCTGGTCGCCCTGGTAGAGCGAGAATTCGAGGTCCTCATCGCGCAGATCCTGCTCCTCGCCGAAGCCGATCGCCTTGGGCGCCAGCACGAAGCGGAAATCCCGATCGCTGGGCGCCGCAAATTCCTCGGCGCAGCGGGCGCATACCGCCATCGTCGAGGCATGCAATCCGCCCTCGAAAAACAGTTCGGTACCCGCGCGATAGTATGACACCGTCACTCCTATCGGTTCCTGAACCCGGAACTCCGTAAGCGGTCCCTCTTCGAGGATACGGTTGATTTCAGCCTCCGGCTCGGCGAAGGAAAGCTCCTTCGCTTCGGCGGTTATATCATCGATGCGAAGTATCACCAGAATCACCCCTCCCGGCAGATTCAGGGGTGCGCGAACGCCCATTATTGCATGATAATGCGCCGGTTAAAATACGTAGCGCATCCTCGTCCGTCCACAGGAAGAGATGGCTCTTGAACCCTGATTTGCCTATAAATGGACCGGCCTCTACGACTTACTTAACCTGAGCACGCGAGAGGACGGATGATGGGTCAGGAATCTTCGGTCGAATCGGCTACGCGCGACATCGAAAAGGCGGAGCAGCAGGAAGCTCAGGCCACGCTGAAGAATGATCTTCCAGCACTGGAGGCGCTGTGGTCCGAAAACCTTATTGTAAGCAGCACCGCAAATCTGGTGTTGACCAAAGGCCAGGCGATGACTTTGTTCCGGGCGGGCAGAATTCGCCTGAAAAGCTTTGAACGGCGAATCTCGCGCGTTCAGATCATCGGCGAGATTGCGATCGCGACCGGCAACGAGACCTTCACCGCCAAAGACGATCTGGTTTCAAACAGCCTTTTCATCTGCAGCTATATGAATATCTGGATGCGGGAAGAGGGCGGGTGGAAGCTGATCGGACGCCACGTCGGTTTGATGACGACGATCATCGGCGGCGCCAAGGCGCGGCAGTCCACGCCTCCCGCGTAGCCGCCGCGCGCTCCACGAATAGGGGCGCGCGCGATACGCGCGCGGTCATTCCCCGCATCCGCATGGTTCTCGCAAGTCTAGGAGCGAGAACCCCGCCGCCCCCCCCGCCCTCATTTGGGAGGACGATGGTGATTCACCTCGATCGCATTCCCAAGGAGGAATACTCTTTCTCGTCCGGCATCTTGCCGATCTAAGACCGGAGCGCGAACGGAGTCTCACACATGCCAAGCACACGTCCGTTCGCGGAGCTTCTAGCCAAGATGCCACCCTTGGCATTGGCTGGCGCAGAAAACAGGAGCAAGGAACTTACCCGCAAGATCGATCTCACAGAAAAACGTCGGGCAAAGGCGAGAACGCGACGGACGCGGCGGGCCTGAGAGAGATTCGTGGGGTGCGATCACTGCGCGCGATACGCCCGCCTTGACCATATTCCTTCAAGGGAATATTCTTGAGATACTCGCACGATGGCGTGGGAAGTCGAGTACACGGATGAATTCTCTCAATGGTGGGAAACTTTAACCGAGCATGAGCAGATCGACGTGGCCGCCTACGTCAGACGGCTGCAAAGTCTCGGACCGGAGCTGCGCTTTCCTTATTCCAGCGGCGTAAGAGGTTCCCGCCACGGCGCGATGCGCGAACTGCGGGTTCAAAGTGGCGGCAAACCTATTAGAGTTTTCTACGCGTTCGACCTGAGAAGGACTGCAATTCTTTTGATCGGCGGCAAGAAGGCCGGCAATAACCGATTCTATGAACAGTTTGTTCGAGTTGCGGATCAACTGTTCGACCAGCATCTGACCGATTTGAGATCGGAGCACGAAAGGGAGATTACCCATGCCAGGCACACGACCATTCGCGGAGCTTCTAGCCAGGATGTCACCCGAGGCAAGGGCCCGCGTGGATCAAAAGGCTAAGGAACTCAGCGATGCGATGGACCTTGCGGAACTGCGCCAGGCGCTGAAACTTTCGCAGCAACAGCTAGCGAAGAAACTTCGCGTCAATCAGCCTGAGGTCGCCAAGATCGAGAAACGAGCCGACATGTTGCTCAGCACTCTTGGCGGGGTGCTTCGTGCGATGGGCGCCGACCTGAAGATTGTCGCGAGCTTTCCTCATCACGACATACAAATTCGGAGTTTCGGCAAGCTGGCAAATGGCGCAAGGCGCGGTCAACGCGTCGCTGCGAAGGCGCGCCTCACCGATCGCCACGCGCGTCGCGGAACTCGCAAAACTGATGTGGCTGGTTAGATTCAAAACCCGGTGATATCATCGCCCGACTGGAGTAGGGATCGGTGCCGGCAACCCCATTCGAAGAAGTCTTCGCCCGTCTCCGCGATGGCCAAATGGTCATCATGGTGTCCGAAGAGTCCGAGCTCGCCGACGGCGGCGACCTCGTGATGGCCGCGGAATGCGTCACTCCCGATCACGTCAACTTCATGGTGCGCGAGGCGCGCACAGCCCTCACCATCACGGCGCGTGAAGATTTGAAGAAACCATCTGCGAAACCCAGACTGGGTTTCGCGCTTCCTGTGCTAATAAGACGGGAAGTCCATCACTTCGCGGAGACCCTTCACTCCGCTCAGGGCGACCGCTCGGGTACGCCTCGCAGTCGAGTCTGAAACCTGCGCGAGGTTTCAGTTCCGGTCTGCGCGAACGGGAAGATTTGCGCTTTCTCCCCCTCCTTTTCCCTCGCGCCGCCTAACCTGCGCGGCCCCTAAAACCGCCCTTGCCTACCTCCATATTTCGAGGCCATGATAGGCCCGCTTGGCGGACAGGCCCCTTTTTCAGGAGTCGGCTTTGATGAGCGAACTGGTAGACACCAAAGAGGACCTGATCCGGTATTTCGAAACCGGCGCGAAACCGCGGGAGCAATGGCGGGTCGGCACCGAATACGAAAAGGTCGCCGTCTCCGCCGTCGACGGCCGAGCGCTGCCCTATTCCGGCCCCAATGGGGTCGAGCGAATCCTGCGCGAGCTGGTCGATCGCTTCCAATGGGAGCCCGACAACCAGGAGGATGGGCATCTGCTGGCGCTCAAGCGCGGCCCCGCCCGCATCACGATCGAGCCCGGCGGCCAAATCGAACTTTCCGGCGAGCAATGTAAAACCATCCATTGCGCCAACGAGGAGTTCAGCCGCCACGTCGCCGAACTGATCGAGGTCGGCCATTCGCATGACGCCGTAGTCCTCGGCCTCGGCATGACGCCGGTAAGCCGCCTCGATGAGATCGAGCTGCTCCCCAAGCATCGCTACCACATCATGTTTCCCTATATGGCCCGCAAGGGGCGGCTCGGCCAGCGCATGATGAAGCAGACCGCAGGCGTACAGGCCAACCTCGACTACTCGAATGAGGCGGATGCGATGCGCAAGCTGCGCGTGAGCATGGGAATCGTGCCGCTTGTATATGCGATGTTCGCCAACTCACCGCTGATGGATGGCGGTCTCAATGGCTTCCAGAGCTTCCGTGGGCACATCTGGACCGACACCGATCCGGACCGGTGCGGGATGCTGGACTTCGTCTTTCGTGACGATGCGGGCTTCGAGGATTACACCGATTATGCGCTGGGCGTGCCGATGTACTTTATCGTTCGCGATCACCGGTACATCGATCTGACGCGGCCGCCGGGAATCACCTTCGGCGAATTTATGCAGCGTGGATTCGGCAAGGAGCGCGCCACTATCGACGACTGGGGCGACCATCTGACCACGATCTTCACCGAAGTGCGCCTGAAAAAATATATCGAGAGCCGCACCGCCGACAGCCAGCCGCCAAACCTGATACTGGCGCTTCCGGCGCTCCTCAAGGGCATCTTGTACAATGATGATTGTCTCGCGGGCGCATGGGACCTGGTGAAGCGATGGAGCTTCGAGGAGCGGATAGCGATCAACAGCGCGTCGCATAAGGCGGGGCTCGAGGCGCGCGTCGGCAAGACCACCCTGAAAGATCTTTGCACCGAACTGCTGAATATCGCGAGCACCGGCCTGGCGCGGCAGAAGGCATTGAACGACAGCGGTGAGGATGAGACGATTTATCTCTGGCGCTTGCTCGATCAGGTTCGCAGTGGATACTCGCAGGCGGCGCTGGTTATCAACAAATGGAAGGGCCGCTGGAATTACGACGTCAAGCGTCTGGTGGAAGGGACTTCATACGGGGCCGAGGTTTGGCCGTAAATGGGCTTCAGGCTTAACCAGCGACATATCATCGCGCTTAACTTTCTTCTGGTCGGCTGCCTGGCATACTTCGCGGCGCTCTCAGTCAACGATATTGTCGCGCTGCGCCTGGCTCCCTCGCAGGCGCCGGCGCCGATGGTGGCGGCGAGCATCGGCGACCTCGGCCTGAGCCATCGTCCGCGATTCGCGTATCAGGAAATCGTCAATCGCGACATCTTCAATCTGGCGGCGGCGCCGCAAGCGCATCATGCGGTCGTCGAACAGCTCGATCTCCATCTGAAGCTGCTCGGCGTGTCGCTGGTCAGCGGCGGAAAGTCATGGGCCATAATCGAGGATCGCAGCGGCACTCAATCGGTATATCGCGTCGGACAGATGATCGCGGATTCGGGCAAGCTGGCGGAAGTGGACATCGATCGCGTGATCGTCGACCACAACGGCAAACGGGTCGCGATCAATCTTCCCAAGGAAGAGATGCCGGGCCCGGTGGTCGCCGCCCAACCGGTCGAAATACACGCGGCGATCGATAGCGATACGGCGGATCAATCCGATAACGCAGACGCCGACACGGCCGATGCGTACGATCCCAACGTCGAAGACCTCGGCGACGACCATTACAAGATCCCGCGCGATACCATCACGCATAGCATGGGAGACCTCGCGCAAACTCTCACCCAGATTCGCGCGGTGCCGAACGTTCAAAACGGGCGCACCAATGGATTCGCGCTATCGGAAATCGAGCCGGGATCGGTGTTCGACGAAATGGGACTACAGGAAGGCGACGTCCTGAGCAGCGTAAACGGTCAGCAGCTTACGAATCCCGCACAAGCGATACAGATGATGGGGGAGCTGAACAACGCGAGCCAGATTTCGATCCAGGTCATCCGCGACGGCCATCCGACCACCCTCAGCTATCAGATTCAGTAATAGTTGGCCGGGCAAGTTCCGGCGCGCGGTGCAGCCCATCGGCGGCGTTTAAATTGGCCGGCGCGGCAGGCACAATGACCTCCGGATGTCCCGCAAGCGAATCGCGATAATAGTGGCCGTCGCAATCCTACTGGTCTGGATCGGCGGCGGTCTGGCGCTACACTTCGGACAGATTCGCCATAACCGTCTTGGCTACGATATCGACGCGCACTTTCCGCTAAGTCAGCCGACCAAGCCCGGCGAGATTTTTGCTTCGACGCTCGCCGCCATCATGGATCACGAACTCCATTCCACCTTCGGATGGCGTCCCAACGATTTTTTCCTCTGGGGACCCAAGGTGCTGGCGGATAACAATTCCGATCGCCAGCTCGGGATCATCATGGCGGTACGCGAGACCACCCGGGTCTTCAAGGATCATCTGACCAAGGTTTCCTCGAACGAATACGATCAGAACCTGGTGGTGGCCGATACTGATTTTCGCAACGATGCGGAACGATGGATTTTGCCGACGCCCGAGGCCAAGTACGAAGACGCCGTGCGCCACCTGCAAGCCTACGTCGCCGGGCTCCACGCGAATCCCGAAACTTCGCGCGAGCTCAATCAGCGCAGCGTCGAATTGATTCGCTTGATGCAGACCTGGACCGATCTGCTCGGCGACGCTCACGCCAAGCTCTATCAGACCAACAGCGACGGCGGAAAAACGATCCATAGCTGGGACTGCGATCATCTTTTCTATCACGCCCAAGGCTATGCCCACGTGATGTTCTACATGATCCAGGCGGTGCGCCGGGAATATGCGGGCCAGATAAAAGAAGACCCGGTACTCGCGACTCTGTTCGACGAAACGACCGCGGCGCTCGGAAAGGCGGCGCAACTCAAACCTCTGATTGTGCTAAATGGCGCGCCCGACGGAATCTTTGCCAACCATCGCCGCAACCTGGATACCTACATCTCGGAAGCGCGCCAGAAAATGTACTCGATTCGCGAGGAACTCGAGCGCTCTCCAATTTGACCACTCAGCATCGTGGACGGTCAAAGCTCGATGAAGGGGCCGAGCAGCATGACGCCGCCGCGCACCAGCAGATGCATCAGCGCCGGCATCCATCGCGACGGCATACCGGTCATCTTTGCCGCGATGGAAACCGTGAACACCGACTCTCGCGAGCCAAGCGATAATTTCAAAGCGTTGAAGAGCCGCGCCTGGCTGTAGGACACGACCTCGTGCCGTTCTCCGGACGGGATGCCGGCTTTTTCACGTGCGATTTCAATTGCGCGCGCGAGCCCGCCAATATCGTCGATAAGCCCACCCTCCTTGGCCGCGATACCGCTCCAGACTCGCCCGCGCGCGAGATTTTCAGCCGCCTCCGCATCCAGTTTGCGCCCCTGCGCCACTTTGCTGGTGAAGTTCCCATAGACCTGGCCGATGACGTCGTTGAGCTGATGCAATTCCGGCTCGGTCATCGCGCGCGTCGGCGACATCGCGTCGCTATTCGGATCGCTCTTGGTGCGCTCGATATTGACGCCGGCCGCGTCCATCAGCGACGAGAGATCGAACTTCGCATACACGACTCCGATAGATCCGGTAATCGTCGACGTCTCCGCAACGATCGCATCCGCCCCCATTGCGACGTAGTAACCGCCCGATCCCGCCACGTCGCCCATCGATACTACGACAGGTTTGCCCCGGTCCTGGGCGACGCGGACCGCGCGCCATACCATCTCGGAGCCGACCGCTGACCCGCCCGGCGAGTTGATCCGGAAAACGATGGCTTCGACCGCTTCATCACGCGCGGCGTGCTCGATTTGGGATCCGGTGGTTTCCGGGCTGATGTAATCTCCCGTCATCGAGGGATCGCCGGCCACCACCGGACCGACGCCGCATACCAGCGCGATGCGATGACGCTTCCCGCGCTCTCCAATGTAGCTGGCGTGGCGAATGTATCGCGCGAGTCCGACAAATTTCTTGCGCTTGCCTTGCGGATCGAACTCGGCGCGGATGTCGTCGAGGTATCCCTCACGATCGATCAGTCCGGCCTCGCGGGCGTCTTGTGCGCTCAGAAATCCGCGTCCAACCAGCTCCGAGGCTTTTTCCGGCGACAGCTTGCGCGCCTGCACGATTCGATCGGTCAGCATCTGGCGCCAATCGCCGACGATCGCTTCCAGGCTTTCGCGCAGCGGCGGCGACATGCTCTCGCGGCTAAAGGTTTCGGCCGCGCCCTTGTACTCTTTGTATTGCAGCGTCTGAACCTGGATTCGCAGTTTTTCGAGCGCGCGTTTGAGAAAAATGCCGCCCGCTGAAACTCCCAGCATCGAGAACATTGTGTCCGGATTGGCGATTACCTCGTCGGCGGCCGAGGCGACCAGATAGTCGCGTACTCCGGCGGAATCGCCGTCGAGGATCGCGATGACGCGTTTGCCGGATTCGCGCACCCCGCGAATCAGTTCGTGAAGTTCCTCCGCGGTCGCGAGGCCGTTGTCGATTCCAGTTATTTCGATCACCACCGCGCGAATCGCGGGATCGCGGCGAACTTCTTCGAGCGCGTAACGAAGATGCGTCAGCGCAGGAAAGACTCGGCCGCGAATTTGATCGATTAGCGAACGTTGCGGCTCTTCCGGAAGTGCGCCGTTGAGGCGCATCAGCAAGATTGCGTCGCGGGGAATCCGCGCGGGCCGGATGACGAACATGAAGAACGCCGCCGCAAGCGCGATTGCGAGAGCGATTGAGATTGCGCCCGACGAATATCGCTCGAAGTGGAAAGATACGGCTGCAAGCGCGATCAGAATCGAGCAGCAGACCGCGATTCGCAGTATGCGGCTAGTCATCGCTCGCGCCAGGAGTGATCTGATCATTGCGTCTCACCGATTGTCAGCACTATTGATGCTCACTAGATTAGCTGGTTCCAATGTTGAGGTCTTTCCTTCCGCGAACCGTGATCGCGACCGCTTTTTCCATCGCGATTGTGGGTTGCTCGGCCAAAAACCCGCCGGCTAAACCTCTGCCGGTCGTCACCGTGCGAACCGCCACGATGAACGTTACCCCGGGGATCGAGGTCCTTGCGCGAATCGCGCTCCCCGATGGATTCATGCCGGGGCCGGATTATCCGCCGATGTGGCTGCAAGGTGGCAAAGAGGTCGCCGTCGTCGGAACGCGTAACGGCCATGCACTGGTGATGGGCTACGGCGGCGCCGCCTATCTGACCGCGCGGGTGCTGGCGGAAGACGGCGGCATTGGCGCACCTGACGGCAACATCGTCGATATCGCGGCGAGTCCGGACGGATTGATGCTGGCGCTCGCCGTCGTGCATCCGAACCTGAGAAGCCTCGACGTGGTTCTCCGAGACGTTATTTCGGCGTCCGGCGCGCATCCTATATCGAACTATGGGGGCGAGTTCGAGAGTGTCAGCATAGGATGGTTGGACGACTTTACGGTTCCGCTTGCACTGCGAGCGCGCACCGCCGAAACGACCTCGGCTTCCGGAAATTCGCCGCCGGCCGGGGTTTCCTCCAAACTCAAGCCCGAGCCCCCTGCCTCCAGTGGACTGTACATTATAAATACCAGCGGCGTAGTGACGGCAGGATACATCAAGCTGGATTGCAAGCTGTCGCGTCTTCGCTGGGCTCCGCAGGGTGATTTCGCGGTCGGCGAAGGCGACGCGATCGCTCCCGCGACAATCATCGATCGGAAAAACGAATCGTGTCAGCGGATCAATGTGAAGGCGCCGATACGGCTGCTCGACTGGTCGCATGACTCAAGCGCATTCCTCTACGAAGAAAATAACTCGATCATCGGGGCCGGAACTTACCGCTATGATGTCGCCAGAAACACGAGTCGGCTGGTCGCCATCGCGTCGGGGGCCGCGGCGGTGGCGGGCAAGAGCAGCATTCTCGTGCTGGGGAGCGGAGGACTCAACTTTCGCAAGATTCAAAATTCGCCGAATGGTCCGTGCCGAGCCGAAGTGGCGCTCTCGAATGCGAGCGGCAGCGATATCGATATCAAATCGCTGGGTTTCAACTCGACACCCGCGATGCTGGCCGACAGCCGGATGACATATTCCGTCGCATCCGACACTGCGGCGATCACGACCTTCAGCCCCACGCCAGCGGGACCAACGCGCAAAATCGTCATCTATTCGGTGGCGGCGCAGCGCGCTTTTCTGGTCGCGTTCGGATCCGCAAATGGAGTGGCGACGACCAGCTGGTCGCCGCAGGGGCGCTATCTTGCGATTGCGGACGGAGACGCGACGGGAAGCGCGCTCACCATCATGAATCCTCCGCGTTGAGTTGTTTCCCTTTTTCACATTTCGTCGTGGGCGGGGTTTCAGGTCACAAGATCCAGAATGAAAGCGATACTTGAAGGTGATGGCGATGGACATAGC
The DNA here is from genome assembly GCA_963747115.1 of uncultured delta proteobacterium. GTDB lineage: Bacteria > Desulfobacterota > Binatia > Binatales > Binataceae > DATGKG01. The sequence goes on along the minus strand of CAVVEB010000002.1, from coordinate 138,474 downwards.
GGTTCAACGGCAAAAGGCTGAGGCATTTCGCAAGATGCACGACCGCTCGCGCATCCTTGTACTTCCCAACGCGTGGGACGTCGCATCCGCGAAGATCTTCGAAGAGGCGGGATTTCGCGCGGTCGCGACTACCAGCTCCGGGATCGCTAACTCTCTCGGTTATCCCGACGGCGAAGCGGTTCCACGCGACGAGATGCTGGCGGTCATCAGGCGAATTGCGAACGGTCTCAGCGTCCCGATCAGCGCGGATATCGAATCCGGCTATGCGTGTGATATCGAAAATCTCAAGGCGAACATCCACGCCACGATCGAAGCCGGCGCAATCGGTATCAATTTCGAAGACCGGTCGCATGCCGGACCCCAGCAGCTCCATCCAATTGAGGTAGCCGTCGAACGCGTGCGGGCGGTACGCGCCGCAGCTGACTCTGCGGGCGTTCCGATCGTTGTCAATGCCCGCACCGACGTATATCTGGCCGGCATCGGGGAAACGTCCTCGCGCTTCGAGCACGCGGTTCGGCGGGCCAATGCGTACCGAGCGGCCGGGGCGGACTGCCTGTTTGTACCGGGCGTGACGGACGCCGAGACCATCGGAAAGCTGGCAGCCGCCATCAACGGACCCGTAAACGTGCTCGCAGTGCGGGGGACGCCGAGTGCGCCCGAATTGGAGAAGCTCGGGGTCGCTCGCGTCAGTATCGGTGGAGGTCCTGCGCGCGCCGCCCTCACCACCGTCCGTCGCATCGCGAAGGAGTTGCTGGATTCGGGAACCTACTCACTCTTCACTCCGCCTGAAACGGTTAGCAGCTCCGAGGCAAATCGCTTGATGTCGCGCACGCGCTGAAACCCACTCGGTCCGTGCGGGCTCAAGTGATGAGCAGGTTTGGCCAAATTACGCTATCGTGCCAACTCAAGTGGCCAAAGATTCTCGCGCGGAGAAAGATATGAAGCTCGCAAACAAGGTTGCCGTTATTACCGGAGCCGGCTCGGGGATGGGTCGTGCGGCAGCGCTGCTCTTTGCCAACGAGGGCGCGAAAGTCGCCACCATCGATATCAATGAAGACACCGCCGCGGAAACCGCGCGGCAAATAAAATCGACGGGCGGAAGCGCCTTCGCATTCCGCGCCGACGTTTCGAAAGCCGCCGACAGTAAGGCGATGATCGATGAAACGATCAAGCGTTTCGGAGTGCCGAACATCGTATACAACAATGCCGGTATCGAGGGCGAAGGCGCCTTCCTGGCGCAACTCAGCGAAGAAGGTTTCGACCGCGTCATTGCGATCAACCTGCGCGGTGTGTGGCTCGGAATGAAGTTTTCGCTTCCGCACATGATCAAGAATGGCGGCGGGGTGATAATCAATACCGCATCGATCGCCGGTATGGTGGCGGTGAAGGGTGCGGCCGCTTACTGCGCATCGAAGGCGGGCGTCCTGGCGCTGACCCGGGCCGCGGCGATGGAATACGGGCGCTACAACATTCGCGTCAACGCCATCTGCCCCGGCGCAATCGACACTCCCATGGTCTCGCGGATCTCGCAAGAAGCCGGTATCAGCGCGCAAGCGAACGCGCGCACCTCATTTTTCGGCAGAATCGGCAAGCCCGAGGAAATCGCAAAGACCGCGTTGTTCCTCGCCAGCGACGATGCTTCATTTGCCACCGGCGCACCTTTTATAATCGACGGCGGATGGACGGTGTCTTGAGATAGTCCCATGGCAGCGCAGATCGCCCGGCTCAGCGAAAAAGTCGCAATCGTAACCGGCTCGGCGCAAGGCATCGGGCGCGCGATCACACTTCGCCTCGCGAGCGAAGGCGCGAAAATTGCCGTCGCGGATGTGGACCTCGACGGTGCTACTCGCGCCGCCGACGAAATACGGGGTAACGGCGCAACCGCAATCGCGGTGAAACTCGATGTGACCCGCCTTGCGGACGCTATCGGCGCCGCTGACCTGGTGGAACGTGAACTCGGTCCCATCGATATTCTGGTCAACAACGCGGGCTGGGACATCGTCGAGCCCTTCGTCGACAGCGCTCCCGAAACCTGGGACAAGGTTATCGCGATCAATTTTCGCGGCGTACTCAATTGCTGCAAAGCAATTGCCCCGAGAATGCAGGCACGCAAACAGGGCAAAATCGTATCCATCTCATCGGATGCGGCGCGCGTCGGCTCGACTGGCGAGGCGGTTTATTCGGGCTGCAAGGCCGCCATCATTGGTTTTTCGAAAACGCTCGCCCGCGAACTGGCGCGCTACGGCGTCAATGTGAACGTGGTGTGTCCGGGACCGACGCAAACCGCGTTGCTGAAGAGCGCGATGGCTGGTCGCGAGGGGGTCCTCGATGCGATGGCGAAGAGCATTCCGTTTCGCCGTCTCGGACAGCCCGAAGACATCGCTGGTGCGGTCGCATTCTTCGTGTCATCGGACTGCGACTACGTGACCGGCCAAGTGCTCAGCGTAAGCGGCGGCCTGACCATGGCCGGTTGACGACAATATCGACGTGGCGTGATATCACTTGGCCTGGGGCTCAGAGAGCCTGATAATTCGAACCATGCATGGCAAAGAGGGACGCGTGAAAAAACTTTCTGTCACAGCGACGGTGGGGCGCGCCGCGCCCAGGGCGCGCATCCGAACGCTGGATCCCGAGGAACGCTACGACGCCAACATCGACTACATTTTGCACGCGGCGGCTGCGGTGTTCGCCGAGAAAAGTTTCGGGCTCGCGTCGATTCGTGACATTGCCGCACATGCGCGGATCTCATTTCCACGAATTTACTACTACCTCCGCAACAAGGAGGAATTGCTGTACCTGATTTCAAAACGCGCGTTCGAGGGGCTGCTCACTCGCGCCGAAGAAAAGATCGCCGCGGTCTCCGATCCCGAAGAGAAGCTCAGGCTGTTCATCGCGGGCCATCTCGAGTTCCAGTTGGAAAACCTTGCCGAGATGAAGGTGCTGGTGCGCGAGGCCGATTCGCTGTCGGGCCGCTATGCGACCCAAATCGAAAGGCTCAAGCGCGACTACTCCCGGTTGTGCCGCAGAACTATCGAGCAGGTTGCCGTCAAATACGCCAGGAACCTGGATCGCAACACGTCGCGCATCCTGACCTCATTGCTATTCGGAGCGATGAACTCCTTCCACGCGTGGTACGAACCCTCGCGCGACTCCGAGAATCTGGACCGAATCGTGGATGAGGTTTACCGGATGGTATCGGCAACGCTAATCGCGCGCCAGGCTTAGCCGCAAAATCGGGAGCAAGATCAACTGCGCGCCGGGCCGCTCAAAATCTAAGAACGAATTGTACGTCCCCGAAACGGAGCCGGCTTCCGCTGCCAACCGTCGCGGTCGCGCCGCTGACCCTGCGGTCATCCACAAAAGTTCCGTTGGTCGAGTTCAGGTCCATCAGCTCGTAAGCCCCGTCCCGTTTGATCAGGCGCGCATGCGCTCGCGAGACGCTGGCGTGTGGAATCACCACGTCGTTGTCCTCTCCACGTCCCACCGACACCTGATCCTTGAACAGACTGTACTCCGAGGGCACCGGATCGACGGGATTCACTGTCATCAGGCGCGCGCCTCCAGCGGTTGATCCCACGCCGCGAGGCATCGTTGAACCGACCGGAGCGCGCGGTGGGGCCGCCGCAGCCATCGGAGCGCGTGGTCGCGGCGATGGCGCGCTCGCCTGCGCCTCGAGCGCTGCCTTGAGCTCCTCGGTCGAGACTCCAAAGCGCAGCCTCGAGAGCGCGAACAGCATCGCGAACGCGATCAGCGGCACCACGCCGTTCCACCATTGAAACGAGAGTTGCCGAAGACCGGTGCCGGTGGTGTTTTCGCCGCTGTTCGCAGCGCCGCTGTCATCGGGCACGTTGATCGCCGCGCCACCGACGCCGCGCACCTGGTAGGAGGTCTCCGCCTTGCCGTCGTTACCGTCGTAATTGACTTGTAACTCGACCGATCGGCTGGTCCCATCTTCGATCGGCCGCGGAGTGCGATAGGTGAGCGAGTATTCGGTTGCGATCGAATGGCCGATTTCGCGAACCAAGGTGGCGAAGCGCCCTTCCTCGGTAATGATGTTGTAAGAACGCCCGTGGGTGGCGTCGACGATTTCCTGGTATTCCGGCGCGATGAACGGAGGCGGGACGACCCCGTATAGGGTCAGCCCGTTTTTTTTCATCGTCGCCGCTACGTCCGTACCCGTGAGGTCGGTCACGTCGGTGTCGGAGCCGTGATGGTCGTGATAGGCCTGGTCGTGCTGGGTGTATCGCGAGCCGTCGCCCTTATGGTGCGGCGGCGCGTCGGTCACGATTATGATGATGCCTTCCGCCTGTGGGCGAAACGGGAAACTGGCGGCATAGGCCAGCGCGTCCAGTTGATCCTCGGGAATATCTCCGCCGCCACCCGCGTGCAGCGAGCTGACCCAATCGGTGAAAGTATGCACGTCCGAGGTGAAGTTATATCGATACGCGCAATTGCAGTCGGGATACTTGGAGACGACGTAATCTTCGAAGGTCACCAAGCCAAGCCGGTAATCGCGATTGTTGGCGGACAAATCCTGGGCGAAACTAATGACGTTCTGCTTGACCGCATCGATATACGGCTGCATCGATTCGGTGACATCGAGTACAAACACGATATCGACCGGGCGGCCCTGGCCCACTCCACGAAAATCGATTATCTTTGCCTGCTTACCGTCTTCGAAGACTTTAACGTTTTCGGGTTTGAGATTTCCGACCGGCTGTCCGTTATTGTCGGTCAATCCAAAATCAAGCTCAACTCCACCGTCGCTATCGAAATGCTCGAGGCCGGGATTTCCGATCGAGATCGCCAGCGCGGCATCCGCGGACCGCGGCGCGGCAATCACGATCATGAAGAGCAATGCGCAAAGTGCGGATGCGGTTTGATGGTGCGGAAGCGGTTTTCGGGGAGCCTTCATCTGCCGCAACTGATTCTTCGGTCGTCGGAAGTCCGGGTCAAGATGGTTCGAGAAAGCATCGATCGAAGCACTTCCTTGCGTTCACGTATCTGTTAGGTTATCCCAAACCCTTACGTTATCTGAATCTCCGAATGGATCACGAGTGAATCATCGACGTCCCTGGTGGATAGTTCTTTCCCTGATACCGCCCCTACTTGCGTTGTGCGCGTTGGTATTGCCCTTTGGATGCGGTAGTGGCGGCAGCTCTTCGTCTCCGGCTCCCGCTCCTACCCAGGCGAATGTGGCGGTAGCTTTTATAGCCGCGCCAGTCTCGGTCGCGCCGGGAGTGCAACCCGATTTTCGAAGTGTACTCCTCAACATTTCGGCGGTCCGCATCAATCGCACCGCCTTTGCCGACCCCGCTTCTCCGGGCTGGGTGACGATTCCGGTCCCGAGTCAGGCCGGAACTGGACTTGGACAGAGTCCCTGGCGACTTGCAGATCGATCTGCTGCAAGCGCAAACCAGTGCGGTCTTCTTTAATGTCGGCCAAGTGCAGGTTGGCACTTATCAGACCGTTCAGGTCATCGTGGATCCAACATTCCCGGTACCATTGTCCCGGCTTGCCAGGCGGCGGGTGCGAATCAGGAAGGATGCGTAAAGTATCCGATCGCCGCCAATACCACTCCGCTACTCTTCACGCTCAGCACTCCGATAGCCGCGGTAAAAAACTCCACCGAGCCTCTGGTGATCCAGCTGGCGGTGAACATCAGCGGACAGCCGCCGGCGAGTGGCGGTTCCTATACCGTCAACTTCAGCGGTGCACCGGTTAACTTCAATTCGTTCCTCGGGACGGTGACCGGCAATGTCACGGTGAAGGGAGCAGCCTCGGGTATCCGTCTTTTGCCGCTCTCGGTGACGGCTGAATTGAGCGGCACCGGCAACATCATCGAAAATGTGCCGACGACATCCGACGCGTCTCACTTCTATACTTTGGAGCTACCGGCGTTTCCGTCGTCGGGCACTGCCTACGATATCTATGTCTCGGGAGGGGGAGTCACCTACGGCGCGGCGCAGAATCTCCTGGTAACTACTGGCTCGTTAAGTAGTCAGGATTTTACGGTGACGGCAGGCGCCGTCGGCGGCATCAGCGGACAAGTCAACGATCAATGCAGCGCTATGATTATCCCCGGGGCGAGCCTCGAACTCCTCGCGCCCGCAGTACCTGCCGGAACGCCGGCGCCAACTCCGACAGCGTCTCCTTCGCCCTGTGCGATGGATCCCGGCAATTGTGTTGTGGTCGCAACCGCTGCCACCGATAACAACGGATTCTATCCAATTGCTGGAACTGCTCAGAACCCCTCGGGATTTGCCCAAATACCGGTCAACCAGCCGAATCTCGCCTTCCGGATCTCAGCAAGTGGTTATTCGTCGCTGTTGTCCAGTGCATTACTCAAGAGCGCCAATGTGCAGACGTGCTCCGCTACCACGGTGGCCAACAAATGCGACTTCGCGTTGGAAACCGGTTACATCAACGGGACGATGAACCTTAGCACTGACCCGCCGCCCGGAAACGCAGTTCAGGTCGAGGTTTTTGCTGAGACCAGCGGGACTAATCAGCTGGTCAGTGCGCTTCCACAGCCACTGATCTTCAATCACAACCAAACCAGTCTGCCCTTTACCCTGAATGTTCCGACTACCGGCGCCGGGCCGAATTTCGATCTATTCGCGGTGGCGATCGATCCTTTCCTGGGCGCCCCCGATCCGTTCCCGGGACACGACATTCCGGTGCTCGCAAATGTTGCCGGTCCCGTGACTATGTTCCCGGGTAATCCCGATTGTATGACGACTAACGCGCCGGCATTTCTGCCGATGGTCTGCGAAGGTCACGGAAGTATCACCGGGTCGGTGAATAATCCGGACTTCGGCACCACCGTGGAAGTGGAAAAAGACGACCCCAACAACGGTATGCCAGTGCAGATTTTAGGAACCGCCCCCGGCCAATTGTCCTCGACCAATATCAGCAACCCCGAAGATCTAATCACGAATCAATACACGCTCTGCGTTCCTCCAGATCTATACACGCTCCAACGATTCGAGGCCGCCCCGACTTCATCTGCGACTGCGAGCGCGACCCCGATACCAGAAGGTACGCCGCAGCCGGTGACGGTCCCGGTGCCTGCATCTACCTCATCGCCTTGTCCGAGCACGTGCAGCAGCACTGACGGCGGCGCCGAGCCATGTCCTGGACAGTGCAACGCGACGACAGCGAACCCGCTTTGAACACCGTGCGCGAAAGTAATTTTATGTGGTGCGGGTCACCGGGTCGGCGCGTTCGAGCCTTGGCCGCGGTGCTCAGTCTGTTTGCGATACCGCTCGCGGGATGTAATCAGGGAATCGGCGCTTTTCAGTCGGGAGTCGGAAATACTCCAAACGTTCCGCCGGGCGCGTCCTTTCGCTTCCTCGGAGAGCCGGGGCTGCAATTCAGCGGCATCGTTTCCGATGCGAATCTCAGCTGGCCGATTCAGGGCTCGGTTCCGATGAACGTGATCATCGTCAATAACATCACGCCGGTGAGGGTGAACGCGACCAAGCTATCGTCTGGAAATGGTATCCTCAGCTTGCAACTGACGTTGGGCTTCGCCGTTGAGGACGTTTCCTCGACCAGCGATCCTTATGGGACGGTCAGCATGCAGAACAATCCTGAGCATCCCGGTTTCGCGCCGCCACCTCCGTTTGCCGCTCCCGACGACGTTCGACTGTACGTGAAAGGACCCTCCACCGAACGCTTCTCGGGACTATTCGAGGACCAGAACACCGCCTTTCTCATCAGCGATCGAGCTCCCGCGATATTCCTGTTCGATAGTCCGGTCGGCGCCGTGGACGCCACGGTGACGCAGACCCAGAACTTCGGACCCTTGAATGTCGATATACTGCTCAACGGCGGAGTTGTCGCCCACGCCCGCGGCGGCCCCACGATTCTACTGCGACAACCGTAGGTACCTCGAGTCGCGGTTTTGCGCGGGTCGTTGGAATCAGCGAATCGCGAAGTCTGAACTTACACGGTATCGATGATGCTGAAGAAGAATGCGACTTCGTGCGCAGCGGTCTCGGGCGCATCGGAGCCGTGAACTGCGTTCTGCTCAATATTCTGCCCGAAGTCTTTTCGAATGGTGCCGGCATTCGCTTTCGCAGGATCGGTGGCTCCCATTAGCTCGCGCCATCGAGTGATCGCGTTGTCGCCTTCGAGCACCATCACGACCACCGGCCCCGAGCTCATGTATTGGCAAAGTGTCCCGTAAAATGGGCGCGCCTTGTGAACCTCGTAAAAGCGTTCGGCCTGCGCGCGCGAGAGATGCATCAAGCGCATTCCCCGAAGCTTCAGCCCCGATGCTTCGATTCTCTTGATGATATCGCCGGTGAGGCCGCGCTTGACCGCGTCGGGTTTGATGATCGCGAAAGTTTGCATCTAAATTGTTCCTCGACTACGCGGTAGCTCCGCCTCGGAAGCGCTGCGCGCTGCGCCAGGAAGCGCCCTTAAATTGTTCCTCGACTACGCAGTAGCTCGGGAGGCGACCTCTTAGTGTCTTTTGTCTAACAAAGTTCTCATGGTCGAGCCCATCTCCGCCGGGCTCATCGCTACTGTAATGCCGGCGGCTTTGAGTGCGGCAATTTTGTCCGCCGCGGTCCCACGACCGCCCGAGATGATCGCGCCCGCATGACCCATGCGACGTCCCTTCGGCGCCGTTTGTCCCGCGATGAACGCGACCACCGGCTTCTTCACATTTTTCTTGAGGAACTCGGCCGCCTCTTCTTCCGCAGTCCCTCCGATCTCACCGATCATGACGATCGCGCGCGTTTTCGGATCATCATTGAACAGGCGCAGCGCGTCGATATGCGAGGTGCCGACGATCGGATCGCCGCCAATCCCGATACAGCTCGATTGCCCGATGCCGAGCTGGGTCAATTGATACACTGCTTCATAGGTCAACGTACCCGACCGCGACACGACTCCCACCTCGCCAGGCTTGTGAATGTATCCGGGCATGATTCCAATTTTGCACTCGCCCGGCGTGATGATTCCGGGACAATTCGGTCCAATCAGGCGGCTGCTGCTCCCGCGCATGTATCGTCGCACCTTAACCATGTCGATTACCGGAACGCCTTCCGTGATGCAGATGACCAGCTCGATGCCGGCTGCCAGCGCTTCCAGCATCCCATCGGCGGCAAACGCCGGTGGCACGTAGCTCACGCTCGCATTACATCCGGTCGCTTTTCGCGCCTGCTCGACCGTGTCGAAGATCGGTATCCCTTCGAACGTTGTCCCGCCCTTGCCCGGGACCACGCCCGCGACCATCTGGGTGCCGTACTCCTTGCACGCGCGCGTATGAATCTGGCCGGTCGCGCCGGTGATCCCTTGCGTGACGACGCGAGTGTTCTTGTCGACGAGAATACTCATTGTGGCTTCCTGACTCCGATCGCCTCGGTCACCTTGCGCGCCGCGTCCGCCAGGTCAGCGGCAGGAATTACCTTGATTCCGGATTCGGCGAGAATCCTCTTCCCCTCGACCACATTGGTGCCCTCCATCCTGACCACCAGCGGCACGCTCAGATTTACCTGCTTGGCCGCTTCGACGACGCCCTGCGCGAGCACGTCGCATCGCATGATGCCGCCGAAGATGTTGATCAGCACGCCCTTGACCCGCTTGTCGGCCAGGATGATCCGAAATGCCGCCGCGACTTTCTCGGTGCTCGCACCTCCACCGACGTCGAGGAAATTGGCCGGCTCGGCGCCATAGAACTTCACGATATCCATCGTCGCCATCGCAAGCCCGGCGCCGTTCACCATGCATCCGATATTGCCGTCGAGATGAACGTAACTGAGATCGTATTTCGCGGCTTCGGTCTCCGCCGGGTCTTCTTCATTGGCGTCGCGCAGCTCGCGGATATCGGGATGGCGAAACAGGCCATTGTCATCGAAGGACATCTTCGCATCGAGGCAGATGACGCGGCCTTCCTTGGTGACAACCAATGGATTGATTTCGAGCAATGACGCGTCGGTCTCGACGAAAGCCTTGTACAGAGCCGACAGCAACGTAACGAATTGGCCGACCTGCTTATCCTTGAGGCCGAGTCCGAAGGCGATCTTGCGCGCGAGGAATCCCGACACGCCGAGCAGAGGATCGATAAATTCGGTTACGATTTTGTCGGGGGTCTTCGCGGCGACCTCTTCGATTTCCATCCCGCCCTCGGTGCTGGCGATGACGGCAACCGACTGCGCTTTTCGATCGACGACGATTCCGAGGTACAGCTCGCGATCGACCTGGCTCGCCTCTTCGACATACATGCGGCGGACGACACGCCCTTCGGGTCCGGTCTGATGGGTTACAATTGGCTTCCCGAGCCACTTTGCGGCGAACTCGCGTGCCTGCTCGGCGCTCGAGACGACTTTGACGCCGCCGGCCTTGCCGCGCCCGCCGGCATGAATCTGCACCTTAACCACCGCCTTCGGCTGACCGAGGGCGGTGAATGCGGCGGCGGCCCCATCGACGGTAGTGACGCCCTGCCCTTTTGGGACCGGTGCGCCAAAGCGGCCGAGGATCTGTTTGGCTTGAAACTCGTGGATGTTCATTCAAATGCCTTCACGAAAATGCTCAAAACGTGACGGAGGAAGCCGGGAAGCGGCTAGCGCATGAAGAGATCACGGAGCCACTTTACCGTGGCTTTGCGGCCCACCCACGCGATCGCTGTCGTCAACGGAATGTCCTTCGGGCATACCTCGACGCAATTCTGCGCGTTGCCGCAATCCTCGATACCGCCCTCACCCATCACCCCGTCGAGACGCTCATCCTCGTGCATCTTGCCGGTCGGATGCTGACTCATCAGGTAGACCTGACCCATTACCGCCGCACCCATGAACCTGGAGTGTGAGTTAATTTGCGGGCATGCCTCGAGGCAGCATCCACAAGTCATGCATCGCGAAAACAGATAGGCGAACTGCTGTGTCTCCGGACTGATGCGCGGGCCGGACCCAAGATTGTAGCTGCCGTCGATCGGGATCCAGGTGTGCGCGCGCTTCAAACTTTCAAACATCTTCGAGCGATCGACCCACAGATCGCGGATGACCGGGAACTTGGTCATCGGTTCGAGCGAAGTCGGATTGGGAAGATTCTCGGCCAGCGCCGTACATCCCTGACGGACGCGCCCGTTTATCACCATGGTGCAGGCGCCGCATACTTCTTCGAGGCAGTTGGCATGGAACACCGGCGCCGACACCTGCTTGCCCTGCCGGGTCACGGGATTGCGGCGAATCTCCATCAGCATCGAGATGACGTTGTGATGCGCCAGGTATGGAAGCTCGAACTCCTGCCAATAGCTCTCGGACTGCGGAGAATCCTGCCGCTTGATCTTCAGGACTAGGGTCCTTTCTGCCACAATCTTTCTCCTGTCATTTCCTGAGGCTTTGCTGAAGTCTTACGCAGCCTTGGCTTTTGCGTGCGAGGTGTCGACGTCGTAGCGACGCGCCCGCAACGGGATAAGACTGGTGTCGACATTCTCCCAGGTGAAGCGCGGGCCATCGGATGACCAATGCGCCATCGTGGTCTTGAGAAAATTCTTGTCGTCGCGCTCGGGGAACTCGGGCTTGTAATGAGCGCCGCGCGATTCATTGCGATTGAGTGCGCCGATCGTGATCGGCCGCGCCAATTCGAGCATGTTCCATAGCTGGCGCACGAACAGTACTTCCTGGTTGGCCCATTTGCCCTTGTCGTTGAGCCCGATCCGGCCCCATCGATCTTTCAGCTCGAGCAACTTCGTATCGGTCTCTTTGAGCTTGTCGTTCTTACGCACGACGGTGACGTTCTCGGTCATGATGTCGCCGAGCTCGCGCCAAATCGTGAACGCATTCTCGGGACCGCTCAGTTTGAAGATCTTGTCGAACTCCTCGCGCTGCCGTGTCGTTTCCTGATCGAAGATGCGCGCGTTGGCGCCGTCGGAATGCGCCTTCGCATAGTCGATCATCACCGGCGCGGCGATCATTCCCGCATAGATGCACGAGAGCAGCGAGTTCGCGCCGAGACGGTTGGCGCCGTGATACTGGTAGTCGCACTCACCGCCGGCGAACAGCCCCTTGACGTTGGTTTGCTGGTTGTAATCGACCCACAGACCGCCCATCGAGTAGTGCATCGCGGGAAAAATCTTCATCGGCACCTTACGCGGATCCTGGCCGACGAATTTTTCGTAGATTTCCAGCACGCCCGCGACCTTCTCATTGAGGACCTTCGGATCGAGATGACTGACGTCCAGGTAGACCAGCGGCTGGCCATCGACACCGAGGCCCATCTCGTAGACCACCTTGTGAATCGCGCGCGTCGCGATATCGCGCGGCACCAGGTTGCCGTACGCCGGATACATCTCTTCGAGGAAGTACCATGGCTTGCCGTCTCTATAAGTCCAGACCCGGCCGCCCTCGCCACGAATCGATTCCGAGATCAACCGATTCTTGTCCTCGCCGGGAACTGCCGTGGGATGCACCTGGATGAATTCGCCATTGGCGTATATCGCGCCTTGTTGGTACGCCGCGCCGCTGGCAGAACCGGTATTCACGAGCGATTGCGTCGAGCGCCCGAAGATGAGGCCGGGACCGCCGGTCGCGATCATCACGGTGTCAGCGGGAAATGCGCGAATCTCCAGCGAGCGATTATCGATCGCGCAGATACCCTTGCAATCGCCCGACTCGTCGAGGACGACGCTCAGCATTTCCCATCCTTCGAACTTGCGCACCTGGCCCGAAACTTCGTAGCGCCGGACCTGCTCGTCCAAGGCGTACAGGAGCTGTTGTCCGGTCGTGGCCCCGGCAAATGCGGTGCGATGATGCTTGGTGCCCCCGAAGCGCCGAAAATCGAGCAGCCCCTCCGGCGTGCGATTGAACATCACGCCCATGCGATCAAACAAGTAGATGATTCCCGGCGCCGCCTCACACATCCCTTTCACGGGAGGCTGGTTGGCGAGAAAGTCACCGCCGTAAATCGAGTCGTCGAAATGAATCCACGGCGAATCGCCCTCGCCCTTGGTATTGACGGCACCGTTGATGCCACCCTGCGCGCATACCGAATGCGAGCGCTTGACCGGTACGATCGAAAACAGATCGATCTTCTCGCCCTGCTCGGCCAGCTTCATCGCGGTCATCAGGCCCGCGAGGCCGCCACCGACGACTATGTGATGTCCCGGCATCTTTTTCTCCTAGACTGGCGCGCGGAACGATACCAGCGTCACCACTGCCATGACCGCGAACGCTACGAACAACGCGACGCAGGCGCGATTCACCATCGTCTGTGCCCGCGGCCCGACGGCGATTCCCCACGTGATGCAGAAGGTGAAAATCCCGTTAGTCAGATGATAGAGACACGCGAGGGTCCCGATGATGTAGATGGACAGGTAGAGAGGATTCATCATGAAGCCGTGCATGCGCGCGTAGTCGGTCTCCACGCCCGTGAGATAGAACCATCCGCGGGTGGTGAAAAAATGAAACAGGATGAAGAGCAGGGCAACGATGCCGGTGATCCGCTGCAGCGTGTACTGAACGTTACGCTCCCATCCATACTCGGTGACGTTGGGCTCCGCGGTGACCGTGATTACAATGCCGTAGGCCGCGTGATAGAGCAGCGGAATCCATAGCGCGACCGCTTCGATCGCGACCTCGAACGGAAGGATGCGAGTGAACTCGCTCTCCTTCCACCATAGCGCGCCGCCGTGGACCACATATGAATTTTCGAAAATGTGGAAAAACAAAAACGCGCCGATCGGAAGTATCCCGCTCAGCGAATGAAGGCGCCGGAGTACCCAATGACGCTGGTCCGCTGCGGTCAGCCGCGTCGACGGACCTGCTGCAGCTATTGCATCCTCAGCCATAATTTTTCCGGTCCTCGATTCCGCAATCAGGCGGCCAGAACTTTGTCCATCGCCTCAACCAACTCGCGCACGTGCGCGACCGAGCTGTCGAATGCCTTCCGGGCGGCGTCGGGTAAATCGATCTCTATCACCCGCTCCACACCGCCCGCGCCAATCACCACCGGCACTCCCGCGAAGAGTCCCTTCACGCCATACTCGCCGTCGAGATAGGCTGCGCATGGCAAAACTTCCTTGCGGTCGAGCACATATGCCTCAACCATCTTGTACACCGCGGTCCCCGCCGCGTAATACGACGAGGTCTTCATGAGATTGACGATTTCGGCGCCGCCGTTGCGGGTGCGCTTTTCGATTTCCTCGAGGCGCTCGCCGCTGAGGTACTTTTCCACCGGCACTCCACCGATCCGCGTATAGCTACGCACTGGCACCATGTCGTCGCCGTGTCCGCCGAGCACCATCGCCTCGATGCTCTGGACCGAGACCTTTAACTCGGCCGCCAGAAAAGTTCGATAGCGCGCGGAATCGAGTACGCCCGCCTGACCCACGATGCGACTTTTCGGAGATCCGGTCACGCGCTTGAGCTGAGTCACCATCGCGTCGAGCGGATTGGTGACGGCGACTACAAATGCGTTGGGGGCATGTTCCTTGATGGCTTTGCCGACGGTGTTCATCACGCCGGCGTTGATTTTCAAAAGATCGTCGCGGCTCATGCCGGGTTTGCGCGGCGATCCGGAAGTGACGACGATACAGTCCGCACCTTCAATCGCGCGGATATCGGTAGCGCCGGTAACATTCACATCGATATTCAGGACTGGCGCTGACTCGAGCATATCGAGCGCTTTTCCCTGCGGCAGCCCGTCGATGATATCGTACAGAACGATATCGCCGAGTGAGCGGAGGAAACACAAATGGGCGCAGGTTGCTCCGACATTGCCGGACCCGATGAATGCGATTTTCTTCCTGCCCAAGGCTTACTCTCCAGTATCTATCAAACGAGGGTGCTGACTAAAGTTTAGCTTATAGTCGAAAGTTTGTTAATCAGACAATCTTAACGATGCGAAATCAGGCGGCTGCCCCGACCCGCTGACTGGCTTTTAATTAGCAGTCATTTTCAACGAAGTGAACAGTCAAGGCATCGACAGGATCGGACAAACCGCGATCGTGACCGGCGGTAACGGCGGACTGGGCTACTATTGCGCCCGCATGATCGCGGCCGCGGTACCAAGGTGGCATGTGATCATCGCCAGCCGCGACGCAGCGAAGTCGGCGGACGCGGTACGCACTCTGATTGCCGAAACCGGCAATCCGGATGTGGCGGCGATCAACCTCGATCTCGGCTCGCTGGCGGCGGTGCGCCAATTCGCAGCCGAGTTCGGCGCGCGCGAGACGCCTCCACTCAAGGCGATTGTGTGCAACGCGGGAATTCAGATCATCAAAACCGTCTCGTATACCGACGACGGCTATGAGACCACCTTTGCCGTCAATCATCTCGGCCACTTCCTGTTGGTGAACCTGATGCTGCCCCGGATGCGGGCTCCCGCGAGAATAGCGGTCGTGAGCAGCGGCACTCACAATCCTGACCAGTTTACGGGAATGCCGAAGCCTCATTACGTCGACGCCAATTCCGTGGCGAAGCCTCCGACCGATGCCGACGTGAGCACTGCGGGGCGCCGCGCCTACACGACCTCGAAACTCTGCAATGTGATGTTCACCTATGAACTATCGCGACGCCTCAAAGCCAACGGCCTCGATTCGATCAGCGTCAATGCTTTCGATCCCGGCTTGATGCCGGGGACTGGGCTGGCGCGAGACTACGGCAGGTTGCAGAAATTCCTCTGGAACTTCGCGCTTCCGGCGCTTCGCTTCATCCCGGGGGTCAACAGCACCCGCAGATCGGGAACCGATCTCGCGCGCCTGGTTCTCGATCCAGAACTAGAAGGCGTTTCGGGCAAATATTTCGTCCGCCGCAAACCGGTTCCTTCTTCGAAAGAATCTTACGACGAACGCAAAGCGGCGGAGCTATGGGAGAGCAGCGCCACCATGACCGGTCTTCAGCCGAGCGAGACAATCCTGAGGCGCTAGTAGCGACGAATGCAAAATGCCTATTGCAAATGCTGTCGCGACTGCCAATTTTGATGGTGGCGGCATTCCGATCAAACCGTTTCACGGAAGCTGCACAAGCATATGTGCACCCTCGCCATCTATTTCCAGATGACCGATGACTATCCGGTCGCAATCGCCGCCAATCGCGACGAGATCCTGAGTCGCCCGGCGGCAAACCCGGCTACCCTGTGCGAGCGGCCACACATCGTCGGCGGCAAGGACTTACGCGCGGGCGGCACCTGGCTCGGCATCAACGAGCACGGAATCGTCGCGGGCCTGCTCAATCGCAGGACCGACGCGCCCCCCAATCCAACTGCGCGCTCGCGAGGGTTGCTATGTCTCGATACCCTCGGTTTCCGCGGCGCGCGTGAGGCGGCCCAATTTGCGGCTGCGCAGACGGCGCAAGACTACAATCCCTTCAACCTGTTGATCGCCTCCCGCGACGCCGCCTACGTCGTTTACAACCGGTTCGACACTATCGAGATGGTCCAGCTGCAACCGGGCTTTCACTTATTGACCAACCTGAACGTCGACGACTTTGAATGTTCACGCATCAGCGCCTCGTACAGCAAATTTGCCGAACTGGGCAACCAGGATGCTTTTCGCCGCGACCCGGTTATGGGGCGGCGTGGACTCGAAGGATTGCTGGCCGATCACAATACGCAACTGGACGCGCGTTCCGGCAGACCAAACGCGATTTGTCTTCATGTGGAAAACTACGGAACCCGATCCTCGAGCTTGATCTTTATCGGCAACGATCGCGGCAACATCAAGCACTTCTTTGCACCCGGTCCGCCGTGTCGGACCGCGTACCAGCCGGCCGCGGTTCCAACTCATCCGGAAACCTCGTCGTCGCCGAAATAGGCCGCGACTCCGGACACGATGAAACATCCGATCCCGATTGCGGCGCACGCGACGAAAATCGACGCGAGGAACGGCGGTTCGACTACGAAAAACAATATCGCGCCCGAGATCAACGCGAAGACGCTCGCGATTATCGCGACGACAATGCTTACTGTGCGAAGCTGGCGCATCGAGGAATAACCCTTGAGCAATCCGGATCGTAAAGTGTACGCGATGTGTCATCCGCAAGTGAACCGAACAGTCCGTCCGTACCGTCTCTGCGCAATTTTGCTGATGGCGGCGATGGCCTCCCTTGGCGGTGTCGCCGGAGTCCACGCCCAATCTATCGGTGAATCGGGGCTCTCGTGGCAGCAACGATTTCTAGGAATCCTGCCCCTGGTCAAACCCGATCCCAAAGATCCTGTGGTTGCGACCGTGAACGACGTTCCTATCACCGCCGCGCAAGTCAGGGATTACGCCAGGACCGAGGAACGGCTCATCAACGCGACCAGTACCGATGAAACTCGCGCTGTGTTCAAGGACGCTATGGAAAACCTGATTAGCCGTCAGCTCCTGATTCAGGAGGCGCATCGCAGGCATATCACCGTCCCCGAAGGCGCGGTGGCTGAGAGGGCGCGCGAGTTTCAGATCCAGGGAATTTCGGGACAATCGCTATCGTCGACCGGCAATGCTCCTGACCAAATCCTGCTCGACCAGGTCCAGGGCTCGATGGAAATCGAAAAGATGTTCGATGATGAATTCAAGCAGCACAAGGTCACGCCGACCGAGAAGGAGATTCAAAGCTACTACGACGAGCATAAGGATCTGTTCGTGACCGATCCCGGACAGGTGCGCCTATCTCACATCGCGATAAAGCTTCCGGCCAACGCGACCGAAGCGCAAAAGGCGGAGGGGCTAAAGAATATCACCAAGCTCCGCGAAATCGCGCTCAAGACCAAAGACTTCGCAACATTGGCGCGGAAATACTCGGAGGACGCGTCGACCGCGCCTAAGGGCGGTGAGCTCGGCTATTTCACCAAAGGGCAGCTTCCCCCAGTCGTCGATAAGCTGGTGTTCGAGACGCCGGTAGGTGGCATCACACCCGTAGTTGAATCGAATTTGGGGTTCAGTTTCCTGAAGGTCACGGAAAAGCGCGGCGTGATCTACGCCCCGCTCAAAGAGGTTCACGCAAAAATCGCGGTCGTTCTGATGCAGTACAATCAGGAATACATAGTGAAAAATACGCTGAAGCAACTCGCGAATACGGCGAAGATCAAATTCGAGAAACTACCGGACCAGGAATCATAACCTCACCTCGGCTTGACCGCGTAACGAGTGAGATCGGGAATCCCGGCGTCGCGAAAGCCTCGCACCCGCTCCGCACATTTGGTGCAAGCTCCGCAATGAAGTGAGCCCCGCGGGCGCGCGCATGAGAGCGTCAGTTGGAGCGGGAGCGCCCTGCCTTTCCTGATCACGTCGGATTTCTTCAGTCCCAAAAACGGCGTTCGTATCCTGAGCGGAAGCTCCATCCCAATTTTCACTGCTCGCTCAAGGGCGCGAAAGAATTGCGGACGCGCATCCGGAAATGGATTAGCCTCCAGTGACGCCATCGCGATTTCGCCGATACGGTTGTGCGCGCAAAAGATCGCCGACTTGGCCAGCAACGCAAAGTTGCGCCCCAAAATGTAATTGCTTGCCATCGTCGCGCCGTATCCCGGAACGGCGCGGCCGGTGACGCTCCAATGACGGCGTGTGATTTCAGTCGTGGGGAAATCCAGGATCGCGATGGGCTTCAGCTTCTTGAGCGCGAGGGCCCGGTGAAATCTCCGCAGAACAGCCAGTTCATCGCGCTCCCATCGCAGGCCCGCTCGCACATAGATCGGGAAAACCTCGCGCCCTTGATCGGCGAGCACGGCCATGAGCACGGAGCTGTCGAGACCGCCGCTCACGAGTACCGCGACCCGCGAGCGAACCGGGGTGATGGCGAAATTCTTCAGGCGCGATCCGGGTTCAGTTTACGAGCGACGCCTGGATCGCCTTAACCATCGCCAGGTTGTCCGAATGGCCGGTCTTGGACGCGGTGACATGACCTTTGATCGGCCGGCCCAGCAGAAACAGATCGCCCATCATGTCGAGCACCTTGTGACGAGCGAATTCCTCGGGGAATCGCAGTTTGGTATTAACCACCTTTTGATCGTCAACCAGAATGACATTGTCCAGCCGGCCGCCGCTCGCGAGGCCCATCTCGGCCAGCTTGGTGAACTCGCGGACAAACCCGAAAGTACGCGCCGGCGCGATTTCCTTCACGTAAGCTTCGGTTGAGGTCAGCTCGAAGTGCACCTTCTGCACCCCGATCGGCGCGGGGTAGTCGAGCGTGTAGTCGATGATCAGATGATCGGCGGGGGTGATCGTCATGAACTCTTTTCCAGCCCCTTCAATGCCGATTCTGATCGGAGCTTTGATCCGAATCGGCTCGACCGTCGCGTCCTGATCCTTGACCCCGGCTTCAGCGAGTTGCCGGCAGAATTCCGCCGCCGATCCATCGAGCGCGGGAATCTCGTCGTCGGTCTTGACCAACAAATTGGTGATTCCGAAGCCGTGCAGCGCCGACATCAGATGCTCGACGGTGCGCACCGAACGGCCGCCGGAGGCGAGCGTGGTGTTGTAGCCGGTATCGGCGACGTTCTCGAGATGCACCGCGATCTGCGTTTCGTCGGACAACGACGCGAAAACAATCCCGAATCCGACCGGCGCGGGATGCAAGATGACCCCGGTCCGCAACCCGGTGTGAAGTCCCTGCCCGCCGAAAACGATCGAGCGTCCAATGGTGCGTTGCCGCCGCGCTCCACGCGCGCCCGCAGAGACTTCGCGATCGCCGTTGGTATCAACCCGTTCGACGGAGGCAGCGGCCGTCTGACCCGCGCTGCCGCCGTCGAGCACGCGCGCAATCGCCGCCAGCAGGCCACTGACGGAGAAAGGCTTCTGGATAAAATCGGCCGCGCCCAATTTGGTGGCCGCGACGGCGCTCTGAATATTCGCGTGACCGGAGATCATGATCACCGGCACGTTGGGACGCTCCGACTTGATGCGGCGGAGGAGCTCGATACCGTCGATTTCAGGCATCCAGACGTCGAGCAGAATCACGGCGGGGCTCTCGCGCTCGATCAGCTCCATCACCTCAGGCGCGAAGCCGGTGTCGAGCACACGAAATCCCTCATCGCTCAGAATCCCGCGCAGCGACGACCGGATCCGCTCCTCGTCGTCCACTACCAATACGGTTTCATTCACAGTTTGGCTCTCTCAGCTTGCGGCCTTTGCGAACTGGCGCTCTTTTACCGGAAATTCCAGTATGAATCTGCTACCTGCGGGCGCATTATCCGCCACCCGCACGAAGCCATGATGATCGGTTACGATAGCAGAAACTATCGCGAGTCCCAGCCCGGTGCCGCCTTTTTTGGTTGAAAAGTAGGGTTCGAAAATCCGCGTGCGCAGCGACGGACTGATTCCGGGGCCGTTGTCACGAATCTCCAACACTACTACGCCGCTGGTTGAATCTAGAGAGGTATGGATCTCGATTCGCGCGCGATGGCCATTGCGATTGATGCCGGTTGCCGCGGAAACCGCGTTATCGAGCAGGTTGATCAGCGCCCTTTTCAGCGACTCGCGATCGATAAGGATCCGTGGCAATGAAGGTTCCAGCGACATTACGAAATCCACTCCCGGATGGGCGGTTTGAAAACTCGCGAGGGTCTCGGTCGAGAGTGCGTTGAGATCGCCCAGCACCGGATTGAGATGCGGCATGCGGGCGAACGCCGAGAATTCGTTCACCAATCGCTTCAGATCCTCCACTTCGCCGATGATCGTGCGGGTGCATTCCTCGAGCAATGCACCGTCACTGGAGGGGAGATCCTGACCGAGTCGTCCCAGGCGTGGGCCCAGTTGGCGGCGCAACCGTTCGGCGGAAAGCTGGATCGGGGTTAGCGGGTTTTTGATCTCGTGCGCGATGCGGCGCGCGACCTCGCGCCATGCCTCCATTCTTTCAACTTTCGCGATCTGGCTCACGTCCTCGAAAAACAGAACCGAGCCCAGATTCGAGCCGGCGTCATCGCCCAGAGGAGACGCGGTAATCATCAGTTCCATCTCCGCGCCTTGGTTTTCCACTTTCACCGAGGAGCGGATCTCCGCCGCGCCCACCGGCGCAGAAAGCACTTCATCGAGCGCGCGGACCAGGACCGGCCTCAGCACGTCGCGATAGTCGCTGCCGATCACATCATCGCTACGCACCCCCAGGAGCCGCTCGGCACAAGGATTGATCGCCGTCAGACGACCTTCCGGGTTGAGTCCCACCACGCCCGCCGAAACGTTCTTCAGCAGCGTTTCGGTGTAGCGGCGGCGGCGCTCCAGCTCGGCCTGCGAAACGCGCAAATCGGTGGTCATCTGATTGAACGAGTCCACCAACTGCCCGATTTCGTCGTCACCCACAGGATCGATGGTGTAGTTAAGATTACCGGCGGCGATAGCGTGAGTGCCTTCGGCCAGCTCGCTGATGGGACCGGTGATTCCACGCGCTAGATACATTCCAAACCAGCTCGCGAGCAAGACCACCACCAATCCGATCAAAACCAGCGCCAGCAGATAGCTGTTAAGAATTGGCTGCTTGAGAATTCTCAGTTGAAAGTAATCTTCCGAGGTTCGCGAAATATCCGACGCGCGTTTGGCGAGGCTTTTCGGCAGATAGTAGTCGACCACCACCGCGCCGACCACGTTGTCGCTGTCGGGCCCGGAAAAAATCGGTGCGCTTCCGCGAATGATATCGGCGCCGCCGAATGGATCGGTGCGCGTCATCGCTTGCCCCTTTAAAGTCTGATCGAGGATCTGCGAATCGGGTGATACTCCGATCCCGGTCGGCGTCCTGGGGCTCAGCGCCAGCAGCAATAGCTTTCGGTCCTTTGAGAACACTTCGATGGTACCGAGGTTGTATTCCTGTTGGCGCTTCTCAATGAATTGCTTCAGATCCGCTCGCCGATCCGGCGCCAGCAACCCATAGCCGGCGGCCTGCTCGGCGATCGCGCGCGCAAAATGAGCCGCATTGTTGGCGGAGTTCAAGTAGTAGGTCTTCGCGATCTCCAGCGAGTCGCTCATCACGTGTTCGTATTCCGGATTGAACCAGCTATCGACGTCGGCATGAAGGAAGGCGCCCGAGACATAGAGCAAAAACGCGCTCGGCGCCATCGCGACGGCGATAAATCCGAAGACCAGGCGAATCTGAAACTTGGAGCCGATGAGGCCGCGGCGGCGCTCGAACACCACCTTCGCGAGATTGCGCCCGACCAGGTAAAGCAGGAGTCCCAGCAAGAGGAAGCTCAGGTTGAAGAGACTGATTACTGCGAGGTTGGATCCGAGTGAAGTATGTTTCGTCAGCGGAGGAAGTTCAGTCTGCGCGAATACAAACGCGATCAGGGTGATCCCCGCGATCCCGACCGCGATCAGCTCGCGATGGCGTCGCTTGACCTCAACTTCTCGCTGCGCGACCTCCCTGACGTCTTCCGCCATGGTTCAACGCCTCAACAGCGCAAACACGAAGCTGACGATGAGACTGATCAAGAGGCAAGTCGCCAGGGGAAAGTAGAACGTGAAGTTGCCGCGCCGCAAATAAATGTCACCGGGCAAACGCCCGACGAAAGGCACTCCGGAGAGCAGCCATAACATCGCGCCGCCAGCCGCGATGGCGAGTCCCATGATGATCAAGATTTTACCGAAAGGCGCCATAATGTAGCCCCTCGGATTCTATCTCACCGCGCCGCTGCGCCAAATCCAGCCCAACCAGCGGTCCGGGCGCGTACCGGCGCTTCTCTCGGAGACGCGAGCCCTAAGCGTGCGCGTGTGCGTGCGCGGCCTTTTCCGCTTCGTGCTTGATGACCTGCTCCTTGATGACTTTTTCCGCGATGTGCGGCGGCGCCTCTTCGTAATGCGCGAACTCGGACTCGAACGACCCTCGCCCGGAAGTCATCGAGCGCAGGTCTGGCGCGTACTTGAGGATTTCCGCCATCGGAACGGTCGCTTTGATAATCTGGCTGTGACCTCGCGTTTCCATCCCCTGAACTTTGCCTCGGCGCGAGTTCAGGTCGCCGATTACGTCGCCCATGTTTTCATCCGGACACGAGACCTCGATCGACATGATCGGCTCAAGGATTATCGGCCTGGCCTTTTCGAGTGCGGCTTTGAGGCCGAGCGATGCGGCAATCTGGAATGCCATGTCGGAGGAGTCCACTTCGTGATAGCCGCCGTCGAACACGGAAACTTTCACATCGACGACCGGAAACCCCGCCAGAAAGCCTTCGTGAAGCCGGTTGCGCACGCCTTTTTCGATCGAGGGAATAAAGTTTCGCGGGATCACGCCGCCGACAATCTCATTCTCAAATTGAAATCCGGTCCCACGTGGCAGGGCTTCGACCCGCAGCCAGCAATCGGCGTATTGCCCGCGTCCGCCCGATTGCTTTTTGAGTTTCCCCTGCGCCTCCGCGCGTCCCTTAATCGCTTCTTTATATGGAACTCGTGGCGCCGTGAGCTCAACCTCGACCCCGAATTTCCGCTTGAGTTTTTCCACCGTCACTTCGATATGCAACTGACCTGTACCGCCAAGAATGATTTCGCCGGTTTGCGGGTCGCGATGCATCTCCAGTGCGAGGTCTTCTTCGACCAGCTTCTGGAGCGCGGAGGACGCTTTTTCCTCATCTCCCTTAGACTTGGGACGGATCGCAAACGAGATCACCGCGTGTGGACGATGAAGCGGTTCGAACATCACCGGCGCTTTCTCGTCGCAGAGCGTATCGCCGGTTGAGGTGTCCTTAAGTTTGGCCACCGCGACGATTTCGCCCGGAAGCGCGATTGCGAGCGGCGCTTGTTTCTTGCCCTCGAGTCGCAGGAGCTGGCCGAAGCGCTCTTTGGTTTCGCGCGCCGAGTTGTAGACCATCGCGTCGCTGTGCGCGGTACCCGATACGACGCGGAAAAATGTAAGTTTGCCCGCGAACGGATCCATCACCGTCTTGAACACGAAGGCGGAGAATGGTCCGTTCGGATCGGCCGGCCGTTCTTCCGCCTGCCCATTGGACGCATGCGTACATTTTTTGGCGGGCCGCTCGTTGGGAGCCGGCAGCAGATTTACGATCGCATCGAGCAGCGGCCCGGCGCCGATATTTTTCGCGCCCGAACCGCACAACACCGGTGTGATCTTTCCCGCGATCACCGCGGCGCGCAGCGCGGTGCGCAATTCGTCGTCCGAGAGGTTGCCCTGGTCGAGATATTTTTCCAGCAAGGCATCGTCGGTTTCCGCGACTGCCTCGCAAAGTTTGCCGCGGGCTTCCTCGGCCATTTTCTTCAGATCGCCCGAGAGTTCTTCTTCCTTGGGCCTGCCGCTGGTGTTGTCGACGTAGGTCAGCGCCTTCAACCCGAGCACGTCGACGATGCCCTTGAAGGCGAGTTCCTCGCCAATCGGAAGCGTGAGCACGACCGGCTTTGCCTCGAGTACCTTCTCGAGATCTTTCAATGCATTTTCAAAGCTGGTCCGCTCGCGATCGAGTCTCGATACGAAAGCGATGCGGGGGAGTCCGAGTCTTTCGGCCTGTTGCCATAGCTTTTCGGATTCGACTTTGAGATCGCCCCCGGAAGTGGCGACAAAAACCACCGCATCGACTGCCTGCAGCGTATTGAAGGAATCGATTATGAAAGCGCCGTAGCCGGGAGTATCGCCGAGAATGATTTCGTTCTTTTTCCAGTTGAGATGATGAAAGGCGGAATTGATGGAAGCTTTGTGATTGAGTTCTTCAGGCTCGAAGTCCAGCACCGAGGTACCATCATCCGGACGTCCGAGCCGGGTTGTCGCTCCGGCGGTGAAAAGCATCGCTTCGGCCAGTTGGGTTTTTCCAGCACTGCCTTGGCCAACCAGCGCGATACTTCGCAGCCGCCCAATTTCCTCCACAGGCATATAATCACCTCTGCGATTTTATTTACTTATGTGTAAGCGCCCTCCAGCGTCACATCACCCGCGATAATCCGCCGCACCCCATCCTCCGTATCGAGCAGCAACGCGCCGTCCGCGTCGATTCCAGTCACCACGCCCGCTTCCCGCGTTCCCGCATCCACCACGACGACGCGTTTTCCGGTGAGGCTCGAGTAGCGCTCCCATGCGGGACGCACCGCCGCGAAGCCTCGCGTTTCGGTCTCCGTGTATCGACTGTTTAGTCTCAAGAGCAGTGCATTCGCAACCGAAACGCGATCGCATAGGCGTCCGGTCGCAATCAACACCGAGGTCGCGCGTTCGCGAATCTCGGCCGGGACATCGTCAGCGCGCAGATTCAGGTTAAGCCCGATGCCGAGCAGCACTGCCACCAAACGATGCGCCGGATCGGTCACCGCCTCCGCGATGATGCCGCCCGCCTTGCGTCCTTTGAGCCATATGTCATTGGGCCATTTGAGCTGCACCATACCGGGCGCGAAGTCCTCCAGCGCTTCCGCCGCGGCGACTCCCGCGACCAGGCTGAGGCGGGGAACCTCCGGCATGGCAATCTTCGGGCGCAGCAGAATCGTGGTGTAGAGATTCACCCCGGGTGGCGAATGCCACCCGCGCCCCATCCTGCCGCGACCCGCGCTCTGCGTCTCCGCGATGACGACGGTGCCGTGCGGCGCTCCCTCGGCCGCGAGGTTACGTGCGTAATCCTGGGTGGACTCGACCGCCTCGAAGTAGTGGATGCTGCATCCAATCTGTCCCGGCTGATGGTTCTCGATGGCGGTGTACGGATGATGTGGCATAGGTCCAGGTCGACACCTGCCCTATCACTAGCACGAGGGGAGATTTGCCCAACAGGCGAGTTGGTGGTTTCGCCTAAACCGAGCGCTCCGAGCTGTGGAAAGCTGCGATCCACGGGGCGAATATTAAGCGAAGGCCCTTATGCCATAAGGGTGATTTGGCTTCGTTTGGTAAAACGACCACGAAGCATCGCTGAGCGGTCGCCCTGAGCGCAGCGAAGGGTCTAAATTGCCTCGAAGTGTACTCAAAACGTTGCTTTTGTGTTGCTCGGATGTTGCTCGGGGCGGCCTCGATGTGGTCTCTGACGCGCCAAAAGTGGCCGCATGCGCGCGTTTCGGCATCCGCATGCGCGCTGACGGCGCGCCGAAGCTCCATGATAGCGGATTTTGACCGCCGAGAGGATGTCCCGGTTGTCTCGCTCCGGCGGCTCCTACAAAATGTTACAAAATGGCTACTAATCGGAAGACGAGTTCGCTCGCCGCGGGCGGCGACGGGTTGAAGTGGG
This sequence comes from uncultured delta proteobacterium, assembly GCA_963747115.1. Lineage (GTDB taxonomy): Bacteria > Desulfobacterota > Binatia > Binatales > Binataceae > DATGKG01. Next base: position 112,419 of record CAVVEB010000002.1, on the reverse strand, counting down.
CCTGGGCCCTGGTCGCATCCGCCGCGGCGATCGATTGCGTTTGGGCCTGGCGCATCGGGTTCGGATTTCATGGATTTTCCGCCGCCATTTTCGTCGTCGGCTTTCTTCTCAGCATCGGCTTGTTGTACGACTACGCCGGCCGCAAACCGGAGTTGCGCGATCTCGGCCACTATTTCGCCCTCTGGATGGCGTTTCCGCTGGCGCTGAACATTTATTCATACCTCGCGGCCACCCTCAAATTTCCTCTCTGCGACGCTCAACTCTTCGCGATCGACGCGTCGCTGGGTTTTCACTGGTTCGAGTGGCATCGGGTGATTCACGCGCATTCGGCACTGACGCGTTTCTTGTTCTATGTCTATGACAGCATCTTCATTCAGGGTTTCATCTCGGTCGCGTACTTCGCGCTGACCGGAAACCGGCGCCGCAACCGCGAGCTCTTGTGGATCGCGATGCTGGCCGGGCTGGCGACGGTAGTAATATCCGGTTTTGCGCCGGCTCTGGGTCCGCAGATCCCCAACCATCTGCCCGTCTGGTCGAAGGCGTTTCTCGCCGTCCGCAGCGGCGCGCTGACGAGCGTCGACATACAAAACATGCAGGGCATCGTGGCGTTCCCGTCATTTCACACCGTGCTGGCGATCACTTTCATCTACGTCCATCGCCGCCCGTCCCGAACGTTTGTACCGATCGCAATACTCAACGCACTGATGCTGCTGGCGATTCCGGTCATGGGCCATCACTACCTGATCGACGTGATCGCGGGCGCCGCGATCACCGCGATTTCAATCCTTGCTTATCGAATGGTGACGGCGCCGGCAGAACAGTACGACGGCCTGCCGCTCGTATCTGAGCCCGCGCTGCTGCGGACGATACTGCCGGAGCGGGGAACTTTGATGGAAAGGACTGAGCGTCCCTGAGAGAGCGCGGGTCAGGCGGCCGCGATGCGCATGCTGATGTCGACGGCGCGCGCTGAATGGGTGATCGCGCCAACCGAAATGAGATCGACGCCGGTGTCCGCGATCGCGCGAACCGTATCGAGACTTACGTTGCCCGAGACTTCGAGAATCACTTTTTCGCCGGCGATTTGACGCGCACGCTTCATGTGATCGACGCTCATGTTGTCGAGCATGATGATCTCGGCGCCCGCCGCTAGCGCTTCCTCAACCTGCTTCAACGTCTCGCATTCGATCTCGATGCGAATGGTGTGCGGGGTGATCTTCTTCGCGCCCTCGATGGCGGCGCGAACCGAACCCGCCGCCGCGATGTGGTTCTCCTTGATCAGCACGCCGCTATCGAGGCCGAAACGATGATTGTGTCCGCCGCCCACGCGCACCGCGTACTTCTCGATCGCGCGCAAACCGGGATGCGTCTTGCGGGTGTCGACGATCTTCGCGCGGGTCCCTTCGATCGCGTCGACATACTGACGCGTCACTGTCGCGATCCCCGACATCATCTGAATAAAGTTGAGCGCGGTCCGCTCGCCGATCAGCAATCCGGCGAGGTCGCCCTGGATCTGCGCGATGAGATCGCCCTTCGCGAGTTGCGCGCCCTCTGCCGCTAACGAAGTAATCTTTGTATCTTCTATATTGGGTTTCGCACCTGCGAGTCTGAACACCGGTTCGAGCAAGATGCCGCCGCATAGAATCATCCGCGGCTCTTTGACGGTGATTCGCGCCCTGCCCTGCTGTCCGGATTTGACCGTCGCGGCAGTGGTCAGGTCGCCCTGGCCGAGGTCTTCTTCCAGCGCGCGTTTAACGATTGAATCGAGATCGAGCTGTTGGAAGAGTTCCATGGCTATTTATCTGCTTCTTAGCGAGCGCCGCGATTTGCTTCTGCAAGACGTGACGCTGATTCGCAGTTCCGCGCCGCTCGTCCTGGGTCTCCATCGCTTGTGTCGCGGCCCGCCCTCCGCAGGAACTCTTCGTTGCTGAGACGTCTTCATGTTGTTTCGAGTGTTTCTCAGTTTCTGGCAAGTTTCTTAGTTAGAGCAGTTTTGGCTTTCTCGAAGTCGAAATCGTCAGGTGCCTTGAACCCAGATCTCAGACCACTCGAGCGTCCAAGGGACAAGTTCGGCCCGGCACCCGGTTGGTCGAAAAGCACAACGCTACAGATCGTCGTCTTTGCCATCGTGCAGCGTAAGCAGAACAGTCAACCACTTCCGCTACAAACTCCGTCTGCCACTCCTGCGCCGTTCCCATAGTAACTTGTCCGCGGTTTTGGCGGCGGTGGAATGAATGCGTTTGATCCACGCTTTTATTCGATCTGCCGGATGAATCGCCACCAGCGCTCGTAACCTGTTAATCGCCTCGGTCGCCTCGATGCAATGCTGCATCGCGATCGCCTCGGCCGCGCTCAGCGGCTGCCCCTCGCGCGGTTTCGGAAATTTAGCGATCACCAGATTCGGCTCAAGATCGTTGCCCCCAATGTAGGGTCGGATCACTTGCCAGATCTCTTCCGACACGAACGGCATGAACGGATGCAACAGGCGCAGCATCTGATCGAAACAATGAATGATGACGTAGCGCGCCGCCGCCTGACGCTCATCAACTCCCTTGAGCGCGTCTTTGGAAAGTTCGATGTACCAGTCACAGAACTCGTGCCAGATAAAGTCGTAGGCCTTCATCGCGGCGACGTTGAACTCGTAAGCATCGATGGAGGCGGTGATCTCGCGTGTCGCCGCGTCGAGCCGGCTGAGAATCCATCGATCCGCGAGGCTTAGCCGCGACAGCTCGACGGCGGGAATCGGAGTCGGCGCGTCGGCCAGGTTCATCATCGCGAAACGCGCGGCATTCCAAATCTTGTTCGAAAACGCGCGCGACGCATTTAGACGATCGGGGGAAAGAATCACGTCGCGGCCCTGCACCGAAAGCTGGGCGAGCGTGAAGCGCAGCGCGTCGGTGCCGTAGGTGTCCATCAACTCTATCGGATCGACCACGTTGCCCTTCGACTTGCTCATCTTCTTGCCTTCCGCATCGCGCACCAGCGGCGTGATGTAGATATCGCGGAACGGCACCTCGCCGGTGAACTCGAGTCCGAACATCATCATGCGGGCGACCCAGAAAAAGATGATGTCGAAGCCCGTCACCAGCAGGCTGGTCGGATAGTAGCGCTCCAATTCTTTGGTTTGCTGCGGCCATCCCAGGGTCGAGAACGGCCACAGTCCGGAGCTGAACCAGGTGTCGAGAACGTCGTCGTCCTGCACCAGGTCGGTGCCGCCACATTCCTCGCACTTGGGCGGACGCACCGGAACTACCATCAGATGATCGCAGCGCTGGCATCGATACGCGGGGATGCGATGGCCCCACCATAGCTGGCGCGAGATGCACCAGTCGTGGATGTTCTCCATCCAGTTGAAAAACGTGTTCTCCCAAAACTTCGGGAAGAATTTCGTGCGACCGTCTTTCACCGCGTCGATAGCTTTCTTCGCCATCGCCTTGACGCTCACGAACCACTGTTCGGAGAGCATCGGCTCGACCACGGTATCGCATCGCGAGCAGGTCCCCATCGCGCTCGTATGCGGCTCGACCTTTTCGAGCAACTCCTGCGCCTTCAGATCGTCGATGATTCGTTTGCGCGCAGTCTGACGATCGAGACCCTGATAGATGCCGGCGTTCTCGTTCATCCGCGCGCGGGTATCCATCACCGAGATCTCGGGCAGCTGGTGCCGCCGCCCGATCTCGAAGTCGTTGAAGTCGTGGCCGGGGGTAATTTTCACCGCGCCGGTACCGAATGCGCTATCGACCTCCGAATCCGCGATCACCGGGATTTCGCGGCCGATGAACGGCAGGCGCAGATTCTTTCCAACCATCCAGCGATAGCGGTTGTCCTCGGGATTCACCGCGACCGCGGTGTCGCCGAGCATCGTCTCAGGCCGCGTGGTCGCAACCGTGATGAAGCCCGATCCATCAGTATAGGGGTACTTGATGAACCACAGGCTGCCCTTCACATCCTTGTGATCGACTTCCAGATCCGAGAGCGCGGTTTCGCATCGGGGACACCAGTTTATGAGCCGGCGATCCTTATAGATGAGCTTTTCTTTGTACAGACGAATGAAGACTTCATTGACGGCGCGCGAGAGGCCCTCATCGAGGGTGAAACGCTCGCGGCTCCAATCGCATGAGGCGCCGAGACGCCGCAACTGATTGAGAATCCGATTGCCGTAGGTCTCGCGCCATTCCCATACTTTCGCCTCGAACTTTTCGCGGCCAAGCTGATGACGATTTTTCCCCTCTTTGGCGAGATCCTTTTCGACCGCGTTCTGGGTCGCGATACCGGCGTGATCGGTGCCCGGCACCCATAGCGTGTTGTAACCCTGCATCCGGCGCATCCGCACGATGATGTCTTGCAGCGTTACGTTGAGGGCGTGGCCGAGATGGAGCTGGCCGGTCACATTGGGCGGCGGAATAACCATCGAAAACGCTTTGCCGGGCTGATCGGGATTCGCCTTGAAATATCCGCGATCGATCCACAACTGGAACCATCGTTCCTCGGCGGATTTCGAATCGAATGTCTTACTCAGATCCATCTAAGTGTTTCTCGACTACGCCAGTAGGCTCCGCCTCGAAAGTGTCTTCGACACTGCGCTCGGAAGCGCCCTAAAATGTTTCTCGACTACGCCAGCAGGCTCCGCGTCACTCCAATTTCGATTCGGCCTCGGGATCGCCCGAATCGGCTTCGCGTTAATTAACTTCGGCCCCAGTAGGGGACCTCCGTTGCTTCGCGAGCGCCCAAATAGTTCCTTGACTACGCCAGTAGGCTTCGCCTCATCTAAATTTACGTCGGCCCCAGTAGGGGACCTCCGTTGCTTCGCGAGCGACCGCGCCGCGTCGAATTCAATTCGGCTTCAGGCCCTACGAAATCTGCCCGCGATGCCTTCGTGTGGCGCTGTAGGTCAGAATCATATTGACCGGCTCCGAAGGCATGCAAGCTGGTTCCAGCACTACGCTTGTGTTTCGGCGACGGTTGATAATATCGTTCCAATCGTTTGCAAACGGCTTGGGGCGAAAACTGCAAAAACTCGCGCAAACTCGATTGACGGAGAGCATCTGATGATCCAGCGGCGAGGAAAAATGGGGACCTTGGTCGGAGCGGGTGCTTTCCTGCTCGCGACCGCAATCGCGGGATGCGCGGGCCTCGGCGGCTCCCACGTCGATTGCAACGTAGTAAAACTACAGAGTGAGTCCGGGCGCTCCAATGAGGAGATAGCCGCCGCGATCGGCGCAAGCGAAGAAGACGTGGCCAAGTGCCCTCGGGCTAGTAGCGGGTCTTCGTCGGAAGGCGGCGGCCCTCCCAACGCTTCTGAATATGGCATCCCCGCCGGACTCGAAGGCGGCGGTAGCGAAGGTGGTGCGTCCGGCGGAGGCGCCGGGGGCGAGGCGCCGCCAGCCCCTCAACCATAGCGACAACCTCGCGTGTGGTTGGGTAACGATCGGTAAGAGATATGCGAGAGGGGGGACTTGAACCCCCACGAGCTTGCGCTCACAAGGTCCTGAGCCTTGCGCGTCTGCCGTTCCGCCACTCTCGCGCGCTTGCAGGTAGATGAATGGGTTTATCCGGCCCCAGCATCTAATTCAAGCCGATAGCCCAGTCGCGCCCTTCGCCGCACCTGCTAGACTGTCGCCCACCATATGAGTGAGCGTGTTCGTGGCGCCATCGAACTGATCCCCGCCGACCTCAAGCCCGGCGTGGCGCTGGATCTCAGCGCCGGTGACGCCCTCTCCACGCGTATGCTCGAGGAGCGGGGATGGCGGGTGTTCCCCACCGAATTTCATCCGCGCCGTCCGGGGTGGACCGCCGTCAATCTCAACGATGACCTCCCATTCAAAGCGGGCAAATTCGATTTGGTGCTGATGCTGGAAGTGGTCGAGCACCTGCCCGACATCCCACATATCCTGGCCGAGATCGCGCGGGTCGTGAAACCCGGAGGGGTCGCGATTTTGTCGACGCCGAATCGTCTCAATGTCTCGTCGCGGCTACACTATCTGCTCAGCGGCTTCTACAAGGGCCGCCGCGCTCCTCTGCTCTATCGTTATCGGGTCGAGGACGGCCGCAACTGGCACGTCATGGGTCTCAACGATTTTCATTGGATGGCCCACGGGTACGCGCTTGACCTCGACGCCCTCGGCCGCAGCAAGCGCAGGCTCAAGACCAAAGTTCTCGCGCCGCTGCTGTATCTGCCGATTGTCGCATTCTCATATCTGCTCTACGTCCGCGGGATCGAGAATCCCGAGCAGAGAAAAATAAATCGCGGGCTGTTTCGTCTCCTGACCAGCGCGAGTTGCCTGCTGGACGAAAATATTATCATGCGATTCCGAAAAATGGATTCGAGTGAAGCTCTCGATAATAATCGCGACCCACGCGCGGCCTGACTCGCTCGCCCGGCTGATCGCCTCGCTCAAGCCGCAACTACACGCGTCGCACGAGTTGATCGTCGCGGAAAATGGAACTTTATCGGAGACGATACTGCCCGATCCGCAACCGGTCACCGCTCACATCCACGACCCGCGGCCGGGCAAATGCCGGGTGCAGAATGTCGCAATCGCGCAAGCGTCCGGTGACGTGCTGATTTTTCTCGACGACGATTTGGTCGTCGCGAAAGACTACCTGGAGCAGGTCGAGCGTTTTTTTGTTTATCATCCTGAGTTCGCCGCGATGAAGGGCAGAATTCTTGCGCAGGAAGATGCCCTTAAAGTGGCCGGCGCAGGTTGGGTCTATCTCGACCTGCCGCTAGTGGATCATGGAGACGAGGTTATCGAGGTCCGTGGCGTGCTCGGCGCCAACATGGCTTTCCGCGCCGAAGCGCTGCGGGCGGTCGGTCCGTTTGACGAGCGCCTCGGACCGGGCGCATGCGGGCACGAGGAAGAAACGGAAATGTCAGCGCGTCTTCGACGGCGCGGGTATCGAATCGGATACTCGCCCAACGCGTTGGTCTATCACGAGGTCGATCCGCTACGCGCGAATCGCGAACGTTTCATCCGCATTTCGCGCGAGCGCGGAAGATGCCGCATGCTCCACGAGAATCATTCGGTGTTCGAGATCATGTTGAAAAATCTGGTGGCCTCGATGAGGTTAGCGGTTGCATCGATCGGTGGCGCCGATGCTGAAAGAAAGGCGCGCGAGGAACGCCGATCGGCCGTCGCGCGCGGCATGTGGGACGGGCTGAAGTCGCATTCGCGATCATCGCGCGGAAGGAATTAGGTTGTCGCTCACTTCACGGCGGAAATAATATGCAGCAAATTTTCGCCGTAACCGCGCCAGGTATACTTCTCGGCCGTGGCGCGCGCGGCGGCGCGCAGGTCGCCTCCACCCTCGAGCAGCGCGTTCATTTTATCGGCGATCTCAATTGCATCGGTAGGATTGCCCACCGTGAACCTGCGCATCTCCTCGGGCAGAAGCTCCGATACACCGCATTGAGCACTCGCAAGTACCGGCAAGCCGCTCGCCATCGCTTCCATTACCACGTTGCCAAACGGCTCGAACAGTGATGGGAGCGCGAAGGCGTCGACACCATTGAAGATACGAGTGACATCGTCAACTGACCCGGCAAAATGAATCCGGTCACCCACCGCGAGTTTCACCGCCTTGCGCCGATACCATCCGCTTTCGCGATCGACGCCCACCACGAGCAAATGCGTTCCGCGCGCGACCCGGGGCCACGCCTCAACCAAGAAGCGCAGCCCCTTGCGCGCGAACCCGTTGCCGACGAATGCGACCATCGGCGCATCGTTGTCAATTCCGAGGGAAGTTCGAAGTTGGCGCCGCGCTGAATCATCGCGCGGCGGCGTGAAACGTTCCAAATCGACGCCGTTGTACAAGGTCACAACTTTATCGGCCGGAATGCCGAATTGTTGAGTCAGATCGTCGCGCACCAGATTCGAGACCGCGATCGCGGCTTTCAGCCTTGGCGAACGGATGCCTCGACGCTCGATGAATACCTGCGCGCGATGATATGGCGCCGCCATCATCGCACGCCATCGGAGTTCTCCCCGCCATTGACGAGCGGCTCGCAGATAGCTGATGTGCGCGCTGCCGCCCGATCGCAGCAGATCGGAATCGACAGTGCGCGCGAAGCTGATGACGAGTTGGGCGCCTCCGCGTCGCGCTGCCGACGGCGCCGCATATGCGAACGACAGCAAACCCAGGGTCCGCCCGGCAGCCAGGTTTCCGACCTTTTGAATCTTGAAATCCGCGGACGGTCCGCGAATCTCAGAACAAAAAATTGTGATCTCGTGACCCGCTCGACGGAGATATTTCGCCGTGACGATCAGGTCCCGTTCCGTGCCGCCGCCGCGCGGATCGAATCTGCGGGTCAGAAGCGCAATTCGCACGGCCGCTCCATCGCTACTTTTGGGATAAGCACATTTCGCCGCGTCCCTACGAAAAGCTGTATGACGGTGGCCGCTATGATATTTTGACTCAGCGGTGAAGAGGCGCGGTGATGATCGAGATTCAATGTACTAGCTGCCATACCCGATATCGCATTGACGAACGGGTGCTGCCCGCCGATAGCCCGACTTTCAAATGTTCACGATGTGGACACGTCTTCACGACCGATCCGATTGCCGCAAAGCCGAAAACGTCTCCGCAGCCATCCTCCGCCAAATCACCAGCCTCGGACCCACCAACTCCGCGCACGGATAGCGCCAAGTCTCAAGCTTCCAGCCTTGCGGCTTCGGCCGTCGAGCCCGCGAAATCGCCGATCGAAGCTCCCTCACTTGAGCCGTCTCAGTCGCGCGCCGATTTCAACGTTGCCACTGGCGCGGTCGAGCCGTTCGCCGAAGAGCCGAGGCCACCGACAGTTGAAAAGCCGGAACGCTCACCGGTCGGGAATCCCGGCCCACACCAGTCAAACCTTACCTCAGAAGCGAGACACCAACCGCGTCCGATCGCACCCCGCAAGCGATTCCCGCTACGAAATCGAACGCGGCTGACTCGGAGATCGACGTAGCCGCAGTGGCCCAAATGCGGGCTGCGATGGCCACATCGTCGCCGACCAGTTCCACCAGCGAAGCTCCGGGAGTGGAACCGGCGCGAAGCATCCGCGAAGACCAATTGGATCGCCGGATCGAACGGGCTCAAGAAAATGAGCAAGACGCCGGCGACAGCCTGGAATTCGATTTCAACGAGACGCCGGAGCTCGGTCCCGAGCCGGACGACGATCATTCCGAGGCCGCGCCGGAGAAATGGAGTGTCGGTGACGAACCATCGGAACTCGCTCCGGGGGGTGACGCGCGATTTGGCCGCGGCGAGCCGGCACCGATCGAGCGCGGAACAATTCCTCAGTATGCCGGCGCCGCGTCCACGCAGCGCGACCCGCTGCCCGACGACGCCGCTTACATCGAACGCATCAGTCTTCATTCCGCGCGATCTTTTCTCGGTCTTTTTTTTGTCGTGGCCCTGGGATTCGCGGCGCTCACGTTGATCATCTATGCGGCCCCCTCGGCGAGCGCCACTCTGCTGCGCCAGATGCCGTTGATTGGACCGGAATTCGCGGCTCCAACTGCGCTCGAAAACATGGTCGCGATCGCTGACCTTCAGGAGAACTATCAAACTGTCAAGGGCACACATCATGCTCTAGTGCTCACCGGCGTTGCGAAAAACAATTCAACGGTTTCTCTGCACACGGTGCAGATTGGAGTACATCTGCTCGACGCCGCTCAGCACGAGGTTGCGAATTCAGCCGTTTACTGCGGGACGACTCTATCGCCGAAGATGATCGCCGAGATGACGCCGCATGAATTGGAGTTCCTTCAGAAGCTCGATCCGCAGAAGGCCTTCATGCTCGAGCCGGATCATTCGGCGCCGTTCCTGGTGGTGTTCATCGATCCGCCATCCGGCCTCAGCAGCTTCGCGGTCACGGTATCGAAGGCGCAGCCTGCGGTTGCGTCGGCGGGCGAGCAGACCGACCATCGCGAATAGGAACTATTCCTTCTCGCGCGCAAGCATCTCGTCGTACTCGTTGTTGTCCATCAGATCTTCGAGGTCGGAGGGATCGTTCATCTGCACCTTGACCAGCCATCCGTCGCCGTAAGGATCTTCGTTCACCACTTCGGGACTTTCCGGCAGGTCTTCATTGACTTCGATCACGGTTCCGCTCACCGGCGCGTAAATGTCCGAGACCGCCTTTACCGACTCGATCACGCCGAACGGATCGTCCTTGCTGATCTTGTCACCGATCGCCGGCAGCTCGATATAAACGATCTCGCCGAGCTGATCCTGCGCGTGGTCGGTGATGCCGACGGTCGCCACGGTATCTTCGGTGGCAACCCATTCATGTTCTTTCGAGTACTTGAGTCCCTTCGGGATCTCCATGACTCCTCCAGCGATTGCGGACTCCTGGCGTCTGCCCGCGATCCGCGGCTCCCAGGCGCGGCGACCACCATGATTCATCAAGCGCGGTGGAATTTGGCTTGTCAAGTTCCGCGCAAACGCAAATCGTGAGCGAAAAATAATATCGGTATTTGACCCCCGCGCGCGAGATGACTTGTCGGATTTCCGCCGGTAATGATCGTTGCCACGCGTTCGGAGCGCGAAATGTTTATCGTCTCACAGCGGAGATTGTATGATCGTAGGGTATCCCGACCGAGATAAAGGCTGACGAGCGGCGCGTCTCGCTGACCCCCGCCGGCGCGGCCGCATTCCGCAGCCACCGTCATAGCGTAATCGTGCAAGCTGGCGCCGGGCGAGAAAGTGGATTCTCGGATGCTGAATATCGCGCAGCCGGCGCGATCATGGCCGACAGCGCCGCATCGGTGTGGAAACGCGCCGAAATCATCCTGAAAGTGAAGGAACCGCAGCCGACCGAATATCGTTTTATGCGTCCCGGCCTGGTCCTCTTCACCTATTTGCATCTCGCCGCCGATCGACGCCTGGCGCGGGAGATGTTGACGCGCCAAGTCACCGGTTTGGGCTACGAGACCGTCGAGCTCGAGGATTCGAGTCTGCCCCTGCTGGCACCGATGAGCGAGGTCGCGGGCCGGCTGGCAATCCAGGTTGGCGCATGGTGTCTGCAATCGCGCAACGGCGGACGCGGCGTTCTATTGAGCGGCGCGCCCGGAGTGCGGCCAGGAAAAGTCGCGGTGCTGGGCGGCGGAATCGCTGGCCTCAACGCATGCCGCGTCGCGGCCGGCGTCGGCGCGGAAGTAACCATCCTCGATAACAATCCGATTCGGCTCCGCTACCTGAACGATATTCTCGGAGGTCAGGCGATGACCGTAATGTCGACCCGCGCGACGCTTGAAGAAGAATTGATCGAGGCTGACCTGGTGATCGGATCGGTTCTGGTCGCGGGTGCCCGCACTCCGCGCCTGATCAGCTCGAAGATGATCGCGCGGATGAAGCCCGGAGCGGTTCTGGTGGACCTATCGATCGATCAGGGCGGAATCTCGGAAACTTCACGGCCGACCACTCACGAGAGACCGACTTTCATACGGCATGGCGTCGTGCACTACTGCGTGACCAATATGCCCGCGATGGTGCCGCACACCTCCACCTACGCCTTGACCAACGCTACGCTGATATACGCGTCGAGATCGCCGATCTCGGGGCGATAGCAGCCGGCCAGCGCACTCGCGCTATTCGCAACGGCCTGAATACTTACGCGGGTCAGGTTACCCACCGCGCCGTCGCGGAGGCATTAAAGATGAAGTCCGATTCGCCCTGGAAATGACCTGGGGGCGCGAGGTCCTCTGAAAGCGAGCAACCGGCCGTCGCGAAAGTAGCCGATTTGTAGATACCTTGGGGACCGTTGTTTTCGTAACGCTGCGCGCCGGATTCGATCTGGTTATAGGTACCGGACTCAAAGCGTTTAACCTCGGACGAGGTCAGCGTCAGATCGCCATGCAAATTTTCAATCGCCTTGGTGACCCCGTCCTGCGCGATCTCATGAGCTCGAACCCAGCGGGCCTGATGCTGAACGAAATTCGCCAGCTCGAATACATTCTGCGAGAGCGCCTTCTGCGCCTTGGCGAACTTGGCGGTCCAGATCACCTGGCCGGTCTGCATATCGACGAACTTCAGCGTGAACGCGACCGACGCGGGTGACGCGGCGGCATAGTTGAGGCCCTCGCGTTCGCGATAGCGCTCGAGCTGCCCGTACAGGACCCCGTCGACGGACAGATCGTGGCCAAGTTTGAGTGCATTCTCGTCGAGGTCTTGCGGCGTGGTTGGCGGCAGATTCGTCATCGCACGCACCACGTCGTCCTGTGGCACGACATCCCATCCACCGGCGAGCGCAGCCTGGGTGAAGACTTCCGCAGTAACGGCGTCGGTACCGCCTTCGCCGATCACGTCGCCGTTGGGGCCGGGATTGGCGACGATCGGCATCACCGCGATCTTGCCGATTTTGACCTGCTTGATGGACGCAACGGCGTGGGTCTGAAGATCTCCGGAGGGGATAAATCCTTTAATCGTGCCGACCGTATTATCGGCGGCGGTGTAAATCGGTGGAATGCAGCCCGCGATTCCGATCATCATCGCGATGGCGACGGCAGTGGCGGGTTCCACCAGTCGCACGTTCATACCGTCACCTTGATGAACAATTCCTTCAGTTGCCGCGGACTGACATCGGAGGGCGCGCCGCTCATCAGGTCGACCGCCTTCTGCGTCTTGGGAAAAGCGATCACGTCGCGAATGGACTCCGTGCCACACAGCATCATTATCAAACGATCCACGCCAAAAGCGATCCCGCCGTGGGGCGGAGCGCCATAAGTAAGCGCCTCGATAAGAAATCCGAAGCGATCGAGCGCTTCCTCGCGCGTGATCCCGAGCAACTCCAGCACCTTAAGCTGAAGTTCGCGGCTGTGAATACGAATCGAGCCGCCGCCTATTTCCTCGCCGTTGAGGACCATGTCGTAAGCAAGCGCGCGGGCCTTCAGCGGATACGAATCCAGTATTGCGAGGTCATCGGGCGTCGGCGCGGTGAACGGATGATGGAGCGCGCCCAGACGCTTCTCGGCCGTATCGTATTCGAACATCGGGAAATCGATGACCCAGAGAAATTTTCGCTCGCCCGTCTCGCGGAGATTGAATCTGCCGGCCAGTTGCAGTCGGAGCTCGCCGAGGATCGGTCTGACTCGGTCGGCATCACCCGCGACCATCAGCATGGTGTCGCCGTCCTTCAGATCGGCGATTTGTACCGCCAGTTTTTTTTCCGAGTCTCCGATGAACTTCGCGACCGGTCCCTGCCATCCTTCCGGCCCTATCTTCACCCACGCCAGTCCGAATCCGTGCCGCGCCTTGAGGCCTTCGGTAATGGTGTCGAGGTCCTTACGGCTGAGCTGATGCGCGCCGGGCGCCACAATTCCATAAATCGCCTCGCCGCGTCCAAGCACGTCGGCGAATACCTTGAAGGATGTGCCTTTGAAGGCGGCGCTCAGATTCCTTAGTTCCATGCCGAACCGCAGATCCGGCTTATCGACGCCAAAACGGTCGATCGCTTCGGAATACGGCAGCCTGGGAAACGGCGGCTTCACATCGACACCGAGGACCTTCTGAAACACCGACGCAATCATCGCTTCCGCTACCTTCATCACGTCGTCGGGACGTGGGCAGGTCATCTCGATATCGATTTGCGTGAACTCGGGCTGGCGGTTCGCGCGCAAGTCCTCGTCGCGAAAGCATCTGGCAATCTGAAAGTACCGATCGAACCCGGCGACCATCAGGAGCTGCTTCAGGAGTTGGGGCGATTGCGGCAGCGCGTAAAATTTCCCCGGATTGACACGGCTCGGAACCAGGTAATCGCGCGCGCCCTCGGGCGTTGATTTGAACAGGATCGGCGTTTCGATCTCGATAAAGCCCTGCTCGTTGAGGTAATCGCGAACCGCTTTTACCGCGCGATGACGCTGGCGAAGATTGCGCTGCATCTCGGGCCGGCGCAAATCGAGGTAGCGATACTTCAGGCGCAGGTCTTCGGCGGCAGTCTCCCCCTCTTCCATCGAAATCGGTGGAGGCGGTGAGGAATTCAGCACCTCGCATTCGCTTATAGCGATTTCGATCTCTCCGGTCGGCAAACCTGCATTCACGGTGCCTTCCGCCCGGCGGACTACCTTGCCCTTTGCCGCGATAAAAAATTCCGACCTGACCGCGCCCGCAGTCTCATGCGCGGCGGCGTTGTGCGCCGGATTGAACACCAGCTGGACGATTCCCTCGCGATCGCGAAGATCGATGAAGATCAGGCTGCCGTGGTCGCGGCGCGAGGCCACCCATCCGAACAGCGCGACCTCGCGGCCCGCGTCCGTGCTTCGCAGCATGCCGCAGTAATCGGTGCGCTGCCACGGCGGCAGCGGCGTATAAGTTTTTTCAGCCATCAGATGTCAGAGCCTTGAAGAATACCCGCAGGATCGCGACCAAGAAACGATTGCAACGCGTTCAATTGTCGGACCGCCGCAAGTCGGCATTAATCGGCAGTTCGAAAAGATCACCTCGTAGCAGGCGGGCTGAGAAGAAAAGGATCTCAAGAGCCTCGATGTCATTGGTCTTGGGATTGACGCGAGCTACGACGTCGTCGCCTAGTTCTTCGCTTTCCTGTTCGGGGTAAGAAGGACACTTGCTGATGTAGAGAATGTCCACCTCGCGGTCATATTGAAAACCTAACATTTCGCCGTTGATTTGTTTGTCTGCCTTAGACCAGCTATCGGGAAACTGGGGACATGTTTTGTAGCAGCGATTCAAGTGAAAGAACGGAGGGGAGACTTTCAAGGCTTGTCATAGGAACTTCGTACTGATGGCTCTTTTCAAGGTCGCGAACCTGAACGACTGGTGTCGGCCGTAACAGTTCATTATCTCCGAGAATCCATGCCCAACGTGCACCTATTTTGACCGCGCGCTGAAGCTGTGCTTTCATCCCGCGCTCCCAATTTAATAATTCCAACCTAAAGTCCCTGAGTCGAAGCCGTCGACAAATATCCTTGGCGCGAATATTTGCGCTCGCTCCAAGCGGTATAACGGCTGTTAGAATATTTCTGCTTCGTTGCAATCTGGATAACCATGTATGCGATTCAGCGAGCGACGTTTCGGGAAGCGACCGATAGTTTTCCGCGTCCGCTTCCGCAGCAAAAACAGCAAGTGTCAACCTATCGACACCGATCGCAAAGCCGATCCCAGGTACCGCCGCTCCGCCTAGCGCTTCTACTAGTCCGTCGTACCTACCCCCGGCTACCACTGCGCTCTGCGAACCGACCGAAGTGGATATGACCTCAAAGGCAGTACGGGTGTAGTAGTCTAGGCCACGAACCAGATACGGATTCTCCGTATATTCGACGGAAGCCTCCTCAAGAGAAGCCTTAACTTGGTCGAAGTGATATTTGCACTCGGCGCAAAGAAAGTCTTTGCTCGTCGGAACATTGGACGACCGAATGAAATCGACGTCTTTCTTGCAGTCGAGAATCCTTATTGGATTTCTTTCTAACCTTCGCTTGCAGTCTTCGCAGAGTCTGTCGAAATTTCTTATTCCGAAGTCTGTTAATGCTTTGCGGAACATTGGTCTGCATATGGAGCATCCGAGCGAATTTACTTCGATCCGAAGCGGCAGGTTGATAGACAGTTTTCTTTCCAATTCCTGTCTAAGGTCGTCAATCATGACAATGAGTTCTGCATCGCAATCGGCGTCCGCGCGCCCCAAAACTTCCACGCCGAATTGCCAAAACTGCCGATAACGCCCCTTCTGAGGTCGTTCATAGCGTAGCATCGGACCAGAATAAAAATACTTTTGGTATTGGCCGCCTGAGCGCGGGTCATCAAGTGTTTCGTCAATGTAAGCTCTGATAACTCCAGGCGTTCCTTCGGGTCGCAGCACCATCCGTCCCGAACCCAAGCTCTCTTCCGGACGGTTAACCACATACATTTGTTTCTCTACAACGTCCGAAGAGTCCCCGGAGGAACGTGCATAGAGTTCGATTCTTTCCATCAAAGGGATGCGAATTTCGTTGAAATTGTAACGGCCGACCACGCGGCGTGCTGTGTCCTCAATGAGGGACATACGTTCAGCTTCTTGAGGAACTACGTCTCTGAACCCGCGCAGCCTAGTTATCTTTTCAACCGCCATTTAAGACGAACATTCCTTTTAATTTGAGAACGACAGATCCTTTCCATAATGTCACCCATGAGAATTTCGGGTGCAATACGCTACATAAATCTGACGTAATACTTTAGCTATATCACGACGCCACAAAAAGAAGGGCCGCCCGAAAGCGGCCCTCCATCATGATGCCGTCTAGGGCCGAGATGCGGTCCTTACACTGTCAGAATATGTATCGTGCACGCCGAGCCCAGACCGATGACGTGCGCCTGGCCTGCCTTCGCACCTTTTATCTGGCGATCTTTCGCGCGCTCATCTTCAGTCAGATGCCATACGACCTCGCAAATGTTTGCGACGCCGGTCGCGCCCAGCGGATGCCCCTTGCTGAGCAAGCCGCCCGAAACATTCACCGGCGAATGGCCTCCGAGGTCGGGATGGACCCCGCCCTTCTTGTCGACGAACTCGCCGGCCTCGCCCTTTCCGCACAGGAACAGGTTCTCATAGTGAACCAGCTCCGCCGTAGCGAAGCAGTCGTGGAGTTCGGTGAGCGCGATATCCTTGGGGCCGATGCCTGCGGTCTCGTAGGCCTTTTTCGAGGCGCGCTGCGTGAGCGTACTCACGTCGGGCAGCGTCAGATCGCGATCGGTGTAGGGGTCCGAGGTTAACACCGAGGCGGCAATCTTCGCTCGCTTGCGTCCACCGGCCCACCGTTTCAGCTTGTCTTCCGAAACCAGAATTGCCGCCGCCGCGCCGTCACCGGTCGGACAACACATGTAGAGGGTGTTCGGATAGGCCACCATTCGGGCGTTCATCACGTCTTCGAGGGTGACCTCATTGCGATACTGGGAGAACTGATTCTTGGTCGCGTGCTTATGCGACTTCACCGAGATCTTGGCGAAGTGCTCCATCTTGGTTCCGTAGTTGCGCATGTGCTCGATACCGGCTTGTCCGAACACCGCCGGCATCAGGCCGGACCCGATTTTTCCTTCGGCCGAGTAGGCAGGATCGGTCCCGCCACCGCCGCCACCGCCGAGCAATCCAGCCTTACCCATCTGCTCTACGCCGACCGCCATCGCGGTGTCGTACATTCCCGAGGCGACCGACAGATACGCTTCGCGAAAGGCGGTCGAGCCGGTAGCGCATGCGTTGGCGACGTTGATAACCGGGATTCCCGTCTGCCCGATCTGCTGCAGGATGCGCTGCCCAACCATCGCGTTGGACTGGTAGAGATTTCCGCAGGCGAACATCTCGACATCCTGAATCTTGATGCCCGCATCCTTGAGCGCCAACATCGCGGCTTCACCGCCGAGTTCCGGCACCGTCTTCTCGGGATAGCGTCCGAACTTCAGCATGCCCGTTCCGAGGACATAAACATTTCTCATCTCACGACCTCCTGGCGGCCCGGCCTGTGGCCTGGTCCGTCGCTGGAAATTCACGGCGCACGAGGCGCCCTTAATGCTTGCTCGGCTTGTATGCGAACGCCATCACTTCATGGCCTTCGCGATCCTTGGCCGCAACGTAAGTGGTCAACTCGACCGGCAGATCGAAAACTTCCTTGGGAGCGCTTTGCGCGTGCAACGGATCGACATCGACGAGGTTAGTCCGCACGCTTACACCCTCGGGCAGATCGACGATGGCGGTGATATACGGAGTTTTGATGCCCGGGAAAGACTGATGCACCACCGAAAAAACGTATACCTTGCCGTTGTTCGAAAGCTTCACCGGCGAGAATTTGTTGGCCTCACCGCACTTCGAGCATGCGACCCGCTTGACGTCGAGATAAATCGCTCCGCACGAGCATTTCGAGCCTCTTAGATATGGATGGGAACCGAGTTCCAGAAACGGAACAATGGGACGCGGTCCGTGATCGGTATTTGCCTGGGCTGGTTCAGCCATACGGTCCTCCGAAACCTGAGGTCTAGAATGAAACGAGACGAACCGCACGACGTGCAGTCGTCTTCGAGCGGAGTTTCCCACAGGCAGCGTCGCGCCGTCAACTCAGTATAAAACGGATTTTTTCTAGCCTACAATCCGGAGGTACCCTCTTCTTCGTGCTCCTCGTGTCTTTGTGATAAACCGTCCATCGGAGAAACTGCCATGTTGACGCTTTATTTCTCGCCCGGGTCGAGTTCGATGGCGCCGCATATTGCACTGCACGAGATCGGCGCACCATTCGAGAGCCGGCCCCTCTCACTTGTCAAGAAAGAGAACCGCACGCCGGCCTACCTCGCGATCAATCCAGAAGGCAAGGTCCCCGTGCTGCTGATCGACAGACGCCCGCTGACCGAGGTGGCTGCGATTCTGTTCTATCTCGCCAAGCGCTTCCCCCAGGCGGGCCTGCTGCCCGAGGATGTTGAGGCTGAGGCGCACGTGATCTCGTGGATGTCATTCGTCGCGGCGACCGTGCATCCGGCGCGACGGCAGGGTCTCGAACATGCCCGCACGATCTATGAGATCGCGGACCGGCGATTGGGACATCGGGAGTGGGCGGTAGGGCGTTATTCGATTGCCGACATTCATCTGTTCCGCCTGTATTGGCGCTTCCACGGTTCGTTCGATCTGGCGCCAGGCGAGTTCCCCAATCTCTCCGCTCACTTCGATCGCATGATGGCGCGCCCCGCGGTGCAGCGAACGTTGGCGATTGAATCTGCGATTGGTTACGCGTTACCGGCTTAGCGGCGTCTATCGATCTACGTCTTCTCTGATTCCGCTGCGATAGCTGCGTATCGACGTGACCTTTCTGCCCACGTCGACCTCGATCGCACCGTTGAGGTCGGTCCGGAGAAGGTGTGCGCCTTCTTCAATGTAGCGATCGACCACTTCCGGCGCCGGGAAATGAAATCGGTTGTTATAGCCGAGGGAGATCACCGCGACTCGCGGACGGACGGCCGCGACAAAGGCCGGCGATGAAGACGTATGGCTACCATGGTGCGGCACTTTCAAAATCGTCGATCGCATGACTGACGAGCTCTGGAGCAGCGCGTTCTCTCCGGCAGCTTCGAGATCGCCGGTGAACAAAAGGGAGGTGTCCGCAAAATCGAGCCGCAACACCATCGACGCGTTGTTGCGCCGGGTGTCTCGGGCCGGCGGCGGATTCAGCGCCGCGACCCGCGCACCGACGACGTTCAGGTTGGGCGTGGTTGAATCGATTCGCGAGATCGGAATCTTCATTGCATAGAGGGTCGTCAGCAAGTTCTCATAACTCGCGTCGTGGTTTTCGGAATCGACTTCCCAAAATGCGAGCGGACTGAAGTTGCGCGCGATGAAATCGAAGCCGCCAAAATGATCCTGGTCGGGATGACTGAGCGCCATCCAATCGACATGCATGATCTTCTGCGACCACAGATATCGCGCGACCACGCGCTCGCCCAGATCGAAATCGGACCACGCGCTGCCGGCGTCGATCAACATCACGCGCGATCCCGGAAATAGCACTACCGCCGCGTCTCCCTCGCCGACCGAAAGAAATGTAACCCGCAAATCGGGATTGTAAGAACGCTGATAGGTCCACCATCCGATGTCGACGAGAACCGCGAGTCCAAGCCCCAGCGCCGCCGCATGACGCGAATGCGGGTGGAACGTCCATTTTTCATCAGCTGTTTGCGGTCGTCGCCGCGGCCACATCAACCATCCAAGCAGAACCGCATAGGCGAGCGCGATTTCGATCATCGTCGGAGTGAAGACGCGTACCCACGCCATCGGCCAATCGGCAAACCAGAACGCGAGCAGGTTACCGGCCGCGATGAATTTGCCCGCCGTCCACAAAAGCGCGACTCCCGCGGGCATCCAGATGAAACTCATCGTCGCGGCCGCAAGTCCGAGTACGGTGCCGCCAAGGCCCATCAACGGAATCACGACCGCATTCGCGATCAGCCCGATGATGGAGAACTGGTTGAAGTAGAAAGCCGTCAGGGGCGCGACCCCGAGCATCGCCCAGAATGAAACCGCGACGTAGCCGAGCGCCCATTCAAACCCCTGCTCGCCTTGTGACGCCATTATGCCTACGCGATCGGCACGCCGCTGCTCCAGCCACAGGCTATAGCGCCTCATTCCCAGAACGATCGTCAGCACCGACGCGAACGAAAGCTCGAAGCCTACATCGGCGCTGGAGCCGGGAATCGCGAGGCATATTATGATGCACGCGAGCGCGAGACTCGCGACCGCTTCGCGCGGGCGATCGATCACCACCGCGATCATGTACGCGATCACCATGATCAACGCGCGCGTGGTCGAGACGTGATGACCCGCGATCGCGGCGTATCCCACCACCGCAGTCGCCGCCGCGATCGCCGCCGACTTGTTCGCCCATCCTCGCAAGGCGATCGCGGGAAATAACAGCATCACCAGACGCACCAGTGCGAACACCGCCGCGGCCACCATGCTCAGGTGAAGACCAGAAATGACCAGCAGATGCGACAACCCGGTGCGTCCGAAAGTCTCGTGCATTTTCGCGTCGATACCGCCGCGATCGCCGATGATCAGCGCGCGCATTTCGGAAGCGATCGGATCATTGAGGTTGCGATCGATGAAAATCGCGATGTGCCTGCGAATATCCTCGATCGTGCTGCTGGGAAATATGCGGTGGTGCGCGATGATCTCGATCTCGACGCTCCGGTTCCCCTTTACCGCCAGCATCGTGGCGTCGATTCCCTCGCGCCGCATAAAGGCTTCGTAATCGAACTCACCGGGATCGCCGAAGTTGCGCGGGAAGCGAATTCGTCCCTGAAACCTCACGCGATCGCCGAGCCGAAAGGCGCCCGGATGAATCGTCGTCAGCCGAATCATTCCGTGTGACGGATCCGGATGAGCCGCGTCCTGCGACACGCGATCGGTTGCCACGAACAGGCGCATCTTGCCGGGAAAGCGTTCGGGCTCGCGCACCAGAGTCCCTTCGACCGTCAGCATCGCGCCCTCGTCAAATCGGCCGATGCTGATTGGATCGACGGGCGGCGTCAGAATTCGGCGCGCGCTTACGGTACCCGCGCCGGCTATCCCAAGGAGAGCGGCAGCAACTGCGATGTCTCGAAGTCCGATAAGAAATAGGAGGAGTGCGATCACTCCAACCGCCACCGCGATCGGCAGCGGAACGAAAAACCCAAAACCGCCGAGAGCGTCGCCAACTACGACGGCGATCGCAACCGCATAGATGGGCGGGAATCGCACGAACCATGGGCTCGCCGCCTTTCCTTCGGTTTTATCCGCAGCTGAGATTACAGAGGCTGGGATCGGAGCCGCGGGCGGAGCGATGCGCCCAAGCAATTTTGGAGTGGCAGTCCCGATTCCGTCATCTATAGCGAAGTTGCCGACTTGATGACAGCGGAACTGAACTAACAGCTATCAGAACTCGCTCTGATAAGCGGGCGTCGACCTGCTCTTCTTAGGTCCTCATATCTTCACGCTTCGCCGATGAGTCGCCTCGCGACGACTCGGCGTTCGCATCAGCGCCATCGGCGTGCTCTTCCCGATCCAGCAGCGCCGCCATCTCGTCGAGGTGCGCGCGGATCTTCCCCGCGAGGTCGCGGTTCATCCCCTTGACCTGCGCGATGTCCTCGACCGTCGCCTCACGAATCCGCCGGAGGCTCCCGAAGTGACGCAACAGCGTGCGGCGCTTCACCGGACCGATGCCCTCGATATCATCGATCGCCGAGCGCAGCCGCGCCCGCTTGCGCAGCTCGCGATTGTACGTGATCGCGAATCGATGCGCCTCGTCGCGGATGCGGACCAGCAGGAACAGCGCCGTCGAATTTTTCGGCAGCACGATCGGATCCTTGCGGTTCGGGATGAACACGCGCTCCTCGGATTTCACTACGGCGTTGTCGCGTCCGGCATTGAGCACGTGCTGCTTGGCGAGCGAGACCACATCGATCTGATCGAGGAGGCCCGCCTCCTTCAGCACCTCAACCGCGACGTTAAGCTGGCCCTTGCCGCCGTCGATGACCCATAAATCCGGATATTCTTTTTCCCTGACCGCGCGCTCGAGCCGGCGCTTCAGGACCTCATACATGCTCGCGAAATCGTCCTGCCCCTCAAAGCTGCGAATCCGGTAACGCCGATACAAGTCCTTGCGCGGCTCGCCCTCGTCAAAAGTGACCTGCGAGCCAACCACCAGCGTGCCCTGCAGATTCGAGATGTCGTAACACTCCATCCGCTTCGGGGTGTTCTTGAGCTGGAGCTTGGAGCGGACATCGTCGAGCATTTTTTCGCGGGTCAGTTCGTTATCGCGCCGCGAGGCAAAACTCTGTCGTGCATTCTCCATCGCCATTTCCAGCAGGCGAACTTTCTCTCCGCGCTGAGGCACGATGAACTCGACTTTTTTGCCGCGCCGTTCGGTGAGGAGTTCCGCGCGCACCTCGGCGTCTTCGAGAGCGACCGGCGTGATAACTTCGTCCGGCAGGTTGCGCGGGCCCGAGTAGTACTGCGTGAGCAGGTCGGCGAGCAGGTCCTGGTCGGCAAATTCGAGATCCTGGAAATCCCAGCTATGCGTGCTGGTCAGCTTGCCGCCACGCACCATCAGCACGATCGCCTCGATAAAGCCGCCCTCGCGATAGAGCCCGAAGACATCCTGATCGATTCCCCAATGATGCAGCACGGTCTGGCGCTCGACGGTCTTTTCGATCGCGCGCACCCGATCGCGCATTCGCGCCGCATCCTCGAATTCGAGACGGTCGGCGTGCGCCTTCATCTGATCGCGCATCTCACGAAGCAGCTCCAGATCCTTTCCTTCCAGCAGCATCAGGGCGGCGTGCAGATGACGTTCGTACTCGCTGCGGTCGACCGGCAGGCAACACGGCCCGAGGCATCGCTTGATTTGATATTCCAGACAGGGGCGCGCGCGATTCTTGAACACCGCATCGGAGCAGGTCCGCAACGGAAAAACTTTCCGGATCACATCGATAGTCTCGCGCAGTCCATCGGCGGACCCGAAGGGGCCAAAGTATTTGCCGCCGTCCTTGACGATCTTTCGCGTAACCATGATTCGCGGCCACGCGTGATTGGTCACCTTGGCGCTCAGATATGATTTGTCGTCTTTGAGACGGATGTTGTAGCGCGGCTTGTATTGTTTGATGAGATTGTTTTCGAGGATCAGCGCTTCCTTCTCGTTGCGTGTCACCAGCGTGTCGAAGTCACGCACGCGGCGCATGAGAAAGCGGACCTGGAAACGCCCGTCGCCACCGTCGCGGAAGTAGGCGCGCACGCGAGAGCGCAGCGACTTCGCCTTGCCGACGTAGAGGACCTTGCCGGCCTTATCCTTTAGAAGATAGACGCCGGGCTCGGGCGGGATCGCGTCGAGCTTGCGGTCCGTTTCATCGGACGACGTTTTGGGTGAAGTTTCCTCGGGGCGCGGCGCATCTTCCGGATAACTCACCAGCGAGTCATATCGCGGACCGACCGGATTAGACGCCGCATCGGGATCGTCGCTAGCCGGATTTGCTGACGTGCCCGGATTTTCATCCGTCGTCAGCACTCCTTTGCCGGCCGCCCGCGTCATCATCTGCGCGGAGCGGCTATTATGGGGCGTCAGCTTCGCCATCGCAGCGGCGATTATAGCATCGCGCCAGCGAAGAATGTCGTCCGATATCGCTGGACTAGATGTTGTCGACGATCGCCTTGCCGAACTCGGAGCACTTGAGCAGCTTGGCGCCGCTCATCAGCCGCTCGAAGTCGTAGGTGACGGTCTTGTTCGCGATCGATCTTGCTCATTCCCGCGCACGATCGCATCCGCTACTTCCTGCCATCCCATATGTTCGAACATCAGGACGCCCGACAGGATCACCGAGCCGGGGTTTACCTTGTCTTGATCGGCGTACTTGGGAGCGGTGCCGTGAGTCGCCTCGAAGATCGCATGTCCAGTGAGATAGTTAATGTTCGCGCCTGGAGCGATACCGATTCCGCCGACTTGCGCGGCGAGCGCATCGGACAGGTAGTCGCCGTTGAGATTCATCGTTGCGATGACGTCGAATTCATCGGGCCGGGTCAGCACCTGCTGCAAGGTGATATCGGCGATACTGTCTTTCACGAGGATCTGACCCGGCGGGAGGTTTGCCGCCGCAGTCGTCCCATCCGATCGCGCGTCCCTGGTATTCGCGTTTGACCAGCGCGTAACCCCAATCGCGAAAGGCGCCTTCGGTGTACTTCATGATGTTGCCCTTGTGGACCAGGTTCACGCTCTTGCGCTTGTGCTTGATCGCATAATCCAGCGCCGCGCGAATCAGCCGCTCCGATCCTTCGCGCGAGACCGGCTTGATTCCGATTCCCGAGGTTTCGGGAAAGCGGATCGTGGTCACTTCCAATTCTTGCTGGAGAAACTTGATGAGCTTTTTCGCTTCGGCGGATTCCGCCGCCCATTCGATCCCCGCATAGATATCTTCGGTGTTCTCGCGGAAGATGACCATGTCGATTTTTTCAGGATGCTTGACCGGGCTGGGCACGCCTTCGAAATAGCGCACCGGCCGCAGGCATACATAAAGATCGAGCATCTGGCGCAGCGCTACGTTGAGCGACCGAATGCCGCCGCCGATCGGAGTGGTAAGCGGTCCCTTGATTCCAACCAGGTATTCGCGAAACGCCTCGACGGTTTCGTCGGGCAGCCAGGTATTGAACAGTTTGAAGGCCTTCTCGCCCGCAAACACCTCCATCCACACGATTTTGCGTTTGCCGCCGTATACTTTTTTCACCGCGTTGTCGAACACGTACTGCGAGGCTCGCCAAATGTCGCGGCCGGTGCCGTCGCCCTCGATAAACGGAACTATGGGCTTCTCGGAAACCTGCAGAGCGCCGCCCTTGCCGAGCGTCATTTTGTCGCCTTCGGTGGGAACCTTAATCGTCTTGTAAGCCATCTTCGATTTGTAACTCCAATGCCTGATTTGCCGATTGCGCTCATCATATAGCAACCAAAACACGATGAAAGACCCGGTCGGTGCGATTCCCGCGCCACGCCGAATAGATGGTTTCGAGAGTAGGCTGGTGCTGGTTATCAGACCCACGACCTGATCGCGAAAAAGATCTATTATCTCGACCACTCGAACCAGGAGCGGCGGAAATGGCGCAACCACACGACGACGCACCCAAGGCAGTTGCCCGCGACGATGTTTCGATCGGTGCAACGCTGGCCCGTATCGCGAAAGCGCAAGGCTGGCCGGCCGATCTCACGCGCCGCATAGCAGAGCAGCGGGTCCCGGATGAGGCTCTGAACTCCTGGAATTGGTATGGTCTCTCGCCGGAGAGAGCTGCCGAGCAACTCGCATGGCACATGCGGCTGACCAGCGGAGACCTGCGGGGACGCGACGTGACGCACGCCGACAATGAAGCATTCTCGCGCTTGTGGGCGGACTCTCCCGAGGAAATCGGTGAATGGGAAATCACGGTCGAGCGCGGGCCCGACGCCTTCGCTCAATTCCGACTGCAGGAGAATGTTCATCTGCCGGTTCTCGCGCTGGGGTCGGAGCTGATCGCGTGCTGCGGTTTTTCCCGCCGCAACACCTTGATTCAAGGCCGCCGCGTCTCGGTTCGCTTCGGTCAAGCGTTGCGGGTGAGCCGCGCATACCGCCGGCTCGGATACGGAGATCAGGTGCGCCGGCTGGCGGGGCTGCCCGGGGTGGTACGGCCGGAGATCGGACAATACGACTTGATGCGCACGCAGAACTTCGCGGTGGTGAACTGGTGGCAGAAATTCGTCCCCGGCTTTTTCGACAACACACCGAAGCGGGAAGGCGCGGTCCCGGGAATCCCGGTTTCGGTTTCGCAATTTCGATCCGAGCCTGCCCAGGCTGATGGCGCGATTCGCCTCGCGCGCGCCGAAGATCTGCCGGCCTGCGTCGATTTGATTAACCGCACTCACGCGGGAAGGGATTTGTTTCGCCCGTACAGCGCCGAGTACCTGGAGTCGGTGCTGGACGAGGGTTTCTGGGGCGAGCGGCCGCGCAAGACTGGCGATCCGATGCGGGACTGGTGGGAGAGCGTCTATGCGTGGCCGGATTACTTCGTACTCGAGGAAGGCGGCCACATTCGGGCCTGCGGCGGACTGTGGGATCGCGGCCGCGACATGCGCGAACGATGGCGCCGGGTCGGCGCCCAGGAAGAGCGATGCGTCGCGATGACCTGTCTGCTCGACTACGGTTATGCGGATGGCGCCACCGAGTGTATGGCGCGGCTCGTGCGCCACTTCCTGGGACGCTCGCATCAGCTCGGCCGCGATTACCTCGCCGCGCCGATCGAGCACCTGCCCGATCTGGTGGCGTCGATGGAGAGCTTACGTCCGGAATCCGACGCGCGGTCGCTGCGATGGGATCTCAAAGATCCCGAGATCACCAAGCCATACATCGATCTGCGCTACTGGTAGGGCATCCGCATCGGATCGCGCCTCAGTCGTTCATGCCGACTTGGGAAAATGTGTGCGTGGAATCGTTCCAGTAGTAATACCGATCGGAGGCGTCGGTTTTGAAATAACTGATCGCCGCGTGCTTCAGATTAAGGTATCGCGGCTCGTCCTCGGCGCATTCGTAGCCCTTGGCGCATCCGGTCGGATATTCTCCCGGTACAACCGCTCGAATGCCCATCGATGGAAAAGCTCCCACATCAGCGAATTCGTCGAGCTGAACAAGTTTGTAACTTCCGTCCTTTTGCGCGAGCCATACGAAAATCGCGTATGCGATACGATCGTCCCGCACCATCAGGCGTGCGATGTCGGGTATTCCGTCGCCATCGAAATCGGCGACCACCGTCAGATAGCGCGCGGGATCGTTCTCGCGCCACTTCTGATCCGCGGGCGAACCCAAATCCGCGATAGTTGGCGCGCGCCATCCGTGCGGCGGAGCGGGAAGCGCGCGCTGCGCGTCCACGAGAAGACTCATGACAATGATCAGCGCCGCGAGCTTTGTGCTACGAATCAACATTGCGGCTAAAGATGAGGCCGGCCTGCGAACGGATCTAATGGCGCGTTGCGGATGGTGATGGTTCGCGAGTAGATTCCCTCAAAATAACCCAATCAATTGTGGAGCGGTAGATGGATTTCAGCTACACGCCTGAACAAGAGACCTTCCGCGGCGAAATTGCGGCATTCCTGGAAAAATCTTCGGCTGATATTTTCGGCCGCGGCCGCGACGCGATCGGCGCCTCGACCGCCAGCCTGCTCGACGTGCGCGACGATGCGGCCTGGAACAAGCTGAAGAAATATCATCGCGCGCTATTCCACGCCGGCTACGTCGCGCTGCATTGGCCCAAGGAATGGGGCGGCGGTGGCGCCGATCTGGTCGGCAGTCGATCTATCAGGACGAAGTGCTGCGGATGGGCCTTCCGTTATACGGCGCCAACCAACTTAGCGATCGATCGCATCGGCCCGACGATCATGCTTGATGGGCACCGAGGCGCAGAAGAGACGTTTTCTGCCCAGATGCTGACCGGCGACGAGATCTGGTGCCAGGGCTACTCGGAGCCCAATGCCGGCTCGGATCTGGCCGGGCTGCAAACCCGCGCGGTGCTC
This sequence comes from uncultured delta proteobacterium, assembly GCA_963747115.1. Lineage (GTDB taxonomy): Bacteria > Desulfobacterota > Binatia > Binatales > Binataceae > DATGKG01. Next base: position 84,928 of record CAVVEB010000002.1, on the reverse strand, counting down.
GAAGGCGACTCGTTTGTCGTCAACGGGCAGAAAGTCTGGACCAGCCTCGCTCATCGCGCCCAATGGCAGGTGCTGCTGGTCCGCACCGATACCGAGGCGCCCAAGCACAAAGGAATCTCATACCTGCTCTGCGACATGCATTCGCCGGGATCACGGTTCGGCCGCTGGTCCAGATGACCGGCGAGCCGGCTTCAACGAAGTCTTTTACGACAACGTCCGGGTGCCCAAGGAAAACCTGGTCGGCGATCTCAATGGTGGATGGCAGGTCTCGATCGCGACGCTGATGTTCGAGCGGGTCTCGGGCGGCACGCGCCATCCGGTCGAGCGGACGATGCGGCGAGCTGATCGAGCTCGCAAAAAAGTGGATTTCGACGGGATGCCCGCCGCGCAAGCATCCCTACGTGCGCCAGAAGCTCGCCCAGTTCGCGATCGAAGCGAGATGCCTGCGGCTGAGCCGCTATAGCTCGCTGAGCGCGCAGCTAAAGGGCAAAGTGCCGGGGCCGCAGAGCTGCTTCGGCAAGCTGTTCGCGACCGAGCTGAATCTCCGCGTCACGATGTTCGCCGACGAGCTGCTCGGCGCGCACGGGCATTGCTGAGAGCCCGGCTCGCCCGGCGCGATCGAAAAGGGCCGCTGGACCCAGCGGACGCTATCGGCCCGCGGCCTCACGATCGCGGCAGGCTCCAGCGAGATCCAGCACAACATCATCGGCGAGCGCGTGTTGAAACTGCCCAAGTGATAGGAGCGAGTAATTGAAAGTCGTCGTGGATTTACGATATTATTGCGAGAGCAACGCCCGATGCATGGAATTTCGCGGACCGAAAGTCTTTGAAGTGCTCGGCTCCGCCATCCGACGACAAGCTCTACATCCTCAACGATCATCCGCGACCGAGGCCCTGCGCGCCAAGCTCGAAAAAGCGGTCCGCCGCTGCCCCAAGCAAGCATTCCCGATCGCCGAAGATTAATTCATGCGTTTCTAGTTCGATGTAGGACGCTATGCGCGTCCCGGTCGGCGCGAGTCATCTATGATTTGATCTGAGCCCTCGTCCCCGATCCGCTGTCTGAGCGCCTCTCCCCATCCAGATCGATTTGGAGACGGGTATGGGCTGGGGACTTTACAGAGATTTCTTCCAGATTACCTTAAGCTACTTTCTGTCGGACCCTCACCCCGACCCTTCTCGCCCGGATCGCGGGAGATTGGGCTTCCAAACCTAAGTCCCCTGAATCGGAGCGGCCCAGCGGCCGAATACCAGTCTCGGCGAGATCCGCCATCGCGGCGATGCGCTGATTCGCCGCCGCGACAATCGCCGCCTCCGTCGACTCTCGCTTCCGCCAGCTCGCCGGCGAACTCGCGGACCATCGCCGGTCACCGATCGCGCCGTCCGGCTCGATATGGAATAACAAGTCCGTAGACTTTCTCGCCGTAACGGTAGGCCTGAAGCGGAGTCTTTTCGGACGACGCGAGCGCGACCGCTCCGGCCGGCAGGTCGAACACGTCGCCGTGCCAGTGGAGCGGAGTGAACGAATCGGGCGCGCCGCCGAACAGCCGATCATCGTCGCGCGGCGGCGAGCAGGCTCACCGGATACCATCCGATCTCCTTGCCCGGTCCCTTGACCGACTTTCGCCCCGAGCGCCGCGGCGAGAAGCTGGACTGCCCAGACATACGCCGAGCACGGGCCTGCCGTCCTTGAGGGCCGCTTCGATCAGCCGCAGCTCGTCGCGCAGAAACGGATAGCGATCCTGCTCGTAGACTCCCATCGGTCCGCCCATCACGATCAATCCGCCAGCGCCCTTCATGTCTTTCGGCACCGGCTGCCCCGCGAAGCTGCGCACGTATTGCCACGCGAGCGCGGAGGCCGCCAGCGCCTCGGCGATCCGGCCGAGATTCTCGACCGGATGATGCTGCATCACCCAGATCTTGGCCACGTCTTATGTTTTCAGCCCTCACTAGCAGCGCGCCGGGCGGCGGGTGCGGCCCAGATGGTTGTAGGCGCGCTGGGTGGCGACGCGGCCGCGGCTGGTGCGCGCGAGGTATCCTTCCTGGAGCAGGTAGGGTTCGTAGACTTCCTCCAAAGTGTCGGATTCCTCGCCTATCGCCAGCGGCGAGGCTCTCGACGCCGACCGGGCCGCCGTCGAACTTGTCGATGATCGCGGTCAGGATGTCGCGATCCATCTTGTCGAATCCGCATTGTGTCGATATCGAGCAGCTCCAGCGCGCCGAGCGCGACCTGCTGCGTCACGATGGCGCCTCGTTGACCTGCGCGAAGTCGCGCACCCGGCGCAGGATACGGTTGGCGACTCGCGGCGTGCCGCGCGAGCGCGAGGCGATCTCGACCGCGCCGCCGTCGTCGGTTCTTACTTCGAGCAGCCGCGCCGAGCGGCGCACGATCTCGGTCAGCTCCGGCCTGGTCGTAAAAATCGAGATGGAAATGCTGGCCGAAGCGATCGCGCAGCGGCGAGCTCAGCAGACCCGAGCGCGTGGTCGCGCCCACCAGCGTGAAGGGCTTCACCGCCAGCTTCATCGAGCGCGCGCCCGCGCCCTTTCCCGACCACGATATTGAGCTCGTAGTCCTCCATCGCGGGATAGAGGATCTCCTCGACCGGACGGGCGAGGCGATGGATCTCGTCGATGAAAAACACGTCGCCGCGTTTCGAGGTCCGCGACGATCGCCGCCAGATCGCCCGCGCGCTCGATCGCCGGTCCCGAAGTGGAGCGCAGTTGACGCCCAGCTCGCGCGCGATAATATGCGCGAGCGAAGTCTTGCCGAGCCCCGGCGGCCCGGAGAACAGCACGTGATCGAGCGACTTCGGCGCGCTGGCGTGCCGCTTCGATCGACATCCCGAGAATTCGCTTGATCCGCTCCTGGCCGACGAACTCGCGCGAGGCTGCGCGGGCGCAACGAGAGGTCGAGCGCGCTCCTCTTCGCGCGACGATCGGCGCGGTCAGGCGCGCGCCTCGGCGTCGCCGTTCGGCGGCGATGACTGTCGCCTTCGCTCATGCGTTCTTACTTTTCGGCAAGCAGGATCGCCAATGATTTGCGGATGATCGTTCTCAAGGTCCGCCGCGGCGTCCGCCGGCCATCACCGAATCGACCGCGCGCTGCGCCTGGATCGGTTTGTATGCCAGTTGATCAGCGCGGAAATCGCGTCGTCGACCGGATTGTCCGCACCCCGTCTCGCGATCGAGCCGCGTGGCGCGGTCGCCATCGATGCGCATCGCCGCCGATCATCTTCAGGTCCGCGACCTTGTCGCGCAACTCGCGCACGACGCGCTCGGCGAGCTTGGTGCCGACGCCGGGAACCGCATCGATGCGATGCGAGTCGCCGCGCTAGATCGCCGCGACCAGCTCTCCGGGCGAGAGCACCGACAGAATCGCGAGCGCCGCCTTAGGGCCGACGTGCTGCACGCCGAGCAGACAGATCGAAAGCGCGCTTCTCGGTCGAGTCGCTGAATCCATACAGCAGCAGCGAGTCCTCGCGCACGACTTGGCGGATTTCGAGCATAGACCGGACTGCCGAGTCCGACGGCAGCCGATAGTAGGTGGTAAGCGGAATGAAAACTTCATAGCCGACACCGCCGGTTTCGACCACGCACGCGGCCCGCCTCGCGAATTCGCACCGTTCCGCGAGATCGACGCGATCATCTTGCGGCTATCCGCATCCCTCGAGCTTGCGCCGAGGCTTGAGCGCGAGGCGCACCACGTTGCTCATCCGCGTCGCGCCCAGATGGCACAGCGCCAGCGCCAGCGCGTCGGCGGCATCGTCGGCCAGCATCAGGCTTTCGTCGAGCTCGAGCGCGCGGCGCACCATGAACTTGACCTGGTCCTTGTTGGCGTGACCGTACGCCGCGACCGAGAGCTTGACCTGATTGGGAGGGTACTCGAAAAACCCGAGGCCGCGATGCGCCGCCGCCAGCATCACGATCGCGCGCGCCTCGCCGAGGCGAAACGCGCTCTGCACGTTCTCGCCGACGAAGCTACGCTCCAGGCTGATCGCGGCGGGCTGGTAATGGTCGATCACTGCGAGCAGTTCGTCGTGAATTTTTTTGAGCCGATCGGGACCCGGCGCGAGCTTGCCGGCTGTGAGGATCCCGGAGGCGACAGCTGAAAGCAGCCCGCGCTTCCATCGACCACGCCGTAGCCCGTACCGCGGTACCGGGATCTATTCCCAGCACCCGCATCCCCTCCACCTCCGCTCCTCACCTCAGCTGCTGATACACCTCGCGTGATCCGTCACCACGTTCAGCAGCGACCTCTCCCGTGTGAGCAGGCTACATCCGTTACGATGCAGCCGAAATCTGCGCCATCTCCTGATCGCTGATATCGAAATTCGCCGAGACGCTCTGGATATCGTCGTGATCCTCGAGCTCTTCGAGCAACTTTAGCACTTGCTCGGCCGTATGTCCCGAAACCTCGACGGTGTTTTCCGGAATCCGGGTCACCTCGGCGGTCCCGATCGCGATGCCGGCCTTCTCGATCGCGTCGCGCACCGCATGCAGCTTGTCGGGCGGCGTGGTCACCTGAAAGCTGTCCGCGTCGCTCGATACATCGTCGGCGCCGGCTTCCAGAGCGATCTCCATCAGCCTGTCCTCGTCGGTGGCCTTTTTGTCGATCGTGATCACGCCATGCTTCTTGAACATCCAGCCGACCGATCCGTTTTCACCGAGGTTGCCGCCGTGGCGCGAAAACGTGAAGCGCAGCTCCGAGACCAGCCGGTTGCGATTGTCGGTCAGCGCGTCGATGATGATGGCGACGCCGCCGGGCCCGTATCCTTCATAGGAAAGCTCTTCGAGGGTGACGCCTTCGAGCTCGCCGGTGCCCTTTTTGATCGCGCGATCGATATTGTCTTTCGGCATCGATTGCTGGCGCGCGGTGGTGACCGCGGTGCGCAGCCGGGGGTTGGCGTTGATATCTCCGCCGCCCATCCGTGCGGCGACGGTAATTTCCTTGATCAGCTTGGTGAAGGCGCTTGCCGCGCTTGGCGTCGGTGGCGGCCTTCTTATGCTTGATCGAACTCCACTTGGAATGGCCTGACATTGGAGCGCCCTCGAACGGGGATGCCTTACCACGGCGAGCCCCATTACGGCGCGATTATCACATAGAAGCCGCCGGGGGTGAAGCCGCAGGGAGCGCCCCGCGCGACTCAGGCGTGCTCGGAGGTCGGGTAGTACTTGTGGTCGCCCAACGCGTCCACGGCGGCCCAAAACTCCGGCCCGTCCGCCTTCATCGGATCCTCCAGCGCCCACGCCTGACGCTTGTATTCGGGCAATTTCCAGCGGCCCCGAGAGATATTGGTTCTGCTCCTGGCGCAGCCAGATTCGCGACTGGGTTGCCCTCGCTGGCGGTCGAATTGCTCCGCCTGATGGGCTACCGCCTCGGCGCGTACGCGCTTGGCTACGTCGACGATCTACGAGATCCGATCGAAGTGGTAAGGCCGGACCTGGCGCGAACGGGCTTCAGCGCGGTCCTGGATGCGGACCGGCCTCGACTTCCGCGCCGATCGAACGAAAAGATTCAATAGTCAATCGCCGATCGCGCGCGCGGCCCGCGTAGTGATCTAATTTGAGGGAAATCGGATTCCCTTATTTTCCATCGCATCAAAGACGGTTCTGAGCGCTGTCAAAGCGCGGGAGAAATCGACTCCCAAGTTAGACGCGGAAGTCATAACACGACCAGAGTTCGCCAACGCGTTAAAGGCTTGCATCGCTCTCGTCGGATCGAGTGCTCTAGATGCTTTCCGCAATCCGTCGAGAACACCAACCGCTTCTTTCTCAGTCATCATTGTTACGCAACATCCTTCTGAGTTGTTAGAACAGCATCAATAAGTTCGCGCATCGACAAGGGCCGAAAGAATCTGCGATTGTCGTTCTGATGACAAAGTGTTCAGCGGTCAAGCTCCATTGGCTTGACCGGCCACTATCTCGGAGCAACAATCGGCCTGCGAGCTGTGATTGTGGCCGGTCACACGGACACGTGACGGTTATGACCGCGGGTGCTGGCGTTAGCGCGCTAGCGTCGGTCGCGTTCACAAAACCATTTGCGGGGGCGACGGCACAGATTGCGAATCCGACCGTGCCCCCGCTTTCCCCAACGCACAAAACGACCCTAGGGAACGGCTTTGGAGGCCGCTTGTCGGACAATCTGCGCGTGAGTTTCATTGCTGCAATCAATATCTCAACTTTGGGATAATGTCAACTAAATTTGCCTATATCTCAAGAATATGATATTGAATCATCTATGGGAGTTGCGCGAATATCGGGATGTCTTGTCGAAATTCTTGAAGGGCTGCGGAGAGGACATGCAGATCGAGGCCCTAACTTCCCTTCGGATGCTTCAAGAAAACGGTATCCATTGCCCGTCAACCGTGTCGGAAAATCTCGGCTACGAGAAGTTACTATCGCTCAAGGCCCGAGCGAAGAAATTGCGCGTGCGGATGCTCTATTATTTTACGGAGAACCGCCAAGTGGTGTTCGTTGATGTGTTGATCAAGAAGCAGCCTGCGCTTACTCCGAGGGACCTTAAAACTGCGGTCAAACGCAAAAGGGCAATCGAGCTTGAACAAGAGAAAAGCAGTGTCGTTGCTCTCCCCGCCGCTGAATCTGAACCTAGCGCAACGGCTAAAGAATGAATCGTTTCGCAAGAAATACTTCCTGAGCTTGGCCAAGAAGGAAGTAGCCGCACAAATTCGCCAACTTCGAGAGCGACGCGAGTTCACCCAAGTAAAATTCGCGAAGGTTTGTAGAATGGGCCAGTCCGCAGTGTCGCGCATCGAAGATGGCGAGTATTCGGGCTGGACGTTCAAAACGCTGGCGAAGGTGGCGGAGAAGATGGACGCACAATTACGGATCATGCTTGTGCCGTCCGAGGACGTGATCGGCCAGTATTGGGCCGAGGAGGGTCAGTCCAGTGGCTCTAACCAAGGTGAGGGCGGGCGGAAAGCTCTTGAAAAGCTGGCCCCTTCGTTGATGCTAGGTGAACAACAGGGCTACGACGAACCACAGCGGAAACCACCTCTAGCGCAGTTGTTCAGAATCTTCAGAAGGTCTAATCGCGAAGGGCCAAACTTGGGTGTGTTCAATGAAAACTAATGCGGTCCTCCGCGCACAATCCGTATTGTTTTTGAAACCGAATCTGCTCAATAGTGCTCCGGTTTTTGACTTGGTTGATGCAATCAAAGACCGCTACTCGTTCCGAGAAGTGCCATCGACGCAAAGTTTGCTGAATCCTCCCCCAAACCAGCCCGCTACATTTATTCATGGCAAGTTGCCTCCGGCTCGTACGGTCACGGTCGAAAATCTCGAAGTGCTAAATTACATTCCTCACGCTACCGCAATATCAGCAACGTCTCGAAGATCAACTAATGATGCAGATCTTTTCTTGAACGATTTGATCGAGTTTGTTGGCAATGAGTTCCACATTGATACAAAGCCAATGTTTCCCCGGACCTATCAGAGTCAGTTGGAAGTTATCTTGGACGGTTCGGTCAAAGAGCGATTGGATTTCCTGCGACCGCTAGGCGAAGCGATCACCAACCTGCTGAAAAACTACGGCTTTGGTGCCACCCCGCCTTATGATCCAACAGGATTTTCAATGTACTTTGACGCGACTAAGGCGACAAACCCAGTGACTTTAGCAACGGTATTCACCGTTGAGCGTCGGGCCGGTATGCCCTTTGAAGAGAATAAATTCTTCTCCCAGGCGCCACTTAAAACGTCTGATCACGAAGCCGTTTTGGAACAGCTAGAAAAGCTGCTTTCTGCGGTGACCCGCATAAGCGTTGCCAATTAGAACACCTTCCCCGTAGGTCCGTTTTTCAAATTAGATCGCTACGCGCGGGTCCGCTTTGGGGGCGGCGGCGGCGCGGCGCCGGCCCACATCAGCCGCTCCGCCGCGGCGCTGCGCGGCGCTAATCCATCGGAGCCGGCAGGCTCTGCCAGAACGAACACATATGATCGTTGCTGAAGTCGGAGATCGGCTTGCTCGCCGTCATCGCGGGCACAAACGAGATGAATTGATTGCCCTTCTTACCGCTGAACATATTCCACTTTGGGATGTGCTTCGAACTCGGTTTCCCGTTTTTCGCGAAGTTGGTCCAGTAGGTCATCATATCTTCGGAGAGTTGAGCCTGATCGGGCGTAAAGGGCGCGGGAAAGTCCTCCAATACGAAAAGATAGGGAAGCTCGAATCCGTGCGCGGCCCCATAGGGAAAGCTGACCGGCGGCAATCCCAGACCCGGCGCATTTTCGTCGGCGAATTCATAGACGTAGGTCGGAACGAATTTCGCAAACGAATTGTCGGCATCGAGCGCCTGACAGGAGAAGACGTCGTCGGTGACCAGCGTGGCCAGCGTCAAATCGGCGCTCGGGTAGTTCGCCAGCGGATACTCTGCGAGGACCAGGGGCACCTGATTTGAGGCCAGAAACAGCCCCAACACGATCGGGTAGAATGAATCGGTCAGGGGTCCGACGGAAGATAGATCGAACGCCTCCGCGATGAAGAGCCGGTATTCGTCGTGATTGGTGCCGTCGATCACCGGCACCCGATTGAAATCGCCGGCGGCGAGCGCAGTATCGATCGATTGCGGGAGCACGATACCGTCGATGTTGGGCAACTGCGTTTGCACCTGAAGAGCTCCCTGCGCGGCGACTAAGGTATCGGCCGGGACCGCGCGCAGACAGGCTGCCTCCGCTACCGGATCGGTATCGGTGCAACCGACATCGCTCGCGAAGGTATCACCCATCGATTCCGCCTGCGCCAGGGTCGGCAACTGCAGACCGTACGATCCGCTTTCGATGATCGCGCGTTTGAACAGTCCCGCCGAAAAGGGAGAGACGAGATTGGAAAAGACGCTCTCCCCGCCGGCCGATTCGCCGAACACCGTCACGTTGTTCGGATTGCCTCCGAACGCCGCGATGTTCTGTTGCACCCACTCCATCGCGAGCTGCTGATCCATGATGCCGTAGTTGCCGGAACCATTGTAACTGGTTTCGGCGCTCAAGGCCGTGTGCGCAAGAAACCCCAGGGCGCCGAGCCGGTAGTTGATAGTGACCACGACTACGTCGCCGATGGTCGAAAGGCCGGTCGGATCGTAAATCGCTCCTTCGCCCGAGGTCAGCGAGCCGCCGTGGATCCATACCATCACCGGGGTTTTGGGAGCATGCGAGGCCAACGACTTGGTGGGAGTATAGACGTTCAGGAACAGGCAATCTTCGGAGTCGTTGCTTCCGCCTTGAGGGCATTCGTCTCCAAAACTGGTCGCGTCGAGAGTCGAGGTGTGTTCGGGCGGAGCTTGCGGCGGCCTCCATCGCAGATTGCCTACCGGAGGGGCGGCATACGGGATGCCGAGGAACTGGCTGGTGCCGGGAGTGGCATCGACGACGCCCATGACGGGACCCTCCGCCGTCATCACGATTGACGATGGAGGAGTGATCGTCTTCGCGGCGCTGATCGAAGGAGCGAAAGCGCCGGCGCCGACGGCCATCGTCACGACCAACATCGTTCGATATGAGCTGAATGCTACTCGATGGAATTTCAAGTGTTGCTCCCCAATGTGAACCGGGCTCGCGCGGAGCCGGGATGGCCGCCAGGCCCGGATATTTCATCGGGGATACTTCATCGGGAGCGGGATGTCCACCGCAAATCGCACGCTATAGGTGGGAAGAGACCGCGAAAGCACGTTCGGCACTTAACGCGCGCCAAAAGTGGTGCAAAGTGTCGCGCGAAGCTACCGAAACGTGACCGCGGAGCGACGCGGGGGTCGCGCCGAGCAACATCGGAGCAACATCGCGGCAACATCGGAGCAACCCAAAAACGAAAAAAGGCTGCCCGATGCAGCACAAATCGGCGCATCGGGCAGCATCGGAAAATCGTCAGCTTCTATTGCGAGATACGCAGCAGAATCTTCGAAGCGATGGTCTGAAAGGCGGCCTCGAGTTGAGTGGAGCTCGGCGCGAAGATCGCTGACCCGATCGGTTGGCTGGAGTTGAACGAACTGCTGGCAGGATCATTTGCGACCTGCTGCAGGAATGACTGGTTGATCTTGTCGCCCAATCCGATCGCATAGACGGTGATGTTTTGCGCGCGCATCGCGTTGCCCACTTGAATCGCGCGATATACGGCCTCGTCGGGAATATTGACATCGTTCATCGGTAGCGTGCTGCCGGTGCGCTGTGAAGGGAAACTGGTCGCGCTACAGCCGGATGAGGGTCCGCTGGGCGGAACATAAGTCCCGACCGCATTTCCTGAGCTCGGATTATAGAACACGACCTCATCCGTGGGTTGCAAAGCGTCACACCACCCCACCGCCTGCTCGCTCACATCGCACTCGGAATAATTCAAATTGGTCGAGGTCGGACAACTCAGATTGTCATTCGCCGTATTGGGCCAGCCATCGGTGAAAAATACCGCGACTTTCAGTACGTTCTGACCCGCCGGTATGACTGTGCTGGTGATCTGCGTCTGTCCATCGAGCAATCCCGCTTGCGAAAAAGTGAAGCCGTTAAACTGCAACCTGGAGACCGAATTGTTGATGGTGCTGGTGAAGTTCGAGCGCATGCTTACGTCGACCGACGCGATGGTCGAGAAACTGACCTCCCCAACCTGATCGGTACTATCGTCGAAGAAACTCAGGAAGCTGGAAACCGCGGGCGGGAGCGCCTGCTGTCCGCCATTTTGCGTCATGGAATACGACTTGTCCAATACCAGCGACATGATGACCTTGGGGCGCGTCGCCACCGTACTGGAACTCACGGTCAAGGTTTTGTACTGGGGCAGGATTTTGAGGAAGTAGGTGTTGATGGTGGCGGTAGCGGTTACGGTTGCGATGGTGTTGCCGCTGGAATCGGTGCTGAGGGCAACGGTGACTGTCGGCGTACTAAAATTCGCTCCCGGAACCGTAGGATAGTTTAGATTGAAGGCACTTTGTGCGATTGTCGTCGCCCGAGAGGTTCCCTGATTTATGTTGCGCAGAGCCGCAAGTGCCGCCGCATCAGCCGCTTTCGAGAGCGTCGTCTTGGTGACGTAGGCAAGACCGAGGTCTATCGCGAGGCCCATTAGCAGAAGCAACGAGGGCAACATGACGGCCAGCAACACAAGTATTTGCCCACGCTGGTTTCGTTTAAGCTTCAATTTCCGAGAGAGATTCATCTTTACCTTCCCCTCTTAGTTGCGGCGGACTCAGGCTCTAGTGCGGCGGCTTAGAAATGCGCCGCCTCATCCAAGGTCGAAGGCATCACAATCTGGGCTGGGGCGCGCTTTCCATGCGTTTGCGGTCCGGTAATCGTATTCGCTCCATCAATGTTGGTAGTTGCCGTAACGATTGCTTTAAGGTTGTCGGTCAAGTCCAAGGGCATATCGCCCGAAATTACGGCCGCCGCCGACTGCGACAGAGACCTCTCCACTGCGAAATAATGCAAGGTTCGCGCCCTGCCTGCTCGGTCCCTTCGTCACCTGCATGTAGTTTGAGATACGACCGAAATCGATCAATCCGAGAGAAAAACAAGGATTATGACCACTGCGGCCGCAAACTCGAACATCGCCTGCTCCGACAGTGACACTGGCGTGCAACGAACGATGCGGTAGTGTTGCTATCTTGCTACGCTTGGTATTTGTCGTGCGAAGGAGGCTCATTCGCGATCGTGCATTCGCGAACTGATCAAGTTTCGCGCGACGGTCTCTTGACGACCGCAAAAGGAGCAACAGAAAACCACCAAAAAAATGCCCGATGCACCGGAAGACGGCGCATCGGGCGGCGGAAGAAACCCCCTTCAGCCTCTATTGCGAGATACGCAGCAGAATCTTCGAAGCGATGGTCTGAAAAGCCGCGTCCAGTTGACTGGCACTGGGCGCAAAAACCGCCGATCCGATCGGTTGGTTAGGGTTAAACGTACTGCTGGCAGGGTCGTTTGCGATCTGCTGCAGGAATGGCTCGCTGATCTTGTTGCCCAATCCGACCGCATAGACCGCGATGTTTTGCGTGCGCATGCTGTTGGCCACTTGAACCGCGCGATACATGGCCTCGTTGCCGACATTGATCATAGTCATCGGTTGCATGGTGCCGGTCTGCTGCGAAGGGAAAGTCGTCGCCCCACAGCCGGCATAGGTTCCGTTGCTCGGATTATACCACCCGACTGAGTTTGCCGAGCCTGGAGCATAGAACCCGATGTCACCGTTGCACCACCCGGCGTTATACTCGAGTTGAGAGCACCCGCCGTAGTTCAAGTTCGTGACGACGGGACAATTCAGATTGTCGTTGACCGTATTGGCCCAGCCATCGGTAAAAAATACCGCGGCTTCCACCACGTTCTGGCCTGCCGGTATTGGTGTGCTGATGATCTGCGTCTGTCCATTCAGCAATCCCGATTGCGAAAAAGTGGTGCCGGCAAAAACCATGCTGCCGACCGCATTGTTGATGGCGCTGGTGAAGTTGGAGCGCATGCTCACATCGACGGTCGCGGTGGTCGAGAAACTGACCTCGGCAACCTGATCGGTATTGTCGTCGAAGAAGCTCAGAAAGGTGGCAACCGCGGGTGGGAGCGCCTGCTGTCCGCCGTTCAAAGTCATCGAACCCGACCTGTCTAGCACTAACGACATGATGAGCTTGGGGCGCGTCGCCACCGTATTGGAACTCACCGTCAAGGTTTTGAACTGAGGCAAGACACGGAGGAAGTAAGTGTTGATGGTGGCCGTGGCATTGACAGTTGCGATGGTGTTGCCGCTGGCGTCGGTGGTGAGGCCAACGGTGACCACCGGCGCGCTAAAATCCCGTCCGGGAATCGTAGGATAGTTTAGATTAAAAGCAGTTTGCGCAATTGCCGTAGCCTGAGCTGTTCCCTGATTTATGTTGCGCAGACCCGCAAGCGCTGCCGCGTCCGACGCCTTCGCGAGCGTGGTCCTGGTGACGTAGGCAAGGCCGAGGTCTACCGCCACGCCCATTAACAGAAGCAGCGCGGGCAACATGACCGCCAGCAATAGAAGTATTTGCCCACGCTGATTTCGCTTAAGTTTCAATTCCCGAGACACAGTCATCTTTACCTTCCCCCCCCGAACTGCCATTTGCCTTTCGCTCTCGTGCGGCGGCTTAGAAATATGCCGCCTCATACAAGGTCGAAGGCATGACTATCGACGAGATATTTCCGATCGGAGTGATCGGCGTGTACGAGTAGTACACCTCGGTTACGAAGATCGTCCGGCCCGACTGGAGCATCGGGGCAGCCGAGGCGGGAATCGTGGCGGTGCTTCCTACTCCCTGCCCGACCTGGCTGGCGAGCGAGAGCTTCCCCTGCGTTTGTTGTCCGACAATGGTATTGGTTCCATTGATGTTAGTGACTGCCGTTACGATTACTTCTCCGTTGTCGGTCAAGTCCAAGGGCGCATCGCCCGCAATTACGCCTTGCGCGGCCTGCTGCAGCGTGTCTCCTCTTGAGGCGAGGTTTGAGCCCTGCCTGCTCAGTCCGCTCATCACCTGCATGTAGTTCAGAGCGCGACCCAGATCGATCAATCCGAACAAGAGGACAAGGATCAGGACCGCTGCCACCGCAAACTCGATCATCGCCTGCCCCGATTCTTGCGCGGTGATACCAGTGGGCAACGAACGATGCCGTAGTGTTACCATCTTGCTACTCCTAGTTGGTGTTGCCTGAGGAAAACGGCTCATTCTTGAAAGTGGCGGTCGAAGTAAAGACATAGGCGCCGTTGGGAAAAAACTGCGCAACTATCGGCGTCATCAACGGAAGACTGGTGGTGAGCGAAACCGTTACCGTATCTCCCGGTCCGCCCGCGCTACCAGTTCCGCCGTTTTGGCTCGAAACTTGAGCACTGATAACGTTCGCGCCCGCCCACGCATCCTTTTCAGCCGTATTAATGATCGACTGGACGCGTGAGAGGTTTTGGCTGGGATTATTGGGGTCGGGAAGATGATTTCCGGTGGACGCGTACCGAGCCGCATCCTGGACCGCCTCCGTCAGGTTCATCTGCGCGAAGAACAACCGGCCGAAATCAACCACCGCGAAAGTCAGCAAGAAAAACAACGGCGCGACCATCGCGAACTCCAACATGGTCTGACCCTTACGCCATCGGGATCGGTTAGTAGCGGATTTTGAGGTCTGTTTCTGATCAGCCACATTTGCTCTCCTGTTCATCTTTCTCGTCGCCTCCGATGCCACAATTGCCGGGACCCTTGTTTCGTCGAAGCCGACATTTGTGACGTTGTTGCAACATGACAAGAGTATCTGCAACTCATCATACTGAGTCAAGACCTTTTTCAATACATAATTAATCTCCTAAAGATTATAAAGCACTCACATCATATTATAGCAGAAAAGGCGTCGGTGTAGCATCAGGCTGACAAACACACGGGTAGGGCCAAAAACCGAGCAGCGCTTAGCCATTCGGCGATGTCCATGGCCACATAGACGCTTCGGAATCGCGTCGGGTTATCCCCCGTTATCCCTGACGAAACCAGCCGCATTTCAATTCCCCGTGATGCGCCCCTAACACGCCGGTAACCTCCTTGTGCGACGTTTTGCCGGATTTATGTGCAGGATGGAATTCGTTGGTCCGCGCAATCTGAATCGGAGGTCCGATGGTGGAATCGAGACTCGGGCTTTTTCGGGGAACTGAGTCCGTGCGGGTAAGGTCTGAAACTTTCGAACAGCGGAGTGAATGTATGGAGCGAAAAATGTCTTCCTCTTCATGGCGGCTAGCGCTCGTGTCAGCGGTCATGATCGCGTCGGGCGCCGGTTGCGCTTTCCAGAGCGCGCTGACGCCGTCGTGGACCCCCTCTCAGACCGCAGGAACCGCGCGGGTGCCCCGCATCCAGGACTGCGCCATCGTCAGCATCTCGTCTCCGAGCAAGTACGCGTGCAACGGAAAAGTTTACACCTCGTTCCAGCTCGCGAAGGCGCGGTTGGACCAAGAGAAACAATTAGCGTCCGGCAAATAACGGCCGTCACCACATCGAAAAAACCAGGGGAGGAGATCGATGAAGGTCGGAAGATTGAAAACTGCCGTGGCCACCGCGATGGTGACCGCGATGCTCGGGGCGACGATGGTCTCGCCGTTAGCGGCGATGGCGCAGTCGTCCAAGGGCATTATGATGTATGAAGATGTCAAAACCGGGGCTTTCTACAGCAAGCCCGGCAGAGGGCGAATCGCGATCGGGAGACTAATCCTGGGTACCGACGATAATGCGCCAGAGACTGCCGACGAGGTCAAACAGCAGGTAAATAGTGCGGTCAAGCAGCACGACGAGGAGTTGCGCGCCGAGTTCATGGCGAATCAGCAGACCTTGCTGCAGAAGAATGCCGATCTTTCCAAGCAGGTAGCCGAGATCAAACCCGCCTGGACTGACTACATGGATAATTTCAAGAACAAGTTCCGGCTCGGCACGTTGATCTATGCGGACTGGCGCATGTATTCGCACACCACCTTCATGCCGCAGGAACTTACCCAAATCAACACTCCCGGGATCGGCAACAACTGGTACAACAGCTTTGATATCTCGCGCGCATACTTGAATTTCTTTTTCACTCCGACCGACGACATAACCGCGCGCGTCACACCCAACATCTATCGTCAATTCGGTACCGTAACCTCTGATGGTGCCGGACCCAACAGCACCTATCCCAGCACGGAAGACGGAAATTTAAGCTTCCGTCTGAAGTACGCGTACATTCAGTACAGCAAGCTGTTCGACAAGCTCGGGGTCGGTCCGATGAAGGGCGATACGGTAACTTTTGGGCAGGCGCCTAATCCGCTGGTCGACTGGGAAGAGCAGCTGTATGGGTTCCGCTATGTGAACCTCACTCCGTGGAACTACCTGAGCCTGTCTTCCACTCAACAGGGGCTTTCAATTCAGGGCCCGATCAAGTTCAACGAGTTGCAGTACGTGGACTACGACGCCGGGGTTTATAACAACGCGAGTTTCCACACCTACGAGAACACCAACACCAAGCAAGTGATGGGGCGCGTTTCGGTTTATCCTTTTGGCGCAAAATGGAAGTACGACGGACTCGGCCTTACCGGCTTCTATGATTACGGCTGGGGCAACGTGACACCCGACACTTTCACCACCGGTAACCCAATTCCAATGGCACCGTTTTACCGAGCAAGCCAGGCGCACAGTTATCGTCTCGCCGCACTGATTCATTACTCTACCGAGTGGTGGAGTTTGGCCTTCGAGTACGATCAGGGCCACAATGCATTCGCGTCGGGCAACCTGTTCTCCTCCGCCGCGCCGGCTGGCCAGTATGCGAACAACAATACGCTTGCGACAGCGCTCCTGAACAACGGTCGCGCAGTTGAGCAGGGCTACGATGTTTTCGGCCATCTGCACATTCCGGAGACGCCGTTCACACTCTTCGGCATGTTGGAAGAGTTCGAGCCGAACACCAAGGTCGACCTCAACCCATTTGACTTCTATCGCTGGGTAGTCGGCATCAGCTACCAGTACAACGAGTTCCTGCGCATCTCGCTCAACACGCAGAACCTGTCGTACTACCACGACCAGTTTAACTTCTCGGAAGCGTATGCGAACACGTTCGCACCGGTATTCACGAAGGCCCCTATTACGAGCGTGCCGAATTCAGTTTTCCGCGACGATCATTCGATCTTCCTGAATTTGGAGTTCAACTACTAACGATTCTGGATGGAGCGGCGCGGGCGCATCGATGCGCCCGCGCCCCGCAAAACAGAGAGAGGGAGAAACCCCCGAGGTCCTCTCCCCTCTCGAACAGTGAATCCGGTTCAGCCTAGCGGGATTTCCGAATACACTGCCGAGGAAATCAAATCCGCAGTGGGTTTGTCGGTCGAGTTCACTTCCGCCATCAGCGCCTGCCATGCCTTGTCGGCTTCGAGCTTCGCGGCTAACTCGCCGAACGTTTTCCAATTCGCCGTCTCGATTATGTAAAGAACGCCGCCGGCGACGCCGCCGGAAGTCTGGTTCAGCGTCCGGGTCGTACCGCCCAGGCCGCGGATGATCTTGTCGACCTTCTTCGCGATAGCCATAAAGTCTGCGAGGCGTCCGGGGCGCGGATGCCAGGTATATACTTGTGCAATTGCCATAGCTCACTCCATTTTGTTGCGGAATTACTTCGTGCGCGCGAACGATTCCGATTTAGCTCGGAACCTCTTCGGCCATCGAGGAAACAAGCATGTCGGCTGCGGGATCCTTTCTCGCCGCTATTTCCGCCCTTAGCGCTTGCAATTCAGGATCGGAATCGAATTTCGCGCGGTATGCGGCGTAAGCCTTCCAGTCGGCATTCTCGACCACTACCGCGATCGCTCCCGGATTCGCTCCGGACGTTTCGTTCCACGCTCGAATGTTTCCGCCCGCCCGCTTCGCGATCGTGCTGAGCTTTGCGAGGTCGCGCATGAACGCCTCAATATGGCCGGGTCGCGGCTTGAGTATGAATACGTGCGAAACTGTTGACATTTGGTCCTCCTGTGAACGTAGTGCAGTTGATGACCGCCGGTTCGACAAAGGCCGCCTGGTCTCCCGAGGCAGTGTGGAAAAGGTGAACGTCCGGCGAACGCTCGATGCGACCTTAACGATTTAAGATCGGTACGTAGCCCGTCAGCGACTCTGTTGTCAACGCGCCGTGCACTTTCGGAAATTACAAGGAGCTGCCAAAGGAGGCGCGCTAGTAATGAATCGACGGCAGATACGCGCTCGACGGTTCGTTGTAGAGACCGATCGTCATCAGCGTCATCTGCTGCACCAGCCGCATCCCGTTCGCGAGGCACCATCGCAGCAGCCCGCTGTTGCGCGTCGGCACCAGGATCCCTGGACCCATCAAAGCCGGCGCCGCGCCGACCAGCGCGCGAAGATCGTCATCGCTCTCCGCTACCACGTGGCCGAAAAAAGCGATCGCGGTCGCGTAACCGGTGATGCGTCCGAGCCGTTCCACGATGGTGGCATCGCCAGAGTGGATCGCATCGAGGAGTTCGCCTCCACGATGATGGCCGTGGACGCGTTCGCAGAGCTGGTTGCAGGTTTCCAGATCGGACTTCATCGCGCGGCGGATTTCGTATCCGAACATGCGCAGGTTGAGCGGCTTGCCCTGCATTACCGAAAGCGGCTCGCGGCTGTCGAAGCCGAGCTTGGTGTACAGGCACAGCGAACGGTTGTGATAGGCGGTTTGCACCAGCCGGACTCCCGCAAAGTGCCGCTCGCGCGCACGCGCGAGTACGTCGAGCATCAGATCGCGTCCGACGCCTTGATTTTGCACCGTTGGATCGACGCTTACCGGACCGACACCGGCGATCGGGTTTCGCTCGTCCATGAAATTGCTTCCCGCAATTTTTCCGTCGAGCACGGCGACCGTCGAATAGATTCCCGGATTCGAGAGCAACGAAGTTACGGTACCGACGGCGGCATCGAGCGAGGGAAAGTCTGGCGGGAAGCTATGCCGGTCCGCGATCGACTTGAAGGAGTAGTAGTTGATCTTCGCGAGCACCCGCGCATCTTCGAGGGTTCCGCGGCGCAACTGCAATTTCATACGCTTAACCTTTCGCGCTAGATAGCATTTATGCCGGCGCTACGGCAAAGATGAACGCGACGCGAACTTCAGACGTTCCTTTAGCTCAAAATCGATTCCGGAGCTGGAAATAAGTTTACGGCTTATGTGGTGGCTAACTTCGTTTTCGCTCGAGGAATTGACCGATGGGCAGGCCCACGTAGTTTTCCGCGAGGCTCTGCGCGGCCGCGCGCGAACTGGTCACGTATTCGAGTTCCGCGATCTGGCGGCGCCGATCAAAACGGTTGTGATCTTCGAACCGATGCAGCATGGAGGTCATCCACCATGAAAAACGCTGCACCTTCCACACCCGGCGCAAACAAGTTTCTGAGTACGCATCGAGCAGGTCGCGCGATCCCGAAGCGTAGAATTCCGCCAGCGCACGCGCGAGGACGCGCACATCCGCAATTGCGAGGTTCAGTCCTTTAGCTCCGGTCGGCGGCACGATATGCGCGGCGTCGCCGGCGAGAAAGAGCCTGCCGTGTTGCATTGGCTCGCACACGAAGCTCCGCATCGCGGTGATTCCGCGTCTGAATGATAGGACCCTCGCGCAGACTCCATCCCGCCTCGGTCGCAAAACGCCGATGAAGCTCGTCCCAGATTCTATCGTCGGGCCATAGCGCGAGGTCTTCGTCGGGCGCGCATTGCAGATAGAGCCGCGTAAGTTCGGGAGAGCGCATGCTGTGCAGCGCGAAGCCGCGGTCGTGATTGGCGTAAATCAATTCGTCCGAGGACGGCGCAGCTTCCGCGAGAATGCCGAGCCACGCGAACGGATAGATTTTTTCGAACTCGGTGAGCGCCCGATCGGGAATTGCGGCCCGGCAGATGCCATGCGAACCGTCGCACCCGGCGATAAAATCGCACGCGACCTCGCGAGGCTCACGGTTTTCGCTAAAGGTGATAGTTGGTCTCGATCCTTCGAAGCCGCGCACACTCACCTCGTCGACCTCGAAGAGAATCTGACCTCCTGCGGCGAGACGCACGTCGGTCAGATCTTTCACGACCTCACGTTGTGGGTAGATTGTGATCGCCTTGCCGCCGGTGAGTTCGGTGAGATCGATACGATAGGAGCGACGGTTAAAGCGCAATTCGATCCCATGATGTACCAGTCCGTGGCGCCGCAGGCGCTCACCGACTCCCGCCTCCATCATCAAATCGACGGTGCCCTGCTCGAGCACCCCGGCGCGGACCCGCTGCTCGACATATTTCTCGGCTGTGATTTTCGACCACGACCGATTCGATGCCGTGCAGATGGAGCAGATGCGACAGCATCAGGCCGGCGGGCCCGGCTCCTACGATCCCGACTTGCGTGCGCATGACGCTAGATGGATCTGGTCAGGCCTCCATCGATTCGAATCAAGGAACCGGTAACATACGCCGCCAACGGACTCGCGAGGAATGCCGCGACCGCCCCGAACTCTCTGGTGGTGCCGAGACGTCCGACCGGGATCGCATTGGCGGCACGTTCGAGCGCTTGCTCCGGCGAAATATTCTGGAACTTCGCCACCATGTGCTGCAACTGGATCGAGCGGTCGGTCGCGATGGTGCCGGGAAGCAGAGTGTTGACGGTGATCCCATCGCGGGCGACTTCACCGGCGAGCGTCTTGGCCCATCCGACCACCGCGGCGCGCAAGGTGTTGGAAATCCCGATGGTGGGGATCGGCTCGATCACGCTGTACGACGCGACGTTCATGATGCGGCCCCATTTTCGCGATCGCATCTCGGGCACGATCATATCGGTGACGCCAAACAGCGCCAACACCATCGCGTGGAACTGCGCCTCCCATACTTCGGGACTCACACCGATCACGCCCGATGGCGGCGGTCCGCCCGAGTTGTTGATCAGGATATCGATTGGCCCCAGTTGCTCGCGCGCCGAGTTGACCGCATTCTCGACCGACGGCCAGTTCGCGAGGTCCGCCGAGACTCCGATTGCACGAGCGCCGCGCGCCGTGAGATCCGCTACCGCGGCGTCGAGCGTCGCCTGCGTGCGCGCCATCAGCGCGACCGCGACCCCTTCAGCCGCGAGCGCCTCGGCGATACCTTTGCCGATTCCCTTGGTGCCCCCGAGAACGAGCGCCGTCTTTCCATTGATTTGAAGATCCATGTCGTGACTATCGCCGACCCAAGAGCTGACCGCAATTGGGGCGGCAAAAGGAGGCGATCGGTACTAGAAAGCGCCACCCGGCATCCGATTTCTCGCCCAAAGCCATCCGAATCCTGCGGTAGTAGGCAAATGTTGCTACTTATTGCCTATAATTACATTATATAACAGCTTTTAAGTTGGATTTCTCTTATATAGCTTTCACACATTTACAAAACAATATGAAAGCTACTTGACTGTAGCAGAACATGCGATAACAATATCTGCTTCCGGAGTGGCAGTACTGATACAGATCGTTAAAGAAATGCTACAGGCATTGCCCGGCACCCCACTCCAGACGCTCGCAGGTTAGAAAGAGAGGTGAACAGCAAATGGGAGCATTAACCCTCAGCGCGGTCTCGAACCGGTCTTCCGCCACGGCAACCAATCGATCGATAGCACTTGTAAAACCGGCTCGCTTGAACGGCGCTCGCGAACAAACCGCATTTCCCGAAGCTCGCACGCGGCCAGCACTGAGTACTAACGTCCCTGACGAAATCCTGGAATTTTACGCCTTCGTCTTCTGTCAAGGCGGCTTTCGGCAACTGGGACTGACTTTCGAACAATTTCTGCTCGTGGCGGCGGCAATCAAACCGGCCGATTTCAGGCTCGAGGCCGCATAGTTCGGCTTATCCTCGCGAGGTGGGCCGATGGTGCGTCGTTGAGTCGTTGTCTGTCGCGGACGCATCTTTCGGCGTCGCGGCAGACAGAGCCGATCTGCAGTCGCTACAGAACTTCGAGTTGGCGGATTCGCAGAGGCCGCACCCGATCACTCAGAGCGGTAGGCGCCCTGGTGAAGCAAAACCTGGATCAGGCACTCGCAGCGTTTTCGGTACGCACGCCGTTTCGCTCGATCTTGTGGAGCACGCTCTTGCGGTCGTCACGCGCACCGTGCGATTCCATCTCGCAGCGGCCGTCGAAAATCGCCCCCTCGTTGATCATCACTTTGGGTGCGGTGACATCGCCCTGCACTCTCGCGGTGGCGCGAATCTCGATTCTCTGACTGGCGCAGATCTCGCCGTTGACCTTGCCGCAGACCACGACGGAATCAGCGGTTATTTGGGCAGTCACGGTTGCGTGCTCGCCGATGGTGATGCTTTTGCCGTGGATCTCGCCTTCGACTTCACCGTCGATTCGCGCGGGACCTTCGAAATGGAGCTTGCCGACTACTTTTGTCCCGCGGTCGAGGTTGGCCGCCATTTGATGCTGCTCGACGCTCCGATCGGGCGACGGGATCGCGGGAGCGGGCTGGACCGGGGTCACCTGCGGCTTTGGCGATTGGCTGTTCTTTTCTGGTTCGTTGCTAAAAAGCGCCATTTTGTTCTCCTGATTGATTCTTGGCTCGGGGAGCCTCGGACGTTTTGAGCATTATGCGTGCCGTATCGATATCACTCATTTCCTTGTGCGATATGAAGTTTGCGATAGCGGATACAGTATGGGCCCGCCCATGCCGTAGCGTTGGTGCAACCGAAGTTCGCCGGAGCGAGCGCGAGCTGACGCCCACCATTCACCGACGTCGGCTCGCGGTTTTGCTGTTACCGCAGTCAGCTAACCTGGCAAATCAACCATTGTCGTGGTCGTGGCCGTGATGATCCTGATGTTTGTAGTGGCCCCACGCATGACCGTAGGGCGGGCCGTGATGCTCTTCTTCGTTGGCCCATTCCGGATGGTGATGCTCGGCCCACTCGCGCCTGTGCTCCCAGTACCAATGGCGATCATGCCACGCGTGGTCCTGGTCGTCCCAGTCGCCGGCTTGGCGCCACCCAGGATTCTGCTGAATCCATTCCGGATGGTTCTGGTAGACCCAGTTCGGATTGCTATGGAACCAGCGGTCGGGATCGTGCCAGGTACCGTTGGTTTCCCAAGCTCCGGATTGGGCGGTCTGAGCACGAGCCTTGGGATGATGCCCAAACCAGGCGGTGACGTCGGGATGCTTCTTTTGCCAGGTCGGGTTGTTCACCAGCGACGGGTTAGCCGCCAGGTCTGGGTGTCGCTGCAGAATGTTCTGCAAATTCTGTTCGACCGCCGACGACTGCGCGAACACCGGCGCGGCGAACACCATGCATAACATCGCGGTGAGCAAGAGCGATGGTTTGGTCGTCATGAAATTTTCTCCCAGGATTGCTTCGGCGGGATCGTCCTGATTCGACCGTCACTTCTTCGGACGGTGCGTCCTTCAGTTCAAAGCAAAAGACGCGCCTTATTGTCCCGCGCACGGTCTCCTGGGAATCCGGCGCGCTCAGAAGAAAAACCGAGCGACCGGTGAGTCGGATCTGTTGCTGCGCTGCCATCGGTGTTGTGCGCATGCGCAAACCGGTAGGCCCGATGCCAACTCAATGCACCGTTTATACCTATTCGGGATTTAAGGGATCAACTAATGCACGAAGCGCGAGCGGATCATTCGCGCGGCTGAGGCGGCTCGGGTTCTACATGGATCGCAGTCTTGCAGCGGTGCGAGGCATCGACGCTCGCCGCAACGGACGCATGGATACAGAAGCTCTAAATGTACGAGGGCTTCTTTTCCGAACCACCACGGCTGACGGCTTTTGATGAATCGCATAACAGCGAGTGTATCAGAGTGGGTCGATCGCCGGTTAGCGCAAGCGCGCTGGTTCGCGCCGTTCAGGCGGCGATGGCAGGACTCCGCCGTCGACGACGGAGCCCTGCGGCATACACTATCTTTTATGGAACGTTGGACTGAGCGGCCTCGGTAACCGCCTCTACCGCGTCAGGGAGCAACAAAAACCCGCCAAACAACTGGTCGATCGTCGCGTCGGCGAACTTCGAGACGTATTTGCCGTGGTTCTTGTATAGTGAACTGAGAGACACCGGCAGCGGCGTCGTGGTGCCGAACAGTGGGCAAAACGCGGTGCCGGTGTTGCCCACGCCCTGCTCGGTTTCGGTCGGCACGTCCATCTCAGGTAGCCGAATTCCGCCCAGCGCGATGCCGAGCGAATCACGCTGGATCACGCCTGAGACTACATCGATAGGCGGCGCGGTTGGCGGCGGAATTCGAAGCGTGGCCCACAGACTCAAGCGCACCAGCGCCGCGTCCATCAGGTAGCGCTCGTGAGCCGAGTTATACGGCAACGCGCAGACGTTGGTCGGATAGGATGGTTCCTGATTGTCCGGATCCGACATAAAGGAGGCCAGATCGTAGCTATCTACATGCGCGGTTCCGGCCCCTTCCCACAGCCGGTAGGTCTGACTGTTCGCCTGACGTGCGGCGAAATAGCCGACCGTGTCCGTCTCGGTCTCGAACACCAGCGCCGGTTGCTGATCGGTTCGCAAAAATGACGGGCTGGGTACGCTCCCGCCCGCGCCTGCGAACAGGCCCACGCCGGTCGCACCGGTGCTGTGGATCAAAAATCCGTCGAAGACCTGCGCGAGCGGCTGAATGGCGTTGAAGTAGGTGACCATGCGCGCCGCGGACTGCGACTCGCCGTCGGCGAGGATGGCTCTGATTCTGTACGCGCTGCTCCCGAGGGGATTGATCCCTACTGGATGCCGGATCGCCTGGGCGGCCTGAGAGTAGATGTCATAGCAATAGTTATCGCCCGGGTGCACCAACGATCCGTACCGAACCGGGTCCCAGGCCTGAAGCTGGTAAGGAAAGAAGGGGATCGTGTTGATTCCGGCCGCTTGGGCGCTGACCCCGACCCAGATGAAGCCATCGCGCAGAAGCTCGTTCTGGTAATACCCGTAATCTGGAGGCAGGTCGATCAGGGCGGTGACGTTGAACCACTCGACGACCACGATCCCGTTGAACTTCCTCGGATCGGTCGGCCTGCGCACCAGCATGCGGCTGGTGTATGCCGCCGGTGGGATTGTGGTGCTCGGCCTTGCGGTCCAGGTCCCGCTCGAGGTCCACGCCGGCGCGGTAGGATCACGCTCGAACGCGGTTGCCGTACCTGAGAAGAAGTACTCTTCCTCGGTATAATCGGCGGCTATGAATGGCGCCTGGTTGCTGACGCCGTCGAAGGCTTCCGGAATGTGGATGCCGTCGGCCGGACCCGGCGGCGTAGGACATGCCGGGCTACAACCACCGGTTATAGGTCCGGTTACGGTAGGGTTTGGCTCCGCGGCAGACGCGGCCGTCGGCGCGACGGCGGCGGTGAGGAAAATCAGCGCGAGAGCGCTGAGGCACAACCACTTCGCTTTCATTTTTGCTCCTCCTGATTGGCCGGTCGGCGCCCGATAAAGATGAGCGCGATACGAAAAGGTGAAGGCAATCCGATTCTGAGAGCGATTCGTGAACCCCAAACCCGGCCCTCGGAGTCCTCGCGTCACACGCGCCCCGCGCGATGCCAAACGTTGACGCTCTCCGGAGAAGGCCGACAATAGTTAGTTCGGTAGAGCTAACTATTTCAGCCATTAGATCTTCTTCTGCCGAGTTGTCAAGAATCGTGATCGGTCGGTGCGGTCCGGCTCCGCACCAGGTGGCGCGTGGTTCGCCGTTCAATCGGCGGCGAGCGCTGCGGCCGGACTTGGTAGCGATCGGTGCGCGTGGGTTGCCTCATTCAAAGAGGCGTACAGGCGGACCAGGGTCGCAAGCAGCCGCGGCAAATCGGCTTCCGGTACATAAGACTCAAGGGTTTTTGCCAACTGATTATCGAACGCTCGAAGCCGGGTGAGGCCGCTCGCTGTCAGCACCAGGTTGACCACCCGTCCGTCGACGGGATCGGTCCGATCGGCAATCCAGCCGCGCTGCCGCAGTCCATTGAGCAGGGTCGAGACGGTAGGTTTCTTCACTGCCGCGGCGATCGCGAGCTCGCCAGCGCGGCGCGGTCCGTTCTGCAGGAATCCGAGAATCCGGTACTGCGCGAAGCTTAAATCCGAGTTGCGCGCGGTCGACTCGAATCGATGAAACATTCGCACGATCGCGCGCGCACCGATGACTTCAGGCGAGAGATTGGACGAGCGGCCCGCTATCTTCATGGCGGCAGTGTACCGGGATCACCGCAGTCATCGCCATCGCGTAGCTTAGGACCGAGAAACTAACGGCCCTGGTTGTTTAGTTTGATGCACTCGTCGCAGAGCCGGTATCCGTCAGTGCCCGGTTTCTGATCCTGCTTGCGCATCTCACGCACCAGCGGGTAAACGGAAGTTCCCTGGTGCACTCCATGCGTGCAATTGTTGCGGCTGGACCGCTTGCAAACAATGACGCGTGGGTTGAAGTACAGGTCTCTGGCCTCCTGCGGCGTCGCCCCCATCTTTATCGTTTATCGAGACCGCGGTGCGGGATTGAGTGGGGACAAGTCGATGCCGTCCATAGCATAACGCGCAAACAGGAAGTCATGGATCGAGACCACGCGATCGCCATCGAAATCCAGGGCAACAAAATAGGCAGGCGTCTCGAGTGAGACCTCGCGGTCGTAGACGAGCATCGCGGCCCGGCCATCGACAACGCCTGCCGCGAAAGCCCACTGTTCGCAGGCTGCATAACGAGCGTAGTATTCCCCGACCTCGCTCTTTCCTTGCTTGCGTAGTTTCGCGACGAGGTCGAGTTTGACGTCGTCGGCCAGCATCGCGCGGACCGTGTCGAAGTCTCCGGTCTTGAACCCCTCTACATACTTGATCAGTCGGGCGCGCATTACATCAGACAGCATCGGCAGCGAGACGTCGGCGGGTTCACTGGCAAACTCGCGCAAACGGACACGCCCCCGCTGGAGCGCGGATTTCGCGGCAGCCTCGCTCGCACCAGTAATCGACGCGACCTCCTCCAGCGAGTGGCCCAGCACGTCCTTTAGAATGACCGCGCTCCGCTGGAGCGCCGGAAGCCGCATGAAAGTGCGCAGACTCATCGCGGCGGCCTCATGGTCGTGATCGGGGGAATCCGGAACGGCAATCATGTCTAGGGCCTCATTATTCTGCATCATTGGGCCGCGCGCGCGGCGGCGCAGGAAATCGAGCGCCGTGTTGTGGGCGATACGGAACAGCCAGCCTTCAGGGTTGTCGATGACACCGACATTCGGCAGCGCGGCAAGGGCCTTAATCAGCGCGTCCTGGACAATGTCCTCTCCATCGACGGCGGAACCGGTCATGCGCGCGCAGTATCGATGGAGCTTTGGAGAAAGCTCACCCACCAACCGTTCGAACTCAGCGCGCGCATCATCAGTCATTGGGCGTCGTCTCCTCAGGATGGCAGCCGTATATGAATCATGCGTCGAGCGGCAGGATATCGCGATCGCTGCGAAAGCCGTACGCGACGCCGTGCATATAACGCGGATCGCCGAGTAGCTCGGCGACCCGTTGTCCAACCTGCGCCGGGCGCAGGATCGAGCCATAACGTTGCATGACATGCTCGTCGATGCTGACACCCTCGATTTCCGCGTAGGCGGCCGCAACCTGATGACCGAGCGTGGTGCCGGGAATCAGCTGACATGGCACAAGCACCTGGAAGTGGATCCCGAGGTCGCGCTCGCGCGATACCGCGTTTGCACTGTGGGCCATGAACCACAGCATCCGTTTGGCGCCTATATAGCCTCCAGAGAGCCTCAGGCTCTCGGGGGCGATGAACGGCACTGCAAGCACCATCGATGCACCACTCGACATGACCAGAACGCGGCCACCTCGCTTCATCGGAGTGCTGAGCGCGGCCTGAATGCCGACTAGCCCTGCCTTCACGTCGGTGTTCCAGGCGGTCGAGAACTCGTCCCAGCTCTGCTGGTCGATCGGCTTCATAGGCAGCCGTGCGCCAGCGTTGAGGATTAGCACGTCGGGCACCTCTTCGCGGACTACCGAGTTCATAAGCGCGGCGTCGGTTGCGTCGCCGGCAATCACCGCAGCACCGGCCTGCTCGGCTGCAGAGAGCTTCGCTCGATCGCGGCCAATTGCGGTCACGTTCGCGCCGCAGGCGGCGAGCGCCTCGACCATCGCGAGCCCTAGCCCTTGGCTGCCGCCGGTGATAACCACGCGCTTTCGGTTCAGGTTCTGCATGTTCATTCTCCTTTTTATCCGGGCATCAGGCGTGGTGGTTGTAGACGACGTCGCCGGCGAAGCCGTCGAACGCGGCGAGCGCTGCGATCCTAGGGAAGTAAGCGACCATATCGGGATTGGCCCGCATCGCTTCCACCGATGCGAGGTCGCGCCACTGCGAGTAGATGACTACGTGGCGCTGATCCTTGGCGGCGATGAAGCTGGTCGAAATCCAGCCATCGAGCCTACTGACGACGTTTTCAGTATTGCCGCGCAGGAGCTCGATGAGCTTTTGCTGATTCTCAGGCTCAACGGTCAAGATGTTGATAAGGGTGGTGACCCGTTTGGTCATCGCTATTGTCGTGTTCATGATATCCACCTCCAAAAAAGCGTTTGTTCTCTGTGCCGACACCATGAAGACGAATCCGGTGAGTAAAACGAATCGGTCGGGCAGAAAAGATGTGGAGTGGAAGCTTCGGTGATATTGAATTGTCCACGAAAAATCCTCCGTGGGAGCGGCTTGACGGCCAATTTGCGTCAAGTACACACTCCCGTTCGCGAACCGCCCGCAACGAAATTGCGAGGGCGGAAGGTCTTCGCGATCGCACCATCGTTGCGGGTCGTTCCCGAACGACCCCTTCCAAGGATTCACACAGGAAGCGCGAAACCCAGTGTGGGTTTCACAAGTTTTGGGTACGGACCGGGGTTAGCGGCCTTCGTTGTTTAGTTTGAGGCAGTCGTCGCAGAGCCGGTATCCGTCAGTGCCCGGTTTCCGATCTTGTAGCGGGATCGTGCGCACCAGCGGACACGCGGAATTATTATGATGCACCCGGTTCTGCGGCTGCTTGTTTACTTCTTTAGACCAGTAGAACGGTTCTACTTTCGGCATTCTCTCTCCACACACCTGGTCAAAGCCCTGGATTTTTAACTGAAGCGTAACGGACCCCGGATAATAGACGCATTTCAGCGGGTTTCGTTTCACCAAACGAACCCAAATTGTGGCCGAAGATATTACAAAAGCCAACCCCTCGAAGAAAGGTGATTGAAGTCGCGTCGCTGTCGCGCGACAATGCGACGGCGAGTGCGTATATCGAGGACCGCGTGGCTGAACTCGACCAAACCGAAATTTCCCGCATTACCGATACTTGGGAGCGCTTCGTCGCCGGCGAAAAGGTCGACCTCGCTGTTCTGCGTCCCGAGATAGCGCAGTCGTGGCGCCGATGCCGCGACGAGTACCATCTGTCACCCACCATCGCGAGAGTCCCCGGCGAGCCCAAACCGCTCTAGCGCCCTCGACGCCGATCTCAAGGAGGCCAGTGTCCCGGTTATTGATTTGCTGCTCGAGGCGATCGATGGATTCAGCGCGCTGATCGGAATCAGCAATCGGCAGGGCGAACTCCTCAATGCCGAGGGTGATGCCAAAATCCTCGCGGCGGCCGAAGCGATCAACGCCCTTCCGGCGGCAACTGGAAAGAAGCCAACGGCGGGACCAACTGCATCGGGACCGGGCTATACTCGCGAAACCGATTCAGATCCGGCTGGGCGAACATTACCTGCCGGTTTGCAAGAGCTGGATCAGCAGTTCCGCCCCGATCCTGCATCCGATCAATGGATCGATGCTGGGGGCGTTCGGAATCGGCGGCCTGAGCGATGTCGGCCATCCGCGGATGCTGGAATTCGCGATCCGCGGCGCCGAGCTGGTGAGCACGCTGCTCGGCTCGGTGCAGGCGATCGATCGGCTTACGCTGGTGCGCAGCTTCGACGACTTCTCGCGGCGCTATCAGCATGCGGCGCTGATGGCGGTCGATCCTTACGGCTACATCATGCAGACCTCGCCCGCGCCGGCGGACAGCGGCGCGCCGGCGGCGGGCGCGGCCCCGGGCAGCCGCGTCTCCGAGCTGATCGGTAGCGAAGCTATCGCGCAGTTGCAGAATCAGGATCGCCCGCGCGAACTCGATCTGGTCCTGCCCAGCGGCGCGAAGGCGCTAGCGCATCCGGTCTATCGCGGGACCAGGATGGTCGGCGCGATCGTCGTCTTCACCCCCTCGAAGCGGCCGCCGATCGCGCGGACGCCGCGCGCGGAAAAAACCTGGACCAGCCGCTACACCTTTGCCGATATCGTCGGTGACAGCGCGGCGCTCGCGGCCGCGGTCCGGCTCGCGACGCGTGCGGCGCGCACCGAGCATCCGGTGCTGGTGCTGGGCGAGTCGGGGACCGGCAAGGAATTGTTCGCGCATGCGATTCACGATCTGAGCGTGCGCCGCGACGGACCATTCGTCGCATTTAACTTCGGCGCGCTTTCCGAAGAGCTGACGATTTCCGAAATGTGCGGACACGAGCCGGGCGCGTTCACCGGCGCAAACCCCGGGACCAAGGGCGGCATAATAGATAGCGCGCAAGGCGGCACCCTCTTTATCGACGAGTTGCAGGACGCGGGTCCCAAGGCGCAGAGCCTGCTGCTGCGCTTTATCGAGACGCATACTTTCGTGCGCGTGGGCGGCACCTCGCCGGTGCAGAGCGACGTGCGCGTCATCGCGGCCTCGAACAATCCGGAGGGCAGGCTGGCGGAACGCGTGCGCCCGGATTTGCTGTACCGCCTCAACTCGATCACGGTGCGAATTCCGCCGCTACGGGAGCGCGTCGATGACATCAAGCCGATCGCGGAGCGCCATCTGCGCGCGCTCGGATTTCGCGGCGAAGTGGACCCCGGAGTGTGGGATCGGCTGCTGCATTATCAATGGCGGGGCAATGTGCGCGAGCTGCAGAATTCGCTGCTGCGCGCGACGCTGAATTCCTCCGGAATGCGACTGACAGTCGACGATTTCCCACCTGCGAGCACTCACGAGGCGACGCGCGAGCACCTCGGAGCAACAGAAAAGCTACACTTCGGCAACATCGAGGAGTCCACGGAACTCGTCCGGGTGCTGCGCGACTGTCACGGCAAAGTCGATCAGGCGGCGAAGATCCTCGGGATCCATCGCTCGACGCTGTATCGGCGTTTGGAACGCCTCGGCATCGAAGTCTAATAGACAAATCTGGTCCATGGCATCCTATATCGGGCATCGATGTCGCACGGCGACGCGAAAGTCGCGCGACATCGCGCGACAGCAACGGACTGCAAAACCATTGTAACTTCAATTAGCATTGCTAGCGTGCTGTAGCGCAAGGCCTCGTGGTGGCATTGGCATTGCTCCCCTACCCTCATCGCGCGTGGACGATAAAGCTCAGCCGGATGGCTCTTCGGTGTTCTGGTCATCAGGTTGGGCGGGAGTGCAGGAAGATGGCAAGTAAGACCAAGTTTTGGATAGCGGGAGCAGCGTCAGCCATCGCAGCAGGCGTGGTCGGCGGCGTCTTCGGCGCGCTTATTTCGATTTCAAATCCGGCCCAGGTCGCCGACAGCGCGGTCGGGCCACGATCGTCAATCATCAAGCCTGGCATGCCGATCCTGCTCTTCGACAAAGGCGCGGCGCGCGCCGAGGTCCAGGTCGACCGCAACGGCATAATTCTTCTAGACCTCACGACCAGGACCGGCCAGAACCAGATCGCGCTCGGCATGCTCGGCGATTCCAAACTTGAAGTGGGCGTCTTCGATTCCACCGGCAAAGCGAAGGCGGGCCTCGAAGTCCCGATGAAGGACTCCGAACGCGTTCACCTGCTGATGCTCGAAAAGCCGCCGCTACAGCCGGGAGTATCGACCCCGACTAAAAGCTAGTGGAGTCCGGCTTCGCGGCTGCCGACGTCTCCCCCCCCCACGTCGCGCCGTGAGGCCTCGGCTCCCAAATGTTTCCCTCCCCGGTCACCGGGCTCCACACACACCCGTTCCCCGCTCTGGAGCCCGGTGATCTCCCCCCTTTATCGATGTCGCCGATGACGTGACGCTATGGCGCCGACCCCGGCATCTTAGGAACCTATTCTGTCCTTTCCTCATCTGCATTTCCCTAAGGTGTTCGGCTCGAGAATTGGCACACTCGATGCTGTATCCCGAGCATCACATTTTATCGGGGAGAAGATTTTCCATGCGCCGAGAAGCATTGATGGAGACGTCCAACAGCATTCGCAAGGGGGCGAGTTCCAAAACCCAGCGGCCGGAAGTCGACGGCGTGTTTCCGCTGATGCCGCAGCAGTATTACGATCTCATTTCGCGCAGGCGAATCCTCACTGCTGAGCGGCGCCTGATGTTCGCGGTCTTTGAAGATGCGATCCGTTCCTACGTTATGTGCTTGAGTTCAAAAAGCTTGTCGCGACGCAGGGAATTTGAGGAAGTGCGGGAATGGGTCCAGCTGCGCGGACTGCATAGCGTGTTTTCCTTCGATAGCCTGTGCGAGCTTTTCGAAATTGAGCCCGACCTTTTGCGCCGGCAACTGACCACCATGCAATCGTCCGACTTGCCACGGCGCAGAATCGGATCGATCGGCCGCCGTGTGCCGATGACGACGAGTATACAAACTCTTCTTTAGGCATGTCCGTCGGGCGCGCCCGCCAGAACTTCGGACTCATCCAGGAGTGTACCCGATGGAAACATTTTGTCTGGGTCGGAAGGATACAGGTCGCACGTTTATCTCGGCCGTTCATTCTCCCGCGACCGTTTCCGGTTTCCACTCGTACAGCACGTCGGGCGTGCGCTCCTCGTTGCGCGCACCATCGGTGAAAGCGATCGCGACAAAGCCCCGCTTCTCATAGAACTGACGCGCGGCTGAATTGCGCTCGAAAGTCCAGAGCTTCAGTCCGCGCGGGCGCAGCTCCTTAGCTTTTTTCAGCAGCGCGCCACCGACTCCGATGCCTTGATACGCCGGCTGCACGTAAAGGTGATCAACGTAGGCTCCTTCGATCGCGATAAAACCGGCCACGCCTTCCTCGACAACCGCCACCATCACGATCTGGTTCGCGATTACGAAGTCGCCAAAAAAAACCACCGTGTCTTCGAAGCTATGCAGCACCGGCAGCCACGGCATCGCAACCCGGCGCGCATCGATTTGCGTCTGCGCGATAGCGGCTGCGTCGTCCTCGCAAGCGGGCCGAATCTCGAATTGCGCCATCATGGATGCGGTTCAGCCACGGATGGGGCCGAAGACGGAATCGACGACGGCGCCGGGGACGAATTCGAGGATGGCGTTGAGGCTGAACCAACGTCAAACTTGCGCGATTCGAGAAATGCCACCAGCGCGTCTAGTTCGTCGGGCTTCAGCGCCCCGGCAAAGGCCGGCATGTTGGTTGCGCCGTTGAGAATCCGAATCACCATGTCGGCGTGCGTGAGACGATCGCCGACGTAGGTAAGATCGGGTCCGCGATGGCCTCCGTTTCCACCCACGGCGTGGCAGTACTCACATCCGCGTTCGTGAAACAATCGGGCGCCGCGAATCACATCCGCCTGCGTCGACGCGATGACGGTGTCGGGCAACAGCTTGGCTTCGAAGTCGGGTGACCATGGCGCGCGCTTCGCCTCGATCCAAAGCGTCAAAATCATCATCACGATCGCGATGACCGATGCGACCGCCCACGGACGACGTGCGGGATGCCGCTCGCCCTTGTTGAATAGCGGTACCAGGAGCAAGACCGCGAAGCCGAATGCGGGCGCGAGGACTATGAACGGCGCCGTGATGCGGGGCGGAATCAGCGCCAACGCGGCGTAGTACCAGAGCAGGTACCAATCGGGCGCGGGGTCCTTCGCCAGCAGACTCGGGTCGGGAGGCTGACCTAAAACCGGAGGACCGAAGATCAGCGCGAGCGCGATTATCGCGAACACCACCAGCGCGCAGAATACCGCGTCGCGCCACGCGGCGTCGGGCCAGAATGGCACGCCATGTTCTTCGAGCAGCTTGTCATAACGTGCGTGATAGGTGTCGGTATCGACGGGCTCGCCCGGCTTCGGCGGCTCCGAGATGCCATCGTGAAAAACCAGATATAGATGGATCGCAATGAACGCGAAGATGATCGCGGGAATGAAGAAAACATGGAACGCGAAGAAGCGGCTGAGCGTCGCGCCACCGAGAGTCTTGCCGGCCAGAATGAAGTAGGCAATCGACGAGCCGATCACCGGGACTCGTGCCGCTTGCTCCGCCGCGACTACCACCGACCACACCGCGTTTTGATCCCATCTGAGTAGTTGGCCGGTGAAGCCCATCCCGATGGTCAGGAAAAGTAGCACCGCGCCGGTTAGCCAGTTGAACTCCCGCGGATACTTGTAGCATCCCATCAGAAACACCTGGCCCATGTGGATACCCACCAGCAGGACCATCGCGGAGGCGCCGAAGTAGTGCATCCCGCGCAGCAGGTTCCCGAACATCGCGTGGTACGTAATGAAGTTCAGCGCGTCGTACGCGCTCCCGGTCGACGAGATATACGAAGTCGCGAGCGCCATTCCGGTCACGACCTGAATAATGAAGGCAACCACGGTCGCGCTGCCGAACACGTACCACCATCCCGTGTCGGGCGGCACCGGATGTTTGGCGAGGCCGTTGAAGAACGCGATCAGACCGGTGCGATCTTCAAACGCATCGATGAAGCGGCGTATGAATTCAGGCATCGCCCCGGCTCATACAAACGGAACTGCGCTGGCAAGAATCTGCAGTCTGCCCCTTTTTATTCTGACCGGATATTTGAACAGCGCGTGCGGCGGCGGTCCGGCCGCGACTTCGCCGTCGGCATAGTAGACGCCGCCGTGACACGGGCACATAAACAGGTTCGCGTCCTTAAGCCATCGCACCGGGCATCCCAGATGCGTGCAGTTCAACGCGAAAGCGACAAACTCATCGTCACTCAGGCGGCGCACCCATGCCGCCGTTCGCGCCGAAACGCCAGCCCATGCCAGCGGCGATGGATCGAAAAAGGAAACCTTGACGGTGGTGCCAATTCTGAATTGCTGCACCCGCCCTACCGATCGCCATACTCTTGCGTTGCTGTGAAGCAGAGGTCCAATCAGGAAGCCAACCACCGGTATGCCGACAGCAGCCGCCGCAAGGGCCGAGAGTGCGATACTTATTTTCGACAGGAATACGCGGCGCTCGGGACTGAGCGGGGCTTCGTGGTGTTCGCGTTGAATCTCCTCACTCCCCATCCGTCATCCCTCCGATCCAGCTCTTGAGCGACACCACCACTATCAAACCTCCCGCGGCGCAAAAGAGGTATGAGGTCACGAGGCCGAAAAATACGAATGCTATCCCCAGCGACATCGCGGCCGGCGCGTACGTGGGTTGCGGAATTATCTGCGAAGGCGGAACCGCCCAGACATCTCGACTAGTCACATTCGAATCGCGATCGCTGACATCGCGAAACTCGGACTGACTATGTGAATCTGCGCGTTTCTGTTCAGGCTCCATCGGAGAGTCCCGCCGGAATCGGCGTCAGGTGTTGCGGTTGCGGCGCGCGATACCATCGGACAAGGATTGCCACGATGGCGATCAGATAAACCATTCCGCCGGGTACCCACATCAGAAGACCGCCGAGCTGCTGGTCTTCTTCAATAGTCAATCCCCATGAATGGCGCAGCCCATCCAGAATTCCGAGCGAATCCGCCGGATGCAAATACGCGGTGTAAGAACCCACTGGCGCGAAGGTGATGATTATTCCAAGCACGCTGGTCGAGAACATCGCCGCCGCAAGATATGCGCATGCCGCGCCGGGCGCCATCCGCGACGATTCGAGCGGCGAAAGAATCGGCCACCAAAAGATGGTTGAGGTCACCAGGAAAACCAGGTGCTCGAAGATGTGCAGCCCTTCGCTCCTCAAAGTGGCATCGTAAAATCGCGGAACGTGCCAGATCCAGAGCGCGGCCATCGCCAGCAGCCACGCCAGCAAAGGTTTTCGTATTATTCGTTCGACCGTTTCCACCTCGCGCGCACCAACTATCGAAGACGCAACCGCGCGCGGAATTCCAACAATCAGCATCGGCGGCACGACCAGCACCAGCAGCATGTGCTGAAGCATGTGCGCGCTGAAGAGATACTCATCGGACAAAACGTCTAACGGAGAAATCAACGCCAACAGCATCACCAGGTCGCCGAGGAGAAACCAGGCCGTGCGGGAAAAATCGCGGCGGCACGCGATCGCATAGAGAATCGCGAGCGCGACGCATCCAATTATCACCGACGGATCGGGATCCCACGCCGATGCAATTTTTGACTCGATCAGGATGCGACTACCCCCCACAAATAAACCACGCTGAAAACGACGACCCAGACTGCGTCCACGAAATGCCAGTACCATTCGACCGCGCCGAATCCATCCTTGCTATGTTCGTGCAACTTTCCAGCGCTTGCGAGGCCGAGCGATATACCGAGTGCGATCAGGCCGACGATCACGTGCAGACCATGAAATCCGGTCAGGGTGAAGAACGTGGTCGCGAACAGGTTGCGGCTTATCGTAATGCCGTGATCAAACAGGCTGAGATATTCCTGCGCCTGTCCAATGAGGAACAGCACTCCGAGAGCGATCGTGATCGCGAGCCACGCGATCAGGCCGCGACTGTCGGGACGGCGCGACGCGCGCGACGCCATCCACATCGTGGCGCTACTCGCGAACAGCGCAACGCTGAATAGCCCGGTGCGAACCGGGTTCAGCGCGCCGGTCGCGGTGGGTCCCGGACCGGGGTAGGCGTGATAGTAAACGTAGGCGATGATCAGCAGCAGGAAAAAATTGGCTTCGGAGAGAATGAACAGACCCACCCCGATTTTATTTCTTTCCCGGATAGAGATCATGAGTTAGCCACGGCCTCGTCGGCGCGGTCCGGATGCGCCAGGTCCCACAGCGGACGTCTGCCTCGCACGGGAGGCACCCGAGTGAAATTTTCCGGCGGGGGCGGCGATGTCGTCGCCCACTCCAGGGTCCACGCGTCCCATGGATTATCGCCCGCCATTTCGCCATCACTGAGGCTGGCGAAAATGTTCCAGAGGAAAACCAGCACCGAGATGCCAAGCACGAAGGCGCCAATCGAAGAGATCAGATTCATCGCGGCCCATCCGGGCAGGTCCGGATAGGTGAAAACTCGCCGCGGCATTCCCGCAAGGCCCAGGATGTGCTGAACGAAGAACGTCATATTGAATCCGATGAAGGTGAGCCAGAAATGCCATCGCCCGAGGCGCTCCGACATCATCCGTCCGGAGAATTTCGGGAACCAATAGTAAAAGCCCGCGAAAATCCCGAACACGCTGCCGCCGAATAGTACGTAATGGAAGTGGGCGACCAGGTAATAGGTATCGGTCAATTGCCAATCGAGCGGAAAGATGGCGAAGCTCACCCCGCGACAATCCGCCGATGGTGAAAGTGATGAGAAACGCGACCGCAAACAGCATCGCGGTCTTGAAACGAATCCGTCCTCCGTACATGGTCGCCGTCCAGTTGAAAATCTTTACCCCGGTCGGCACCGCGATCAGCATGCTGGAGATGCCGAAGAAAATATTTCCGACATGGCTCATACCAACCGCGAACATGTGATGAGCCCATACGGTGAAGCTTAGAAACGCGATGGCAACGGTGGAGGCGGCGACGAATTCGTAGCCGAAAATCGGCTTGCCGGAAAATACCGGGATCACTTCGGAGATAATGCCGAAGGCGGGCAGTATCATTATATAGACTTCGGGATGTCCGAAGGCCCAAAAATAGTGCTGCCACAGAATCGCTGAGCCGCCCCACGAGGGATCGAAAACGTGCGCGTTAAAAAATCTATCCACCAGTAGCATCGCCAAGGCGGCGTTGAGGATGGGCAGCGCCCCGATCATGAGAAATGAATTGACCAACGTCATCCACGCAAACAGCGGAAGCCGGCGGATACTCATTCCCTCGGCGCGCAGACAAATGATGGTGACGACGAAGTTTATCGCGGCGGCGAGGGTTCCGATTCCCACGCACGCGAGTCCTACAATCCAGTAATCGACGCCCGGGCTGGAAGAAAACGTCTTCTCGCTCAGCGGCGTATACATGAACCATCCGGCGCCGGGCGCGCCGCCCCCGATAAAGCTGAAGTAGAGAATGATCCCGCCGAACAGCTGGATCCAGAAGCTGAGCGCATTCAGGCGCGGGAAGGCCATGTCGCGCGCACCAATCATCAGCGGGATCACGTAGGTTGAAAACCCGGTCAGCATCGGCATCACGAATAGAAAGATCATCGTGGTCCCGTGCATCGTGAACATCTGATCGAAGCTGTCGGGTGAGATCAGATGGAGGCCCGGCGCGAGAAGCTGTAGCCGGATCGTCAAAGCCTCGATACCGCCGATCAAAAAGAAGAACATCGACGAGATGAAGTAGAGGATTCCGATCTGCTTGTGATCGACCGAAGACACCCACGCCAGCAGACCCTCGCGCTCCGATGCCGCCACGCGCGGCGGGGCCAAACCAACTTCGATGATCTGGCTCATTTCAATCCCTCCAGATAAGCAACGAGCGCGTGCGCTTCGGCATCGGTGAGCTTGAAATCCGGCATATGGCTGTCGGGTTTGATCGTGTTGGGATTTTTCAGCCATCGGTACAGTTCGGCCGGCGTGTTGATGGTGGCCTCGCCCGCGAGCATTTCCCTGCTCGCCAGATGCGCGAGGTCGGGGCCGACGGTCTGATTTGCGGCGGTGCCCGCAATCGCGTGACAGTTAACGCAAGTCTTATCGGTGAACACTTTCGCTCCGGCGATCGCATCGGCAGCCGATGGCGTGCGCGGAACCGCAAGTTGCGCGCGCTGCCAATTTTCAAAGTCCTGATCACGATCGGCGATGACGCGAAATCTCATCCAGGCGTGTTCGACCCCGCAGAATTCTCCACAACTGCCAAGATAGGTCCCCGGCGCATCGGCTTGAATCCAGACGTGATTGGGATGACCGGGGATGGCGTCGATTTTGCGCCCGAGTTCCGGCACCCAAAAATCGTGAATCACGTCCGCCGATTTCACTTCGATCAGGATCGGTTTGCCCACCGGGATATGAATTTCGTTCGCCGCAACCGCGCCCGACGACAGATAGTTTATTTCCCACCACCACTGATGGCCGACGACCTCGATGTCGGGCTTGCGGCCTTCAGGAATCAGGGGGTCCGCGGCGCGGTCTGCGTACATCATGAAGATAGAGAGCACCGCCAGAATGCCTAGCGGGATCAAGGTCCACACGGTCTCGAGCGAGGTCCATCCGAAAAGCTGACGCGCCTCCGGCACTCCCGGACGGTCCCGATAGCGAACGATCATGAAGAGCACCAATCCGGTCACCAGCAGGAAGATTGCAAAGAGGACGACAAGTACGCCCTCGAACAACCCTGTCAGTGCGCGCGCCTCGGGAGAGGCTGGTGCGAATGTCGGAATAGCGTGCATGGCAGACCACGATCAAGTTGCGGCCGGCACCGGGAATCTATCGTTCAAATATCGAAACGTGAAAACCGTACTCCACACCCGAACGCCTTCGCAAGAACGGGAGATTAGTGATCCTGAACTTCCATGGCGAGATGATTGGCTTGGCGACGCTCCGAGGGTAACCGCGCGATCAGGATCAGACTGTCGGATGCTATCGGATTTTCAATTCGTTCTTCACGCCTTTAACCCCCTCGGTACCCTGCGCGACCTGCTGCGCGTGGCTTGAAGCCTCGCCTGAGGGCACCCTGCCGCGCAGCGTGACAACGCCCGCCACCGTGGTGACGTGGATACGGGAGCCCTTCAAAGCTGCGTCACCGAGCAACGCGGTCTTGACCTTCGTGGTCAGGGTGGTATCGCCGACCGCCGTCGCGGTCCCATTAACCACGTGTTTGACTGCGTTCGTGGCTGAGGTGCCCGCATCTCTCATCGACTGAGTGGCAGATTGGGCCCAGGCCGATCCCACCATCGCAAGCACCAGGAGAAGCATCGGCAGCAAGCTTGCACGTAAAGCCCGTTTCATAACCTTCCCTCCAATCGTGGCGCTCGAG
This sequence comes from uncultured delta proteobacterium, assembly GCA_963747115.1. Lineage (GTDB taxonomy): Bacteria > Desulfobacterota > Binatia > Binatales > Binataceae > DATGKG01. The sequence continues at coordinate 45,486 of CAVVEB010000002.1, read as the reverse complement.
GCGGTGGTCATCGCATTACTCTGAAGCAGCTGCGAACCTCGCGCACAAATGTCTCGGGCTGTTCAAAGGCAGCGAAGTGTCCGCCCTTAGTGAGCTCGTTGAAGTAGACGAGCTTGGCATACCTTTTCTCGGCCCAGCGCTTGGACGTGCGAAAAATCTCCTTTGGGAAAATCGAGCATCCAACCGGAACTGTCACCGGATCCATCACGATGGAGCGAAAACTCTCCCAGTACAGACGCGCGGAAGAGGCAGCGTTTGCCGACAGCCAATACAACATCACGTTGTCGAGCAATTCGTCGCGCGTGAGCACGTTCTCCGGGTGACCGTCGCAGTCGGTCCACGACCAAAACTTTTCTAGTATCCAGGTGAGTTGGCCGGCCGGCGAGTCAGTGAGCCCATAGCTCACCGTCTGGGGACGCGTACCCTGCTGCTTGGAGTATCCCGAGTCCCAATCATTATAGTACTGCATGCTCGCAATCGCAGATTTCTCTTTTTCGGTGAGATCGTTTGAGGTCGCCGGATCGGGCAGCGCAATCGGCATGTTCAAGTGGATACCCATGCAGTTGGCGGGGTCCTGGATGCCGATACATGTCGTCACTATGGAGCCCCAATCACCGCCTTGGGCCGCGTATCGCTGATAACCGAGCCGCGGCATTAGTTGCGCCCAAGCTCGCGCGATGCGCTGCACGTTCCATCCGTTGCGAGAAGGTTTGTCGGAAAACCCGTAGCCGGGAAGCGATGGGCATACGATGTGAAATGCATCGGAGGCGTCACCGCCATGCGCAGTCGGGTTAGTCAGTGGTTCGATTACTTTTTGAAATTCGACGATTGAACCCGGCCATCCGTGCGTCATCACAAGCGGGAGCGCGTCTGCATGAGGCGAGCGAACGTGAACGAAGTGAATGCCGAGTCCGTCGATCGTGGTCTTGAATTGCGCGAAGCGGTTGAGGCGCACCTCTCGCGCGCGCCAGTCGTATTTCTCCAGCCAATAGGCGCAGACCTCCTGCGCGTACGCGAGAGGCAACCCTTGCGACCAGTCATCGACGCACTCGCGCTCGGACCAGCGTGTCTGACGCAAGCGGCGCTTGAGGTCGTCGAGTTCTGCGTCAGTAGCCGCGATGCGAAAAGGTTCGATATCGTTGCTCATCGCCTGTCGAGACTCCGAAGATAACATGGTGCTGAAACGGATCTGTTGCCGAAGCATTTTTCGATGTCAAGCAGACGTTGGCGATTTGACTAAATTATTTCTTCCGGCGGCCTTGATCACCGACGTTGTTCAGCGATCTCCCGTTGAACGCTTGCCGTTGGCGGGCATGCGCAGCGTGCGGTATAAAGACCGCGTGCGGATAGTGCTGATCGCGGCGAAACATCTTGCATTCGCCAAGACCCGGCTCGCGCCAGTCTTGCCCGATGAAGAACGCTGCGCGCTGGCGGAGGCGATGTTTCGCGATGTATTGGCAGCCTCGATTGCGTCGCGAGCGGATAGGGTAGCGGTGGTAACCTCCGATCAGCGGCTGCTGAGGCTTGCGCGCGAGGCGGGTGCTATATCGATCGATGAGGAGTTTCCGCGCGGACTCAACGCCGCCGTCGGACTTGCCACCGATGCGCTCAGCGCGAGCGGCGCGACCGAACTGTGCACGGTCCTTTCGGACATTCCGATGGTAGCGGCAGCCGATATTGACGAGGTTTTCGAGGCGCTGGCGTCGGGCGGTGGCGTGGTTCTGGTACCCTCGCGCGATTTTTCGGGAACCAACATCATCGCACGCTCGCCGGCCGGCGTAATTCCCACGCTCTTCGGCCGGATGAGCCTGGTCAGGCACCTCAATCAATGCCGGCAGGCCTCGGTAGCCTGCGAGATTATTCGGCAACCCGGGCCCGCGCTCGATCTGGATTTGCTCTCGGACCTGATAGAATTTGTCCGAAGGGCGGGGCCGTCTGAAACCTTGAATCGATTGATCCGTCTGAATATCGCCTCAAACTGAAACCCTGCATACCGAAAACCAAACTTTTCACACCTGAACAGATGGCGTTAACCGACCTGATCGTAGATTTCGGGGAATTCATCCTCGACGGGATTGACGCCCTCGGCAAGTTTATACTGTTTTTCATCAACGCGTCCCTGTATGCGATAACGCCACCGTACAAGCCGCGTCTAATGGTTCGCCAGATACGAATCATCGGTGCGGAGTCTTTCTTTCTGATCGTTCTCGTGTCCGCATTCACCGGGATGGTGCTGGGGCTGCAGGGATACAACTCGCTGCGCCGCTTCGGTTCCGAAGGAGCGCTCGGAACACTGGTCGCGTTGACTCTGGTCCGCGAACTCGGTCCGGTCCTCGCCGCGTTGATGATCGCGGCCAGAGCTGGCTCCGCGATGGCGGCGGAGTTGGGTTCGATGCAGACCACCGAGCAGATCGATGCGTTGACCGTGATGGCGATCAACCCGATTCAATATCTAGTGTCGCCGCGCCTGCTCGCCGGTATCATCAGCTTTCCTTTGCTGACCTCGGTATTTGATGTGATTGGAATATGGGGCGGCTACATGATCGGGGTGGTGCTAATGGGCGCCCCCGGCAGCAGTTACTTGAACGGGATAGCAACCTACATGAGCAAGCATGACATCGAAACCGGCATTTACAAATCGCTGGTCTTCGGAGTGGTCGTGATCTGGGTGTGCTGCTACAAAGGATACAATGCGAAGCGGATGGCGACCGGGGTCAGCCGCGCTACGACCGAAGCCGTCGTGCTCTCCAGTGTTCTTATTTTGGCATCGGACTACTTTCTGACTGCGGTTCTGTTCTAGGGTGCTCGCTTGCTTATGGAAGCAGCAGGGAATAATAGCGGCTATGACGTAAACGGCTCGGGCGCCGATGGAAAGGTTCCCGATAGCCTCATCGCCTCCAATGCGATCGTGGTCCGCGATCTGCGCAAGCGCTTCGGCCGCCAAGTGGTTCTCGACGGCGTCGACCTGGACGCGCCGAAGGAAATGATCACCTGCATCGTGGGTCCCTCGGGTGGCGGCAAAACCGTGCTCCTCAAGCATCTGAACCTGCTGATACGCTCCGATTCGGGGACCATCATCATCGATGGGGTGGATGTCACCCGGATGGGCAATCGTGCGCTCAACCGCGTGCGGGAAAAGTTGGGAATGCTATTCCAGGCGGGCGCGCTGTTCGATTCGATGACCATCTTCGACAACGTTGCGTTTCCGTTAGTCGAAAAGACCAGGCTGAACGAAGAGGAAATTAGACCGCGAGTACATGAGACGCTCACTGCGGTTGGTCTAGAGGGAGTGGAAGCCAAGTTCCCCTCCGAGCTCTCCGGTGGAATGCAAAAGCGCGCGGCACTCGCTCGCGCGTTGGTTCATCGCCCCAAGATACTTATGCTGGACGAACCTACTACCGGACTCGATCCCGCTCGCACCGGCGCCATCCATCGGTTGATTCGGGAAACCCAGCGGCAGTTCGGCCTCACGGTCATAATGGTTAGCCACGATGTTCCGGCGGTATTTGAAATTTGCGACCGGGTCGGCTTCATTCATCATGGCAAGATAGGACTGTACGGATCTCCGCAGGAGGTGACCTCCGCACACAACGAAACTTTCGATCGCTTCCTCGCGGGCAAGGCCGCCGGCGACGGGGCGGAGCTTAGCCCCACTGAGAGAACCTGAATGTACGCAAGTCGCATCACACAGTTCATCGTCGGCGTGTTCGGATTAGTGGGGATCGCCGCTCTCTGCGTGTTGGCCTTTACCTTGGGCAAGATCCCGCTACTCGAAAAGCCGTATTACACGCTCTACGCCATGTTCGACAACGTTTCGGGGCTCAAGCCCAACGATGCCGTACAGATCGCCGGGGTCAAGGTGGGCAAAGTGGCCACTATAGCTTTGTCGCAGAAAAACGAACGGGCCCGGGTCGCTTTGCAGATCGATGACGGAGTCAATGTCGATGATGAAACAATCGCTTCGATCAAGACCAGCGGCATCATCGGAGACAAGTACGTCTCGCTGTCGATCGGCGGGGGCGACCCTCTAAAGCCCGGAGGTACTATCGTACAGACGGAGTCGTCATTCGTACTCGAAGACGCCATCGCCCAACTCATGGGTAACTCCGGTGGCAAGAGCGGTAACTCTAGCGGAGACAGCAGTCAGAATAATTCGAGCACGGCGCCGGCGTCTAATCAGAAACCTGCGGGAGGCGGCGCGATCGCTCCGCCTCCCGGTGCAAATGCTTCCAATGGACCGAACAAAGCGAGCGCTATCAAGAAGTGATGTCTATGCCTACCAAATCTGAAACTCCTTACGCGGTCCGGAAAATCCTCACCACCGTGGCGGGCACGGCGATAGCCGTGCTTGCGACAATCGCCCTCGCCATCCCGGCACGCGGCGCACAGGATCCGATGGAAGTGGTCAAGGCGCTGGTCAATCCAGCGGTGCAGATCCTTGCCGATAAAGCCACCCCGCTAAAGGATCGTCAGACCAAGTTGCGCGACTTGGTGAACGGCAACTTCGACTTCACCGCGATGTCGCGCTCCGCCCTCGGCATCCATTGGAAGGATCTGAACGACCAGCAAAAGAAGGATTTCACCGATACCTTCACAGCGTTCTTGCAGGATTCCTACCTGAGCAGAATCGAGGACTATACGGGCGAGCAGGTCAATTTTCTGGGACAGTCGCAGGCCGACCCAGATCACGCGGAAGTGAAGACCACCATCGATCAGAGCGGGGGCAAGGCACCGATCCAACTGAATTACATGCTGCGTCAGGACAATGGGAAATGGCTCATCTATGACGTTACCGTCGACAACATTTCCATCGCGGCCAACTATCGCAATCAGTTCAATCGGGTGATGAATAACAAGGGGTTCGACACCCTACTCGCGGATCTCAAGCAAAAACAGCAGGGGCTCGAGGACCAACTCGGCACACCCCATGCGCATCAGTAACGGACTTCGGACCCGCGCATAGTCTGAGTTCAAACGGCAGGCTATCCTGAACTTGCCCTGACGGAATGCCGCCCTGGAGGACTAAAACTTCAAATGTTGATTCCAACGCGACCAAGAGTCGAAAGGTATCGCGCTACGATACTCAGCTTGAGCATCATATTCGCCTGGGCACTTTGCGCGATCTGCGTACCCCCACTCGCAACGGCAGCCGACAGCTCGGCCCAAGCGCCGAACGCCGATGCGTCCGCGGATAACGGGAGCCTGGAGGCGCAAGAATCGGACCCGCTGGAACCGGTCAACAGCGCAATGTTCACCTTCAATTTGAAAGTCGACGATTACGTGCTGCATCCGGTCGCCAGTGGATACGCAAAGGTGATCCCCCAAGGCGGTCGCGAGGCGATCGGCCGCGCGCTCGATAACGTACTGGTCATTCCCCGTTTCGCCAATAATCTTTTTCAGCTGCGCATTCCGGAAGCCGGCGGCGAGGTGGCGCGCTTCGGTATCAACACCACCGTTGGTCTGCTGGGCCTCTTCGATCCGGCCGACAAATGGTTCGGGTTGAAAGAGCATCGCGACGATTTCGGGCTGACGCTGCGCTATTATGGCGCTCCGACCGGACCCTACCTCATGCTTCCGTTTTTCGGTCCCTCGACGATCGGCGACACTGTGGGACTAGTTGCCGACGGCTTTATGGAGCCGCTGAGCTATTTTGTGCCTTGGTATGTGTCGCTGGCGGTTGGCGGCGGACAGGCCATCGTGGAGGCGGTGAACTATCGCTCGCTGCACCTCGATATGTTTGAGCAGGCCGATCGATATGCCATCGATTTGTACGGCGCCGTACAGGACGCGTACATCCAGCAGCGCGATAATCGGGTGAAAGAACTGAAAAGCGGTGACTAGTTAACCCCTCGAGCTATTGCGCCACTGTCGCCGGTCCCGAGGAATTACATGCATCGCAGCACGCCACCGTTCCGGGCTGATCACGTCGGCAGCCTGCTTCGTCCAAGAGAAGTGCTGTCCGCGCGTGAGGATCTGCAGCAGGGTCGCATCTCGGCGACGGAGCTGCGCCTTGCCGAGGACGCAGCGATCCGCAAGGTCGTGAAAATGCAGGAGGATCTCGGGCTGCAAGGCGTCACCGATGGAGAGTATCGGCGCGCTTCGTGGCATATGGATTTCCTCTATCAGGTCGGTGGCGTGACCAAGGTCAACGACAACCTTAAGGTCCAGTTTCATAATGAGAACGGCGACCTCGAATTCACGCCCGCCGCCCTTCGCATCGCAGGAAAGTTGAAATTCGAGAAGTGCATCTTCGCCGACGATTTCAAATTCCTGAAATCGGCAGCCAACGTTACACCGAAGCTCAGTATCCCGTCGCCAAGCATGATGCATTATCGCGGCGGCAGAGCCGCTATCGACGCTTCCGTCTATCCCGAGATGGAAGAGTTTTGGCGTGACCTGGGAGGTGTGTACGCCGATCAAATCGCGGCGCTCGGCGCAATCGGATGCTCATATCTCCAGCTTGATGATACCAGCCTCGCCTACCTCAATGATCCCGCGCAGCGCGAATATATTGCGAGGCTCGGTGGTGACGCCGAGCGGCAGCATCTCACATACATTAGATTGATAAATTCCGCGCTCGCAAAAAAACCGTCCGGCATGACCGTTTGCACCCACGTGTGCCGCGGTAATTTTAGATCGTCATGGGTAGCCTCCGGCGGGTACGACTTCGTCGCGGAGGCTTTGTTCGGACAGCTACAGGTCAACGGTTTCTTCATGGAGTATGACGACGCGCGGTCGGGCAGCTTCGAGCCATTGCGCTTCGTTCCCAAAGGCAAGCTGGTCGTGCTCGGTCTGGTGAGCACCAAACGCGGCGCGCTCGAAAACAAAGATGATCTCAAACGGCGCGTCGACGAGGCCGCGAAGTATGTGCCGCTCGATCAGCTCTGCATCAGCCCGCAATGCGGCTTCTCTTCGACCATCGAGGGAAACGCTCTGACCATCGAAGATCAGAGAGCCAAGCTTCAGCTGGTAGTCGATACCGCGTGCGAAATCTGGGGCTAGCGACGGATCGCGCTAAGACTCGCGAGCGGCGGCAGTTACGAAGGTCTTTTTACGCCGAGCTGCGTGATGAATAGTGCGCACGCGATCATCGCGAGCCCTTTCAAAAAGAACGATACATTTGCCGCGCGCATCACGGGGCTGGGATCGGTTAGCATAGCGGTTCCGTGCACGACGATAGTTACCGGGATCAGAAACAATACGATCAGCCACCCACCCAGGCGCGGGCGATAATTAAACAGAATGAGAGCGGCACCCGCCAGTTCGACGACGGCGGATATAGTCACCCAGAAGGCACGCCATGGAATCGGTGCAGGCATCAAGTTGATGTAATCCTTCATATTCGTGAAGTGAGTTATTCCGGAGAGGAAGAATATGAGGGTGAAAAGAACGCGGGCGGTGATACCGATTGCCGGCCTAATGATTAAGAGATCGTCATTTTCCATGCGCGCCAGCCTAACACGTCGCGCAGCGGTATGTCCGAGATCCATCTGCTAAGATGCCGGATCTGTATGAAAAAGGTGCTTATGGTTTGCACGGGAAACAAGGATCGCGGCCCGACCGCAGCGATGCTGGTCGCTGAGATGTGCGCGCCGATGTGGGTGACGTCGGCGGGTACAGAACCCTGGGCCAAAAACCAGGTTAGTGTCGAACTGGTTGAAGAGGCCGACCTGATTTGCGTAATGGAAGACGCTCATCGGCGTTTCATCCTTGATCGCTTTGGCGATTCACATGCCGAGAAGGTAGTGGTGCTCGATGTTCCGGACAACTACGTCTGTGCCGAGGCCACGCTGGTGCATCTGCTGAAGCCCAAGCTGCGGGTCGCTCTCGGACTCAGGGGCGCCGCCGGGAAACCTGACGGCTGAGTTACCAATTAGTGCCGGTCAAACACACACCTCTGGTCACTCAATATCTAAGCGTCAAGCAGAAGGTTCCCGACGCCATCCTGTTCTTTCGCCTCGGCGACTTTTACGAAATGTTTTTCGAAGACGCCGAGATCGGCGCGCGCGTCCTCGACATTCAGCTCACCTCGCGCTCCAAAGACGGCGTGCCATTGTGCGGCGTCCCGTATCATTCGGCGCAGCCCTACATTGCAAAACTGATCAAGGCCGGGCACAAGGTCGCGATCTGCGAGCAAGCGCAGCCCGACGCCAACGCGAAAGGATTGATGCCGCGCCAAATCGTTCGCGTTATCACGCCGGGAACTGTCGGCGAAGAAATGGTGCTGACGGCGGCCGAGAAAAGTTTCCTAGTATGCGTGGTGCGCTCCGAAAATACTTTTGCGCTCGCGGCGCTCGATGTCTCGACCGGCGAGTTCCTTACAACCGAGGCGCTCACCGCCGCCAGCCTGCATGAGGAAATCGCGCGGCTTTCTCCGCGCGAGATCATCGCGGCGCGCGGCGACGAAACCCTCGGCGCCATGGTCACCGACCTCGGCTGCTCGCTTACCGAACTCGATCCCGACGCGTTCGATTTCTCCGTCGCCCTCGAAACGCTCTCGCGCCGCTTCGGCAACGATACCGCCGCGGCAATGCGAGGCGGGGTTGCAATGGCGGCTGGCGCCGCGCTGGCCTATGTCGAGGAAACCTTCGGCCGTGACCTCGCTCACGTCGTGGCGCCGCGCTTATATCGTGCCGCCGAGTACATGATGGTCGACGACGTGACGCGCCGCCATCTCGAGCTGGTTTCTTCATCCGACGGAGGGCGGCGCGGCTCGTTGCTTTCAGTCCTCGATGAAACGTTGACCGCGGTCGGTGCGCGCACGTTGAGCAACTGGATCATTTATCCGCTGCTCAGCCTCGGAATGATTAGGGATCGGCATGACGCGGTCGAGGAACTTTTCGATTTGGATCTGGGCGGACGCGGCGCCGACGAGCTGAAGCGAATCGGCGACCTCGAGCGCCTGGCCGGACGCGTCGGGAGCCTGCACGCGTCGCCTCGAGATTGCCTGCGATTGGCGGACGCGATGGCGGCGGTCGATGAATTGAAGCTCGCTCTTGCAGATCGAAAAAGCCCGCTGATTCATTCGATCGCGGAGCGAATCCGTCCCGAACCGGAACTCGCGAAGCTAATCCTCACGACACTTTCCGAGGACGCGCCGGTGAACCCGCGCGAAGGCAATCTGATAAAGCCGGGACTATGCACCGAGGTTGACGAGTTTCGTTCTTTAGCGTCCGGCGCACGCGGAATTATCGCACAGCTCGAAGCCTCGGAGCGTGAACGCAGCAAAATCCCCTCGCTCAAGGTGCGTTACAACCAGGTCTTCGGTTACTACATCGAGATTACGAAAGCTCATCTGGAACGGGTACCCCACGACTACGAGCGTAAGCAGACGCTGGTGGGCGCGGAGCGCTTCACGACGGCGGGCCTGAAGGATCTCGAGCGCAAGATTCTCTCGGCGGAATCCGGTCTTAAGGAATTGGAGTTGCAGATTTTCGCCAAGCTGCAGCGCGACTTGCAGGCGCATAGCGCATCGATACTCGAAACCGCGCGTGCGGTCGGTGAGTTCGACGCGATCCTGTCGCTCGCCAAGATCGCGCGCCGCCGCGGGTTCGTCCGTCCGCAAATGAACACCGAGCTGCGCCTCGTGATTCGCGACGGGCGTCATCCGGTACTTGAAAGCGGGATGAGGCCGGGCGAGTTCGTGCCCAACGACCTCGAAGTCGATCCCGACTCGCGCCAGTTGCTGCTAATCACCGGTCCCAATATGGCCGGCAAATCGACTTACCTGCGTCAGGTCGCATTAATCGCGATCATGGCGCAGATGGGGAGCTTCGTGCCCGCTACCGAGGCAAAACTCGGCCTTACGGATCGGGTGCTAACGAGAATCGGCGCGCGCGACGAACTCCGGCGCGGCGAATCCACCTTCATGGTGGAAATGCGCGAAACCGCGCGCCTGCTCGAAAATCTCACCGAGCGCAGCCTGCTGTTGCTCGATGAGGTTGGGCGCGGCACCAGTACTTTTGACGGCCTCGCGATCGCATGGGCGGTGGCCGAATATCTGCACGACTCGACCCGGGCAAAGGTGCTCTTCGCGACTCATTTTCATGAACTCACCGACCTTGCGCGCGAGAAGCCGCGGGTCAAAAATCTGTCCATGGCGGTCCGGGAATGGGGCGGCGAGGTGCTTTTCTTGCGGCGGGTTATCGAACAACCCGCGTCACGCAGCTACGGAATAGAAGTCGCGAAGCTGGCAGGTCTGCCGTCTGGCATCATCGACCGCGCAAGGCAAATCTTATCCAACCTGGAACAGGGCGAACTCGACGACGCAGGTAAGGCGCGCCTCGCCCGAAATGCCGATAAGTCCAATAGGGTGGCGCAGCTCGGACTCTTCACTCCGGCGGAGAGCCGAGCGATCGACGAACTCCGCACCGTCGACATCGATCGGCTCCCTCCCATCGACGCACTGACGATCCTCGCGAAGCTCAAATCGCGGCTATCCGGCGGAAGCGAATAGCACCAACCGGTATAGTATCCAGTTGTGCGGCGGTGGTGGAAATTCGATTTCGGACGCCTGACGTTGGCCACGATTCTCGCCCTCTTCTCGTTCGGTCCGTCGTCCGCCGATGCGGCGGCGATCATTTCGGCGACCCTGAATCGCGATGGACCGATCGCGGAACTCAACTTCGGTTTCGATGGTCCCGCTCCGAGGCTGAACCTCACCACCCACGGCAACCAGCTTTGGATCGATCTCGAACGCACCTCGGTGCAGGTTCCGCCGCGTCCTCTATATGGGCGTGAAAGCGGACCGATCTTCAGTGTTCGCGCACTTAGTCCCGCCGGCACGGATGCCCGTATCGTCGTCGAGGTCGCAGGTAAGGAGGACTATGCGATCGCGCAACGCGCCGATGAGATCGTGCTTCGGATCGCACCTGCCGGACAGGTCGCCAATTTGAGCTCGCCGCTTTTGACCCGCCATCGAAAAGCGTCAACCACCGATACCGCGATGGTCGCGCGTACAGTTCCTCATTTTAGTCAAAGAGCTCCGGTAGCCGAGCCGGCGGCGATCCGGCCACCCTCCTCCGAAGTCTCAACCACAGCGGTGCGCCCGCTGCCTGGAAATCCGCTCGTGATGATAGATCCTGGACATGGTGGTTACGATTCCGGCACGCAATCTTCGAGCAGACTTCTTGAGAAAGATCTAGCTTTGGATATTTCGCGCCGGCTGCAATACGCGCTAAACGCTCGCGGTGTACGGACGCAAATGACCCGCGACCACGACGAATTCATTTCGCTGCCCGAGCGCACTCGCCGAGCAAATTCGGCGGACGCCGATCTGTTCGTATCGATTCATTTGAATTCGAGTCCGAACTCTCAGACCACCGGCATCGAGGTTTACTACCTGAACAACACCACCGACCGCGCCACCATTCGGCTCGCGAAGATGGAGAATGCAGGCGTGCCGGGAGCTAGCGCGGGCGGGGACAGCAACTTAAACTACATCCTTGCCGATCTCCGGCAGAACGATAAGGCCGCTGAAGCGGCGTCATTGGCGAGGATGATCGACGCTCAGACCGTGGCCGATCTGGATACTCAATTGGGATTGCAAGTTAATCCGCTGGGCGCGAAAAAAGGACCCTTCTATGTGCTGGTCGGCGCGCATATGCCGTCGGTGCTGATCGAGTGCGGTTTTCTTTCGAACGCGAACGAGGCGGCGCGGCTTTCCTCCGCGCAGTATCGGGAAACTCTCGCACAAGCTATAGCTTCGGCGGTTATCCACCATCTGGCCTCTGACGCGGCAGTAGGGAATCTGTGAGCGCAGCGGTTCCGCCCCCGCAGATGCAGGATGGCAACGGCGCGATTCCCCGTGGCGAGGCCGCGCTCTTGCGCGCGTTTGAAGACTCGCGCGCGCCTGGAAAAATCGCGCGCGCCTACCTCGATGCGATTCGGGAAAACGTTGCCGCGCGGCATTTTGCCGGCGCCTCGGGAACCGAAGTGGTTCACGAGTACACCGCCGCGGTGGACGACATGATGCGCGCGCTATTTCTATACGCCGACGCCGAGCATTCGCGACGCTTCACCAAACTGCATCAGAAACTTTGCGTCATCGCGCGCGGCGGGTATGGACGCGCTGAGCTGAACCCGTTCTCCGACATCGATCTGCTGTTCATTCACGATTACAAACGCGGGCCGTACGCCGAAGTCGTCACCGAGATCATGCTGCACGCGCTGTGGGACGCCGGCTTGATCGTCGGCCACGGTATCCGCAACGCGCGTGAATGCGTTCGGATGGCAGGGGTCGATTTGAAAGAGAAAACCGCGATCCTCGACGCCCGATTTCTCGCTGGCGATGATGTCATCTGGTCGGAGCTGCAGAAGCTGTTGCTCGCAGAGCTCAATCGCAATCAGCAGAAATTCTTTCAGGCCAAGCTCGAGGAAAGCCGCGAGCGGCATGCAAAGTACGGCGACTCGATCTATTTGCTCGAGCCGCAGTTGAAAGAAGGCGAAGGTGGGCTCCGCGATCTTCACACCGCGCTCTGGCTCGCAAAAGCGCAGTATAAGGTTCACTCGCTGGAAGAACTGGTGCAACGCGCAATTATCACGGCGGCGGAACTGAATGAGGTTTCCGAGGCTCGCGATTTTCTATTTCGAGTGCGCAACTCGCTGCATTTCCTGAGCAAGCGGCATTTCGATCAGCTCACTTTTGAATATCAGGAACGCATCGCGCCAGTGCTCGGCTTCAAGCCCGAAAACGGGCTTTCGGCTAGCGCGATGCTGATGCGCGCGTATTACCAGCACGCGAGCACCATCCTGCGCTTTTCGGAGGGACTGATCGCACGCGTGGTTCAAGGCGTCGGCAACGGCCGCTTCGGAAGAAGATTGGCGGCGCGCCAGATTCGTCCCGGAGTGATCATTCAGCAGAACCTGCTCGGCATTTCCGATCCGGACTTATTCAAGCGCGATCCACTCAACCTGATGACGATTTATTCCGACTGCCAAGCGCATGGCGTAGGTCTTTCGGGGAACGCGTACCAGGCGGTGCGTGATAACCTGCCGCTGATCGACAACGACAAGATGCGCAACGACCCTCGCGTCGGCGCCGCCCTGATGACGATCCTTTCGGGGCAACGGAGCCGGGTCGCGGAGACGCTGGAGGCGATGCATCGCGGCGGGGTACTCGGCGCGATCATTCCCGAGTTCGGAAATCTCTACGCGCGTGTGCTTCACGACCTGTATCACATCTATACGGTCGATCGTCATTCGCTGGTCGCCGTTCGCGAACTCGAAAAGTTGCGTTCGGGCGATTACAAGAAGACCAATCCGCTACTGACCGAGGTGGCGCGTGAACTCGCCTCTCTACCGCTGGTATTTCTCGCACTGTTGTTACACGACATCGGGAAGGGCCACGGGCACGACCATCATGAGCGCGGCGCCGTTTTGACGGTCGACGTATGCCGCAGACTCGGCCTCCACAATGAGCAAATCGACCTGGTGGTATTCATGGTGCGCGAGCATCTGCTGATGTCACAGGTGGCGCAGAAGGGCGACATCGACGACGCGATTACGGTCGGCGATTTTGTCCGCGAGGTTGGCTCGATCGACCGGCTGAAGGCGCTTTACCTGCTGACTTTCGCCGACATGCGCGCGGTCGCGCCCAACGTCTACAACAACTGGCGCGACATGTTGCTTTCGGATCTGTATATGCGCGCGCTCAAGATCCTCGAGCACGGCCATCGCGAAACTGTCGATCCCGTTCGCCGTCTCGCGGCGGTTAAGGCGGAAGTAAAAACTCAATTGGCAAAAGCCAATGCACCGGACGCCGAGATCGAGAAATTTCTCGGCGAGATGCCGGATCGCTACTTTTTCACCGTTCCCGACGGCGACATTCAGCTCCATTTCGATCTTATGCGCAGCCTCGGCGACAGTCCGCTACGCACCCGGCATCGTCATTTTCCTGAACTCGAGTTCAGCGAATTCATTGTGGTGACGCGGGACCAGCCGGGACTGTTCTCGATGATCGCGGGAGCGCTGACAGCCAACAACCTCAACATCCTTTCGGCGCGCATCACGACCCGTAATACCGGGATCGCTCTCGACGTGTTTCGCGTATCGCACTTGGGACCCACCGGCGCCGTGGCGCTCGAAGAAGACCGATGGTTGCGGGTCGAGCGCGATCTCGAACGGGTAATCACCGGCGATCAGGACATCGCGGACCTGGTTGCAGCGGCGCATCACGTTAAAACGGCCGGTCGCAAATTCGTGCGCCGCGTTGCCACCGAGGTAACCATCGACAATCGCAGCTCCGAGAAATATACGATTGTCGACGTGTTCACCCAGGACCGTGTGGGTCTCCTATTCGCGATTACGTATACCCTTTTCGAACTCGGTCTGCGGATTCATCTGGCGCGGATTTCGACCAACGCCGATCAGGCGCTCGACGTCTTTTACATCAGCGATATCGAGGGCCACAAAATCAGCGACATCGCGACGATGCGGGATCTTCGCGAGAAGCTGGTCAAAAGGCTGGAAGAACGTCCGTCGGAAAATATTCCTACTCAAAGTTGAGGGGATAGAACAGCGATGGGCGGGGTGGCGTGGCACGAGCTGGTGAATCGATTTCTCGACCGTCAATCGGTCGAGCGCGGGCTGAGCGCCCACACCATCGAAGCGTACGCGCTCGATCTTCGCAACTTTCAGGACTTTTGCGAACGGGAGAAACTCGTGCCGAAGGATTTCGATGGGCGCGCGATGACCGCTTATCTCGAAAGCCTCGGCGCGCTGGCGGTCGCGAGTCAGCGCAGGAAGCTCTCCAGCCTTCGCGGGTTGGTTCGCGAACTCGTCGATGATCACATCATCGATCAGGATCCCGTGCCCGCGGTAAAACTGCGCGCACATCTTCGTGCCCTGCCCCGCACCCTTGGCCGCCACAATCTCGCGATGCTGATCGATGCGATCGACACCTCGACTGTGCGCGGAATGCGTGATCGCGCGATGCTCGAAATGGCATACGGATGTGGCCTGCGGGTCTCGGAGCTGGTCTCACTCAAGCTTCATCAGGTCAACCCGAAGGCGGGCGTGGTCGTGGTCTTCGGTAAGGGCGGCAAGGAACGTATGATTCCAATCGGCGGTGCCGCACGGCACACGCTGAAAACATATCTCGACAACCGCGACCGTCTGGATGACTCCAAAATCGGCTCTCGAAAAAGCAAGCGTCCATCGAAACCAGTCAGACCTTTGCCTTATGTTTTTCTGACCCGTCTGCACAAGCCGATGACGCGGCAGGGCTTTTTCAAAGCGCTGAAAGGATGGGCGGCTCACGATGCGCGCCTTTCGTGGGTCAGTCCGCACACCTTGCGGCATTGTTTCGCGACCCATCTGCTTGAGGCCGGCGCCGATTTGCGCGCGGTTCAGGAGATGCTGGGCCACAGCGATATCTCGACCACTCAAATCTATACTCACCTGTCCAAGAGCCATCTGCGCAAAGTCCATCGCACCTTTCACCCGCGCGCGCATCGGCGCGAACATACGACGTGAGGCGAAGTTTCATCCGGTGAACGGCGTCCCTGAATTTGTAACCCAGGTCTCGATTTGGGCGCCGCCATTGATCTTCGCGATCATCCTGCACGAAGTGATGCACGGGGTGGTGGCGAGGATACTTGGCGACGAAACCGCGCAGCGCGCCGGACGTCTCACCCTCAATCCCCTTGCTCATATCGATCCCTTCGGAACCATCATTCTGCCCGCGATTCTGTTGTTCGCGGGAGCGCCGGTGTTCGGTTACGCCAAGCCGGTGCCGATCGACTACCGAAATCTGCGAAACCCGCGAACGGGAATAATGCTGGTCGCGGCAGCTGGACCGCTGACCAACCTGGCGCTGGCCGCTATCAGTGTGGTGCTCCTGCTCATCGTAACAAATTACGAGAGAACAGCGCTGGGGCCATCCGTGATTCATCCGATCGATCTGATGTTGCAGGCTTCGGTTATCGCGAATGTCGAGTTGGGGATTTTCAACCTCATCCCCATTCTGCCGCTCGACGGCGGAAGGGTGTTGGTCGGACTGCTTCCAGTGCGCGCGGCGCGGGTCCTTGCGAGGTTCGAAGGGATAGGATTTTTGCTATTGTTTGCACTGCTGTATTTTAGGGGATTCAACCTGGCGCTGGTCCGAGTAATGGGAGTAGTGACAAACGGATTGGTGGCGTTCATCGTGGGAATCGTGAGGATGATTTGAGCGACATCGACGTCACACAAGGTTCGGCCGCAGTTCTCAGCGACGGAGGCGCCCGATTCAGGCTTCCCATCTATGAGGGGCCGCTCGATCTACTGCTGCACCTGATCAAGAAGGCCGAACTCGATCCGCACGATGTCACCGCCAGCCAAATTACCGAACAATATCTTGGCTACGTGGAGCTGCTCGGCCAGCTCAACCTCGATATCGCGGGCGAATACCTGGTGATGGCGGCGACGTTGCTGCTCATCAAATCGTTCGCGTTGCTGCCGCATCCGGATTCCGCGGACCAGGCTGAAGTCGATGACCTGCGGCGCGACCTGGTCGAGCGGCTACTCGAATACCAGCGCTATCGCGAAGCCGCCGACAAACTCGGCGAGCGCTCTATTCTCGGGCGCGACGTCTTCGCCGCGCCCGGCGAGCCGGTTGCGCCCAACGGCGATGACGCGGCGCCGAATTTCACGGTTTCCCTGTTTGATCTGATCGAAGCTATGGGCTTGGTGTTGAAGCGGCTGGCCGACAAGGCGCCGCGCGACATCCAGCTTCGCGACATTCCGGTCGCGGATTGCATTCCACGCATTATGCGAGCGATCGAAAATGGGACTCGGGTCGAGTTCACTGCCATTTTCGATGACCTGGGGGACCGCTCTATGGTGGTCGCGACTTTCATTGCGCTACTCGAGCTCGTTCGCCGGCGCGCGGTGCGCGCGTTTCAGGAAGAACGCTTCGGTCCGATCTACCTGGAGCGTGGCAGCGAAGAAGTCGGCGAGCTTCCTGCGCAGATTCTGTCTCCCCTTCCATTAAGGTAAGGGGTTTGGGGGTCAGGTGGTGGACGAGGAACGACTCAAAGCAATTCTCGAGAGCCTTCTTTTTGCGGCAGGTGAACCGGTCTCGCTCAATCGGCTAGGCGCCATTCTCGACAGCGTGCCGAAAGAGGAAATCCGCAATGCGCTTGGCGCCTTGGGCTCGTTATACGCCCAGGGCGGGCGCGGGCTGACCGTTCGAGGAAGTCGGCGGCGGATATCAGCTTCGCACACGCAAGGAATTCGCGCCGCAAATTCGCAAGCTGCTAGCCGAAAAACCGCCGCGACTCAGCCGTCCGATGCTCGAGACTTTGGCCATCGTCGCCTATCGTCAGCCGGTCACGCGGCCCGAGATCGAGCAGGTGCGCGGCGTCGATTGCGGCGCCGTTCTGGAAACTTTGCTGGAGCGGCGCCTAGTCAAGATCGGCGGACGCAAGGAAGCCCCCGGCCGCCCCATGCTATACGAGACCACGCCTGAATTCCTCGAGGTATTCGGCCTCAAGGATCTCGACAGCTTGCCGGACCTGAAGGAATTTCAGGAAATCCAGCGCGCGCAGGAAGCGGCGGAATCGCAAGGCATCGAGACGGTCACAGAGATGCGCGCGATTCCTGCGGGGATCGAAGAGACACTCGAAGCTTCGGAGAACGAGCAAGTTGCCGATGCGCCGATACATGGCGGGATCCGCGAAGAAAATTCCTGACCCGATTCAACCATCCATGTCGCCGTATGCGGAATCGGCGGGCGCATAATTTTCGAAGCGCGTGTACTGGCTGATATAAGTGAGCTTCACCGTGTCGGTGGGACCGTTGCGCTGCTTGGCCACGATGATTTCGGCGACCCCCGCCTCCTTGCTGTCCTTACCTTTGTACATTTCTTCGCGATAGATAAATGCGATTACGTCCGCGTCCTGCTCAATTGCTCCGGATTCGCGAAGATCCGCCAGCAGCGGACGGCGGTCAGGACGCGTCTCAACCTGTCGATTGAGCTGCGAGAGCGCGATCACCGGAACCTTCAATTCCTTGGCGAGCGCTTTCAGCGATCGCGAAATTTCCGCGATCTCTTTTTCGCGCGATTCGCCGGGACGCGCCGACCGCATCAGTTGGAGATAGTCGACCACCACCAATCCCAGATTGTTCTTGTGATCGCGCGCCAGCCTGCGGCATTTTGCTTTGAGTGTGATCGCCGTCGTATCGGAAGAGTCGTCGATAAAAATATTCGCATCCGAAAGACGGGCCGCCGCCTGCGCCAACTTGGGAAAATCGCGCTCACTCAAATAACCTGCACGCGCCTTGGCGCTGTCGACCCGTGCCTCCGAGCAGAGCATCCGAAGAACCAGTTGCTCCTTGGACATTTCCAATGAGAAGAACGCGACTCCGCGCCTCGGCTCCGCGTCCATGGCGGCATAGGCCGCGATGTTCAGCGCCAGCGCGGTTTTCCCGACACTGGGACGCGCGGCGATAACGATCAGATCGGACGGCTGAAGTCCCGCAGTTAGAGTATCGAGATCCTTGTAGCCGGTGGGAACACCGGTAACGAGCTCGCGATTTTCATAGAGCCGCTCCAGATCCTGAGCGACTCACGGGTCAGCTCGGGCATGGTGTGGAACGAAGGCTTTATCCGCCGTTCGGAAATTTCAAAGATCCGATGTTCCGCGGTGTTGAGGAATTCGTCGACGTTGGCGTTCGCTTCATACGCGCTCGACGCGATATCTGTCGCGATAGTCGCCAGGCTGCGCAGCACCGCTTTCTCGCGAACGATCCGCGCGTAGTGCGCGACATTGGCCGCCGTCGGAACCGTGTCGGCGAGCTCCGCGACATAAGCGGGGCCGCCAACCTGTTCGAGAATGCCCTTTGTCCGCAGAGCGTCGGTGAGCGTGATCGCATCGACGGGCTGGCTATGGTCGGAGAGGCTCATCATCGCGCGGAAAATCTCGCGATGTGTCTCGCGATAGAAATCGTCTGCAGTGACGATTTCCAGCGCCTGATCAATAGCTTCGTTCTGCAGCAGAATCGCGCCGAGCACTGACTGTTCGGCTTCGATATTTTGCGGGGGAACCCGTCTCAGGACGTCATCGGTCTGCGCCGCCACCTCACCTTCCTCCTCCACAACTTTAAGGTCGCAGTATCTGCTTTGGATCGCCAGCCCGCCATACCGATAGCCGATCATTGTCCAGAAGCGACAAATCATAGGGAGAGGCTGGTTTGCCTAATTCTCCACAGATCCATCAACAGGCAACCATTTGATTCAATTGACAAATTGCCTAGCACTTTCCGGGGATATTTTTGGGATCACGATTGTTGTCCACAGATTCCAACTGATCCTGTGACTAACTCAGCATGTTATCGGCGCCGGAGCGGAGCGCCTTCGGTCGCGAGCATCGGACCGAGCGCCATGCCGATCAAAAAGCCACCGACGTGCGCCCACCAGGCCACTCCACCCGCCACTTCGCCGGTCTGGGAGAGCCCCGCGTAGAGCTGCGCGACGAACCAAATCAGCAGATACACGATGGCGGGAATCTCGACGAAATATATCAGCACGAAGATCGGCAAAATCGTGAGAATTTTTGCACGCGGATAAAGTACGAAATAAGCGCCCAGCACACCCGCGATGGCGCCGCTGGCCCCGATGACTGGAACCGAAGAATGCGGGGTGAAGGCCACCATCGCGAGCGCCGCCGCGATCCCGCTCGCAAGATAAAAGAGCAGGTAGCGGAAATGACCCATCGCCTCTTCGACTGCCGCTCCGAAAATGAATAGATAGAACATGTTGCCCGCGACGTGAAGAATTCCGCCATGCAGGAACATCGAGGTCACTAGCGTTTCAATCGACGCGACTGCAGCGGGATTCGAGACAAGGTGCGCCATCGGCGGGCCGCCCTCGAGCGCAAAAGTGAGCCGCGCCGGAATCATCGCGTAATGGTGAATGAACTTTCCGATTCCGCTGCCAAGCGATACTTCGTATATGAAGATCGCGACATTCGCCGCGATCAGCATCAGGTTGACCAACGTCAGGCGGCGCGTGGCCTGATTATCGCGAAGGGGAATCATTTGAAGTCAAGCTTCGATAAAGCTCGCATGGCGAAGATACTGGGCCGCTATGTTAGCCGCGCGCTAGCAGTTCATGCGAGAGTGAGAACGAGCCACGTCTTAGTTTTCGCACTTGAGCGCGATTGAGTTTCATGCCAAAGACAATTCGCTGTGATTTATAGTCGCTCGCGGATTGCTCGCAGGAGGTGAATTCCAATGGAAGTTGTTTCTCAAGAAGTGAACGTCCGCACCGGTGGCGAGAACATGCCGTCCCATCTGGCGCGGCCCTCATCCGGTGGACCTTATCCGGCGCTGGTGGTCGTGATGGAAGCGTTCGGTCTCAACGCGCACATCAAGAGCATCACGGATCGATTCGCGGCGGAAGGTTTCGTTGCGATCGCCCCAAATCTGTATTTTCGGCAGGATGACAATGTAGTCGGCTACAACGATTTGCCGGGCGCGTTTCGCCTGATGGGATCGATTAAGGATGATCAGATCGTCGCGGATATGGGCGCCGCCATCGATCATCTCAAGGGTCTCAAGCAAGTGAGGCCAAATTTCGGCACCACTGGATTCTGCATGGGCGGGCGCATTGCGTTCCTGACCGCATGCCGCGATGTGCGGGTGAAAGCGACGGCGCCATTTTACGGCGGCGGGATCGTGTCTTCGCGTCAGCCGGGGGTAAAACCGCCGATCGAATATGTCGCGGGACTAAGGGGGCCGGTCCTCGCGTTCTTCGGCGGCAAGGACGCTTTTATACCCTTGGCCGAGGTCGACAAATTTCGCGATGCGCTGAAGGCCGCAGGCAAGGAAGACGAGGTGGTGCTCTATGGAGATGCGGACCACGGCTTCATGTGCGACGATCGGCCGTCGTATCACCCCACCCACGCGAAGGAAGCTTGGACGAAGACGATCGCGTTTTTCAAAAGTCATCTAAGCTGAGCCGTCGCCATTTTGAATCGATCTGTGCAACGGGCCGGCCGATATTGCCGGCCCGTTTTTGTTCTGCTTGCGGCAGCAACGCTCCTCGCGTCGTGCTACTCCTCGAATTATCGGCGCGAAATGCGGGCGTCGGTGTCTCTGCTGTCCCAACTCTCGGACAAACTGCTCGACTATTGCCGCGCCGACTTTATGGTCGCGAATCACCCTCTTTCATCCGAGGAGATGGGCGAATTCTATTATGCTCTCGGGAAGGCTCGCGCATTCGAGCAGATGTCGGCGAAAAGGCCAGCATCGAAATTATCGGGCGACGCTTTCTCGCAGCTGGTCGACGCATACGAGAAATTCGTGCACGACGCGGATCAGTATCGGATCAACCCGGCGCATACGCACGAGCAGCTGGAAAAGCTGATAAACGATCATGCGGCCGTAAAGCAGTATGCGCACGAAGTTCGGGATGCACTCGCGCAAGAATAGAAAAAACTATCCCTTCCAGTTGCGGCCGTAGGTATCGAGGAACGCAACCTCACTCACCGGCCGTCGTTTGACCGGGCCGAATTTGTTGATCGGATATCCCATTGGCATCAGGGCGTAGGTTTGTATCTCTGGTGGAAGTCCCAGAATTTCTTTCACCTCGTCCTCGAAAAGCATGTGCAGCGTTGTTAGCACGGTGCCGATTCCATACGCGCGGCAGGCCAATATGATGTTTTGTACGGCCGGATAGATGCTCGAGCCGCTCATCCGCGCGACCCCGCTCATGGCGCTGAGGATCTCCGGCGGCAGATTATCGATCGCGCCAAAACCTTCCTGCCGCAGACATGCGAACAGCAACACCGGCGCTTCATTCATGTGTTCGAACAGGTAGCCCGCGGCATTCATCAGCGTGTTGTATTGCTTTTCGTCCATGTGAGCTGGGCGTGGGCGGTTCGAATAGATCGCCGTCAAAATCTGACCGCCGCGATGATAGATGTCGCTGATTTTTGTTTTCCGTTGGGGATCCTTCACCACCACAAAAACCCAGTTCTGCTGATTGCTGCCCGAAGGGGCGCGGGTGGCAGCTTCGAGAATTTTCGTCATAATGCCGTCGGGAATCGGGTCCGGTTTGTAGCGGCGCAATGCTCGTGTCGTGTACATCGCTTCGAAAAGATCCATTTGTGCCATCGATTAAACCTCTTCTGATGTGGGTCAGACGCTTTTCAGTGTGGCGGCGAGGCCCTTGCCTTCGCGCCCGCGGAAGTTCACCGCGACCGCAAGCCGCTCGAGGTGCTGATCGATAAGCTTGCCGCCCAGCCGGATGCGGTGCTGCTGGAAGAAGTTCTTCACCTCGTCTTCGCGATCGAGCAGCGAGACCACGCCCTCGCACATTCGTGGCAGCGCGCTGTCGGGATATTTCCGCGTCATCTCATCCCAACGAGCGCGGATGAAATCCCACGCTTCGTATCGGCTGCGAGTGTTGAGCAGCAGCGAATGCATCAGATATGGAGCGTTTTGCGTGCGCACCTGTCCGTCTAGAGTCATGTCCATGGTCTGGTGAAGTAGAGCAGGATCGCGAAAAGTCGCCAGCGAGAAAAGATAGCGCTGCTCCTCCTGCGGAGTGCGCGCTGCCTTGAATTTTTTCTTGAATTCCTGGTAACGCGCTGCGTCACCGCAATGCGCAAGAATTCCAACCAGCGCAGGCGCGATATCGCGATCCGCTTTCGCTGGATCGTCGTCCCAACTCGCGTACAGTTGGTTGGCCTTGGCGCGAATTGCCGGATCTTCGCCGATAGTGCCAAGCGCACCGGCCAGAACTCCGCGAACCTGCCGCGTGAGTTCGTCCTCGCCGCTTTTCGGTTCCCATCCCAGATGTTTGAAAGCGGGGCCTGCGACCCCGCGCACGAACGCTGCCAACGACGCGCGCTCATTTTCGCCGGCGACCATGTCGAGATAGTTGAGCGGGCCGATCAATGCGCGCCACACGTTGAGATCGGTTTCGCCAGTGAAGAGCCGCGCCATTTTGACGAATTCCGAAAGCGGCGCGAGACCCGCGACTGTAACTGCCCAGGTATCGCTCACCAGACCGAAGCGCTCGATTGGCCGCAGCTCGGCAAGATTTCGGGTAGCGGCTTCCAGCAGTTGCGGGCTGTAGGCCACCCGGTAAAATCCGTGGCCGCCTTCGTTGAGCAACGCCCATTCGAGCTTGCCATCGAAGGGAATCGTGGCCTCGCGATCGGCGAGCAGAAGCTTTTTGGTGACGAGGCCGCGATCAGTCTTTCCGCGAATCATCAGAGGCACGTGCCATAGCTGATCGTTGCCGGTACCGTCGGGAAGGAGGAAAAATCGGCGCTGGCTGACCTTGAGGCTCTTGCCGTCGGCTGCGGTCTCTGCGCGGACGATCGGAAACCCCTGCTGAAAAATCCACGAGTCCATCATCCGGCGGACCGGTTGGCGTGATGACTCTTCCAGTGCGTCCCAAAGATCGGTGGTCTCAGCATTGCGGTACTGATGCCGCTTTAGATAAGCGGCGATGCCTTTGCGAAATTCTTCTGCACCCATGTACTGCTCGAGCATCCGCAGCACCGCTGCGCCCTTCTCATAGGTGAGCACATCGAACATCGCGCGCGCCTCTTCGGGACTGCGCACAGTAAATTCAATCGAGCGCGTGCTCCTGAGCCCGTCCACCCCCATCGCAGCGGCGCGCGAGACCGAGAAACTGTCCCATCGTTTCCAATTGGGCTTCCACGCGTCGACCGCGAGCATCTCCATGAAAGTTGCAAACGCCTCGTTGAGCCAGATCCCGTTCCACCACTTCATGGTGACAAGATCGCCGAACCACATATGCGCGTTCTCATGCGATACGACGTCGGCCACGCGCTCCAGCTCGGCACGCGAGGCAGTTTTGTCGTCGACCAGCAAAGCAGTCTCGCGGAACGTGATCGCGCCGAGATTTTCCATCGCGCCCGAAGCAAAATCCGGAATCGCGATCAGATCAACCTTGTCGCCGGGATAAGGAAGGCCATAGTAGCGGGCGAAAAATTTTAGCGAGAAGACGCCGATCTGCTTCGCGAAATGACTCAAGTTGCTTTTGCCGGGAACGTGCACCACGCGCAACGGAGTGCCAGCATCGACGGGTTCGGTGGCCTCGAATTCGCCGACGATGAATGCGACCAGATAGGTCGACATTGCGATGGTCTCGGCGAAAACCACTTCCTTCTTGCCTTTCGCCGACGCGCGTCGGTGCTCGCTCTCAACCCGCGCATTGGAAATCGCCGCGAGGTTCTCGTCGACGACTAGTGTCACCTTGTAGCTCGCCTTGATCTCGGGCTCGTCCCAGCACGGAAACGCACGACGCGCATCGGTCGATTCGAATTGAGTGGTCGCGACGGTGTGTACTTTTCCTGCGGGGTCTTCGTATTGGCTGCGGTAAAAGCCGTGCAGCTTGTCATTGAGGATGCCGCGAAAGCCGATCCGCAGCGCCCATTCGCCAGGTTCGAGCGCGTGATCGAAGCGCAAAGTGGCGCGCTCCTTCCCGGCGTCGAGCTCCGCCTTTCCGTTCATCGAGATCCTCCCGCGCTCGACGCTTACGCGATCGATTTCGATTTCGAGCGCGTTGAGGACGATCTCAGCGGTGGATGAAGTTACTATGATAGCGATGGTCTCTTCGCCGGCAAAAGTGAATCGCACGAGGTCGGGGGTCAGCCGGATCTCGTAGCGTTTCGGAGTTATGGTTTTCGGGAGCCGAAAGTCGCTGAGACTATCGGAAATCGGCGCGCCTTCCTGATCGAACATGAAATTTTCCTTTCACCTGGAAACGATGCTGCTGATAACCGCAGGGCCGCTCACTCGGCGAAGCATAGATTATTGCAATCGGACCTGAGGCGCGAGCGCGTCCCTCGATAGCCGATCGAGATCAAAGGCGAAGTGGACGCTCGGGCCCTGCTTGCCGACGCTTGCGAGGCGGTGCTAGCCTCGCCAAACTGGATTGCTCGCGATCGTTCTTCAATGGTCCCCATCGTCTAGCTCGGCCTAGGACACCGGCCTTTCACGTCGGTAACACGGGTTCAAATCCCGTTGGGGACGCCAAAATAGGAGACACCCATGGCGGAATTTAACGAGAAAGCGATGCACGAATTCAATCAGAAACTGATCGAAGAGTTTCGCGCCAACGGCGGCAAAGTTCTGAGCGGCCCGTTCGTGAACGCCCCCCTCCTTCTGCTGACCACGACCGGCGCGAAGAGCGGCCGTCCCTTTACCACTCCGCTGGTGTACACCAAGGATGGTGATCGAATCGTTATAATCGCGTCGAAGGGCGGAGCGCCGAAACATCCTTCCTGGTACCACAACCTCAAGGCTCACCCCACCCCGACGATAGAGATCGGCAAAGAACGCTTCCAGGCCAAGGCTGTCATTACCACTGACCCCGAGCGCGAGCGGTTATTCAACGCCCAGGCCAAAGTGATGCCCGCATTTGCCGGCTACCAGAAGAACACCACCCGTCAAATTCCAGTCATCCTTCTGGAACGAATATGATCCACTGAGCAGTCGGGTTCGTCGCGACGCTCGAAGGTTTTGCGCTTGACACCTTCGCTGTAAACAATCTTGACCTGACCACGGAGGATCGAACGATGACGGCAGCTTCCCTGTCCAAACAGACATCGGCTCAATCGTATCCGGTGGTCGAAACCACCTATGGTCAGGTTCGCGGAATCGCTGCGAATGGGGTCAGCGCCTTCAAGGGCGTTCCCTATGGCGCTTCGACCGCGGGCCGCAATCGTTTCATGCCACCGGTTGCGCCCTCGCCGTGGGCGGGAGTGCGCGATGCGCTCGGTTACGGACCCACCGCGCCGCAGAATCCCTCCGCGATGCGCGGCGCGGTAGATCCGCGAAACGCCTTCGCCGCGTACGCTGACCCTGACGGCATCGTCGAAAGCGAGGACTGCCTCGTCCTCAACGTATGGACGCGAGAAGCGGGAGATAGCCGCCGGCGGCCCGTGATGGTGTGGCTGCACGGCGGAGGCTTCCTGGCGAGTTCCGGCTCACCGCCGATTTATGACGGAAGCAATCTGGTGCGGCGTGGCGATGTAGTGATCGTCAGCGTCAATCATCGCCTCGGCGCGCTGGGCTACACGTTTTTCGCCGGCCTCGGCGGAGACGAATTTACCTCGTCGCGCAACGTTGGAATGCTGGATTTGATCGCGGCGCTTGAATGGGTGCGCGACAACATCGCCAAGTTCGGCGGCGATCCGCGGATGGTAACGATCTTCGGCGAGTCGGGCGGCGGGCAGAAAGTCTCAACCTTGCTTGCGATGCCGACGGCGAAGAATCTGTTTCATCGCGCGGTGGTTCAAAGCGGTCCGGGACTCAAGATGAACAAGGCCGCCCACGCAGAGCAGGTGGCGGAGATGTTTCTGGCCGAGATCGGACTCAGCCGGGCGCGACTGCGGGAAGCGCAGAGCGTACCGGTGGATCGCATTCTGGCTGCGCAAGCCGCGATCCAGACCAAACTGGGAGCGCGAATCCCGGGCTTCATCCAAGGTTTCTCGCCGGTCGTCGACGGAATCACACTCCCGCGCCACCCGTTCGATCCTGTCGCGCCGGATCTATCCGCCGACGTTCCATTGATCATCGGCTACAACCGCACCGAGATGACTCTGTTTGCCGCCGCCGATCTAAAAGCCTTTTTGCTCGACGAGGACGGACTGCGTCGGCGCGCAGGCCGTTTGCTCAGAACGGACTCGGACCGCGTGATCGAGGTCTTTCGTAAGGAGCATCCTGGCGCGAGTCCATCGGAGCTGATGTTTCTAATCGGAACCGAATATCCAACCGCGGCGTATTCGAGGAAGATTGCCGAGCGCAAGGCGGCCCTGGGCGCCGCGTCCGCATACCTGTACCGCTTCGATTGGGAAACGCCGGTTGCGGGTGGTCGGCTCAAGTCACCGCATGCGATCGAGATACCTTTCGTATTCAGCAACATCGGTGCGCCGCTTGCCGAACGCTTGGCGCCCGACCGGCCGGACGTTACCGCTCTGGCACACGCGATGAGCGATCGATGGATCGCGTTTGCGAGCACTGGCGATCCCAATGCGGACCAGGCTCCTCGATGGCCGGCCTACAACGCATCGGGGCGCTCGACGATGCTGTTCAACAGCGAATGCAGGGTCGAAAAAGATCCCAACCAGCCGCAGCGGCTGGCGATCGATAACATACTGTTTCCTCAGAATGGGTGAATCGATCGGGGGGTGAGGCTACGCTCTCAGATCATCGAGTAGCGCCTTAGCGTGTTTAAGGTCGGCGCCGGGCTCTTCGGCGTGGTCGCAATATCTCCCAGAACAAATCCATTGAAGTCGGCACCCCGCCGAGAGTCATACGGTTGCGTCTATCGCCGCGAGGCCGCGCGTGGGACCTTGGAGATGTCGACTGGATCCGTATGACAGGCGTGGCGTCCATGACATATTAGTGGACTTTAGTTTTCAGTCGCGCAGCAGGGGCAAGGAAGGACAGTTCGGTAGTCAAAACTGGCAGGTGCGGCGGACGCGGGAAAGCTTGGGGAAAAAGTGGCGATAGCTCCAGACAAGCCAGATCAATCGGCTACTGCCGCGGCTGAAGCCGCGGCGACGGCCTCCGATATAGAGTTTGATAATTTTCAGGGACCCCGCCGGGGCTCGTTTCTTCGAACATTTTTTACCGGATTGTCCTGGACGGGCGCCGCACGCGGATTTACCGCAGCCGGAACGGCGCTTCGTTATGTAGTCTTCGTGCGGCTGCTCAAACCGTTCGACTTCGGCGTGTTTGGCGCCGCGACCTTAGTATGGAGCGCCGTCAGCGCCGCCACCGAGCTGCGGATGGGTCAGGCACTGATACAGCAGCAGGATCGGATCGATCCGTATCTGGACACTCTCTTTACGGTCAGCCTCCTGCGTAATCTGGTAATCATCGTTGCCCTGGTCGTGTTCTCGCATCCCTTTGGTGCTTTTTTCCATTTGGGCGGCGCGCGTACGGTTTTCTGGGCAGTCGCGCCACTGCCATTTTTGCAGGGCATACAAAGTCCACGGCTGCTAACCTTCTACCGGCAACTGGATTTCCATTTCCTTACCATCTTCAATGTTTCAGAGGTTACCGCGAGTTTCGTTTTCGGGTTGATGGCGGTGCTGTATTGGCGCGATTGGCGCGGTCTGGTGTTCGCCAGCTTTGCAGGCGCGATGGTCAGAGCGATACTCACCTACTGGTTTTTTCCTTACCGGCCGCGTTTGCGGATCGATCCGGCCCTCGCCAAGAAGATGCTTTCGTTCGGGCTGTGGCTCAGCGCTGCTTCGTTTTGCGAGTACATCGCGCGGCAATTGGACAATTTCACCGTAGGACATCTGCTAGGTCCGAAAGCGCTTGGTAACTACCAGATGGCATTCCGCGCGGGCGAGATGCCGGTCGCGGAGTTCACTCTCTCAGCCGCACTGGTGACTTTTCCAATGGCGGCGCGATTGCGCGGAAACGCCCGAACCCGATGGCGGCTGTTCTGGTCCGTGATAGGCCTGGTTGCTGCAGTGGGAGTCACGTACTCCGTATTCATTTTTCTCCTAGGTAATCGAGTAGTCCTCAAACTTTTCGGAACCGCCTGGGTTGGCGCAGTGCCCGCACTCAAAGTCCTTTCTATCTATGGACTCCTGCAAGGTGGGCTGGTGGTCAGCCGAAGCTTTCTTAACGGACTGGGGAGGCCGCAGCGCTACTTGATGGTTGGGATCACCCGCGCGGTCGTTCTAGCGATTGCCATCTACCCTTTGACGCTCGCATACGGGCTCACAGGTGCCGGAACGGCCGGAGTGATCTCGATCGCAGCGGCTCTGCCGGTGGCAGCTTACATGCTGCGCCAGACCAACTGAGTATCGGCCGTGCCTGCTATCGCCAGGTCATCTGAGTCTTCTTCCGACGGACCGCTACTCAGCGTCATAGTCAATAACTATAACTATGATCGATTCCTACGTGCCACGATCGACAGTGCGCTGGCGCAGACCTATCGCAACATCGAGGTGATCGTGGTCGACGACGGCTCTACCGATCGATCGCGTGATGTAATCGAGTCCTATGGCCGGCGGATATCATCCATATTCAAGCCTAACGGCGGGCAAGGATCGTCTTTCAATGCCGGCTTCGCCGCGAGCCGCGGTGACCTTGTGATGTTCCTCGATGCCGACGATCAGGTGCTTCCCACGATGGCGACAGAAGTCGTCCGGCTGTGGCGGCCGGGCGTGGCCAAGGTGCAGTTCCAACTGGAGATGATCGATGCGGACGGCAGACCCTTGGGTAGACGCGTACCCCACTTCAAAGATTTCCTGCCCAATGGAGATATGCGCGACCGGATCCGGCGTTTTGGTGAGTACCCTAGCGCACCTTCGAGCGGAAATGTCTACGATCGGGCTGCGCTTACGAAATTGATGCCGCTGGATGAAACCGACTGGTTCATCTCGGCGGACACACCTCTGTTTATGCTGACGCCTTTTTTCGGAGACGTGCTGACGCTTGCGATCCCGCTCGGTCTTTATCGGATTCACGATGCGAATGATTCCGGTCTTAAGGGACGCCAGCTGAACGCTCTCCACCGACGTCTGACCAAGGTGTCTTATTTGCCCGATACGATCTGGAGATCCGCCCAACGGGCAGGAATCGAGCTGGACCGCGAGGTCTTAAACTCCAGGCTTCGCTACCTGAAACTACGGACGACCTCGCTATGTCTCGATCCGGCGGCTCATCCAATTCACGGTGACAACCGATTTCGGCTGTGGTTACTGGGAATCAGGGCGTCGGCACGTCAGCCTAATCTCACGGTCCGGATCAGGCTATCAAACATGTTGTGGTTTTCACTGATGGCGGTCGCGACGAAAAAAATGGCCGCCTATCTATCCGAGCCGTCGCGCTAGCAGCGGGCCGAAATTTCGCCGCGGGGAATACTCAGTCCTGCGATCGATCAGGTGATTCTATATGGCGTCGAAGACGGCGCCGCCCGTTTGACGATATATGCCAACGCATGATCGCGAAACTGACGAATGCGCGGCACCGCGCTCGGAACATCCGATCGCGAAACGTACTCATTGACCGCGCGCGCGCATCCGTCCCAATCGTAATAGTCATCGATGAGCACGACTCCGCCGTCGGCAACCTTAGGGAACAGATATTCGAGACAGATACGGGTCGAATCATACAGGTCGCCATCGAGACGAAGCACCGCTATCTCGGATGGAGGATTAAACTTCGGAACGGTCTCGTTGAACCACCCTTTCACCAGCGAAAAAGTGGTCGCACGCGAAAGATTCATCGAGGCCGCGGCTTCCGCCTCCTCCGCTTTGCAGTTGTTGTAGTAGGCGGGCGAGGTG
Source organism: uncultured delta proteobacterium (assembly GCA_963747115.1). Taxonomy (GTDB): domain Bacteria; phylum Desulfobacterota; class Binatia; order Binatales; family Binataceae; genus DATGKG01. The sequence goes on along the minus strand of CAVVEB010000002.1, from coordinate 15,211 downwards.
ACGTCGCTCTGCCATGCGATGACTGCGGCGCCGTCGACTTCCGGGCGCGCACGGGGCAGGCCTTCGAAGCTGTCGAGCAGGAAGTACTGCCGATCGGGGCCGAGGACATCCGCGATTCCGGCGATCATCCCTCCGCGCCAGACCCCGCACTCCACCACGCATCCGGGGATCTTCCTGACACCCCAAACGATTTCAAGATTAGCGATATATTTGCGTTCGTGGATCAAAGTCGACGCACGATACTTGCGATAAATTTGCCTAAACCCGGCGCGCAGACGGGCTTTATCGAGCCGTGCCGCCACGATCGAGGGTTGCAGCAGAAGATTCGAGATACTCATTGGCGCGTAACGTTAACATGGGGGCCCAGACCGTGCCAACGACCGTGCGGTGACTCGAATTTGTGATCAGAGAGTTGTTGTACCTCTGACGCCTGAATCGTGCTCGCTCTGAACCAATCCAAGCCTTGGTGTACGAATTATCGGCGAAAATGATAGAAGTACGGGTGCGGATGCAATCGGATTTAATCTTCGACGTCGGACTTCACAAAGGTGAGGACTCCGAATTTTACCTCAAGAAGGGATTTCGCGTGGTCGGGATAGACGCCTCGCCCGATCTTTGCGCGATCGCCCGCCAGCGGCTCGCAAACTACGTCGAAAGCGGACGCCTAACCGTAGTCAACGCCGCCATCGTGGAGAAGTCAGGCCCGGTCAAATTCTTTGCTAACGATTCGAACTCGGTATGGGGGACCGCGTCTGAAAAATGGGCGAGGCGCAATGATCGAGTCGGAGCAGGGTCAAAGGAGATCACGGTCGAGGGGATCAACCTTCGCGAGATTCTGAGCGGCTTCGGCGTTCCTTATTTCATGAAAATTGACATCGAGGGGTCGGACTTCTTATGTCTGAAAGCTCTGACGGAGTTTACCGATCGGCCTAAATTTCTCTCCATTGAGTGGCCGGACTTCTGGCGGGAATTGCGCGAGCAATTCAAGTTGCTGGAGGCGCTTGGCTATTCGCGCTTCAAGATCGTGCGACAAGGCCACGTTCCGCGACAGACCTGTCCCTATCCGGCGCTCGAAGGAAGCTACGTCGAGCATCGGTTCGAATACGGCTCGAGTGGACTCTTCGGTGAAGAAGCGCCAGGAAGTTGGCGCGACGAGAAAGATGTTTTGCGAGAATATCGGCGGCTGGTCTTGCGTAACGCGCTGCTCGGCCGCGACAGCCTGCTCAACCGCTTTAGTTTGGGACGCCACTTAGTGAATCGAATAGCGCCGGACGTGAGTTGGTACGATACTCACGCGGCTGCGTAACGGCTTTTGCCGCTACTTTAGTAGTGACGCACGATCTCCTATCATCTATCCGTGACTCGACCCGGCTTCACCAAGACCTTTATCTGGTTGGCGGTTCCAGCGCTGTATTTCCTCGCGATGGCGATCGCGCTCGCTCTCAGCCACAGCTATTGACTGGCACCCACTACTCATCGTCCGGACGCAGCGCCCGAAACTGCCGCAGTAGAAGAAGGTCGTAGGCAATCTTCAACCCACCGGCGCAGATTAGCGGCCATCCGAATGATGTAACCTCCAGCATCATGCCCGCAGGTATGGGAGCAAGCGCGCTTGCGAGGCTGCGCGGCACGTTGGTGACGCTCGCGGCGGCGGCCCGCTCCTCGGGCGGCACCACCGCCATCACATAAGACTGGCGCGCTGGAATATCCATCGACGACATCGAGGCGCGCAGCAAAAGAAAGAAGATCGCGAGTTTCGCGTTTGGCATCAGTGCGGCGAGGATCAGGAAAGCGCTCGACGGTATGTGCGTAAACACCATCGTGTTGATGCGTCCGAAACGGTCGGCCAGGCGCGATGAGATGAACTGCGAGAACGATCCGAGCAGACCGGCAACAAAAAAGAACAGCCCCGCCGTCTGCACCGACATGTTGAAGCGTCGAAAAAGCCACAGCGCGAGCAATGATTGAAGCGCGAAACCGCCCCCGAATGCGTCGATGCTGAAGAGTGCGGCCAGGCGCATTACTGTCGCGCGTGATTTCGCCAACGGCACGACTTTGCTCGCGGCCGGCGCCGCCTCGATGGCGCTCGAGAGCGAGTAGTAGATGATTCCCGCGATCGCAGCGAGCACCGAATACGCGACAAACCCGGATCGTTGCGCGGCAATCATGTTCCATCGCAGTCGCGACGCGATCAGACCGGGCAAGCCGCTCGCCAATGCGCCCAGCGCGCCGCCCACCGCGCCGCTGACATTGTAGATCGCGAAAATGCCGGTCATCTCGCGCGTCGCCACCGTCTGCGCGAGTGCCGCTTGCTCGAGCGGAAGAAACAGGCTGACGTCGCCGGCTGACGGATTCATGGTGCCGACAAATGCAACGATGAAGAGCAGCCAAAAGCTGCGGGCGAATGTGAAACCGAGTCCGGTGGCAAACATCAAGATCGATGCGCCGATGAACATTCGCCGCTTACCGATGCGCCCGGTGACGAAGCCAGCTCCCAGGGTTTCCAGCGCGGAACCCAAAAGCGTGGAAAACACTATCATTCCGATTTGAGCCGGAGAGAGCCCGATCGCGCCAAGGTAGCTGGGCAGCAGCACGCTGACCGCCCCGTCGGCCATCCCGCGCAGCGCCCGCGTCGCAATTAGCCGCTTGCTATCGCCGGTTGCGGTCGCTGATGATAATTCTGCCATGACTCATTGAGGATCGATTTATGATCGTACAAATCTACAGCATCACTTCCATCGCCGACGCAATCGCAACCGCCGAGGCGGGGGCTGACCTGATCGGCGTGGTGGTCGCCGAGGAGGGAGTCGTCCCCGAGGCCGTCAACCCCGCTAGCGCCCGCGAAATCCTCGCGGCGACCAGGCCTCGCTCGAGGGGCGTCGCGCTGTCGCTCTCCGACGACCGCGACGAAATTTGTGCGATGGTCGATGCCGTGCGCCCCGACATCCTGCATCTCAATGCGCGCGAAATCGAGCCCGAAGATTGCGCATGGATTCGCGAGCGCATCGCGCCGGTCGGGTTGCTGCGCGCCATCGCGGTGCGAGCGGGCGAGACGATGACCGAGGTCGACGCGCATCAGCATTGCGTTGACTACCTGATGCTTGATGCGGGTGCGAAGGGGGTTCCTTTCGCCGGCGCGGGCGGCGAAGTTCACGAATGGTCACTGAGCAGAGCAGTCGTGGAGCGATCGCGGGTCCTGGTGATTCTCGCGGGCGGCTTGTCGCCCGAAAATGTCGGCGAAGCGATCGCCGCCGTCAGGCCGTGGGGCGTCGATTCATTTACCCATACAGATATTCCCGGGCGGCGCGGCAAAAAAGATCCGATCCGGGTGCGCGCATTTGTCGCCGCCGCGATGCGCGGCTTCGCGTCGATGATCGATCCGGGGCAACGCTGACGCCCTAGTCCTCGAGGCTGATGAAGCGGACTATTCCGGCCACCAGGAAAAGCATTCCGATTCCGACTGTGGCCGCGAAGGGCAACAACGTCGCGGACATGGGGCGGTTGCGAATCATCAAATCGTTGAACGTCTCCATCGTCCACGTGGTCGGCATCCAGTTCGCGAGCGACCGCATCCATCCGGGCTCGAAATCCAGCGGCCACCAGCATCCGCCGATCGCCGCCATCGCCATGCTGATAGTGACACCCAGCGGCATAACCGAGTCGTGAGCGCGCGATAACGACGCGACCACCAGCCCCAGTGCCGCGGACGCGAACGAGATCCCGATCGTGGGAATCAGCAGCGCGAGCGGCGCGCGGCCGAGTGAGATTCCGAACAGCGCGCGTCCGACTGCCAACAGCAGCACCATCTGCAAGATGCCGACGATGAAGCGCGCGATCAGTTTTCCGAGCAAGAGACCGGTCAGCGAAGCACCGCTGGCGCGCAGCCGTTTCAAGGTTCCCCAATCGCGTTCGTCGAACAGGGTCAGCGCGATTCCGAGCATCATACCGATCAACAGGAACGTGATCCCGAAGCCGGGCACATACTGATCGAAGGCGTTTATCGATACCGGCTCGCCGTCGATCGCCGGCCGCTCGACGAATCCCAAACTGCCGGGCAGCGGCGGCATTGGTGATGATTCCAGACGCTCGAGATCGCCCGCGAGATTGCCGTCTCCAAATGAGGCCGGGTTGGGAAGTTTGATTGACAGCGCGCTCGGCGCGGGAACGCCCGGTAAAGTCTGATCGAGTTTGGGCGGTGTGATTGGCTTGGCCAATTCATCGAGGTCGGTTTGGGCGATCGGGGCCGGAAAGGAAGGGGGTGGCGGAATCTCCGACGCGTGGCTGCCGGCGAGCGTCTTCAGCTTCGCGATCCAATCCTCGAACGCGCGCTGACTCACCTGCAGCTGCGCGAGGTAGTCCTGAATCTTGCCCAGGATCGCCTCGCGCTGCGAAAGCTGGCCCTGCAGGCCGCTCCACGCGCGGTCCTCGCGGGCCTTGATCGTCGTCGCGGCTTGATCGCGCGCGCGCTCAAGTGCGATGGACACCTGGGCACGGATCGAAGCTTCCATCGCGGCCTGAGTCTCGGTGAATCGCGCACGAGCTTTCGATTGTTCCTGCTCGATCTCCGCCGAGAGACGGTTGAGTCTCGTGCGCAGATCCGATTCGGCGTCGCCGATCCGCTGTTGCGCCGATGCCCGCGCCAGTGCCGTAACTTTGCGGCACAACTCCGCGATGCGGAGTTCGAGCGCGTTGACCTCGATACGCCGCACCGGATCCGGAAACAGAATCAGCCGCGGCTGACGGCCATTGGCGATCGCTTCGCTGGTTCCCGCCGGAATCTCGATGGCGAGCGGCGTTCGAGGGCGACCGCTCACTTCGCGTCGAGCTTCACCGGTGTCGTCGAGCACTTCCAAATCAATCGAACGTTCACTGCGCAGCGCCTTGATGATGGCGTCGGAGACTGCTCCGCGATCGTGATCGACCACGGGTATCCGAAACGAGTCGCCGGCGCGGCCGTACAGACTGCCGAGCGAATATCCCGCGACTGTGATGATCACCACCGGCGCCAGCAGCAGCATCAACAGCACTACCGGATCGTTGAACAGGAGCCGGGTCTCGTTTTGGATGGTGAGCCAGATCGCGCGGAGCATCGTTCGGCTCAATTGTCGTGGTCGCGCAGCGTGCGACCGGTCAGCTTGATAAACGCATCGGAGAGATTGGGGCTATGCAGACTGAAGTCGATCACTTTAATTTCCAGTTCACGCAGCGCGCCGAGCACCTCGGTGACCTGACCGAGGCTACTCATCTCGAGGGTCGCGGTGCCCTCGCCTCCGGTCGCCTCGATCTCGCGCACGCTCGCGACGCTCTCGAAGCGGCGCTCGGGAAGTTGTCCGCGATAGGTCAGCTCCATGCGCGGGCGCCCGCCGCTGAGCGAAATCAATTCCTCAACTTTGCCGTCCGCGATCAATTTGCCGCGATCGATTAGCAGCACGCGATCGCAAAGCCGCTCGGCTTCTTCCATGTAGTGAGTACTATAGATCACCGCCGATCCAGCCTCTGCGCCGCGCCGCACCAGTGTCAAGATCTGCTCTCGCGACTGAAGATCGACGCCGACCGTTGGCTCGTCGAGCAACAGCACGGCCGGCCGATGAACGATTCCGCAGGCAAGATTCAGCCGCCGCTTCATTCCACCGGAGAGCGAATACATCGGGTCGCGAGCGCGGTCCTTGAGACCAACCTCATCGAGCACCTGCGCGCAGGCGACGACCGCTTCACGGCGCGCGAGTCCCTGCATGCGCGCGAAATGCCACACGTTTTGCGCGGCGCTCAAGCTCGGGTAGAGCGCGAGCGATTGCGGCACCAGCCCGAGCATCCGTCCGAGGCCCTGTGGATCGGCGTCGGGAGGTTTGCCGTCGATCAGAACCCGGCCGCGATCTGGTTTCAGCAGCGTCGATAGAATCGAGAGGGTGGTGGTCTTGCCCGCGCCGTTCGGGCCGAGCAGTCCCGCGATTTCGCCCGGCCTCACCGCGAGGCTCACGTTGTCGACCGCGAGGCGCGTACCGTAGCTCTTCGAGATATCGATCGCTTCGAGGATCGCGCCGTTGCGCATCGAACTCATGCGCGCATTATAGCGGCGTTCGCCGGAAAAAAACGCACCTATTTTTTGGCGACAGTGTTCTTAATGATAGTCCTGGTTGAGCGCGTTCAAGAATGCGGTCAGCGGCGCGACATCGTTCGGACCGATGAAGACGTTCGACAACTCCGGCGACGCGTTCGTGAGCTGTCCCGCGCGTGCCATCGCGGAAACGTTCGCGTAAAAATTGATCACATCTTCGACGGTGTTGATCGAGCCGTTATGCATATACGGATTCGACTGGCCGGGATCTTTCACCGTCGGGGTTTTGAAAAACGCGATCGCCATCGGCAGTACCGCATCGGGCGTGCAGCTCGAATCCGTCAAATTGAACTCGCCGCATAGAATCGTCGTCAACGCGGTCTGCGGATTCGGGATGTCGGGATTCGCGAAGACGTTCCATACGCCGAGGTCGGTGAAGCCCGGATTCTCCGATGAGGCCGGCGAACGGAACATCCCGGTCGCATTCGGATGCGCCGGCGACGGCGGCAGATACGCATCGAAGTTGGCGTTGCGCGTCGTCAGATCGGGAATCGTCAGCGCGGCGAACGCGCCGGCGCCGAAGATCGCATCGTATTCGAGCTGCGATACTCCGGTGTTATGGAAAATGTTGTCGGTGAATGCCGGCGGCGTATGACAGGTGATGCAGTTGCCCTGCGGCATCGCCAGCGCGCCCGATTGGCTGAAGAAAGTTTTCAGCCCTTGCAGCTCGAGCGGGCCGAACTGAAACTTTTGTTTGTGAAGTTTGAACTTTCCGTCTTTAGGTGTGACAAAAACCGGATTGTTTAGTGAATTGATCAAGCCCAGCAGCCGCTGTGCGTATGCGAGATTGGTCTCGCCCTGATTGGGACTCGCGGGCAGTCCATTTTTGCTCAGGAACACATCGTAGGGCGAAAGCGGCTGGCCCGGATCGAATACGATCGAATCCATATAGGCGTGAATCAGCGCGCCGATCGCATTCATGATCTGGTCGTCGGTCGCCGTCGTCACGTCGATTCGATACTGCGCGGGCAGCACCAGGTTCGCCGGCAATCGCGGATCGGTCCCCGCCAGCACCACGCTGTAGGGAAAGCCGCCACATCCGTATTTCCGCGCCAGCGCGTTCTTGCCGTTGTCGTTCTTGATCACGTTCACGATATGACTCTCCGCGATCGCGGACTCCGTCGGGAGCCATCCGAAGTTGCGCCCCTCCATCGTTTCGATGGTGAGATCTTCCAGGGTGGCGAACTGCCCATCGAAATGAAAAACATTCGGGACCTCGCGCGGCTGACTCACACTGACCAGCAACTGCGCGTTGCGCGGCGTGGTCGTGAGTCCATCGCCACCGTCGGCGATGGGCCGGGCGGGAATCGGGCTCCGACTCGCGAAATCGCAGTAGGTGCGCCCTTCGAGGCGCGAGGTGCCGAGCAGGTCGTTGCCGAGATGGCAATTGCGGCAGTTCATACTCTGATTGCGAAACGGATCGCGAATCGGCTTGCCGGCCGCATTCGCCTCGTGCGCCATCACCGGGTCGCCCGGCCTGAGGATGGTATTCACGGTGCGCATGGTGCCGTTGCGATTCGGGGTCTGGATGAAGCTGAAAAAGAACTGTGCGAAACGAGTCTCGCGAAAGAGCCGATCGCCGACCTGCACTTCGGCGGGATTAATGATCGGATCGCGGCACGCCCCCGCCTCGGCGCGAGTGCATATAGATGATGCGACGATAAGCGCGGTCAGGAGCGCAATTGGAAATCGAGATTTCACGAGCTCGGACGCGACCCCTTTAGCGAGCAATAAAACCGCGTCAGCGCGATGTTACCGGAATAACCAAGTGTACCGTCAGGTCGTGACGCAGTCGAGCGCGCGTCTTTTCGACGCCGCGAAAGTCCGCTAAAACACAGGCACTTCGCTGGTTGATTAAAATTCGCAGGCTTCCGGGCTGAAGCCGTCTGCCAATGAACAGAAGAGCATTCTTGAAAGCAATCGGATCGGCGGCAGCGCTCCTGCCGATGTTGCCGCGCCGCCTGCTCGCCAGTACGAATTTCAGCCGGCGCCGTCCTTCCGATGCGACGTGGCCCGCGCAGTCGGCGTGGAAGCAACTCCATGATGCGGTCGGCGGAAATCTGATTCCGGTCGATTTTCCCCTTTCGATTCTCAGCACCGATCCCAACGGCGCCGCATCGAGGCAGCTGTGGGAGAATCTGCGAAATCCATATTACATCGGCGATCAGCCCGGGCTCACGCAGACGTTGGGATGGGTCGCTGCGTGGGCTACCAAACCAAGCGTCTATGCGGTCGCGGCGCGGGATGCCCACGATATCGCCGCGGCGGTGAATTTCGCCCGCGAAAATGACTTGCGCCTGGTGGTCAAGGGCGGCGGCCACAGCTATCAGGGCACCTCCAACGCGCCCGATTCACTTCTGATTTGGACCCGCCGCATGAACGACATCGCGATGCATCCGCAATTCGTTCCGCAGGGATGCGAGCACATCATGCAACCGCAGCCGGCGGTGACACTCGGCGCGGGAACAATCTGGATGCAGGCCTACGGCGCGGTTACGACCAGGGGTGGGAAGTACGTTCAAGGGGGAGGATGCACGACGGTGGGCGTCGCGGGCCTGGTTCAAAGTGGCGGCTTCGGAAGTTTCTCGAAGCACTACGGCACCGCCGCGGGAAATTTGCTGGAAGCCGAAGTAGTCACTGCCGACGGCCAGATTCGCATCGCGAATCAATGCACTAACCCCGATCTGTTCTGGGCGCTGAAGGGCGGCGGAGGCGGCAGCTACGGCGTGGTGAGTAAGCTGACGCTGCGGGTTCACGATCTGCCGGAGTTCATCGGCGTCGCCAACTTCACGATCAAGGCGGCATCCGATGATGCGTATCGGCGCCTGATCCGCGAGTTCGTAAGCTTCTACCATGAGCATCTCTTCAACGACCATTGGGGAGAGCAGGCCCACGTGAACCCCGACAACAAGCTCGTCATCAGCATGCTCGCTCACGGATTGGACACTGAGCAGGTGAAACAGGTATGGCAGCCGTTTCTGGATTGGGTCGCGGGTGCGCACGACGCATATTCTGTCGAAGGGCGGACGGTCCTCGGAAGCGTACCGGCGCGGAACTGGTGGAACGTGCAATGGTGGAAAGAGCATTGGCCGGAAATCGCTTTTCCTCGAAACGGCAATCCGCTGCACGCGCTGGTTGACGATGCCCTCGTGCACGTGATGCACCAGCCCATTTTCGTCATCGATGATCGTTCCGGCGCGGGACCCAACAATGCGTGGTGGAAGGGAGACGGGGGTCAGGTCGGATGGTTCATTTGGGGTTTCGAGTCGCTATGGTTGCCCGCGTCCCTGCTCGAAAGTGACGCGCAGCAACGTCTCGCCGACGCGTTGTTCGCAAGTTCCCGGTATTCAGGGGTCGAACTGCATTTCAATAAAGGGCTCGCAGGAGCGCCACCCGATGCGATCGCCGGCGCGAGAGACACCGCGATGAATCCAGCGGTGTTAATCGCTTTCGCGCTCGCGATCGTGGGCAACGCCCAGGGATCCGCATATCCGGGAATTCCCGGCCATGAGCCCTCGATGGTGGAGGGCAGGACCGCGGCGGAGCGCATCGATAGATGCGTAAGTGAACTTCGCGCGGTGGCGCCGTCCCCAGGAGCGTATGTCAGCGAGAGCAATTTCTTCGAGAAGGATTGGCAGCGCGCCTACTGGGGGAGCAACTACCCTCGCCTCGTTGAGGTGAAAAAGAAATACGATCCGGACGGGCTGTTCTTCGTCCACAATGGAGTCGGGTCGGAGCAGTGGAGCGCCGACGGCTTCGCGAAGCTGTGAAGGTGGTGCGCACGCAGCGATTGACCGCTCTTAAACCCTCGCCGAGAACTAGAGTTAGGAATCAACCAGCTCCTGAAGCGGTCCGGCTGCGGGAAGTCTCAGCCGATGGTTGGGATGGTTGATCTTCCGGTGTCGGCGCAATCTTATGCCGATCTTCTTGCCTGCCGTTTGAAATCTACTCCACCACGACAAAGAGCACGGGAACCAGGAAGATGGCGACGGTCATGGATCTCCTCGACCTCAGACCCGCAATTCTATTTTGACTCCTCGACGTAGAGAGTCACCCGGTCCATGCTTTCTGACGGAGACCGGCCACCGAGAAAGTACTCAACCGACACCACGGTGTAGGAATCCCAATGTCCCGGTTCGTCGAGCGGAAGGAAAATGCGCTCACCTATTCGCGGCATAAATCTAATCGAGGCGAGGGGCGCTTTGCCTACTTGCGTCTTTTTGGAAACGTCGAATAACTCCAGGTAGGTCTCGTTGTCAGTTGCCACGTGGCATCCTCCCAAACTGAATTGCAGCATCCGTACAAAGTTCCCATTTTAACAATCGACGATAGCGAAATCGGTGAACGGGCACCACGCGAGGTTTCCCAGACACGGCCCGCGAAACGGCGTAATCTGGCTGGTAGCCTGCCATCTTTAAGCGCCCGGCTAGCGGGGCGGCCCTTTATCCGGCTCGCGAAGTAGACGCACCTGCGCGGAAGCCCGCCGCTGGGTTGCCGACGGCTCAAGCGGCTTGCCCTTAATGCGATGCGACATCCACTCCACCACGACAAAGAGCACGGGAACCAGGAAGATGGCGAAGGCGCTGGAGAAGATCATGCCGGTTATCGTGACCGTCCCGATGAGGCGGCGCGCCTTTCCGCCGGCGCCAAGCGCATACAACAACGGAAACAGGCCGATGATGAACGCGAACGAGGTCATGAGAATCGGCCGCAGACGCACACGCGCACCGTTGAGCGCCGCATCGACTAAGGAGGCGCCCTTCTCGAGCTCGGTTTTGGCGAACTCGACGATCAAGATCGCATTCTTGGCGGAGAGACCGATCAGCATGATGAGACCGACCTGGGCGTAGACATCATTGTCGAGATTGCGTGACCACAGGCCAAAGAACGCGCCACATACGGCGACCGGGACGCTGAGCAGCACGCTGAAGGGCAGCGACCAGCTTTCATAGAGAGCGGCCAGGATCAGAAATACCAGCAGCAGCGACAACGCGAATACGGCGGCCCCGCCGCCCGCAACCGATTGCTGGTACGAGATGCCGTTCCAGGCGTAGCCCATGTCGTTGGGGAGGACCTCATTTGCGACTTGGGTCACCGCATTCATCGCCTGGCCGGTGCTGTAGCCGGGTGCAGGGAGTGCGAATATCTCGATACCGCGGTACTCGTTGAAGCGCGTGGTAAATTCGGGACCGAACACGTGGTGCATGTCGACCAGCGTCGACAGCGGCACCATCGAGCCCTGCTTGTTGCGGACGTAGAACTGGCCGACGTCAGTAGTCTTGGCGCGATACTGCGGCTCTGCTTCGACGAACACCTTCCACACGCGCCCGAAGCGGTTGAACTGATCGACGTAGTAGCCGCCAAGCAGCGTCTGCAAGGCGCTGTAAACGTCTTCGATAGAAATGCCGAGCTTGAATACCTTGTCCTTGTCGACCGCGGCGAACATCTGCGGAGTCGCCGGGTCGAACAGGAGGTTCATAGGCCCCAGCTCGGGCCGTTTTTTAGCCGCGGCGAGGAACTTCTGAGTATTCTGCCAAAGGTAGTCGACCGTTTTGCCGGCGTGGTCTTGAACGAAGAAATCGATGCCGCTGGCCTGGCCGACTCCGGGAATAGCGGGCGGCAAGAATGCAAAGACCTGGGCATCGGGCAGCGCCGCCATCTTGCGGTTTACATCGGCCACGATCGCCTCGGATTGCAGCGCAGCGGAGGTGCGATCAGCATACGGCCGGAGTTGACAGAAATATACTCCGTTCCGGCTGCTGCTAGTCTGCGAGAGCATGCTGTAGCCGGAGATTGCATTGTAATAGCGGATACCGGACTCGTTCCTCAGGATCGCGTCGATCTGCCTCATCACAGCGTTGGTGCGCTCAAGCGAAGCGGCGGGCGGGAGCTCCACGTTCATAAAAAAGTAGCCTTGATCTTCGTCGGGCAGGAATGATTGCGGCAGAATTCTTCCAAGCCCGCCGGCGAGGACGGTAAAGCCCACCAGCAAAAGGATCGCGACCGCGATCTTGCGGATGAGCAGATCGCAGGTCCGGACGTAGCCATCTTGCGCCCGCTCGAAACCCGCGTTGAACAGCGCGAAGCCGCGCGCGAGCGGCCCGCGACCGGATGCGGTGCTTCTCGGACGTAGGATCAGCGCGCCGAGCGCCGGGCTCAGAGTGAGAGCGTTGAAAGCCGAAAGCAGGACTGAAAAGGCGATCGTCAGCGCGAACTGGCGATAAAGAGAGCCCGTTATTCCCGCCATGAATCCGGCTGGGATGAAAACTGCGGACAGCACGAGCGCGATCCCGACCAGCGCTCCGCCGACCTCGTCCATCGCTTCCAGCGCCGCGTCTTTCGGCGACCGCCCCTGCTCGATTTTTGCCTCGATCGCCTCCACCACGACGATTGCGTCGTCGACCACCAGGCCTACTGCCAGCACCAGCCCCAACAGCGCAAGCGTGTTGATCGAGAACCCGACCGCCGGGAAGAACATGAAGGCTCCCACCAGCGAGACCGGGATAGTGAGCATCGGGATCAACGTCGCCCGCCAGCTTTGCAAAAAGATGAAGACCACCAGGATCACCAGGCCGATTGCTTCGAGCAGCGTCTTCACGATCTCCCGGGCACCCTCGGTCACCGGGACCGTCGTGTCCAAGGTCAGACCGACGGTCATGTCTGAGGGAAAATGACGCGCGAGCTCGGCCATCCTGGCCTTCGCCAGCTTGGCGGCGGCGAGCGCATTGGAGCCCGGGTTCTGATACAGGCCGACGATCGTTGAGGGCGCTCCGTTGGTGTACGCCTGCTGGGTATAGGTTTCCGCCCCGAGATCAATCCGGGCGACATCTTTTAGCCGTAGCAGCGATCCGTCGGGGTTGGCGCGAACGATAATGTTTCCGAACTCGTCCGCGTTCAGCAGGCGGCCCTGCGCGCGCACGGTGTAGGTGAGTTGCTGGCCCGGCGGCGCCGGCGCGCCCCCAATTTGACCCGCGGGATTGACCACGTTCTGGGCCGCGATCGCATTCTCGAGGTCTGCCACCGTCAATTGAAGCTTGGAGAGGATATCCGGCGCGACCCAAATCCGCATCGCATAGTTAGCGGCTCCGAATATCGTGACTTGGCCGATGCCGGGAATACGGGCGAGCTCGTCTTCGATATTGATCGTGACGTAGTTGGCGAGGAATTTCTGATCCCACGTCCGGTTTGGTGAGGTGATCGAGAACACCAGCAGCGGAATTCCGACGGTCTGCTGCGTCCTGAGGCCGTAGTTGCTCACCGCGTTCGGCAGGCTCGAGGTCGCTTGCGAGAGGCGGTTCTGCACCTGCACCTGATCGAGGTCAACGTCGGTGCCGACTGCGAAGCTCACCTGCAAGGTCATCGTGCCGTCGTTGTTGTTGATCGACTGCATGTAGAGCATGTTCTTCGCGCCGTTCACCTGCTCCTCGATCGGAGTGGCGACCGATTGTTCGACCGTGAGTGCGTCCGCGCCGGGATATGTAGCCGTCGTCTGAATTTGCGGCGGAACGATATCCGGAAACTGGGCGACCGGGAGCCGAAAGACCATCACGGCGCCGGTGATCACGAAAAAGATCGCGACAACCATCGCGACGATGGGCCGGTTGATGAAGAACCTCGACATCGTGCTAGCTCTGGTTGCCGGGCGTCGCGGCGTCCGAGGGCGCCTGGTCGGCTGACGCCGGAGATTCGGCGGGGGCAGGTTCCGGAGGCACCAACTGCGGCTTCACTTCCATCCCGTCGGAGACTTTCTGCAGTCCCCCGGTGATGACGCGTTCGCCGGGAGAGACTCCCTTCTCGATGATTTGAAGGCCACCCGCCTGCTGGCCGACCTCGACCGTGCGCATCGTGACCTTGTTGTCCGAGCCCACAACCGCGACTTGGTATTGCCCTTGGGTCTCGAGCACGGCGTCCTGCGGAACGAGCAGCGCGTTGTGCCGGACCTCGGCGGCGGCGCGGACTTTCGCATACATGCCGGGGCGCAAAAAATGATCATGATTCGGAAAGATCGCTTGAAGTTCGATCGTGCCGGTCTGGATCTCGACCTGCCGGTTCACAGCGTAAATATGACCCGGATACTTGTAGGTGCTCCCGTCCGAAAGGATCATTTGGAGCTTTGGCGCATTCTTTCCGCGCGGGTCCTGGTTAATTTGATCGGCGAAGTGAAGATAGGTCTTCTCGCTGACTGGGAATTCGACCTTGATCGGATCGAGTTGGGAGACGGTCGCAAGCAGCCTAGTCGGTGAAACGAGATCGCCGACCTGCGTCTTTGCGATCCCGGCGATGCCGTCAATCGGCGAAGTCACCTGCGTCCACTGCTCGTTGAGCTTCGCGGTCTCGACGGCAGCTTCAGCCGCCGCGACCGCCGCCGCACTGGCGCGAGCCGTCTGGGTGGCGTGATCGAACTCCTGCTTGGTGATCACTTGTTGCTGGTAGAGCGGCGTGTATTTGTCGAGGTCCTGCCGATTCTTCTTGTAGTCGGCCTGTTTCTGGCCAAGGTCGCCGAGCGCCTGGTCAAGCGCCGCCTTGTACTCGCGATCGTCTATCTGGAACAACAACTGGCCGGAGTGCACCTGGTCACCGTCCCTGTAGTTCTGCTTCAGCAGGTAGCCGGTTATTTTCGGATAGATATCCGCGTTTACGAATCCCTCAGTGGTCCCCACCGACTCCGAATAGACGGGAACGTTCCTCTGGACAACGTCAGTGACCACAACTTCCGGGAAAGGCGGTGCGACAGGCGCCGCTGCTCTTTTGCAGCCCGACGCAACAACGGCCATCGCGGCGATGAAAATTCCGACGGTGACGAATTGGACGGATCGCGGCATCGAGGCACCCTCCGATGCGAACTCGTTGGAGTGTAGTGATTCTCTCCGCAATCGGGAATATGGATCGGCGCCAAGGTGTTCGCAACAGACTTCTTGAGCGAAGCGCCATGCGCCGCGAAACACTGCCACCAAAAAAAACGCTTGCGGCGGCCAAGGCCGCGGAGAGCAGACCAGGAACTGAAACCTCATCGAGGTTTCAGTTTCTGGTCTGCGCGCGCTTCGATCGCGGAGCTGCTCTCCGCTCGGCGGCGCGCAGAGCCTCGCGAACATTTTC
>CAVVEB010000001.1:0-203426 GCA_963747115.1 uncultured delta proteobacterium | reverse complement strand
GAACTCAAAAAAAACGGCGTGGTCCGAAACATGAGACGACCTTCCGGCGCAAGCATCGCAGCACCCGCATCGGCGCTCGCTTCGCGATCAACCTCCGCCTCAACGGAAGTCTATGCTGCGTCACCTTCACCCGTGACATTCGGCAATCAAGGAAACCCAGCGCCAACTAATCGAAGCACGGGAAGCGGCCTTCACCCCTCGCGGGCCAAATCCGAATTTCTCTCAGCATGTCGCATGAGATCCCACTCCAATGAATGCGGTTTTGGGAATGGCCGATCTGTTGTGGGATAGCACGCTAACGATGGAACAGCGCCGCTACCTCAGTATCATGCGCAGCAATGGAGTCGCGCTGTTGGATCTGATCAATGACATTCTCGACCTGGCGAAGGTCGAAAGCGGTGGTATCAGCCTCGAAAAGGTGGATTTCGACATTCGCGAGCTGGTCGACCGGGTTGCTGACACCATGGGGGTTAGGGCGCACGAAAAGCACATCGACTTGCCGCCGAGTCGCGCCGGGGTGCCCGAAAATCTGGTAGGCGATCCGCTGCGCCTGCGTCAGGTGATGATCAATCTGCTGGGCAACGCGGTGAAGTTCACCGACACGGTGAAGTGGTGCTTACGGTCGAAATGGAAAAGCCTGTCGAGAACAACATTGCCAGATTGCGGGTTTCGGTTGCCGATACGGGATCGGAATCGCGCCTGAGAAAATCGGCAACTCTTTTCCGCCTTCACGCAAGCCGATGCCTCCACCACGCGAAAATACGGCGGCAGCGGCCTTGGGCTGGCGATCGTCAAACGATTGGTCGAATTGCATCAAGGTGAGGTTTCAGTAGAAAGCGAGCCGGCGAGGGCAGTACCTTCGCCTTTACCGCTGAGATGGGGGTGCGAGAGGCGCCTGCCGCGAAACAGCTGTCCACTCCGCCCGTCGACCTTACCGGAATCCGGACTCTGGTAGTGGACGATACCGCGGCGAACCGCCTTATCATGCGCGAGATTCTCACCGCCAAGGGTGCCTACGTGGTTTGCGTGGAAAGCGGGGCGGCCGCGCTGAGTGAGTTGCCCGCGCCTCGGTCCGAGGCACGCCTTACCGAGTCGTGCTGCTCGATTGCCGGATGCCTGATATCGATGGATCGAAGTCGCCGCCGCATCAATAGCAGCGACCTGGCGCCAGGCGATCGTCCGATCATCATGATGCTAACGTCCGACGATTTGAGCGCCACCCTGGCCCGAGCACGCAATATCGGCATCGATAACTATCTGGTCAAGCCGGTTAAGAGTTCCGAGCTGCTCGAGAGTATCCGCCAGGCGCTGAAGATGCCGAACCCGGGCCAAATGTCATCGGCTTTCGTCAACGGACGCAGGCTCGCCGCGGGTCTGGGCGGGATCTCAGATGGAATGAGTTCGCTGAAGATTTTGCTAGCCGACGATTCTTTCGACAACCGGCTGCTGGTCAACGCATTCCTGAGGAATACGCCTTTTCATCGTCTCGGAAGCGGAAGACGGAGCGGCGGCGTTCGAGAAGGTCAAAAACGGTAACTACGATCTGGTGCTGATGGATATCCAGATGCCCATCATGGATGGTTACACTGCCACTCGCAGCATCCGCACCTGGGAGCGTGAAGAAGGCCGCGCGAAGACCCCGATCATCGCGTTGACCGCCTCGGCCATGGAAGAATCGGTCCGCAAGGCGCGGGAGGCCGGTTGCGATGCGCACGTGACGAAGCCGGTGAAAAAGGCCACCTTGATCGACGCCATCATGCAAGCCGTCAGCGACGCCCGAGAGGCTCGCGTCGCGAAGAACGCCAACGCCGCCTGATTGCGCTCGCGCGCAAGCCTGATTAAATCGACATCCCCGGCCCCTGCTGATCGCGCTCGCATGCGATCGGCTTACGCTCGCGGCGGCGCTGTCTGCCGACTTAAGGATACGATATTCGTATCAAACAAAGGCCGATTCTCAATCCGGTAGGTGAGGCGTACGGAGCGCTGGATCGAAATCGCGTTGGGCACTTGCGAAAGTGGCAGCGCTCAAATATTCCATTAGGGCCGCTCAAGCGGCTAATCTATGAAAAAAATAACTTCCCCACTATGCCTCGCTCTTGCCGTTGTTCTGTTCCTGGCGACGGCGTCGGCATGTCACGCCAAACTTGATGGAGTTCCCGTGCGCAACACCGGCCATTACGCGATTATCAATACTGACCGCGGCACCGTGGTGATCGAGCTTTACCCGAAGTCGGCGCCCAAGACCGTGGACAACTTTGAAACCCTGGTCAAGAAGGGCTTTTACAACGGACTTACCTTTCATCGGGTTGAGCCCGGCTTCGTGGTGCAGGGTGGAGATCCCGACGGCACCGGCACGGGAGGCCCGGGCTACACCGTGCCGGCCGAAATCGGCGAGAAGCATTTGCGCGGCAGCGTCGCCATGGCGCGCACCAGCGATCAGGTGAATCCTCAGCGCGCGTCCAGCGGCAGCCAGTTCTACATCTGCCTCGCGCCGCAGCCGTTCCTCGATGGCCAGTACACGGTTTTCGGCGGCGTGATCGAAGGGATGGACGTGGTCGATAAGATCCAGCGCGGCGACCACATGAAGACCATCACGCTCGCATCGCAGCCGCCCAAGTAATCGCGGCCTAGCGCCATGTCGCACTCCGGAAGCGGGCGCCGCCGCGGGCCCTACTTCACCGTCGATGTGCACCTTCATACGAGCCGCGCAAGTTCCGATTCCAATCTCGCTCCCGAGGACCTGGTTGCGCGCGCCCGGGAGATTGGAATCGGCGCAGTCTGCATCACCGAGCACGACAGTATGTGGGAGCTGCGCGAGCTGCCGGCGCTGTTCAAGGAGCAGCCGGTCAGGTTTCTGCGCGGGATGGAAGTGACCACCGACATGGGGCACATCGGCGTGTTCGGCCTGCGCCATTACGTCGCTGGCATCTACAAGCTCGCCGAGCTGCGCAAGATCATCGATGCCGAAGGCGGGATCTGATCGCGAATCATCCGTTTCGCTACAAGCTCGACCCGCGGTTCTCGTTCATCAACCCCGATCACGAACCGATCGATGCGAATTTTCCGGAGCGCGCGGCGAAGCTGCCGATCTTTGCGATGGTCGATGCGATCGAGGTCCTCAATGGCGCGTGCTCGGAAGAGGAAAACGTCTTCGCGCTGAAAGTCGCGCGCACCATCGGGATTGCGGAGGTCGCCGGATCGGATTCCCATTCGGCCGGCTCGATCGGATGCGTCACCACCCTGCTCGAAGATCCGATTTCCGACGAGCAAGGCTTGATCGATCAGGTCAAGGCGCGCCGCTCACGCGCCGGGCGCGGATTGATGCAGGGCAGGGTGGTCCCGTTCGAGCTCCCGTAGATTGCCGGAACTTGAGAGCCCGCCGAAACCGTTCGCGCAGTTGTTCAAACCGAAGGTCATGCGATAAACTTCTCGCGCGAGCTTCAATCAAGATTAAATCATGGCTGCCAATCGCGACCAATTCGCTCTGATCGAACACATTTCCGCGATCAGTGGCGAGGCCGCCGTCGATCTTCGCGAGACCCTGGATAAAATCGTCGACGCCATCGCCGAAGGGATGCAGGTCGAGGTCTGCTCGCTCTATCTCTTCGATTCGCAACGCGACCGCCTGGTCTTGCGCGCCACTATCGGACTCGATCGCGATTCGGTCGGCAAGGTCTCGATGCGGGTCAACGAAGGCCTGGTCGGCATGGTTATCGAGAAGGACGAAGTGGTCGCGGTCACCGACGCGATCAGCCATCCGCGCTACAAATATTTTCCCGAGACTGGTGAGGAGCGCTATCACACTTTCCTCGGCGTGCCGGTTCAGGATGGCCGCCAAAAACCGATCGGGGTATTGGTGGTGCAGACTCTCACGCCGGCGCAAATTCAGCAAGACTGAAAGGCGTTTGCTGAAGACCGCGGCCAATCAGGTCGCACAAATCCTCTCGACCTTCCGGCTGCGCGAGACCCTGGCGACCAAGGAAAAGGAGCGCGAGGAATATCGGCGCCGGATGATCGAGGCCAACCGTCAACTCAAGGATTACGAGAAGGTCGGCGGCAAGACCCGAGTCGCGGCGCCGGTCAAGATTCGGCGTCCTCGTCTGGTCGGATTGCCGGCCGCTCCGGGATTCGCACTGGGTATCGCGCACGTGGTCGGCACTTTCATGAGCACCATCGATCGCAACGCGCGCGCGCGCGATCTCAAAGGCGAACAGAAGCGGCTGGAAGAAGCGCTCGCGCGCTCGCTCAGCGAACTCGCCGCCTCGAAAGCCCGCATGGCGCCGATGATGGCGGAATCGGACCTCAAGATTTTCGACGGCCATCGGATGATTCTCGAGGACGAAGAGTTCGTCGGGCGCGTGCGCGAGACCGTGGAAGCCGGATACGCGGCCGAGAGCGCGTTGTTCCGCGTCATCGACGAACTCTCGGCGCATATGCTGAACGTTGCGGATAGCTATCTGCGGGAACGTGCGACCGACTTCCGCGATGTCGGCCATCGCGTGTTGCGCCATCTGCGCCAGGAAGACGGCAAGGGGCCATTCGCCAAGCCGACCATCATCGTCGCCGAAGAACTGACTCTCTCGCAGCTCACGATGGTCTCGCATGAAAATCTGATCGGGATCGCGCTGCAATCGGGCGGGGTGACCTCGCACGCCGCGATCCTGGCGCGCTCGTTTGAGATTCCGACCGTGGTCGGGGTCGAGCATCTGATGGAATCGGTGAGCGAGAAGGACACCCTGGTTCTCGATGGGAACTCGGGCATCGTCTATGTCAATCCGAGCAGCGATGTCGAAAAGGATTATGTCGCGCTGACCAAGCGCTATGAAGACTTCAAACACGAGCTGATGGCAAGATGCTGACGAGCCGGCCGCTACCCGCGACGGCTCATCGGGTGCGGATGTTTGCGAATATCGCGCTTATCAGCGATATCCCGTTCGCGTTGCGTTACGGAGCCGAGGGCATCGGTCTATTGCGTTCGGAGTTTTCGTTTCTCACCTATGAGGATTTCCCTGACGAGAACCAGCAGTTCGCGTTGTACACCAGGATGTTGCAGGCCTTCGGCAAGCGTCCGGTCACGATTCGCACTCTCGATATCGGCGCCGATAAATATCCGCCCTACTTGAGAGTTCCGCGCGAAGAAAATCCGTTCCTGGGATGGCGCTCGATTCGGATTTCGCTGGAAATGCAGGAACTGTTCAAGGTGCAATTGCGCGCGATCCTGCGCGCGGCGGCTCGCCACGATGTGCGCATCATGTTCCCGATGATTTCGAGCATCGAGGAGCTTCGCCGCGCCAGGGAATTGCTCGCGGAGTCCCAGGCCGAACTCTACAACGAGGGTCTGGAACATAATCCGGATGTCGAAGTCGGTATCATGGTGGAGGTGCCTTCCGCGGTATGGCTGGCTCCGCGGTTAATCGCATGAAGTCGATTTCTTCTCTATCGGCACAAACGATCTGATTCAGTACCTGCTCGCCGCCGACCGCAATAATCCAAAGGTCGCGCATCTGTATGAGCCGTTTCACCCAGCAGTTCTCAGCGATTTCCGAGGTGGTCAACGTCGGCCGCGGCGCAGACAAAGAAGTCGTATCTGCGGCGAGATGGCCAGGACCCGCTAGCGACCCTACTGATGCTCGGCATCGGCTCGACGAGCTCAGCTTAAGCCCGCTATTTATCCCGGTCGTGCGAAAGCTGATTCGCGAGGTGGACTATGAGACTGCTCGCCATATCGCCCGTGAAGTTCTGCAGATGGCGACCGTTCAGGAGATCAAGGGCTATCTGGTCGAGCGATATCGCGATCTTGGCCTGATAAACTGGTCGAGATGTATCGCTGATCCGGAAGGCGCTTCCGCGCGGCGGAGCTACTGGGTAGTCGATGGAAGATACTAAAGATTACCGAAGATTTAATGGTCTTTTTGTAACCGGAAGGGATTGTTTCTGGCTGGAATCCAATGGACAATATTGACATTGTGGCGTTGGCTTAGTTAACTCTGACCGGTCGGTTAGATCGTCAACTGGGAGGCCGGTATTTCCGGCAATAGATCGAGGAATAATCGAATGGTTCTACTTACTGGTGTACTAGCATTTCTGGTCTTCGCGGCGACGGTGCTCTACCTGCTGCTGGGCCGCTATCGTTATGGCGGCGATCAGCCCTCCAACCGCCTGCAAATTACCGCCAGCGCGACTGCGATGCGCAACGGCTCGCTCAATCCCGAGACGGTGCGGATAATCAGGGTCTATTTCATCAAGCCCTCGAAATACGATGACGAAGGCTATGTCTCGGTCTTTCGCTACGGGGTGCAGCCCAATAACACGCTCAACGTGCTGGCCGCGCTCAACGAAGAATTCAACCGGCACTTTTCCGGCAAGCGCAATGTTCATCTCGAGACCATCATCTGGGACGAAATCTGCGATGGCGTCGTGAGTCCCCAGACCATCCGGGCGATCAAGGAAAAGGCCCACGAAGATGGTGTCGAGTTGCTGATCGGATTGGCCGGCGTGCAATCGAATCAATACCCGCGCGGACGCGACCTGGCGCTCCAGTTCGTGGCCGAGGGCATGACCACCATGATGGGCGGTTTCCACGTCAGCGGATATCCCGACTCGTGCGAATTCCTCCACTCGGTCGGCGTCACCACCATCGTGGGCGAGGCCGAGAACCTGTGGGGCTTTATCGTCGAGGATTTCCTGAAAGGCGAGCTCAAGCCCAACTATGCGGTCACGGAAGGAATCCGCGCCAAGACCGGCCAGGAAGATATCATCGTGCCGCTCATCACCGAGGCGCAGTTTCCCACCCTCGATGATCGGTATCTGACCCGCTTCTTCAATCCGACCATGACTCCGCTCGATACCTCGCGCGGATGCCCCTTCACCTGCTCCTACTGCAGCGTCAAAAACGTGATGGGCCGTACTATGAGATCGCGCGAGCCCAACGCGGTCGTGGAATGGGTGCGCGACGCGATGCGGTACCATGGAATCGAGTCGCTGTTCCTGGTCGACGATGATTTCTTCCGCTCCCCGCGATGGGAAGAGATTCTGACCGGCCTGATCGAAGTGAAAAGGGAATATCCCGAAACTGTCCTTCATGATGCAGGTCGATGTGGACGCCTCCTGCTATGCCAATATCGATCCGATGGCGAGACCGAAACCGCGAAGCATCGCCGCAGCAAACGCTTCACTGAGCTGGCGGCTAAGGCGGGATGCTATCAGGCCTTCGTGGGGATCGAATCGCTCAATCCCGACAACCTGAACTTCGCGACCAAGTATCAAAATACCGACGACCGTCAGCACAAGATGAAGATCGAAGAGGCGCGCGCCCGGGTTATCAACAAGTATCGGCGCGTGGTCCAGAACTGGCATAAGGTCGGGGTCTCGGTGCACGCGGGATACATGCTCGGCTTCCCCTTCGACGGGCCCGATTGCGGCCGTATCGCGGCGCAGACGCTGCGCAAGATCGGATTCGACATCGTGTCGTTCTTCATCATGACGCCGCTGCCCGGCACCGAAGACCAGGTCCGATATGCGAAGGAAGGCGACATCATCGATTGGGATTTCAATAGCCTCGATTCCCAGCACGTCACTCTGCGCCATCCCAAACTGGACACGCAGCAATGGATGACCGCCTACCGGGAGGCATTCAGCGGCTTCTACACCTTCGGCCGGGCCCTGCGCGAGGTCTTCACGGTTTGCGGCGGCCGCAACCTGAACGCCGAATCGCGCCGCTCGGTGCTGCGCCAGTTCTGCTACTACTTCTTCAGCTATCGGCAAGGACGGCATCCGATGGTCGGTGGAATCTGGCAGATTCGCCGCCGCGATATGCGGCGCGCCGCCATCACCGATGACGAGGCGTTGCGCTACTATCTCGGCGGACGCCGCTTCGGCGCGATCCTGCGCGGCGAGTCCGACGGCTTCGCGGCCGCGCCGGCGTAAGAGCGCATCCACATTCGCAAGAGCAAGGGCGTGGCCTGTATCGCAGGCTGCGCCCTTTCCTTTGGCGGTTAGGTCTGCGAGGACCGCCGCCCTCTCGCTAGCGCCTGCGCGCGGCGGCGCTGATGACGATTGCCGGTGAACATTGAACTTAGTGGGTTTGTTTCGACCGTGAGGCGCGTCCGAGCGGTCGTCCTGAGCGCTTCGTGAAGGATCTCGATAGGCACAGTGGCTTTGTTTTCGCACTCTCCATATTCGGCCCGAGGTCCTTCGCCGACCCTCGCGACACCATTCGGCGGTGCTGAGCAGTGGGTTTGTTTTTGCGCTTTTGTATTCGACGATGCGCCTCCGAGCCGGATGCGCTTTAAGAGTTCGAGCTCCGATGTCGCGCGACTGATCGCGCGATCGAGGCTGCCGTAGTACCGAATGATCGCCATCGCTTCGCGTGGCGCCGGAATCGTCGGCCGCCATAGACCGGCCCGGCGCATCTCGTCGCGCTGGGCTTCGAGGCGCGCGGCCTCGGGCGCATCCGCCGCCGCGATGCGCTCGTTCCACTCCCGGTCCTGGCGCTGATGGTACTTAAGCGCCGCGATATTCTCGTAGCGCAGCATCGCGGCCATCCGCACGTACGACTGAGCGATGATCGTGACGCAGGTTTCTTCGATGGCGTCTTGCGGCTTCAGATCTTCGCGAAATCCCTCCAGCGTATGCTCGAAATCGCGATGCTGCTGGGGCGTCCACTTTTCCTGCCCGGTGAAGAATCCATGCTTGATCGCATTGCGCGCGACACGCGCCTTTCCCACGGGAGTTCGCGGGCCGGTCGAGCGCGCCGCATTGCGCCGATTGGCTGCGAGCCTGCGCGGGGTGAGAACGAGCGGTCGGCGGCGGGAGAAATTAACGGCGGGGACGCTACTGACGGGACACGCTGCCATGATGCATGCCTCCTTGGAGAGGGCCGCGAAAACGCGCGGCCATAACTCATTAGCATTTCCTTATGACACGCAGTTGTCGAGCCCCGCAGCTCACATTCGAGCGCGCACTAGCGATTTTCGGCAGCGTTGATCCGCAATGTATTCGCACGCTAAAACTGTTCGATGGGCACCATCCGGAAAGTAGCGGTCTTCGTCGGGAGTCTTCGCAAAGGCTCCTACAACCGCATGACCGCGAACACGCTTGCAGCGCTTGCGCCCGCCACGCTCCAGCTCGAGATTGTCGAGATCGGGCACCTTCCGCTTTACAACCAGGACGACGACGGTACTCCAACTTCGGCATGGGTCGCGTTGCGCGAGACGATCAAGGCGGCAGACGCGGTTTTGTTCGTGACCCCGGAATACAATAGATCCGTGCCGGGCGTGCTCAAAAATGCGATCGATGGAGCCTCGCGCCCCTACGGACATAATGCCTGGGACGGAAAGCCCGGGGCCGTGATCAGCGTGTCGCCGGGCGCGATGGGCGGCTTCGGTGCCAATCAGCACCTGCGTCAATCATGCGTATTCCTGAACGTGCCGATGATGCCGCAGCCGGAGGCATATATCGGAAGCGCGGCAACCCTTTTCGATAAGGAAGGAAATCTAACCAACGAGAGCACGCGAGAGCACTTGACCAACTTCATGGAAGCCTTCGCCCGGTGGATCGAAGCTCTGAGCGCCCACTAGGCGACGGCCTCGCCCCGTTGTCCGAGCGGCTGCGTCGCGCCTTCGTCCGCGGCGCGGTTTTTTATCCCCACCGGGTCTGCTAAATCCTGAGTCACTGAGCGATACTTCAACCCGACGAGTGCATCATGGCCTTGGCAGTCCTAATCATCGTCGTCCTCGTCATCGCGTTGACGATCTTCGTTCCCTTCCTCAGAAGCATCTTGTCGGGCCTGCTTCGCCTCGCGTTTTTCGTCGTGGTGGTGTTCATGGCGATCGCGGGTGTCTCGATGCTGATGAACAACGAAACCATCTTCGACACTCCCGGATGGAAACTGCGCGCCGTGAGGTTCATGACGACAAATTCGGCCGCAACCAGCGAAAAAGGCGTCGGCGACGCGCAATGCATGGCCGCCAAGCACGCCGTCGAATCGAAGCCGGAGGCGGCAGAGGAGTCGCGCAAGCCCATCGGCAAGCATAAGAAAGAAGCGACTCCCGCGGCCGCCGCTGCGCAGCCGTCGACGACCCCGACTCCCGCTCCCGAAGCCGAAGACGAGAATCTCTACGACGAATTGATGACGCGCAATTACATTTGCGAAGGCGACACGCCAATCGCGATCCCGCGCGCAAAACTCATCGAGATGGCGCAGCAGACGGTCAACGAACTCAAACAATGGAAGCTGGTCGGCACCGATCTGCGAACCGGCATCCTGACTTGCGAGTACACGACGCGAATCCTGGGACGCGAAGATGACGTGACAATTGTGGTCACGCCCAGGAGCGACGTGGAGCTATGCTCGCAATCGAAAACCCCTCTGTTGGGCTTCTTCCCCGGCGATTTCGGTGCCAACATAGGCCATATCAAGGAGTTCTACGCCGCGCTCAAGCCCAAGACCGATCAGTATTGCCAGGAGCTGGAAGAAAAATCGAAACCGCCTCAATAGGATCCAATGCTGCGCGAAGTACAAATTGACTCGCTCGCCAACTTCATGGTCAGCGGCTTAATCGCCAAGGGAATTCTCAAGCCCAAGGGCGACCCCAAAGATATCGTCGCGCTGGTGGTCGAGTTTTTCTCGGCCAACTTCGAGATCGAAGCGCAGATCGATGAGGAAGCTGACAAGACCGCCGAAGATCTCGCGCGCAAGAATCCCGGCATCGACGTTACCCGGCTGCGCAACCTCACGCGCCAGAAGCTGGCTGAAAAAAAAGGCTTCGTGCTTTAGAGTCCGCGCGCAATCGGCAGGTCGCTGAATGAAATTGTCCGAAGACAGAATTCTCTACCTCGCGCGCGAGTCGCTGGTGAAAATCCGCGACGAAGGCCTCGCAGAAATCGCCAACTTTCCGCTGGCGCTGCGTCAGGCGCGGGAGTTGATCGCGCAATGGAATGAAAAGGGCGATGAAATCGAGCAGGCGGTGCGGCGCAAGATCACCTCGCAAAAGCGCGGCATCGTCGAAGGCAGCGACGAATGGAATATCCTCGCCCGCCGTTATCGCGACGAAGAGCTGCGCAAAAGAGGCATTTTGAAGTGATCGGTAAAAGAGACGCTGGGCCGTTGAATCCCGCTTAGGCCGCGGCGCGGCCATTTTCCGCTCGTCTTTGCGCTTTGCGCCAGGAGCGCTCTCGCAGCGCGAAGAAGATGCCGAATGGGAGCGCGATAATACCGATCAGTAGCGGAGCGATTTGTGGCAAATATGGTTCCAAACCGGTAAACATGGTCTCCCTCTATACAGTACGCATTTTTTCAAAAAAGGACGCCAATTAGAAAGAGCGATGCGCTTATTCCGAAAGTCTCCCAGAAATCGTTCCAGGTGTAGCGGTTATGCTCTACCCAGCGGTCCAGAGGAGCGAAGACTATGACCAGAACCGCAATCTCGCGGAGAGCTTCCCCGAGCATTTCAGTAAACGTCTTCGGGAGTGCTTCCACGCACTGCTTATTTCACACATTGTCTAACCTTGGCAATCACAATGTGAACGCTGGTTTACTGATCGCGATCAAGATCACAGAAAAAGAAGTATCATGATTCGACATGGATGACCGGGAATTCGCTACGAAGGCTGAAGCCTGTTTGCGGAAAGTCGCCAAGTGGCTGGAGGATTTCGATCCCGATGAAGTCGACTACGCCACCGCCGACGGATCGCTCACGCTGGAATTTCCCGACGGCGCAAAGTTCATCTTGAGCCGGCAATCCGCGACCAAACAGATGTGGCTGGCGGCGGTCGCGCACGGCTATCACTACAGCTACGATGGCGCGCGCGATTGCTGGGTCGACGACAAGGACGGGCATGAACTCTATCCGCGGCTGGCCGAGGCCGTCTCGGGTCAAATCGGCCGCGCCGTCAAGTTCGAGTAGCCGCTTACTTCTTGCGGTCGAGACTCGTTCAAGACCCGATCGACGATCTCTCCCGAAAGCCCAAGGTAGTTGGCAGGGTCAACCAGCTTTTCGAGGCCGGCGCGATCGAGATGCTTCGGGACTTCCGGATTCTCGGCGAGCAAATCGATGAACGGCCTTTTCTTTTCGAGCGATTTGCGGGAAATCTCGGAGACCAGGTCGTGCGCGCGTTCGCGGCCGAGATGCGGCGCGAGGGCCATCATCACCGCTTCGGAGACGATCAGGCCGCCGGTCAGTTCCAGATTCTCACGCATCCGATCTGGATCGATCTGCAAGCCCTCGGCCAGGTTGCGCGCGTGAAACAGGGCGCCCGACGCGGCCAGAAAGATTTCCGGGACCGCAACCCATTCGATGAGCCATGCCCCGGACGCGCGCTCGTGGTCCTGCACCGTCGCTTCCGAAAGTGACGCGACGTTTTGGCGCACGATCGAGGTGCACGCGAGAATGAAGTTGCACGCGACCGGATTGCGCTTTTGCGGCATCGTACTGCTCGAGCCGCGGCCCTCAACATACGCCTCCGAGGCTTCCGCGACTTCAGTCTGCATCATCAGCTTGATGTCGGTGGCGAACTTGCCGAGCGTGCCGGTCACCAGCCCAAGGAAGCATCCGGCCTCGGCGACGGCGTCACGATGCGTATGCCACGCCGTTTCGGCCTCTCCCAGTTGGAGTTCGGTCATCAGTGCGGCGCGCACTTCGAGGCCGCGCGAACCAAGCGCCGCGAGGGTTCCAACTGCGCCGCCGAATTGGCCGACCAACACGCGAGGCAGTAGCTGCACCAGCCGCGCGCGGTGTCTTTCGAGCGCGGCAAGAACCTCGGCGGCCTTGAGGCCGAAGGTGATGGGCACCGCGTGCTGCATCATGCTGCGTCCCGCCATCGGAGTGTCGCGATAGCGGCGCGCGAGTTTCGCGAGCGGCGCGGAAATAGCGCGCAGGTCATTCTCGACGATCGAGAGCGCCGCGCGAATCTGGAGCACCGTCGCGGTATCGGTAAGGTCCTGCGTGGTCGCGCCCCAATGGCAATATTGTCCGAGCTTGCCCGCACATCGTTCGGCCAGTTGTTCGACGAGCGGAAGAATCGGAGAACCTGCCACCTCGGTCCGGCGGCGAAGTTTTTCGAAGTCGATGTTCTCAGGTTTGGCATTCTTCTGAATTTCGGTGGCGGCTTCCGCAGGAATGATCCCCAGGCGCGCCTCCACCCGAGCCAGCGCCGCTTCGATCTCCAGATAAAGCTTGATCCGATTTTGGTCGGAAAAAATCCGCCGCATCGCCTCGGTGCTGAACAGATTGCCGAGAACCGCTGAATCGAACACCGTTGAGGCCATCCGCGATACTCCCATCTCAGACGTCGAAGAAAACGGTTTCGTTTGCGCCCTGCAGAATTATGTCGAAGCGCAGCACCAGGCGCGCCGAATCAGGCGTCCGCGATGCGATCAGGGTCGCGCGCCGCTCGCGCGCGGTCGCGTTCAAAATCGGGTCGTCAGCATTGAGCGGGTCATTAGGAAAATAAATCCGCGTGACCAGCCGCTTGAGCAGTCCGCGCGCGAAGATGGAAACGTTGATGTGCGGCGCCTGCAACGCGCCATCAGCTCCAGGAGCCGCTCCTGGCTTCACGGTCAGGAAGCGGAAACCACCGTCCGCGTCGGTGGCGGCACGTCCATAGCCGTGAAAAGTCGGGTCGAGCAATTTTTCCTGGGCGTCGTCGGGATGATCGTAACGCCCCTCGGCATTGGCCTGCCATATTTCGATCATCGCATCGGAGACCGCCGCGCCGTCGCCGTCAAGCACGCGTCCCTCGATCGTAATTCGATCGCCGCGCGTGTCGGGACGCACCAGTATTTCAGTTCCCGCCTCAATCAACGACGGCTTGAAAAACGGACCGACCGTCTGCGACGGGGTTTGCCGCAACGCCATTGCTCATCGCTCCATCGGAGTGGCGTCGCGGCCGCGCAGAACGATATCAAAGCGATAGCCGAGCGCGTGATCGGCGACGGTGGTCTCGATATCGAAACTGGCGATCAGCCGATTCCGCGCCGCTTCATCAGGAACGCTGTTGAATATCGGATCGAGCGCGAGCAGCGGATCGCCCGGGAAATACATCTGGGTGATTAGCCGCGTGGCGAAGCTTGGACCGAACA
This sequence comes from uncultured delta proteobacterium, assembly GCA_963747115.1. GTDB lineage: Bacteria > Desulfobacterota > Binatia > Binatales > Binataceae > DATGKG01. The sequence goes on along the minus strand of CAVVEB010000001.1, from coordinate 189,346 downwards.
GGCTGAAATGAATGTGGTTCGGCCGCCATGCGTTGTGGTGATTTTGCCACGGGTATGCGCCCGGCTTGATCGTCAAAAATCGATACCGGCCGGTTGCGTCAGTCATGACCCGTCCGATGCCCGAGAAATGCGGGTCGAACGGCGCCTGATGCTGATCCATCGGGTGCGCATAGCGGCCGGCCGCGTTGGCTTGCCATATCTCGAGTAGGGTTTCGGCAACGGGAGTGCCGCCTTCATCCACGACGCGTCCGCCCACAATGATTCGCTCACCGATAGCCTCGCCGCCGTCCAAGTGGGTCAGGTCGTCGTCGCCCTCGCGGAGAATTTCCCGCGCGAAGCGAGGTCCGGTGATCTCCGACAGCGAATGCGCGATGCGAATCAGGGGTTGATGCGGCGCGCGCTTGCGGGTGCTGGTGTACGCGTCATGTGCGTACGGCGGCTGCGCGCGTGCATCCTCTCGGCGATACTCCGTGGGTGGTCTCATCGCAAATCGAGCGGAATTTTAGCATTGTGGCAGCGCTTGGGCTCGCTATTCACGACCCAATGTGGCACCTCATTGATAGCTATAGCATATCTCTACAAAACAGAACTCACGGACGTAATTCGAGCTAATCACGGGTATCAGATTTTCTCCGGTGGATTCTTCAAGGATTAACTTGCTTTCATCATGGATCGCAGTAAAGTGCGGTTAGCACTCGAACCCGTCGAGTGCCAATTGACATTCCGGCCCCTGTGGTTAACTTCTTGCCGGGCCAATTTATCTCGCACATAGACCGAAAATCATACGAAGGAGGACGCTAAGCACCCATGAAGCTTAGACCGTTGGGCGACCGCATTCTGGTCAAGAGGATCAAAGAGGAAGAAAAAACCAAGGGCGGGATCATCATCCCGGATACCGCCAAAGAGAAGCCGCAGGAAGGCAAAGTGATGGCCGTCGGCAAGGGGAAGGTGGCCGAAGACGGCAAGCTGATCACGCCTGAGGTCAAGGCCGGCGACAGAATCCTGTTCGGCAAGTATTCGGGTAGTGAGATCAAACTCGAGGGGGATGACCTTATCGTTCTTCGCGAAGACGACATTCTCGGAATCATCACGGAGTAGAACCTTCGCGGAAAAGTCTCGCGGAGGGTTTTCCGCGAACGATCGAAAAGAAGCTTAGGAGAAAAGCGAACCATGCCAGCAAAGATTGTACGTTTCGCGCAGGAAGCGCGCGAGAAAATTTTGAAGGGCGTTAATGTCCTTGCCGATGCGGTGACGGTAACGCTAGGCCCCAAGGGCCGTAACGTCGTGCTCGAAAAGAGCTTCGGCGCCCCGACCGTCACCAAGGACGGCGTCACGGTGGCCAAAGAAATCGAACTCGAAGACAAGTTCGAGAACATGGGCGCGCAGATGGTTAAGGAAGTCGCGTCCAAGACCTCCGACGTGGCAGGCGATGGCACCACGACAGCAACCGTTCTGGCCCGCGCCATCTACACCGAAGGTATCAAGATGGTCGCGGCGGGACACGATCCGATGTCGCTCAAGCGCGGCATCGATCGCGCGGTCGAAACCATTTCCAACGAGTTGAAAACCCTGTCCAAGCCCACCAAGGACCGCAAGGAAATCGCGCAGGTCGGCACCATCTCTGCCAACAACGACTCCACCATCGGTGACATTATTGCCGAGGCGATGGAAAAGGTCGGCAAGGAGGGCGTGATCACCGTGGAAGAGGCGCGCGGCCTCGAGACGCAACTGGAAGTGGTCGAGGGCATGCAGTTCGACCGCGGCTACCTGTCACCATATTTCGTTACCGATCCGGAACGCATGGAGGCGCGTCTGGACGACGCCTACATTCTGATCCAGGAAAAGAAAATTTCCTCGATGAAGGATCTGCTCCCGATTCTCGAATCGATCGCGAAGGCCGGCAAACCGCTGTTGCTGATCGCTGAAGATATCGAGGGCGAGGCGCTGGCCACTTTGGTGGTCAACAAGATTCGCGGGACGCTCGCCTGCTGCGCAGTCAAGGCGCCGGGCTTCGGCGATCGTCGCAAGGCGATGCTCGAAGACATCGGCATTCTCACGGGTGGCCGCATGATTGCGGAGGAACTCGGGGTCAAGCTGGAAAGCATCCAGCTGAGCGAGCTCGGACGCGCCAAGCGCATCGTGATCGACAAGGACAACTGCACCATCATCGACGGCGCAGGCAAGCGGGCGGATATCGAAGGCCGGATCAAGCAGATCCGCGCGCAAATCGAAGAGACCACTTCCGACTACGACCGCGAGAAGTTGCAGGAGCGCCTGGCCAAACTGGTAGGCGGCGTGGCCGTGATCCGGGTCGGCGCGGCGACTGAAGTCGAGATGAAAGAGAAGAAGGCGCGCGTCGAAGATGCGCTTCATGCGACACGGGCCGCGGTCGAAGAGGGCGTGGTCCCCGGCGGTGGTGTGGCGTTGCTGCGCGCGAGCTCCGCGCTCGACAACCTGCGCTCCAGCGAAGACGAAAAGGTCGGCATCGGCATCATCCGCAAGGCGGTCGAGGGTCCCGCATGGTGGATCGCGACCAACGCCGGATGGGAAGGGTCGGTAGTGGTCGACAAGATCCGAAATAATAAGGGCGCGTTCGGGTTCAACGCCCATAGCGAGGAATTCGAAGATCTGATGAAGGCCGGCATTATCGATCCGACCAAGGTCGTTCGCACCGCGTTGCAGAACGCGGCCTCGGTCGCGGCCTTGCTGCTCACCACCGAATGCATGGTGGCGGAGAAACCCGACGAGAAGGGCTCGCAGCAGCCTCAGATGCCAGGCGGCGGAATGATGTAGCGATGCCACGCGCCTAACAACGTGGCGCATTAAGCTAACAAGCGGTTACTTCAGCGGCGGAGTCGAAAAGGCTCCGCCGCTTCGCTTTTCGCCGGCGTGACAACGTGTGTCACGGCCGTGCAACAAGACACATGTCCACCGCATCCGCCCAGCTTCGAGTGAAAATCCGCCGTGCCCCAATGTCTCGGAACGGGACCGCAAATCCGAGACAGCGAGGATGAAAGAACGGGCTATTTCGCAAAACCACACGAAAAATGTTTCAATCCATACTGCTGTCGCTGGCCCCGTCTTTGCTACCTAGTTGATTGTCCACTGACACTATAAGTGTCACTCCTTGCTGAACGGGAGCGGAGAACGCAGGAGGCAGATGGGAATGTCAGTTCGAGCATTGGTTACTGACGGATTACCAGCCGTTCGTGAAGCGATTCGTACGCACCTCGAATGCATCGGATGCGAGGTCGTCGCGGAAGCTGAGACTGCCGCGCAGGCGTTGCCGCTGTTCAGAACCGTGAAACCCGAAATCGTGACGCTTGGCGTCGGTCTCAACTATGGAGGCCAGTCGAATCCGCTCGATCTGCTGCGATTGATTAAGCGCGAGTCGCCCGAAACTTCCGTGGTGATGCTCGGTGCGGCAGACTCAAGTAGAGATGACACGATGTTTCTGAATGAAGGCGCGCTCCAGTGCGTCTTCGAACCGTTCGATGCCGTTGGCTTTGAGAGCCTGTGGCGCAAGTTGTCGATCGCCCATCCTGAGCTGATGGCGAGAGGATTCGGCGCGATCGTATCGACGATGAACTCTCGTAAGCCTAGCTGACTTTGACCAGCGCCTTTTCTATCGCGATCGGCCGGTCCGGCACGCAATTCACGATCGCCACCCAGCCCGAATGTTCGCTCTCGTAAAGCGGCGCCGGAGTTCCGCAGTAAAAGGCGCGCGTCGGTCCCCGCGACACATCATTGAAGATGTGTACGTGTCCGAGCGCGACGTAGTCGTAACCGCTGGACGCGATTTCATCCGGCGTGATCGGCGAGGATCGCTCGTTCGCGTCCGCCTCAACGAATAGCCCGTGCGCCATCGCGATGTTCCATAGTTCCGGATGCGGCTCCGGCAGGCCCGCCAGTGGGCGATTGTCCGGCGAGTGTTCGACCATCGCGCGGCCCCAGATTCGGGCTGTAAGCTCCGGAAAATCCACGATGCGGCCTTCGGGTTCGAGGACCAGATGCAGGTTCTTTGGCAAGACTTCCGCTGCGAGGTTCGCGTATATCGATCGCTCATCGTGGGCATCGTGATTTCCGGGAATCATCACCACCGGCATTCGCGCCTTGCTGATAGTGGCGAAGGCGAATGCGAGGCCTTCTTCGGTGATGCGGCTCGAATCGAACAGATCGCCGACGATTAAAAGCAGGTCAGCCTTTTGCTCGTTAGCCACCGTCACCACGTTCGCGAACGTCGCGCGCACTTTGTCGCGTACTCGCTCGCCGGCCGGGCCCGATCCGAACGTATCGGTCTCCAGGTGCACGTCCGAGGTATGGACAAACTTTAGCGGTCTTCGCGAATTGGGGGGCAAACCGATCCTCTACTCGCCGGGTGGCGCGCCGACCAAGGCCGGCATTCACCCTCGGCTCGTCATATCCCATATTAAATACTAGAGTCTCCACACCCGTTCCATCCTGGTGTAGTTCTGGAGAGCGAGGCAGTTACGGATGCGCGGGGAGTCTCACGATGGGAAATTCTTGTCGGCAGGGGGGCTTTGAGACGTGATCGTCGTAATGAAGGCGCATGCGACCGAGCCGGAGATCCAGACCGTGGTCAGAATGGTCGAGGGTCTGGACTATCGCGCGCACGTAATTCGAGGCGTCGAGCGCACCGTGGTCGCATGCGTTGGTGACGAGCGCGGCGAGCAGCACTCGCTCGAGCACCTGGTGGCGGTCGCCGGCGTCGAGCGCGTGATGCCGGTGCTGAAGATCCTACAAGCTGGCCTCGCGCGAAGTTCGCCCGGAAGGCTCCATCATCGATGTCGGTGGAGTCAAAATCGGCGGCAAGAGAATCGCCGTGATGGCCGGTCCATGCGCGGTGGAGAGCGCCCAACAGGTTGAGGCTTCCGCTGACGCGGTCAAGCAGGGCGGCGCGGATCTGCTGCGCGGCGGCGCGTTCAAGCCGCGCACCTCGCCGTACGCGTTCCAGGGGATGGAGTCCGAGGGGCTGAGCCTGCTCGAGCACGCTGGGAAGCGGGTTGGGCTTCCGATCGTCAGCGAGATCATGGAAGCGCAGGATATCGATCTGTTCGTCGCCCATGCCGATATGCTGCAAGTCGGCGCCCGCAATGCGCAAAACTTCTCGCTCTTGAGAAAACTCGGACGCACCAAAAAACCGATCCTGTTAAAGCGTGGCATGTCGACAAAAATCGAGGAGTTCCTGATGGCGGCGGAATACATCCTGTCGGAAGGAAACTCCAACGTGGTGCTATGCGAGCGCGGTATCAGGACCTTCGAAACCGCGACGCGCAATACCCTCAACCTCAACGCGGTTCCTCTGCTCAAGCAGATGACGCATTTGCCCGTGATCGTTGATCCCAGCCACGGCACCGGTCTCTGGACGCTGGTGAAACCGATGGCGTTGGCGGCTATCGCTGCGGGCGCCGACGGCCTGCTGATCGAGGTGCATCCGAATCCCGCAGTCGCGCTTTCCGATGGTCCTCAGCAACTCAGGCCGGATCGATTCGCCGAGCTTATGGCCGCAGTTCGGTTGGTCGCGAAAGCGGTCGGCCGCACCATGTAATCGAAGGTTGATGGCACTGTCTGAAGATCGGTTAAAGGGAGCGGCCGCGAGGCCGCCCGCGCTAAAGATAGGCGATACTGTCGGCGTCGTTTCGTTGGCGGCGGCGGTCGAGAAGCAGTCTCTGGAGCGGGGGCTCGAGCTGCTGCGATCGATCGGATTCAAGACTCGTGTTTCGAGCCGGGTGCTCGATCGCGACGATATCCTGGCGGGACCCGATCGCAATCGTGCCGAGGAGCTCCACGCGTTTTTCGCCGATCCCGATATTCGCGCGATCTTCGTCGCGCGCGGAGGTTACGGCTCCGGGCGGATTCTTCCGCTGCTGGATTTCGAGGCGATCGCGCTGACGCCGAAACCGCTGATCGGGTTTTCCGATCTCACGTTTCTGCTCAATCCGATCGTCGAGCGCGCGCGCATGGTCGCGTTTCACGGTCCGATGCTGGCCTTCGAGCAGGATATCCAGGAACGCCATCGCCACTCGTTTGAGCATCTGAGAAAACTTCTCACCGGCGAGACCGGGAGCTTTGAAATGGAGGCTCAAATCGCGCTCCATCCCGGTAACGCGCAGGGCGAGCTGATGGGCGGTTGCCTTTCGATCCTGGCGGCGATGCTGAGCACGCCATATGCTCCGAGCTTCGATGACAAAATCCTTTTTTTGGAAGAAGTCGGCGAGCGAGCCTACCGCATCGACCGAATGCTGGTGCAGCTGCGGCAGTCGGGCGCGCTCGATCGGTGCGCCGGCATTGTGTTTGGCGCCATCCACCCTTTTGACGGTGAGGAGAACGAGGCCAGAATGATCCGGCGATTCGCCGCCGAGCAGACCGACGGTCTCGAAATCCCGGTGCTGTTCGGTATCGATGCCGGACACTATACGCAGAATCTCGCGCTGCCCTTTGGAGTTCGCGCGCGGATCGATTACGCCTCGCGCCGTCTGACGGTCCTCGAATCCGGCGTCTGCTGAAATTTGCGCCGCCGCTCTCACGCGCGATCAACTTCTCCGCTAATATTTCGTATCGGGTGAATACAGGCGGAGGTTTTCGGCTTGGGCTGGCATGAGGTAGAGCAGGCGTTCAATCAAGCGGTCGAGCACCGCGTATTTCCCGGCGCCACCGTGGTGGTGCGCAAGGGCGGCGACATCGTTTTTGATGGCGCATTTGGCTATCGAACTCTGTTGCCCGAACCGAGCCGGATGAACATCGAAACGATTTTCGATCTTTCGTCCCTGACCAAAGTTCTTGCGACCTCGATCGCGGTAATGATGCTCACGCGCGACGCGAAGCTCCGCCTCAACGACCGCGTGACCAGGGTTTTCCCGAACTTCGGCGTGCACGGAAAAGGCGGGGTCATCTTTCGCAACCTGCTCGCGCATTGTTCTGGTCTCGCGGCATGGCGGCCCTTTTACAAGCGCATCGCCGAAATCGAGCGGGCGGGCAGAGTCAATTTCATGTCGAGCTCCGGCGCCAAGGCATGGACCTACGAGGAAATTCATCGCGAAAAGCCCGAGGTGGTTCCCGGCACCAAAGCGATCTACTCCGATCTCAATTTCATCCTGTTGGGAGAAGCGATTGAGCAAGCGGCGGGCGCGCCATTGAATCGATTTTGCCGCGACCAGATCTACCGGCCGCTGGGACTGACCGCTACCGGATTTGTCGATATCGCGCTGGCGCGAACGACTCGAATGGAACCGGTACCGGAAATGTTTGCAGCGACCGAAAATTGTCCATCGCGCAAACGCCTGTTGATCGGCGAGGTCGACGACGAGAACGCATTCGCGATGGGAGGTGTCTCGGGTCACGCCGGCTTGTTCGCGCCGGTTCGCGATGTCGATAAAATCGCCGCCGAATTGATCGCGTGTTACAAGAACCGCTCAACGTTGGTGCCGCGGCATACGATTCAGGAATTTTGGACCCGAGACCCCACGGTGCCGGGCTCAACCTGGGCGCTTGGATGGGATACTCCTTCGCTCAAAAATTCGAGTTCGGGACACCATTTCCCCCCGGCGGCGGTGGGACACCTCGGCTTCACCGGAACCTCGATCTGGATCGATCCTGAACGCGAGATTTCAATTTCACTTATGACCAATCGCGTCCATCCGTCGCGCGACCGGCAAACTATTCGGGAGTTTCGCCCTAAAATTCACGACCTGATCATGGAGACAATCGAAGGTGGCTGATTCCACCAGCTCGGCCAGTGCCGAGAGACTGGGCCGAGTCCCCGCTACCGTGCATCATGTGCATCTGATCGGCGTGGGCGGGACCGCGATGGCGGCGCTGGGCGGAATGCTTGCAGCTCGCGACTATCGCGTGACCGGCTCGGATCGTGAGCTCTACGAGCCCACCGCGTCGCTGCTCAAGCTATCGCGGATCGAGGTCATGACCGGCTTCCGAGCGCAAAATCTGGAGCCAACGCCGGACCTGGTCGTGGTGGGCAACGTCATCACACGCAACAATCCCGAAGCTGAAGCGCTGTTGAAGACTTCCATACCCTATCTCTCGATGCCGGAAGCGCTGTGGCATTTCTTCCTGCGGCACAAGCGGGTTCTAATGGTCGCGGGTACGCACGGTAAAACCACCTCGACCGCGATGATCGCGCACGTGCTGGAATCGGCCGGCCGCAGTCCCTCGATGATGGTCGGCGGCGTGGCGAAAGATTTTGGTTCCAATTATCGTCTCGGCAACGGCGACGATTTTGTGATCGAAGGCGATGAATATGACACCGCGTTTTTCGACAAGGGTCCGAAGTTCGTTCACTACCGCGCCAATGCCGCGATAATTACCGGGGTTGAATTCGACCACGCGGACATTTATCGCGATCTCGAGCACGTAAAATCGTCGTTTCGCGCCTTGGCCGAGACCATGGACGAATCGCGGATGCTCGCGGTTTGCGCCGATTCGCCCGCGGCGCTTGAGGTCAGCGAAAAAACCCGCGCCCGGCTGGTCACCTTCGGACTTCGGGCGGGAGAAATTCGCGCGGTCGATATTCGCACCGGCGCCGATGGTGCGCATTTTTCGATCGACCATGCGAGTCGGCGCGCGATCGACAACGTTCATCTCACCATCGGCGGCAGGATGAACGTCGCCAACGCGCTCGGCGTGTTCGCCCTGCTGAGCGAAAGCGGTTTGGCCGCGAAGGAAATAGCGGCGGGATTGAAGTCATTCACGGGCGTAGTCCGCCGCCAGGAAGTGATTGGCGAGGCCGGCGGCGTCACGGTGATCGACGACTTCGCGCATCATCCGACGGCGATACGGGTCACGCTCGAAGCGATTGCGGAACACTTTCCCGGCCGGCGAATACTCGCTGCCTTCGAGCCACGCTCGAATACGGCGCGCCGAAATGTTTTCCAGGAAGGATTCGCGAACGCATTCGATCGGGCGGCCCGGGTTTATCTGGGACCGGTTTATTTCAAGGATAACGATCCGATTGCGGAGGACGAGCGGCTCGATACCGGCGCCTTGGCCGATGCGATTGCCGACCGCGGTCCGCTTGCCGTGGCGTGCGATTCCAACGACCACATTTTGGAGTTGATGTTGCACGACGCTCGATCCGGTGACGTGGCGCTGTTCATGTCGAACGGTCCTTTCGCGAATCTCAAAGAACGATTTCTCGCCGAACTCTCGCGTCAGTAGCCAAGTTCACGGTCCACGACGTTCAGCAGCGGATGCCCAGCCTCGAAGCGGCGGAGATTATCTGCGAATAGCTCGCAGGCCTTATCCATGTAGCCCCGATTGGCGCCGGCCATGTGCGGCGTGAGAATGACATTCTCGAGATCCCAGATCGGACTCTCGCCGGGCAGCGGTTCGGTTTCGAAGACGTCGAGTCCCGCGCCGCCGATTTTTCCCGCTTGCAGTGCGGCGATAAGCGCGCTCTCATCGATCACCTCGCCGCGGCCAATGTTGATGAGGTAAGCGTCCTGCTTCATCGCGGCGATTTCTCGAGCGCCGATAAAGTGATGCGTATGCTCAGTCAGCGGCAGCGTCACAGATACGAAGTTGGAGGCCCGCAAAATCGCCTCGCGCTCATCGGGGCCGTAGAACTTCTCCGCGATGATTCCTTCGGGGTCGCCGAGTCCAACTGGACACCATCCGGGATCGTGGTGCGAATTGGGATCGCGCTTCAACGCGAGGACCCGCATGCCGAATGCTCGCGCCAGCCGCGCAGTTTCGCGTCCGATCGATCCATATCCGATGATGCCGATGGTCTTGCCCCTAAGTTCGTCGATGGTGCCGCGGAATCCACCCGAACGCATCCATTCGTGGCGAAGTTGTCCGCGAAGCATAACGTGAAATTTGTGCGCGTAGGCGAGCATCGAAGCGATCGTGTACTCCGCAATCGGAGTCGCATGGATGCCGCTCGCGGTGCACACGGTGAGATTCGTGGAATTCAACACTCCCCGTGCGTGATCCGCGCCAGCGCTCAACAACTGCATCCATTTCAAATCCAGCGCGAGCGCGGCCAGATCGTCCGGCACCATAAAAGTGAGCAGGACATCGCATCCGCTGGCGAGCATCGCACGCACGTCATCAAGCGTTCGGCACCGACGGTTCATCAGTTCCGCCCGAGGCGCGGCGCCTCGTATCAGCTCTTGCTGCGATTCGGTGAGGGGTACGGTCGAGACAATTTTAGTCAGGGGCACAGTCCGAAACTTTGCATGCGAGTCGCCTCGCTTCAAGATGAAAAACGACCCGCCTTGAGCAAAATCGGATTTTGGGTCTATGATCGCTCCAAGTGAACAATCGAACCACACCCAAACGAGCGGCGGCTTATAGCGCACTGGTTTTGCTCTGCGCCGCAGTTGGCGTATCGGCGCAGAGCGGCCCCGATTACGGCGCACAAGGCGGCGCCGGCGGTGCGCCGTCAGGTATCAACTCACACCCTGGCGCCCCGCCTCCATCGCATCCGGGAATCGCCAATCAGGGTGGTGACGACGCCACTCTGGAAATCTCGCCGCAGATGGGTATCCGGCCTCCAGCCGGCGACAGCAGCGAGATTCCCAGTAATCGGCAGTTCCGTCCCGGCGACGATACCGCTTCGACTGATCGTCGTTTTGAGAACAACACTAGCACGGGAACGTCGAGCAAAAGCTGCCTCGGTATTCACGTCAATTACACCAGCTACTGCTTCAAAGGCGGCGAGGAACACGGACTGGAAATCGTTTCGGTCGATCGCAACAGTCCGGCCGAGAGAGCAGGACTCAAGGCCAACGGAGGACAAGCGGGTGTTATCGCCGCGGCCGAGACGGCAGGCGCGATTATTCCGGGACTCCAGATGCTGACGAATCATTTCCTGGAACAAGCCGCACAAGGGGACCGCGGAGACCTGATCGTCGCGGTCGACGATCAAAGGGTACGCAGTCAGGCTGATTTCGACGACGCGATGGCGAAAGCGCGCCCCGGCGACATTATGTATATAACCGTGATTCGTCCGGAGCCGGGTGGTGATCACAAAACCATGAAAATTGTGATCAACGTCGGAAACTGGCGACCGGGAGATGCGGATTCGTGTGGGCAGGTTGCTGCCGCCGGGCGTCCCGGTTCACCCTGAGACTAGCTCATCGATCTTCACCGCCGCCTTTCTCGAATTAAAATTCTGCTATATTGAACTCGTAGTCCCGACGGGCGTGCGAGAGCTTTTCGCGCGTTCCCGGTAGGCCTAGCTGCGTCATTTTAAGTAAAGGTGCAAAGAAGTCTCAAAGAAGCGGCCAGCGAACTCGAGGCGCGGCTCAGGTCTGGACCCTATCGGCGCTTTCCCGTCATGGGGCTCAAGGGTGCGGCCAATGCTCTGATGCTGCGAGAGGCGGTGCTCCGTCTCAACCGTCCGATAATGGCCGTTGCCTCGCTCGCGTCCGAGGCCGAAGCGCTCGCCCACGAGGTCGCTTTTTTTCTTGGCGAGTCCATCGATAGGGATGTCCCTGCGCGACGGGTCCATCTGTTGCGCGGATGGGAGCTGAAGCCGTTCGCCTACATCTCGCCGCCGCCGGACGTGCAAGCGTCGCAGCTGGCGGCGTTGTACGCGATGCGACGGCAATCGGCGCCGGTGGTTGTCACCTCGGTCGAGGCCTTGATGATGCGCACCATCCCGCGCCGGGAATTCGATGCATCAATAGTGCGCATCGCCGCCGCAGAGAGCCTCGACCTTGAGCTGCTGATCGACACGCTCTCTGTGATGGGCTACCAGCGCGTTCCGCAATGCGAAGAGGCGGGCGATTTCAGCGTCCGCGGCGGAATCATCGACGTGTTCTCGCCACTCTACCACGCGCCCGTGCGCATCGAGTTGGAAGATGACATCGTCACCTCGATTCGTCATTTCGAGGGCGCCAGTCAGCGCTCACTCGGCGAGATTTCCGAGGCGACCATCATCAGGACCCGCTACGTCGCGCCGTCAGCCTTGAAGAGCAAGGAGCTGGGCGACGTGGTCGCGCTACGCGCGGCGGAAATCGGAATGATACGCAAGGAAGCGGCGGAACTCGCGGAGACGCTCGAAACCGGTTTGCTTTTTCCGGGCGCCGAGCTGCTGATGCCGTATGTGTATGCGCAGCCGCTCGACCCGGTTTTTTCGTACCTTCCCGAGGCTACCGTCGCGTGGCTGATGGATCCGGGTCGAGTCATCGCCGAAGCTCATCGCCGCGCCGGTCTTATCAATGCCGAGGCGTCAGGCGCTCAGGCCAAGCCCGCTTTCTATCCGCAGCCAGGCGCGTTGTATCTCACCGCTGAAGAAATCGAGAGTCATCTGTCACGGATGACGGCGGTCGAGATAGGTGCGCTGGTAACCGCTATGTCTCCGCGCGAGGGATGGGCGCCGCCGATCGAAGTTGCCTCGGCGCCGGCGCTGAAGCTCGGATCGGTTGAGTTAACCGGCCAGCGTCACGCGATTTCGTTCGAACCTCTCGCGGCTGAGCTCAAGGAAGTGCAGCGATCGCAGGGCAGAGCGGTGATGGTTGTCGACGGACCGAACCAGGCGGCGCGCCTGCGACGCCACCTGGAGGCGTACCGACTCGAGGTAAACAGCGACTGCAGAAGTTTTCCCGAGCTGCTCGAACGTCCCGATTTTTATCCGGCGATCATCGAAGGCGAAGTTTCCTCCGGCGTCGTGCTCGAATCCGATGGCCTCTACATCTATAGCGAAGAAGACATTTTTGGCGAGCCGCGTGCTCGCCGCCGCGTCCGGCCGCGTCTGAAGGGTGGAGCGCTGCTCAATCTTGAAGAGCTGAGACCGGGGGATCACGTCGTCCATCTCGATCATGGAATCGGACAATATCGGGGCCTCAAGCACATGAAGGTCTCGGACACCGAGGGCGACTTTCTCAATCTCGAATACTCCGGCAACGACACCATGTACGTTCCGGTTGAGCGCATCAACCTGGTGCAACGCTACGTCGGTGGCTCGGATAACGCGCAGCCGAAGCTCGACAAGCTTGGCAGCGGCGCGTGGGAAAAAGTGAAGCGCCGCACCAAGGCGCAGGTCCTTGTGATGGCGAGCGAGCTGCTCGATATATACGCGGCGCGCGAAGTCATGGAGGGTCATCCGTTCCCGCATCCGGGCCGCGACTACGAAGATTTCGCTGAACGATTCGAATTCGACGAGACGCCCGATCAACAGGCCGCCATCGATGAGGTCATTCGGGATATGGCGCGGCCCAGGCCAATGGACCGCCTGATCTGCGGCGACGCCGGTTTCGGCAAGACCGAAGTCGCGATGCGCGCCGCGTTCATCGCGGTGATGGACGGCCGTCAGGTCGCGATCCTGGTCCCGACCACGATCCTCGCCGAGCAGCATTGGAACAGCTTTCAAAATCGCTTCAAGGATTACCCGGTCCGTATCGAAATGGTGTCGCGATTCCGTTCGCCGAAGGAAAACAAGGCGATCATCGAAGATGTCGTGCGTGGCAAAGTTGATATCGTCATCGGGACGCATCGCCTACTGTCCAAGGACGTTCAGTTCGCGAAACTCGGCTTGCTGATCATCGACGAAGAGCATCGTTTCGGGGTCGCGGACAAAGAGAAGATGAAGAAATTGCGCAAGCTGGTCGACGTGCTGACGCTTACCGCGACGCCGATTCCGCGCACGCTGCACATGGCGATGCTCGGGATTCGCGATCTGTCGGTAATCCAGACGGCGCCGCCGGACCGGCAGATGATACGGACCTTCGTCGCGCATTTCGAAGACGGTCTGGTCCGCGAGGTCATTTTGCGCGAGCTGAATCGTGGCGGGCAGGTTTTCTTCGTGCACAATCGGGTCGAGAACATCGGCTACATTGCCGGTCATTTGCGTTCGCTGATTCCCGAGGCTCGAATCGGCATCGGCCATGGTCAAATGAATGAGCGTCAACTGGAAAATGTGATGCGCGACTTCATCGAAAATCGCATCAATCTGCTGGTCTGTACCGCGATCATCGAATCCGGGCTGGATATTCCGAACGCGAACACGATGGTCATCAATCGCGCGGACCATTTCGGGCTGGCGCAGTTATACCAGTTGCGCGGCAGGGTTGGACGCTCGCGCCAAAAGGCCTACGCGTACCTGCTGATACCGGGGGAACACATCATCACGCGCGACGCCAAGCGCCGCATCGAAGCGCTGCAAGAGCTGGTCGACACCGATGCGGGCGGGGGCTTCAAGCTTGCGATGTCCGACCTGGAGCATCGCGGCGCGGGCAATCTCCTGGGCCGCGAGCAGCACGGGGAAATCACCGCGGTCGGCTTCGAGCTATATACCGAGATGATGGAGCAGGCGATTCACGAGTTGCGCGGCGAGCCGCAGCGGCCCGATTTCGAACCCGAACTGCGCCTCGGCATTCCAGCGTATATTCCCGAGCACTATGTACCCGACGAGAACGAGCGCTTGATCCTGTATCGCCGGCTTGCACGGGCCGAGTCGGACCAGGATCTCGCGGACCTGCGTGATGAGATGCGTGACCGATGCGGGCCGGTACCGACGCTGGTCGAGAATCTCATCGCGGCCATGAACGTCCGCCGCCAGATGCGGGCTATGATGATCCTGAGCGCGATCACGAAAGGAAATCAGCTCGAAATCCGTTTCCACGCGGAAGCGCCACTCGACGCAGGGAAGCTCGCGAAACTGGCCGAGGTAAACCGTAAGCGAATGCGGCTTACGCCATCCTTTCAGGTCATCGTGCAAATGGAGCCGGTGGAAGATCGGGAGTATGAAAAAATCTTCGCGCAGGTCGACGCCGTCTTGCAGGCAATTCAGGCCTGTGAGAATTTGGAAAGCTGGCCAGGCCGCCCCGCGAGCATGGTCGCCAACTAGATTGATGCAAAATAGGGTTTCTCCCGTTCGGGTGTACGCGCGTCTCGTGCTCGTGTCCGCAATCCTGGTATTGCTTGCGATGTTCTGCGCGTCCAGCACGCTGCACGCCGAGGACGTTGATAAGATTGTAGCCAGCGTCGATGGCGATCCGATCACAATGCACGACGTCAGGGCATTTGCTCAAAGCGCGGGGAAGCCTCTACCGCCCGGCGATCCGACGTCGAATCCCATTTTCAAAGAGGGGCTTAAGGGATTGATCGCGCAAAAGCTTTTGGCCGAAGAAGTGAGAAAATACGACGACAAAGTCGATGACAGTCAGGTCGATAAATACGTCGAGGAAGTTGAAGGCGATCGCGGGATTACCGATCAACAGCTAAGGCAATCTTTGATGCAAAACGGCGTCAGCTACGACGATTTCCGAAGGCAGGCCAAGATGGAACTCGAAAAGGCCATGATGCTTAACGAAGAGCTGCGCCAACGTGTCACTATTCCTCCCGAACAGATTCAGGCCTACTACGACGCGAACCAGGACCAGTTCACCGTCAAGCAGGAGAAATACCAGCTCGCGCAGATACTGGTCGCGGTGGCTCCCAGTGCGCCGCCGGCGGAAGTCGCCGCCGCCAAAGCGAGGGCCGAGGAGGCCCACGCCAAGGCGCTGGCAGGCCAGGACTTTGGCGAATTGGCAAGACGCTATTCGGACGACGAATCGAAGGCTCAAGGTGGCGAGCTCGGCACCTTCGCTCCCGACGACATCATGGACGAGATTCTGGCCGCGATTAAAGGCTTGCAGCCGGGTCAGATCTCCGACGTCGTCCGCTCGAAAAACGGTTTCCACATCATCAAGGTCGAGCAACACGTGGTGCCCGGGGTGAAGCCGCTCCCAGTCGTGAAAGAGGAAATCCGCAACAAGTTGGTCGATGAACAGACCAAGGCTCGTTTGCAGAATTGGGTCGAGACTGAACTGGTCAAGCAACACGACGTTGAGACGATGTATTGATCGATGATGGCGCGGAAACGAAAAGCCCCGCCGGTTCTGGCTGTCAGCATGGGCGATCCCGCCGGCATCGGGCCCGAAGTGATCGTGCGGTCCGCGGCGTCGATCGCAAATCAGAGCGCCGCCCCGTCACTCGTGGTGATCGGCGACCTTGAAGTCATGCGCGAGGCCGCGGAGCGGGTGAATAATTCGCCTCGGCCATTTGAATGGCATCGTGGCGCAAGCGTCGCGCCGCATGGGTTGGCGGTGTTGCCGGTATCGGAACTTGCGCCCGAGGCGCGGCGTCCCGGCAAGCCCGGCATCGCGGGAGGCGACGCGTCTTTCCGCTACGTGGAAACCGCCGCGCGGCTTACGCGCGACGGAGAAATGGATGCTCTCGTAACGGCGCCGATCAGCAAGCAGTGGTGGGACCGCGCGGGACATAATTTTCCGGGACATACCGAATTTCTTGCGAAAATCGTCGGCGCGCGGAACTGGCGCATGATGTTCGCAGGAAGCGAACTTCGCCTCGCGCTGGTCACCGCACACGTCGCACTTTCGAAGGTTTCGGGCCTGCTGAACAGCAAAAGCGTTTTTGACACGATTCTGATTCTCGATCGACACCTGCGCGAGAACGAAAGAGCCACGCGGCCGAAGATTGGCGTGCTCGGCTTTAATCCGCACGCGGGTGAGAATGGACTTTTTGGAGACGAAGAGATCCGCACCATCGCGCCGGCGATCGATCGGGCGCGCAAGCGCGGCATCAACGTCCTCGGCCCACTCGCCCCAGATACCGCCTTTATCCGCCGCGGCGGCCATTTCGGCTTTGACGCGGCCGTCGCCATGTACCACGACCAGGGTCTGATCGCGCTCAAGACACTCGAATTCGATCGCGCGGTCAACGTGACGATCGGATTGCCGTTCATCCGCACCTCGCCCGATCATGGCACCGCATTCGACCTCGCGGGAAATGGGGTTGCCAATCCCTCGAGCATGATCGCGGCCATCGAATACGCGTGCCGCGCGGTAAAGGCCCGCGATGCGGCGGCGCGCCGCGCGGCGTAATTGCGATGGCGGATAAGCTGATAATTCGCGGCGCACGGGAGCACAATCTCAAAAATATCGATCTTGAGATTCCTCGCGATCGTCTGGTCGTAATCACCGGCCTCTCGGGTTCGGGAAAATCCTCGCTCGCCTTCGACACCATCTATGCCGAAGGGCAGCGCAGGTACGTGGAGTCGCTCTCCGCGTATGCGCGCCAGTTCTTGGAGCAGATGGAAAAGCCCGACGTCGACTCGATCGAGGGGCTCTCGCCCGCGATTTCCATCGAACAGAAGACCAGCTCCCGTAACCCGCGCTCGACCGTCGGCACCATCACGGAGATTTACGACTATTTGCGGTTGTTGTTTGCCCGCGTCGGTCACGCCTTTTGCTACAACTGCGGGCGCGAGATTACCCAACAAAGCGTGCAGCAAATCGTCGATCGAATCATGAAATTTCCCGAGGGCGCCAGAATTCACGTGCTCGCCCCGATCGTGCGCGACCGCAAGGGTGAGTATCGCAAGGAGCTGGCCGATCTCAGGCGCGCGGGTTTTGTGCGGGCTAAGATCGACGGCAAACTTTGTGAACTCGGTGAAGAGCCGGTGCTGAACAAAAATCAGCGGCACACTATCGAAGTGATGGTGGATCGTCTTGCGATCCGCGGCGGTATCGAGAAGCGTCTTGCCGATTCGCTGGAAGTCGCCTTCAAATACGGTCAGGACCTGCTCAAAGTAGAGCGCCTGGACGGCCCCAAAGCGGAGGAGGGGATCTACTTCAGCCAGCGATTCGCGTGCGTGGAATGCGGAATCTCATATCCTGAAATCACCCCGCGAATGTTTTCATTCAACAGCCCGCACGGCGCGTGCGCCGAGTGTTCGGGTATCGGATCGATCATGTATTTCGATCCGGAGTTGGTCATTCAGAATGATGAACTGAGTATCTCCGACGGCGCGATCTCGCCGTGGGCCACGATGAACTACATACTGCCGATTCTTGAAGCGCTCGCGGCCCACTACGAGTTCAGTCTCGATCAGCAGTGGAAAACGATTCCGCTCAAGGTGCGCAAGGCGATTCTGAACGGCTCCGGCGACGAGGAGATCGAGTTTGCGTATGAACGCCACGGCCATCGTCACGGCTACGCGCGCCCCTTCGAAGGCGTGCTGCAGTGGCTGGATCGCCGTTATAAGGAAACCGAGTCGGAATCGATTCGGGAATGGCTCGGCGCCTTCATGAACATGCGGCCTTGTCCCGCCTGCGGAGGCGCGCGCCTGAAGAAGGAGAGTCTGTTCGTCCGCTTCAACAACAAATCGATTTCCGAAGTCACGGCAATGTCGATTAAGCAGGCGCTCGCGTTTTTTGCGGAGCCGAAGCTGAGTGCGCAGGAAAAAGAGATCGCACGTCTCATTCTCAAGGAAGTAAACGAGCGGCTTAAATTTCTCGCCGACGTCGGACTCGACTACCTGACGCTCGATCGCACCGCCGGCACGCTTTCCGGCGGCGAGGGCCAGCGCATCCGCCTCGCGACGCAGATCGGTTCGAGCCTGGTGGGGGTACTGTATATTCTCGATGAGCCGTCAATCGGATTGCATCAACGTGACAATCAACGGCTGCTCAGCACCTTGAAGCGTCTGCGGGATCTCGGCAACACGGTGCTGGTGGTCGAGCACGATCGCGAAACGATGCTGGAGGCCGACTATCTGATCGACATGGGGCCTGGCGCGGGAATCCACGGCGGCGATATCGTCGCGCAAGGAACTCCGGTGCAGGTGATGGCTAATCCGAATTCGTTGACCGGCAAATATCTGTCAGGCGAGCTGGAGATCCCGGTTCCCTCGCGCCGGCGGCAATTGAGTGGACGATGGGTCACGATTAAGGGCGCGCGCGAAAACAATCTGCGCGAGTTGACCGTGCAGATTCCGCTCGGCGTGGTGACCTGCGTGACCGGAGTCTCAGGCTCCGGCAAATCCACGCTGGTGCTCGACACGCTCTATCGCGCGCTTTCGCAGAAGCTGAATCGCAGCCGCGAGCGCGCCGGTTCTTTCAAGAGTATCGAAGGTATCGAGAATCTCGACAAAGTCATCCACGTCGATCAAAGCCCGATCGGACGGACGCCGCGCTCCAATCCCGCGACCTACACCGGTCTGTTCACCCATATCAGGGAGTTGTTTGCGCAACTTCCGGAAGCGCGCATGCGCGGCTACGGACCGGGACGATTTTCCTTCAACGTGAAGGGTGGACGATGCGAAGCTTGCGAGGGTGACGGAATCATTCGCATCGAAATGCACTTTCTACCCGACGTCTATGTGACCTGCGAGGTTTGCGGCGGCAAGCGCTACAACCGCGACACTTTGGAAATTCAGTACAAGGGTAAGAGCATTTCTGAAGTGCTCAATATGACGGTACTGGATGGACTCGAGTTTATGGGATCTGTGCCGCCGATCCGGCAAAAGCTCGAGACGCTGCGCGATGTGGGCCTCAACTATATTCATCTCGGCCAATCCGCGACGACTCTTTCCGGCGGCGAAGCTCAACGAATCAAGTTGGCGAAGGAACTCGCGCGGCGCGCGACCGGTCGCACGCTTTATATTCTGGACGAGCCGACCACCGGCCTGCATTTCGACGACATCAAGAAATTGCTGACCGTCCTAGGCCGCTTGGCCGACACCGGCAATACGATCATCATCATCGAGCATAGTCTCGAAGTGATTAAGACCGCCGACTACATCATCGATCTCGGCCCCGAAGGCGGTGACCGCGGTGGCAGCGTAGTTGCGAAGGGGACGCCAGAACAAATCGCGCAGGTGGCAAATTCATATACCGGTCAATTCCTGCGCGAGGTGTTGGGACATCGCGCCGCGGCCTAAGGATTCATTCCTCGGAGGTGACGTCGTATATCAGCCGCCCCTTCGATACGCGGGCGAAACCGGGAAGCAAATGTTCCGCGAGCTTGCCATTAGGCATGATGTGCATCACGATCCAGCCGCGCACGACGAGATGGTCGGAAATTATTCTGCGATGGCATCGCCACCATAGTCCCTCCGAGCACATGTATGCGGTCGGGTTTCTCTCCGCGAGTCCGATCAATTCTTCGAGCCCGGCTTTGAAATCGTCTCCTTCGGTATAGTCGGCATAGGAACGAAACGCGGGAATTTTCCACGCCGTATGTGGTGAAGCCGGATTGACCGCATGACGCCGGCCGCCGATCGACTTTAGCCAAACGTATTCGATCCCTGCGCGCTCCAGGGAGTTCTTCAGTTCATCGCGATTGAAATGAGGCCATCGCCGTGAAGCGGGGAACGATCGCACATCGGCGAGAATCCGAATCTCATGTTGCTCGAGGAGTGCGAGGAAATTTTCTACCGGATGGGTCGAATGCCCGAGGTCGAAGATGAGCTTCTGATCCCGAGGCTTGGCGGCCCGTGCCAAATTCTCACCCCGACTTCCTGGGGCGGTCTCGATCAATGAGCGTCGAGGCTGTCGGGCTTGATCGCGGCTTGCTGCAGATTGCCGACCACCACGAGGATCGCGGCGTCAGGGTGCAAGTATTTCTTCGCGACCGCCAGCACATCGTCCTTGCTCACGTCGCCGACCAGCTTCGGAAAGCGATCGGGATAGTCGAGCCCGAGCCCGTATAGTTCCACCTGGAGCATGAAGCCGGTGATCTTGCTCAGCGTGTCGAACTTCAGCGGAAAACTGCCGATCAGGAATTTTTTGGTCGAACTCAGTTCGTCGTCCGTGATCGGTTGCTCCTGCATCTGGCGAATCTGTTGCAGCGTGGTTTTGATCGCGTCGTTGGCGCTCTGATTTTTGGTTTCGAAAACGGTGCGAAATGATCCCGGGAATTTTCCCGCGTCGAAGACGCTGCCAATCGAGTATGCGAGGCCCTGCTTGACCCGTACTTCCTTGACCAGATGCGAGGTAAATCCGCCCCCGCCGAGCACGTGATTCATCACCTGGATTTTGTAGTAGTCGGGATTCGAGCGCTCGACGCCGCCGAAGCCCAGCACCACATTGGCCTGCGCGATATTCCAATTGATCAGATCCGGATGCAGTCCAGGCGCAACCGCGGGCGCCGCGAAGGCTGGTTGCGGCGCAACCGTGCCCTCCAGCGACGCGAACTGTTGTTCAAGTTTGGTTTTGATTTCGTCCGCGCTGACATCGCCCGCCACCGCGACGACGGCGCCGCCCATCTTGTAAAAGTCGTGATAAAACTTCGTGACGTCATCGGCGGTGAGCTTGCCTACGGTCTCCCTAAATCCGGTTGACGGATGCCCATAAGGATTCCGCGCGCCGTAAAGAGTTTTGGTGAACTTCACCTCGGCGACGTAACCGGGCTCTTCTTCTTGCGCGCTGATGCCGGCCAGTTGCTCCGCGCGCTTGCGCTCGATATCCGCAGGCCGCAGTCCTGGGTTGGTCAGGACCTGCGCGAGCAGGTGCATGGTCTCGTCTTCATATTTTTTCAACGAGGTGAAACTCGCGGTCGCGTAGTCTCGCGATGCGCCAACTCCGACCTCGCTGCCCATGAAATCGACTTTCTGATTGAACTCGGCCGCGGTCAGATCTTTGGTCCCCTGCGTCAGACAGTTCGCGGTAAGTTCGGCGAGCCCCTCTTTGCCTTGCGGATCGCGGCGCGAACCCGCGTCGAATGCGATCGCGACCGTCACCATCGGAAGCAAATGCTGCTCCGATACCAACAGCACCGCGCCGTTGGAAAGCGTCATCCGCTTCATCTCGAGGGCGTTGGCGCGGCCGGCGAAGAAGCTCAGAGCGAGCAGCGCCGAGGCGAAGGCGGTAAAAAATTTCCGCTGCTGGCTCATCGCACACCGCCTGCGATACTCATCGAGCGGCGCACGGTCCCGCCGCTAGGACTGCCGCCCGCCTGTTGCGGCAACATCCCGGTGGGTTCCAGCACCGCGACCGTGCGATTGGTGACGACCAGATACTTCCGCGCGACGCGCTGAACGTCCTGCGCGGTGACCTTTTCTATCGAGGGCAAATATTGATCGACCTTCTTGTAGTCGCCGAGCATCTGATAAATCCCGAGCAGCATCGCCTCATTGAAAATGGAATCCTGGCCGTAAACGAATTCCGCCTCTTCGAGATTCTTCGCCTTCTGCAGTTCGTCCGCCGCTGGAGGCTGGTCGCGCAACTGCTCGATCTGCTTGTCGACCTCGGCGATCACGTCCGCTGATTTCACGCCCGGCCGCAACTGCCCCGCGAAAGTAAACAGCGGCGGATCGAACGAGGTCAGATCGGAGCCCGCGCCGATTCCGATCACCATCCGCTTGTCGACCACGAGGTCCTTGTACAGCCGCGAGCTCTTCCCGTCCGCGAGAACCTCCGACAGAACCTCCAGCGCGTATGCGTCCGGGCTTTTGAGATTCGGCACGTGATACGATTCCTCAAATGCCGGCAGGTTCGCGGCGTGACGCAAGATCACCCGCCGCTCGCCCTCTTGCGGCGGTTCGATCTGATCGAAGGGCGGCGCTTTGGGGCCGTTCTTGATCGAGCCGAACTGCTCGGCGATCTCCTGAATGACCTTGGTGGCGTCGAAGTCGCCGATCGCGACGACGATCGCGTTCTGCGGCGAGTAGTACACCGCGTGATATTGCATCGCGTCGTCCAGCGTCAGGCCCTGAACGTCGTGCATCCATCCGATAGTCGGCCAGTGATACGGATGTTCGATATACGCCTGCGCGCGGCAAAGCTCGTCGAGCGCGTCTTCCGGATTGTCGTCGGTGCGCATCCTGCGTTCTTCTTCGACCACCGCTTTTTCCGCGTCGAAACCCTTGGGCTCGAAATTCGCCATCCGATCCGCTTCGAGCGAAATCGGCACGTCGAGATGATCGCGATTGATATTCTCGAAGTATTCGGTGTAGTCCTCCGAGGTCATCGCGTTGAGCTCGCCGCCGTTTGCCTGAATGATCTGGTCGAATTCTTCGGGCCCGTATTTTTTGGTCCCGCGAAACATCAGATGCTCGATCAGATGCGAGAGGCCGGTCTTGCCCACCTGTTCGTTGCGCGAACCGACCTTGTAGAAAACGTGAAACGTCGCGACCGGCGCCTTATGGTTCTCCAGCACCAGCATCTGCAAGCCGTTGGGCAGCGTCACGCTCTTGACGTTATCGGAGATACCCGCGCGGGCGGCGTCGGCGAGCGCGACTGAGACCGCGATTGCGATCGCGCCAACCAGCCCGGCGGTGTGACCTCGGGAGCGAAAGAAATGCAGCATGATCAGCTATCGATTAAGTCTCGCTCATGGCGCGATGTCAAGGTACTAACCGATTGCGCTCGCTCGCCGCGTCTGTATGCGATCGCGCCAGGCCTCTGATTCCTAATTGGCGCAAATTGCGCGAAAGCTCCGGTGTTGCAAGAATCAATTAATCCGTGATGTCAGATACCGGCGCGAATTCAGTTCTCTCACTGCACGAGATCAAGGGTGTAGTCACGAAATTCATGCGGATGCTTTTTCCGCTCGAATTCCGCGTCGACTCGCTCGCCAACTCGTCGATGATGCTCCCGTTTCATTATCCCCTGATGGCGGGGGAGATGATCTATCTTCCCGAGCGCATCGATTCGCTCGCTGATGCGAAACAGACCCACGACTATTTTTTCGCGCTCGCGGCGCATCTCGCCAGCCGCCACGAATTCGGCACCTTCGATCTATGCCTGTCCGACATTCCCGGCTTCGATGAGCGCGGCGAAAAAGGCGCCGAGGCGATCGATTGCTTCGTCGCGTCGTTCGAGGACCCGGGACTCGGCGGCGCGCTGATGCGGCTTTGCGAGTCGGCGCGAATCGACGCGGAGCTGCGCCGGCGCTATCGCGGTCTCGCGCCGAAAGTCGCCAGCCTCAATCTCGCGCTGGTGGAAAGACTCAGTCCGATGGCGCTCAGCACCATTCTGGTGCGCGCTTCGCTGGGGATGGTTTCGCCCGAGGAGCACGCGCTCGGAGGCTTCGCCGCCGAGGCTTCGATGTACTTCGAGCCGCTGCGCGACAGCGGTTCCAACGTCTTGGACAGCACGCGGCAGGCGGGTGCGCTCTATCAATGGATTCAGGAATTGATCAAGTCCGCGCGCGAGGCGGGCGAGGGCAATCCGCTCGAAGGCGCCGACCAGATGCGCAACGACCTCATCAGCGCGATCAAAGGCTCCGGCAGCGATTCTCCCGCGCAAGGCGATGACACCGGCGACAGCGATCCCGAAGGCGGCGAGCCCAATCAGGATGTGAATATGCAGGTCGCGGGCAAGTCCGGCAAAGGCGGGACCAGCCGCGCGCTCTCACCCGAGGAATTGAAAAAGCTGCTCGAACAAGGCGCGCAGATCGATCCGTCGCAATCCAGCGGCGAGGCCGACGGCGAGGGGATGTATCTAACCCAGCTCACGAACAAGCAGGCCAAAGAGCTGGAGGAAATGCGCGAACAACTCGGCGAGATCGGCGGCGCCGCGGGACACGGACGGCTGATGATGAGCCGCAACCGTCAGGATTCCTACTACGCTTACGACGAATGGGATTACGTGCTCGGCGAATATCGGCGCAACTGGTGCCGCCTGCGCGAGGTCGAGCTTACCGGAGACGACGGCGATTACTACGCCAACACGCTGCAAAAATATTCCGAGATGCTGCCGGTGGTGCGGCGGCATTTCCAGCGGATTCGGCCGGCCTCGTACCGGATGGTGCGCGGGCTGGAAGACGGCGACGAAATCGATCTCGATCGTTCAATCGAAATGCGCGTCTCACGCATGATGGGCGAAGTGCCCGACGGCCGCGTCTATACGGCGCGGAAAAAAGAATCGCGCGATGTCGCCACGTTGTTCCTGCTCGATATGTCGGCCTCAACCGATGAGCCGATTCATCGCGAGCCGCGCAAGCTATAACGACGACGACAATACCGATGACGATTGGATGAAAGCGTGGCAGCGCCGTCCGCAGCCGAGCGCGCGTCCGCGCCGGATCATCGACGTCAACAAGGAAGCGCTCGTCATCATGGCGCAGGCGCTCGAGGAAATCGGCGATTCCTACGCCATCATGGGTTTCTCGGGCCACGGACGCGACAACGTCGAGTTCTACGTCATCAAGGAATTCGATCAGGAGCTGTCCGACGAAGTGCGATGCCGCATCGGATCGATCGAGCCCAAGCGATCGACCAGGATGGGCGCGGCGATTCGCCATGTGCGCGAGAAATTCAAGGATGTTTCATCGCGCTCGAAGCACATGATCCTGCTGAGCGACGGATTTCCCCAGGACTTCGACTACGGCCACGATCGCCGCTCGAACGCCTACGGCATTCAGGACACGATGGTCGCGTTGAAGGAACTCGAACTCGCGGGAGTGCTGCCGTTCTGCATCACGGTGGACAAGACCGGGCACGACTACTTGCGCCAGATGTGCCAGTCCTCGCGCTATCTCGTGATCGAGGACATCACGTCGCTGCCGATGCAGTTGCCGAAGGTTTACGAGCAAGTCATCCGCTGGTAATTAGAACGTGAGCATTCGGAGGGCTTACGGACTAAACTCGGGAGATGGCAAAGAACATCGCGGATATTCTCGACCCCAAGAGTCCGAATCGGCCAAACCTTGAACAGCAGGTCCAATTTCTCACGATCGTGCTGCTCAACGCGCTTCCCGCTCTGTTGCAGCACAGCCCTGATGCGAAAAGGCTTTTCGCGTTTGCTCTCGGCAACGCTTGTACCAGCGTCCCCGACCCCGTTGTGCACGACTTGATCGCTACGCTGATTGAGGGAATCCAAGGGAACGCCCACAGCTGAAATCAATCGTTGCATCACGCGCTGCATTCGCAAAAATTCTTTTGGTAAAGTCACTTTCATTTGGGGAACTATAAGCAACAATTTGGAGCGAACGCAAAATGAGCGTCTCGGGCTGGTATATAGTCTTGGGGATCTTGGTCTCGGTGGCGGCAACATACGTGGCTATCGGGGCGAGCTGGACGAACGGCGATTACGCATTATTTTTGTTCATTTTGGCTATGTATTTTCTAACGAGGCATGACCAAAGCGACGCGTACGAGGAAATCGAGAAGCTGACGCAGAGAATCAAGAAGTTGGAGACCCACGCGGGATGAGGGCTGTGGAAAAATCGATCGCTTCGCGCACTCCTGGTAGGGGCGGTTTCGCGAACCGCCCGCAGCGATGTCGCGATTGTGGAAAATCTTCGCGCTTGCACTATCGTTGCGGGTCGTTCCCGAAGGCGATTGTGCCGAGCGTGACTAGCACGGAACGGCACCCTATGCTGCAACGATGGACAACTTGTTGCGACGCTTTTTGGCGTGGGTTTTGGCCATCATTAGGCACGGCTATGCACTACTAGGGGCATTGCTTGGCAGTTTTTTGTTGTCGATTCCAAGTTGGGTCAGCCCGCTTCTTTCACAGGAACACGCGCGACGCGTTGCCAATCTCGCTACGTTGTCCCCTCACACCTATCGAGATGTCGCTGCTCTCTTTTTCGGCGGCGGCATTTTGTTCGCCAGTTTTCTGGCGTGGAATGAAGAGCGAGACGCTCTCGATAAAAAGTCTGACGAGATTAAAGACCTAAGGGCCAGCGCCAACGCTGTTGCTATACGCAAAGCGAATGCGAATTTACTCGCCGCTTATCATGAATTGGCGAAAGTTGCGTACCTTGGGGAGACTCTGACCTCTAACCAAGACTTTGAGCGCTGGAAAGGCGCTGTCGAAGCGTGGCGGGATGAAGTGCGGGGCTCGCTCACGGATCCAGAGACCGTCGAGTTTGATGCCCCCATTTCGCCTGAACAAAGAGATGCTGGACGGCAATTTGCTGTTCTGAATCAGGCCCACTCTCAAATAAGAGGCGAAGTCCTTACACAGCTTGAGAGATTGCGCGAGATCATGAGGCGTTACGACGCATAGAGTCCCCGCTCTATGTACAAGCAGAAGATCATTCATTTTTTCTGCCGTCTATGCGGCGAGTACCACCTGAAAACTCATCCGCAGTACCGAGCGCAGAAGCGCCGCGCGGGCCAAGCGCCGGAAGACGAGAGAATCAACCTTGACCTCTAATCGCAGAACTTAGTTCACGGATGCGATCGAGAATGAAATACCAAAGCCAC
Organism: uncultured delta proteobacterium; assembly: GCA_963747115.1. Taxonomy (GTDB): domain Bacteria; phylum Desulfobacterota; class Binatia; order Binatales; family Binataceae; genus DATGKG01. The sequence goes on along the minus strand of CAVVEB010000001.1, from coordinate 162,420 downwards.
GGCAACGGGATCACTAATAGGGCAAGCCACACCTGGCGGCATTGTTCGTCGAACATCTCGGACCTTTCTGCGATCTGCGCCTGCGTGCCGACCAGCGGACCCGCCCGTTTCTGTAAGTCAATCAGCCGCTTGGCGTCGCAAACTAATTGGACATCTTTGTCCGTATTTTCACCACGACACTGCGCCTCAAGCGAGCGCAAATTCCACTCCGATCGCCAAGCCCTGAATCCCAAAAGCAGACCAACGATAATTGAGGCCGCTACACCGACCAATACGGATTTGAGTGCTTTCGATGGCTTTTTCATTTGCGCAAAAGGGCGAACTCCAACTGATTCGGCATGCTGGCTGGCCGCTCAGGTGGCCGCCAGCGTCCCCACATTCAGCAAAGTCCTATCACCTTCCCGAACGACCCCTACCAGCGACCGTGTAGGCACACAGGCTAAAGCCTGTGCCGCAAGGGCTATGGACTAGTCGTTCGCAAATCGTGGCCGGTCATTTCGGCGGGCTGCGCAATTCCCAGCATCGCGAGAAAGGTCGGCGCCACATCGAATAGCGCGCCATCTTTGAGCTTCCCCTTATAGGAAGGATCGAAAACGATCAGCGGCACCGGAAAGGTCGTGTGCGCCGTGTGCGCCTGCCCGGTCGCGGGATCGGCCATGAACTCCGCGTTGCCGTGATCGGAAGTGATCAGCGCGACGCCGCCGCGTTGGTCGAGCGCCTCGATCACGATGCCGAGCGCGGCGTCTGTAGCCTCAACCGCGGTCACCGTCGCGCCCATCACGCCGGTGTGGCCGACCATATCGGGATTGGCGAAATTGATGACGATCACATCGGCGCTGCCCGCCGCGATTTCTTTCGCGACGCGCTCCGCGATCTCCTTCGCGCGCATCGCGGGCTCCAGATCGTAGGTCGCGACCTTCGCCGACGGAATCAGCACGCGATCCTCGAACGCAAACGGCTTCTCGACGCCGCCATTTAGAAAGTAGGTGACGTGCGCGTACTTCTCGGTCTCCGCGATGCGGAGGTTGCGAATTTTTTCGCGTGCGAAAACCTCGGCGAGGGTATTCTTCACGTCCTCGGGGCCGAATGCGGTCGGGAGATTGAGACTGCGATCGTATTCGGTCATGCAGACGTAGCCGATCTTCGGAAAACGCGTGCGCGTGAATCCGCTGAATGATTCGAGCGCGAACGCGCTGGTCAGTTCGCGCGCGCGATCGGCGCGGAAGTTGTAACAGACGATCTGATCGCCGTCGCTGACCTTGCTCGGCTTGCCGATCGACACCGGCTCGACGAACTCATCGCTTTTGCCGGCGGCGTAGGATTTCTCGACCGCCTCGCGCGCGCTCGCGACGACGGGCGCATCGCCCTCGACGATGTTGCGCCAGGCGCGCTCGACCCGGTCCCATCGCTTGTCGCGATCCATCGCGAAGTAGCGTCCCGAGACCGTCGCGATTCGGCCGCGTTTCAATTCCTTCAGCTTCGCTTCGACGCGATCGATAAACGGCAACGCGGAGCGGGGCGGCTTGTCGCGCCCATCGAGGATCGCATGGACCGCGATTTCCCCGGCGCCATTTTTCGCCGCGAGATCGAGGATCGCGATCAGGTGATCGATGTGGCTATGCACGCTGCCGTCGGAGAGCAGTCCCCAAAGGTGAAGCGTGTGGCCTTTGGAATTCCGGATCGCATTGAGCAGCGCGGGATTGCGGGAAAAATCGCTCTTCTCGATCGCCTTCGTGATGCGCATCAGGTCCTGATAAATCACGCGGCCGGCGCCGATGGTCAGATGCCCGACCTCGGAATTTCCCATGATGCCGGGCGGCAGCCCGACCGCTTCGCCCGACGCGTCGAGCTGCGAATGCGCCTGGGTCTTGTAGAGGCGATCCATGACGGGAGTTTTCGCCATCGCGATCGCGTTGGCCTCGTGCGCGGCGCGAATCCCCCATCCGTCGAAAATGATCAGAGCGGCGACCGGAGGTCTGCTCATCGTCAACGGGCCGCCGCGCCGCCGCGTTTGAAAGCCGCGGCTCCAGGATAGACCGCGCGCGCGCCCAGCTCCTCGGCGATGCGCATCAGCCGGTTGTACTTGGCGTTGCGCTCGCTGCGGCTCAGCGAGCCGGTCTTGATTTGACCGGTGCCGGTGGCGACCGCGAGGTCCGCGATAGTGGTGTCCTCGGTCTCGCCCGAGCGATGCGAAATCACCGACGTGTAGCCGGCCTTGCGCGCCATCTCGATCGCGCCGAGCGTCTCGGTCAGCGTGCCGATCTGATTCACCTTGATGAGAATCGAATTGGCGACGTGCTCCTTGATCCCGCGCTCCAGGCGTTTGGTGTTGGTGACGAAGATATCGTCGCCGACCAGTTGGATCTTCGGCCCGAGTTCGCGCGTCAGCACTTTCCAGCCGTCCCAATCGTCTTCGGCAAGCCCGTCCTCGATCGACACGATCGGATAGCGGGAAACCCAGTCGGCGTAGAACTTCACCATCTCGGCGGAAGTGCGCGCCTTCTTGTCCGAGCGCGCGAAGACGTATTTGCCGTCGTCGAAAAATTCGCTCGAAGCCGGGTCGAGCGCGATCGCGACATCGGCGCCGGGCTGGTAGCCGGCGTTGGAAATCGCCTGGAGAATAAGCTCGACCGGCTCCTCGTTGCTTTTCAAATTCGGCGCGTAGCCGCCCTCGTCGCCGACATTGGTCGAATGCCCCAGCTTCTTCAGAACCTTAGCCAGCGCGTGAAACACTTCGGCACCCATCCGGACCGCGTCGGCCATCGTGGGCGCGCCGACCGGGACGATCATAAATTCCTGCATGTCGACGCTGGAGTCGGCGTGGCTGCCGCCGTTGAGCACGTTCATCATCGGAACCGGCATCACGTGCGCGTCGGGATTCAGATATCGATAGAGCGGAAGATTTTTCGCGGCCGCCGCCGCATGCGCCACGGCGAGCGACACGCCAAGCATCGCGTTCGCGCCGAGGTTGGATTTATTTTCGGTGTGGTCGAGTTCGATCAGCCGCGCGTCGATCTCCGATTGCCGGGTCGCGTCGAGACCGCGCAGCGCGGCGGCGATCTTGCCGTTCACATTCGCGATCGCCTTGAGCACACCCTTGCCGCCGAAGCGCTTCGGATCGCCGTCGCGCAGTTCGAGGGCCTCATGCACGCCGGTCGACGCGCCCGAAGGAACCGCGGCGCGCCCGAACGCGCCACCGGAGAGGCGCACGTCAACCTCGATAGTGGGGTTGCCGCGCGAATCGAGGATCTCGCGCGCGTGGAGCGCCGTCGATGTTACCGCCAGATGCCATATGAGCGCCCTCAGCGTCGTTTTCGCCTCAATTTTGCGATCCCGGAGCAACATCCGTGCAGCTACGAGCAACACAAAAGCTACATCCGAGCAACATCGGAAGTGCACAAAAATCGCCTCGGAACGGGGTCCAAGCTAACATGATCGGACGATGGAACCGAGCATCTACAAGTATCCCGCGATCTTCCGGCGCGTGCACATGGAGCAGCCGGGAGAGATCGAAGAGGAAACCGAATTCCTCAAAAAAGTCTTTCGTCGCCATATGAAAAAACCGGTGCGGCGCGTGCTCGATATCGCGTCGGGCAATTCGCCGCACGGACAGATCCTCGCGCGCGAGGGGATGCGAGTGGTCGGCATCGATCGCTCGCCGACGATGATCGCGGCGGGCAAAAAAGGATCGCGCGATCGATCGGGCGTGCGCTTCTACCAACGCGAGATCAACAGATTCTCCATACCGGAGAAGGGTTTCGACGTGGCCTTCTTCATGTCGGAAACTTTCCCGGTTCTGATCAGCAACGATGATCTGCTCTCCCATCTGCATTCGGTCGGGCGCCTGCTGCGCCACGGCGGACTCTACTGTGTTGATATCGACAAGATGGATCGAATCCGGATGGTGCGCGAGCGCAAGCGATGGCAGCGGCGAGAAGTCCGCACCGCTGACGCGACTGTCGAAGTGACCACCTATGATCGGCCGTTCCCGTGGCATACGGGGATACAGTCGATTTTCGAGCTCGAGTGCCGCATCCAGTTTCGCGATCGGACGCTGACGACGCGCGACGTGATCCCGATTCGCTACACGGTGCCGCCGCTCCTGGAGCTCGCCGCGAAGGCTTCGCATATGTTCGAAATGATCGCGGTGTATACTGATCTTTCTTTCGTCACTCCACTGGAAGAATGCGATCGGCGATGGATGGGAGTGCTGCAGCGGGTATGAGTGATCCGATCGCGCCGCTCGCCCAATGCGGCCGCACTCGCTACCCTGAGCCCATGGCCAAAGCGGCTCGCAAAGCATTCGCAGCCGGCGCCGACAATTACGATCGCGCGCGGCGCAAACTGGTTCCGTGCTTCGAGGATTTCTATCGCACCGCGGTCGAGCTGATGCCGTTTAAGCGCGAGGATCGCTTCGAGGTTCTCGATCTCGGCGCCGGTACCGGAATCCTGTCAGGCATGATCGCCGAGGCGTTTCCGAAATCGCGTCTCACACTGTTCGACGTGACACCCGAAATGCTGATGATCGCGCGCCAGCGCCTGAAGCCGCTCGGAAAGCGCGTGCGATTCGTGACCGCGGATTTCGGCGCGGCCGCGCAATCGAAAACCTATGACGCGGTGGTCTCGGCGCTCGCGCTCCATCATCTGCCGGACAGCGGCAAGCGTCATCTGTTCGGCGATGTCTTCAAGTACCTGACGCCCGGCGGCGCGTTCATCAACGCGGACCAGGTTGCGGGCGACGCTGGCGCGAACGATCGGCATGCGCGCGCGATGTGGATGAAGCGGGCGCGTGAGCTGAAAATCAGCGAGCGCGACCTTGAAGCCGCGCTGGAGCGGATGAAACAGGACCTGCCCGCGACCGTCGGCCAGCAACTGACGTGGATGCGCGAGGCCGGCTTCATCGACGTCGCGTGTTCGTATCGCAATCTGATCTTCGCGGTACTCTCGGGAATGAAACCCGCTACAGCTTAGCCGGCGAGCGGGATGAACAACGTCCGGCGCTCCGACTTTCCGACTCCGCGAGAGATGTGACCTTTGCCGGTGACATCTTCCGCGAGCAAGATGGAGCCGGCTCCGAAGCGGCGCTTCTCGCCATCGCTGACCGTGATCTCAACTTCACCGCTGAGATTCACGACGAACTGGCGTCGCGGCGCGTTGTGCCAATCGATGAAATATTCCTCGCTGTTGCTCTCGCGAAAGATCACGCCCTTGGCTGCGATCATTGCGGACATGGTTGAGGCGTGTTCGGTGGCTTTCATATCGGGCTCGATGTCCTGCAGATGAGTTTCGCCTTTCGCGTCGGTATAGATACGTGTGTATTTCATGCGGCGGTCACCTCGCTGTTACGTCACGCATTTATTTTCAAGAAAAAGGGTCCGCGGACAAACCTGCGAGAATCAATCGGCTGCGAGCGGATTCATGAAGAGACCGGTGATCAGTTTCGGGTAGAAGTAGGTCGATTTTTCCGGCATCGTTGCGCCCGAATCGCTTACCCGGCGTACGTCGTCGACCGACGGGGGATTCATAAGGAAGGCTCCATCCGCATTGCCACCGGACACCGCGTCGAGGGCGCCGTCCGCATCGATCGTATATTCGACATTGCCGCCGGCTTTGATCGCCGCGGGCTTGATCCCGAAAATTCGGTCGAATACCAGCGCGTGCAAAATCGAGACGTCGAGCTCGCGCACCACCGGCGGTGTCTGTGGCAGAGCGGACTCCAGCGCACGCGGGTCGCGAAGCCGCAGCAGCCACATCTTCTGTGCTCCTCGGAGCGCGATACCGATAGTTCCACGACCGCGGCGTGACAACCCCGCGCGCATCTCATTGCCGGATATGCACTCCTCAACCTCGAAGCTTTCACGCGCACGCTTCGCAAATGACGCGAGTGCCTGCGCTTCGAGGTGCTTCACCACGCGATGCGTCGGCAGGATCACCAGGCCGGGACTGTCGCATCCCACCAGCGTCATCATGGTGTAGTCGTAGCCGCTCAGCGCGCCGCTGTTGCCTTCGGCGGCGTGGCGAATCTTGCGATAGTTGAGCGCCGTCTCGTAGCGATGATGTCCATCGGCGATCAGAATCAGCGAAGAGTCGAGCGCACGCTGGATGACTTCAATTTCATCGCGATCGTCGATCGTCCGCAGTTGATTTTCGATTCCAAGATCGTCGACCACATCGGCGAGCGGCGCGCGAGTCGCCGCACTAGCGATCAACGCGTCCAGTTCCGCATGCTTTCCTGAATACAAGCCGAAAATCGAGCTCACGTTGGTGTTGAGCGCAGTAAGGAGCTTGAGGCGGTCCTCCTTGGCGGCGGGAAAAGTTTTTTCGTGTGGAAGAATTCTGCCCGCGCCGAACTCCTCGATACGAAAGCGAACCACTAAGCCGTCGCGCCTGAACTTGCGGCCATCGATCTCGAAGAGCTGCGTATACAGGTAAATTGAGGGCTTCGGCGTCAGCCGGAGGATTCCCTCGGCGCGCCATTTTGCCAGCGTCGCGGCAGACGCGGCGTAGCGATCCGTTTCGCGGCCGAGTTCCAGGCGGACGATATTGTATGGGCTGCGGCGGTAAAGTCCGCTCTGACGATTCTCGCCGATGAGGTCGTACGGCGGCGCGACCACTTCGCGCAGATTGCCGATACGATCCGGATTGTAAAGCAAGGCGCGGAAGGGTTCGATGCGCTTCGACAGCGGCGTCATTGCGGCGCTCCCACGGATAGCGCCGCAAGCATCGCGCGCTCGCCGATCGCGCCCGGGCGAATGATCCGAAAACCGTGCGCGTCGCAGACGATTACTGTACTTGGCGACGAACCGGTCAAACTTCCACCTTCAACGAACACTTTAACTTTATCTCCTAATGATTTACGCGCCGCGTTCAAGGTCGCAACCGGTGGGTCGCCCGATCGATTGGCGCTGGTGGCGGTAATGGGATGTCCAAATCCCGAACTCAACGCGCGCGCAATCGGATGCGACGACACGCGGATGCCGACTCCGCCGCTGGGTCCGACGAGTTGCGGCGGAAAATCGTCTCGTACCGGAAGCACGATGGTCAACGGCCCCGGCCAGAAGGCGCGGGCAAGTCGTAGCGCGATAGGCGGCACCTCGGTCGCGATCGCGATGGCCATTTGAAGGTCGGCTGCGATCAGCGCTATCGGCTTTTGCGGATCGCGGCCCTTGATCTCGAATAACTTCTCCAGCGCCGATGGCGAGAACGGATCGGCGGCGATCCCATAAAAAGTCTCGGTCGGGTATACGACCAGTTCGCCCGCTCGCAGCGCGGCGATCGCGTCGTGAACCCCGTCGATTTCGAATGCCTTTGCAGACACAGATGTCTCAGCGATTTGCCGCGAGGTAGGCGAGCGCTTTGCCCGCGATATCGCGGCGCATATGCTTGCCTTCGAATTCGATCATATCCGCCGCCTGGTACGCTGCCGAGACCGCCTTGCGCAGCGTATCGGAAATCGCGGTGACGGCGAGCACGCGGCCTCCATCGGTCACCAGTTGACCGTCGCGAAGTACGGTGCCGGCATGAAAAATCTTCACGCGAGTTTTTTCCAGCGCCCATTTCACCTTGGCGTCTGACGGTGCGCTGCCTTCGATTTTTTCGAGGCCGGTGATCGGAATGCCCTTGCGATAGTCGCCCGGATAACCGCCGGACGCGAGCATCACAGTTACGGCGCTCTTGGGCGAAAGCCGCGTCGCCGCGTTGGTCAGGTTCCCATTCGCGCAGGCGAGCAGCGTTTCCGCGAGATCGCCGTCGAAGCGCATCATCATCGCTTCGCACTCGGGATCGCCAAAGCGGACATTGAATTCGATCACGTCGATGCGATCGCCGTCGACCATCAGGCCTACAAACAGCACGCCGCGAAAGGGTGTGCCGCGCGCCTTCATGACACGCAGCACGGGCCGTACGACTTCATCGAGCAGGCGCTCTTCCATCGCCGCGGGAAACTGCGGAACCGGAGAGTACGCGCCCATCCCACCGGTGTTCGGCCCCCGGTCGCCGTCGAAAATAGTTTTGTGATCCTGGCAGAGGCCGAGCGCAGTCGCGTCGTCGCCGTTGCACAGCGCGAAGAAGGAAAGCTCCTCGCCGTGCAAAACTTCCTCGAGCACAACACGCGCGCCCGATGCGCCAAACTTGCGCGACTCCATCGCATCGGCAATCGCGGCGTTGGCGGTTTCGAGATCGCGGCAGACGACGACGCCTTTTCCGAGTGCGAGGCCGTCGGCCTTGACCACAACTTTGCCGCCAAGACTCTTCGCATATGCGCGCGCAGCCGCTGGATCATCGAAGACTTGAAAGTCCGCAGTAAGCACCCCGGCTTCGCGCATGATCGACTTCGCGAAGGCCTTGCTGCTCTCGAGTTGTGCGGCGGCTTTGGTCGGCCCGAAGATCTTGAGCCCCGCCTTCTCGAATTCATCGACGATACCGTCCGCGATCGGATCGTCGGGGCCCACGATGGTGAGATCGATTTTGTTTTCCTTTGCGAATGCGACGAGCGCGGCAAAATCGTTCTGCGCGATATGCACAGGCTTCGCTAGTTGGTCGATTCCCGGATTGCCGGGGGCGCAGAAGAGACCCCACACCGACTGGCTCTGATGGAGTCGCCAGCACAGCGCGTGCTCGCGCGCGCCCTTTCCGATAACGAGGACTTTCATCGCGTCATTCTAATGACGGAAGTGGCGCACGCCGGTGAAGACCATCGCGAGGCCGTACTTGTCGGCAGCCTCGATGACCTTATTGTCGCGCATGGCGCCGCCCGGCTGCGCGATCGCCGTCGCGCCTGCTTCCGCGGCGAGAGTGGGGCCGTCGGGGAACGGAAATAGCGCTTCGGAGACCAGCACCGAGCCTTGAAGTGATACTTTAAGTCGCGCAGCCTTTTCGCGCGCGGCATAGACCGGGTCAATCCTCGAGGTCGCGCCGCCACCGACCGCGAGCGTACGATCCTCGGTTACGAATGCGATCGCATTCGACTTAACGTGCTTGCAGACCTTGATCCCGAACCCCATCGCGCGCAGCTCTGAATCGTTGGGTGCGCGCCTGGTGACGACTTTGGCCTCGCGAGGATTCTCGATCGCGAGGTCGGGTGTCTGGACCAGCAATCCGCCGAGTACGCGCTTGAGGTCGAATTCCTCGCGATGGATCGCGTCCGGATGAAAGCGCATGACGCGGCGATTTTTGTTCTTGCGCAGAAATTCCAGCACCCCGGGCTGGTAGTCAGGGCCGATTAGCACTTCGGTGAAAAGTTCGTCCACTGCACGTGCGAACTCCAGGTCCCACGGCCGATTCGCGATGATGATGCCGCCGAAGGGCGAATCCGGATCGGTCGCGAACGCCTTGTCCCATGCGGCCTTCATCGTGTCGCCGATGCCGACTCCGCATGGCGTGTTGTGCTTGAGAATCGCGACCACCGCTTTCGGTTCTTTTTGAAATTCGATGATCAGATTTATCGCCGAGCTGATATCGATGACGTTGTTGTAGGAAAGTTCCTTCCCGTGAAGCTGCTCGGCAATCTTCAGAAAGTTGCCGTAGAGCGCGCCCGTCTGATGCGGGTTCTCGCCGTAGCGCAATCCTTGCTCGCGCTCCATCGAGACGCTGAAGGTCTCGCCGAGCGAACCGTCATCGGCGCCGGTGTGAGTGGCGAGATAGTTCGAAATCGCGCAGTCGTAAGCGGTGACGCGCGCGAAGCCTTTGCGCGCCAGACGCCATCGAGTCTCCGCAGTGATCGCGCCGCCGTTGGCTTCGAGCTCCTGCGCGATCGCGGCGTAGTCGCAAGGATCCACAACCACGGCGACATCTTCATGATTTTTGGCCGCAGCGCGCACCAGCGTCGGGCCGCCGATATCGATATTTTCGATCGCCTCCTCGAGGCTGACGTTCGGCTTCGCGACGGTCTGCTCGAACGGATAAAAATTCACCACCACCAGGTCGATCGGCTCGATGCCGTGCCGGTGCATCTGCTGTTGATGCGAGGCCTCGGTTCGACGCGCGAGAATTCCGCCGTGGATTTTCGGGTGCAGAGTCTTCACCCGGCCGTCGAGCATCTCTGGTGAGCCAGTGAAGTCCTCGACGGCCTTGACTCGCACGCCTCCTTTCTCGAGCGCGGCCTTGGTGCCGCCGGTGGAGATAATCTCGACTCCGCGACGCTCGAGCACGCGCGCGAAATCGACGAGTCCGGTTTTGTCGGACACCCCGAGCAGCGCTCGTTTGACAACGACCTTATCGGATTTCATTTTGGTTCCGTTACCGTCAGTCATCCCAGATATATTCGCGAAACTCTTCGGCCCACTGTACACAGCATCTCGTAGGAGATCGTTTGAGCGATGCGGGCCACGTCGTTGACGCTGATCGTGTCGTTGCCGCTGCGCCCCCATAATACCACTTCGTCGCCGACTGATACGCCCGGCACTTCCGTAAGATCGATCACCGACAAATCCATCGATACCGCGCCTACCACGGGCGCGCGACATCCGCGGATCAGGGTCTCGGCGCCATTTTGAAGACCGCGGCGGTAACCGTCGGCATAGCCAACCGGCAGAATACCGAGGACGCTTTCACGTTGCGTCACGAAAGTATGTCCGTAGCCGACGCCAGTGCCCGCGGGCGCGCGCTTGATCTGCATCAGGCGAGTCTTGAAAGTCATCACTGCTGTGAGATCGATTTTATCGCGCACCGCTTGTACCGGAGGCAGGCCATAAATCGCCAGTCCTGGGCGCACCAACGTAAAATGAGAATCTGGTCTGAGCACCAATGCGGCCGAGTTAGCGGCGTGTACTATCGTGGGCGGCAAGCCGGCACTTCGAAGCGCCGATAGCGCTTCGTTAAAAACGCGCAATTGCGAATCGGTCACGATGCTCGCAGGATCTCCGGCATTCGCGAACAGCGTGCACGCGCCTTCGAGCCTTAGCGAAGTGGCGGCGCGTAACTCCTCGATCGCCCGCGCGAGTTCCGGGGGCATCACGCCGAGGCGCGTCGCCCCGCTGTCGATCTTCAGATGAACCGGGAAATCGCGGCGGCCGAGTTCCTTGGCGGCGGTCTGAAGCGGCGCGACGATCGATACATCGAAAACGAAAGGCGTCAGATCAAGCTCCACGATCTCTTTTGCCTGCTCGGCAAAAAAGCCCCCTAACAAATAGATACGGCTGCGAATGCCAACATCGCGAAGCTGACCGGCTTCGGATATCGTCGCGACGCCAAAGTGGCGGCAGCCTTCGGCCACCAACGCCTGCGCTACCGCAACCGCGCCGTGCCCGTAAGCGTCCGCTTTCACTACCACCATCATCTCGGCGCTTCCGGCGGTGGCGCGCAGCGTATGGTAGTTGCGGCGCAGCGCGCCCAAATCGATTTCAATAACGGTGGGCCGTTGCGAACGCGCGGTCATCGTGGTGCGATTCCTATCAGTGATACTGCGGGCGAGCGATTCAGATAACCATTCGAATCGTGCACAGTCAATCAAGCGCGCCTGAACCGTTCTGTGGAAAGCGTTAATAGGTCAGATCAGCACGAAGCGTTTTTTGACAGTACGGCGGTCCCGCGATATAGATTGATCAGGCTGGGGGTGTGCCGCGAGGCACTGAGATCTTGGTTGACGAGAGACCCCTTGAACCTGATCCGGGTGATGCCGGCGTAGGGAAGGCCTGGTGTGACGGAGCGATCGCGGCTCCGCCCAAGCCGCTTCCCGGCGCCTGGAAGCGGCTTTTCATATGCCCTCGGCAAATTTACCGAACCCTGAAAAGACTACGATCCAGCTCAACGGTGAACCGTATGCGATTGAAGGAGACGCCCGGCTGATTGTTTTAATCGAGAAGCTCAAAATGAAGCCGGGCAGAATCGCGGTCGAACATAATCGCCAAATCGTCGCGAAGGCCGAATACGACAAGCTGATGCTGAAAGAGGGCGACGAACTCGAACTGATAAACTTCGTCGGCGGAGGCTGAGCTGCGGCAGGCTCGGACGGTAGCCTTCAAGGAAAACAAAATGCACGACACTCCCTTCAGGATTGGAATGCAATCTTTTACTTCGCGGTTGATTGTCGGAACCGGTAAGTACAAAGACTTCCACGAAACCAGGCTCGCGATCGAGGAGAGCGGCGCCGAGATTGTCACGGTTGCCGTTCGCCGAGTGAATATCACGGATCGCAAGAAGGAAAATCTGCTGGATTTTATCGATCCGAAACGATGGCAGATCCTGCCCAACACCGCCGGATGCTATACCGCCGAGGAAGCCATTCGCACTTGCCGCCTCGCTCGCGAGGTCGGTGTCGGCAAGATGGTAAAGCTGGAGATCATCGGCGACGAGAAGACACTTTTCCCCGACGTCCCCGCCACTATCGACGCCGCCAAGGTGCTGGTGAAGGAGGGTTTCGTCGTGCTGCCGTATATCACCGACGATCCGGTCGCGTGCAAGAAGCTCCAGGAAATCGGATGCGCCGCGGTGATGCCGCTGGCCGCCCCGATCGGGTCGGGACTCGGAATTCGTAATCCATACAACCTCAAGATCATCATCGAGCAATCGAAGGTGCCGGTGATCGTCGATGCGGGGGTCGGAACGGCGTCCGACGCGGCGGTCGCGATGGAACTGGGATGCGACGGCGTATTGATGAACACGGCGATTGCGGGCGCGAAGGATCCGCTGGCGATGGCGCGTGCGATGAAGCTGGGAATCGAGGCGGGACGGCTCGCCTATCTTGCCGGCCGTATCGAGCGGAGACTTTACGCGACGGCTTCCAGTCCGCTTGCCGGTCTCATCGGATAGCAGCAATTGAGCGTTGTGCAACCTCGCGCGCCGTTTTCGCTTTATCTGATTACCGATCGCAGGCTTGCGAAGTCCGGACTGGGCGCCGCGTGTGAACAGGCGCTCGCGGTCGCCAACAACGAGCAGGTCCGCGTGGCAGTTCAGCTTCGCGAAAAGGATCTTGGTGGACGCGAATTGTTCGAACTCGCGCGAGAGTTGCGACGGATTTGCTCGGCACGCGATGCGGTGCTGCTCATTAATGATCGGATCGATATTGCGCTCGCGTGCGACGCGGACGGAGTGCATCTTCGCGCGGATTCGTTTTCGATTGCGGACACTCGCGAACTTCTAGGGCCTTCGAAGCTCATAGGATGCTCCACTCATAATGTTGAGGAGGTGAAATCCGCCGCGCGAGGGGGCGCGGATTTTGCTGTGTTCGGACCCGTTTTCGATCCGATTTCCAAACGCCCGTATGGTCCCACCAGCGGAGTTGAAGCAATACGAGCCGCTTGTGCCACCAGCAGCCTACCGGTGTACGCGCTGGGTGGAATTACTGCCGATCGAATTCGCGAATTGCAGGGTAGCGGAATATCGGGCGTCGGTGTGATTGCTTCAGTTTTTGCCGCGGACTCACCTGGCGATGCGACGCGGCTTTTGCTCAGGAAAGTACGCGATCACTTATTTTGAGCTGATCGGGCGGCGGCCAGAATCAGCTCGATCGATGGCATCTCGCGATAGTAGGGCGAGGTGAAAATCCATCGCACTACGCCGTCGCGATCGAGAACAAAAAATGCAGGAATTGCGTTGTCAGGTTCGCCGTCGCGATGACGCTGAATCAGTCCAAGCGGCCCCAGCAAGGATTCCTTGTCGTCACTCAGGAGCGGAAAGTCGATCGGTAGAAATCTCGCCAGCATCGTGGAGCGATCGATCGTATCGGCACTGATAGCCACCACCTCCAATCCGGCGCGCGTCAAATCCGCCTTGTGGGCGGCGAGCTCGGAGAGTTCGTAGCGCGCAAAGGGATCGAAGTCGCCGCGATAAACAACCATCAGAGTTCCATACGCTCCTGACCCCGGGCCTCGATGAAGCGAACCAGTTTGATCCTTGAGTGCGTATGCTGGAAAGCGATCGCCAACCTTCAGAGCCAAGGCAAAAGGCGGATTGCGCGTACCGCGAAGGGTATAGCTGACGAATCTTCCACCGCCCACGCCGACCGCCACGCAGGCGAAGAATCCGAGTATGCCAAGTCCGAGCTTCGCGTGGGGCGACCTTACTCCGAGCGCCGCGCGAACCCCGGCGAGGCACAGGATCATCGCGATCGAGATTCCGGCGTAAGCGGGATAGGGAAGTCGTTCGTGAATTCCCATCGCCGGTGACGACCAAAAGGACAGCAATACATATTCGTACAGACCGAAGCCGCTGGCGATGAATGCCAGCGCGAGGATCGCCCGCATCGGCTGGAATGGCGGCGCAATCCACAACGCGTCGTTCGCCGCCTCGAGCTGAGCCCCAGCGGCTACGGCGTCCGGGGAAGATTCGATGAGTTTCGGGTTGTCTTGAATTGAGCGGTTACCCGACTGCGTATCGATCAGAGGTCGAAAACGATTCGCGCCTTCCATCCAGTGCGGTCGTGTTCGACATTGAGCTGACGATAGGAAAGCGCTTTGAGTTCCGTGAGGATCGGATGCCTTTGCCGATCAAACACCTCACCGGTAAGTTTCAATGCGATACCATCGCTCAAGTCCCTAACCGATGCGTCGCGCCAGATGAAGCCGTCGTCGACGAAAAGATTGAGCGCGTCAGTGAGCGCCTCGTACATGAGGTGATCGTCGCAGCCGCCATATACTTCAATGGTCCGCGATTCACGCAACGCGATGGCGTCAGGAGCGACCATGATTCGCGCGAGCCCGATCGCGGCGCATTCGAACAGATCGGCGCGCGAGGGCGCTTCAACTTCGATTCCGGTGTCGCCGGTATACTCGAACTCGCGAATGAATTCTTCGGTCGTCATCTCGAATACTCACAGAACATTCTACGGGTACCGGCGTCCTCTCGGAAGGTGTCTTTTGATATGCGGCGCGCGGTCTGGCAGCGTTTGGTTAATACTGCGTTAAAAAGGCGGCTTTTGGTTAGATGAAGTAGAAAGAGAAAATTTTCGTGGGATTCAAATATTGATCGAGGAAGAGCGGTTGCAGAGGGTGTTCCTGCCCGAACGGTCTCAAAAATGTTCCGGTTCGCGATCGCGCCGGTTGTCGCGCTCGAGCTGTACCGTCATATGCCGGATCTTGAACTTGGCCTCGAGCATCTGATGCATGTCCGAGAGCACGCGGTCCTGATTAGCGTCGGGAGTCACCACCGCGTGCGCGGCGAGCGCAAATTCGCGAGAGGTCAGGCACCATACGTGAAGATCGTGGACCTCGGAGGTTCCTTCCACTGCGAGCAAATCTTCGCGCAGTTGATCGAGGTCGATATTCGAGGGCACGGATTCCATCAGGATCTCGACCCCCTCTTTGATCAGTCCCCAGGACCCGTAGAGCACCAGCGCTCCAATGACGAAGCTGACGATTGAATCGGCGACGGACCATCCAGTGAAATAGATCAATGCGCCCGATATGAAAACGCCGATTACGCCAATGAGATCTGAAATCGCGTGGACGAAAACCGCCCGGACCGCCAACCCCGCGCCGCCTGCTTCACCTCCCGCGTCGTAAGTCATCCAGACCGAGAAGACGTTCACCGCCATTCCGATCACGGCAATTCCCATCACCGGCAGACCCGACACTGATTGCGGTACGCGCAGACGACGGAATGCTTCAATCCAGATGAACACGACCAGTAGCCACAGGAAGAGCCCGTTCAGGAAGGCGCCCAAAATTTCCGCGCGCAAATAGCCAAAGGTCTTTCCGCCGGTGGCGGGCCGGTTGGAAATCCACAGGGTCAGCAGTCCCAGAGTGAGGGCCGCGATATCTGTCAGCATATGGACCGCGTCGGACATCAGCGCGAGGCTGTTGGTGAGGTAGCCGCCGATGAATTCGGCGGCGCAATACACCACCACCGCCATCAGGACGATTCTGAGGCGTCTGGAATCCGCGTCGGCCAGCCGTCGTCTATTGCTAAGATGCTCCGGGCTCACGATTCGATCGGCAAGAATGCCGCACTGTTGGATCAGTCGTATTGGACGAGCGAGGTGACTTTCACCGGGGCCAGACGGGCCCGTCCTTGAAGCGCGTTCAGCTCGACCACGAAAGCGCATCCTGCCACTGCGCCACCGATTTTCTTGACCAGGCGCACCGCCGCATGCGCGGTTCCGCCGGTGGCGAGCAGATCGTCGACGACAAGCACACGCGCGTTTGCCGCGAGGCAGTCCTCATGCATTTGCAATTCGGCGTGTCCGTATTCCAGCTCGTACGATTCTTCGACGAAATTGTAGGGCAGCTTGCCGGGCTTGCGCGCGATCGCAAGGCCGACCCCTAACCGATACGCGACCGGAGCGCCGACAATGAAGCCGCGCGATTCGATACCGAGGACGACGTCAACTTTACCGAGAAACGGCTCCGCGAGTTGATCGACTACCGCGGCAAGTCCGCGAGCATTGCCGATCAACGGGGTTATGTCGCGGAACAAGATTCCGGGTTTCGGGAAATCCGGAATATCGCGAATCAGTTTTTTGATCTCGTCTACTTTCATTGCTGCTCCTGCCGCTCTTGTCGTTCCCGCCCGCGCGATGAAAATTGGAGGAAAGACAGAAGATACTAGGAGCCGGTATTGCGAGCAAAGGAGATTCCGGCAGTTTGATCCGGCCGCGGCAGATAGGCGAGAGGATTGCGCGCGGTGTTGTCGCGACGCACTTCGAAATGCAGGTTGGCGCCGGTGGTTCTGCCGCTGTTGCCGATATTGCCGATGACCTGGCCGCGCGAGACATACTGCCCCTCCCGCACCCGGTTAGCCGAGTTGTGACCGTACACGGTAACGTAATGATCGTCATGGCGCACGATAATGACGTTTCCATAACCTCGAAGGCGTCCTGAATAAATCACCCTGCCGGCTTCGGCCGCGTGCACCGGAGTTCCCACCGGCGCCGCGATATCGACACCGTCATGCATCGTGCCGTTACGGATTCCGAACCCGGACGAGATGACGCCGTGTTCAACCGGCCAGGCAAAGATCCGCGTAGGACGTTCGGGGGAGTATGCGCCTTGGCCGTGCGCGACGGGCTGCGGGTTGGAAGCCGAACAGCCCGGGACAATGAGTGCCGCGCCGAGCCCGAGGACCAGCACCGCCACCGTCGCCACCCCGCGGATCTTCTTTTCCGCCAACCCGTCCACCCACCCCCTCGTAGTCGCGGGCCGTCAATCCGAATCTTGTCGAATCTTGCGCGGTACCCGAGAGACGCTAACTCAAAGAATGTTCATTCCGCGAAGCCGTGTTTGCCGGTCATTTTAACAAATCGGCATTCTCCGAAATATTCTTCCCGCCATCGGCCGCTGCGCCTGCTGATCCGCACCAGGGTTTGCAATTCCTCTTCACCGATGGGCGCCACCAGGCGGCCGTCCGGCTTGAGTTGGGCGAGCAATGAGGTAGGAATTCCCGGCATCGCCGCGCTGACCACGATCGCATCGAAGGGCGCTTCCTCGGGCCATCCAAAGGATCCATCGGCCAGCCGTATCTCGACGTTGGTTGCGCCGACACTATGAAGAATTATACGCGCGCGATCGTACAGGTGAGGGATACACTCGATGGAAAAAACCTGGGCGGCGAGCTTCGACAACACGGCGGCTTCGTAACCACTGCCAGTGCCGATTTCGAGCACGCGTTCCGAGCCGCTCAGATGGGCAGCCTCGCAGGTAAGGGCGACCATGTACGGTTGCGATATCGTCTGTTCTTCGCCGATAGGGAGCGGGCCGTCGTCATAGGCATGCTCGCGCAGTTCTGGAGAAATGAAGCGATCGCGTGGCACGCTGCGCATTGCGTCCAGCACACGGGGGTCGCGAATCCCGCGGGCCTCGAGCTGCTCCGTCACCATTTTGTCGCGTGCGCTTGTCGAATCCCAAGTCACACTGTCAATTATACGCCTTGCGTGCGTTTTGGGCGATCAGCCGGCAAGCGCGCAAAATTGCAGGTTTTGGAGGACCGCGATCTGATGCGGATTTGGCTAATGCGAGAAAGCTGCGTGCGAGGCCGCCGGTTTTTCCTCCTGCACGCCCGCCAGCATTGTGCTCGCGATGACGGTGAGGAGAAAGGCAGCGACCCGCATCGCGGCCGCCGTGGGATCTTTTGGCAGATGTTCGCCGAAGGCCAGCATACCGCCCGCTATCGGCACCAGGTTGGAAAGCCCCGAGGACAGCGGCATCGTGATGATACCGCGCGCCTGATGAAATGAGTTCTGCAGCATGATCATGCCGCTGATGTTCGCCGCCATCATCGCATAGACCCACGGATTGGTCAGGACCCGGATGACGATCTCTCCGCCACCCACCGCCAAGGAGTCGGTCATGCCCTTGGTGTAGAGCCCCGCCAGACCGAATGCGATGCCCGACGCCACAGCTTGCGCGGTACCGCCCTGTGCGAGGTTGCGCTGGGTGAAGGGCGCTGCCGCGAGCAGGACCAGAACGATAGAGAGGCAGAGTACAGCGCGATCATCCGTCGCGCCTTGAGCCGTGCCTGCCGACAGTGACCATGAGAGCAGGATCATTCCCGACGCGATCGCCGCGATCCCAACCCACTCCGACGGACGAGCGCGCTCCCCGAGAAGGACCACCGAGGCAACCACGAAGAGCGCGATCCCGCCCTGCATCATGACCGCGACTATCGAGATCGGCGATCGCGAGACGGCGATCACGTACATTGCCCATCCTATCGTCTGCACGCCCATGCCGCCGGCCCAGATCGGGTCGCGAAGCCACGCGACAACTCCGCTGATGATGCTCGATCCCCGCGCGTCCGGCAGCGCGGCGGCGCGGCTTTTCATCATCAAGAGTCCCAGTGCGAGGAAGATGCTCGACAGAACGGCTAGGAGCAGATAAACGAGCATCGCAACCGATCGTGTGGATGGTCAGGCGAGCTCGCGCATGACGCCACCAGGCATCAATTCGAATCGGCGGCCGCCCCATTTAACGGTCTTGCCGGTCAGGCTGGCGAAATAAATTCCCGTCATTACGAGGTCTTTGAAAGGGATCAGGAGTACATCGGACAGTGCTTGCGGCTTCTTCAAAACTTTACCGATCATGACCGCCGCCATCGCCATTCGGAGGCAGAGAATCATCCCGAGCGCGTAAAACGAATGCAACGTGAAACCCGTGGCGACCATATACCCCAGCGCCCAGAACGGCCCATGGATGAAAATCGTCGCGAGGCTGAGCGGCCTTACATTGCGGTAGGTGCGGGCCCATCGCAACTGGTGATGCCAGAAGTCCGCGAAGCTGCGATCCTCGCAGCTCACCGTCACGACCGAGCTGGAAAGTTCGATCCTGTAGCCCTGCTCGGAAACCTTCTTTCCAAGATGGAAGTCATCGGCGAGGAGATTCTTTAGCGCCGGAAAGCCGCCGATCGATTCGAGCGCTTCGCGCTTCACCGCGATGGTAGCCCCGAGCGCATAGTGCATCGGCTCAAGCGCTTCCGCCAGAATCACCTGCGGCGCGAAGTCGGTGTTGATGAACAGCGCCTCCATCCGCGAAGCGAAGGTCTGATGAGATTGTCCGCGGTAGACGCAAGTGACAATGCCGGTCTTGTCATTTTCGATGAGTTCGGAGACCACCCGCTTGAGGTGATCGGGCTCGACGGAAACGTCCGCATCGCTGAGCACGAAGATGTCGGCCTTTTCCGACGCGCGCTGCGTCATTCGAACCAGTTTCGCAACCTTGCGGTTGGTACAGCCGGGCTCTTCGCCGATCGCAATCGTCATATTCGCGAACTGATACGGCGCCCGCAGTCCAACCGGAACGTCGACCGCACGATCCTCGTAGCTGGCGACGCCGAAGATATATTCGACGCGCGCATACGCGATTTCCATGAAACTGATGATGTTGTCGCGCAGATGTTCCGTAACCCCGCGCAACGGCTTCAGGATCGCCACCCGGGGCGGAATTTTCGGGAGCGGCAGCGGCGCGGAATTAGTTTTGTGCGCAAAGATCAATCCCGCGACAATCGCCGCCAGATAGTAGACGGTCGAGAAAAGAATCCCGAACGCCGAAATGAGCTCAAGCAGTTTCATCGTCGCATCGGAGCAGACGCCCTAGTTGCGCAGTTCAAGCTGACACTTGCGGAGTCGGGTGATCGCGTAGCTGATGACGCCGTTGCCGCATGGTGGACAGGAACTGAGCGCCCTCCTTGAGCAGACGTTTGGTCTCCTCGGCGGAGGTCGCCATCTTCTTGATCGATTTGAAAATGTACTTTGGACGAAAATAGAAGCTTCGATAAAACTTCTCGACCGCGCCGTATATCTCGTCGTTGCTGAGGCCCGGATAGGTCACCGTGCACTTCTGGTAGCCGTCCTGATCGAGCAGCGGATTGACCGCGAGGAAGCCGTTTTTCTCGACGTAGTCGTAGAGCTCGGTTCCGGGATACGGCGATGCGAGCGAGACCTGGATGGTCTCGCAATCCATTTCGCGGGCGAACTTCATCGATTCCTGGATGGTGTCTTTGTTCTCACCGGGCAGCCCGAGGATGAAGGTGCCGTGGATCAGGATTCCGATCTCATGGCAGTCGCGAGTGAAGCGGCGCGCGCGCTCCAGGCCGACGCCTTTCTTGATGTTCTTCAGGATCTGCGCGTTGCCGGTCTCATATCCAACAACGAACAGGCGCAGTCCGCCATCCTTCAGAATCTTGAGCGTTTCGTAGTCGACGTTGGCACGCGAGTTGGTAGACCAGGTGATTCCGAGCGGCTTGAGCAGTTGCGCGATCTTGCGCGCGCGGCCCGGATCGGCGGTGAAGGTGTCGTCGTCGAAAAAGAGTTCCTTCATCTTCGGGAACTTCGCCTTCATCTGCGAGACTTCTTCGTAAACGCTCTCGGGACTGCGCGTGCGATAGCTATGGCCCTGCGTCACCTGTGGCCACAAGCAGAAGGTGCATTTCGCCGGGCATCCGCGCCCGGTGTAGAGCGAGACATATGGATACTGGCAGTAGGGACTGTTGTATTTCAGATAGTCGAGATTCTTTTCGTAAACCTCGGTCACGAAGGGAAGTGCGTCCAACTCCGCGCCGGTCAGAATCGGGCGATCGGGATTGTGGTGAATCGATCCATTTTTGCTGTAGCTGATGCCGCCAATCTTCTCCCAATCCATCCCCTGCGCGACTTCGACCATCGAGTGATCGAATTCCTTGCGGCCCGCGATATCGATCGCGCGGGAAACCTTCAGCACGTCTTCGGGACGCGCAGTCGGATGACCGCCGACGAACGCGATGATGCAATTGGGGTTGGCAGCCTTGATGGATTCGGCAGTGCGCGCATCCATCATCAATGACGGCGTCGAGGTATGAATCACGACGAGGTCGTAGTTCTTCGCCTCGTCGACGGTCTGCTGGACGGTGTAGTTATGCGGCGGCGCATCAAGCAGCCGCGCGCCCGGGATGATGCCGGCCGGGTAAGCCAGCCAGGTTGGGTACCAAAACGACCAGACCTCGCGGGTAGCCTGATATCGAGAGCCCGCGCCCCCGTCGAAATCCTCGTAGGAGGGCGGGTTGAGGAACATCGTCTTCATAAAGTCCATAATCTACGGTACTCCGGATGCCTGTCCGACTGGTTAGGCATCAATATACAAAGCGTTTGTTGCAATCGCAATATTCAGTCTCCTAATAGACGCCACCCCTGATGCTCGACGGTGGATAACTGCCTTTTGGGCCTAAATAGTGACTCCGAAATGTGTCCGAAGTGTTGCTCCGATGTAGTCTGCGGTCGCTATTTTGTGCCCGCAATGTCGCCCCCGGGCGTCGGAATCGGCGTCGTGACGAACGATATGGCGCCGAATGCGCCCGCCGCGATGGTCGCCAGGAACCATACCAGCCCCAGCGCGATCGCGTCATCGTGCCCCACTCCCGCCATGCCGAACAGCAGCAGATACGCCGTCTCGCGCACACCCAGGCCCGCCAGCGTAATCGGCAGGCTCGCGAACACATTGGCGATGGGGACTATCAGCAGGAAGACCCGAAGCGGTAGATGCAATCCGAGTCCGAGCGCGAGGAGGTACTGGCTGATCGACAATATGGTCTGCAGCACGATCGATAGTCCGATCGCGGGCAGCACCGACGCGGGTCGATGCAGGTACGGCGCGATGATCCCCAATGCGCGGCGCACCGGCCGCGGCGTCAGATGAATCAGGCGCGCGATCAGAGGCGAGGCGAGGTAGGCCGCGAAGCTCATGGCGCCGATCGCGATCGTGGGCGCGACCACGTTGTGGGCCAGCGTCCCGCGATTCAGAGCGATCGCGATGATCGCGGCGAACCAGAAGAGCGCCAGCAGACCGTAGCCTCGATCCGCGATCGCCGTGGCGATCGCCTCGCCCAGCTTGCCGTGTCTCCTCCCGAGATAGAACGCACGCGCCGCATCGCCTCCCACCAGCCCGGGCACGAACAGATTCGTGAACACCCCGACGAAGTAGTAGCGCAGAAATTCAGGGTAGGGGCCGCGAATATTCAGCACCGCGGCCAGCAGCTTCCATCGATATGCCGACATCGCCTGCGCGCCGACAATAATCCCGACCGTCGCGATGAAGAACGGCAATCTCTCGCGCGCCAGCGAATGCAGCGCGGGACGCGCGTCGTAACGCCAGAGCAGAAAGCCGACCACGGTCACCCCCAGTCCGATGCGCAAGAGAAATGATCGATAGGGATGCCCGGGGCGCGCGCGCGCCGATACGGTTGAGGATGAACGCGCCTCATTCGCCGGCAAGTTGCTCTCCATGATTTACGATTGCGCGTTTGGTGCGCTCGGCCGCGATTAGCGTGAAAGTGCCCAGGCGATCTCTTCAAACGCGCGAGGTCGTCCGCGTCGAGCATAATCACGGTTTCTCCCGGCTGGTTCCAGAGCCGAAGCAAATCGCTGTCGGAACTGAAGAAATAGTTGTGCGCATCTTTCGCGCGCGCGGCGCCGAACCTGAGTTCGCTCAGCCCCCCCACCAGGATGACGCGCCGCCGCGTGTAGAAGGCCAGTCCTTGAACATAGCGATGGTAACAAATCAGTCTCGCGTTAGGTGCGCGCTCGGCGACGGCTTTGCTGATACCCGCATACGAGCGCAGCGGCTCGGCCTCAAGCCGCGCCCAGGTTCCCATGCACAATGCTCCGGCGAGTGTGATGACGATGAGCGAGAGTCCGGCGCCGGGCAGCCGCGCCGAAAACGCCAGCGCCGTCATCGCGCCGCCGAACACCAGCACTCCACCGACTGCGAATAGCGCCGGTTGCGTCAGCATCAGATACGGAGTCGCGAACGACGAAGCCTCGATCGCCGCGACGATAACGCCGGCGCCGAGCAATCCGAGCAGCAGTCCCGCTTCCATCAGGATTCGCGAATCGGGAGATCGCAGCATCTGCGATTTGGCCGGCCACGCACACGAGGCAATTCCATCCGCAATTAGAACCGCGAGCGGAGGGAACGCCGGCAGGACGTATGGAATAAGCTTGCCGCTGGCCGCGGAGAATGCACCGACGATTACGAGCGAAGCGATCACGCAAAAACGCCGTGACGCCTCCGGCGGCATCTTGCGCCAGGTCAGAAAGGGCACCAGCAATGACCACGGGAGCAAGCCTGCGACGATCACCGGAACATAAAAATAGAACGGCTCGCCGTGGCTGAATGATGAATCGAAAACCCGCCGCAGATGTTCTCCGATAAAATAGAAATCGAGGAAACCCGGCTCCCGGATGCTGATCGCGACGAACCACGGCGCCGCGATCGCGACTACCACGGCCGCGCCGCCGATCGCATGAAAGCGGCGCATCGAATTTCTCAGCGCGCCTTCCCACCACAGGAAAATCGCCGTGGTCAATCCTGGCAGGGCGATTCCCACCGGCCCCTTGGTCAGCGTCGCCAGCCCCATCGCGCAGTATGCGATCCAGCACCACGCGCCGCCTTCCTGGTAATGCAGAAACAGCGCGAACAGCGCGATCGTCACCAGCGCCGTGAGCAGCATGTCGGTCGTGAGTACTTGCGCCATCACTGCGTAGACCGGCGCGGTCGCGAGGATCGCCGCGGCCACGGTCGCGCGGCGCCGGCCCATCGTGCGATCCACGAAGATGAAGGTAGCGAGCACGCCTAGCAGCGCGGATAACGCGGGAATCAGACGCGCCGCAAATTCGTCGAGACCGAAAATTCGAAATGAGCTGGCGGTGAGCCAGTAGAGCAGGGGAGGTTTTTCGACGTACGCGACGTAGTTCAGATGCGGCACGATGAAGTCGCGCAACGCAAGCATCTCGCGCGCGATCTCGCCGTAGCGCGCCTCATCGGGCTCCCAGAATCCGTAGGCGCCGAGATGATAGAAAAATATCAGGGTGGCGACGACCAAGACCGCGGGCGCCGTGAGCACCTCGGCGATCGGTAGCGGCGGCGCAGAACGCGTCGACTCGATATTCGCATCGTGCCCGCCTGGCGCGGCGCTCGCTCCCTCCTCAGCCACGATGACAACTGTAGCCGCCCCCGCCCTCCCGCGAAATGATCTCCAAGGTTTGTCGTGCTAGTCGTTGATTAGGTTAGTTGGAAGCCGGGTTTTGTCGTCGGTTCTTGCACTTGCTATCTGCCGTTTTGTGAGTCCGAGCGTACTTTCAAGATTCGCGCCTCTCAAATCTGACTGGCTCAAATCTGCCGAACCAAAGCTACATCCTCTCAGATTTGCGTTACGCAAATCTGCCCCGCGCAGGCTAGCTCGATCGAATGTGGCCCCTTCCGCATTTGCGTTCCGCAGCGTTACGCACCGCAGGTTGGTAGCAACGAAAAAACACTTCTTCAAATGCGCGCTTCCGAGAAAGGCCAGCTCCATGCAGCACTCAGTGAAAATCGAGTTGTCCAACTGCGCGTCGCTGAGGTTAGCCGCCCTGAGGTCAGCCTTTCTAAGATCCATCCATCGCTCTTGGTTTGCCTCGTAGGCGATGTCCCGCCGACCCAGTACCGTCAGTATCGCCTGAACATCTGCCCTAAGTCTCGGAGTATCCGCAATTATGCCGGTTGGTGGCGGGTCTTCTGCGGATGGGCCAGTCCAAGCCGCGTTTTCACGAATATACGCTGTAAGGACCTCGACTATGGGCCAGTGGTCGCGCTCCGAGTCATGCGCTATCCGCTCAAGCGCATATATCCCACCAAGTCTGATCTCCAAGCGGTCGCTCCCCAGGTGTTCGACCGCTCGCGAAAAACGTTCGGTGAGTTGACCTTCACGGGCAACATTGCGGCTTTCCTCCGCTTCTTCAATGCGCCACCAGGTGAAGTAGACGCCCACTAGCAGCAAGATGCCACCTATTATCTGTGCGATCGCGACCCGAGCGGCATTTTCCGCCTCGAAGCGACCTTGAGAAGTCAAGCTCATGAGGGCAGCGCTTTGCCACTTGGGGATGGCCCAAATGAAGGCCAGTGAAAAAAAGAGGGTGATTGAGCAAATGGCAAAGGGATGCCGTCTGAGAAACGCAACGATCGTCTTTTGGACCGAGTCGCGGGACCTTCAACATTCTTGGCAGTACGGGTGTCGCTCATTCTTGATTTGCTCGCGAGCGCCGCTCCAGCAATAGAAAATACTTTCCAGCCCCGAAGAGCGGAGCATCCCCTCCGCCTGTTCAGGGCGTGAAAAGCCCGATGCACTTCCCCTGCCACACTCTAGTTGACAGGACCGCTGGGAAAGTAGGTCACCATCATACTTAGAATTATTGCCAGCCAAGGAAGCGTGTTCGCGCAAAGATCGTCGCATAGGTCGGGACGGTTCAAAATCTTTGACACGGCATGGCCGACCCCCGCTTCTCCCAAGGGGATCAAGTTCCATTTTGCGGAGTCGGGTTTTGCGTGCAATAGACTGTTTAACTCTGCCGTTAGATCCCGCCCCCGGATCTTGGGACTGTTCTGCGCTTGGGCCTGAATCGCTTCGAACATTTTGGCAAGGCTCGGAGCGTCGTTGGAGTGCCAGCCTCGGTTCCATCGGTCGATCTCGTTCGGATGGAGGTTGAGATAGAGCAGGATGGCCGCACGTTCCTCCAGAGCGCGAAGAAGGACGCGCGCGCCGAAAAGATAGCCCTGCCTAATTAGCTCGCGGATCGAAAGCGTGATACTGAGCGCCTGCGCGATGACTTGGCAGGCCATCTGCTGATGGTCGGTAAGTATGCGTCCATGGGTCGTTGGCGCGGTGGCCGCGTTTAGCTCCATTGCGGAACATATAAGCTCATCGAAATGGACGAGGAGTTCCCGACCGAGGTACGGCTCGTTATTCGGGGCGAATACAATTGGTATTTCCTTCCGCTCCATCTGTCCCTTCCTACTGAACAGGTCACGGCACTACGCGCTCTTCCATGAACGCGGCCGCGAATCCGAATCGCCTGTAGGATGTCCTCGCGTTCAAGTTCCGGCCATTCCGCGAGCATCTCATCGATGGTCATGCCGCCACTGAGAAATGCGAGGATCGAAGCCACCGGCATTCGCAACCCTCGCACGCACGGTTTGCCAAAGCATTTCTCGGGATCCATTCGTGATGCGTTGGAAAAGATGGTGTTGGATTTCCATTGTTTCCCTCCGACGGGGGGCGTGCGGCTCCAGTGTAGCGAGGTCGCCGAGCGGACGAAATCGCCCTGGTAACCGGTGGCCTATCCCCCATTGGGGCGAGGGTTTAAGGAGCTACGGTTACGCGCGCGCGAAGGACGGCATCACCTCGCGCGCGAAGCGTCCGATCGCTTCGCGCGAGCCGAGGCAATTCAGGATCACATACGTCACCCCGACCCGGCGCATCGCGTCGAGCTTGTCCGTGATCTCATCCGCAGTGCCGATAAGCGTATTTGCGCGCGACGCTTCCGAATGCGAATACGCCAAAATGTGCGAGCCGCCTGCGTGGTCCGGCCAGCGCGAGACCGACAGGATGCGCTGATTAACCTTGTCGTTGCGCTCATGCGCGTCGCGCTTCTCGGCGTCACTCCGCGCCACGTACATATCGCGTGCGACGCAAACCCGCGACGGATCGAAGACGCGTCCGTGCGCTTCCACCTCGGCACGGTAGCGGGCGATGCGCTCGCCGATCATTTCGATCGAGGCGAACTGATCGAGCATCAGATTGAAGCCGCGCGCCGCGACCTTGCTGATCGACGGCGCGCTCGCCGCCGCCATCCAGATCGGCGGATGCGGCCGCTGCCGGGTCGGCGGCTCGACCACGATGTCGTCGAATTGCCAATAGCGCCCGCGATGCGAGAAGCGCTGCGGCGACGTCCACGCCGCGCAGCATGATGTCGAGGGCTTCTTCGAAGCGCGCTTCGGCCTCTTCGAGCGCAATCGCGAACCCCTTGAACTCGCTGTGCCTGTAGCCCTTGCCGACGCCGAAATCGAGCCGGCCACCGGACATCAGATCAATCGTCGCGGCCTGTTCTGCCAGGAGAACCGGATTATGCCACGGCAGCACCATCACCGCGGTGCCGAGCCGCAGCTCTGGTGCGCGCCGCGAGCCAGGTGAGCAAGGTAGCGTGGCCGACACCTGATGCCATCCGGTGAAATGGTGCTCGACCAGAAACGTGCTGTGATACCCGAGCGCCTCAGCCTCAACGTTGAAGTCGATGAAGTCATGGAAGCCGTCTCCCATGACCGCGCCGGGACGCGCGCTGTCGGCTTGGGCGCCGCCAAAAATTCCAAACTGCATGGTTACAAATCTATCGGGAATACGACGCCGCGCGGAAGCCGTTGTTCGACTGAAACCCTCGCCCTACTGGGAGAGGCGGTCGCGGCGCGGCGGTTGCGATGGCTGCGCGCAACCGCCGTGACGCGACGGTGAGGGCCGCGCGCGCTGCGCGCGCGGTGATGGGGTGCCACTCGCCGCGCGCGCGACGCCGCTTTTTCCGTCATCCTGAGCGAAGCCTACGGCGCACGCGAAGGATCTCGTGGCCCCACCGAACAAAGTCGCACCATCGACCCGCATCGTGAGCGATCCGCTCGGACTCGCGTGCTGAAAGGCTGAATCTCCGCAGCTAATAGCCGGCGGCGCCGCCGCCCTTGCGAGGATCGAAGGCGCCATGCAGATTGCCGGGCGCGATGGTGATCGCATTCACCGCTCCGAGCGCTGGAACTAGCTTCAACTTGTAGCGCATCATCTCGAGGGCGTCGCGAGTCTTTTGCGGCATCTTCTCTTCGACCAGCACCACGTCCGGAGTGGCCTGTTCGTGAATCCTCGGAGTGGCAACCGCAACTTCGGCGCTGTCATGAAAATCCAGAATGTCGAGGGTGACTTGCAGCACGCCGCTAATAATTGTCGGGCCCCCCGATCCTCCCGCCGTCAACACCGGCTTGTCCTGCTTGACTACTATGATCGGCGTCATGCTCGAGAGCGGGCGCTTTCCGGGCGCGATCGAGTTCGCGTCGGCGCCGGCGAGTTTGTAGGCATTGAAGATGCCGGGCGCGACCGAGAAGTCATCCATCTCGTCATTCAAAATGATGCCGAGTTTGGGAACCGTCATCTTCGCGCCGAAAACCGTGTTGATGGTGGTGGTCAAGGCGACCACATTGCCGGCCTCATCGACCACGCACATATTCGAGGTTCCGTGGTCGTGCGCTTCCGGCGCCACCGTGGGATTGTTCTGATGCAGCGCGCGGTCGCGCGCCTCATTTATGTGGGCCGGTGAGAGCAGCACGTCGAGTGGCACGTGGACGTACGCGGGATCGGCGTAGAGCGAGCGATCGATAAATCCCTGGCGCATCACTTCGATCAGGCGCGCGAGATACGGCGGCGAGTTAAGCCCGAGACCCGGCAGATGCCCCGGCTCGAGCATGCCCAGCATCTCGAGCACCACGCCGCCGGAAGATGGTGGCGGCATCGCGTAGACTTCCACCCCGTGATACGCGCGGTGCAACGGATCGCGCCAGATCGGCTGATAATCCGTCAGATCGTCGAGGGTAATCAGCCCGCCATGAGCCGCCAGGAAGGCTACCATCTCATTGCCGACCGGCCCGTTGTAGAATTTCGCCGCCGGAGTGTTGCCGAGACGCTCGAGAGTTTCGGCGAGTTTCTTTTGGTAAATTTTTTCGCCTGCGGCCGGCGCGGAACCGTCTTCCTTGAGGAAGACCTCCTTCAGGCCGGCGTCCATTGCGAGCATCGCGGTGTTGGTGCTGATCTCCTTCGCCAGATGCTCGCTGACCGGAAAGCCGTCGCGCGCGAGTTTCATCGCGGGCGCCGCCACCTGCTGAAACTTCATGGTGCCGAAGCGCTTCAGCGCGGCGTCGATTCCCGCTATCTCCCCGGGAACCGCGATCGCGAGCGGTCCGTTTTTGGCGAGTTCCTCATTGGGGTGGCCATCGCGGTAGTACATATCCGCGCTGGCGGCGTGCGGAGCGGCCTCGCGGTAGTCGAGTGCGTAGAATTTTCCTTCTTGCGCGACGTAGATGAGCATGAAACCGCCGCCGCCGATGCCACATGAGGCGGGATTGGTGACACCGACGGCGAGCGCCGTCGCCACGGCCGCGTCGATGGCGTTGCCGCCTTGCTTCAAAATCGCGAGCCCGGCATCGGTGGCCGGCGCGCTCTCCGATACCACCATCGCCTTGTGCGCTTCTTCTGCCGACGCAGGAATCGCCGCGAGCGCAAGAAAAAGCGCTGCCAAGAGCGCTGCCGTGACACCGCGCAAAACAGAATTCGCACGTCGATGTCCGCGCGTGCTTCGGCAGGAATTTTCTTTTCCGGCGTTCACAAGTCTTTGCCACCGATGTACCTAACAGTACGGCCCATGAGAGGAAAGCCGGACGCGCACCGAATATTCCATTTGGAATCGGCCGCGGGTGATGCTTTGATCGATTCAGCTGTATCAAACCGAATTATTTTGGGACGCCCGGAGGCGAGTAATGGATTTCGCCGAAATCATTTACGAAAAATCCGATCGAATCGCGACCGTGACCATGAACCGGCCGGCCAAAATGAATGCGTGGACGCCTAAGATGGGCGCCGAGATGCGCCATGCGATGCTGGATGCGGAACGCGACGATAACGTCGGCGCGATCATCGTGACCGGCGCCGGCAGAGCGTATTGCGCGGGCGCCGATATGAGCGCGCTCAATGAAATTTCGCAGGGCCGCGCGGCCGCGGCGGGGCCGGCGGCCGCGCACGACGACTATGCGCCGGGAGCGCGCGCCGATTACCGGAATCGATACGCGTGGCCGCTCGCGCTAAAGAAACCGATCATCGGCGCGATCAATGGCGCGTGCGTGGGGCTCGGATTTACCCACGCGCTCTACCATGACATCAGGATCGCATCCGACCAGGCGCGGATGGGGCTCATTTTCACCCAGCGCGGACTCGCGATCGAACACGGCTCCAGTTGGATGCTCCCGCGCATCGTCGGCGTCGCGCGCGCGGTCGAGCTCGCGGTGACGGGACGCCTGATCGATGCGAAAGAGGCGCTCGAGATGGGCCTGGTCAATCGCGTGGTGCCGGGCGACAAGCTGATCGCGGCCGCGCGCGAGGCCGCCATGCACATCGCGAGCAAGTGTTCTCCACTCGGGGTCTGGCAGGCGAAGAAGATGATCTACGATCATCTGTTCACCGATCTTGCGACCGCGATCAAAGACGACGACGCTTCGATGACGATGATGACGCGGTCAGAAGATTTCGCGGAGGGGGTCAAAGCGTTCATGGAAAAGCGTTCACCACGCTTCAAAGGGAAGTGACTTCGCCGCCGCGAAACCGGGTATCGAGGGATTACTTATCGAGCGGATGTTTGAATTTGCGGTCGGGATGACGAATCGTCAGGACCGGACAAGCCGCCTTGCGCACCACGCGCTCCGCGACACTGCCCATCAGCACGTGCGCGAGGCCGGTGCGCCCGTGGGTGCCGAGCACGATCAGGTCGGCACCGTCAGCCTGCGCTACGCGAACGATCTCGAGAAAAGGCGAGCCGACTTTCAGCATCGATCGGGCCTTGAGGCCGCTGTCGCGCATGCGGGCGACGATCTTGTCGAGTTCCTTCTGCGCGGCCACGCGTTGCTCTTCGGCGACTCTCGTCATCGCGCCGATGTCCATTACCGGACCCATCTCGGGCGACATCATCACCGGCGCGAGCGCCTGATCGACGTGCAGCAGAATAATTTCGGCGGTGAAGCGCCGCGCGATTTCCTCGGCGAAGCCGAGTGCGAAGCCGGAGTCCTCGGAAAAATCAGTCGCGGAAAGAATTTTGCTGAAGTTAGCCACGATGCGACCATATCGTTGAGGGCCTGACTCTGGCAAGCGTCAGACTCGACCAGCATCACCCGAACGCATTAGAATTGGCGAAGAGAGATCGTAATGACGGCGATGAGCAAGCGGCCAGGCATAGGCATCGAAGACTTCGAGCGCGCACTCGACGAATTCTTTGATGAGATGCTTATTTCGCGATGGCGGCGCGCGGCGGACGATCCGGGCGAGTTGGAAAACTCCCAGGTCATCGATCATTATGATCGGTACGAGATCAGAATCGCCATACCGCGCGTGGATCCGGACCGGATCGAGGTCGAGGTCTCGGGTCAGCGCCTGAGTGTGCGCGCGCCGGGCGGTCCTGAGGGAAGTCTTCAACGAACCTACTCGTTCGATGCTCCAATCGAGAGTGAGGCGGTTCAGGCGAAGTGGCTGAACGACATGCTGGTCGTCAACGCTCCGAAACAGAAACCGAAACGAATCAAGATTAACGATTAGTCAGCGCCAGCCGCTCCGCTGAGACCCTCACAATGCCTGATCATATCGACGGTGAAGATTCCGGCAAGCCGCCCGAACTGCAACCCGCTCCGCTCGCGAAAGAGTTGGCGTACTCGGAGTTGCGCGGCGCGCCCCCGCTGAGTCCCGCCGAACTGCTCGCGGCTTCGGCCAACGGAGCCGGCGAGGAATTGCTCGGCCAAGGCCGGGCCTTTGACGCGATTCGAATGGCTATCGGCATCAAGGGTCCGGGCTACAACGTGTTTATTTCGGGGGTGCGTTCGCGCGAAGAACGCGAGTCGGTTATGCGGCTGCTCAGGCAAACGGCCGCCTCGATGCCGATTCCGGGCGACTGGGTCTATGTGCACAATTTTCACGCTCCGGAAGCGCCATGCGCACTGTACCTCAAGCCCGGCGATGGGCTGAAGTTGCGCGAGCAAATGACCGAGCTGATCAAGTCGATCGTCGAGCAGCTGCCTAAAGCCTTTCGGCGCGAGGACTTCGATCAGGAACGCTCCGCGCTGCGCGAGAAATACAACAAGCGAGCGCAGGAGCTGTTCGGAGGCCTCGAGCAACGGGCGCGTGAGCGAGGCTTCGCGATTCAGGGCACTCCGAACGGACAGCTGATGTTCCTCCCGCTGGTCGAAGGCAAGATGCCTGAATCACCGGAAGCGCTGACCAAGGCGATGCAGGCGAAGACCGAAGCGGAGCGCGAGCAACTCGGCCGCGCGCAGAGCGAATTGCAAGATGAACTCGGTACGGTCGTGCTAAAGCAGCAAGAGCTGATGCGCGAGTTGGTCGAAGACATCCGCGCGATCGAACGCTCATTTGCCGCGCGGCTAATCGATCCTCTGATCGCGGAAATCAAAGCGCGCTACGAAAATCCCGCGGTCGCCGGTTACCTCGATCGGGTGGTTGAGCACATGCTCGATCATCTCGATCGATTTCGCGAAAGTGAAGCCAGGCCGGGACCCGAAGCGTCGGCCCTGCGCGCGGCCGCGGAAGAAGGGCCGCGCTGGTACGAATACCAGATCAACGTGATGGTCGATAATTCGGGGCTTAGCGGCGCGCCGGTGGTGAACGAGGACGCGCCGAGCTACCGAAATCTTTTCGGCACCATCGAACGATGGATCGATCCGCTGGGCCGCGGCGGCACCAACTTCACGCGAATAATCGGCGGTTCATATATCAAGTCCCACGGCGGATTTTTGGTGCTCGATATGGAAGACGCGGTCGTCGAACCCGGCGTCTGGAAAGCTTTGAAGCGGAGCCTCAAGTCCGGCCGGGTCACGGTCGAGACCTTCGAGCCGTTTCCGTTTTTTTCGGTCAGTGGATTGCGGCCGGAATCGATCGAGGTCAACAACAAGGTTCTCGTGCTCGGCGGGCCGTATTTGTACAACCTGCTTTACTTTTACGACTCGGATTTCTCCGAACTGTTCAAGGTCAAGGCCGAAATTCGACCGATCGTTACCGCCGACACAACCGCCGCCGCGAAGTATGCGGCGCGAGTGGGCGAGCTGGTCCGGCGCGAACAACTGCCCGCCTTCGACGGCGATGCGCTCGCGAGAATCGTGCAGTTCGGGATGCGGCTGGCGGGAGATCGCGCGCGCCTGATGGCGGTGATGGAGCCGATCGACGATCTCGCGCGCGAGTCTGCTTACTTCGCACGCGGCGATAGTAGCGATCGCGTCAACGCGCAACATGTTGAACACGCGCTGCGGGGGCGAATGCTCCGCCTCAACTACATCGAAGAAGAGATTCGCCGACTGATCTCGACTGGCACGCTGGTCGTGCATCTCGAGGGCGCCTCGGTGGGCCAGATCAACGGACTCGCCGTGATCGACGTCGGCGGTTACAGTTTCGGCCGGCCCTCGCGTATTACCGCGACGGTGGCGCTCGGCCAGGCAGGGCTGATCAATATTGAGCGCGAAGCCAGGCTCTCGGGATCTACGCATGACAAAGGTGTCGCCATCCTCAGCGGATTCTTGCGGCATCGCTTCGGCCAGACTCATCCGGTCGCGATGACCGCGAGCATTTGCTTCGAGCAATCATATTCGGGAATCGACGGCGACAGTGCCAGCTCCACCGAAATTTACGCGATGCTCTCGGCCTTGAGCGGCGTGCCAATCCGCCAGTACCTTGCGGTAACCGGATCCGTCGATCAGTACGGTAACGTGCAGGCGATTGGCGGTGTTAATGAAAAGATTGAGGGATTTTACCGGGTCTGCAAAGCAGTCGGGCTGGCCGGCGTGAATGGTGTGCTGGTGCCGCGGAGCAATGTCGAAAATCTGATGTTGGATCCTGAAACCGTAGCCGAGGTCGAGCGAGGCTCGTTCCATATCTATCCGATCGACACGATCGATCATGGAATCGAGCTGCTGACCGGCATCCGCGCGGGCAGTATCGAGGAACCCGGCACCATCAACTATCTTGTCGATCAACGCCTGAAGAAAATGGCGAGTGTGCTGCGCGACCGCGGCGATCGTGAGACGCGAGTGATTCACGATAACCCGCCTACGCCGCCTCCGACAAAACCGCCGGAGCCCCCGGAGCCGCAGCGTTGAGTTCGCACCCGCATCGATCGACCTCGCCGCGGCGATTCATCGGGTCAAGCTCTTCCGTATGCCGATAGACCTGCGCCTCGACCCGCACGAAGTATCGCTGCTCAACGATCTCTATGAATTCACCGTGGCGGCGGCTTTCTTCGAACGCGGCATGAATCACTCCGCGTCATTTGAAGTGTCGGTCCGACGCTTTCCTCCGAGTCGTGGTTACATGATTGCCGCGGGATTGGAACGGGTTCTGGAACTGCTCGAAGATTTTCATTTCGACGCAGCCGCGATCGCCCATCTCGAGTCGCTGCAAATTTTCAAGCCGGAATTCCTGGAGCATCTGTCGCGTATGCGATTTACCGGATTGGTGCGAGCGATCGCCGACGGCGGCATTTTTTTCCCCGGCGAGCCGGTGATGGAGGTGAGCGCGCCACTGCTCGAGGCGCAAATCATCGAGCCCTTGATTCTGAACCAGCTTGGATTCGCCTCGCTGGCGGCCACCAAAGCGGCGCGATGTTTCAGCGCCGCCGCGGGGAGGCGGCTGGTGGAACTCGGGATGCGGCGCGCACAAGGTGCGGACGCGGCGCTCATCGCCGCGCATTCGAGTTATCTCGCGGGATTCAACGGCACTTCCAACGTGCTGGCAGGCATGCGTTACGGGGTGCCGGTGTTCGGAACCATGAGTCACAGTTTTGTGATGGCGCATGATAGCGAGCGAGAAGCGTTCGAACACTTCGCGCGGGCTTTTCCGAACTTGAACACCATGCTGGTCGATACCTACGACACCGCCCAGGGGGTTCGCAATGTAGCGGAACTTGCGAGGCGGCTCGCCAGCGACAACCTCAAAATTCAGGCGATCAGATTGGATAGCGGGAATCTCGACGAGCTCAGCCGGCAGTCGCGAAAAATTCTCGATCAGCATGGCCTCACGGATGTCGCAATTTTCGCAAGCGGCAATCTCGATGAATACCGGATCGCCGATCTGATCAGGGCAGGCTCACCGATCGACGCCTTCGGCGTAGGAACCGCGCTTGCGGTTAGCGATGACGCTCCTAGCGCGGACTACGCCTATAATCTGGTCGAGTATCGGGGACGCCCTCGCCTGAAAACCTCGGTTGGTAAGACTAGCGTTCCGGGACGCAAACAGGTTTTCAGGGGCGTCGATAGTAACGGTTGTCTTTCTCAGGATCTCATCGGGTTGATGGATGAGAGTGGAGATAGTGTCGCGCGAGAATTCAAATCCGGCGTCGTCGGCGTCACGCCGATGCTCGATACGGTTTTCGAAAATGGCAGACGCGTAGAGTCACTTCCAACCCTTAGCGAATCGCGTGAACATTTCATGACGGTGTTCGCGACTCTCGGTACGAAGCAACAAGCCCTTACCAACCCGGCATCCTATCCGGTGCGCCTCACGGCGGCGCTCAATGCGATGGCGATAAGCGAGAGAGTTCGCGCGGAGCGGTTGCAAGACTAAGCATCGCATCGGTCGCGGCATGAGCTGAAGCCTGATGCAGATGGGCCGGGTCAAAGATCATTACCATCAACTGCAGTGATTCGCCGCTAACCGAGCTTACTATCTGGGGGCCGAAGAGCGCGTCCAGCAATCCTTGTCCGCGATGATCAGAGCGCCACACCTTAGGATAAGGGAAGTACACTTTCGCGGCGTGGGTTCCATAGTCTTTGATGATCGGTTCCAAAGCCGATGCGGAACCGATCACGCCGACTCCGATTCCGCCGTCGAGTTGGCCAGACCATAGGTCTCGATAGGCGTCGGGCTTAGGATTGAATTTCCAACCTGCCGGAAACAAGCCGGCGGATTCGAGAGTCTGGACATTCAGATTCGCGACCGCGCCGCCCCGGCTCAGGTACTTATCAATCGCAGCGACCAAAATTTCGAAGCGCGCGCGCTCCGCCCGCTCTTCCATATCGATCGCGGTGAGGCCGCGGTATTCCTTAAGCATGTTTGGATCGATGCGGTAGAAAAGAACTCCATCGACCTGAGCCGGCACTATTGCGAGGCTCGAAAGTAGTTGTCGCCATTGCGCGGCGTGTGGATCGCCCGCGTCGACCACTATGGCGGTAATCCCTAGATTCGCGATGAAGGCCTTGAGCTGCAGATCGGGTTCCGGAAGATCGTTCGATCCAAAGAACACGTTAACTACCGGCCAGCGCGCGATCTCGATCGGAAGCAGACCCGTAAGTCCCGAGGCCATCCGGAAATTCATCCCACTCTCGGCCTGCCACAGCATGCACATGCCTTTTTGTCCGAATGGCAACGGCAGAACGATATCGCTGCTGGAGAGCAGGCGGTTTGAGGTTCCGTCGCGAAAGAACTCAGGCAGAGGCGCTCGGCTGGCCCAAAACGACGCCGCCGGATTGGGCATCAGCAGCGCAAGCATCGCCATCACGCCAACTACCTTTTCAATCGACCCGGTCAAAGGATCGGAAAGCCATAACGTGAAAACGATAGCCAGCGGAACAAACGCGAAGACTATGAGCCGGACCGGCAAGGCGTTCTTCAGAAGCGGAAGTTTTTCCAACAGCATCCATGGCATCGGAAATACTGCGCGCCCACCGACATGAAGGAAGGGACCGAGGGAGAGAATACAGACGACCATCAGCGTTCCAAGTAGAACTCTGGTGGCGACTTCTCCTTTATGCCGCCCGCGCCATAACAGCGCGATTGCGATGAGAGGAATTCCGATGCATGCGCCTTGTTCGAAAATATTTCCGGGAAAGTTTGCAGAGATTCTTTGCAACACTGAGTTTGTCCCGACCGCATTTGCCGGAGTCGGGACTATGAAGTTCAGCAAATCTGCAGAATAGGTAGAGGCGGCCCAGAGCGGATGATGGGTATATCCATATGCGAAGAAGAAGTAGATATACGGACTTACCAGGAGAGCGGTCAAGGTGCCTGCCGCGCCGACTTCAGCCACCATACGTAACACGTGCGCTCGAGTCTCTTTCGGCCCGGTTCGAAGCGCGATGAACATTGCGCATCCCCCTATCAGCAGCGTTAGCACGAACGGCTCCAACTCGAGCAGGAACTGCATCGTCAAGGTCATCGTGAGAAAAGTCACGAACCATAGCCGGTTGAGAGTTCCATCGAGTCGGCAGACTACGAAATAGACGGCCAGTGGGATCGGAAAAACCAGCACCAGCACCATGTGGCTCAGCAATTGAGCCATCATGTATGGGGAAAAGCCAAAGACCAAACCTCCGAGAACTGCCGCCATGAATGATTTGCTGAACTTCGTGCATAAGAGATAGGCAGCGAAGGCACTCATCGGCAGGGCGACCAGCGACACAATGTTAAAGGTTGCCAGCGGACCCAGCATCTTCGTGAGTGGCGCCACCAGAACGCCGAGCATCGGAAGACAAGTGATCCACGCCAGGTTGATTCCATAGGGTGCCCAGATGAGTTTGGTGAAAACCGGATGCACATGATGCTGAATGACGTATGACCACCATGCGATCGACCAGATATACAGCGACGGGTCGGTGTCCTGGCCAACATAGTAAGTCGAGAGATGCCCCGATAGCGCTCGTCCAAAGAAAATCAGCGACAGAACCAGATAAGCGGCAAAGGCGAACAGACTATTGGGGAGTGACCGTCGCGACTGCGGGTCGAGATTGCTTTGCAGCTGCACTAGCGTAGCCCGTGATTCAGATTCATGGAGATGGGTCTCGC
The DNA here is from genome assembly GCA_963747115.1 of uncultured delta proteobacterium. Classification (GTDB taxonomy): domain Bacteria; phylum Desulfobacterota; class Binatia; order Binatales; family Binataceae; genus DATGKG01. The sequence goes on along the minus strand of CAVVEB010000001.1, from coordinate 124,644 downwards.
TGAAAGACCTCGAAGTGTTTTCCGCTCCATCGCGGATCGAAGTTCTTCAGGGCCGAACTAAATTCAGGTGCGTCAGGAATCCCGCTACAGCTACTCATTGTGATCGGTACGACAACTAGCTGGGCGCTTGACAGTTGACCGAGTTTGCGGCGCACGTCATCGGACATCATCAGTCCACGGGTTAGATAAAGACTCACAGGAGGCTCGAAGCCGGGGAACAGAAGTTCTGACGCTCCCATACTGTCGAGTATGACGGTCTGCTTGCCGTGCGCCAGTGAAAGTACCTGTAACCATTCCGCGCGTTCATCAGCAGGCGCCCAGAGTCCGGCAGTCACGGCATTAGGAGCAGTCGTCTGCCACCATCGATGCGTCCAATACGCGACATCGGTCCACGAGAGAAGCGCCAAGACGCAAAGCGCGACGCCGACACGGCGACCTATTGGGCTAAGATCGACCGCGATCGCGGCGCCGATCACGAGGAAATACGAGTAGTAGATCCATGACCATTGGTTGCCGAAGAAGAGAACCAGGAACGCCAGGTGTAGTATCGCGCAGGTGAGTACCACCTCGGTACGACGCGCCGAGTCGCGCACATTGATCAGTATCAGTAGAACAGCAGAGCCGAAGAGAAATAGTGTGCTTGCGATCCAGAAGCCGGCGACATCGATGAAGTAGAATATCCAGGGTAACCCCTTCGGGTCCCATAGACCGCGACCCGATGCCATCAGGCCAAAGTTGAGCGAGTGATAGGCGGTAGCTCCTTCGATCGGTAGCGCGGTGTGCAGAAATGTCCGCACGCCGTATACGCATGAAAGCAGTACCGCCAGACTTACGAACACAATCGCCGCGGGCGCAAGCGTTGTTAGTAGCCGTCGAACATCGAAGCCGGCGCGGACCAGATCGTGAACGATCAGAATCACTAGTAGCAAACCGTATATGTAGCCCATGCTAGGCTTCGCGAAGGCGGCGGCTGTCACGAGTGCCAGGGCGCTGGCGCGAGAGCCACGCGCTTGCTGCGCCAATCCATGACACAACAAGACAGCTTCGATTGCGTGAGCTAGGTTTATGTAGGTCGCCTGGAATGCATAGCCGAGCGCGATGATGGTCAGTGCGAATCCGACCGCGCCGATTTTCGACTGCGCAAGGATCTTTGCGAGCGCCCACGCGGAAAGAAGGTTGACCAGCACCATCGCAGCCTGGTAGCTCCACGGAGTAGCGCCGACCAGGGTGAACCAGATTCGGCCCACCAGCGCGGGTAGCAAGCCGTAGTGGTAGCCAAAATCCAGTGACGGCCGATAGCCATTCGCGATCAGGTATTGGAGCGTGAGGTTGGCGCCGTGATCGCAGAACGCATAGCGATCGAAACGCATACTCTCTGGAAGGCGCGCTAAACTTATCGCTAGCAGCTCAACCGAAAACACGACGAGTAACGTGCGGTAGCCGGGTGCGAAAGGCTTCCTTGCCTCCGAGGTTTGATCCGGCAGGAGATGAGGACGCTCAATTTGTGCGATCGCGGCTGCCATTAGCGTCTCGCGAAGCTCAACGTCGGGGAGGTTTCGGGCTTGGCGCTAGCGACCTCACCGGCGGCCTTGTGCAGTTGCGCACGACGGAAAGCGATCCCGAGAAATTCCATCGACTCACCATCGATCGGTATTGCGGCAGGCGGCAAAAGAGCGTTGCGAATCGCGCGCGCGAGAGGGTTCAAGCGATCGATTCCCGCGATGGTGTGCGGAAACGGAAGATAGATGACGTTCGCGTCGTCACGGAACCGATCAACGATATCGGTAAGCGCGGTTTTCGATCCCATCTCCATTATGATCGCGCCGTCGTTGGTCCACGGCATTACACGCATGTCCGAAAACGCGTGTGGTGCGGGCTTCCAGTCATTCGGCAAAAGCGCGAGGTTCACCAACTCATCGGCGCTGATGCGAGCGGGATCGTGGCCGGCGCTCAGGTACTTGTCGGTCGCGGTGACGAGGGTTGCGAACCGAATTCGGGCCGCGCGCCGCTCCATTTCTGCGCCGTTCGTCGCGGGTCCGCGATAGGCAGCCAGGAGATCGGAGGTGAGCCTATATAGCGACACACCTGAAATGTTTTGCGATTGCGCCCCGAGCGTAGAGATCAAAGTTCTCCAGCTCGCGGCGTCCGGATTGGCGTCATCTATGACGATCGCGGTGACACCGGTATTCGCGAGAAAAGCCTTGAGCTGAAGGTCTGGCTCCGGAAGATCCGCGGCGCCGAGAAAGTAGTTGACGATCGGCCAGCGACGAACCTCGAAACGTTCCATCGCCGTGTAGCCTGAGACGTTGCGGAAACACATTCCGCATTGGGCCTGCCACAGCATCGAGTTCCCGGTCGAACCCCACGGCAAAGTCAAAACCACGTCCGCACGAGTCAGATGAGTGGCAGCGGAGCCATCGGTGAAAAATGTGGGCGTATCGACGCGAGTGATCCAGAAGTTGGCGGACGGATTCGGAATCATCAGCGCCAGGGCAAATACCGAGGCGGCAGTCTTTAGCGTCGGATTGTTTTCCGGCGCGGCTAGCCACAGCGATACTATCACACCAATCGCCAGTGGCGGAAAAAGCATCAGGCGCGACGGAAGCGCGTGTTGCAGCAATGGAATATGGGTGAACGCGAGCCACGGCATCGGGAGTATCGGGTGCCCGCCGATTTGAAGATAGGGACCGACCGCGGCGACGATCACGATGATCATCGAGATCACGAGCGTCTTGCACAACGGTTCCTTCCAATGGCACCGGGCCCACTGGATGGTGATCGCAGTTAGCGGCAGCGCGATGAAGCCGTTGCGTTCCATCAGGGTGCCGGGAAAGCTGGCGGCGAGCCGCGCGACGCCTCGAACGGCGCCAAACAGATTCACCTGCGTAGGAACAATAAAGTTGAGCAGGTCGGTCGAGAATCGCTCAGACGGCCATAGCGGCTGATGAATGGAGCCGAACGCGAAAAAATAATAAAGGTACGGGCTGACGACGAATGCTGTCATCGCGTATGCCGCAGCGGTGAGCGGTATCAGGCCGGCCAATCGAGCGCGCCAAGTCGATGTCGAATAGCGATATGCGATCGCGAATGACACCGCGGCTATCATCGTAGCCATCGCGAGGATTTCCATGTCGATGAGAAATTGCGAGATCAGCGTAACTGCGAGCAGGATCACGAAACGCCGTGCGCCGAGGCTGCCTTCGAGCCATCGCGCGACCAGGTAGGCGGCGATCGGAATCGGAAAAACCAGGATCAGATTCAGATGGCCCAGCGTTTGCGCCAGCATGTACGAGGAAAAGCCGAACACGAATCCGCCCGCCATCGACGGCCAGAATGATCCCGAGATGCGTTTGCACAAGATGAAAGCACACAGCGCCGCCGTCGGTGCGGCGAGGATCGTGAGGACGTTCAACGAGGCCACCAGGCCGACGGCTTTGGTCAGCGGCGCGGCGAGTATCGCGGCCAGCGGCGTCGAAGTCATCCAGGCGAAGTTAAAGCCTACCGGCGCCCATACGTAGTTGGTGAGAAATGGATTCAGATGGTGACTGAGCGCATACGGCCACCATGCTAGCAGCCACATCATCTGCGGCGGGTCGGCGTCGCGTCCGATGAACCAGGTGGAAAAATGCCCGATCAGCGGCCTTCCAAAAAAGAAAACCGAGACCGCGAGGTAGACGGCGAACGCGCCGAGCCCCTGCGTCAGCGAGCCGGACGGCGGCGCATTTGAGTTTGTGCCGACGACGTAGCGGCGCCCCCCCGATCCGATGATCCCACCCCCTGCATCCGGCCGCGCCGGAAGATCGGGCCCGCGCTTCAGCGCAAGACCCGGTTTCGAATCTATCGAGCGGCAATCCGCGAATCAACTAAGTGGCTGACTTTGCGACTCTTTGAAGGATGCGGGTTGACAAGTGCATGCGGCGCAAGGTACGCGGCTGTCAGGCTCGAAACGAGGTCCACCAGTGTCCTACAAGCATATTCGGTACGAGAAATCCGATCGTATCGCGAAGGTGATCCTGAACCGGCCACGGTATAAGAACGCGCAGTCGCGCCTCATGCTCGAGGAGATGGATCACGCGTTCGCCGAAGCCAATGAGGACAGCGATATCCGCGTGATCATCCTGAAAGGCGAGGGCGAGCACTTCTCGTCTGGTCATGACCTCGGCACACCCGACGAAAAAGAAGATGCCGCTAAGCGTCCGTATGGAAAGGGCGTGCGCGGGCAGCATCAACGCTCGTGGGATTTATATGTCGACAAAACCTTGCGCTGGCGCGATCTCGATAAGCCCACCATCGCGCAGGTCCACGGATTCTGCATTTTCGGAGGATGGATGATCGCTGCCGCGATGGATCTGATCGTCGCTTCCGACGACGCGATGTTTCTGCCCTCGTTGCTGCAATACTTTTCGATTCCGTGGGATGTGGGCGTGCGCAAAGCCAAGGAGATTCTCTATCAGAGCCGATTTGTGAAAGCGGACGAGGCCGAAAAGCTCGGCTTCGTGAACCAGGTGGTCGCGCGAGATCGGCTGGAGGAAGACGACGATGGCTTTGGCCTCGCGAATTGCGGAGACCGATCGTTTCACGCTGCGGATGCTCAAGCTCGCGATCAACAACGCGCAGGACGAGATGGGTTTTCGCAGCTCGATCAAGAATGCGCACGCGCATCATATGGTTCTCGCGCTGGGTGGTTTCATGCGCGACCGAATGGAGGGCCGCGAACCGCCGAGCCGAATGGCTGGAGTCGATCAGGCGCTCAAGAAGCTGGACAAGTCCTGACCCCCGCCGCGCCCCATCCTGACTTGCGTTTCCCCGACGGCTGTTATCTCCGCAGCTTTCGCGCCGCGCGAATTCCGATCCCGGTCATCCGGCGCCCTTTTTCTGGAGCCTACAAAATGACGGCGGTCGCCGCGTGCCTGATCTTTTTGCTTCTCGTGATTCCCGGCTGTCAGAAATCCCCGATGCAATTGCCTCCGACTCAACTCGCGACAACCACCGAATCGCCCTCGCCGGGCGCGACGCCAACGGCTTCCGCCACTGCGACGCCCTCACCGACGCTACTCCGATGCCGGTCACGCGGCGCAATTCTCCGTGCCTGAGCAATACCATCGTCGGCGAGCAATTCGATTATCGGCCTGAAAGCAAACAGGACCTGCATTTGATTTCCGCGAAGCTCGGAGAGGATTCAAAACTGATCGCGAAGGCGAATCATATCTCGCGTTTCGCGACGGTCGATTCCACTAGCAGCATCAAAATCGACAATCGGCACATAGCGCCATGCGACATCAGCAACGGAATTCTGATCAATCTGCCGCAGCGGATGCTTTTCTATTTCAAGGACGGGAAACTCGAAGCCTCCTATCCGGTAGCGGTTGGCAAGCAGGACTGGGAGACGCCGACCGGCGCTTTTTCAGTGGTCACCATGCATAAGAATCCGGTTTGGGTGGTGCCGAAAGATATCCAGGAAGAAATGGAGGACGAGGGCAAAGAGGTGAAGGAGCGGGTTGAGCCCGGCCCCGACAATCCGCTCGGCAACTATTGGATCGGTCTCAGCCTGCCGGGAATTGGAATCCACGCCACCAATGCGCCGGTGAGTATCTATAGCTATAAAACCCACGGCTGCCTGCGCCTCGATCCCGATAACGCCAAAGAGCTGTTCCATCGGATATCCAAGGGCGAGCCGGGCATGATCGTGTATGAGCCGGTGCTGTTTGCGAAGACCGATGACCGACGGGTATTCCTCGAAGTCGATCGCGACATCTACGAAGAGGGTACCAACGACATGGAAAGCGCTAAGCACCTTGCCGATAGCCTCGGTCTCACAAATCTGCTTGACTGGTCTGGGGTAGCTGAAATCGTGAAGAACCACGACGGTATCGCTCACGATGTGACGGCAAAAAAATAGGGGGATCGCTCGGGGATGAACGAGATTACAAGCGGGGCTGAAATGCGGGCATCGATCAGCCGGCGCAAGTTACTGCAGATGGGCGTCGTTGCGGCGGTTCCGATGCTGATTCCGGGAGCCGCGATGGCCGCTTTCAGAGTGATTCCGAAACGCACGCGCTCGCTATCGTTCTACAATCTGCACACCGGCGAGAATCTCACGACCACCTACTTCGCCAATGGCCAATACATTCCCGGCGCGCTCGAAGAAGTAAACTTCATCCTGCGCGATTGGCGTGAAAACGAAGTCAAGCCGATCGACCCCGCACTGCTCGATTTGTTGGCGGGGATTCATCATCGGCTCGAGACCCGGGAACCTTTCCAAATCATCTCGGGATATCGCACGCCGAAAACCAACGCGATGCTCCATTTCCGTACCGAGGGCGTCGCGGTCCACAGCCTTCACCTCAACGGCAAAGCGATCGACATCTGCGTCGAGGGTCGTTCCTTGAAGAATGTTCGTCGCGCCGCGATGTCGCTGTTTGGCGGCGGCGTCGGATACTATCCGCGCACCGGTTTCGTCCACGTCGATACCGGCCGCCTCAGATTCTGGTAGTCCGCCGCCGCTCGCGCCCGCGAGTGCTTGCGCGAGGACAAAATAAGCGCGTCGCGGCGATATCGCCACAACGCGCTTCTTCTTCTGTCCTGAATCGACTCGGCTACTTGCTCGCGCCGGCCGCCACCGCCTGCTTCACCATTGGCCCGAGCTCGCCGCTTTCATGCAGCTCGCGAATGATGTCGCATCCGCCGATGAACTTGCCGTTGATGTATACCTGCGGGATGGTCGGCCAGTTGCTGTAACGCTTGATCCCTTCGCGGATCTCCATGTCTGCCAGCACGTCCACCGTTTCGTAGGGAACTCCGAGCTGGTCGAACACTTCGACCGTCGCCGCCGAAAAGCCGCACTGCGGAAAACTGCGGTTGCCTTTCATGAAGACGACGATCTTGTTGTTGTTGATCGTCGATTGGATCTTTTCGGTTACGTCTGCCATTGCGTTACCTCCGATTTGCGTGCTGTGCCGGCGTCAGCGTCTTGAGCGTGAGCGCGTGCACGCGAGCCCGCATCGCATCGCCCAGCGCATTGTAAACGGCCTGATGGCGCTCGACGAGAGTCTTGCCCTCAAAAGTTTCGCTCACCACCAACGCCTCGAAATGGTCGCCGCCGCCGGTGTAGTCGCGCACTTCCACTTGCGCATTGGGAATCCCGCCCACGATCATCCGCTCGATTTCGGCCGCGTCCATCACGTCACCATTCTATCCGCAGTTGCAAAAAGAAACCATGATTCAATCGGGCTTGCGGTACTCGATACTATAAAGATTCTGTTTCCGTTCTTCCTCGGGCGTCAGCTTCTTATGCGGAATCGACTTGCCCGCACCCGCGAGCAGCGACTCGACGCTTGCGATCAGCTCGCCCGGGTCGCCGGCGCCGAGCAAGCGCCCGACCACCTTGCCATCGGAACCGAGAAAGATGGTGGTGGGGATAGCATCTATATCGAACTGGTCCAGCACCGGCTCTTCGGCCACCAGAACCGGGTAGCCGATTCTGTATTCCTTGACGAAGGGGCGGATCGCGCTGAGGCCGTCGCCGCGGACGCTGTCGCAGGCGACGCCGAGCACCACCAGCCCGCGCGTTTGATGGTACTTCGAGTAGAGTTTTTCCAGTTCCGGTATCTGATGGCGGCAGGGTGCGCACCAGGTCGCCCAGAAATCGACGACTATCGGATGTCCACGGTACTGGCTCAGTTTGGTCACCCGGCCGTTGAGGTCGCGCAAGGAAAAGTCGACCGCCTCGCGCGCGCTAACCGCGCGGGTCTGCGCGCACGCGGGCTGCCAGAACGCCATCGGCACAATTAGCATGACGATGGCTCCCAGAGCCATCGCTGGATACTTGCGCGCAAGAATCATCCCGATCGTCTCAGACCTGCTCCACCACCGTCGCGATTCCCTGGCCGATTCCGATGCACATCGTTGCGACGCCTAGCTTCGCGCCGCGACGGCGCATTTCGTGCGTCAGCGTCACCATCAGGCGTGCCCCCGAGCACCCCAGTGGATGTCCGAGCGCGATCGCGCCGCCATTTACGTTGAGCTTCTCCTCCGGGATCTTCAGGTCGGTGTTGCAGGCGAGAACCTGGGCGCCGAACGCTTCGTTGATTTCGAAAAGATCGATGTCCTTGATCGAGAGCCCCGCGCGTTTGAGAGCCTTATGCGTCGCCGGCACCGGACCCCATCCCATGATCTCCGGACGCACGCCGGCAATCGCCATCGCGCGGATTTTCGCGATCGGCTTCAGGCCGAGCGACCTGGCGCGCTCTGCCGTCATCAGCAACACGGCGGCGGCGCCGTCGCTGATTTGCGAGGAGTTGCCCGCTGTCACCTGGCCGTCGGGTTTGAATGACGGCTTGAGGCTGGCGAGTTTCTCCATCGTAGTTTCGGCCCGCGGTCCCTGGTCGACATCGACGCTGATGCCGTCGGGCAGTTTCACCGGCACGATTTCCTCTTTGAATCGATCGCGCGCCGCGACCGCGCGCTGATTGGAGCGCAGCGAAAATGCGTCCGCCTGCTCCCGCGTGATGTGATACATGTCGGCAAGACGTTCCGCGGTGAGGCCCATGAAGAACATGTCGCGCGGAAACATCTCCATCAGTTTGGGATTTGGCACGATTCCGGAGCCCATCGCGACGTGCGTCATATTCTCGACCCCGCCGGCAATCGCGACGTCACCACATCCGGTCATGATCGCCTGGGTCGCGGAATTAATCGCTTGCAGGCTCGAGCCGCATTGGCGATCGATGGTGGTCCCCGCAACTTCGACCGGAAGTCCCGAGAGCAGACCGATCATCCGGCCGACATTGAGTCCTTGCTCACCGGTCTGATTGGCGCAGCCCCAAACCACGTCCTCGATTTCCTTGGGGTCGAGCCTGGGATTGTTTTCGAGCAGGCGTTTTATGCAGTTGACCGCGAGGTCGTCCGCGCGGACATCCCTGTAATAGCCTTTTTCGCGGCCGGCTTTTCCAATCGGCGTTCGAACTCCGTCAACGACTACAACTTCGCGCATTACCATCCTCCGAATGATTTATGTTTTTGTCAGCGTGCTCGGCGAACCCTATATAATACTCCGCGCGCGCAGTTCGGCCAGACTCGAATCATCCAGCCCCAGCAGCGACCTCAGCACCTGATCGGTATGCTCTCCGAGCTTCGGCGCGCGAGTTTCCGGGGCGACGACGGAATCCGGATTTCGCAGCGGCGTTCCCGGCACGATCAGATCCGCGAAGTTAGGATGATTCGCGTGCAAGATCATCCCCCGCTCGCGCAGATGCTCATTGAGGGTCACGTCTTCCACGCTCGCGATGGGAGCGCACGGAACGTTAGCGCGCTCCAGTTGTTCGAGCCAGTAAGCGCGCGGCCGGCGCGCGAAATGATCGCTGAGAATCTTTTCCAGTTCAGGATGGTGCGCGGTTCGATCGGAGTTGCGCGCGAATCGTGAATCGTCTTTCAACTCGGGGCAACCGATCGCATCGCACATACGAATCCAGATCGATTCATTGCCCGCGCCCGCCACGAAAAATCCATCGGCGGCGTGGAACTGTTGAAACGGCGTGATCGACGGATGCCGCGTGCCGATCGGCCCCGGCACCTTGTGCGAAACCGAGAAGCGCGCCAACGCGTCCTCGAGCATCGCGACCTGGCAATCCAGCATCGAGATATCGACGTGCTGGCCCTTGCCGGTCGCGTCGCGGGTGCGCAGCGCCGCGAGGATACCCACCAGGCCGTAAAGCGCCGCGCTCAGATCGCCGATCGAAACCCCGCATCGCAGCGGGTCGCCTCCGGGATAGCCGGTAATGCTCATCGTTCCGCCGAGCGCCTGCGCGACAATGTCGTACGCGGGCGCAGACGCCATCGGGCCGGTCTGCCCGAACCCGGAAATCGAGCACAGGATGATCGCGGGATTGATCGCGCTCAGTTGCGGATACCCAACGCCGAAGCGCTCCATCGTCCCGGGCGAAAAGTTCTCCACCACCACGTCCGATTTGTCCGCGAGCTTGAGTAACAGCTCCGCGCCCTCGGGAGTCCGCAGGTCGAGGGTGACGCTCTGCTTGCCGCGATTGACGCTGTAGAAGTAGCCCGAGTCTCCGCCCGGCATCACGGGCGCGAAGCCGCGCGAATCGTCGCCGCGGCCCGGCACTTCGATCTTGATCACCTCGGCGCCGAGGTCCGCGAGATTCATGGTGCAAAATGGCCCCGCCAGCACGCGTGTCAGATCGATGACGCGGATGCCCTTGAGCGGCTTCTGTTCAAGCATTCGGCGCTTCCTTTGGGTTTTTTAGCGGCGGGGCGAACGTTAAGCGAAGACCCTTATGCCATAAGGACGATTTGGCTTCGTTTGGTATATCTCGCGAAGTCCTTCGCCGAGCGTCAGGACACCGCTCAGCGATGCCTCGAAATGGGTTCGTTCTAGCAATTTTGCGATGCTCGCGACGCCCCGCGATGTTGCTTTTGTGTTGCTCGGATGTTGCTCGGGGCGGCCTCGATGTGGTTCCTGGCGCGCCAAAAGTGAGCCGATGCGCGCATCTCGGCATCCGACGGTGTCTCGCAGTGCGCTGAATCCGCAGCCTCCGGCACCAGACCCTCAAGGTTAAGTATTTACCTTCGCGGATGGATTGCAAGCCTAGCGTCTGGAGCCGCGAAGACGCGCTTGCTGCTCATGCTGCAGGCGCATCGCCTCCGCAGGAGTCATGATGAGCCGCGGCTCGGCATTCTTTTTTTCGGTTTCATTCGCGAGCATGGCGCCCAATTGGGTCTGCACCAGGGTCTTGAAAAACGGGATTTTCCTCAGATCGGCGCCGTCACGGATTTTCGCCGCGGCTGCCGCCGCCCATCCCGCTTGCGGCCGCCGTCCCGTCTTCATCAGGTACCACGCGGTATCTTCGAGGCGGCGGCGCAAGCGATGCGCGCGCTCACTGGTCAGAAGTTCGCCAATCGCCTTCTCGACCGCGCCGAGAATGCGATCCTCCTGCGACGAGCGGCTCACCACCAGCACGCTCTCCTGCACGCGATTGACTTCCTCGAGGTACGGCGCGAGCTCGGCGGGCGGAATCCGGAAGTCGCGGATCTCCGGCTCATTCAACAGATCGACTGACGGCTCCTGCGCCGTCTCTTTCGCAAACTGCGCGTAGATGGGATGCGAGAACTCAGCCGTCGGTGGGACGCCGGTAACTTCCGTGCGAAGTGCGTAGAAAGTTCCCACCGCTCCGAGGCGCTGCGGCGGCGTTCGCCGATACGCGTCACATAAAATGAAATCGGCGAGGCGCGGATCGATAGCGACCAGTTTGACCGCGCTCTGTTTCTCGAGTTGCTCCTGTTGCAGCTTCAGTTCCCGGCGGCTCAGCGCGTGATTCTGCACCCCGGCGAGTCCTTCGGTTTCGGAAACCAGTCCCCACAGCCTCACCAATCCGCCACGCGGGCGGGTCTTCACCATCCACACGATTTGTGCGCCTTCCGCGTCGATCGGCGACATGAAGGCGGTCAGTCCCGGCTCCGGCGGCGCCGGCGACGCGGCTTTGGCCGCGGGCGCGGATTCGCGCACCTCGATACCGTGGCTGCGAATTTTGTAAATCGCGCGCCGAATCTCACGGCGCAGCGCGCCGGTCGCGTCCGCCTCCATTTCGGCCAGCTGGTCGCCCGCGCCCGGATCGTTTATCTCACCGAGCGCCTGCGCTATGGCGATATTGTCGGCGCCGGCAGTTTCACGAAGCTGGCGAATCCTGGCCAGTTTTTCCGGAATCGGCGCCGCGGGATCGAATCCCGCTTCGCGCAACAAAGATGCGTGCTGATCGATTTGTTTCGGATTTGCCACTAGACATTTCCCTGAAGCACTTTGATCACGGCCGGATCCTCGAACCTATTCGGCATTTTTACGGACTGCAAGTTAGTCATCGTTGTAGCTCCGCGGCTACGCGCCGAAGAGGCTAGTTTCCCTACTTCGAAGGTAACGGCTTATCTCGCGTCCGCCGACGCGTAATACTAGATCACCTCGACCAAAGGCGGGACCTGAATGCAAAACCTGGAAGCGAAATTCAAATTGTATGATCTCGGGCGCGCGCGCAAACGGGCCGAGGCTCTCAAGTATGAATTCAAAGCGGAGCTTGCGCAGCGCGACACCTTTTTTCAGGTCAACCAGGGCAAGCTCAAGCTGCGCGAGGAAGAGGCGGGGGCGTGGCTGATCTTCTACGGACGCCAGGACAGCAAGGGGCTCAAACTCAGTAACTACGAAATCATCGCGGTCAACGAGCCGCAAAGACTCCGCGAGATGATGTCGCAGGCCCTCGGCGTGCTCGCGACGGTCCGCAAAACCCGCATCCTGCTGACCTGCGACAACCTCCGGCTGCATCTTGATAGCGTCGACGGACTGGGCGATTTCGGCGAAATCGAAGCGGTGCTCGGCGCGGACGCGGACCAGGAGCAAAGCCGCGCGGCGGTTGAGCGTCTGCTCGCCGAGCTCGACGTCGATCGCAAGAAACTGATCGATGCTTCCTATTTCGAAATGCTGCGGCCGCTCAGGTGAGCCCGCGCTGATCGATCAAATCGTCGCGCGGAAGATCGCTTCGCAGCCGGTTCCTGACAGGATCTCATCGACGAAGCGCCGATCGCTATCGCTCAAGGCGCCATGCGCTTCGCGCAACCACTTCAGACATTTTCCCTGATACGGAAACGGCTGCTGAACCCAGGCACGCCCGTCAATCTCGGCCCGAACTTCGGCGGCCCTCGAATTGAGCGCGCGCGCATTGGCGATCAGAAACGGCGCGTACACGCGTCCGATCTCGCCCAGAAGTGGGTGTAAGGTTTCGCCGATGCGATCGCGCGGGAGCCATCCGTCGGCGGAGACCTCGATCGACCCGAGATCTTCCATCCAGTTGACCCACGAATAAACCCGCGGCGCGGACTCGGTCGCGATCGCGCTCGGAGTCGGGTCGAAATGAGTCAGCTGGCTCAGTTGTCCGAACAATCCGAAATCACCAACGCCCGGACGACTGCCCATCAGAAACATCGAGCCGCCCGCGATGTGCCGATCGAGAATCGCGAGTAGCCGCCGATAGCTGTCCTCGATTACCGGACGCGTCGTCGAATTGGATCCCACCACGGTGAGGCGCGCGATCTGGCGATCGGCGAACATTTTTGCGGTATGTTCGAGCCGCTCGCGGTCGAGATGCGGCATGCGATCGAGAGCGAGCACATACGACGCCTTTCTGATGTCGGGTGCGTAGTTCCATCGGTAATGGAACATCGGCTTGGTCAGCCATTCGTCGCCGTAGTCCTCGATCAGCGAGTGGATGAACGCGAGCGTGCGATCGGGCGGAATCAGCGAGCGATCCTTGAAAGCGGATTCGAGGCGAAGGATCTCGAAGCTCGAATCGATCATTGCCTCGTCGGGCGCGCCGTTTTCGCCGGGGAAAACCAGCACCGGAATCAGCGCGACCGGCACCGGCGGGATGCCGACGTCCTCAACCGAGCCGCGCATGATCCATCGAAACGGAATGCGCCGATAGCGCAGCACCGCGCGCATTTTTCGCGAATACGGTGAGCCGTAGCCGCCGGCCAGGGTGAGCGGCTTCATCAGGCCGGGGCCTCAACCGGAAGTTGCGGATCGCGCGCCGGCGGAAGATTGTCGTAGAGATCGGCGATCAAGCCGGATCTCAATTTCGCGAAGCCGGCGTCATTCCAGAGATTGCGCCACTGCAGCGGATCCTCGCGCAGGTTGTACAGCTCGCCCTCGGTGCCGTCGTAGCTGATATCCGGCAGCGGAATGCCGGGACCGCCGATCCCGCTACGTAGTATTGCCGCGAGATCGAAACCTATGTCGCGAGTACTCTTCTCATACACGGTGCATACATAGCCGTCGCGGAAAATAGATTTGATGTGCATACCAATTTGCGCGAACTGACTATCCCATTCGGTAATAACGCGCTCCCGTCCGGAATTTGGCGCGAGCGGAAGCGGCTCACCTTCCATCCATGACGGAACCGGCACGCCGGCGATCTCGCAGAAGGTCGGTGCGAGGTCGAGTTGGCCCACCGGTTCGGAAATTTGCGCCGGCGGCACCTTCGCATCTGGCGCCGGACACCAGATCATCGGAATGTGCATCAGCGCGTCGACATGATACGGCCCCTTGTAAACCAGGCCGAAGTCGCCCTGCAGCTCGCCGTGATCGGTGGTGAAAAAGACGTCGGTGCGCGCGTCCCACTTGCGCTCGGCGATCCTCCGAAGCACACGGTCACAGGCCTGATCGATGAGTTCGTTCTCGACGTGGATCATCGCGTTGATTTCGCGGACCTGGTCGTGGGTCATCTGCGCGGGAATGAAGCGTGCCGGCCCGCCTTCGAAATTGCGAAAACGGCCCTCGTACCATTCGAGCCAATGGCGCGGCTTCTGACGCAAAATCGCCTCGATCTTTTCGCGCGATCCAGGATGTCCCGGCGGCAAATCCAAATCGCGCCAGTTAATCCTGCGCGCCTCCGCCTCGGGTGGATCCCACGGATGATGCGGATCGGGAAAGCTCATCCACACGAACCAGTTTTCGTCCGGATCGAGTGAATCCAGAAATGCAATCGTGCGGTTGGCCACCCAGTCGGTATGATAGTGTTCGCGAGGTATCGGATTATATTTTACTTCGGGAGCGCCGGTATCACCGCCGCCGGTCCCACTGAGTATTGGAGCAAACCCACTAAGCTCATTCGGATAGTTATTCTGCAGCCATACTGAGTAATGCCATCCGCCCATCGGCACGTGCATCGCGAGTTCCATCCGCTCGAAGCCGCGCCACGGTCCGGTGCTGCCCTGACGCCCCATCGAGTTCTCGGGCCACTTTCCCGCCATATCGAAGGCCGGCTCGAAGTGCGCCTTGCCCAAAAGTGCGGTGCGATATCCCGCCTTCTCATGCAGGTATGAAGCGACGCTGGGCGCATCGGGCGGCAGGGCGACACCGTTGGCGAAGACGCCATGCGTGCGCACGTATTGGCCGGTGATCATGGTGGAGCGCGCGGGCATGCACACCACGTTCTGGTTGTGCGCGCGATGATAGTTGATTCCGTTTGCCGCGAGCTGGTCGGCCACCGGCGTTTTCGCGATCGCGCCGCCGTTGCATCCGAGCGAATCGTAACGCTGCTGATCGGTCGTAATGAAAAGAATGTTGCGGCCCACGCGCCATCTCCTATGGGGTCGGCATCGGATTGATTGCGTACAGTTCCGTGCGTTCGAGGCCTTCATCGCGAAAGTGATGGATCGCCTGGTACTCGGTGCTCATGCCCATCTCCACAAAAGCCTTGCGCGAGGGGTACTCGACGATTGCGATGGCGTCCCAGTCGCCATTGTTGCCAATCACCGATTGTGCGGCCTGGCCGGCAAAGAGGACGCGCCCGCCGATCTTCGCGAGGATCTTCGCGACATGGCGGCCGTACTCATTGTAGGATGCCGCGCCGGTGCCCGGTTTGAACTTGAGCAGGTTCAGCATCACCACCTTGCCGGTCTCCGGGGCCTGCGCCAGTTTCTGCATCGCCTCAGGCGTCGGCATTATCGAACTCATTTCGTATCTCCTCAGTCAATCTTAGTTACTCAGTCTTGCCTGGCGAGTACCGCGGAAATTGTTCGCGCCAATACGCGGCGCGCAGTTGCTTCGGGCAGCCCCTGATGCCGCCGCAGAACTTCCCACATTTGCCACGAAGATACCGCGCCAACGGACGCAATGACTACCGCGCGTTCGGCGGCTGGGAATTGGTTTATCTCCGGAGCGAAGATCCGCGCGGCTTCTTGCAGCGCGAAATCACGAACCGTGGCAAGCCGCAGAGTAACCTCTCTCGAATACGGTTCGCGCAGGAGCGCGGCACGCCGCATTGGTGTGATTCTTTCCCAAACTTGCGACCGCTGCCGAAGGAAAGCCTTCAGCCGTTTTTCGAAGGGGCCTTCCGCCGCGCACTCTTTCATCAGCGGCTGGAGGCGCTCAAATTGCCGCTCGGCCGCTGCCGCATAAAGAGATTCGAGATCCGCGAAATGTTGGAATACGAGCCGCTCAGAGACTCCGGCCCGCGCGGCAATCCGTTCCGCGGTTGGTCTCAACTCACCCTGCTGGACGAGATCAAGGACCGCGTCGACTACATCCGCACGAGCACCATCGGCGCGAGCGCGTTGGCCATGGACTTTTCCCCGGCGCGGAACCTTAATCGTAACCGACATAATTACATTGCCCGTGCAAAGACCATTGCGAAGATTTCTCCGCGCTCCCTATCGGAGCAAGCGCACGCTACGCCCGGCGAGGCTCCGCGCGAGAACCGGGGCGCGGAATTTCCATGATCTCGATCAGGCTTTCGGTGATGCGCAGGGTGAGGCCCCAGATGGTCTGGCCCGCATAAAAGATGGCGGGAAAATTGGACGACGGGCGATCCTTGTCGCGCCGCCATTCGTAAACCCCACGATAGCGCGCGTCCGCCAGCGCGTTGAGCGGAACCTCGAAAACCTCGGCGACCTCGATCGGATCGATCTGATACTCAACCGGACGAATCAGCCGCCCGACGAACGGCGCCACCCGCATCCCGCTGGAAACTGTGCTCATGGTGGGAAAGCCTCCCAGCACCTCAACCGCGTCGCGCTCGATGCCGATTTCTTCGCGAGCTTCGCGCAGTGCGGTCTCGAGCAGCGTGATGTCCGACGGTTCGACCCGGCCGCCGGGAAACGCAACCTGACCGCGATGACTCTCGACCCGGTCGGAGCGCCGGATGAACACAATATTCAGGTCGCCGTCGCGCTCGATGATTGGGACCAGCACGGCGGCCTCGCGGGCCGGCGCGTCAGGGCCAGGACGATCCTCGGGATCGGTCTGGTGCAGCGCGCGGCGCAACCTGGTGAGGTGCTTCTGATTGTCCAGAATGCGAGAATGATCCGCCCCGTCGCTGCGCAATTTCGGCATGCTGGCTCCCCTACAGCGATAGCATATCATGAACCATTGCGGCGCTATCACCGCACCAATCCGAAATGCGTTACCTGATCGGCAGATATCACGAAGTCGCGCTCAAGGGCGGCAATCGCTGGCGCTTCGTGGATCAGATCAAGCACAACCTGCGCGCGATCCTGGGCGACTACTGCCTCGGCAAAATTCGATCCGCAGGCTCACGCCTGATGATCGAATTACCTGACACCATCCCCGATGAAGTGGTCCGCGAACGCGTCGCGTTGATTTTCGGTTTGCAGAATTTTTCAATCAGCTATCGCGTGCCGCTCGAAATTGATGCGATCGTGCGCGAGGCGATCGATCGCGCGAGCGGTTGGCGGGTGAAGACCTTTCGCGTGAGTACCAAACGCGACTACAAAAGGTTCGCCCTAAATTCGATGGAAATCGACAAGCTGGTAGGCGCCGCGGTCGCGCAAACATACGGCTTCAAGGTCGACCTCGAAAATCCCGAGCTGACTATTTCGATCGAGATTCTTCCCGAGGCGGCCTACGTTTCCGCGGGCAAACTGCCGGGCGCCGGCGGTCTTCCCGTCGGTATAACGGGGCGCGGCCTGACGCTGCTATCCGGTGGAATCGATTCTCCGGTCGCGGCGCATCGGATGATGAAGCGCGGACTCCACGTGGACTTCGTGCATTTCCATGGTCATCCGCTGGTGACGACGGCCAGCCGCGACAAAGCGCTCGATCTCGCGATGCATCTGACCCGCTTCGAAGGCCGCGCGACGCTGATGCTGGTGCCGTTTGGAATTTTGCAGCGCGAGATTGTTGCGAAAAGTCCGCGTCCACTTCGCGTCGTGATGTACCGCCGCTTCATGATGCGCATCGCGGCTGCGCTGGCGCGCAAGCTCGGCGCCACGGTCCTTGTCACCGGAGAAAGTCTGGGGCAGGTGGCCTCGCAGACGCTGGAAAACATGATGGTGATTCAGACCGCCACCGCGATGCCGGTTTTGCGTCCCCTGGTCGGAATGGACAAGAATGAGATCATTGCCGAAGCGCGCCGCCTGGGGACTTTTGAAACTTCGATAATGCCCGACGAGGACTGCTGCACCCTGTTTACGCCGGCGCATCCGGAGACTCGTGCCAGTCTGAAGCAGATCGAAGAATCCGAAACGCATCTTGAGATCGATCGAATGGTGAATGATGCGCTGGCTCAGACCGAAGTGATGCGGCTGAGCTTTCCGAAGCCGCTCGATTGAAGTGCCCGACAGCCGCGGAGCCGAGATGGCGCCGCGACCTTCGATCTATGTTCGCGTTCCCCAGGACACTTGTTTTTGATCTCTGTCACATTAGAATCTCACACGATGACTAAAACCAAGCTTCTTACCCTGCGACCCGTTCTCACTGCGGTCGCCATCATAGTGGCCGCTGGCGCGTCGGGTTGCTCGGGCGGAGGGCCTGCGAAAACCGCTCAGAGCTACATCGAAAATTTGAAACTTTACAATTATCCCGCCTGCTACCAGGCGCTCTCGCATCAGGATCAAATCGATCGCACGCTCGACCAGTTTCTGACCCAGATTCCGCTCGCTCCCAATGTCAGCCGCGATTGGTTCAAGGGCTTGGTCCGCGCCCAGGACTTCGAGGTCGGCGACGTGAAGCAGGAGAATGACACCAAAGCGATCGTGGCGGTCAAGGTTACGCGGCCGGACCTGCCGCTCTGGGAAAGGACCATCGACGCGAACGCCGATCCGAACGCGGGCCCCGAGCAAGCGGCGCAAAAGAGCCTCGAGGACAAGACCTACCCGACGGTCACCTATGAGGACGACATCGTGGCCATCAAGGAAGGCAACGACTGGAAGATCTTCGTTGATTTTTCCGCGCAGGACGATATCGAAAAAAAGCACAAAGAAGGAATCGAGGCCTATCACAAACACGACTACGAGCACGCGATTTCCGCCTACAATGCCGCTCTCCGGGAATGCGACAATGAAGAAGCGACCGGCAATGCGGGAACCAGATTCCGCCTTGAGCGGGAGCTCGAGGATATCAACGCAGTCAAGAATCAGGTTGCGGATGGACAAGCCTACGTTCCCAAACTCGCGCTCAGCGATGTTGATATGAAGATGGCCGCTTCGCGAGTGCCGGGGATTTTCGGCAAGATTACCAACAATGGCGACAAGGCAAACGATGAGGTCGTCTGCACCGTCACCTACTACGAAGGAAAAGGCAAAAAGAAAAAGTCCGTTTTCTCGGAAGAGCATTCGATTATCGTGACGCCGATCGAGTTCATCAATTTTTCACGTCCGGTCCTTCCGTTCGTACCAGGTGAGACCCGCGGTTTCGGCTTCAAACTGAACGCGCCGCCCGACATCCAGCAGAAGGCCACCCCCGATCTCGAAGTGAGCGGCGTCGTCTTCACCCAGTCGAAGGCGCCGTTGCCGAAGCCGCAGGCCCTACCCACATCGACTCCCACGCCGGCTCCTGCAGCGGCCGCCGGCGGGTCGACGGGATCGTCAGCGGCTCTGCCACCTCCGCCACCGCCTCCTCCGCCGGCGCATTGAAAACCGCGCGATCCGGGATGAATCCGGCCCGCGAAAGGTTCGCCGAAGTCGCAGTTTGAGGATGGCATCATCGCCGTCGAGTGAGAGCGTAGCGCCGCGAAAAAGGGAGAGCCTCGCCCCGCGGAGTCCCGATTTCATCGCGGTAGGCCCGCCGCGTACGGCGACCACGTGGCTCGATGAAGCCCTGCGGGGACACCTCGGGCTTCCGCGCAACCGCAAGGAGACCGATTTCTTCAAGCGCAACTATTCGCGCGGTTTGCAATGGTATCTCGGCTACTTTCGCGATTGTCCACGCGATCTGCCGTGCGGCGAGATTTGTCCGACCCTGTTTCCGCTGGCCGAGTCGCGCGAGCGCATCGCCCACGATCTGCCGGGCGTCAAAATAATTGTCACGCTGCGCGATCCGGTCGCGCGTGCGTATTCCTACTATCGGCTGATGCGCCGCTACTCGTGGGTTAAGACCGGTTTCGAGGAAGCGGTCCGCAACCGAAAAGACATTCAGGATTGCAACCGCTACGCGTTTCATCTGCGTGAATGGCAGCGCCTGTTTGGCGAAAATCGGGTGCTGGTGTGTCTCTACGACGATCTGAAAGCTTCGCCCCAGGCTTACGTAGATCGAATTTGCGATTTCCTCGAGACCCTTCCTTTTCAGCTCGACTCCAGCATCAAAATCAGCGAGGAGGTAAATGGTGTCGCGCGCGCACCGCGGAGCAAGCACCTCGCGCAAAACGCGCGCAACTTGCAAATCTGGCTCGACGACAACGACTGGTATCGCACCCGCGATCTCTTCGATCGATGGGGCGTGTGGCGCTTTTGTTATGGCCGTGGCGAGGAATTCAAGCCGCTCGATCCCGAAGTCGACGCCCGCGTGCGCTCGCTGTTCATTCCCGAGATCGAGCAACTCGAAAAGCTCATCGGCCGCGATCTGACGGCGTGGAAAACTCCGCGTGGCCAAAATTGATTCGAGATCATGCGCGAGATCATGCGGGCGATAGAAGACAGGACAATCCGCCGCGCCGCCGAGCAATCTGAACCCGGACGCCTGCCCGCATTCGTTGCCATCGGACCTCCGCGCAGCGCTACCACCTGGCTCGACGAGGTGATGCGTGGCCATGTCGGCCTGCCGCGCAACCGCAAGGAGACCGATTTCTTCACCCGCAATTATTTCGAGGGACTGCCGTGGTATCGCGCATACTTTCGCGGCTACCCAGCTGACGTCATATGCGGTGAAATCTGCCCGAACTATTTTTCCAGCGTACAGGCGCGCGAACGGATGGCCCGCGACATCCCGGATGCGAAATTAATCGTCACGCTGCGCGATCCGGTCGCGCGCGCATACTCCATCTATCGGTTACTGCGCAGCTACGCGTGGGAGAAGCGCGATTTCGAATCCGCGGTTGCCGCGCGCGCTCACATCTCCGAGACCAACCGCTACGCGACTCATCTGAGCGCGTGGTTTGCGGCGTTCGGCAGGGAGCGCGTACTGGTTTGCTTCCATGAAGAATTGAAAGCTTCGCCGCAGGGATTCGTAGATCGAATCTGCGATTTCATCGGCGCCGCGCGCTTCCAACTGGAGCACGACGTGGGCGGCGACGAGCGCGTAAACGGAGTGGCGCGTGCGCCTCGCAACCGGCACCTGGCGCGCAACGCGCGCAATCTTCGGCTCTGGCTCGAAGACCACGACTGGTATCACACGGTGAGATCCCTTGAGCACGCGGGGGTATGGCGCTTCTGTTTCGAGCGCGGCGAAGAATTCGAATCGCTCTCACCCGAACTCGACGCGCGAATTCGCGCCCGATATCTGCCTGAGATCGAGGAACTGGAAAAATTACTCCGACGGGATCTCCGTGCGTGGAAAGCTCCTCACCGCGAGTAGCTCGTGAAGCGCGTCACCGTCGCGATTCCGACTCACAATCGCAGCGCGACGCTGCGCGAGACCTTGCGCAGCGTTTTCGCGCTGGCGATTCCCGACAATTGTGAATTCGAACTGATCGTGATCGACAACGGCTCGACCGACGACACCGACACCGCTTTCGCCGACGAATCACGCAGCGCGCCGTTTCCTGCGCGCCGAGTCTACGAATCTCGGCTCGGTGAAAGCTTCGCGCGCAATCGCGCAATCGACGAGTCGGCGAGTGATTTTCTTTTGTTCATAGATGACGACGCTATCGCCGAGCCCGATTGGGCGCGCTCGATGCTCACCGGGATCGAGCAGCGCGGGCTCGACGTCGCTTGCGGAATGGTCCTGCCCCGATGGAGCAGGCCGCCGCCCACGTGGTTAGGGCCGCGGCTCTATCCGAAACTGGCGGTCCATGCGCGCGAGGCGATCGCGCGAATGAACCGCGGCGAAATCGAAACCATGGCCAACTACTTCGCCGCAAGCATGGGATTGCGGTGCGCATCGTTGCAGCGCTTCGGCCAGTTTCGCGAAGACCTGGGAGTGTTCGGGGGGAATCCGATTTCCGGCGCCGACACGGATTTTTTTCTTCGCGTGATCGCGCGCAACGGCCGGATGGGCTTCGTTCCCGAGGCCATCGTGCATCACCTCATCGGCGCGGAGCGTATGAATGCGCGATATTTGCGCCGCAAAAGTTTCGCCTACGGTTTTGGGACTGCGATCGCGGGAAGCAAGAGCCACAATCGCTTCGACAAGCTCGCCAAAAATCTCGCGCGGATGTTTGGCGCCGCACTGCGAGGCGATCGCGAGGGCGTCATATATCATCAGCTCGAATGCGCGAATTTTTTCGGCTACTGGCGCGGCCGCCTCGCAATTCGCGACAGCCACTAACTCAGTTGCGCTAGCCCGGCACGAAATCCAGCATGCCGCGACGTAGGATGCCTTCGAGGTAAGGAATCAAATCGAGTTGCCCCAGCCCCGAGGGCGCAATCCATCGCGCCTCGAGGTGCTCATGCGGCCGCAGGCGAATTTCGCGCGTGGCACCCGTGAGACTGCATGCGTAAATCGCCTGCACATGTGGACCGATGCTGTTGTGAATCCCGAGTAGCCGATCGATCGTAACCGCGAGCCCGGTTTCCTCCTCGACCTCCCGCACGACGCATTCCTCGAACGATTCTCCGATCAGCAGATGACCGCCCGGCAGATCCCAGGAACCCGGTTTGTACGGCATTCCGGCCGCTCGTTTCAGCACCAGAATTTTTCCGCCGTCGACTATGACGCCATGCACTCCTATCCAAAATTGATCTTCGGCCATTGGCGACAGGCTAACTGACTAAGTAATCAGGGGCTAATCGTTCGGATGCCATATGACTACTTTGAAAACTTTCGCTCGCGGCCCCATCCACCGCCGCCGGGAGTCTCGATTCGAATTCTGTCGCCGGATTGAAGTAATAGATTAGTTTTCCCCGGCAGCTTCCTGCGCTTTCCGCCGCGAACGAGATAGTTGGCGCCCGCCGCGCCTTCCGCACCTCCGTTCAACCCCCAAGGTCTGGTGACCCGTCGATCGGTCAGTAAGCTGACGCTCGAGTCAGCCATGCATTCGAGTTCCCGGACCAAACCATCGCCACCGCGCCAATAGCCACTCCCGCCCGAGCCGCGCCGGATACGGTACTCTGTCACACGCATGGGATAGTAAGTCTCCAGCGCCTCGATCGGTGTGTTCAAAGTATTAGTCATGTGAGTATGTATTCCCGATGCACCCGGACCGCCCGCTGAGGCGCCCGCGCCGCCCGCAATTGTCTCATAGTAGGAAAACTGGCGATTGCGAATGCGGTCGAATCCGCCGACCGTCAGGTTCGACATCGAACCCGAACTGGCGGCCGGAATCCGGTGAGGCGCGGCCTCAGCGAGCGCCTTGAAGAGCACATCGACGATCCGTTGCGAAGTCTCGACGTTGCCACCGGCCACCGCCGCGGGCGGATTCGCGTTCACGATCGAACCTGCAGGTGCGATAACTTTTATCGGACGCATCAGACCTTCGTTGGCGGGGACGTCCTCGGCCGCGAGACATTTCATCACGTAAAAGGTGGCGGATAGTGTGATCGCGTAGTTCGCGTTGAGGTTGCCGCGCACCTGCGGCGCCGAGCCGGCAAAGTTCACTATTGCTTTGCCACGGCCGATGCGGACTTCGGCGCGAATCGGAATATGTTCGGTGCCGAAGCCGTCATCGTCGAGAAAATCCTCCGCCGCGTAGATTCCCGGTTTGATTTTTCGCAACTCGGCTTCCATCAGGCGCGCGGAGTAGGTTTTCAGCGCATCCATCGCCCGGGTGATCGTCGTGCGGCCAGAGGAATCAACCAGCTCGCGAAAACGATCGCAACCTGTCTCCAGCGAAGCGATTTGCGCGCGCAGGTCGCCTTCGCGTTCCTCATGCACGCGGGTATTGGCGAGAAACAGGGTCAGCACATCGCGCGAGGGTTTCGCGCGCTCGACGATCTTGACCGGCGGCAGCCGAAAACCTTCCTGGTAAATTTCCGTCGCCAGCGCCATCGAGCCGGGCGACATGCCGCCGATGTCCGCGTGATGCGCACGGTTTGCCGCATATGCGAAGGGCTGGTTTTCCTTGCCAATGAAAATTGGCGCGACCAGCGTCAGATCGGGCAGATGGGTTCCTCCCGCGAAAGGATCGTTGAGTGCGGCGATATCGCCAGGGAAAAGTTCGAGCCGCTCGATCGCCGCCCGCACCGAAAGCGGCGTCGACCCGAGGTGAACGGGAATGTGCGCGGCTTGCGCGGCCAACTCTCCATCGCCGTCGAACAGCGCGCACGAGAAATCGTGGCGCTCCTTGATGTTGGGTGAGAAGGCCGTCATCCCGAGTACCACGCCCATCTCTTCCGCGATCGCGGCGAGGCGATTGTTCATCACGGAGAGCGCGACGGCGTCGAATTTCATCGCCGCGTCTCCAGATGAATATTTCCGAAATCGTCCACCCGTAGCGTGAACTCCGGCGCGATATAGGAGGTCGAGCTTAATTCGACAATCATCAGAGGACCGGAAAGTTTCACGCTTGCTCCCATTGATTCTCTGGAGAAGACCCGGATCTCGCGAAGTTCGTCGCCGACCAGAGTCCGTGCGTGCGCGATGGGTGAAGGCGAGGTGTTGTTCCGCGCGATTTTTCGAAGTGTGACCGCGAACCCCGGCGCCGATGCGCGCAGACGTAAGTTTACCACTTCAACCACGGATTTTGGGGAGGAGTGTCCGAACATCTTTTGATGCAAACGATGAAACTCTTGGATAAATTCCGGGGTGAGAGCGACTTCCAGTTCGTACGATTGCCCGCGATAACGGAGGTCGCAGGAAAGTTCGACCTTTATCTTCGAGGGTGAAACTCCTTCGGTTGAGAGTTCGCGAATTGCGCGTCTAATCATTGGCGCGCCACGGCGAAGCAGGTCGCGATACTCCGGCGTCGGTTCGTGAATCGTCCTCGAGTACTCGCGGCCGAACGGCGCTCCCAAGGCTCCCCGCGCGCAGAGCAGCCCGGGATTTTGCGGTAGCACAACATGGCGGATTCCCAAATCGAGCGCGAGCTCGCACGCGTGCATCGGTCCCGCGCCGCCGAATGCGAGCAGCGCGAAATCGCGAGGGTCGAATCCTCGCTCGATGGTGATTACACGGATGGCTCTTTCCATGTTGGCGTTGACGACGCGAATCACGCCCCGAGCCGCGCGCGCCGGAGAGGTTCCCATGGCGGCCGCGAGTTTGCGAATCGCGCGGGCGGAGCGCTGCGGAAAAATCCGCATCCGGCCGCCGAGAAAACCTTCGGCGACGAGGCGGCCCGCGATCAGATCGGCGTCGGTTACCGTTGCGACCTCGCCGCGTCCATAGCAGGCCGGACCAGGATTGGCGCCGGCGCTCCTGGGACCGACTCGCAGCGCACCGCCAGCATCGACACGCGCGATCGAACCGCCTCCAGCGCCGACGGTGTGAATGTCGATCACCGGCATGCGAACAGCGTATCCATTTTGAAAACTCAGTGTGCGGATTCGAGCGCGGCGATCGTACATCGACACATCTGTGGAAGTGCCGCCCATATCGAAAGTGACAAAGCGATCGGTCCCGATCGCCCGCGCCAGCTCGCCGGCGCCGACGACTCCGGCCGCCGGTCCCGAGAGAATTGTACGGACCGGTTCCTCCTGCGCGAGCACCATCCCGATAGCGCGTCCGTTGGATTGCAGCACGCGCAGGCGCGTTTCCGGCAATCGCGATTTCAAGTTCTTCAAATGCGACGTCATTCGGGGCGCGACGGAGGCATTGACAACGGTCGTCGACAGCCGCTCGAATTCGCGATACTCGGCCACGATCCGATGCGAGATTGAAATCGGGCGTCCAATCGGCTTGAGCACGCGCGCGATCGCGTTTTCACTCTTCGGATTCGCATAGGAATGAAGCAGGCAAACCACGAACGCAGTCGCATGGCTGCGCCGCGCGAGCTTGCCGATGCGCGCCAACTCGCGAGAATCAAGCGGTTGCGCAATCGAGCCGTCAAACAAGGTTCGTTCGGCCACGCCGAAGCGCATCGCGCGCGGCACCAATGGCTGTGGGCGCGAAGGCGTCAGCGCGTACAACTCGGTCCGATTTTGCCGGCCAATTTCGATCAGGTCTTCGAAACGCGCGTTGGTGAACAGTGCGACACGCGCTCCCTTTCCTTCGAGTAGCGCGTTGGTGGCGACAGTAGAGCTATAGGTGAGGATCGCGGCTTTCGCTCCGCCGAGCATTTCCGCGAGGCCTTGGACCACCGCGCGCGCCGGATCATCCGGCGTCGAAAGAATTTTATGCACCACCAGCCGATCGCCGATGAAAGCGGCGAGATCGGTGAAGGTGCCGCCGGTATCGACCCCCACGATAATCTGCCGCGGACTTTCTCGCGCGGCAGAACGCGGCTGCGGACGGTCGCGACTCACGAAATCTTCAGCACGATTTTGAAGTTGGATGGCTGCGCTGCTGCATCGAAGGCATCGAGACCGCGGTCGAGTGGCAAGATCGCTGTGATGAGGGGACGCGGATCGATTTTCCCGGTCGCCAGCGCCCTGAGCGCCGGCGCGAAGCGGCCACATCGCGAACCCATGACGGTAATCTCATTTATGACCACGGGAGCGAGATTCACATCGGACGATGCAGCCGTCGTGCTTTTCAGAATCAAGGTTCCGCGCGGCCTCACCAGTTCGAGAGCGCGGTTGAACCCGGCGCTGGCGCCCGTGCAATCGACGACGATCTGGATAGCCGCTCGTCAACTGACTTTCGGGCGCAACCGCGATTTCCAATTGAGTCAGCAGCCGTGCCTTTTCCGAGTGATGTCCGCCGACGATGACGTCGTAGCCCTCGGCCTTGAACGCCATCGCCACGATAGCGCCGAGACGCCCATCGCCAAGGACCAGCACGCGATCGCTTCCAGGAATACGGATCTGCTCGAAGATCTCGTAAACGGCGGCGAGCGGTTCGGTGAAGACCGCGAGGTCATCGGGAATGGAATCGGGAATCGCGAGAAGGTTGTTATCGGGAAGGCGCAGGTACTCGGCGAAGGCGCCGTCGCGTCCGAGAATTCCAAGTACCGTGCGATTGGGACAATGACGCCCGAGGTCTTCGGCGCAGAATCGACAGGTGCCACACGCGGCATTTATTTCGCCGACGACCCGCCGTCCCGCGAGCGCGGGGTTCGCGGTCTCGATGACTTCGCCGACGAACTCGTGCCCCGGAATTCCGCGAAATCCCATATATCCGCTGGCGAGTTCGAGGTCGGTGCCGCAGATACCCGCGAGGCGAACACGCACCACGCTTTCGCCCGCAACCATCCTGGGTTCGGCGTAGTCGCGTCGTAGTGATATTCCGTGGTCGATTACGATGGCGCGCATCCAGAGCCGTCCTTCGCGATGGGCGCCATTGAAACAAAAAAACCGCGAGGTAAGCTACCCTGCGGTCTCGAATCGTGGCCGGCAGAAATTAGTCGGTAGATTTTGATGCTGGCTTGGCGGTTTTCGCGGGCTTGTCCGAAGAAGCAACAGCTGTGCTCTTCGAATCGGTAGCCGCAGCGCTCTTCTCCGAAGCAGCGGCGGTTTTCGAAGCATTCGAATCCGAAGCGGAAGATTTCGCGGCGCCATTTTCGGCAGCTCCGTTACTGGACCCCGAGGATTCGGCGGGAGGAGGAGTGCTTTTCTTGGCGTAGTCAGTTGCGTACCATCCGCTGCCTTTGAGGACGAACGAACTCGAAGAGATCATCCGCTCCACTTTGCTCTTGCAGTTGGGACATTTCTTGAGCGGCGCTTCCCTGATGCCCTGCATCACTTCGATGACGCCGCATTTGGCACATCTGTACTCGTAAATAGGCATAAAATTGCGTTTCAATCGCGCGAACGCCTACAAAATCCCTGCTGATTAGGTAATCACCTGCCGAATCCTTGTCAACGAAATCGACCCACCTTCACCTTTCTTTCGCCGCGCGCTGTCTGTTCGTTCACGCGGTTCGAGGCAGCGACGAAAGACGACGCGCCATCATAGCAGGTTTAGCGGTCGCGATTCGTATCACTTTGCTCCGCGTGCTCGCGCCGCGGAGGATCGAGACCGCCGAGCTATTCACGCCCGCGAGTTCGGCGATCGTCGCGATCAATTCGTTGTTGGCCTTTCCTTTTTCGGCAACCGATGCGAGCCCGATGACGAGTCCGCGCGCCTGGACGCGGATTAGTCCGCGAAGCTGCGAGCCGGGATGCGCGACGATCTCAAGCGTGACGAAATTAGCGCCAATTCGGAGCCATCGAGGTAGGAGGTGATTCGAGCCGCCTGAAGAAGACTTCACGCGAAGCCGAAGATCAGGGCTCGCTCCGCGGTAGGAATCAGATAGCCCTGAAGAAACCAGATCACGAAAATTACGATCATCGGTGAGAAATCGATGCCGCCGAAGGAAACTGGAATATGTTCGCGGACCCAATCGAAAACCGGTTCGGTGACAGAATACAGGAAACGGACGATCGGGTTGTAGGGATTAGGCTCGATCCACGTCATCAACGTCGCGATGATCACGATCCAGAAATATAGAGTCAGGACTGACTGGAGAACGCCCGCGATAAAAACGACGAGGTTACTGTAGGCCCACACAGATCGAGTTGTACGCTCCTAAAAATTGCGGCCCAGTTCACGCGAGCGATCCGCGGCGGCATGAATGGCGGCGGCCACGATATCAGAAAAGCCGGCGGCGGCGAATCGTTTGAGAGCCGCCTCGGTGGTGCCGCCGCGCGAGGCCACCACTCGAATCAGATCCTCGGGCGCCAGCTTCGACATCCGCATGTTGTATTCCGCGCCCTCAACAGTTTTGAGCGCCATGCGGATTGCCAGGGCGCGGGGAATTCCTTCGTTCGCGGCGGCATCGGCAAGCGCTTTCACAAACAGGTATACGTATGCGGGACCGCTGCCCGAGAGCGCGGTAACCGGATCGAGCAGCGCTTCATCTTTGAGCGCGACCGCGTCGCCGACCGACTGAAAGATTTTCAATGCGAATGATTCGTCGGCTTTTGACGCGCCCCGGGAGCGCACCAGCGCCGCCATCCCGCGACCGACCATCGCGGGCGCATTTGGCATCACCCTGATCACGCGCGCCTTCGCTCCCAGCGCGCCGGTGAGTCGCGCGATGGTGATGCCTGCCGCAATCGAAATGAAAAGTTTTTCGCGCATTCCGATTTTTTCCGCGGCCTGCAGTCCGGTGAGTACCTCGTCAATTTGCTGCGGCTTGACCGCGAGGAGTACCGCCCGCGATTCGCGCACCACTTCCAGATTGTCATCGGTGACGTCGACTTTGAGCGCGCGATTGATTTTGCGCCGCCGACGCGCATCAACATCCGAGACCATCAGACTCGGCGGGCCTGAAAATCTTGTGCTCGAGGAGCCCGCGCGCGAGTGCTTCGGCCATGTTGCCGCCGCCGATGAAACCGAGTTTCCTCATGTCGTGCGCCCGCCAAACACCGCGCGTCCGATGCGCACCATGGTAGCTCCTTCTTCGATCGCCAGTTCGAAGTCCTCGGTCATTCCCATCGAAAGCTCGCTTAGCGCAATGCCGCTGGCGGCGGCAACCCGGTCGCGAAGTTCGCGAAGCTGCCCGAAATACTTGCGTGCGGACTCCGCGCCGTCAGAACGCGGCGAGATCGTCATCAGGCCGGCGATCTCCACTTTGTGACGCGCGCTATCGATCAGCGATTCGACTTCTGAAGGCGGGACGCCCGACCTGCCGGCTTCATTGCCGAGTTTGACCTCGACCAGCACGCGGATCATCGGCGAGGGACGGACCTGCCCTAGCGCGTCGGCCAGACGAAGCGAATCGAGCGTCTGGATGAAATCGAAGGTGCGCATAGCCAGTTTGGCCTTGTTGGTCTGCAGATGCCCGATCAGATGCCAGGTCGGACTATCGAGATCGCGCAATTGATCGCGTTTGCGAGCCGCTTCTTGCGCGTAATTTTCGCCGAACTCGCGCCCTCCCGCCGAGTAGGCCGCGCGAATCGCCTCCGCCGGTTGAGTCTTACTGGCGAGAATGAGGCGAACCGAATCAGGATTTCTTGCGGCGCGCTTTGCCGCTGACGCGATCCGCTCGCGCACCTCTTCGAGCCGACGCGCGATTTCGTTTGGGGCTATCATCAGGCCGTTGCTTGACGCTTGAGCGCCGCGATCACTTCGAGGATCGGCAGTCCCATCACGTTGTCGCGCGAGCCATCGACGCTCAGGATGAAGCCGCCGCCGATTCCCTGGATTCCGTATGCACCGGCCTTATCGAATGGCTCACCGGTAGCGATATAGTTTGCGATTTCGTCTGATGAGAGATCGCGGAAGGTGACCCGGCTGATGACAGCCTCGCGTTCGATTATTTTTCCGTTCGAAGCGAGCGCGAACGCAGTTACCACTGTGTGCACCTTTCCCGAGAGTATCGAGAGCATCATATTAGCGTCGTGTTGGTCCTTCGGTTTTTCGAGGATGTTTCCTTCGCATTCGACCACCGTGTCGGCCGCAAGGACGAGCCTATTCGGACGCGCTTGCGAAACGGCCAGCGCCTTCTCGGTCGCCATTCTGGACGCATACTCGTGGGCATTTTCTCCGCGGCGTCGAATCTCCTCGATATGGCTTTGGATGACTTCGAAATCGATTCGCGCGCGCTCCAGGAGTTCGCGCCGCCGTGGCGACCCCGACGCCAGTATGAGTTTGGTTTCTGGATTCATCGCGCGAGCCAGATTATCGCGACTATCTGACCAACGGCCACCCCAATTGAGTAGGTCGCGCTCATGGGATAATCCCAATTGACGATGAGAATGAATCGGCGCCATTTCGCGGCGATGATTTTTGTAGCGGCGACGATGCTTGCCGGATGCCTTCCGGCGTCGGCGCGTCCCGGCGATGTGCCACCGCCTCCGCCGCCGGCGAATGCGGAACCACCCGCACCGCCGCCGCAAGCATCGCCGGCGCAGAGTTTTCTCGACGGCTATCGCGCGTATCGCAACCGCGAGTTTGCGACCGCAGTGGCCAGCCTCGGCTACGCATCGGATCATTTTCCGCAACTTGCGGATTACGCCCTCTACTATTTGGCGTTGGCGCAGCGCGACTCGGGCGATTTGGCGGGGTCGGCGGGGACTCTCGATCGCCTGATTCGCGGCTATCCTGAAAGCGTCAAGGTGTCGAATGCGGAACTCGCGCTCTCGCAAATTTATCTCCGGCTGGCCCGCCCGAGCGAGGCTTCCGGAGCCGCTTCCAAAGCCATCGCCAGCACCTCTGATGCGAAAGTTGAGGAGCCCGCCAGGCTCGCCCTGGCGCAGGCACTTGCGGCGCAGGGAAATCCCCGGAGCGCATACGACGAGCTGATGACGCTGCGCGAAAGATACCCGCACGACCCGCAAGACGCCGACGCCCGCAACCTCGCTTATTCCATTCTCGCCGCTAACCCTGAAGTTGCGAACCGCAATTCCGTCGAGCACCACCTCGATGAAGCAGCGCTTTTGCTCAAGGAGGGCCAGCATTCGATTGCGCTGCAGGAGATTGACGCCGGACTCGCGATGGAGCCGCCGCCGGGTGTGCGGGCGGAATTTGTTTTTCTAAAGGCGGAAGCGCTGAGCGCAGACCCCGAAGAGGCTGAAGCCGCCTATGGGCAATATCTCGCGCTCGCGCCGACTGGCCCGTCGGCACCCGCCGCCTTCGAGGCGTTGGCGCTTATCTATTGGCATCGTGACGAACGCGATCGGGCGCGCGCCACCTTCAATCGGTTGATCGGGCGATTTCCCGACAGCCACTACGCCCCCGGCGCGATGCTTCGAATCGGTCGCATTTATGAAGAAGATGGCAAATACGATTTGGCTCGTGCCGAATACGCGAGTCTGATTGCGCGGCATCCGTCGAGCGAATCCGCTGATGATGCAAAATTCCGTCTACCGTGGAGTTATTTCATGACTCATCGCTACCGCGAGGCCACTCGCAGCTTCGCCGCTATGAGGGAAAACGCGGGTCCCGAGCCCGGCGCGCGCGACATGTTCCTCTATTGGGAAGCGCGCGCGAAAGAAGAAAGCGGCGACGGCGCGGGATCGCACGCGCTTTATCAGATCTGCGCTGCGAGCATCGAGAGTAACTACTATCCCGAGCTCGCCAGCAGAAGGATCGCCGCGTCCGTTCCTGAACTTCCCGCCGCGAACGCTTCCGATCCCAGGTTTGATCCCACTCTTGCGATGCCGGCGGGCACCATTTCGTTTCATCTCGATCGTGTACTCGTGCTGCGAGAGCTTGGTTTGAAGGAACTCGAGCCCGCGGAGCTGAAGCAACTCGAAAATCACTCGGGTGTTCATCCTGAGCTACGCGGTTTCGTGCTGGCCGGGTTTCAATCAGCAGGCGCTTACTATGACGCGATTGTCGCCGCGAGCAAGATGGAAAAGCTCGGCGAGCTGAACCATGCGGAGGCGGAGCGGGTGCGGTATCCTCGCGCGTATTGGGATCTGATCGCGTCGAAGTCGGCGCGCGACGGTCTCGATCCATATCTGGTGCTTTCGTTGATGCGGCAAGAAAGCTGGTTCAATCCGGATGCGACGTCGGTTTCCGATGCGCGCGGCCTGATGCAGTTGCTGCCTTCCACCGCGGGCCGGATGATTCGGGAGAACGGGCTGCCGATTGTGCAGCCGGCGGATCTTTTCGATCCTGACGTCAACGTGGAGCTGGGCTCCGTGTACCTGAAAAATTTGCTCGCGATGTTCAATGGAAACGAATTTCAAGCGGTCGCCGCTTACAATGCCGGCGAACACGCCGTGATGGGGTGGAACGAAAAGTTTCCCGGCGCCCCCGACGACGAATGGGTCGAGAACATTGGCTACCATGAAACGCGGGACTACGTGAAGCGCGTTATCGGCAATCAGCGTGAGTATCGAATGTTGTATCCGGCCGCGGAGCGGCTGCAAACGTCGGAGAAGAAAACTAGGCGGCGGCAGGCGCCTGGCTGAGTTCAAACGCGCCAGGTTCGAGGCCATCTTTCGAGCGCAATACAATTTTGGTGTTGAGCAGATGCTCCAGCGCGGAGAGGTCTTTGGCGCCGAAATCGTAGAGATGCCGCGCGACCTCGGAGGAAACTTTCACCATCAGCATTTCCGTCGGCGCGCGCTTGGCCGCCTCGCGGCGAATTCCGCGCAGCACCTCGGCGGCGAGCGTGGGCACCGATTTCACGACCCTGCTCCCCTGGCATCGAGGACACGGATCGGTGAGCAACTCTTCGAGGCTCTCGCGGGTGCGTTTGCGTGTCATCTGCACCAGCCCGAGTTCCGAAATCTTGAGCGCAGAGGTGCGCGCCTTGTCGCGGCGCAGGGCTTCCTTGAGCGCATCGCTGACCCGTTTGCGGTCCGCCTCACGTGTCATATCGATAAAATCCACGATGATGATTCCACCGATATTGCGCAGCCGAAGCTGACGGACCACTTCGTCAACCGCTTCGAGGTTGGTGCGCAGCACGGTTTCATCCTGGCTCTTTTTGCCGACGAAACGTCCGGTATTGACGTCGATCGCGGTGAGCGCCTCGGCTTGATCGAAAACCAGGTACCCGCCTGATTTGAGCCACACCTTGCGATCGAGTGCGCGCTCGATCTGGGGTTCAAGCCTGAAGTGTTCGAAGATCGGTTCGTTGTCCGCGTAGAGCTGAACCCGGGAGCGCAGCCGCGGCATATAGGTTTGTACGAACTGCACGATGCGGCTGTAGGTGTCCGGATCGTCGCACCAAAGTTTGTCGATTTCGCTGGAAAAAAGATCGCGCACAGTGCGCAACGCAACATCTAGGTCGCTATATAACATCGACGCAGGCGCTGATTTCTCGTTCTTCTTCAGAATCGAGGCCCAGGTCTTGGTCAGAAAGGCGACGTCGCGCTGGATCTCGCGGCGACTCACCCCTTCGCATGCGGTGCGTACGATGAAGCCGCCCTGCGATGGACGTAGTTCGTGTAAAATTCCGCGCAAGCGCGCGCGCTCCTCGGCGCTTTCGATACGGCGCGAGAGGCCGAGATTGTTACTGGTCGGCATGTAGACCAGAAAGCGGCCCGGCAATGAGATCGAGGAAGTCAGCCGCGCACCCTTGGTGCCCATCGGCTCCTTCGCGATCTGAACAATTATTTCCTGATTGCGTTTGAGCTGCTGTTCGATCGGCAGTCTGACTCGGCGCGAGGGAGCGCCCCGCCTGCGGCGGCGTCCGCGGGTCGCGCCGTCGGGTGAGGCCTCTGCATCTTCACCGGCTGCGACATCGGGTTCATCTTCGTTGGGCAGTTCGAAATTTCCATTGTTGGCGCCCGCGACCGGCTCGGTCTCGACTTCCTCGCCGAGCATGTCGGCCATCGAGCCCACCGCATCGATACCGGTCAGGTAATCCGAGACATGCAAGAAGCCGGCTTTTTCGAGGCCGATATCGACGAATGCCGCCTGCATGCCGGGCAGGACCCGCGTCACTTTTCCTTTGTAGATATTTCCTACAATGCTGCGATGCTGGTTGCGCTCGAGATAAAACTCGGCGATCGAATTGTCTTCGATCGACGCCACCCGAACCTCGAGGGTGCAGGCGTTGATTACGATTTCTCGTTTCACCGAAAGATGTTTTGAACCGCTGACGTAGCGAGCGTCAAGGAGATGACGGATGTTCGCGCGCGTGTTGCTTCCCTTCCTCCCACCATCCCATCGAACCGAATCATACGAACCATGTTATACCTGCGCAAGCGCCATCCGACGTTAGTCATCACATCAAGCGAGATCGCGTAAGGCCATCACATATTCGCCTGAAATCGAAGAAACAGCGAATCCAGACGGTCGCTAGCTTGACATCTTTAGCGGTGGCCGATAGCAATTTGGAGCAGCAATGTCTGCGGCAGCCCAATCGATTGCGCTAAATGCGCAAGGGGGGACCCTGCTGAACAGCAAGGTCCTGATTCTTAACCGTTCCTACCTTCCGGTTCACGTAACCTCGGTAAAACGGGCGTTTGCTCTACTTTACCAAGGTATAGCCAAGGCCGTCGACGAGCAGTATCGCACCTTTGACTTCGATAGCTGGCGTGATCTTGCCATCGAGATGCATCATGAGCGGCTCGGAATCGTGGGCGGCTACATCAGGGTGCCGCGGGTGCTATTGCTGGTCGCCTACGAGCGGGTACCGAAGCGTCATGTCAGGTTTTCCCGTTTCAATATTTTCGCCCGCGACAACAACACTTGTCAGTACTGCGGAAAGCGATATTCCCGGACCGACCTCAACCTCGACCACGTCAATCCCCGCTCGCAGGGCGGGGTTTCGACTTGGGAAAATATCGTGTGCTCATGTCATTCCTGCAATCGCCGAAAGGGTGGGCGGACTCCCGAGCAGGCCAACATGGTGCTCATCCGCAGGCCTCGGCGTCCGGAATGGACCCCGTTTACGACCGAGATGTTCAGTCTCCGGCACTATCGCGAATGGATGCCGTTTTTGACCAACGTCGATAGCGCCTACTGGAACACCGAGTTGCTCCAAGACTGACGCCGCCCGGCCGCGCCACTATTCCTTGGCGTATCGCGGCAGTTATTGGCACGCTCTGTAGTGGCGTATGACTTGACGCTTGCGCCATATAGCGGGTACCTTCGTGTAGGTTGCGATGGTGGTGTGGTGGAGGCGATTTCAGCATGCGTCTTAAAAGCCTAGAGCTGGTAGGCTTCAAGTCTTTCTTCGAACAGACCAACCTTAGTTTCGCGCCCGGCGTGACCGCCGTGGTCGGTCCCAACGGATGCGGCAAGTCCAATGTCGTCGACGCTATCCGATGGGTCCTCGGGGAGCAGGCGCCGACTCGTCTACGTGGCAAGAGCACCGAAGATCTCATTTACGCCGGTAACGATTCCAATCCCGCCGCCGGGATGGCTGAAGTTTCACTCATCCTCGAAGCCGAGGAGCGCGCCGGGCTACCCCAGCCCTACTCGATGCTGAGCGAGGTCGCGGTCACTCGCCGCGTCTATCGTTCGGGCGAATCCGACTACCTGATCAACAAAATTCCCTGCCGCCTGAAGGACATCACCGAGTTCTTCATGGCCTCGCAGATACATTCGCGCAGCTTCGCGATTATCGAGCAGGGTCGAGTCGACGAGATCATTCAGATCGAAGCCGCATGAGATCCGCGGCATGATCGAGGAAGCCGCTGGCCTCTCGCTCTTCAAGGGGCGTCGCGATATCAGCGAGCGCAAGCTGGAACGGGTGCGCGAAAATCTCGCGCGGATCGACGACGTGCTGAGCGAGATCGATCGCCAACTGAACTACGCGCGGCGGCAGGCGAAAAAAGCGGAAGCCTATAAGATCATTAAGGCCGAACTCTCGGAACTCGAACGCCTGCAGTCCGGACGCCGGGTGCTCGACCAGCGAATCGAACTTGCCGCGGAAAGCGAACGCGAGGGCGCATTGCGCGCACGGGCCGAATCCACCCGCGAAAACCTGGCGCTGTTGCAGGCGTCGCTCGAGGCCGCGGCTACCGCTGCGCAATCGGTCCAGGCGGATTTCGCGCAGAACCGGCGCGAGCTGGAAAGTATCCATGCGGGAGCGCAGCAGCGCGCGCGAACTCGCGATTTTCTCGCCCGCCGAATGCAGGCCATCGACGAATCGGAACCGCTCGATCTCGCGCGGCTTGCCGAACTCGAGGCTAAAGCTGTGACTGCCCGCGCGTCACGCGCAAGCGCCGGCGCCGCGCTGGCGCTGGAAAATAACGCCGGTGACGGCGGGGAGGCTGAACTCGAAGAGCTGCGGCGTCGCCACGGCGAGGCCCACTCGGAATCGAAAGACGCCGAGCGCCGCGCCGAAGAAATGAAGGACGAACTCTCCGAGATGGTCGGCGAAGCCGCCCTCATTCGCGGCCGTCTCGGTGATCTCGCCGGCGAGCGCGCGGAACTCGAAGAGCGCCTCGCGCGCGCAGAGGGCGAAACTCCCGATCTCGCACAAGCCGTCGCGAACGCGAACGAGGCGGTGCAGTCGGCTGAAGATGCGCTCGCCGCGGCGCGGATGGAAATTGAATCGTTGGAAGAAAAGCATCGTAGCGCCGCGGAGCAGGAGATGGAAACCCGCGCCGCGATCGAGCACACCAGCGCGAGAATTGCCGCGCTGAAAGAGGGTCTCGATGCCACCCACCGCCAGATGCAGGCCGCCTCGCGCGATTCCCTGCGTCCATTGAAGACCATCCTCGAATCCCTCAACGGCGATCGTCCTTTGACGGATCCTGAAATTCTCGCCGACACTATGCGCGCTCCGGCGGAACTGAAGCCTGCGCTGGCGGCCGTGCTCGGCGACGACCTGGAGGCGGTGATCGTCGATTCTCCGCATTTCGCCGCTCGCGCGATCGAAATTCTCAAGGAAAAAAACGGCGGGCGTCTAAGCTTCGTCCCGGAACCGGAAGCCGGCGTGCCGGCGCACCAGGCGATCCACGCGCCCGGAATCGCGGGCCGCTTGATCGATATGATCGGCGTCGATCCCCGCTACCAGAGCGTGGTCGAGCTGATGCTTGGGCACGTGATGCTGGCGGACGATGTTCGCTCAGCGCTGCGTGCCTCCAACCTTAACGGTCACGGAACCCTGTTTGTAACTCGCGACGGCGATATCGTTTCTCCCGGCGCCATAATTCGCGGCGGCAGCGCACAAGGTTGTGAGGTATCGATCGATCCTTCGCCGGCTAAGCCCAGTCGTGAAATAGAAGAGGATCTCGGCCGCGCCGTTGCTGACTGCGAGGCTTTGCAAGAGCGGATGGCGCACTGCGCCGTCGCGCGCGCCGAGCGGGCCGCGTCGCTGACCCATGCGCGCACGCGCGCGCAGCATGCCGAGCGCACCGCGATCACGGCGCGCGCCGAGGCCGCCACTTCGGAGCAGAAGGTGCGCATGGCGCAAATGCAGCTGGTGAGCGCGCGCAAACGGTTGTGGGAAATCTACGAGCTTTCCGCCGCCTCCAATGCGCGCCTGGAAGCGCTGACCCTGACCGAGCAGACCTCACGCGGGCAGCTCGCCGCGATCCGCGAAGACCTCGCGGTGCGGCGCGCCGCGCTGGAACAGCTCGGCGCGGTGATGCTGAACGCGGCGTCGCATGTCGAAGCGCGCCGCGCGCAGGTCTTGGCGCTGGAACAGGAGATCCGCCACGCCTCGGTCGTCACCCGTGATCTGGAAAATCAAATCGATGAAGGTAACGCGCGACTGCTTCGCGCTCGCGAAGAGCGTTCCGAGTTCGAGAGCGAACTCGCAAAGCTTGCAGCGCAAGATGACCAGGCGCAGCTGCGTGAGGCTGAACTGTCGGCCGCGATCGCGCGCCTTGAAATTGAATGCGCGGAGCGCGCCGCCGAACTCGAAGCGCGCCGCGCCGAGCACAAGCATGCGCAGACCGAGCTCCAGGCGCTCGAGACCGAGATCGTCGAATGCGCGCTCAAATGCGAGCGCGCGCGCACGCTCATAGAGGAGCTCTTGCGCAATTTCAGTGAGAAGTTCGCGGCCGATTTCCGCTCGGTGGCCGAGGAAATCGCGGTTGCGATCGCAACTCGCGACGCGTCGGCGGATGACAATCGAATTGCGGAACTGCGCGCGAAGGCCGAAAGAATAGGCGAAGTGAACCTTGCCGCCGAAAGCGAGGTCAAGGAACTCGAGGAGCGCGCCGTTGTACTTCAGACCGAACGCGCCGACCTCGATGCGGCCGTTAAGGATCTCAGCCAGACTATCGTCAAACTCAATCGCGAGGCGCGCAAACGCTTCGCCGAGACCTTCGAGGGCGCGGCGAAAAATTTTGAGGAGCTGTTTCCCAAGCTGCTGCCGGGCGGCAAGGGACGCCTCGAATTGGAACAAGCGGACGACGTGCTGGAAGCGGGCGTGAACATCCTTGTCCAGCCGGCCGGCAAGAAGGTCAAGGAGATCGGACTGCTGTCAGGTGGTGAGAAGGCGTTATCGGCGATGGCGCTGATCTTCTCGCTCTTCCTTTTGAACCCGAGTCCTTTCTGCGTGATGGACGAAGTCGACGCCCCACTCGACGAATTCCGCCTTAACGCTTTCACCAGCCTGATCGCCGAGCTCAAGGCGCGCTCGCAGTTCATTATCATCACGCATAATCAGCGCACGATGCAGCGCGCCGATCACATTCATGGTGTCACGATGGATCGGCCCGGCGTGTCGCGGATCATCTCTCTGAAAATCCCCCAAGCCGCTTAGGGGGGCAGCTTGCGTTTGGCGCGGGGCCGGCGCCTCATCAAATGGACATCGCGATGGGCGCTTTCCCGTGTGAGTGATATCGCTGCGAATCGCCGTCATCATCGACCCGCGCGACCCAAGGTCGCCGTCGATACCGTTCTATTCGCCGTGAGCGGCGGCGGCTTGCGCAGCTATCTGGTTCCTATCGAGCGCGGCCCTTTGCGCGGTCGATGGGCGTTTCCGGGCGGTCTGGTTCGCGTCGGTGAGATGCTCGACGATGCGGCTCGCCGTCAACTCGAAAGTTCGACAGGCCTGGGCGAGGTCTATCTCGAACAGCTCTTCACCTTTGGGGATCCATCGCGCGATCCGAACTCGCACGTGGTCTCGGTCGCATACATGGCGCTGATTCCCGATCCAGCCGCGATCCGGGCGGACGCCGGCGAGTTCGCGGGCAAATGGTTCGAGGTTTCCGCGCTGCCGCCGCTGGCCTACGATCATGGCCTGATGGCTGACTACGCGCAGCGGCGGTTAAAGGCCAAGCTCGAATACACCAATATAGCGTATAGCCTGCTGGCGCCTGAGTTCACTTTTGCGGAGTTGGAGAGACTTTATGCGGTGATTTTGGGTCGTCCTATCGATCGGCGCAATTTCCGGCGCAGAATCATGGCAATGGGACTGCTCCGGAAGGCCCGCGCGACCCGCCGCGGACCGCATCGCCCGGCGGCGCTTTACAGCTTTTCGCAGCAGAGCCTGCAAAGCATCGAAATGCTATAGTAAATTCTTCATTATGAGCGCAAAACCAAAGTCCAGCTCTTCCGGAATAGTCGCTACCGCGATCATCGCTGTGCTCGCGGTCGCGGCTTATGGTGGCGTTGAGTTTTATCATTCGCGCGCGGCCGACAATGCCAAGGAGTCTTTGCCGGAGGCTTCGCAGCAGGCGGCCAACAGCGATCCCGCGCGCCAATTGCGGATCACGCTGGACCCGGAGCTGTTCGCCGGCGATGTCAAAAAGGCGTATCA
This sequence comes from uncultured delta proteobacterium, assembly GCA_963747115.1. Classification (GTDB taxonomy): domain Bacteria; phylum Desulfobacterota; class Binatia; order Binatales; family Binataceae; genus DATGKG01. The sequence goes on along the minus strand of CAVVEB010000001.1, from coordinate 84,607 downwards.
AGTCGCCGAGCGCGATCCCGCTCTGCTCGCGCAGATGCATTGCTATTGCGGATGCGATCGCGCCCTTGGTCACAAGAATCTGCTCGACTGCTACCGCACCGACCACGGCTCGCACTGCGCGATCTGTACCAATGAAGCGATCGAGGCCGAAAAGCTCGCCGAGCAAGGCATGGCGATTGAGAAAATCCGCGATAGTCTGCGCGACCGTTTCGGCGGCGGAGATTGATCGTTGCTCGGACTGATCTCCGCGTATATCGAGCATTTCACCTATGCCGGATTGTTCGTGATCCTGATGCTGTGCGGGCTGGGTCTTCCGATGCCCGAAGACGCAGCGTTGCTGGCCGGCGGCTTTCTAGTGCACAAGGGAGTCACGCACTATCCGATGACGCTGGTGGTCGCCTTGCTCGGCGTGATTGCGGGCGACAATTCGCTCTACTTCATCGGCCGCGGCGTGGGATCGAATCTGCTTTCCTTCTTCGGGCTCAAGCGAGCCGGTTCCGGAAAGCAACTGGAACGAATGGAAGCCTTCATGCATCGCCACGGGCATCTGGCGATTTTCTACGCGCGATTTTTCGCCGGTTTCCGCGCGCTGATTTATTTGTCGGCCGGATCGCTCGGGGTTCCTCCCAGCCGGTTCTTCCTTTACGATCTCGCGGGCGCCGCGATTTCGGTGCCGGTGGTGGTAACAATTGGATATCTGTTCGGAGGGGAACTCGAACAAATGATTCGATACATCGGCGGCTTCGAAAAAGTGATCTGGATTGTGGCCGCATTGTGCGCGGCGATTTTCATGACGCGGCTGGTGGTGTTGCGAATCTGGGCCAGGCCGGCAAAAACCTGAACCCCCAACTCCGGCATCGCTCGAAGCCTCTTTTCATGCGCCCCGGATTGCGTTCAATTGAGGGTTAGGCGTTCACCAGATGGCATATAGATTTCCAGCGCTGAATCTGAAGGCCAAGCTGATCTTCCTGATGGTGCTTCTGCTGGGGCTGACGCTCGGCGCCGAAGTTATCGTGAGCCTCGGCACCCAGGAACAAATTGTCGAGACTACTCAGGAAAAAGTGAGCGACCTCGCGCGCGCCATTCAGATCAGCGTGCAGGAACTCACCACGGTCGGACCGAGTGACCCGCGGCGGTTACAAGACTACGTCGCCAGTCTGCGCAGCAAGGGGCTCGAAGTTTCCATCGCGTCGACGCAAAACCTGATCATCAACAGCTCTAATCCGAAGCTGATCGGGGAGGCGCTGCAAAAAAGTCCGCTCGACAAAATCATCGAACAGCGGAATACCGGCGGCGCGGTATTACCGGTCCGGCTGCGCCCCGGCTCCGCGCAGACGGTTTACCTGATCCCGATTCAGGTCGAGGATCACCTGCTCGGCTATGTCCGGGTGGTAGCGAATTTCGGCGACTTCGCGAAGCCGCTGGCCGAGAGCCGGATTCATGAGCTGACGCTCGCGGTCGCGATCTTCGCGATCGGACTGATCAGCGCCTACTTTCTTGCCCAGCGCTACGTTGAGCCGATCCACGCGGTGGCCGCGGCCGCGCAGAACATTATGGCGCGCGGACTGGAACCGGTGCCCGAGGGTAACCGGCGCGACGAAATCGGCCTCTTGACCCGCAGCTTCAATGAAATGGTCGGCCAGTTGCGCCGCGCGCGCGAACGCGAGGCCGAGCTGAATCGCCTCGAGCGCTTCACCGCGCTGGGGCAACTGGCCGGCGGCCTTGCGCATGAAATAAAAAATCCGCTCAACTTCATCAGTCTCGCGCTCGATCAGTTGCGGACCAGATATTCGCGCCGTCTGGAACCCGACACCGACACCTACGTGCATCAGATCGCGCTGATGAAAGATGAGATCCGCCGGCTCTCGGAACTGGTGCAGAGTTTCCTCAACTACGGCAAGCCGATCGAAATCCATCCCGCGCCGACCGACGTGCGGACGCTGATCGATAGCGTGCTCCAGATTTCCGAATCGAAAATGCGCGCGCAGGGTGTGAACCTGGTCCAGGAGGCCAACGGCACGGCGACTATGCTCAACGTCGACGCCGAGAAAATCCGCATGTGCTTCGTCAACGTGATCGCCAACGCGATCCAGGCGATGCCCGACGGCGGTGAACTCCGGATCGAATTCCATCAGAACGACGGGCATCTGATGGTTACCTTCAGGGACAATGGCGCCGGAATCGATCCCGACGTCGCCAAACGCGTGTTCGAACCTTTCTTCACCACCAAGCGTGAGGGAATCGGGCTGGGCTTGTTTCTTTCGAAATCGATCGTCGAACGTCATGGCGGCACTATCGATATTGCGCCGCTCGCGGACGGTCACGGTACCCTCGTCACCTTCACTTTCCCGCTTGGCGCGGGCCCGCTGGGGACTATACAGAGATAAACCGCATGAGCCGATCTTCCGTACTCGTCGTCGAAGACAACGATCTCGAACGCCAGATAACCGCCGACACGCTGCGCGAAGAAGGCTTCACCGTTGAAGAAGCTGCAACCGGCAAGCGCGCGCTCGAATGCCTTGGGCTCAGTCAATTCGATATCGTGCTGACCGATCTGATGATGCCGGGGATGTCGGGCGAAGAGTTGCTCGCAAAAGTTCGCCCGATTTATCCCGGCACCCAGGTGGTGCTGCTGACCGCGCACGGAACCATCGAAAGTGCCGTGCAGGCGATGAAGAATGGCGCATTTTACTATCTAACCAAGCCGACCGATCGCGAAACCCTGGTGATGACAATCTCGAAAGCCGCCGAGGTCGCGAATCTCAAACAAGAAAATGCGCTGCTCAAAAGCAAGCTCGAAGGCGGTCTCACGGTTGAGGGAATCGTCGGCGTGGATCAGGCGATACAGGACGTTATCCGGGTGGTGCGAAAGATCGCGCCCTCGAATTCCACCGCGCTGATCCAGGGCGAGAGCGGCACCGGCAAGGAAGTGATCGCGCGCGGGATCCATCGGCTCTCGCCGCGGGCGGCGCGCCCCTTCATCGCGATCAACTGCTCGGCGATTCCCGAGACGCTGATGGAAAACGAATTGTTCGGCCACGAAAAAGGCGCCTTCACCGGCGCCAATGAACGAAAAATCGGACTCATCGAAGCCGCCGACAAATCGACGCTGTTCCTCGATGAGATCGCCGATCTGCCTTCTCCGCTGCAGGCCAAGATGTTGCGCGTGCTGCAGGAACGCGAAGTGCGCCGGGTCGGCGGCAACGACTCTTTTCACGTCGACGTCCGCCTCATCGTGGCGACCAACAAAAATCTGGCCGATGAAGTCGCGGAGGGCCGTTTCCGCGAGGACCTCTACTATCGCGTCAACGTCGTGACCATTACGATGCCGCCGTTGCGCGATCGCCGCGGCGACATCCCGTTGCTCGCGGCTCACGCGCTGAAAAAATTCGCGCATCTCGCCGATGGGCAGCCGAAAGAGATTAGCCGCGAGGCGATGGAAATTCTGGTCGACTCTCCATGGCCCGGCAACGTGCGCCAACTCGAGTCCGCGATCGAGCGCGCGATCCTGCTCTGCGACGGCGATCGCATCACGCCCAAGGATCTTCCCGGCGAAGTCCTCTCGCGCAAAATGCCCAGCCGTCCCGGCGATCGCGGCGGTGGCACGCGCGGTGACCGCTTCGAGATTCCAAACGAGGGGATCAACTTCGAGACCTTCGAGCGCGATTTGATCCTGCAGGCAATGGAAAAGTCCGACTGGGTGATCGCGAAAGCCTCGAAGATGCTGGGTATGAGTTATCGGACGTTGCAGTATCGGCTCGACAAGTTCGCGCTCAAGAAACCCGAAGGTCCCGGCGGCAAAATTGTTCCCGGCGAAATCAAGCCGTAAAAAATCGCACAGTTGTTTTGCTGATCGCGCACGAATCTGAAAATCGCCGGAAGGTTTCGCGCGAGTTCTATGCGCAGCCGGTGCTAGTGGTCGCCCGGCAATGCATCGGGAAAATCCTCGTGCATCGCACCTCCGAGGGCGAAACTGCGGGACGTATCATCGAGGCCGAGGCGTATCGCGGCCCGCGCGATCTTGCCGCGCACAGCGCTACGCGGGTTAACCAAACGCACCACCGCGATGTACGGTCCTCCCGGCCACGCCTACGTCTTTCGTCTTTACGGAATCAGTTGGGCGATGAATCTGGTGGTGGCGCCGGAGGGCAAGCCGCACGCGGTGCTGATACGCGCCCTCGAGCCGATCCGGGGATTGGAGCTGATGGCCAGGCGGCGCGGCAAGCCGGCTCACTCGCGCGAACTGACTAATGGGCCTGGCAAACTGACTAATGCATTAGCTATTACAGGTGGCGACTACGGCCGCGATTTGTGTGGCGAGGAACTCTTTCTCGAAGAAGGCGATGAGTTTATCAAGCGCGCCAGGATTGGCCGCTCACCGCGTATCAATGTCGATTATTCGGGCGAATGGGCCGCGTTGCCGTGGCGATTTTACGAACGGGGCAACCGCTACGTCTCGGTTCGCCCTCGTGACTGAACTTCGCGCGTGCCGGGGGCGGTAGGCGGGGCAAGCCTCGCTTGCTAGATTTTAGAAGCGACAAAAAACCCGGGGGCAGAGGAGATCGGCCATATGAGCTGGACGGAAAAATTCTCACTGGTAATTGTCACGGCGATTTGCTCGCTGGTCGGCGGCGCCGCCGCGGAGCATTTCTGGCCCGCCGTAGTTCCAGTGCTCGGAGCGGCCTCGATCCCCGCCACGGTGGCTGCGCATCGATTCACCGTAGTCGATGCTAACGGAAACACCCGGGGCCTTATCGATGTGACCGAACGTGGGGTTGCGGAATTGCGCTTGCTCGACGGCAACGGAAAACTGCGCGCCGGACTTGGCGTCGCGCGCGAAGGCGCTCCCGCCCTCGGCCTTTACGATGAGGACGGCAAGACCCGCGCCGAGGTCAGTCTCTCACGCGGAATTTCCCGCATGCGGCTTTTCGATAGCAAGGGCGCGGCACGCATGGGGATGGCGATGGAAGACGACGGCGCCGCTAATATCGCGCTGGCCGATGCGACCGGAAAGCGCGCGCGCCGCGATGGAAACCACAGCCGCAGGAGAACCAACCATTCGCCTGTCCGATAAGGATCAGCCGCGCATCGGGCTCAGCGTGACGGAAGGCGGCACTTCCGGAATCGCGCTGCTCGGCGGCGGCATCACCCGCGCGGCGTTGTCGATCGATCAACAGAATCGCGCCGGGCTGTCGATCTATGGCACGGACGGAAAGCTCGCTGCCAGCGTCCCCTGACGCGATCGCGGCACGGGGGAGAAAAGAGTCTGAGTAAAGCAGAGGCCGCGCACGCCGCCGTCGCGCGGCTGGTATCGATCCCCGGCCAGGCGGCGCGGCAATATCGAATTTCCGGCGAGCGCGCCGTCATTGGTGGCGGCGCCGATGCCGACTTCATCATCGACGACGCCACTATCTCGCGTCGGCACGCGCTGATCGGAACCCGGCGCGATGCGTTTTACATTTCCGATCTCGGCTCGACCAACGGCACCTATCTCAATGGGAAACGCCTCGGCGCCAATACCGAGGCCGTTCTCTCACCGGGCGACGATGTCCGCCTCGGCATCCTCCATTTCACGTTTGATGTTTTACCGCTCGCGACGCCTCGCACGTTCGCTTCCAGAGCCGGATGGGGGCTTATGGTCGGGTCGATGATGGTGGCCTTGCTCGCGTCGTCATACCTCCTCGTGAGTCGCGAGTTGTCGCGGCCCGAACCTGTCGCGCGCGCGGCCTCGATTCCGCCGGCACCGCCGCTGTCGCCCGGTGCGACCTGGATTGCGAGGCTCAATTACTATCGGGAGCTCGCCGGTCTCGCTCCGGTGACCGAGGATTTTGCGATTTCAAAAGGCGACGCGAATCACGCGCGCTATCTGGTCGCGAACAAGGCCGGCATGATTCGCAGCGGCAAGATCGACGGCTCAATTCACGAGGAGGATCCCGCGCGGCCCTTCTTCACGCCCGAGGGCAAGACCGCTGGCGCGCTGAGCGACGTCGACGCGCTCTACACTCATCCGCCCGAGGATCCGCCGTCGCCATGGGCGATCGAAAACTGGATGACCGGCCCGTTTCATCGCATGTGGCTGCTTAATCCCGCGCTTGCCCGAGTCGGCTACGGACAATATTGCGAGGATGGAATCTGCGCCGCGGCGTTGAACATCCAGAGCGGAATTCAGGCCGACCCCGGCGGGGTGATTGCGGCCGATGCCACCGCGCATGCGCCGATAATGTTTCCGCCCGCGCGCGCCACGATTCACAATGGTGTCTTCAGTGCCGACGAAGTTGAATGGCCCGACCCGCTCGCCGCGTGCGGTTATGCGACGCCGGCCGGCATTCCCATCACGCTACAAATTGGCGGCAATTCCCCGGTGACCCTGAATCAGTATTCCTTGTCGCGCGACGGGACCACGCTCGATACCTGCGGCTTCGATGCGGCGTCATTCAAGAGCGACGACCCGATCGCGCAGCGCCGCGCGAGCGGTGAGCTCAAGCATTTCGGCGGGATCGTGATGGTGCCGAAGTCGCCGCTGGTTCGCGGCGCGACTTACGTCGCATCGATTAACGCGTCGGGCCACCTTTATTCGTGGCAATTTTCCGTCGCGCCCTGAACTTCCGCGAAAAGATTTTGGCGCCGACTCTCGTCCAAAGTGGAAAATTCGAGCCGCCTATTTGGAGCGTAATTCGATCGCAAAATAAAAGGCGAGAATCACACCGAGCAAGGGCCCGAAAATATGTCCCAGGAGATTCATTGCCTCGAAACCTTTTCGGTCTCGACAATCGTCCAAGAATAGAGCGGCAAAAACCGCTAAGAACATAAGAATCGCAAAGATTATGATAATAATGTAGGCAATCCGGGCAGCCACCCACTCGCGGCTAGGAAGCGACAGTGCTGCAGGATCGGACCGGTCTACATCACCAATATCTTTATCTTCGGGCATGTTCGCGGAACGTGCGGACTCCCCGGCGATCAACATCGCCCGCATCGACGTGCGTTGGATAGTCCCTCACGGGACCATCAGGCGGATCTATCGGTGGAAGAGGAAGGGGTGGTAAATCCTCGCGGTCGACGTCCCCTGCGTCGATTGGATTTGCCATTCTTGCGGTGTCTTTAAGCCCTTTACGCAGCAGCTTTCTTTTCTGGCAACTTAAAACTCTCCGTAGAGCCGTTCTTGATAAGCGCGAGCGAATATCCGCTACGCTGATAGTCATAGAGCTGCTTTAACATCTGAACCGCGCTATATAGAGCAGTAGCAAGATTTTTTGTGCCCATCTCGTGCTGGAGCTCTTCCATGTCGTGGAACCCAGACGGATCAATTCTGAATTTGACTTCGATTGCTTCAGGCATTCCTAACGTCCTCCATCGAAACTCCTACCCGCCCCGCAACTAGCAAACCCTAAGCGCCGCGGATTGGCTCCAGGACCGGCTCACCCGCTGCGGGTTCCGCCAGTCCGAGTTTGTCGAGAATCGCGCGTTGTCCGATGCGCAGGCCGCGATCCGCGAGCATCGTGACGATCTCGGCGAACTCCCTGGTGTCGTCGTCATCGGGCAGATTCAACTCGAATCGCGGGTAGCGCGCGCGAGGACCAAGGTTCAGATCGACGATGGGCCTGATCAGGTCGCGGTTGATAGTCGCGCTGAGCCGCAGCGCGTCGGCGCTCAAAATATCGCCGCGGACCGAATCATGGACCTCGGCGGCGGCTCGCGATCCGGCTCCGCGCGGAATTTCGGTGGTGAGAGTCTGCCCCAGCACCGCCTTGCTCACCTGCGCGTCGAGGTATTCGCAAAAGCTCTGATACAATTCCGCGCTGCCGGTCTGGCGCGCCTCGGTGAACTCGATCACCATCGACTCGGGCATGATCGCGGCGGCGTCGGTGCCGATATTCGCGACCGCCTGGAGCAGCGTCTCTTTGTCCTGCTCGGTCGCGCCCGCGCCATATTTGCCTACGCGCAGAGGCTGTCCGAACACTTCGGCGAACGTCACCCAATCCTTGAGCACGTAATTTTTGAACAGATACGACCATCCCGCCGCGCGCGCGAGGCCGCCGCGAACCGGCAATCCGCTTTTTGCTTTCGCGATGTGAGTGATGAATTTATACGGTTGCAGCGGCTCGGTCATCGGCTGGATGCCGGCGTTGCCGCGCAGCGCGCCCCAGTATCCGCTGCCCTTGAAATGCGATCCCTGCGCCGCTGATTTTTCACCCTCGGTCGGAATCGACGGACCCTGATCGCTCAAAGTCCGGACCAGCAATTCTTCGCCGGAGATCCAGTCGAACATGAACCATCGCGGATCGCGCCACGCCAGCCGACGCGGAAACCATTCGCGATTCGACGTATCCCAGATTATTTCGGTGGCCGAAAATCCCTTCCCGATCGCGTCGAGGATGTCGAACATTGCGCTTTCGATATTGAGCATGCCGCCCGCGACCATCGCGCGCACCATATCGGCGGCGCGCACGTCGTCTTTGTCGCTCGACGCGGGAGCGATCATGAGATCGAGCTGGGTCACGGCCTGTTTGCGGGTGCCGAGGACCGCGAGGTAGTGGAGATCTTTTTCCTCCATCTCTTCAGCCAGTTCGAGATAGAGAAATGGATCGCCGAATTCCGCCTCGCGCAGAATTTGCGCCAGACGCTCCGGGGTCAGGCCGACCGACGGATGCATCGAGGAATAAATGTTGCGGATGCCGGTCATGGTGGGAGCGGCCTGCTCGTCGCGCAGCCGCGTGGGGTCGACCTCGCGCCCATATGCGTCGAAAAGTTTCATGGGGTTTCCTTTGAGGCGATGCCTCTTTTAGCGATCGGATTTCGCCCACGGCCACACCGCCGGCGGCTTCGCTTCTTTTTGTTCCGATTCTCCGACTTTGAGAAACCATTCGCCGTCGCACCGATGACACGGCTCAGGCATCTCCGCCAAAGTGAGTGCGAACTCATGTCCGCACTGTTCGCATTTCCATTTCCAGAATTTGATCATGTCGTTGTCCCTTGCCCGATTTTGATTTACCAGGCGCCGATGCTGAATCGCGCGCGCGCGCTCCGCGCCGGAAAATCTTCTTCCGGGGGCGGGCCGAAGGGATCGCGCGGACTGGCTTCGAAGCGGTAGGCGGGGCGATAGTCGATTTCCGCGAAGTCCTGATGCGACGCGAAATACGCCAGCGCGGCCGCGATCGCGGAATCAGCGTGCCGCGACTTGTTGTCGCTGCCCCGCAGCCGCCGGTCGCCGATATGCGCGATTCCGTTTTCGACCACGATGCCGCGCAGATCGAGCAGGATGTCGGCGTCGCGCGGAATCGTGATGACGGCGTCTTCGAACGCGGCCTTGAAGCGCGGCATCTGCTCCCGATACCACTCGACCGAAAGCATCACCTGCGCGATGCGCGCGCCGTAGCGCTGGCGCGCGGTCTCCGCGAGATACTGGCCGTTGCCGCGCGCGTCCATCGCGGCGCCGAGAAAACGCGGCATCCGATCCGCGATGTAAAACAGAATCTGCTCCTGCTGGCGAAATGGAATGTTGCGCAGCTCGACCGTGAACGGCGTCCGCCGCTTCAAGTCGCGCGCGATTTGCAGCGGCCAGATAACGGTGAGATCGCCGAGGCGCCCGAAATCTTCGCCGAAGCAGGTCGCCAGTTCCGGATCGAGCGCGTCGAGCACCGGCGCGAGTTGCTCTTCCAGAAACGCCTCGGTTTCCGCGCGCCGGACCTCCTCGGGGCTTTCACTGAACTCCGCCGGACGCTCCCACCTGATCACCGGAATCTCCGCCACCATCCGCGCCTCGACCAACACCGACGACAGAAACGCGCCGGTCAACGCGCGAGGAATGCAATACAGCTCTTCGCTCGCATTGTCGCCGTAAAATTCCACCAGCTCGCGCCGCCATTGCCGCTCGATTTCCGGCGACCATTCCCGCTTCAAGGTCTGACAGATCTTTTGATAGAGCCCTTGCGCGACCGCGTCGTCCAGCGTGATGCGATGGAGCGAGTAGGGGCGGCGCCCCGCGCGGACGTCATTGATCAGCTCGTTGAACGCGCTGTCCGCGCCGTTGTGAGTCGAAATGATCCGCACGCATCCGCCCCACATGGTGAACGCGAGCGCCGCTTTCAGCAGTCCAGGCAAGTCTTCGTGAAACGCGGCTTCATCGATCACCGCGCAGCCCTGCTTTCCGCGCAAGTTGGAAGGACGCGAGGAGAGCGCGACGATCTTGTGGCCCGAGGCGAAACGGATCCGATAGGCGAGGATGTCGCGAGTCTCGTCGCGCACCGCGATTTCCTCGATCGCGCGGGCCGCGCGGTTGAAACGGCGCGACCATTCGGCGGCGGTCTCGATAAATTCGAGCGCCATGTCCTTGTTGTAACCGATGTACCAGGTGTCCATGCCTTCGCTGGCGGCGGCGGCGAGCGCGCGATCGGCGGCCTCGCACCAGGTGATTCCGACCCGGCGCGATTTTTCGCAGACCTTCACCTGCGCGCGATCCTCGATCCACTTGCGCTGGTACGGCAGCATCACGGAGAGATTGTCGGTGCTCACGCAAACCTCATACGGCGATCTCCATCAGCGCCGCGCGAATTTTGTTCTCGGCCTCGGGCGAGAGCCCGCCGTCCCTGGCCGCTTCCGAAAGTTTCTCGCTGGTGGCCGCCACTTTGCCTTCGACTTTTTCCCGCGCGTGATCGCGCCATTGGGTCCACTCGAATTGGACCTTGCCCAGCACCGCGACCGTGCGCCCGACCGCGATTAGCGCCTCGAGTTCGATCCTTGCTCGGAAGACTCGACATCGGATCGGCCTCGGGCGCTTTGGTCTCGGTCGACGATGCTTGCCCGGCACCTTTCTTCCCTTTGTGCTTCTTCTGTTTCTTCGGGTTCGTCTCCGCGACGGCTTCCGAACTGGCCGGCATCGCCGCAGCTTTGCGGAACAGGCCGCGCGCCTTGCTTATTTCGAGCAGCATTTGAAAGATGGTGCTCTGGACCAGACGAGTGAGCGCGCGGTTCATGTAGTCGTCGTTGTCGCCGGTTTCGTGCACGATCTGGATCGCCTGCGCGGTGGCGAGCTTCACGTCATCGAGGCGCTGGTCGAAATTGTATTTGACGTAGTAAGTCAGGACCGCGGCCGAGATTCGACAGCGGAACTGCTCCAGGAGCCATCGCGAGAGCGCACGAAAGCCTCCGTAGTCACCCGTCGCCAGCCTCGCGTCGAGCGCGAGGCGCACTGCGGCGGGCAGGGCGGACATTTTTCGCCGCACCACGTCGCGCGTGGGCGGTTTGCGCCCGCGCGCCGGTGCATCCGCGGCGGGAAGTGTGGGTGAGTCGGATTTGTCTACATTAGGTCGCGGCGAATCCGCCATATAATCACCAATACTTCCGCGGACGGGCGATTCCCGCCGGCGATTTGACGGTGTACTCGACCACATCGACACCGGGAGCGGTGAGTTTCGCGAACCAGATGTCGCTCTCCTCGCCTTCCAGCTCGACCAATCCGAGATCGCGCAGATAGCTGAGCTCCCGGCGCATTTGGTTGGTCGAAAGGGTGAGCTTGATATCGGAGAGCACGCGCCACACGATTTGCTCCGACACCGCGATGGGGCGCCCGGCGTCCACCACCCGCAGAATTCTCCAGCGCGCTTCTTCGCGCTGGCGTTGTTCGAGGTCCATTCCTTCAGACATAAAGTCGTTCCTTTATCGCGCCGATTTCTTCGCGCATTTCTTCCCGCAATGCGTCCAGTTTCGCGTCGAGAGTTGCCGAAAACCTGATCCAGTCTTCGCGCCGCACATATTCGATCGGAAGCGAAACGCGCAATTCGAACAGCGCGTGCTCCATTTCCCCCCACCGCGCCGCGTCGCGGCTCACCACCCGCTGATGACGTTCGAACATCGTTCGCAACGCCCCGAGGTTGACGCCGACGAAAGTCACCATGACCAGGGCGAAAGTGGCGACCGCCTCCCAGCTCACTTCGGCACCTCGATGCGCGGGAGCGCTTCGGGCTCGGTGCTGCGCTTGATGGTGCACGCGCCGGCCATCGCGAGCAGAACGATCGCGAGCCCGCGCCCGTATGCGTCGGCGTCGTGAGGATCGAAATGCAGCGAGACCCCGACCTGGATGCACCAAAACACGATGTAGGTAAATGCGCCAAGCACGCCGACCACCCGCGCCGCATCGAAAGTGAGATTGTCCTTTCCGGTCATGATGTCATTAAATAATTTCAATCATCGGTACCTCAGAGCGTTCATTTGTTTTGCCCACCCGCGACCTCGCCTACAGTAGTAGCCGCGGCGCCGGCGGCTGGCGGAGCGCATCCCGCGATCGCCAAATCTCGCTCCACCACCGCGCCCTTGAGAATCGCCACCGTCGCCGCGTAGGCGCGGATGGTATCGTCGGGCGAAGAATCAGCCTCGAGCGACGCGATCGGGAGCGCGGGCTTTGCGATCGGCGGGACCTGGCAATAGACCGGCGTGGCGATCGGCACCTGGACTTCGACCGGGGTCAGGATCGGCGGCTGCGCCTGCGTGGCGCATCCCGAAATCATCGCGACGCAGAACAGAAGTGCGAGCCCGCGGCTCACCACGACGCCAACTGCGCGGCTTGCGCGTTGCCCCATTTGATTGCTCCTTCGCAGCCGGAACCCGAGTCGATCGGCGCCGCGATAAATCCTTGCGCCTGGTTCGCCGCGCGATCCGCAGCCGCCACGCCGGCGCTCGCAGCCGCGGCGGCCTGCGCGTTCATCGCGCTGGCGGCGGCGTCAGCTTTGGTTTTCAATTCGGCGACGGCCGCGTTTTGACGCGCAATCGCGGCGCCGAGCGCCTGATTGCCGGCCCGCAGCGCGGCGGCATCGATCGTGAGTTGAGCGGCCTGCGCCCGAGCCTGGTCGCGCTCGCGGACCAGCACCGCGCGGTAGGCAAGGACTGCGGCGATCGCAATCGCGAGCGCGAGCGGTTTCCAATAACGTGAGAGTAAGACCCCGATTAGCGGCATGTCGATTTCATCCCTTGCAATCGCGGAGCTCAGTTCGCAGCCGCTTTGGTGGCAGCCGCGTGGGTCTCGATCGCGGCCGCGAGCTTCTCGGTCGCAGCGGCGTGCGATTTAATCGCGGCGCTGGCCGGGCCGCTCACCACGGACGCGGCATGTCCCAAATGCAGCGCCGATTCCAGCGCGGTGACGCGGGCGTCGAGCGAAGTCGCGATCGATGCGGCGTCCGAGAGTAACGAGCGGCCGAACAAGGTGCCCAGCACCAGACCGCCGCCGAGTACCGCCGCGTAACCGATAAAGTTGAGAGTGATTAGAGTGTCCATTGCGTTCCTCCAAAGTTGTGGGGCGCGCAGCGCGCCGCCGTTAGTCCTTGCATCCCAAATCCGTGTTTTATTTCCATTTGTTTGCGTTGCCGAAAATTCATTGGTATGCGCGATTCAGCCAGCCCGCGAGAAAACCCGAGTCGTTGCCGTGGCGGTCTGTTTCCGAGCGCTGAACGGTGACCCGGTAATAGCCGGCCGCTTCCGACCGCAGCGCGGCGAGCAACGCGGCGCCGTCGGCGCGCGCCGCCGCGGCAATCGTCGCGTCACCCAGTACGCCGTCTTCGGAGATCCGGTCGCCGCAGGCTCTCAGAGCCTGCTGCATGCATCGCACGGCGTGAGCGGGCCCCATATTTATCGAGAGATCAAATACCTTCTGCGCGATTTGCTCGGGCAATGCGGAGTAGCGTTCGGTACTCCAGAAATCACGAAAGTAAATCGCGATCGCCTCGTCGCGGGTGAGGTCGCGGAGATTGAGGTCGGGATAGTCGCGATGCGAAATTCCAAAATTGGTTTCGCCCCCCGGATCGTCCGCCAGGTGGACATAGCCGCCTTCGTTGGCGAGCACGCGAACCATCGCGCGAACAAACATCGGAGGATATTTATTGTCAGTCATCACGCACCTGGGCCAGGACTTTGTAGACATAGCGTTCACTCAAGCGAAGCTCGCGCGCGATCCGCGAAATACTCGATCCGCGCTGGCGCATCAGCACAATCCGGCGGCGGGTCAAATGACCGGCGTCATTGGGAAACCAGATTCGCTCGCCGCCGAAGACCGACCCCAGCAAGGCGGCCGCTTCGCCGCCGATCACATTAGCGACCGGATCCGCAGGACCCGGATTCTTCGCGACATAGACCCGGCCTCCTCCAAAAGTAGAAATAAGCCGGGCCGTAGGACCGGCGCCGATCAGACGCGCGACGTTATCTACCGCGGGCGCGTCGGGATCGAGCCGAAGGCGTGGCCGGAGCAACCTCGCGGACACTTCGGCGCGACTGCGAGCAACACTCGAGCAACGTTCCAGCAACATCGCGGAGGTGGAATTCATAACTTATAGGCAGTCCGCAAGTTGGCCGGAATTTGCCCGACCCGATGATCGCGATCGTAAACCGTGCGCCATCCCAACTCGTCGATTTCGAGACAGCACAAGCGGCAGACGCCGCGGTTGCGCATCGCGTCGGCCAACAGCATCGGCTCGTGACAGAAAACGCATTTGACGGAGCGCTCTGCCATCGCCGTACTTTTCGGGGACCTGATAACTAATTCCATCGGCAGCTCCGCGTGGCGCGCCTCTCTCGAGGGACGAAAACATTCAAGAAAGTTGAAAGCTGAAGCTGCGGTAACGCGCCAGACGCGGCGCACAAAGCGCGACGCGTGCGCACAAATCCGAACGGAGAGAAGGGGAACTGGTAAATCGGAAGGCGTAGACAAGAACGCAATAGGCCGTTACCCGGTGTCTGCTCGCGCGAGTCGCGCGGAATTTGCAAGATGCCATCGGGACGCGGCGGTGGGCGTTTGCAGGTTGGTGCGCGCGGCATCAAAGTGGTGTCGATCCGCGCGATCGCGAGAGTGAAGTCGCGGCCCGCCCGGCGCCGTAATGCGATGCGTCGGGGCGGACGCGACGATGGCCGGTCGGCACGCCGAGTTCGGCATGGTCGCGAAGCGACTTGCGGTTGGCGCAATAGCGATGGGCGTGCCGGATGGCGATAAGGGGGCCGCGAGCCGGAGCGCAGAACTAATCGGTCATTCAATCGGGTCCATATCAGCGCGAGTGGGTCCTTTGCGCACGGCGAATTCAGCCGGTTTACGTAGCATTGTGGTGATAAGTGGCGCGTTCGCATGGTGAGATGCGGTTTTGGTGAGATAAAGGCCTTGCGCGCGGTTACTTGCGTTTTGCTCGATGAGCATGCTTAATGGTCGTATTTCACAAGTTCGACAACGAGTCAACTACAATGGGAGAATCGGAAAACGAACAGGGTTTCCAGTTGCGTCTCGATCAAGTGCTCCGGCAATTCCCTTCGGTAGCAGAGATGGCGCGCGCGGTCGGTGTTTCAGATAACGCGATCTACAAATGGATGTCGGGCCGCGGACAGCCCAGCGTGGCGAATCTGGTGGCGTTGGCGGGGGCGGCTAAAGTATCAGTCGAGTGGCTGGCGACAGGGCATGAGAGCGCTGCGATTAAACGCTCGACGGGTCGAACCACTGAACACGGCGAGTATGTCTTTGTTCCCCGTTACGATGTCAAAGGTCCCGCGGCGCGCGGTGGTCCGCTGCGAAGCGAGCAAATCGTGGACTACCTTGCTTTCAAGATCGATTGGGTCAAATCACGTTTGAAAACTGAGCCGCGCAATCTGCTGCTGATCGAAGCCGCCGGAGATTCGATGGCTCCTACTTTAGAGGACAGCGATCTCATGCTGGTAGATCTCGGCGAACCGCGCTTCCGGCACGATGGCATCTACGTGCTTCGTCGCGATCATGAGTTAGCGGTTAAACGTATACAACGGCGGCCCGACGGAAGCTTGCTCATCAGGAGCGATAATTCGGCGTATGAATCGCTGGTGGTGACCACCGAGGCGATCCACGTGATTGGCAGGGTCATTTGGGCGTCCGGGCGACTGTAGCGAGGCTCGAAGATTCAATCTGGCGGAGGGGGTGGGATTTGAACCCACGAGGGACTTTCATCCCTGCCGGTTTTCAAGACCGGTGCCTTCAACCGCTCGGCCACCCCTCCAATCCATTTCTTAAAGCATTTATAGCATTGCCGGCGGCGGCGCTACGTGGTTGGTTTTCATCGGGACTGAAGGATTTCCGAGCGCATCGATCGATGAAGTTGCGGTCGCTGCGGACTTTCGACACCGTTGATGTTTTTGATCGACCGCGAAGGTTCTGAACTTGCTACGGAAATGCTGAAGCGAAGAGCAAACTGATGGCGACAATTCGCAGACGCTGGGTTGCAGTTGCTGTGACAGCGCTGCTAGTCAGCGCGGCATCGGGTTCGTTGTTTGCCTCGCGGGCGAACGCCGCCCCTTGGACGCAGCCAGGTTACCTCTATCGCTATGTCGTATGGGGCGCGGAATTCCTTACCTCGTCTCGTTCCGACGACTATCGGCACTATGCCTATCACACCATCGACAAGGCGTCGGTGGCGTTTCAGTTCGCGCCGGGCAACCGCGATCGGATTCCGGATACGGTGGAATACCGCGACGGCAAAGCCGTGAAGCGTGTCGCGCTCGATGACCTCCTGCGCTCGACCGGCACTCATGCTTTCATCGTCGCAAGAGACGACCAGGCGCTCTACGAGAACTATTTCAACGGCTTCGAGCGAGACTCTTTGTGCACCGCGTGGTCGCTGTCGAAGTCTTTCACCTCCGCGCTGGTCGGCGTGGCGATCTCCGAGGGCTATATCAAGAGTCTCGACGATCCGATCACAAACTACCTGCCGGAGTTGCACGACCGCGGCTTCGAAGCGATCACGATCAAGAATCTTTTGACAATGGGCTCGGGTATTCAGTACCGGATCAATTTTTTTCCGTGGGATGAGTTCGTGCTGGCCGGTTATTATCCGAATCTGCGGCAGCTACTGCTCTCGGACCTGAAGATCATGGAGCCGCCGGGACAATCATTTCACTACAACAACTTCAACACCGAACTCCTCGGCATGATCCTCGAGCGAACTACGAGACGCGCTCCCAGCCAATATCTGCAGGAAAAAATCTGGAAACCAATCGGCGCGGAATTTCCGGCCACCTGGAGCATCGACAGCGAGCAGGACGACTTTGAGATAACGCCCACGCTGCTCAACGCGAGAGCGATCGATATCGCGAAGTTCGGCAGGCTCTACCTGAACAACGGAAATTGGGGTGGCAAGCAGGTCATCCCCGAGCAATGGGTCGTCGAATCCACTACCAGGGATCCCAACGACCGTCGTCCATGGGAGACATTCTCTCGATGGCAGGACGACGGCGGTTACTACAAATATTTCTGGTGGGGCGTTTCGCTAGCGAGCGGCGACTACAGCTTCATGGGCATCGGCACCTATGGCCAATTCATTTTCGTCTCGCCGAAAACGCGAGTTGTGATCGTACGCACGGCTGACGAAGACGGTATCGATCCGCCCTACTGGCGCGAAGTCTTTCAGTACATCGCCGACCAAATCGATCAGGCCGACAAGAAACAGTGATTGGATGAAAGCCAACCCGGCGACGCGTCATCTGATCGAGCTACTCCACAACTTTATTCCACCGAGCAATCCTTCCATGTTGCTGATGATCTTTACTTTTGGGGGCAGCTTGGAATCGATGAGCCGCGCGTTCCCGCCGCCGATATAGAGGCGATCGTAGTTGAAGGTCTGCGCGAGCTCGCCGATCGCTTCGGTCACGAGCCGGTTCCATTTCTTTTTTCCTTTTTTTTCGAGCGCGCGGTTCCCCAGCTCGTCCTCATAAGTCTTGCCCTTGTGAAATGGGTGATGGCCGAGCTCGAGGTGAATGCGCTGTCCGTTGATAAAGATTACCGAGCCGAAGCCGGTGCCAAGCGTAACCACCAGTTCGGTTCCCCGGCCACGGATACAGCCTAGGCCCTGCACGTCGGCATCATTGGCGATGCGGGCCGGTTTTCCAAGCCGCTTCCGGAGGCTCTTTTGAAGGTCGTAGGTGTCCCACCCCCTGCCCAGGTTGGCTGCGGTATAAACGACACCGTTCTTGATGACACCGGGGAAGCCCAGCGAAACGCGATCGAAGCCGCCAACTTGCTTCGCTAGCTGCTCAATTACTTTGAGCACTTTTTTCGGTGTGGCATTTCTGGGCGTCGCGATTTTCACGCGCTCCGAAACCGGGACGCCTTTGGCGTCGAGCTTTTCCGCTTTGATGCCGGTGCCGCCAACATCGACGGCGAGCGTGAGCGGTTTAGTTGCCGACTTGACTTGAGTCTGGGGGGTCGCCGCGATGGTTGGCACTTTGTCATGTTTCGCGCTCTTTGCGGCCGGCTTGGTAGTCTGCTCAGTTGTCATAGCGCGGTTTCCTCTCCGAGTTCGCGCGGTCCGATGGGTCATGCTACCTCAAGCCGGCAGCGCCGCAAGCTCTTATGACCCGGTTAAGATTAAATCTTGTGAAATGAATAGTGAGAAGCCAGTAGGGTAGACTTTTGTTCCGCATTTCTGAAGCCGACATTTATTAGTACAATCCACGAAAATCGCGCCGGAAAAAGCGAGTAAACCTATGATTCTAAAAGTCGCGCGTCTTGGTTATCCCGCAGTGAGAACACCTGCGGCGCCGGTTCCGCACGAGCAGATAAAGACCCACGATTTTCAGAAGCTACTCGATGACATGGTCGAGACCATGCACGAGTACGTTGGCGTCGGCCTCGCGGCGCCGCAGGTCCATCTGTCGATCCAGGTGGCGGTGCTGGAAGTGGAACAGCATCCGCGATATCCCGATATGCCGTCGGTGCCGCTCACCTATTTGATCAATCCTGTTGTCACCGTTATCGAGAGCGAAAAAATCGACGAATGGGAAGGATGTCTCAGCGTTCCCGAGATGCGCGGGATGGTGCCGCGGTTCAAGAAGGTTCAGGTCAAGGCGCTGGGCCGCGACGGTGAGCCGCTTAATTTCGTCGCCGAGGATTTTCATGCGCGCGTGATTCAGCACGAAACGGATCATCTAAAGGGTGAGGTTTACCTCGATCGGATGCGCGATATGCGCACCCTCGCTCATCTCGCGGAGTGGCAGCGCTACGTTCTGCCAGCGATGCATCGCAGCGAATCCGGGGAAAAATGAGCGGAGCGAATTCGCGCGCCGCGTTAGCGCTTCACTTCGGCGGATACGGAAGTTTGTAGTCGGGCATCTTGCCGGTTGCCTTGTAGGCGGCGATCGCCTTACTGAGAGTGTCGTTTTGCGCCGCCAGGTTAGCCTGCTCGGCCTGAACCTTGGCGACGTCCGCCTTCAGTTGATCGTTTTCCGATTTCAGCTGCGAAACCTGCTGCTGCAGCGTCGCGGATTGCTGCTGCAACTCGCTGATCTGCTGCTTGTCCTTTTTGTATTCCTCGCTCTGAGTATACCAATTCCAGCCGAAGATTCCGGCCGTAATCGAGGTGACAACGATCACGGTGGCAATTACTCGTCCCATCGGAGCAGCATAGCGCCAACGAAACTGCGCAGAAATACGGCTGGCAGAAATAGAATTGACAGTTAAGGTTTGCGGTTCATAGAATGACAAGGTTACGGGGATGTCTAAATCACGCTGATGATTGAGGTCCAGGACCTTACCAAGTATTTCGGGCCGACTCTCGCCGTCGATCACGTCTCGTTCAAGGTCGAGCGGGGCGAAATAATCGGACTGCTCGGGCCCAATGGCTCGGGAAAAACCACGATGATGCGCATCCTGACCGGGTTTTTTCCGCCCACCTCCGGGCGCGCGATGATCGGCGGCCTCGATGTGGCGGAACATTCGCTCGAAACCCGCCGCCGGGTCGGCTATCTGCCCGAGAACATGGTGCTGTATCCGGATCTCGGCGTTACAGCTTTACTGGAGTTCGCCGCGCGGGTGCGAGGTCTTAGCTCGCAGATCACCCGCGAGCGGATCGAATACGCGATCAAGATTTGCGGACTCGCCGACGTGCGCAAGAAGCTGATCGGCAAACTATCCAAAGGATATCGCCAGCGGGTCGGGATTGCGCAGGCGATCCTCGCGGACCCGGAGGTTTTGATTCTAGACGAGCCGACTGTGGGTCTCGATCCCCGCCAGGTGGTTGAGATTCGCGACTTGATTCGTTCCCTCGCCGGGCGCTCGACGGTGCTACTTTCGACGCACATCTTGCCGGAAGTAACGATGACGTGCAGACGCGTCGTGATCATCGATAAGGGAAGGGTCGTCGCGCAGGACACTCCGGAAAAGCTCACCGCGAAATTGCAAGGCAGCGATCAGAGTCTGATTACCGTCGCCGGTCCGAAAGATCTGGTGAAGCAGGCGCTGGCCGCGGTACCGGGCGTTAACAAGATCGAAGAACGCCTCGGCGAGGCGGCGCAGGACGGCGTATGCGGCTTCGTCGTGTTTTCCAGCGGCTCAGGCGATCAGGTGCGCGGCTCGATGGCGGCGGTGGTAGTTCAGCATGGATGGAAGCTGCTCGAGATCAAGCCGTTCGCGCTCAGCCTGGAAGATCTCTTCATGCGGATCGTGACCAGCGAGGAGCGATCGGCGGCGTGATCCACGCATTTTCTCGCGCGAGGAAGTTTTCGCGGAAATTCGATTGAGAGACTGAGGTAATCGATGGCGGATAGCGCGGCAGCATTGGAAACCTCGCCCGCGCGAGAATCGGGGGTCGCGATCGGCGCGGCCCGCACCGGATTTTCGATCGGCCGGACGAGCGCGGTGATGCGCAAGGAACTGCGTTCCTACTTCGCGTTTCCGCTGGTCTACATCATTTCGGGAATCTTCGTGATGCTGTCGGGCTTCTACGCGTATACCGATCTCAAGTTCTTCACCACCATCTCGTTCTCGCGCGATATCATTCAAAACTACTGGCAGATGCTGCTCACAGACATTCGGCTCGGCCTGCTGCTGACGCTGCCGTTTATAACCATGCGGCAATTCGCCGAAGAGCGAAAACTCGGCACGGTAGAACTTCTCTATACCTACCCTCTGCGCGACAGCGAGATACTGGGCGGAAAATTTCTCGCTTCAGTCGTGATTTTTCTCATGATGCTGGCGCTGACGCTGGTGTATCCGATTTTTATCTACTCGATTCACGCCTACGCGCTGTTCCCGGTGGTCGCCGGATATGTCGGTCTCCTGCTGCTCGGATGCTCGTTCATCGCGCTGGGCCTGTTTGTCTCCTCGCTCTGCGAGAGTCAGGTCATCGCGGGCATCGCCACCATCGTGCCGCTGCTCTTCCTCTGGATCGTCAACTGGAACGAATCCGCGTTTCAGTCGGGAACGCTCGACACGCTACGGATGTTTTCGCTTTTCGATCAGTTCAACGGTTTCGCCAAGGGCGTTGTCGATCTCTACAGCGTGACCTACTTTGCCTTCCTGATTTTGTTCTTCATGTTTTTGACGCTGCGCTCGATGGAGGCACGCAAGTGGACCGGGCGCCGGTAGCAACGACTCAGGGACGGCGCCCACTCTGGGTAAACTGGGTTACCGTGATCTACACGGCGGTTGCGCTCGCGGTTTTGTTCAGCGTCGCCAACCTGATCATCTTCGATCACAATGTCAGATGGGATTTCACGCCCAACCAGCGCTACTCACTTTCCGATTTCGACAAGCGTGTACTGAATGGCATCAAACACCCGATCAAGGTAATGGCTTTCGTCCGCACCGAGGATGCTTCGTACCTGGAATTGGCGGACTTACTATTCCAGGTCGCTGCCTATACACCGTTGGTGACCTACCAGGTGATCGACGTGAACAAGGCGCCCGGTTTGGCGCGCCAATATGGAGTATCCACATACGGTGAAGTGATAGTGGAATCGGAAGGGCGCCGGCGCGAGTTCGACAACTCGCGATCGGAACTTTTGATTCCGGCGCTGCTGCAGATTTCCCACGTCGCCAACAAGCACATCTATTTCACCGTCGGGCATGGCGAGCGCGATCTGTTCGATACCGATCGCACGCTGGGGTTCTCGGAGTGGCGCGGACTGCTCGAGCAGAACAACTATCAGATAGATAACATCTCGCTCTTCGCGGGCGCGATTCCCGACGACGCGACGATTATCGCGACGTTGGGGCCGCGCAAGGATTTCCTGCCCGAGGAGTTGGCCGCGCTCGCCAAATACCTCGCCAAGGGCGGACACTTCGTCGCGTTCATCGATCCTTATGGTTCACCTACGCTGGTGAAATTTCTGAAAAGTTACTACATGGATTTCATCGACCAGGTAGTAGTCGATCCCGCGTATCGGCTATCCGCGGGTGAGATCCTGACTACTCAGATCCCGCTCTACTCGAAGGACAACGCGATCACTCGCGCCATGACGGCGCCGGCCGTGCTCTCGTTGGCGCGCGGTATCGAGATCACCGGCAAGCCCGGTGACAAAGCGCCAGACGGGATGATTTTCGCTCGAGGAAGCGCGTTCCTCAGATCCTCGCACGAGAGCTGGGCATCGGGCGACGTCAAAGCTGTCACCACTGGCATCACCGAGTTTCAGCCGGGCCGCGACATCAAAGGTCCCATCGCGGTCGGTTCCGAAGTCGATCTCGCGATCAACGGCGACGTCCATGTTCCGATCCAAAACATGGCGCGGATCGTCGGTTTCGGGAGTACCGCATTTCCCTCGAATCAGTTTATCGAGATGCTCGGCAACCGCGATTTGGCGGTCAGTGTGATGAATGAACTGGCCGGTGACGAGATTCTTATCGCTAGCCGCGAGCGTCTCAATCAGTCCGACACTGCGGGATTTTTCGTGACCGATCAGAATGCCGAAAACCTCAAATATCTCGGAGCGTTCCTCGAACCGATGCTGCTGTTCGCCATTGGTGCGGTGGTTTTCGTGCGCAGGAGGTTCTTCGTTTGAGTCCTCGCCGCGCAATCGTGTTTACCATCCTGGTCGCGATTCTGCTGCCCTACTACTACTTCGTCGACCGCCCACAGTTAAAGATCGCGGCGATTGAGTCCGAGCAATCGACTTTGCTCGACATCAAGGGCGCGGTCGATTCGATAACCGTTACTCGCGGTGATGAGAAGATCCGCTACGTCATGATGTCCGACGGACAGCATTACAGAGTGGTTGAGCCCGACGGCAAATTTATCCCGCAAGATCTCATGCAGGCGATGACGGGGTTACTGACCGACGCGAAGTCAGTTGAAGTGGTGTCGACCAATCCCGGCGATATGGCGGAATTTGGGCTCGACAAACCGAGGGGCGAAATCATTCTTCAGGCGGCTTCGAAACCGCAACCGATAAATATCTTCTTCGGCAATTTGAACCCGACGCAGACGGCGGTCTATGCGCGGATCGACGGCAACCCGCAAATTTTCCTGCTCGGCAAAAACCTCGACTACTACGAAACTCTGATGTTCGAATGGGTTGAGGGCAAGCAGGGTAAGAACGCCTAGAGCGCGCAACTTCAGCGGCAGCGCCGAGGACTAATGATCGTGATCCTCGTGAGCGCGGGCGCCGAGCTCACGCATCCTGGCTTCCAGCGCCGATGCCCCGATGATTTCTTTTTCGCGCAGCAGGTTTTCCAGTGCGTCGAGAAAATGGGTGTAGTAGCCGTCGCCTTCCTGGACCCATCCGTGCGCGCGAACCCTGGCGCCCCTTCCGATTTCCACGATCAGATGGCGGCGAAATTCGTCCCAAGTGCAGATCCCGGATTCGCTCAGCCGCAGCGCTACCGCGAATGCGCGCGCTTCCCATGGAGCGCTGAAGGTGGCGTCCTGCTCGAGCTGGGTTCCTGAAAATAACTCTTCGAGTTTCATCTGGATGCCTGCGCGCCGGATCGACCGGGCCGATGAATCGTCGCCACGCCGACCATCGAATCGCGAGTGACAAGTTCCGCCAATTGATCTTCAGTCATGTGCGCGGTGCCGCCGGGGCGCTGAGGAACGATGAGGTAGCGTTGCTCGGCGCTGCTATCCCAAACCCGGATCTCCACCTGCTCGGGGATTTGGAGTCCGAATTCGCGCAGAAGTCCGCGCGGATCCCGAACCGCGCGCGATCGATAGGCGAAGCTCTTGTACCATAGTGGCGGCAGCCCGAGCACCGGCCACGGATAGCATGAGCAGAGCGTACACACGACGAGGTTGTGGACCTTCGCTGTGTTTTCGATCGCCACCAGATGACCGCCCTCGGGTCCCCCATACCCGAGTTCTGCTACCGCGGCGGTAGCGTTTACCAGCAGACGCTTCCTGAAAGCCGGATCGGTCCACGACTTGGCGACCACCCGTGCGCCATTTCGCGGACCGATTCTGGTCTCGAACATCTCAACAATTGAATCCAGAGCGGCCGAATCGACGAGCCCTTTCTCCTCGAGGAGCGTTTCGAGTGCTTTGACGCGAAGTGCGGCCCCAGTGGGCACCGTGGGATGCTTGGTCATCAAATCTTCCTTTCGACTACGCAGTAGCTCCGCCTCATCTTACTTAACGTCGGCCCCAGTAGGGGACCTCGGTTGCTTCGCGCGCGCTGCGCGCGGCGCTTGGAAGCGCCTAAGATCTTTTCCGTGTGATACCTTGCGGCCGCGCAGCATCACTATCCAGATAGTCTTCCCAAAGGTCGATGCGGAGCGTGTCACGCGGCGGCGCATCTTTGCCCCACAGTTCACGTGCCTTGAAGGCGACTGAGTAGACGTGTTGCCGCCGCTCGCCCGCGTTGTGCGCGTTGCTATCGGCGAATACATAGACGCCCCAATCGCGATAAATCACTCCTCGCTTCCCACGCACATAGCGTGGAAGACGAGTGTGACCTGCGGGATTGATATTGCGCGCGATGACCCGATCATCTTTCCGAAAGCGCGCCCGTGTCCGCGCGACTGACTTCGCTGCGCGCACGAAGCGGTTCGGCGCCTGCGCGGGTGTGATCGGTTCAGCTCCACGCTCCGCCAACTCTTCTCGAGATATCATCTCACGCTCGGTTAGCAGATTCAGAATCGCGTCGAGCCAACGTTCGTAGTAGGTCGAATCGAGATAACGCGGCGCGGGGATTCGTTCTATCGCGTGGCGGAATTCATCGACGCTGACCCGGAGGACTTCCGGGTTTCCCGTGAGCGCCATTGCGATGGCGAAAACTCTCTTTTCCCAAGCGGCATGAAACACCGGCTCGTTTGTTTCGATAGCGGCGGTACCGAAACCGTCCATTCCACCGAGGTCATGTACGCCGTTCATTGTTTCCGCATTCCGTCTGGCGCCCCGATTATCGTGGAGTGTGGTTAGTTTCGGCAAGCGAGGAGCGCGCCCGCTTGAACGGTCTTTCAGGCTGCTGATAGAACAGCCTCGCCAGCATGCCCGACACGACCGATCCAAAAACCTCGCGATGGCCCCGCGATCTAAAAGTCTTCGCATTTTTTTCCGCGGTCTGGGCCGCGGGTCTGACCGCTAGAATTTTGATCCGCGACGCGGCGGATTATCCCCAGCCGCCGCTGGAGGCGATCGTCGTGGGAATGCAATTCGCCGGGTACAGCGCGAGGGTGGCGCTGGTTGTCCAGGCGGTGGCATTTTCCGCCTTTGCGATTGGAATTGCCGCGGAAAGAAAATGGGGTCTCGTGCTGGCGCTTTTCTGCATGCTTGAAGTCGCGTTCAGCAATCTGATTTTTATGACGGCGTACATGTGGGACCTTGCGCAGGCGCGCAACGTCAGGACCTCCGGATGGATCGGGATCGCCACGGTGCTGATCCTGCTCTACTTATGGATTCGCTCGCGGGAACTGCTGTTCGGACCAGACAGCTGATCGATATGCCGCCATGGAGTTCGAGCTGGAGGTTCGGAGTCGGAATCGATGGTGGCGACGGTAGGAGTCGAACCTACGACACTGCGGATATGAGCCGCATGCTCTAACCAACTGAGCTACGTCGCCACGAACCGATCAGATTAGCGGGAGCTTCGCGGCGGAGAAAGGGGATCGTCAGCCGGCGGCGGCTCCCCTCAACGCAAAGGAGTTTGCCGCGCCTTAACCCGCTTGCTCTCGCGCTCGCACTGGTAGATCACACCCTCGGTGAATTCGAGACAGGTCAGCTTCCCCCCGTAGACCAGCCCAGTATCGATGCCCAATTTGAATGGCAGATCGATCATCACGCCGCGCATTGGAGTGTGCCCAAATACGACGATCGCGCCGATCGCATGAGGTTGAAAGATGAACTCCTGCCGGATCCACAGAGATCCTCGGGTCCTGTTCCTCGAGTTGGCGAGTGGGAACGATTCCCGCATGGACGAAGAAATAGGGCGGCCGAAGATAGCTCAGCGAGAGATTTTTGAAAAAATTCAGATGCGAATCGGATATGTGTTCGATCGCGTGCTGAGCTCAGCCTCGCGAACGCCGTAGCTGTCCAGCGTGGCGGCGCCGCCGTTGAAGAGGAAGGACTCTCCATAATGTCCCTCGAACCCGAGATAGGAGAGCATCATGTCTTCGTGATTGCCCTTCAGCGTGACGACCTCGGCGGGACCTTTTTGCAGCTCGAGGATCAGGTCGACGACATCGCGCGACGCGGGGCCGCGATCGACGTAGTCTCCAACGAAGACGACGGTATCGCCCTTGCGCGGAGAAATCGCTTTCAAAATAGCGTCGAGTTCCTCCGGACATCCATGGATATCGCCCACTGCGAAGAGCCGGCCCGAACGCTTTTTCTTATCGTGCGCCACGCTTACTTCTTGCGGCTCCTGCGCTTGCCCGCGATCAGATCGGCGAGTCGGGCCGGATCGTCGAGAATCTTGCGCGCGGCACCGTAGGGGTTCAGCCGTCCTTCTCGCACTCCCAACCACAGAGCGTCGCCGGGGTGGTCTCTTAGCGCTCGCGATGCGCGATCTTCGAGCTCGCCGCTGAGAACTTCGATCAGCTCGTGCGTGCGGTGTTGGGCCTCGCCCGCCGGGTCCCGGTTGGCGGCGAGATGCTCTCGATGTTTGGCGATGGATTCAACCAATCGATCGATTCCTTTATCCGATGCGGCCTGAGTCATCAGTACCGGCGGCTGCCATCCACCTCCGGGCCGCAAATGAACGCTCAATTCCAGCTCGGCCTTGATTCGATCAGCTCCCTCGCGATCGGCTTTGTTGACCACGAAGATATCGGCGATCTCGTTGAGGCCGGCCTTCATCACCTGAACCGCATCGCCGCCTTCAGGCACCGTCACGACGACGGTGGTATCCGCGAGATCCATGATTCCCAGCTCGGTCTGCCCCACGCCAACGGTCTCGATGATCACGATATCGTGACCGAATGCGTCGAGCAGCTTTACGATCTCACGCGCGGCGCGGCTTAGTCCGCCGTGGCTTCCGCGCGATGAAATACTCCGGATGTAAACCCCGCTGTCCTTATAGTGATCGGTCATGCGGACCCGATCGCCGAGCACCGCGCCACCCGAATACGGACTCGACGGATCGATCGCGAGCACCGCGACTTGTTTGCCGAGGGCCCGATACTTCGCGATCAGAAGATTGACCAGCGTCGATTTGCCGGCCCCCGGAGGTCCGGTGATTCCGATGATGTGCGCATGGCCGGTCTTCGCGTAGACGCGATCGATAATCGCGTTGCGCTCCGGAGCGTGGTTTTCGATTTTGCTGATGAGCCGCGAGAGCGCGCGCATCTGTCCCTGATCGAATCCGGCGAGCAGCGCTTCAAGGTCGTCGGCCGCAGGCGCCGCGATGTTTTCGGTCTCGGTCTTCATGTTTGATCCGGAACTATGATGATATCCGTAGCGCTTTTGGCCACGCAACGTAGCGGCCTTCGTCGGCGCAGAACCGACAGGGTTGCTGCCGCATGGATTGTCTTAATTGCCGAGCAGCCTTATTCTTCGAAAAGATATGAAGCTTCCCGACATGTATAGGGACTGGCGCATCATGGCGGGCTTGATGCTGGTTTTTCTCGGCGCCGGGAACTGGTTGGTCGGCCTGAACAAGACCCGGGCGGCCAGCCAGATGATCGCGCAAGCCGCGCATACCGCGCCGAGCAGCGACTATCGCAGTTTCGACGAGCTCGATTCTGCCGGCGGAGTCTTGCTGCCATTCACCGAAGAAGAGGCGCGAGTTTCCTATGCCACCGCGCGGATGGACTTTTATCACGTTACGTTTTTGACCGGACAAGCGATGGTAATCGTTGGTTTGATCGTGACCTTGATTGGATTCATCAATGTGATTCAGCGTGACACCCGCAGGTCGCTGCGCCGTATCTCGGCCGATACGGGATTGCGCATTCGCGAAAAAAACGGCTGAAACCGCATTGATGGAAAAGCTGCTGGCGGAGCCCGCCTTTGCAAAAATCAATTTATTCCTTCGGATTACCGGACGCCGCGACGACGGCTATCATGAACTCGATTCAATCTTCCTTCCGATTTCCATCAGCGATCGCGTCACGATCGAGATTCGTCCGGCGGCTACGCGCGAGATTAGCCTCCGCTGCAGTCTCCCGTCGCTCGGCGATCCGGGAATCCAATCTGGCGCTGCTCGCCGCGCGCGCGTTCGTGCACGAGTTCGGCATTTCGGCGCACATATTGATCGATCTCGAAAAAACGATTCCGGCAGGCGCGGGTCTTGGCGGCGGTTCCAGCGACGCTGGAACTGTTCTGCGGATGCTAACTTCTATGATGGCGCCGATGCTCCACGTCTCCGACGATACCCCCGGGCGGCTCAAAAAAATCGCGGCTGGACTCGGCGCCGACGTGCCATTTTTCCTAGACCCACGTCCCTCGCGCGTGACTGGCATCGGCGAACGAATCTATCCGCTACCCGGGTTCCCCGAGTTGCATCTCGTGGTCGCCGTCCCCGCTATCGAAGTGTCAACCCGGTCCGTTTTCAACGCGCTTGAGCGCCAGGATTGGAGCGGGGCGGCATCGGAGCAGGAAGTGGATGCGATTGTTCGCGGACAGATAGTTTCCCGGCGTCTGGTGAATGATTTGGCGGCGCCCGCGATGCGGCTCTATCCACAGATCGCCACTCTTAAAGCATTACTTCAAGAATGCGGCGCGAAAGCCACCTCGATGAGCGGCAGCGGCGGCGCGGTTTTCGGCCTCTTCGAGAATGCCGATGAGACCTACCAAGTGGCTGAGGCAATTAGGTTAAAGGCGCCTGATGCGATGGTTTTCGAGGCCGAATCGCTCGGCCCACTGGCGAGTATCTGATTGACAGCGAAAATTGCCGCCAATAACATCATTAGGCCGCGCGAAATCGATACTTTCCGCTCTTTCGATGAGCCTTGAACCGCAGGGCCGCGCACCGATTATGTGGATCTTCTGTTGCTCGGATGTTGCTCCGTGTGGATCAAATGTGCGCCCGACGCGACAAAATGCTCCCGTTCGGTGCTCGGATTGAGTACATTCAGCGTCGCGGGCGGCTGAAAGCGGGCTCATGAGGCCCGGCGTACGCTTCGCTGGGCGGTCGCCAAGCTGGTAAGGCACCAGGCTTTGGACCTGGCATTCGAAGGTTCGAATCCTTCCCGCCCAGCCATTTTGGAATGCGCGGCTGGGCCGGATCGTGCGGCTCGCGAGATCAAGCGTAGAGGAACTGAGAAAGATGTCCGAACGGGCCAAGGACGAACTCGAGATCTTCACCGGAAACTCCAACCCGGCGCTGGCGCGCGAAGTCTGCGAGCATCTCGAGCGTTCGCCTTGGCGAGGCCGAAGTCGGGCGCTTTCCCGACGGCGAAGTGATGGTCGAGGTGCGCGAGAACGTGCGCGGCGGCGATTGCTTCGTGATCCAGTCCACCTGCACGCCCGCCCAACGACAACCTGATGGAACTGCTGCTGATGATGGACGCGCTGCGGCGCGCGTCGGCCAAACGCATCACCGCCGTCATTCCGTATTTCGGCTACTCGCGCCAGGATCGCAAGGTCGCGCCGCGGGTTCCGATCAGCGCCAAGCTGGTCGCCGACCTGATCACCGCCGCCGGCGCCTCGCGCGTGCTGACGGTCGATCTGCACGCCGGACAAATCCAGGGCTTCTTCAATATCCCGGTCGACAATCTCTATGCGATGCCGGTGCTGATCAATATCTGCGCAAGCGCGTCGATGGACAGAAGATCGTCGGTGGTCTCGCCCGATGCTGGTGGAGTGGAGCGCGCGCGTGCCTTTGCCCGCCGCCTCAACGCCGACCTCGCGATCATCGACAAGCGCCGCCGCCGCGCCAGCGAGGTTGCCGAGATGCGCCTGGTCGGCGAGGTGAGCGACGCGATCGCGATGCTGGTCGACGACATGATCGACACCGCCGGCACGATCACCGAGGCGGCCAAGGTAGTCATCGAAGCGGGCGCCAGCGAGGTGTTCGCCTGCGCGACCCATCCGATCCTGTCGGATCCGGCCTGCGAGCGCCTCAATCGTTCGGCAATCAAGGAACTGATCACCACCAACAGCATCCCGCTGAGGCCCAAGGCGCAGGCGGAACTGCCAAATATCAAGGTGCTTTCGGTCGGGCAGCTTATCGCCGAAGCGGTTCGCCGCATTCATAATGAAGAATCAGTCAGCTCGCTGTTCAATTCGCATGAGCGATTGGCTTCGAAAGAAAATAATGGAAACCGGAGAAATGTCTCTGCGAGAAAAGAGAGACCAGGCCCAAGGGCGTCGTTACGGTGTGCGGCGGGACGGCCGCGTTCCGGGCGTTCTGTACGGGCCGCAGACCAGCCCGATCGCGGTGTCGCTGAATGCGGTGCGGAGTTGAAGAACGTCGCGTCGCGCACGCCGCCAGCGTGCGGATCATGCGCCTCAAGTCAGCGGTCGTCCGAACTCGACGGCAAGCACGTGGTGTTGAAGGACATCCAGCGCGGCGCCGGTCTCGCGGCGATATCCTGCACGCCGACCTGTACGAGGTCGATCTCAACCGCGCCGCTTCGAGTGTCAGGTGCCGCTCCAGCTTCATCGGCAAGCGCGGTCGGAGTCGCCGAGGGCGGAATTCTGCAGCCGCTGGTGCGCGAGGTCGAAGTCGAATGTCTGCCGCTGGAGATTCCCGAATTCTGTCGAGGTCGATGTGACCGCGCTCGGCATTCATGACGTCATTCACATTTCGACGCTGACAGTTCGCCGGCAACATGAAGCCGATTTTCGACAGCGACTATGCGGTGGTTCAGCGTTCTGCCGCCGACGGTCGACCGAGCGCCGACTCGCAGCCGTCGCCGCAGTCGTCGAAGGCGCGCGGTCGAAGGCGCCGCTCCGGCCGAGGGCGCGGCTGCGGCGCAGCTGCCGGCCGAAGCCGCCAAGGAAGGCGCGCGCTGCTGCACCCGCCGCCGCGGCGGCAAGAAGGGCGAGTGCGCAAGAAGTAGCGAGGCAGAGGCAGATGGTCGCCCGCTACCCTTTGGTGAAGGGAGCGAGGCCCGCGACGCATCGGCCACGATGCGCGCGGGACTGCGTGGCCCGGAATGAGAAACAGCGCGGGCGGTTTCGGGGCAGCGGTTGGAGGGGTTAGTCCGCCATGAGTTTCGTCCATCTCCACGTACATACGCAGTACAGCCTGCTCGACGGCGCCAACAAGATCGCGCCGCTGCTCGATCACGCCAAAGCGTCCGGCATGGAGGCGATCGCGATTACCGATCATGGCAACATGTTCGGCGCGGTCGAGTTCTACTCACAAAGGCGGACGAGCACGGGATCAAGCCGATCATCGGATGCGAGGCGTATCTCGCGCCCGGCAAGCGCACCGATCGCACCCAGATCGCGCGGCGACGATTTCGAGACCGGCGGCAATTTCCATCTGATCCTGCTCGCGCAGAATCGCGCCGGTTATCGCAACCTGTGCAAGCCTGCTCACCGCCGCCTACAAGGAAGGCCTCTACTACAAGCCGCGCATCGACAAGGAAATCCTTGCGCGAATGCGACGACGGGCCTGATCGTGCTCTCCGGATGCCTTTCCTCGCGAGATCGCGCGCGCATCTCAAGCGCCGACCGATTCGACAAGGCGCGCGAGGCGGCCGAATGGTACGCGCGGACTTTCCCGGATCGCTTCTACCTCGAGCTCCAGGACAACAAGCTGCATGGCGCCTACAACGAAGCGCTCCGCGAGCTCGGCGCGTGATCGGCTTGCCGACCGTCGCGACCAACGATTGCCACTACCTCCATCGCGAGGACGCCAAGGCGCACGAGGTCCTGCTCTGTATCCAGACCGGCAAGGTGCATGGCCGACGAGACGCGATGGCGCTTCGACACCGACGAGTTGTACGTCAAGACGCCCGCAGAGATGGCGGCAGCGTTCGGCGCCGATTCCGAGCCGATCCGCAACAGCGTCGAGATCGCGCGCCGGGTCGATTTCGAATTCGAGTTCGGCAAGTTCCATTTCCCCAGGTTTCAAGGCCGCCGCCGGCCGAGACCTGGAGGCGACTGAAGCCGAGATGACGCGGCGCGCAGAGGGCCTGGCGCACCGGCTCGCCGAGATTCGCGCGCGCAGCGCGGCGAGTTCGACGCAGCAGCCGTACCACGAGCGCTTGATCGCGAGATCGCCGGCCATCAGCGAGATGGGCTTTTCCGGCTACATGCTGATCGTCGCCGACTTCATCGGCTACGCGCGCAGCATGCGGATCCCGGTCGGCCCGGGGCGCGGCTCGGTGGTCGGCAGCCTGGTCGTCTTACGCGCTCGGAATCACCGAACTCGATCCGATCGAGCACAAGCTGCTGTTCGAGCGATGGCTCAATCCGGGGCGCAAGTCGATGCCGGATATCGACGTCGATTTCTGCTTACGAGCGGCGCGACGAGGTCTTGAACTACGTCCGCGAGAAATACGGTGAAGATCGCGTCGCGCAGATAATCACCTTCGGCACCATCAAGGGCAAGCAGGCGATTCGCGACGTCGGCCGCGTGCTGGGACTGTCGTTCGCCGAGACCGACAAGATCGTCAAGCTCTATCCGGCGCCCAAGCAGGGACGCGACTTTCCGCTCAAGGACGCGCTCGAGATGGAGCCGCGGCTCAAAGCGGAGCAGCAGAAATATCCCGAGCTGTTCGACTACGCGTTCAAGCTCGAAGGGTTGCTGCGCCATACCTCGCGGCACGCGGCGGGGGTGGTCATTTCCGACCTGCCGCTTTCCGATATCGTGCCGCTCTATGTGGACAAGGAGCAGACCGAGGGCGCGCTCGCGATCACCCAGTACGCGCAGAAGGGGATCGAGGAAATCGGGCTGATCAAGTTCGACTTCCTCGCGCTCAAGAACCTGACGCTTATCCAGAATACGCTCGGCCTGATCGCCGCCGGCGGCCAGACCCCGCCCGATCTCAACCGGCTCGCCTTCGACGACGCCGAGACCTTCCGTCTGCTCTCGCGCGGCGACACGGTCGGCGTATTCCAGATGGAAGGCTCCGGGATGCGGCGTTTCCTGAGCGACCTCAAGCCCTCGAGCTTCGACGACGTGATCGCGGCGATCTCGCTGTTTCGGCCCGGCACGCTCGATTCCGGGATGGTCGATCCGTTCATCAAGCGCAAGCACGGCAAGGAGAAAGTCGAGTACGATCATCCGCTGCTCGAGCCGGTGCTGCGCGACACCTACGGGGTCATCGTCTATCAGGAGCAGGTGATGCGCGTGGCGCAGGCGCTGGCCGGCTACACGCTCCAGGAAGCCGACATGCTGCGCGCCGCGATGGGCAAGAAGAACAAAGCGGTGATGGAGAAGCGAGCGCGCGCGCTTTATCGAGGGCGCGGTGGCAACGGCGTCAATCGAAGGCGCTGGCCGCAATCGATCTTCGAGAAGATCGAGACCTTCGCCGTCCTACGGTTTCAACTCGCTCGCATGGCTGCCGCCTACGCGCTGACGACCTATACCACCGCCTATCTGCGCGCGCATTTCCCGCACGAGTTCATGGCGGCGCTGATGTCGCTCGACATGGACGACGCCGACAAGACCTACAAGAACATCGCGGCGCTGCGCGAGATGGCAATCGCAATCCTGCCGCCCGACGTGAATCAGAGCCGGGTCAAGTTCACCGTCGCGGCGGATCGATTCGGTTCGGACTCGGCGGGATTCGCGGCGTCGGCGCCAAAACCGCCGAGGCGATTATCGCCGGTGCGCGAGGCCGGCGGCGCGTTCACGCGGCCTGCCGAGTTCTGCCTGCGCGTCGGCGCGCAACTCGTCAATCGGCGCGTGCTCGAGGCGCTGATCAAGTGCGGCGCGTTCGACTTCGACCGGCGCAGTCGCGCGCGAGCTGATGGCGCAGGTCGAAGATGTCCTCAAGATCGCGCAGCGCGTCGAAGCCGCGGCGAAGAACCAGATCGGTCTGTTCGGAGGGCCGTCAAGGCGCCGCCGCTGGCGCCGCGCGCGAGCCGGTCGCGAATGGGCCTCCAAGGAGAAGCTCAAGGCCGAAAAAGAGGCGCTCGGATTCTACATCACCGCGCATCCGCTGGATCCCTTCGAACGCGAAGTGCGCCAGCTCAGCCGCTCACGACCGCCGACCTTGCCCGGCGCGCCGCGACGGCAGCCAGGTCGTGCTCGCCGGCGTGGTTCAGGCCGTCAAGCTCAAGAACAGCGCCAAATCGGCAAGCGCTACGCGACCTTCCAGCTCGAGGATCGCGACGGCGCGGTCGAAGTGATCGCGTGGCCCGAGACCTACCAGAAATGCGAAGCGGCGATCATGAGCGACGAACCGGTGGTGGCGCGCGGCAAGCTCGACATCGATGACGAGCGCGCGCAGATCATCCTCGATGAGATGCGGACGCTCGATGCGGCGCTGCTCGCCTCGATCCGCGAGGTCAGTATTCGCGCGCCCAAGAGCAGGCTCGTCAACGGCGGCCTCGATCAGCTGCGCGATGCGATCGCGAAGTTTCCCGGCAAGTCGATGACCTACCTGTATCTCGAGGTGGAGGGCGGCCGCGAGGCGGTGTTGTTGTTGAGCGATCGCTTTCGAGTAGCGCCCACCGAAGCTTTTGTGGCGGCGATCGAGCAGGTGCTGTCGCCTGGATCGGTGGAACTGCGCTAACGATTCATAAGAGAAGGAAAGGCTGGCGGACTCGATGGGTTCGCCAGCCTTCGTTTCCAGACTTTCGGCGGCGTCGAGTGGGGAGGGCGATTTTGATAGGCTAAAACCCGCTGGCCGATTAGCCGGCCTGAGGTTTGTTTCTGCGCAATTCCAACAGCCAACCGCTCAAACATATCGAACGCGCCGTCCTGGTCGGAATCGAACTCGGCTCGCGCGAGGAAATTCCCACCGAGGAATCGCTGGCCGAGCTCAAGGCGCTGACCGAGGCCGCGGGCGCCGAGGTTGCCGATACCGTCAGCCAGCGGCTTAAGTCACACCGACCCGACGTACCTTCATCGGGAAGGGCAAGACCGCGGAGGTGCGCGAGCTCGCTACGCGAAACTGGCGCGACGCTGGCGATTTTTGACGATGCGCTCGGCGCGGCGCAGGCGCGCAATCTGGAGAAGGAACTCAATCTCCGCGTTATCGATCGCAGCCAGTTGATTCTCGATATTTTCGCGCAACGCGCGCGCACCCTCGAGGGCAAGCTGCAGGTCGAGGTCGCGCAATTGCGCTATCTGGCGCCCCGGCTCACCCGTCAATGGTCGCATCTCTCGCGCATGACCGGCGGCTCGGCTGGAGGCGGCACGGGCGGGATGGTTGGTACGCGAGGACCTGGCGAAACTCAGCTCGAAGTCGATCGCCGCACGATCCGCGAGAAGCTGACTCGGCTCAAGGCGCGGCTGCGCGAGGTCGAGCGCACCCGCACGATCCAGCGTCAACGGCGGCTCGAGGTTCCATATCCGACGGTCGCGCTGGTCGGTTATACCAACTCCGGCAAATCCACTTTGATGAATGCGCTGACTGAAGCGGCGGTGGAGGCGGCGGATCGTCCGTTCTCGACCCTCGATCCGACTATCCGGCGTCTGCGGCTGCCCGGCAAAATGAACGTGATGCTGGTCGATACGGTCGGCTTTATCCATCGCCTGCCGCATATGCTGATCGAGGCCTTCAAGGCGACGCTGGAGGAAGTGCGCACCGCGAGCGTGCTGCTTCACGTGGTCGATGCGAGCTCGCCGCTGGCGGCCGAGCGAATGAAAATCGTCGACCGCGTGCTCGAAGAAATCGGCGCCGGCAACGCGCCGAGAATCATGGTGATGAACAAAATCGATCTCATGCACGACGGGATGCGCGACGGGATGCGGTCGATCGCGGACGTGGAAACCGTGTCGATCTCGGCGCGTACCGGCGAGGGTCTCGATGGCGCTGCTGCGCGCGGTCGCGCGTTTCTTCGCGACCTCGCGCGAAGAAGTATCGGTCACCCTCGCAGCCAGCCGCGGCGATCTGGTTGCGATGGCGCGGCGCGAGGGTCAAGTGTTAAGCGAAGAGTACGGAGACGGCCGGGTGGCAATGAGGGCGCTGGTCAGCGCCGCCGTCGCCGGAAGGTTGCGCAAGGCGGCGCTCAGCTAAACCTTAGTCTTCGGCATCAAACCGATGGCGATACCGATTAAACGCGCAGTCGCAAAAGAAGATGCCGGCGGGCCCGGCTGCGTCGCGGGTGCCGCTGCGCGACCTGCTCAATCTTCCCAACTCGCTGACCCTGCTGCGGCTGTTCTCGATTCCACTTTTTCTCGGGCTGCTGGGCTATCGGCACTATCGCGCGGCGCTGTGGGTGTTCGGGTTCGCGGCGCTGACCGACAGCCTGGACGGCACCGTCGCGCGATGGTTCGACGCGAAAACCGAATTCGGCTCGTTCCTCGATCCGTTTGCCGACAAGCTGATGCTGGTCAGCGCGTTCGTGGTGTTGACCATGAATTCGGATTTTCCGCCGTGGTTGTTCGGCATCGTGATAATCCGCGACGTCATCATCGTGTTCGGATATTTTGCGGTTTCGTTTCTTACCGGTGAGCGAATTCCGGTGCGTCCCAGCTATATCGGAAAGGCGAGCACCTTCCTTCAGCTTGCTTGCGTGGTCGCAGCGTTGGCGCGGTTCAACGATATGTCGCCAGAGTACTTCAGTTATCTTCTATATGTCACCGCAAGCTTCACCGCGCTTTCCGGAGTACACTATATATACCGGGGACTCGAAATACTTTTCTACCGGGAACCCGGCATGTTCGAATAACTCACGGGGGGGAATTCCATCGGAGGTAAGATTGTGAAACCCACACTATTCCCCGTCCACGCCGCCGCGCTATCGATTGCGGTAGCTCTCGCCGCTTTTGCTGTCCCCGCGTTGGCGCAACAAAGCGCGACCGTTACCGAAAAAACCGTGACCGAGGAAACCGTCACGCAGCCGGCGCCGCCGACTATCGTCACCCACACGATGGAGTTCCAGCCGGCCTCCAGTGCCCACGATCTGAATAATCAGATGCTGCGCGATTTTGGGACCGTAAAGGCAACCGATCCCGGGATCGCGAACCAACTAGCGAAGAATCCGGCGTTGGTTGAGAATCAAGACTACGTGGAAAAGCATCCTTCGCTGCAGGCTTTTCTCGATAAGTATCCCAACGCGCGCGCTAAGATAGTAAGCAGCCCGGGGAACTTTATGACGCCGGTGGCGGGCTCGAAGTGGAACAGTCACGAAGCCGCCGGAATCCCGCGCGACGCAAGCGGGAACTAGATCGCGATCACTGAATCAAAGCGCGGGTCCGTTATGCGGCCCGCGCTTTTTTGCGGTCGGAATTTTCCGCGACATCCTCGCGCGGCCACGCGACCGTCGGGACTCGCGGCCTCACGGCGCGAGTTCAGTTGATCACGCGGCTTGAGCGCAATTCCTCGAGTTGAGCGCGTTCGATGCCGGCCTCGCGCAGCACTTCTTCAGTGTGTTCACCGAGCTTGGGCGGGAGGCGAAATAGCTTGGCCGGCGTTTCGCTGAAGCGCGGGCCCGGAGTCACGGTGCGCACCTTGCCAGCCGCGGGATGCTCATAAATTGTGAAGCTGTCGTTGGCGACGATCTCTTCATCCCGAAAAAGCGTTTCGTAGCTATTGGTGGGACCGGCGGGAATGTCCGCCGCTTCGAGGATCGGAAGCCATTCCGCAGTAGTCTTTTCGGGGAATAGTTTCGCGACCCCGCGGAAGACGCCACGCAGTCTCTCCAGGCGATCTTCGGTGGCGGTCCACCATTCGTGATGTCCCACCGCGCTGCACAGCCGTTCGAATTGCGCATCGGTGAACGGAGCGATCGTCACCCATCCGTCGGAAGTCTTGAAGGGATCGAGAGTGGTGCTTGAGGGCGCCTGGCCCTTGAAGTCTTCCTCGGGCAGCAGAGTGTAACCGTAAATGCTGTCGTTGGCGGCGAAGTTCATCATCGCTTCCAGCATCGAAACCTTGATGTACTGGCCGACTCCGCGCGCGCGAGCCGCGTGCAGCGCACTGACGATGCCAAGTGCCGCCGTCATGCCGCTGACTTTGTCCGCTAATGCCATTTTCACCGCGGTTGGCTTTCCCGACTTTCCGCCCTGCAAAAATGCCATCCCTGAATAGCCCTGAATGACCGGATCGTAGGCGGGATGATTTGCCATTTTGCCTTTGGGTGGAAACCCGCAGATCGAGCAATAGACGATTTTCGGATTGGTACGCCGGATGTCCGCGTAGCCTATGCCGAGGCGTTCCGCGACGCCGGGCCGATTGTTCTCGACGAACGCATCGGCGCGAGTTGCGAGCCTGCGGACCAGATCGCGTCCCTGGTCTTTTTTGATGTCGATCATGACGCCGCGTTTGTTCCGATTGAAATTCAGGAACGCCGCAGTGAAACCGTTTCGTTCCGGGCGGCCGGTTCGACGCATCGAGTCGCCCTCGGGCGATTCGATCTTCACCACGTCGGCGCCCAAATCGCCGAGCAGTTGAGTACAAAAAGGCCCGGAAACGACTGCCGTAAGATCGAGGACGCGAAAACCAGCGAGAGGACCGTCAGCCATAAATTGTGGTTCCTTAAAGCCGCCCGAAAATGGGCATACGAATACTATTACGCGGCGACACCTTAGGTCACGCGAAAACGCGACGCTAGTGGAAACCGGGGGTTTCGGATCATCGCGACGTGTTCGAGGAAAGCGGGCTCGGCACGCTCATCCCGTACGCCACTTTCAGATCGTCGCCGGAGAACGGGTATATGTGGACCATCCATCCGAACGCCTGCGGGATCATATAACCGCCCGCCGCGGTGCATTGCGCGGGATCGGAAATCGTTCCCTCGAATCCGAAGCGGCCGTCGGCCATAAAGCCGTAGCGGCGGTCCATTTCAATTGCGTTCGCGGAAGCGGAGGCCGGGATCATGCCCGGTACGTCAGCGCGTTCCGCGCCGATCTCGCCGCGCAGAAGATCGGAGATCGAGATGCCGTTGGGCAGGCAAATATTGGTGTGCACGTGCCATCGCGCGACGCTGAGCGGAACCATCGCGTCGAGCTCCTCGGGAGTCGCGTCGGGCGGCGCACTGTACATCGCGCCTACCAGAGTGTAACCGCCGTCGGGATTTTTGGTATAGAGCAGCGAGCCCGGCCGGCTCGGGTCGAAATGTCCCTGGTACTCCTCGCCAGTCGCCGCGTAGTCGGTGAAATGATAAACCTCCTGCGGAATGGTCGGCAGAAAGATTCGCATTCCCTGTGCGAGCGCGACGCGGTAGTCGCGATAGCGGGCAATCGAGCCGTGCAGCTTATCGAGGAGGTAGCGGGCGCGTTCCAGGTCCTCCGGCGTCACTGGGCGCATCGCGGTCATCCGCATATGTTCGTCCATGTGCATGTGACCGCCCATCGCGTTGGGCGCCATCGTATGAATCATCGGAGCATTCTGATCGGCCGGCATATCATCCATCGCTCCCATGTCGTGCGACGACGCGACGGTGGCGGTGAGAAAGCATCCGGCTAAAATCCCGCTCGCTATTATGATCGCGTTAAATACCCCGTAGGCAGTTTTCATCGTAACGATCCTTCAGGCCTTTAATTTGACGTGCGATAGGGCCGGCAGTTGATGCCGGACGCGTTCGAGATAGTGAAGATCGATCGGCGCCATCACCACGCTTTCACAATCGGAGGCGCGCCCGAGCACCCGTCCCCATGGATCGATGATCATCGAGTTCCCGTAATCGGAGTAGCCGTGCACGTTGGGGCCGAACTGCGCGGGCGCGATGACGTAGGCCTGGTTCTCAATCGCGCGGGCACGCAGCAGCGATTCCCAATGCGCCTCGCCGGTCGGGAAAGTGAAGCAGCTTGGCACGCTCAGAATTTTTGCCCCCTGCAACGCGAGCCGCCGGTAGAGCTCCGGGAAGCGCAGGTCGTAGCAGACGGTGAGACCGATCGCGCCGAGAGCCGAGCCCACACATGCCACCTCGGTGCCGGGCATCCTCGATGCGGACTCCTTCATGGTGACGCGACCGGGAAGATCGATGTCGAACAGATGAATCTTGCGATAGACGGCCATCTTCGTGCCGTCGGGACCGAGCAGCACCGAGGTGTTATAAGTTTTTTCCTGTCCTTCGATACGTTCGGTTATCGATCCGGCGATGATGTGAATCTTCAGTTCGCTCGCCAGGCTTGCCATTGCCGAAACGGATTCGCCGTCGAGCGATTCCGCCGCGCCGGCGTCATCACTGCGCTTGCCGCGCCAATTGAAAGTCTCCGGCAATGCTACCAGAACGGCGCCCTGAGAAGCCGCCTGCCGGACGAGGCGCTCGGCACTTTTGCGGTTGGCGCCCTTGTCCGAGCCGGCGGTCATCTGAATTGCTGCCGCGAAATAAGACATGCTGCTATTTGTATTCGACCCCGACGACCGGACTGTCAGCGCGGCGCGACCCGCTCATTTCAGTAGCGCGGGACCGAGGGGTCCAGGTCTGACCACGCATCGATACCTCCGGCCAGATTGATCACTTGCTCGAATCCGTTGCGCGCGAGATATATCGCGACCTGCGCGCTACGAACTCCATGATGGCACATTACTATCGTTTCGCGATCGGGATCGAGTTCGGTCAAGCGCGACGGGATATCGCCCATCGGAATATTTAGCGCTCCGGGAATCGACGCGGCAGCGACCTCCCACGGCTCCCGGACATCCAGGATGAACGGCTGCTGCTCGCGGCTGGCGAGGCGATCTTTCAATTCGGCGGGTGTTATCTCGGAGAGCTCTGGCATAGCGGATCGAGGCCGAGTCCCGGGCGTCGTACGGCGTGAAAGCTAGGGCCGGATGTCGGTCGAAAACATCTCGACCTTCTCAAACTTCGGCAGCAGCGGCAACGGCACGCTCATCGTGAAGGTGTCGGTTTCGCCGGGCGCCAACGGTGTGAAGTGCGGTTTTTCTTTGAGGATTTGCTGAATTTCAGCATCGTCACTAAGGCTTTCGGCCTGGTGGTTGTACACGCTTTCGGCGTAGAGAACCCTGCCGTCTTGATCTTCGAATGCGAATACCAGATGGACCGAATCGATTCGGTGTCCCGATACGTTGGTCAGCTCCCCCGCGACGACCAAATCCGGCGGCCGGCAGCATGAGCGCAGGATCTGGTCAGTCGTGATTTTGATGTGCAAGCTTGGGTTGGTCACCGCCACGGTCTTCGGATGGTCATTGAGCAGCTTTTCGAAAGCCGCCTGCCGCGACGCTTCCTGGGCATCTCGCGATGGCCTGACGTCAACGCGGGTCTCGGCCGTCGCCATCGATGCAGACATCAGGACTAGGGTCGCGAGGAGCACCAGCTTCATCATCGACGATCCTGATAGGCGTGATCATGCATGTCAACGTGCTATTACGAGGACATGGCTATCCAGACCGCGGATGCCGAAGATGCGGCTCTGATGAGAGAGGCGCTTTCCGAGGCGTCGCTTGGGGCCTGGAAGGGCGAGGTGCCGGTCGGTGCGCTGATAGTTTTACACGGCAAGGTCGTCGGTCGCGGGCACAATCTGCCGATTTCCGCGATGGATCCGACCGCGCATGCCGAAATCCTCGCGATTCGGGAAGCCGCGCGAAATGTCGGTGCGTACCGGCTTAGCGGCGCGAGTCTCTATGTCACTTTGGAGCCGTGCGTGATGTGCGTAGGCGCGATGGTTCAGGCCCGCATCGCAACCATCAAATATGGTGCTCGCGACGAGAAAGCCGGCGCGCTGGGCTCGGTCTACGACATCGGACGCGATGGGCGCCTCAATCATCGCCTCGAGGTGATCGGCGGTCTGATGGCCGACGAATGCGCCGCGATTCTGCGCGACTTCTTCAAGCCTCGCCGCTCTCGATAGAGTCTTCGCTTCCTATAAGATATTTGCACCCGATGGACTCTACGAACCTCGTTATCGATTGCGATTCACATGTGATGGAGCCGCCCGATCTTTGGGAGCGCTACCTGGAACCAGAATATCGTGACCGCGCGATCCGCATCGTTCGCGATCCTGCCGACGGGCTGGAAGTGCTGATCGTCGATAATCAGCCGCTCCTCAAGGGCGTGCTGGCCGGGCTGGGCGGGGCCAATCTCGATCGGCAAAAGTTGTTCGTCCCGGGCATGGCCTCCTATATGGATGGTTGTCCGCCTGCGAGTTATTTGCCCGGCGAACGTATCCGCATGCTCGATGCGTGGGGTGTCGATGCGGGCGTGTTGTTTCCCACCGTGGGAATTTTATGGGACGTGGCGGATAACGGACTCGCGTCGGCCTACACGCGCGCCTACAACAACTGGATCGATGATTTCGCCGCGCACGATCGGCGCCGCATCGTGCCCATCGCGCATCTCGCGCTGCAGGATCCCGAGGCCGCGCTGATCGAGCTTCGCCGCTGTATCAGGCTCGGCTTCAAGGGCGTTTTCCTTGCGCCCGAGAACATCAATGGCAAGCGGTTCGCGCACCCCGATTTCGATCCGATTTGGCGCGAGTGCGAGACCGCCGGGATTCCGGTTTGCCTGCACGTCATCGTGCGCTTCAACCGGCGGCCCGGAATCCTCGGCGATTTTTATGCGGCCGGAGAGTTTCGCGCGGTGTGGGGCTTCGCGCTTGGCGGTTTCGCGCAGGTGGTGCCGGCCGCGCTTACGATGATCGCCGACGGCCTCTTCGATCGGTTCCCGCGCCTGAAAGTCCTCTGTGTCGAGGCGGGATGCGGATGGGCGCCCTACATGATGGATCGGATGGACGAGAAGT
This sequence comes from uncultured delta proteobacterium, assembly GCA_963747115.1. Taxonomy (GTDB): domain Bacteria; phylum Desulfobacterota; class Binatia; order Binatales; family Binataceae; genus DATGKG01. The sequence goes on along the minus strand of CAVVEB010000001.1, from coordinate 41,755 downwards.
ACGAACACCTCGGCTGGACCTTCCCGACCAAAATGAAACCGAGCGATTACTTTCGCAGAAATCTTTGGGTGGTCGCCGAACCGCAAGAGCGAACCATCGGTGCGGTGATGGACTTGATGGGCGAGGAGCGGGTGCTATGGGGTTCCGACTTTCCGCACATCGATTCGACCCTGGAAGCCTCGAAACTCATTCGCGGCAGCATCGCCGCGCTCAGTCCCGACCGCCAGCGGAAACTTCTGGGCGCCAACGCAGCCGCGGTTTTTTCGCTTCAGGTTTGAGGGGGGATTCAGATGCCGAGTGAGAAAGCCAAGGAAAACAAATCGCTGGTCGCGACTTGCGTCGCGTGCGGCAAGTCGGTTTCGACCGAGAGCATGGTGAGTCTGACCGGACACAACAACGGCACCGCGACCCAATCGAGCGTATGTGTGGTGTGCGCGAACGGCGGATGGCGTCCTCCGGGTTTCGCCGGCGTCTATGCCGCGCGCCCCGCATAGCTCAGCCGTACATCCGTTTTGCCTCGGCGCGGAGCTCGGCGCGGAAGTCGGGATGCGCGATCGCAATCAGTTCACGGTTACGTTCATGGATCGATTTTCCCTTCAATTTCGCGATTCCATATTCCGTAACGACGTAGTGAACGAACGCGCGCGGCGAGGTGACGACGCTTCCGGGTGGCAGACCCGGCATTATGCGCGAGACGCGATTCGTCCCCTGCACCATCGAGGTTGACGGCGTCACCACGATCGTGGTCCCGCCTCCGAGGCAGGCGCCGACGACGAACGCGGTCTGACCGCCGGTCCCGGTGTACATCATGGGGCCGAGCGATTCTGAATTTGCCTGTCCCGTCAGATCGACATGGAGCGCGTTGTTGATCGAGATGAGACCCTCTTCGCGCGCGATCAGCCGGATGTCGTCGGTAAAATTGAAATCATAGAGCTGGTAGCGCGGATCGCCGTTGGCGATTTCCAATTCTTCCGGCGGCGTCAGCGCCCCAAATGCCGATCCGACCACCGCATCGGGCAGGATCTTCTTGTACTTGCCGGTCACCACTCCGTCACGAACCAGCGGCGTGGTGCCCCAGGGAATGATTTCGGTTTGCATTCCGAGGTCGTGATGATCGCCCAGGTGATACATCAGCATTCCCGACATCGAGCCGACCCCGACCTGAATCGTGGCGCGATCGGGGATCAATTCCTTGGCGACCATCGCGCACACGATCGCGGTGGTGCGGGCCTCTTCTTCGCTCGGCGGCGGCAGGATGACGGCGGGAAAATCGACCGCGCGCTCGACGAAGTAGTCGATCTCGGAAATGTGCATCTGATTGTCGCCGCCGATGCGCGGGTAGTTGGGCTCGATTTCCGCGATCGTCAGTTTCGCATTGCGGCAGAGCAGCTTCGACATGATCTGGATGTCGCCGAAATTGACCATCCCGTTTTCGTCGGGCGGGCTGACCTTGGTCAGGGCGACGTTGAAGTTGTCAAGGCCGGGCGGCAAGACGCCCGCGCGGTAGTAGGAAACCGGGACGAACTCCGCGCGCCCGGTCGCGTAGATGGCGCGATCGAAGATCGACAGGTACATCGATTCCAGCCGGAAGCGCTCGCCGAGTCCCGGCAGATCCCAGTTGAATGCCGCGGCGCCATGATTGACGACTACGTTCTCAAGTCCCATCAGCCGTCCCGATAGGGCGGCGCACAAAGTCAGCGGCGTGCCTTGCGCGATCGAGATGATGACGCGGTCACCCGATCGAATGTGGCTTACCGCCTGGTCCGGCGCGAGCAGGCGCGAGCCGAGCTGTGCGCGCCAATCATGAGTGTGAAGGCTGGTCATCGCCATGATCGAGTAGCTCGCTTCAACGCAAAATAGAAGGACTGGATGCGACTTAATCGGCGGGCGTCAGCGTAATCGACGCGCTGTTGGTCAGTGCATGATCGGCGCCCGATCCGCTCACGTCCCCCACGCATCCAACCACGCTCAGCGTGCAACCAGCCATCGTAACGGTATTTCCCAGACTGTTGGAAGCCGGCGCCACGCTATCCAGTTGGCATCCTTGAATGTCTCCATCGTCCGAATGCAGCTTCGTCGCGTATAGATCGTCAGGCGAGGCGTCGATTTCGCCGCTGACGCTGCGGGTCTCATTGAAACCGTAGAAGCTGATCGAGCCCTGGCAGGTCGAAGCCGATTTCGTTTCCGGATTGCTCAGGCACAGAACCTGGAATCCAACTTGAGTACTTTTGGGTAAACAGTCGGGCGCCGGAGTAGGTCCGGGTAACGTGCGATTGAAATTGTGCGGAACGAAATTCGCCGCGCCACTGCCGGAGAAACCGACGCGGGTCCGCTTCGGCATCAACGGGTTTTGCGATTCATTGATCTCTTGCTGCTGAAGTTCCCGCTCTTCGCGAATCTCTTGCGCGCGCGCCAAACTCGCGGCCGTCAGCGCGATTAGCGACCCGAAAAGTACCACCAGGGCGAAATGTTTTGCCATTGCGATGGGGAGAATACGCCGGGCGCATCGGACACGGCCGGGAGCCGCTTTGGCTGCCCGGCCGCGTATCTGACTGCCGCGTTCAGACCCGCGGATCAATGATGATCGGCATGATCTTGATGCTGCTCTTCGTGATGCGTTTCGTGGTGTTCTTCATGATGCTCGACGCGCGCTTCATGAACATCTGCTTTCACCCTGGCCCATTCCGGATGTCGGTTGTTCCATTCGGGGTGATGCTGATTCACCCATCCAGAGTTGTTGCTGTGCCACCAGTTACTGTCGTGCCAGTGATGCTGGTCGTCGTAGTCGCCTTCGCCTCCGCCACCGTACATGGTATGGCCACCATTACCCCACTCCTGATGTTCGTGGTTCCATTGCCAGCGATGATTGTTGTCGTAGGAGCCCATCTGAAGAACTTGCTCATGCGCGTTGGGATGATCGTGCAGCCATTTCGCAAAATTAGGATGGTTCCTCAAGTACGTCGGAGTGGTCATTAGACCGGGATCCGACTGCAGACGTGGATCCCTTGCAATCCAGCGTTGCAAGTCCGCCTCCGCTCCAGGATTGACGTTGTTGGCATTACCGTACTGGGCGAAAGCCGGCGCTGCAAAGACGGCGCCCAGAATCGCGGCCAAAAAAGCAATTTTTGCACTTCTCATTCGCTAACCTCCTGCGTTAGGGGGCTAACCACTCGGCCCCGTTCATAATAGACGAGCTTAGCCGGTTTTCGTTTCGAAATGTATCCGGGTCGGAAATGGCGGACTACCCGATTTTGGGGACCGGCGAGGGCAGGGCCGGCGCCCGGCATCCGAACTCCGAGCACCGGCTTTTTGCCAAAGCGTCCCATTACGGAACACCCGCATCGGTCAGCATCTTCGATCGCTGCTGTTTAAGCGCGCTGCGCAGGGCAACGTTACCTTTGGGAAACACCAATGGCAGGCACTCGAATTGCTCGACTAATACGCCGGAGAACCTTGTCGTGGAACAGGCTTCAGCCTGACGCGTTGGCAGAACATCGATGGAACAGCAGCCAGCCAACCTGACCTCATTCACCACCGTTCATACGCCGGTGCGAGTGGCATCGGAGAAGCAGCTGATCGCAATGATCCAGGCCGGCTGCTTCGTGATTGTCGCGTGGGTGCTGCTCAATCTTGGCGAATATTACCTGTCTCATGGCGCCCAGCTTTCGTGGACTTCGGCAAGCATGCTGCTGGGTCTCGCGACCGGGATCGGCTGCCTTCTCCTATGTTTCTCGAATTGGTTCGTGCGCAACTGGCGTCCCATCTTATGGGTCGCGACGGCCACGTTGGTGGTCAATGCGACAATCGTAGGTGTAGTCGGCGGCGAGCCGATACTGCTGTTCATTACGCTGATGCTGCTGATGTCCGGAACCGGTTCATTGCTCCCGTGGAGCACTTGGTTGCAAGGATCGTTCAGCCTGGTCTGCCTCGCCGCGTGGGCATTCCTGTGCGTTTTCACGCGGACCTTCGAGCAAGACGCTGCGTACCGGACGATGGGCCTGGTTGTGGGGGCGGGGCTCGCGCAGTTCACCTGTCACATGCGCATTCGTTACCTGGCCGAGCGCGCGGATTCAGAGTTCCGCGCCGAGGAGACTGGGACCGCGCTACGCAAAATCTTCGATGCGAATCTGGACTCGATCGCGATCATTGATTTTGCCAGCGGCAGGATTGCCGACATCAACGCCCAGTACATGATCTCGACCGGCTACAGCCAGGAGGAGACGCTCGGCAAGACCTTCTGGGAGTTGGGAATCTGGAACGACCGGACTCAATCGGGGTTGTTTCTCGAGGCCTTGAAAGCCAACGGCCAGGTCCGCAACATGCAGGTCAGCTTTCATCTGAAGGACGGCCGGACAGTGCCCTGCGAGCTGTCGGGAGTTCTGCTCGAGCTCAACGGACAGCTGAGTTGTCTTACCATCACCCGCGACATTTCGGAGTCCAAAGCCTCGAAAGACAAGCTGCTGGATAGCGAGGCGATGCTGCGCGAGATGTTCGACGCGAGCCTCGACAACATCTCGGTCGTTGACATGTCCACCGGCGTGATAATCGAGGCCAATAACGAGGCGGTTCGAACGCTGGGCTTTTCCAAAGAAGAAATGATCGGCAAGCGAACCGCCGAGCTCAACATCTGGGCCGATCTACCGCGCCAGGAGCTGTTCGCGAAAACGCTGCTCGAGCACGGCGAAGTGCGCAATTTTGAACATAGCTTCCGCGCTCGCGACGGGCGCACTTTTCCGGCGTTGATTTCCGCCTCGCTGCTCGAGCTCGGAGGCAAGCATTGCGCGCTCGCGATCGCGCGCGACATCACCGATCTCGAAGGCGCCCGCCAGGCGGCGCTCGCCGCCTCCAGAGCCAAATCGGAATTCCTCGCCAGCATGTCACATGAGATTCGCACCCCGATGAATTCCATTCTGGGAATGGCGGATCTGATCGGCGAAGGCGAGCTCAACCCCGAGCAACGGCGCTACCTCGATGCGGTGATCAGCAACGGCAACGGGCTACTCGACCTCATCAACAGCATCCTCGATCTTGCCAAAGTCGAGAGCGGCCGCCTCAGCCTCGAAGCGGTTGAATTCGATCTCATCGAGCTTACCGAGCGAGTCGCCGATAGTCTGGCGATGCGCGCGCACGGACAGCAGATCGAACTCGCGGTGCGCTTCGCGCCCGAGATCGGCGGCGGCGCGATCGGCGATCCGATGCGCCTGCGCCAAATCCTCACCAACCTGGTCGGCAACGCGATCAAATTCACCGAGCGCGGCGAGGTCGTGATCAAGGTCGAGCTTAATCGCACGGCCGACATCCCCGGCAATCTGCTGTTCTCCGTGACCGACACCGGAACCGGTATCGCGCGGGACAAGGTGGCGAGCATTTTCTCGGCGTTCACCCAGGCGGATTCATCGACCACACGCAAATACGGCGGCAGCGGTCTCGGCCTCGCGATCGTGGAGCGGCTGGTCGAATTGATGGGCGGGCGGGTGTGGGTCGAGAGCGAACTCGGCAAGGGCAGCACGTTTTATTTCACTACCGAGTTGCGCTGCGCCGAGGCGCCCGCCGGCGATACCGCCGCGCCGGCATGCGCGCAGCTTCGAGGAATCGGCGCGTTGATCGCCGACAACAACGCAACCACGCGCGTCATTCTAAGCGAGATGCTGCACGGGCAAGGCGCCCAGGTTTCCGTGGCGGTCTCCGGCGCGGAAGCAATCGCCATGATCGAGGCCGCAGGCCACCACGGCGTCGGTGTGGGCCTGATGCTAGTCGACGCGGACCTGGCCGCGATGGACGGTTTCGAAACAGTGCGGCGCGCGCGCAAAATCCAGCCGACGCTGCCGGTGATCATGCTCATGCGATCGAACGGACTCGGTGCCAGGCTGACGCGGATGAGAGAGGTAGGAGTGGAAAATTTCGTTCCCAAACCAATCAAAAAGAAAGACCTGTACCACGAAATCGCGGTGGTGCTATCTCACGCGGGTGTACCCGCGCCGGCATTCGCGGAACATTCATCGCCAATGACTTCTAACGGCGTGGCGACCTCGCATCCGCAAAATATGCAGAACTTGCAAGATGTGATCGATCGGCCGCTGCATCTGCTGGTCGCGGACGACTCGCCCGACAACCGGCTACTGATCGCCGCCTATCTGAAAAAGACCCGCTACCTGATCGATGAAGTCGAAAACGGCCAGATCGCATTCGAGCATTTCGTTCACGGCAGCTATGACGCGGTGCTGATGGACATTCAAATGCCGATTCTCGACGGTTACGGCGCGGTCCGCGCGATTCGGCAATGGGAGTTGGACAATCATCGGACGCGGACCCCGATTCTCGCGCTGACCGCGTCGGCGCTGGAAGGGGATATTCGTCGCGCCAAAGAGGCGGGGTGCGATCTGCACGTGAGCAAGCCGGTCAGGAAATCGACGCTGCTGGGCGCGATCGCCTCGGTCGCGGAAAAGTCCGCGGGCACTGCGGAGATCGCGGCAACCATTCGCACGGACGAGCCGGCGGTCGAAGCGGCGTAGATCATTTCGTCGGCGAAAAAATATTTGGGGAAAAGAAAAGGCCGGGCTATTAAAGCATCGCAGGTTGGGGCGACCTACGACCCTTAGCCCGGCCAGGCTTGGGGACAGGCGCTGTTAATGGTTCTCGGGGGAGAGATTCACAGACGCCATGGTGATTGTCTTTGAGCAAACACCGTGCCGAGCAAAACGATCGTTTAATCGGGCGTCTTCGCTTCGGATTTTTTCGTGAAATGCGAAAAGCGCTGTCGATAACTCCTCGAGATCATTCCCAACCCGCTGAAAAATAAACGGTTTCGCATTTTGCCACCGACTCGCGACTTGATCGGCTTCATTTTGCACAAAGCTGCGAAAGATCCCGCACCGCCCGCTCGCGGCTGCATCGGGCACGTTCATATGCGCATCCGTCGGGCTGCGCAACCGAGTCGCGTCGAAACTACATCGAAGCTGCAAATTTCGCCATCGAGACGCGCCCGGGGACGCATCGCAGATGACCTCGAGCAACATCCGAGCAACGTTTTTGCAACATTTGTGCATCGATCCAGGCGTCGTTTCGGATGCGCGGTTGAGAGCCTACGATGTGAGTGTTAAAAGAGGAGGTTCGGGGCGTGGCGCAGCCTGGTAGCGCACCTGCCTTGGGCGCAGGGGGTCGCTGGTTCGAATCCAGTCGCCCCGACCATTATTTTATCGGCGCCAGTAGCTCAGGTGGACTAGAGCAGCGGCCTTCTAAGCCGCGGGTCAGGGGTTCGAATCCCTTCTGGCGCGCCACCGTTACAGTGGGCGCGGGAGTTCCGGGAACTGGAATCGGCGCTTTGCGATTTGACTTTGGAACGGTTTTCGATGCGCGGTGAGTGTAGCTCAGTTGGTAGAGCACTGGATTGTGGCTCCAGGTGTCGAGGGTTCAATCCCCTTCACTCACCCCAAACATCTTCTACGCGCGACGCTTCGCGGTGCGCCGTTAGCTCAGTTGGCAGAGCAGCTGACTCTTAATCAGCGGGTCCCCAGTTCGAATCTGGGACGGCGCACCAATCCAATCCAAACAGGGAGCTTCTATGAAAAACGGCATACGCGGCGTCGCGGTGATCCTCGCGGTAGCGATGATGATGGTGGCTCTGGGAGCGCATCGCGTGCATAGCGCGGGCGGGACCGCATGCAATGACGCGCGGCCCGCTTCTCCGGCGGCGGCGCTGCAGGCGCTGCTCGACGGAAACTCGCGATGGACCGCGGGAACGCCACGGCACCCGGGGCAGGACGCATCGCGTCGCAGTTGCGTATCCGCCAACGGACAGACGCCGTTCGCCGCGATTCTTTCGTGCTCGGATTCCAGAGTTCCTCCCGAGCTGCTGTTCGATCAGGGTATCGGTGACCTATTCGTAGTCCGCGATGCGGGCAATACCGCGGACACCATCGGAGTCGAGAGTCTCGCCTATGCAGTCGATCACCTCGGCGCGGAAGTTGTGATGGTGCTCGGGCATCAACAGTGTGGCGCGGTGAACGCCGCGTGGGCCTCGTATCCGAAACCCGCGCCGCGTTTCGTCACCGCCATCTACGACGCCGTCGCGAAAGTCAAAAAAGATGAGCCGGGCGCCGGCAAGGATGCGTCGGTTAACGATGCGATCGATCAGAACGTCATTCTGGAGGTGCAGAAACTCCGGAAGACCCATCCATTCGACGAAAAGATCGCCGCCGGTAAGCTTCGCATCATTGGGGGGCGTTACGACCTCGACAGCGGCAAAGTGGTTCTCCTGATTCAGTAAATCGTCGTACCGGCCGACAGCCTCGCGAGGCTATTCAACGATCAGCGGAGTCTCGACGAATTCCTTGCGCTGCGGTTCCCATACGAAAGCTGACGCTCGATTAAATTTGCCGCCCATTACCGATACCACTAGATAAGCGATGTCCGGATAGTCGGGCTCATCGGGATCGAAGGAGCACGCCTGCCGTCGATCAGTCGGTGAGAAGTACGCGTCGTGATCGGGATGCGAATGGTAGACGATTTTAAGCGTCAGCTTGCGATCGTCGATCTCACGCATCACGGCCAGATGCTCCTTGGGATCCATCAGGAACGCGGTTCGGGCATCACGCGGAAATGCCGTCGCATCCTCCGAGTGTTTGGCGTTCTGGATATTCGTGATCGGCCGCACTTCCTCGAGCGCTTCATTCCCGATGACGAAGCCGCAGCATTCGTAAGGAAACTCGCGCTCGGCCTGCGCGATAATGCGATCCAGGTTCGAGCGGTTGATTTTTGCTGAAGTCATCGCTCTTCCTCGCGCCGGTTCGCGTTTGGCGCCGCACCGCGCTCGCGGGCGCGGATCAGGCGCGTCAGAGTTCGATTGGTGTCGGCGCGAAGTCCGTGCATTTGCGCGAGCTCGACCACCTTGCCGTTCATCGCGGCGATATCGGTGCGGCCCCGCCAGCTCGAGATCGTGCAGCATCGTGGGGCGATGATTGAAGGTCGAGGGAACCAGCTTCGAGTAGAACATCGCGCGATATTCTTGCGAGCTCTCAAATGGCAGCGCGACGCCGAGCCGGGTCGCGACTGAGAATGCCTCGTCGATCACTTCATTCATTATCGCCCGCAGATCCGGATCTGCCGCGAGCGCCCCGTAGTGAAGGCGCAGCAGCGCGCCCAGTGGATTGAGCGCCGCGTTGTAGAACAACTTGGTCCATAGAAAAGGCGTGACGTCCTCGCATGGATTGGTCGCGATGCCGGCGCTGGTCAGCATCCCCGCGACCTCGCGCGCTCGATCGAAAAGTCGGGCGGCGTGGTTGCCCTGAAGCGCCTCCGCCGGTCCGACCGCGACGGGTTGCGCAAAGACGGTTACCTTGACCGCCCCGGCGGCGGCCATCTCGGCGCCGAAAATCACCCGCCCGCCAAGAACGCGAGCCGCCCCAAACCGCTCCACCATGATCTCGATATTGCCGAGACCATTTTGCATCGAGACAATCAGTCCATCAGGCGAGAGCAAATGCGCGATGCTATCGCACATCGCCGGCGTGTCGTAGCTTTTCACCGTCAGGAGGATCAAATCGAACGGTCCGGCAAGCTGCGCCGGTTCGTTCGCGAGGCTGAACCCACTAACCTGGTGATCGCCGAACAGCCCGGTGATGCGCAGACCGTCGCGCGAGATTTTTTCGAGGTGAGTCGCGCGCCCGAGCATCGTGACCGGGTGGTTGGCGCGACGAAGCATCCCACCCATCACCGAGCCTATCGCTCCGGCGCCCGCGATCAGAATTGGCGGCGCACTCATCGTGTGAATAAGTAGCGTTCCCGGAGCCGTTATGGAATGCCGCAATGCCTCGGCGCGGGCGCCTTTCAGCGGCCCGATAAGGCTGTGGATAAGTTGAAATAGCATTTGACTTTGGCGTGGCAGCGAGCGATATTACAGCGTCTAATAGATAGACAAAGAACCACATCACTCAAATGGCGATAGCCGGATGATGGCCGAGTCTAGAGAGTAGTCGCCGTCGTCGGTGAATGGACCGCAAGGGGGGATAACATGAGAACGATTTCCCGAACCGGCGCGTTTCCCATCGGGCTCGCCACGGCTCTCTTTGCCCTCGCCAGCGAAGGTATCGCGCGAGCCGCAGTCCCCGAGATCGATGCGAGCACGGCGGGAAGTGGGCTCGCTCTTTTGGCGGTTGGAGTTCTGCTCGTAATCGAAAGCCGCCGTAACCGCCGCTAGTCTTTTCCCAGTCGCGCAAGTTTGGCGAAAGTCGTCAGCCCGATCTCTCGCGCCGCAAGCGCCGCGCGCACTCGCGAGCTGGTAAGAATTTCCGTTTCGAGTTGAGCCGCCGGATCGGGCCGCACGCCTCCCACACCCGTCGCGGGATGAAAATACATCTCGGTGACTCCCGCGGGCAGCCGTTCCAGTACACCCAGCACATAGTTTTCGGTCATGATGCCGGTCTGATGCAGTCCGAATAGCCAATCGCTCGATTTGATTCCGCGCTCCGCCGCCATCCTGCGCCCGCGCCGCGAAAGGGTCCGGAATATCACCGATTCAAGCAGCTTTCGGCCGAGATGATCGCGCGAGATCGCGATGGTCGTGAACACTGGTTCGCGCGGCAATCGGATGCATGGCACCTTAAATTCAGCGGCCAGTTCGACGACGATAGTGGCGAGCGCGGGGTGAACGTGAAAGTTGAGGTGGCCGTCGATGTGATTGAGGTATCCGATCAGTTTCAAATGCAGTTCGATTTGCGCGCGACATTCCGCCCGCAGCTTTTCGCGAATCCCGGGCGTGAAGAAATACTTGAAACCGGCGAGCGTCGGGTTGTTCCCGAACTCGCCCATCGCATTAGTCAGCGGCGCAATTTCAGCCGGTGGCAACACGCTGCGCCCCAAGCAGACCACCAGATGCAGCCCCACGTCGAGACCCGGCAAATCCTTCGCCGCCGCGGCTGCTTCGTCGCGCGCCGCCCCGGTCACCATCAGGCTGGTGCTGTTGAGAATCCCCTCGCGATGGGCGCGCATGATTCCGGCATTGACCTCGCGCGAGAATCCGAAATCATCGCCATTGATGATTAGACTTCTGATCGCGGGCCGCTTGGAAACCGCCGTTTCATCTGCTTGACCGTGCCCCATGTCCGCGCAATTTTGCTAGCAGCGGGGGCGGGGCTCAAGCGCTGTACCAAGATTGATTGTTGTCTTCTATGCATTTTCGCGCGAAGTAGGGCGGCTCAAGGGCCGGCTGAAAAATTGCGCTCCACTAAACCTCAAGGGGCTCAAGGGCTTTCGCGTCCGCACCGAGAATGGCGAGGTCGCGTTCATCGCGACGGGAATCGGGATGCGGCGCGCCCGAGAAATCGCGCGCCATACGTTCTCGATGCTGCCGCAAACCGGATTCGTGATCGGCGCCGGCGTCGCAGGCGCGCTGTCGGCGGGTCTGCGCGCGGGAGATATCGTCATCGCGGATCGCGTGATCAAGGCGCGCGAGGACACCGCTCATCCCGAACAGGTCTGGCCCATCGAGCCCCAGACGGTTGGAGACTGCGAGCGCGCGCTGCGGACGAGGAGACTCGAATTTTCAACTGGCGGCATCCTCACCTCGCCGCGCGTGATTCCGAATGCCAGCGGCAAAACCATCGCCAAAAAGGAGAGCGGCGCTATCGCCGTCGATATGGAAAGCGCCGCGATCGCGCTCGAGACGACCGCACGCGGAATCCCGCTTGCGATAGTGCGAACTGTGATGGATTCGCTCGAGGACGAAATCTTCGGCGCCGAAATCGCCGATGAGCAGGGCCGGGTCGGCCCGATCGGCCGCGGCAAATTATCTGATACAAAATCCGGGCGCGTTTCTGAAACTGCCCTCAACGCTGCGCAACCTGACCCGCGCAACCAAATCGCTCGCCGACGCGATCGAGGCGCTCATATTCGCGGGCCCGCCCCCGTAGTCATTTCCGATTGGAGATCTGAAACGGATTGCCGTCGGGATCGCTTCCTTCGCAAAGATCCAACCCATCTTTCGACTTGACCTTGCCGAGCTTCGCGCCGCGCTTCAGGAGCGCTTCGCGCGTGCTCGCGACGTTGGAGGAAAAGAAGACTAGTTTTGGAGGCCGGCTTCCGACCGCCGAGGAGCCATTGTGCAGCGCGAGGTCGCACGCGCCGGCGTCGAACTCTTTCCAACCGGAATCGTTTGACTTCTGCCTGAGCCCGAGCACGTCGCCATAGAATCGGGTCATCGTGGGCATGCAGTTGGTAAATATGATGATGCGCTTGATTGAGAGATCCATGATGGCTTTCGCTCCGTTGCGGCGGACGATACGAGAACCGGATTTTCTTGTCGAGGGCGGTGTGCTTCCATCGACGATGTGCGAGGACGGCCGCGCTGACTGCTTCATCGGCAATATTGCGCGGCTGTCGAATACCGCATAAGTCTGATTTTCGAAGCGGAGAGGTGGCCGAGTGGTCGAAGGCACCAGATTGCTAATCTGGCGTACTGGGTAACCGGTACCGAGGGTTCGAATCCCTCCCTCTCCGCCAATGAGTCGCGCCTTTCGAGATTCTCCCTCGAAAGTATCCTTTTTAGCGCGTAGACGGGCTTTTTTCGCGCTGGAGGTGCACCAGAGATCGCCACCGTTTGGAAAAGTCGGGCGAATGGCCGAACTTTCTCTTTTTCGTCGAAGGGCGGTGGACTTTGGCGACTCAGGTGCTGTCAGGATTCCCCGTGAAGCAGCGAGCGCTTCGGTTCCGTGCGATCTGTGAAAGCGCCGGATTATTACTAGGTCAGGCGGGAGCTTCGAAGCCGAGGAGTACTCTTTGCGCGTTCCAACTCAGAGGAAGATCACCGGGACGAGTCGAAAGAGCCTGCGCGGTAAGTTCTGGCGGCTGCCGGCCGTGGGCAATTTCTTCGATGATAGAGGGAGCCAGAAAAGCCAACCGAACGATCCGACTGATGTAGCGATTGCCAACTCCTTCGCGCTTGCCAATCTCAACCAGCGAGCGCGAGCGCCCGGATAAGAGTTCAGTCCACCACTGATTTGCGCGAGCCACCGCCTTCAGGATTGCCGAATCAACCTTCGGGTCGGGACCCCCACCAACAACAAGCCGCATCTCGATTCCCCGCCGCCTCACTTGCAACGGTACATCCCGTTTGAAGAAGAACGTATCCCCTGGAGCCGACGATTGGCCGTTCTCTTGAAGCGGGACTCTAATAGAGAGGCGTATTCCGTCTTTGCCGATTTCTGCACGTTCGATCAGTGAAGCGAGAGCATCGGAGCTCTCTTCCTGCGAGCGAAGACGTGCGTTCCACTGTTCTGCAGTCTCAAGGATCGACTTTATCTTCGCGACATCGAGATCGTGCTGCAAATCGCGAACAAGCGCAGCTCGGTCCTGGAGAATTTTGGACAGCGCAACCACGAAGTTTTGCTCGATCTCCATTGCAGGAATTCGCCACCCTTGGGCGTTTTGACCTGCTGGGCCCTTCAACAAGCTGCGCGAGACGTAATAGCGGTACCGTCGATTACCCTTGACTGCGTGGCTTGGCGTCAGCCGTTCACCCGTCTCATCGAACTGGTCAACGATGGTCTGCGGATCGTCAAGGCAGTAAAGCCAGAAGGCGACAAGGTGATGCGCTTCAACGCGCAAACCGCGACTATCGAGAACGGATTCGTTCATCTTCCGAAAGAGGCACCGCGGCTTCAGGAATATATAAGCGAGATCACGACCTTCCCGGGATCAAAATACGATGATCAGGCGGACTCTACCTCTCAGGCGCTGGGGTGGCTGAATCAGGCCCCGCCGGAACCAGGGATCTTGCGATATGTCAGGTTCGAATATGGGCGAATTTTGCACGAACGAGGGGCATCGCTCGAGGCGAGCGCTCAATGTATCGATGCAACACCGGACGAGCTTGAGAGTTGGATCAACGACGACGATGACGAGTTGGAGAATGAAGTCGAGCTGATTAATCCCCCCAGGATCTGCGACTATTGTAAGGAGCTAATTGAGCCTGGAACTTCGAAGACGGAATGTGGCCAATACATTTATCATCCTCACTGCTTCCGAAAATTCACACATGGTCTCTGAACACTTCTGTGTTGAGACCAGGCATCTCCGCAAGGTCGGCGGTGGGCAGTAAAGGAGGAGTTGATGCTATCTGGTGCGCAAGTGCGCCGCGCGGCGAATCGCCACGGGCGTTGCCTCGGGGCTCATGGATGATCGCGCCCTCGGGTCTGACACGAATTCTCCCCGTTGTCCTCCTCGCGCTGGCGCTGACTTCCGGCTGTACGATCGAACTGGCACCAGTAGCGCCAAATGTTACCGCCCGTATCCCGATTCCGGCGCGAGTCGAAATTCCGCCCGACACGGCGTCGGCCGAGTTCACGACTGGAAGCTATACGATTCTCATCGGCCAAGCCGTATCGCAATATGCGCAAGCCTACCTTACCCAGGCGTTCCTACCCGGAGACACCTTGATCATTGACGTGCGCCTGCGCCATGTTTCGCAAGATCACGGGCGCGTCGAGGTGACGCTCGATTTCTCGGTGGCGCGAAAGGGTCACGAAATCTTTAAGCGCACATATGATGAGATCGGTCCGGGCAACGGCTGGGACGCGCTGATGGGCACGAAGGATGCCCTGCGTGAGAGCGCGAACGTCGCCTTACGCTCCGTATTTAAGCGGTTCCTCCACGATGCTGAGCACGCGTCAGCAGCCTGGTAACACCGGCTAAAGGCAACCGAGAGCACAGCGACCAGCCTGGACGGGAGAAATAAAAATGAAACGGTTCATCACGTTGGGAGTTGCGGCGAGTGGTTTACTAGTGATGATCGGGTGCGCGGCCAGCGGCCCAGACTTCAAACCGCCCGAAGCCGTCGCCAGCGACAAGGCGCTGGTTTATATCTACCGGCCCAACTCAATAATCGGCGGCGCCATCCGTTACGACGTCACAACCAAGGAGGGGCACATTGTTGAGATGATCCGCGGCGGCTACTTCCCCTACTGGGCGATGCCGGGCGAGACCACGTTTTGGGTTAGGACCGAGTCGAAAGTCTCAGTCACCGAGGACTTAGCGCCTGGAAAAACCTACTATCTCAGGTGTGGTGTCAGGCTCGGTGTCTTCATAGGCCGAGCTACGCTGGAGTTCGTAGATGAGGACCAGGGCAAGGCGGAGCTCAAGGACACCGTGCTGCTACCACCGGCAAGGAAGAAGCGCGAGTAAGCCCGATCTGGATTGAAATGGCGACGCAGGCGTTCAGCAACAATCACCCAGACCTGTGTGTAGCGAATTGCTGATTCTGGGAAAATCAGTAATCCGCCACACACAGGCTATGAGTCACATCAATCCCAGGATCGATGGCAGCGGGCCAATCTGCGATTTGAGTCCGCCTCAAGAGCCGAGTTCCGAATAGCCAAGGATTTGACCTCTCACCGTGATGGCGTCGAAGTTTGTTCCAGAAATCTCACTAGCCGCGTCTCCAACTGGCGGGTATTCCGTAACGAACATCCCCAAATGACCATAACCCGCCATCCGATCGATCGAAGCTTCACTTTACTCTGCGCTGGTCGACCTTCTGGCGTTCTCGCTTCTGCTCGAGCCAGCGTTTGACAACCGGGTGCGGGCTGCGGAGCGTTTCGGGAACTTGGATTTGTTCGCGATTCTCGAGGACGGCGGTGACCTCGCTTCGAACCTCCTCTGGCAGCGCAGCCGCCAGGCCCTCTGGCGAAGGCTGAATCAAGATTTCCGAAGGGACGTCGGATTTTGTGGTTGGAAGCGGAATCCTGGTCACATGTTTTCCTGCCGCGAGTTTCGCCCAGTAGCCGCGCGGAGGGACGGGAATCTCGAAGCGACTGCAGATCTTGCCCAGGCCGCGTCCGCTGATTCCAAATTCCTCAGCGAGAGCGATCGCCGGTCGCGACCACATCTTCTCGTATAGTTCTTGCCGACTTAATCGAACTGCTTGTCGCTGCATTGGACGTACTCCTTTGGACAAAATGACGACTTGTCCGGAAATCGCTCGGACAGAGATCTCATTCCCCAGGATCCTGAGCCTTGGGGTCCGCTTGGCAAACGCCGGGTACGGACGTAAGCACATTAGTGACACAGGTGGCCGGTCAAGAAGGCGGGACTTTTAGACGCCTCCGGTGTTTTCGTTAGGCAGTAGGAGGGAACGACGATGAGCGAGCAGAACAAAACGCTGTATGAGCGGCTTGGTGGTTATGACGCGATCGCGGCTGTGGCGAACGACCTTGTGGCGCGGCTCAACAAAGATCCTCAACTCGGCCGTTTCTGGGCGCATCGCGGTGAAGACGGTATCAAGCGGGAGAAGCAGCTCCTGATCGATTTTCTGTGCGAGCACGCAGGTGGACCGATGTACTACCGGGGTAGAGAAATGCTGTTGGCCCATCGCGGTATGAAGATCAGCGAGAGCGATTGGAACGTTTTTCTCGGACACGCCGCTGCCACCCTGGCGAAGTTCAGGGTGCCGGAGTCCGAACAGCGCGATGTAGTCGCGTTCGTCCAGAGCCTCAAGAAAGATATTGTCGAGTAATGGTCTGATCGCCGGAGAGTTTGCCTGATTGGAATCTTTAGCATCCGCAGGAGAAGAAGCGCCCGCGGGGCTGACCGTGGTGATTGCATGGCTCTGGCTCACCGTCGCATGGAGCGCTACTTACTGGCTCCTCTTCTTCACAACCGGGGTCGTGCAGACGAGCAGCGACACCGCCTACCTGGATTTTGAGCGCGCATTCCCGGCAGCCGATGCGTGGCTCGCGTTCGCATCGGCTTGTTGTGCGATCAATTGCGCGCGCCGACGCCCGCAGGCCGTCTTGTGGGCATTAGTTGCGAGCGGCGCCTCGGTCTACCTTGGTTGCTTGGACACGCTCTACAATCTGGAACATGGCAAGTACGCGTCCGTCGATGCCGGCATGATCTTGGAGATGCTGATCAACCTGAGCTCGTTCGCTTCCCCAGTGATTCTGATTCCTTACTTCTGGCGGCACCGTCGCTGGTTTGGAGTTTAGGGTATGTTGAGCCGCGATTGAAAGTTCAGAGCCGCAACGCAATTGGCGCCGATCGTTTCCAAGGCGAATGGAGGGCATGGCCATGAGTGACACGCGTGAGTTCGAGACGATCAAGGTCGAAGTCGATGGCGCCGTGGGCAGACTAACTCTCAACCGGCCCGAGAGGCTGAATGCAATCGGTGCTACTATGCTCCGGGAGCTGGCGGAGGCCGCACGCTGGTTCGATACCCACCATGATCTACGCGTCGTGATCTTGCGCGGAGCAGGGCGCGCCTTCTCTGCTGGTGCTGATCTCAAAGATTCGCCGCTGGGGCAAAGCGCTCCAGCATCGCGCAGGTCGTGGCTGGCCCGACGCGAAGGTGGCCAACTGGGACTGCGCGCTGCTGACGCGCTCGAGAACATGCACGCGGTGACGATCGCGCAAGTTCATGGCTACGCGGTCGGCGGCGGTGTCGTCCTGATGGCGGTATGCGACCTTCGTGTTGTTGCCGACGACGCATCGTTCTTTATCCCCGAGATTGAGCTGGGAATTCCGCTTGCTTGGGGCGGGATCCCGCGTCTCGTGAGAGAAATCGGGCCGGCTCTCACCAAAGAACTTGTGATGACCTGTCGCCGATTCACTCCGGATGAAGCCAAATCGATCGGCTTCGTGAACCGCGTCGTGCCGCAGGCTCGATTGAAAGACGAAGTGGAAAAACTCGCGCAGCAGTTGACTGCGATGCCGTCGGTGCCAGTAGCGATCACGAAAGAGCATGTCAACTCGGTTGCGCGTGCGATGTCAGCGGGAACGACATCGTTTGCTGATGGTGACGTACTGCTTGGTTCGTTTGGCGAGGAAGAATCGCGCGCCGCCGCGGCCGCCTATCGCGGGAAAACCTTCGGGAGAAAATCTCCCGACTAAATCAACCCCTGAGGGCGCGGATCGCGCTTATCGAGTTGCGACCCACCACGCGGTGGCGGTCCGTCACTCTCTAGTGGGCTCGCCAGTGGCCCTGCGAAGAAGTTTGGAAAGCGCGTAAAATAGAATGAGAGCGCGATGATAGTAATTTTAGATAAGAGCGCAGGATTACATAATTTTTCAAATTTGCGTGTCTACGAATGGCCTCGACGAGCCTGATCCCCGATACTCCCGCCGGAAGCCAAGTGCGATGGTATCTAGAAACCCTCGCCAGCGCGGGCGGGAACGCTTCTGCCGCTGACTTTAAACGCTTCAGCGCGTCGGCATCGATCCGCACTCCATTTCCGGGCCAAGGCGAGGATTTGATAGAGGGATGGCGCCGCGCTTCGGCGGCAATCGGCCCCTTCACACCAACAGCCATCGAGCAGAACGGAGACTTCTCCGTCACTGTCATGGCTGACGGCGTCAACAACGCCAGAAGGTTCAGCTTCCGTTGTGATGTAGAGGAGCGTGCCCCGCACCTGATCAAGATGCTCGAATATCAGCGCATGCTCGACGTCGATGTGACCGTCCGCGAGGCCAGCGAAGCCGATGCCGCCGCTCTTTCCGATCTCGAGCGCCGCTGCCCGATCGTCATGGGCGACACGTCGATGACGATCGATCGCGGGACGGACTACTTTGCCTTCACACGCCTGATGGAGGAGGCAATCGTCTCAATCGCTCTGGTCGGAGGAAAGGTTGCCGGCGTGAACTGTGGGTGCTACCACGACATTCGTGTCGGCGGGAAAGTCTACCGAACGCTTACCGCGCTCCACTTGCGCATCGATCCCCAGTACCAGAAGAAGGGTTTATGGGGAGCCGTCAGTTCCCTATTCGGTCAGAAACACCCCGAGGTGGTTCACAGCAACGCGTATATTTCTGTTGAGAACAAGGCGATGCAGGCTGGAATCGCCAATGCCCCGAACAAATGGACCGTCAATGCAACGCGGCTTCAGCTCTCATGCGTATCATCGCTTGCAGGTTCATCGTACGGACGGCACGCGACACAAGCCGATGCACCGAGAATCGTCGAGATCCTCAACGCCTGCCACGGCAGCGAGGAGATGTACGTTCCCTACTCGGTGGAGTCGTTCACAGCTCGTGTCGAACGCGCCCCGGAGTTCTACTCGTGGGACCGACTCCTGATGACGGACCATGCAGTCGTGGGCGTGTGGCCCGCCGGTGAGAAGATCAGATTCGTCACGGATTCGAAAACCGGCCGCGTCGAATCACGCCGCGGCCTGGTCGTCGATTACGGGTTCATCGCCGGCGCCGAACGGGACTTGGAGTCGTTGCTGCGGGCATGGCGCGCGCAGCTCAAGGAGCAAGGCCTCGACACACTGACCATTTTCACTTCCGACGCGTCTCCCGGAAGCGGTCTCCTCAGCTCTCTGGCCGACGCCTCGGAATCCTTCGTCGTCTGGACGCCCGGCATCGCCGAACCACCCTCCGCCGCCATTTATGGCATTTACGTTGATTCGATCTACTTCTAGCCGGTGGGTCAGTAGCATTCTAAATTCGCGAAAACTGGGCCGGCATTTTACAACCAACCTTGGTCTCTCAATCGAAAACCATGCCGGTGCCCTTCCCTCGGATCGTCGGCCATATCGCGGGTTGCGTTAGCGACGACAAAAGCCGATCCGCTCCTCACAGTGTTGGACGTGAGCTCGCCCTTTTAGCCAGAATGAGCGCGCGATAGGAAAACGCGTTAACCAAGGTAACCTGAAATGACAAACATTGTGAAAATAGCGGACGTGGGTCACGTTAGGACCATCACGCTCAATCGGCCGGAGAAGAAGAACGCGCTGAGCGATGCCCTCGCGTGGGGCGTGATTGCTGCCGTCGAGGATGCGGCGCGGACCGATGACGTGTGGGTGGTCGCCCTCACCGGAAGCGGCGATGCGTTCTGCGCGGGTTTGGATTTGTCCGGCCGCGAACGCTCGTCGCCGTTGTCGAGGCAGTCGGCTCAGCTCGACGACATTTCTTGGGTTGGACATTTCCTCCTGGCGATTCGCAAACGGTGCGACAAGCCTGTCGTCGGAGGCATCAATGGGGTGGCCGTGGGGGCTGGCCTCGGTCTCGCTATGGCGACCGATGTGCGGCTGATCAGCCGTAGCGCGAAGCTCATGGCCGGCTACACGAGAATTGGCGGTTCACCCGACGCCGGGCTCACCATAACGCTGCCGCAAGCCATGGGTTATGAGCAGGCGATGCGCTTTATGATGGAGAACCGCACGGTGCTCGGCGAGGAGGCGGTCGCGCTCGGCATGGCCGGAGAGATCGTCGACGACGCGCAATTCGCAGATCGACTGGCCAGTTATTGCGAAGAGCTTTGCCATTGGTCGCCTATCACTTTGCGGCTTCTAAAACGCGGCATGGCGAAATCTCTCGAGACCAGCGACATGGAACAGCAGCTCCGCTACGAGCTGTCCAATATTCGCATCGCCTTCAGTAGCGAGGACGCCCAAGAAGCCCGCAAAGCCTTCTTCGAGAAACGGCAACCCGTCTTCAAGGGAAGATAGCGGAGAAGCAGCACAGTCCCCGGAATCCCTGCCGCGTTGGGACAATGCCGGAGCCAAGGTCGAGCAGCAGGACCACCGTCATGGATTGAAGGTTAATTATTGGTGCTGATACTCCTCGTATCAGGTTTTGAGATATCTCAGCTTTGGCAGCTACCTGTCGATGAATTCGATCGAGCCTTTGCTGTGGATGGGATGCGCGATGATCGTAATCCGAATGATCCAGACCGGCGACGTCAGGCTGTGGCTATGGTTCGGCGTGTTCGCGGGAATCGGGCTCGAAAACAAGGACACGATGCTCTTGTTCGGCTTCGCGCTGGTAGCCGGCCTGATGCTGACACCGGAGCGCCGCCTGATGGCGAACCGATGGTTTATCCTCGGCGGCCTGGTGGCATTTGCCATATTCCTGCCGAATCTCGTCTGGCAGATTCAGCATCATTTTCCGCATCTCGAGATGCTGGCGAATATCAAGCGCAGCGGGCGCAACGTCGCGATCGGTCCGATCGGGTTCATCGGCTTGCAAATTTTGAGGATGCAACCGCTGGCGGCGCCGATATGGCTGTGCGGCTTGTACGCGTTTCTGTTCATCGAGGCCGTCAGGCCGTACCGCGCGCTCGGCTATGCGTACCTGGTATCGCTGCTGCTACTGCTGATCACCGGCGGACGATTCTACTACCTGGCAGCGTCTTATCCGATGCTGTTGGCCGCAGGAGCAGTAGCGATCGAAAAGTGGACGTCACAACCCGGACGCAGGTGGCTGTGGCCGGCCTACACCGCTGTGATCGCCCTCACTGGCGCAATCACGGCGCTTAACGTCCTGCCATTACTTCCTCCTCGCGAGTATATCGCGTACACGCGATTCATGGGGTTCTCGCAACCAAAGTTCGAGAATCGCAAGGCGAGTGATTTGCCCCAACTGCTCGCAGATCGGTTCGGATGGCCCGAGATGGTCGCGGCAACCGCAAAGGTCTACAACGATTTGCCTCGGCTGGGGTGCACCCCAAGGCTTTAGTGTCCTGAGTCCTTGAATTCCTTATTATGAGCGCTGATATCCAAACCGCAAATCTTCCTCCCTTCCCGCCGGATTATCGTGCATGCGGCGTGCTCCTGCACGTCACTTCTCTGCCCTCGCCATACGGCATTGGGGATTTGGGTCCCACCGCCTTCGCGTGGATTGACCGCCTTTGCGAAGCGGGCCAGACGTGGTGGCAAGCACTCCCCGGAGGTCCTACTGGATATGCCAACTCTCCATACCAATCTCTATCTTCCTTCGCCGGCAACTGGCTTCTGATAAGTCCGGCCCGCTTGATAGAAGACGGACTACTACGGAAGAGCGACTGCGAAGGTCGGTCATTTCCGGCACACGCAGTCGACTACGATGCTGTCATCAGCGTTCAAACATCGGCTGCTCGATATCGCCTGGTTCAGTTTCAGTAGCTGGGGTGCGACGGGACCTGGGAACGGCCTACGAGAATTTCTGTCATGACCATGCTCGATGGCTAAGCGACTACGCCTTGTTCCGGGCGCTAAAGGTGAAGTACAACGGCGCCTATTACCTTGATTGGCCGATTGAGTTGGTCGAGCGCAGACCGTCAGCCCTGGCTCAAGCCCGTCGAGAACTGGCGCGCGAGATTGACAAGGTTTGCTTTGCGCAATTCCTGTTATTCCGCCAAGCGGATCAACTCAAGCAATATGCGCACGCCAAAGGCGTCCGGTTGATTGGGGACTTGCCTTTTTTCGTTTCTCCCGATTCGAGCGACGTGTGGACCGACCCGGAGCTTTTCATCCTGGATGAACGGCGCAGACCAAGCTTCGTCGCAGGCGTGCCTCCCGACTATTTCAGTGCGGAGGGACAGCGCTGGGGGAACCCGGTTTATGATTGGGGTGCCCTTCGGGGAACCGGCTACGGTTGGTGCGTTGACCGCTTGCGGGCTCTGCTCGCTCACGTGGATGTGATCCGCCTGGATCATTTCCGTGCTTTCGCGGCGGCCTGGCATATCCCGGCCGATGCATCGACAGCCCAAGCTGGGCATTGGGTGCCGGGTCCGGGTGCGGAGTTTTTCAGCACTGTGCAAAGAGAACTAGGCGGTCTACCATTTATCGCGGAGGACTTGGGGCTGATCACACCGGACGTTCGCGTGCTTCGAGATCAGTTCCGTCTGCCCGGCACAAAGGTTCTCCAGTTCGCCTTCGACGGCCATTCAGACAATCCATATCTTCCCGAGAACTACAGTTCAAACACTGTTGTCTACACCGGAACCCATGACAACGATACGACGCGCGGCTGGTTCGAGGCTTTGCCGCAGAACCAACGGGAGAATGTTTGGAAGTATCTAAAGCGCAGGCCCGGTGAAAGCCGTGAAATCGCTTGGGAATTGATCCGCCTGGCATGGTCGTCCGTGGCGGCACTGGCTATGGCTCCGCTCCAGGATGTGCTGAACCTCGGGACAGAGGCCCGAATGAACTTGCCCGGTCGCGTAGAAGGCAACTGGCGCTGGCGTTGCACGGAAGACATGTTGTCCGAGCCAGCTCTTCAACGCCTTAGGGAACTGACAGCGACTTCCAACCGGCTTCACTAGTCTAGTCACACAATCTGGCGGTCACGCACCAGTTTGCGTCGTAATCGTCTTTACTCTCGAACTTCCTCGACCCCGCAGACCGAATAGGAACTCTTTTTACACCAAAACAAGACTTCAAGGTAACGACTCCAAATCCGAATCACCTTAGATTCGTCATCATGCCAAGTGAGACCGCGTTAATCCACAACGATAGAAACCATCGAAGATAATCAGAGGGGAATTCGACACCATGAACACACTATCGAAAACGTCTGAGGCAGTTCACGACCGACGAAAAGATCTCTGCGTACGGTACGGCTCGCTCGACGGTTAAGGGAGCGCCGCTCAGTTCTGACGAATTGCGCAAGATCGACGCATATTGGCGCGCGACCCTGTACCTGAGTCTGGGGATGCTTTATCTGAAGGAAAATCCTTTGCTGCGCGAGCCACTGAAAATCGAGCAGACCAAGCCGCGCCTGCTGGGTCACTGGGGCTCGGACGCCGGCCAGAGCTTCACCTACATTCACTTTAACAGGCTGATAAAGAAGTATGACCTGAATGCGATCTTCATCTCGGGTCCTGGGCACGGCGCGCCGGCCGTCTTGTCGAATGCGTACCTTGAAGGAACGTACTCCGAAATCTACCCGGACAAGAGTGAAGATCTTGCCGGCATGCAGCGCTTCTTCAAGCAGTTCAGCTTCCCGGGCGGGATCGGCAGCCACGCAACTCCCGAAACCCCTGGCAGTATCCACGAGGGCGGGGAACTCGGCTACAGCATCTCGCACGCCTACGGGACGGTTTACGATCATCCAGACCTGATCACGCTCGTGATGGTGGGTGACGGCGAGTCCGAGACCGGCCCGCTCGCGACAAGCTGGCATAGCAACAAGTTCCTCAATCCAATCACTGATGGCGCCGTGCTGCCGGTCCTGCACTTGAACGGCTACAAGATCAACAACCCCACCGTTTTGGCGCGCATCAGCCACGAGGAACTAGAGGCTCTGTTCGTTGGATACGGGTACACGCCTTACTTCGTCGAAGGCAGCGATCCGCAGAGCATGCACCAGGCGATGGCTGCGACTATGGAGCACTGCGTACTCGAGATCCGCAAAATCCAGGATGAGGCACGGCGGACCGGGAAAGCGATACGCCCGCGATGGCCGATGATCGTCTTGCGCAGCCCCAAGGGATGGACCGCGCCGCGGCAAGTCGATGATCACTACCTGGAAGGATTCTGGCGGGCGCACCAGATCCCGATTACTGACATCGCTACGAATCCAAAGCATCTGAAAGTCCTTGAAAGCTGGATGCGTAGTTACAAGCCCGAAGAGCTATTCGATAGTGAAGGCCGCTTGATCCCCGAGTTGAAGGCTTTGGCTCCCAAGGGAAATCGGCGGATGAGCGCAAACCCGATCGCTAATGGCGGTCTTGTTCGCAAGCCCCTGGAGCTGCCCGATTTTCGGAGCTCAGCGGTCGAAGTCAAAAAACCCGGCGCAACTTTGGCCGGGAACGTCCCGACACTCGGCAATTTCCTGCGGGAAGTGATGCGGCGGAACATGGACCGCTTCCGCGTCTTCGGGCCGGATGAAACGCAATCCAACCGACTCGAAGCGATTTATGAAGTCGCCAAGAAGGTCTGGCTCGGAGAGTACTTCCCTGAGGACGCTGACGGTGGTGAGCTTGCTCCAAATGGCCGCGTAATGGAGATACTCAGCGAGCATACCGTCGAAGGATGGCTGGAGGGTTACATTCTGAGCGGCCGGCACGGCTTACTGAACAGCTATGAGCCGTTCATACACGTCATCGACTCGATGTTTAACCAGCACGCCAAGTGGCTGGAAAAATGTAACGAACTGCCGTGGCGGGCCAAGGTGTCGTCACTGAACCTGCTGATCACCGCGCTAGTCTGGCGGCAGGATCACAACGGCTTCACGCATCAGGATCCCGGCTTTCTCGATGTGGTCGCCAACAAGAGCCCCAGTATCGTCCGCATCTACCTGCCGCCCGACGCTAACTGCCTGCTGTCGGTCGCTGATCACTGCCTGCAAAGCGTCAACTACGTGAACGTTATCGTTGCGGACAAGCAAGTACATCTGCAGTACCTGGACATGGAAGCGGCAATCGAGCACTGCACGAAAGGCGTCGGCATCTGGAATTGGGCCAGCAACGACCAGGGCGCGGAGCCCGATGTGGTCATGGCGAGTTGCGGCGATTGCCCGACAATGGAGTCGTTGGCCGCCACCGCTCTGCTTCGGCAGCACTTACCCGACGTGAAAGTGCGATTCGTAAATGTGGTCGATCTCTTCCGGCTGGTTCCCAGCACGGAACATCCTCACGGCCTGACGGATAGAGAGTTCGAGGCTATCTTCACACCGGACAAGCCGGTCATCTTCAACTTCCATTCCTATCCATGGCTGATTCACCGGCTCACATATCGTCGGGCATGCCAGCACAACATCCACGTGCGTGGCTACAAGGAAAAGGGGAACATCAACACGCCGCTGGAATTGGCTATCCAGAACCAAACGGATCGCTTCAGCCTCGCAATTGACGCGATCGACCGAATGCCTCGCTTCCAGGTCAAGGGAGCCGGCGTGCGCGAGGCGCTGCTCAACCATCAGATAGACGCCAAGAGCCACGCCCACGAGTTTGGTATCGATCCGCAGGACATCACGAATTGGCAGTGGCCGTTCTGACGATCGAGGGAAATGGAAGTCATGAGTGAACCGCTACCGGTCGTCTACCTCGCAAGGCACGGCGAGACTGCGTGGAGTCTCTCGGGCCAGCACACCGGACTTACCGATCTGCCGTTGACCGATCGCGGCGAGCGCAACGCACGGCGGCTTGGCGAACGTTTAAAAGGACTGAGTTTCAGCAAGGTGTTCACCAGTCCGTTGCAGCGCGCGATGAGGACTTGCGAGCTAGCGGGCTTTGGCGCCCAAGCCGAAATCGATCGGGACCTGCTCGAATGGAATTACGGCGAATACGAAGGCCGTCGCACAGAAGAAATCCATGCAGAGCGCCCGGACTGGCAACTGTTTCGCGACGGCTGTCCTGGGGGCGAGTCACCGCAGCAGGTCGGAGCGCGCGCTGACAGAGTGGTGAAGCGAACTCGCGAGATTCAGGGCAACGTTCTGATTTTCTCGAGCGGACACATACTGCGAGTACTCACCGCGCGTTGGCTGGGGCTGGAACCTGCCGGCGGCAAGTACTTCCTGCTGAGCACTGCGAGCTTGAGCGCGCTTGGCTACGAACACAACTTGTCCCAGCCGGTAATTCAACTATGGAACGACACAAATCACGTGAGCGCTCTTGATCGATAGCAGGAAAAAACAATGGCAGTATCTCCCAAGACGGCAACCTCCGATCTTATTTCGAAACTAATCGCGCAATACGGATGCGGCCCGATTAAATTCAGTGGCACCGACGAAGCCTTTTACGAGCGCCATCTGCTGTTCGACAACGTTGTCGATGCCAGCGATGTCACCTTGCGCGAGCGGTATGAAGCCGTCGCCCGATCGGTGCGGGACGTCCTTTCTCAGCGATGGATACGTACCGAGCAAACCTACGAGCGCGAGAATCCTAAACGCGTTTACTATCTCTCGATAGAGTTTCTGCTGGGTCGCTCGCTTGCGAACAACATCACCAATCTCATGCTCGATCCTATCGCGGCGCAACTTATCAAGGAGAAGAACCTCGACTGGCTGGGTCTGCTCGAGCAGGAACCCGACCCTGGTCTGGGTAATGGCGGGCTCGGGCGTTTGGCGGCCTGCTTCCTGGATTCGATGGCGACGATGCAACTTCCGGCGACAGGTTACGGGCTGCGTTACGAATACGGAATGTTCAAGCAGTCCATCAAGGATGGCTGGCAAGAAGAGCGGCCGGACCATTGGCTGCGCCGCCAAGATCCCTGGCAGATCATGCGGCCTCAGGAAAGCGTCGAAGTGAAGGTGAACTGCTCTTTCGAGATGACCGGCGGAAGCTTACGCGCTGAAGTCGGAAAGCCAGCCAGACTGTTCGGCATCCCGCGCGATCTCCCGATAGTCGGATATGGCGGCCGAACCATCAACTCACTTCGACTCTGGGCCGCCGCTGCGCCGGATTACTTTGACTTCCAGGAATTCAGCCACGGCGATTTCGTCGGCGCGCTCGCGGAAAAGCTGGCCGCCGAAACGCTGACGAGAGTTCTGTATCCAGACGATTCGACAAGCTTGGGGCAGGGGCTGCGGTTCGTGCAGGAATATTTTCTCGTCGCCTGTTCGCTTGCCGATATCATACGACGATTTCGACGTAGCAACACCGATTGGAGCACTCTTCCCGACAAAGTCGCGATCCAGCTCAACGACACGCATCCGACGATGGCGGTGCCGGAGTTGATGCGGATTCTGCTCGACGAGGCAAAGCTCGGATGGGACGAAGCCTGGGATCTGACGCGAAGAACGCTGGCGTATACCAATCATACCTTGTTGCCCGAAGCACTCGAGAAATGGCCGGTCCAGTGGTTCGAGATGCTGGTACCGCGTCACCTCGAGATCATCTTTGAAATCAATCGCCGGTTGCTCGACGACGTTCGCAACCGGTTCCCAGGCGACGAGGGGCGCTTGGCGCGCGTAAGTCTGATTGAAGAAGGCCCGACCAAACACGTGCGCATGGCCAACCTGGCCATCGTCGGATCGCACAGTACCAACGGCGTGGCCGCGATTCACTCTGAGTTGCTGCGCACGACCACGGTTAAAGATCTTGCCGAGATGTTTCCCGAGCGCTTCAACAACAAGACCAACGGCGTCACGCCACGGCGCTGGTTGCTCCTGGCCAATCCGACACTCGCTCGCACAATCAGCGACGCGATCGGTGAGGGCTGGATCACCGATCTCAGCCAACTGAGCAAGCTGAAGCCGCTTGCCGATGACAAAAGCTTTCGCGACAACTTTCGCAAGGCCACTCGCGAGACGAAAGCGCGGTTTGCCAACTGGCTCAAATCGAAGACCGGAGAAACGGTAGATCCGGACACAATTTTTGATTGCCAGATCAAGCGCATCCACGAATACAAGCGGCAACTGCTCAACGCGCTGCGGATCGTCGTTCTCTACAATCGCGTGCGGGAGAACCCCAACCTTGAGATGACTCCGCGAACGTTCCTGTTCTCGGGTAAGGCGGCGCCTGCCTACCATCTCGCCAAGCTCATCATAAAGTTCATCAACAATCTGGCCGAGTACGATCGATGGCGATCCCGCGATGCGCGGCCAGCTCAAGGTCCTGTTCATTCCCGAGTACGACGTAACACTCGCGGAGCACCTGATTCCCGCCAGCGATGTGTCCAATCAGATTTCTACCGCGGGCTATGAGGCGAGCGGCACGAGCAACATGAAGTTCATGATGAACGGGGCGTTGACGATCGGCACGCGCGATGGCGCAACCATCGAGATGGCACAGGAGGCGGGCGAGGAAAATTTCTTCCTGTTCGGTTTGACCGCGCAGCAGGTCGCGGATAGCCGCGGCTGGTACAACCCGCACTGGCACTATGAGCACGAGCCTGAGACGCGAGCGGCGCTCGACCTGATTTTTTCCAACCACTTCAGCCGCCACGAGCCCGGCATCTTCGAGCCGCTGCGCGACACGCTTCTGACGCATGGTGATTACTACATGCATCTGGCGGATCTCACATCCTATCTGGATGCCGACCGCAGGCTCGTCGAACTATACGCGAAACTCCGAAGAATGGACGCGTAAGGCCATCCTGAATGTGGCCGGCTCTGGAAAGTTTTCGAGCGACCGCACCATCGCCCAGTATGCGGGAGAGATCTGGAACGCCAAGCCTTGCCGCGTCGGTTAGCGTTGATTGCAAGTTCTTCGGAGAGCAAACAATGGAAGTGAGCCCACTTGCAGGTAAGCCCGCTGACCCTTCGATTCTCATCAATGTTTACCAAGTTGGTGTCTGCCTACTACGCCGGGCAACCAGATCCATCCGTCCCCGCGCAGCGCGTCGCGTTCGGAACCTCCGGGCATCGAGGCTGCTCGCTCGACAACTCGTTCAACGAAGCGCATATCCTCGCGATAACCCAGGCGATCTGTCTTTACCGCAAACAGCAGAGCATCGACGGTCCGCTTTACATCGGTTTCGATACGCACGCGCTCTCGGAACCGGCTTTTAGAAGTGCATTGGAAGTGCTGGCGGGCAACGGCGTCGACGTGATGGTCGACGCGGCCAATAGTTACACCCCCACCCCGGTAATCTCGCATGCGATCCTCAGCTACAACCGAGGCCGCAAGCGTGGCCTCGCCGACGGTATCGTCATCACTCCATCGCACAATCCGCCTCGATTCGGCGGCTTCAAATACGATCCTCCACATGGAGGACCCGCGGACACTCACGTAACCCAATGGATCCAGGAGCGTGCCAACGCTCTGATTGCGGACGGTCTCCGCGGAATTGCGAGGATGCCGCTCGAGCGAGCGCGCACGGCTTCGACGACTCATAAGCATGAGTACATGGACTTCTATGTGAACGATCTCCAAACGGTGATCGACTTGCAGGCAATCAAGGAGAGCAACGTTCGTATCGGCGTCGATCCATTGGGCGGCGCCAGCGTGGGCTATTGGGATGCTATCGGCGATCGCTACGGGTTGAACCTCAAGGTCGTCAATCACACCGTCGATCCGACGTTCCGGTTCATGACGGTCGACTGGGACGGCCAAATCCGAATGGACCCTTCATCGCCGTACGCGATGGCGCGCATGGTCGGCTTGAAAGACCGATTCGACGTTGCGTTTGCAAGCGATACCGATGCCGATCGCCACGGAATCGTCAGCCACAGTCAAGGATTGCTCGATCCAAACCATTATCTCTCTGTTGCGATTTCATACCTTTTCGCGAACCGCCCGCAGTGGTCGCAGACGGTCGCCGTCGGCAAGACCGTGGTCAGCAGCAGCATGATCGATCGAGTGGCGTCGCGCTTGAACCGTCGATTGATCGAAGTACCGGTGGGCTTCAAGTGGTTCGTCGAGGGGCTTATTGATGGCACCGTTGGCTTTTGCGGCGAGGAGAGCTCGGGTGCGACATTTCTGCGGCGCGACGGCACCGTATGGACGACCGACAAAGACGGAATTGTTCCGAACCTTCTGGCCGCAGAGATAACAGCTCGCACCGGCAGCGATCCGGGTGAGCACTACCGGAAACTCACTGAGGAATTTGGCAACGCATACTACGAGCGCGTGGACGCGCCCGCGACAGCGGAACAGAAAGAAAGACTGGAAAACCTCTCTCCTGAAGCGGTCACTGCATCGACGCTCGCGGGCGAACCGATAACCGCAAAGCTGACCAAAGCTCCTGGAAACAACGCGCCGATCGGCGGCCTGAAAGTAATTGCCGATAGCGGCTGGTTCGCTGCGCGCCCATCTGGAACGGAGAGCATCTACAAGATTTACGCGGAAAGTTTCAAGGACCGCAGCGCACCTGGACGCCATACTTCGCGAAGCCCAGGAGATCGTGAACAACGCTCTGGAGGTTAGATATTAGATCATGAAGGCTACTCAATCGCTCCACAATCTTGGGCAAAGCATCTGGCTCGATAACATCACGCGCGAGCTGCTCGATAGCGGCACCCTCAAGCGCTACATCGACGATCTTTCGGTCACGGGGTTGACCTCCAATCCGACGATCTTCGACCACGCTATCACTCATAGCAAATCGTACGATTCTGAAATTCGCCGGCTCATGGGTACCGGCCTCTCCGGTGAAGCATTGTTCTTCGAGTTGGCGGTGCAGGACTTGACGCGTGCCGCCGATCTGTTCGTTCCAATTCACGAACGCACCGCCGGCGTCGACGGCTTCGTATCGCTGGAAGTCTCGCCGCTCCTCGCGTACGACACAAAGAATACGGTGGCGCAGGCCAAAGCACTTCACAAGAAGGCTAACCGGCGCAACCTGTTCATCAAAATTCCCGGCACCAAGGAAGGAGCGCCTGCGATCGAAGAAGCGATCTTTTCGGGCGTGCCGGTGAACGTGACTCTGCTCTTCTCGCGTGATCATTACGTGGCCGCTGCCGAGGCTTATATGCGCGGACTGGAGCGGCGCATCTCTGCCGGTCTGAGCCCCGACGTCCGTTCGGTAGCGTCGCTTTTCATCAGCCGCTGGGACAAAGCCACGATGGATAAAGTGCCCGACCGCGATCGCGACAAACTGGGAATCGCGATCGGCCAGCAGACTTACAAGGCATACCGCGACGTACTCGAGTCGGATCGTTGGCAGCGCCTTGCGAACTCTGGTGCGCGCGCCCAACGGCTGCTCTTCGCCAGCACGGGCACCAAGGATCCCAAGGCCTCCGATGTCCTTTATATAGGCGCGCTAGCCGCGCCCAACACAGTTAACACGATGCCTGAGGAAACCTTGCTCGCGTTCGGCCAGCACGGTCAGGTAGCCGGCGTCATTCCACGCGACGGCGCCGACTGTGAACAAGTGCTGGCAGAGTTCGGCCGGGTCGGAATCGACGTGGCAAAGCTTGGCGCCGATCTGCAGACGGAAGGTGCCAAGTCTTTTGATGATTCGTGGCAGGACCTCCTGACCGCAATCGAAGCCAAGAGCAAAGCGCTAAAGTAATCCGCACGAACTAATCGCCTGACTTTATCGACCAAAGATTTAACGAGAACATGCAATGATGCGTCGGATATGATCGGCCTACTATATGTCCTGCCTTTCGATCATCGAGGATCGTTCGAGACAGGTATGTTCGGATGGAACGGCGCGCTGACCGCCGAACAGACGGCGCAGATCGCCGAGGCAAAACGGGTCATCTATGACGGCTTTAAGGCGGCAGTCGCCGCCGGCGTGCCGAAGCAGAACGCAGCTATCCTGGTCGATGAGCAATTCGGGGCGGCCATCCTGCGCGATGCAAAAGCGGACGGCTTTACGATCGCGTGCCCGGTTGAGAAGAGCGGACAGGATGAGTTCGATTTCGAGTACGGCGAAGACCTTCCACAGCCATATCGAGGCCTTTCGAGCCGACATTCTGCAAAGTGCTGGTGCGATACAACCCGGAAGGCAACCAAGCTCTGAACCGGAGACAAACGGACCGTCTCAAGCGGTTGTCCTACTATCTGCATAATGCAAACCGAAGTCTTTTCATGTTTGAGCTCCTGGTTCCGCCGGAGAAGGCACAACTAGAAAAGGTCAAAGGAGACAAAAAGGCATACGACCTGGAGATTCGTCCTCAACTTATGGTCCACACAATCGAAGAGCTACAGGACGCGCACATCGAACCAGACGTTTGGAAAATTGAAGGCCTTGATCGCAGGGAAGACTGTGAGCGGATAGTGGCGGCAGCTCGCTACGGCGGTCGCGACAAAGTCGGTTGCATCGTTCTGGGTCGCGGGGAGGACGACAAGAAAGTGCGCGAGTGGCTGACAACTGCGGCTGCTGTGCCGGGCTTCATCGGATTCGCTGTCGGTCGCACCGACTTCTGGCAACCCCTCGTCGGATGGCGCGAGAAGAGAACCACGCGCGAAGCTGCTGTTGCACGAAGTTGCACGGCGGTATCGCGAGTTCGTCGACGTCTTTGAAAAAGGACGCGCCCAATCGCCGGAGGCGAGAGTCTGATGACTTCTCGCGTCGTACTATGCCTGAACAGCGGATCCTCTTCGCTCAAATTCGCACTCTACCGAATCGGTCATGGGGAAGAACTCCTGCTCGCGCAAGGTGCGGCCGAGCTCAACGATGGGCAAATCACTCGCCTTTGGATTCACAGCGCGCACGAGAAAGTCGAGAAAACGGGCAGCGAAATTTCTTCTGCGTCAACACCGCTGTACGCGCTTGCAGTCGAGTTGAAGCGGTTGCGGCTCCCGCATCCCGACGCAGTCGGTCATCGACTGGTACACGGCGGCCCGCACCACGCGGCTCCGGAACGAATTACTGATACGCTCTTCAATGAGCTGGGTAGTTTGATCCCTTTTGCGCCGCTGCATCTGCCTGACGAGATTGCCGGCATTGAGGCGGTCACTTCGAACTTCCCGAGCCTGCCGCAGGTCGCCTGCTTCGACACTGCTTTTCACCGCTCGATGCCGGAAGTTGCGCAGCGCTTCGCATTGCCGCGTGCGCTCTGGGACGAAGGCATTCGCCGCTACGGGTTTCACGGAATTTCCTACGAATACATCGTGCGGACTTTGGGCGCTGATCTGCCCTCCCGCCTAATTATCGCTCATCTTGGTAACGGCGCGAGCATGGCGGCGGTGAAAGACGGAAACCCGCTGGACACCACGATGGGATTCACTCCGGCCGGGGGCTTCATGATGGGAACGCGGAGCGGAGATCTGGACCCCGGAATCATTCTCTACCTGCTAAACCAGAAGCATTTCGACGCACACAAACTCGCCGATCTTGTGAACCATAAATCCGGATTGCTCGGCGTATCAGGCATCTCCGATATGAAGATACTGCTCGAACGAAGAGACACCGCACCAGATGCTGCGCTGGCGGTGCAGATGTTTTGCTATCAGCTCCGAAAGCAGATCGGCGCGTTCACCGCCGCGCTGGGCGGACTCGATCTTCTGGTTTTCACGGGCGGCATTGGCGAACGAGCCGCTCCTGTGCGATGGGAGACGTGTAATGGCTTGGAGCACCTCGGCATCAACCTCGAACGCGAACGAAATCAGGCCAACGCCGACACGATTAGCAGCGATAACAGCCGCTGTCTCGTTCGCGTAATTCCAACGAATGAGGACCTGATGATAGCCCGTCATACCTACGAACTTATCTTCTAGGCGCGGTAGATCACTCCATGGTTAACTGGTCGCAAACCGAGGGTTCGCCACAGCCTCTTGGCGCTACGTGGCTCAAAGAGGAAAAGAGCTACAACTTCTCGCTGTACTCCAGGCATGCTACCGGCGTGACACTCTTGCTGTACACGGCGCGCGATTTGGTTAACCCGGTTCTTCGTGTCTCGCTCAATTATTTGACTCACAAATCAGGACGAATCTGGCATTGCCGACTCAAAGCGGACGAGGTCGCCGATGCCTCTTACTACGCGTACTCGGTCGAAGGTCCGAGCGGCGCACTGGGGGAGGTCCACTTTTTCGATCCGGACAAAGTCCTTCTCGATCCTTACGCAAGGTCGCTCTTCTTTCCACCGGATTTTCGGCGTAGTGCTTCGATCGGACGCGGATCGAATGCCGGAAGAACGCCTGTTGGCGCGCTTCCAGTCAACATTCCAGCGTTTGACTGGGGCGGCGAATCCAACCCGTTTGACTGGGGCGGAGAATCCAACTCCCGCCACACGTCAGACACCATCATCTATGAAATGCACGTCAGGGGTTTTACCAACAGAGACAATTCCGGAGTGTCCCCGAACAAGCGGGGAACATTTGCAGGAGTTGTTGAGAAAATTCCCTATCTCAAAGAGCTTGGAGTTACCGCGCTCGAGTTGATGCCCGTATTTCAGTACGACCCGGACGAAGGCAATTACTGGGGATACATGCCGCTGAACTTTTTCTCTCCGCATCAGGGTTACGCGGCGAATTTACCCGTCGCGGAAGCTGCAGCCGACTTCAAGGCGATGGTGAAAGAACTCCATCGTGCCGGGATCGAAGTAATTCTAGACGTGGTCTACAACCATACCACCGAAGCAGGCGCTGACGGGCCTACTTATAGCTATCGGGGCATTTGCAATAGCACCTACTACCTTCTCGACGAGAGCATGACGCACTATCGGAACGATACCGGGACAGGCAATGTCTTGCGAGCCGCCCATCCGACGGTGCGCAAGATGATAATCGACAGTCTCCGTTTCTGGATACTTGAGATGCATGTCGACGGTTTCAGATTCGATCTTGCGTCCATCTTCAGCCGTAATGTCGACGGCTCGATCAACCTGAAAGACCCTCCATTGATTTCCGAGATAACGGGCGGCGCAGAATATGCTGACGTCCGCCTGATCGCCGAGGCATGGGATCCGGCCAGTTACGAATTAGGTCGCAGCTTCCCCGGCCAAACATGGAGCCAGTGGAATGGAAGATTTCGCGATGATATTCGCTCGTTCGTCAAAAGCGACGCCGGGAAGGTCGGAGATCTCATGACCCGGCTGTACGGCAGCAGCGATTTGTTTCCGGATGATCTCGATGACGCCTACCATCCTGCTCAAAGCATCAACTACGTCACTTCGCACGACGGCCTTTGTCTCTATGATCTCGTCGCGTACAACGACAAGCACAATTTGGCTAATGGCCAGGACAATACTGATGGGACCGACAACAATCTGAGCTGGAACTGCGGATGGGAGGGCGATGAGAATGTGCCAGCGGAAGTGATGCGATTGCGAAAGCAGCAAATCAAAAATTTCTTTACGATTTTAATGGTCTCGAACGGAACCCCGATGTTCTGTGCCGGCGACGAGTTCATGAATACGCAGCGCGGCAACAACAATCCCTGGAACCAGGATAACGAGACGACCTGGCTCGACTGGGACTTGCTGCAAAAGAACAGCGACATGTTCCGCTTCTTCAAAGGAATGATCGCTTTTCGCAAAGCGCACCCATCCTTGGCTCGCAGCCGATTCTGGCGTGAAGACGTCAACTGGTACGGTGTGAACGGTCAGGTTGATCTTGGCTATCTGTCGCATAGCCTCGCGTTCTGTTTGCATGGTGGTTCGCAACAGGAGCGAGACATTTACGTGATGATAAACGCATACTGGCAGGATCTCAATTTCAAAATACAAGAGGGAAAGGCCGGCAACTGGAACTGTGTAGCAGATACAGGCATGTCGAGCCCGTCCGATTTTTTTGAAGTCGGACAGGAAAAGTCTGTCACCTCATTGGGCTATGAGGTCAAAGCCAGATCGGTTGTAGTTCTGCTGCGCGCAGACTGAGGAGGGCCTGTTGCCTCGTCACTTGCTCTTGACGCCAGCGGCGATATCCAGTCGTCTACGAATTTCCGCAAGCATGCTCTCATCGATCCACGCGCCGTGGTGGTTTGGGCAGGCCATCCCCGCCAATCCCGCCGCGCCAGGCGAGATTGCAGCTTCGGCGTCAAGTCTGGTGCCGCAATCGGGACAGTCGATTTCCTTCGGATGCTTGTGACGTAGATCTTCGACGAGTTCACTAACTCGGATAAAAGCCTTTTCGCCGAGGGACTCATGGTGAATCGCCGCCGCGTTCTCGAGGCGTGCGACGATTTGCATCAGAGCTTCGGCATCGCACCATGCACCGTGGTGAAAAGGGCAAGCCATACCGCCCACTCCGATCGCCACCCTTGCGTCGAGATTCTTGTCACACTGCGGACAATGAATCGGTTTGACGTACTTTCGCCGGAGCCGCTCAATTATCTCTTCATCACGCTGACGAGCCCACTGATCCTCGCGAGCCCGCTCCGCGTGGTGAAGCTTGTCGCCTAGCCGATCCTTTTCGTCAGCCATGATTCCCAACTCACCGCTCTTTTTCTCGAACCGTGTTACTTTTATTTGGATGCTTCCACGTACAGAGTGATCTGGCCGATTCCTCCCGATATTGATCGGGACGGCTCACCCGTAGATTCATTATAGCCAAAGAAGTATCGACCGCGACGACGGTATAGGAATCCCAATCTCGCATGCCATCAAGCGGGATGAAAATGCGCTCTCCCGTTTGCGGGACGCATCTGATATCCCCCAAGGGCGCCTTTGCTCCTTCTCCTTCCTGGCCACATCAAACAGCTCAAGATAGCTTTCATCTTCTTTTTTCAAAGCCATTACACGGTCCTCTAATTTCGACCCGCACACAGCTAGTGCGGCGCACAGTGTACTATTCTAGATGCCACAGACCGTCCGTGTATTTCGAAAAAAAGCGAAAAATTGCGGATTTCTATGAAATTAGTCATTCAGCTCAAGGTGGGGATGATCTTTTGCTTACAAGTTTTACTCGTTTAGTCGGAGTCCTTGAGCGCGCACCACTAGGAGGTTCGCCGGTCCCGAGCACTTGGCGAACCAACGGTGCCGACAGGAATGTCTTAAGAAGTGGCTCTTCAGCCGGCAAAGAATCGGCCAGCTTTAGAATTGTTGCCCGGCTAAGCTCGCGTTGATGCACGGCCTCCTTGCTCTTTTCCATGCCTCGATAAAGGTCGGCAGCTGTTGCGTGGACTCGCCATGCGGCAACCGGTACCTCAAAGCCCTCCATCGTTGACAAGGCATTCTTCACGCATTCGTCCGCGCGCTCGAGATCGCGCTGCGCCATCGCGATCCGGGCGTTCGCATCCCAAGCCAGCGCCTGCCAGGTGCGCTCGGCGGTCACGAGACTGACTTCGAGAAACTTCTCCGCCTCTATTCGAGCCTGCTTCAAATCCCCCTTCGCCAGCCACAGTTCTGTAAGACTCGACTGGAGCTGCATGCGCCAGTACCAGTCCACAATGACCATCTGCTGATCCATCGCGTTTCGAGCAGTGGACAGATGCTTTAGCGCGAGATCATAATTTCCCAAACCTGACTCTGCTGAGCCTCGTATGATCAAGCTGATGCGAGCGTCCGCTGGAAGCAGGCTTGACGAACCGGACTCCGCGCTCACCGCAGAATTCTCGGGATGAGAAAAAGACGATTCACAGAGCTTCAACGCGCCCTCAAAGTCCATAGCCTGGAGGTGTGCCCAGGCCAGGTAGAGCCTCAAGACGCTCGCGCGATACTGTTCACCATTCTTGTCCAGCTTTGCGATTCCGGATCTAAACTCGCGTAAGGCTTCTCCCCACTCTCCCAAAAAGAGAAGGCTGGAGGAGCCGAAAAGCTGATGTACCCAGACGGCAAGACTCAGATTTAGATAGTTCTCTTCGACGGTCTCGAGCATCTTGGATATAGTCCCGGACAAGTTGCGGTGAGCCTCGCGGTATTCGGAAGAAATCCACTGTATCAAACTGTATTGCGCCAGATGGTAGGAGAAGGTCACCGGGTCGCCGACCTCGCGAATTTCATTCAGCGCAATTCGACACTCCTCCGCGTCCTGTGAATTCCATCCGCCTGCCCAAATTCGATAGAAGAAGCAGTTCATGCGGAGGCTTGCCCGCAGCGTCTTAACACTCGGGTTATCACTGAGAAGTAGAGCCCGTTCCAGTACTTTAAGGCACCGATCGGAGGTGACCCACATCAGGGGATATGCCAATCCGACCAGGGCGCGCGCCTCAACATCAATCAAGCCGAGGTGAGCGGCCCGCGATACCATCGCTTCATAGTTGTCGATTGCCCGAGCGTCATATTCGAGGGAGTAGATCATCCCCAGCTTTTCGAGAATTTCGATCTCGCTGACCGCACGCTGCTCCTCCGGAAGTTTGTTCGATAGTTCGAGCGCGCGCTGCAAACTGGCCATAGCTTCCCGACTGCCAAAACGACGTCTGGCGGTTTCAGACGCGAGGCGAAGATAGTTGATCGCGCGCCGCCAGTCCGAAGCCTGCTCGAAGTGATGCGCCAATTCGGGCGCTGCCTCGCTCAAACGATCCGAGAAGAGTCTTTCCAGTCCCTCTCCGATCCGCTGGTGCAGCTTGGCTGCGCGCCCCGACGCCAGCCTGCGATAGAGAACCTCGCGATAGAGTGCATGCCCAAATTCGTAGCGCGCAGAATAGGGTCCATCCGTCGATCGCTCCGAACCCGCCGCACGTAGGATATGATGCCGACGCGAAAGTTCTTCACACAGGTCTTCGAAGTCTCCTGGATCAACATTCGCGGCCGCCGCGCAGACGCCTGCCGAGAAGGTAATTCCGGCCACGCTTGCCACGTCCAGTGCATGCCGCTGTTCGGCGGAAAGGTTATTGATCTGCGCTTCGATCATGCGCCGCAACTTCTCTGGCGCGGCGAGAGCGACTTGCTCCAGGGGGACCCGGAGCTTCCATTGTCCGCTTTCCTTGAACACGAGGCCCTGCTCGCTCATGTGGTCGAGCATCGCCACAATGAACAAGGGGTTGCCCTCCGAGTGGTGATAGATCAACTTGGCCAGGCCCGCCGGAACTTTACCGGACCACTCCGCCGCGAGATATTCAGCGACTTCCGCTTCGCTCAGTGGCTCCATAGTGATCTCGCGACAGAGCCCATGCAGCAGCAGGTCCTGCTTGAGCGCCCTCAACGGATGCTCGGGAATCACCATATCCACCGGTCGCTTGGTCGCAATCAGCATCAGTTTGGCGGGCGCCCGCCGACGCGCCAGCGCGGAGATGAGATCGACCGTCGAGAGATCTACCCACTGCAAATCCTCGAACACCAGCAGCAACGGATTCTCAGAACTTATCGTCTCCAGCGCGTCGTCGATCTCACGCACCATGCGCTCCCGGGTCGATCCTAGAATCTCTCGGTGCAGCATCTCGCGCTGTTCGGGTTTCACTAACGCAGGAAACTGGACCAGCCAGGTTGGTGCCTGCGCGGCGAGTATTTGGACGACCGAGTCTCCACCGGTGCCGCGGCATAACTGACCCAGCGCTTCAAGCATCGGGTAATAGGCTTCTTTGCCGCCGTAGCCCTCGACGCATTGGCCACGCGCAATCCGAAGGCCCCGTGCCTCGACCGCTGCTTGACGCTGGAAAGCATCGGCCAGCGCCGTTTTACCGATGCCCGGCTCCCCCGTCATGAACACAATCTGGCGCTCGCCCCTCAACGCTCTCCCAAGGCAATTGCCCAACGCGCTCAGCTCTCGTTCTCTTCCGACCAGTTTGCCGCGAGCCGGCTCTGCTGGGACAGCCGGTGGAACAGCGGCGCCGTCGCTCACAGCAGCGATAAACCGGTATCCACGCCGATGCAGAGTCTCAATAAAAAGAGGCGTCTCCGCCCGGTCGCCCAGCGATTTTCTGAGATCGAGAACGAGTTTTTTGATGGCCTGCGGCTGGATGTGAGTATTTGGCCAGACCGCATCGAGCAGCTCATCGTGCGTCACGAGGCGTCCGGCGCGCTCCACCAGATGGCGCAGCACCGCGAAGGCCTTGGGCGTCAGCAGGATGCGCTCGTCGGCGCCCTTATCGGTATGGTGCCAAAGACACTCGTTTATGGTGTCGAGCCGGAATGGCGGAAACTCTTTCATAATCACGCACTTGCGAGAGGTTTCTCCTCTCCAGCTTCCCCGATCCGATAGACCGAATAGGAACCCTTTCTACACCAAAACGGGACTGCAAGATAACGACTCTAAACCCTAATCTCTTTAGTTTTCTACCGTGCGAGACAGCAACGACCGCAACCCTGTGAGGGATAGATCGTGCGGATAGGAATCGGTTCGGACAGCAGCGGAATCAATTTCAAGGAAATTCTGAAGGCCAGATTCAGAGTCCAAAACCATACGATCGAAGATGTTTATACGTCCGATCCAGCTCCGGGGACGTATCACACAGCTACCGATCGACTTGCATCTGCTATCGGCCGTGGTCGCGTCGAGCGTGCCGTACTGATTTGCTCGGGCGCCATCGGTGCCTCGATCCGCGCTAACAAGCATCCCCGAGTCCGCGCAGCCTTGTGCCACGAACCTCATTCAGCCGAACGGGGTGTGCAGGACGACAACATGAACTTTTTGGTTCTGGAGGCGCAGGCCGTCACCCATGAATCTGCTCGCAAGTTGGCTGATGCCTTTATAAGCGCGTCACATATTTCAGCCGACAATGCGTTCGGTATCCCTCCTTTTCGCTTGGCGCGCGTTGTCGAACGAATCAGAAGGAATCTGGATAAGCCGCTCGAGGTTAGCGAACTGTCCGGACTGGCCGAGATGAGCCAGTCACACTTTTCCAGGTTGTTCAAGAACAGCACCGATCTGACCCCACATCAGTTCATCCTCCATGAGCGCATCAATCGTTCCAAGGAACTTTTGCGTGAAGGCAAGACAAAGATCGTGGACATTGCGCTCCAAGTTGGATTCCAAAGCCAGGCGCATTTCACAACAGTTTTCGGAAGTTTCGTCGGAATGACGCCTCGACAATTCCAGCGCTCATGTTGCTGCGGCACACCGGTGGTGTATCCGAAAACGCTGCCAGTCTTGGCCAATCGTCAACAAGACAATGTCCTTTCAGCTTCGGCTCCGACGTGAAGGAGGATTCAATGGCTAGTCTAGATATCAGCTCCGCAGTGGAATCTGACCAACCGCACGACCATCGGGATATTTGCGCCTACGATTATGATGCATCGACCCAAACTGATTCGATCACGACCATTTCGCGGAAAACGGCGCCGCGATGCTCGGACCGAACCGCTTCGCCGCCTGATGGCCGCCGTTCTTTGCGAAGCGGTCGACCGCTTTCAGAGAAACCTGTCCCACACCTCCCTCTACAGCAGATGTGAATTCGTCGAAGCGGAGTTCTGGTTGTTCAAGGACCAGAGCAAAGCCCTCTTTTCCTTCAAGAACGTGTGCGATTTTCTCTCCCTCGATCCGCAACACATAAGAAGGCAGCTCAGCAGCAGGCGCCAGTGCCATGTACGAGCCTCCCGTTCAACTCAAGCCACTGGAGCAGTCACTTTTCACGCGCAGCTTCTTTCCCCCGTCGATAAAACTGGAGGACTCGACACATGAAAAGCCATCCTGCTTTTGAAAGATACTGCGAGGCCAAGTCCATTTCACGCATGTTGCTCGCGAGTGCCTTGATTGCGGTCGCGACTTCTGCTTGGGGATGCTCGTACCGCGTCGACATCCCCGATGACTGGGATTCCAGCCCCTACGCATCGCTCCGCTTCCCAACCGGAGATTTTTCAGATCCATCAATTTCGATCGCGTATGCCGATTTGAGGGACGATTCCGCAGTCTCGCGGTCCGGGTATACAGATCCCGGCTGGGAACGTGTAGGGCGCGGATCACAGGATGCCGGTG